>NZ_CP193983.1:0-707453 GCF_051861855.1 Bradyrhizobium sp. PMVTL-01 | reverse complement strand
TATTTGATCAGGCCAGAGACGGTCTTATGTCTGCGGGTCACGCCCATGTCAGGCTGATCTGCATAGGCGTCTTCAAGTCCATAGGCGAGCCAGTCTGCCATGGCGTCACGAGCACAAGAATGTAGCGCGAGGCTGGGGGGCGTGCTGCTGAAACGGCTCGAACGTGTCGTTGCCAAACCAGCCGCCGCCAAACCCGCCGCCACCGTGTTACGGCTGCGGCCGCTGTTGAACTCCGCCGAAGTTGAAGAACGGCGCGGAGCTGGAGCCAACAATGCCGAACAACATCCCCACCGCGATGGCTAGCGCAATCAACGGGCCTCCCTCGGTATAGATGCGCAGTTTTCTTAGTTTGTCTGACATGCCTTTGGAGTGCACAAAACGGAGAACTGCTACGCCACAAACTAGCGCGAAGCCTCTATGACGAATCTCAGATCAACGTGAAGTGCGTACCATCAGTTCGAAGCAGGCTAGCAACTCCTTCAATCAAGCAGCTCGCTTGAATGCGTCCAGCGCTGCTTGGTTGGCGCGATCGAAGGCGGCGCGCGTTTCCGCCAGGGCAGCCATAAGTGCGGACCATGACTGGCTTCCCGCCCGGCTCAATCCTTGGAGTTTTCTCTCCGCCTCGGTGGCATCGGCGTTCATACGATCCACCGCGGCGTCGATTTCGTCACGGCGCTCAGCAGCGAAGTTTTTGGCATCTATGCCGAGCTTGTTGGCCGCTTCTCGCCATGCTTTCAATTGGGCGTCGGCTTGAACCTTGAATGTCGCCTGCTGATGCTCGGCTTTTTCTCCGAAGCTTTCGACATATTTCTTGAGCTCAGCCTCAAACAACTTCCAGTCCAACTCCAACTTTGCTTTTGCGAGGAGCCAAGTGGCTTCGTTAAAATCCGATTGCTTCCTAACGGTGTCCTGGAAGTCATCGCGCTGCTTGCGCAAATCAGCCAGAACCTTGTCGGCCTTATCACGGACATTGGACTTCACCTCCGCGAGTTTGCCTTCAAGCGATGTCACTGCGGCTTCCATTTCATCGAGGCGCTCCTTTGCCCAATTTGTAAAGAAGTGGATATTGCTTTGCGTAGCCATTTGCCCATCTCCGTGAGTTCGAAGCCCATTTCTGCGTAGGGTTACACCTAACTTCAGAATTGTCCTGACGGACAAAGCATGATGAAATTGGAAGCGGTGTCTTGATCCATATCAACGACGATCGCCGAAGCGCGTCTAAGCGTTTAAAGGGCGCGGGCAGTATCGTGCCCGTCTTGCCCGTCTCGGGTGAGGATGCCGATTCCGATGCGGTATCTCGCGTCCGCCGTCGCGGCGAAGCGTTGCGGTGAAGTGCCGAGCGAGATTGCGCTCGCCGGAACGGTTAGCTAGCGCCAGTAGAGGAAACCATGGCATGGCTCACGCTCAACTTCAAACTGTCCATGGGTCACCACCGCTCTGACCGCGTTCCATCTCGCTCTGCTCAGCGACAAGAACGCGAAGAGCTAGGACGCGCCAAGAAGAGCTAATCAGTCTCCCAACGCAGCCTTTCGAGGAACAGCGACAGTTCAGTGACACTGGATTAGGAGGCAACGATGGCAAACGCGCTATCTGACAAAGAGCGGGCGTTGGTCGATGCGTACTGGCGGGCGGCCAACTACCTGTCGATCGGCCAGATCTATCTCTATGATAACCCGCTGCTGAAGCAATCGCTCACCAAGGAGCACATCAAGCCGCGGCTCCTCGGCCACTGGGGAACGACGCCAGGCTTGAACTTCATCTACGTTCATCTGAACCGGGCTATCAAGAAGCACGACCTCAATATGATCTACGTCGCCGGTCCCGGGCATGGTGGACCCGGTCTGGTCGCGAACGCCTACCTCGAGGGGACTTACAGCGAGGTCTATCCGAACATCTCTCCCGATGAAGAGGGCATGAAGCGCCTGTTCACGCAATTTTCCTTTCCTGGCGGCATTCCGAGCCACGTTGCTCCGGAGACTCCCGGTTCAATTCACGAAGGCGGCGAACTCGGCTACTCGCTCTCGCATGCCTACGGGGCGGCCTTCGACAACCCCGATTTGGTGGTTGCCTGCGTGGTCGGCGACGGCGAAGCGGAGACTGGACCGCTGTCAACGAGCTGGCATTCCAACAAATTCTTGGACCCGGCGACCGACGGGGTGGTTTTGCCGATCCTCCACCTGAACGGGTACAAGATTGCCAATCCCTGCATTCTCGCCCGCATCAGCCATGAGGAGCTGGATCACCTGTTCCGCGGCTATGGCTACACGCCGTATTTCGTTGAGGGGCATGAACCGGAAAAAATGCATGAGCTGATGGCTGCCACTCTAGACGGGGTCATAGGCGAAATTCAGCGCATCAAATCGGACGCAAGTCGAAAGGGTTTCGACGAGCGCCCCCGCTGGCCCATGATCGTGCTTCGCACACCCAAGGGCTGGACGTGTCCGAAAGAAATCGACGGCAAGCGCACCGAGGACTACTGGCGCTCGCACCAGGTGCCGATGGGCGAGATGCACGAGAACGCGGCTCATGTGCGCATTCTCGAGCAATGGATGAAGAGCTACCGACCTGCGGAGCTCTTCGATGATAGTGGCCGCCTCCGACCCGAGTTGGCCGACATCGCCCCTCAAGGCACCCGCCGTATGAGCGCCAACCCGCACACCAATGGAGGCTTGCTTCTCCGTGAACTGCGGCTGCCGAACTTCCGCGATTACGCTGTCGAGGTGACCGCACCCGGCGCCGTTACGAGCGAGTCCACGCGGGTGATGGGCCGATTCTTACGCGACGTGATGAAGCTGAACATGGAGCAACGAAATTTCCGCCTTTTCAGTCCCGACGAGAATAACTCGAATCGCTGGCAGGATGTCCTTGAGGTCACTAATCGTGCCTGGGTCGCGGAAACCCATCCCTGGGATGATCACCTGGCCCCCGGCGGGCGGATCATGGAGATGCTCAGCGAGCATCAATGCCAGGGTTGGCTCGAGGGCTATCTCCTGACCGGCCGGCACGGGTTTTTCTCTTGTTATGAGGCGTTCATCCACATCATCGGTTCGATGTTCAATCAGCACGCCAAGTGGCTCAAGGTGTGCAACCAAATTCCCTGGCGGCGACCGATCGGCTCGCTGAACTATCTCTTGTCGAGCCATGTCTGGCGACAGGACCACAACGGCTTCAGCCACCAGGACCCGGGATTCATCGACCACGTTGTCAACAAGAAAGCCGAAGTCATCCGCGTCTATCTGCCGCCGGATGCCAACTGCTTGCTCTCGGTCACTGACCATTGCCTGCGCAGCCGGAACTACGTCAACGTCGTCGTCGCGGGCAAGCAGCCCGCTCCTCAATGGTTGACGATGGACGAGGCGGTCAAGCACTGCGAGGCAGGCCTTGGCATCTGGCAGTGGGCCAGCAACGACCAGGGGGACGAGCCCGATGTCGTGATGGCGTGCTGCGGCGATGTGCCGACGCTGGAGACGCTGGCCGCCGTCGACCTCCTTCGAAGGCACGCGCCCGGGCTGAAGGTCCGCGTCATTAATGTCGTCAATCTGATGACGCTGCAGCCATCGACCGAGCACCCGCACGGCCTGCCGGATCGCGATTTCGATGCGCTGTTCAGCGTCGACAAGCCTATTATCTTTGCGTTCCATGGCTACCCGTGGCTGATACACCGGCTGACCTACCGGCGCACGAACCACCGGAATATTCACGTGCGCGGCTACAAGGAAGAGGGCACCACCACGACGCCGTTCGACATGTGCGTGCTGAACGATCTCGATCGCTTCCACCTCGTGAGCGATGTGATCGACCGCGTGCCGAAGCTCGGACCGCAGGCCGCTTACGCCAAGCAGGCGATCCGAGACAAGCTCATCGATCACAAGGAGTACATCGCCCGATCCGGGGACGATATGCCAGAGATCACCGGCTGGAAGTGGGGACAGGAGGCGGCTTCCGCGGCGGTTCATTCGACAGCGGCTGATAACGTGTGACCCTGCGGGCGGGAGGAGAACGTGAAAGTGTTTGCAATCAGGCACGGGGAGACGGCCTGGAGCCGCAGTGGCCGGCACACGGGTACGACGGACATTCCGTTGACCGAGAATGGCTGCCTGCTTGCGAAGCGGATGCGGCCGGTGCTCGCGGCCGAGGCGTTTGCGCTGATTCTCTGCAGCCCATTGCAGCGAGCACAAGAGACCTGCGAACTGGCGGGCTTGGGCGATAAGGCCGTCATCGACCCCGACCTCGTCGAGTGGAACTATGGCGAGTACGAGGGACTCACGCCCAAGCAGATCGAGGAGAAGGCGCCGGGCTGGTTGATCTTTCGAGATGGATGCCCCGGGTGGTGAGACGCCGGAGCACGTGGGTGCGCGGGTGGACCGAGTGATCGCACGGTCGCGCGCGGTCGACGGTGATACCGTACTGTTTGCGCACGGCCACGTCCTGCGCGTGTTCGTGGCGCGCTGGATCGGTCTGCCTTCGGCCGGCGGTCAACACTTTCTGCTGAATACGGGCACTCTGTGTGTGCTGGGCTACTACCGCAGAATACCGGCTGTAGGAATTTGGAACGGACCTCTCCACGACCAGATCGCAGGGACGGCGGTCGCGCACTCGGGTTCTGGGTAACAGGAGAGCGATTCATGCCGCGGTCCGAGAGCAAGCGCGTCAACCGCGAACGGTACGACGCCGTTCTTTTTGATCTCGATGGTGTAATAACAAACACCGCCACTCTCCACGCGATCTGTTGGAAGCAGATGTTTGACGAATACCTTCGGAAGCGTGCGGAACAAAACGGGGAGGCATTCCGCCCCTTTGATATCACCACGGACTACCGGCTCTACGTGGATGGAGAGCCCCGTTTCGACGGCGTTCGTGACTTTTTGAGATCACGCGGTATCCAACTCCCTGAGGGAAACCCTGACGACCCTGCAGAAGTCGAAACCGTGCATGGACTCGGGAATCGCAAGAACGAGCTGGTGAACCGCGCCATCGCGGAGGTGGGCGTTCAGCCCTACGCCGGCACCGTGCAATTCATTCATCAACTTCGCCGGGATGGGTTCAAAATTGCCGTCGTCACCTCCAGCCAAAGCTGCGATGCCGTCCTGCGGGCGGCCAAGTTAGACGACCTGTTCAAGGTGCGGGTCGACGGAAATGTGATCCAAGCACAGCGACTTGCCGGAAAACCGGCCCCGGATACATTCTTGATAGCGGCAAAGCTGCTCGGTTCTGTCCCGATGCGGACGGTGGTCATTGAGGATGCCATTTCCGGAGTTGAGGCCGGCTTCAATGGGAAGTTCGGGCTTGTGATCGGCGTGGCACGCAAGGGGAATGCGGAGGAGCTGAAGCGTCATGGCGCGCATCTGGTGGTCGAGGACTTGGGCGAACTGGTCGAGTGAGCAACGCCTCGCGCTGACGTGGGAGGAATAGCCCGATGCTGCACCATGAGCGCCTCAGGCCGCCATCCCATGATTATCCGGCCGATGAGTGGAACGTCATCGAAAAAGCATTTCACCCTGAATTCCTGGCCCAGTTGGAAACGATGTCGGCGCTCGGCAACGGATATCTCGGCATGCGCGGGTGCCCGGAAGAAGGCGGGCCCAACGCCGAGAATGGCACCTTCATCAATGGGTTCTACGAAACACGCCCGATCGTCTATGGCGAAGAGGCTTACGGTTTCGCCAAAACTGCCCAGACAATCTGCAACGTGACCGATAGCAAGATCATCAAGCTCTTCGTGGATGACGAGCCCTTCTGGTTGCCCAATGCGCATTTGTTGAAATACGACCGGCGGCTCAACATGAAGTCCGGGACGCTGGACCGGGAGATCCTTTGGGAGACTCCCGCCGGCAAACAGGTGTCGATCACATCCCGACGTTTGGTCTCGTTCGCTAACCGGCACGTGGCCGCCATCTCCTATTGTGTGACACTCCTCAACGCGCAAGCCTTTGTCGTGATCTCGTCGGAGATGGCGACTAATGATGAAACAAGCGCGGGCGGCAGCGGGGGCGACCCGCGATTGGCGAGAGCCCATCGGGGCCGGGTACTCCATCCGCGAGCGAGCTACTCCAAAGACCGCCGCATCGTGCTGTGCCATGCGACCGAAAGCAGCCGCTTCACGCTGACATGTGCGACTGACACTGCGCTGGAGAGCTCTTGCCCGCATTCCTGCAGGGTTGTCCACACCGCTGACTTCGGTCAAGTCGCGTTCACCATCGACGCGCAGCCCGGCTGTCCACTCCAACTGACCAAATACCTCGTCTATCACACCTCGCAGACGGTTTCGGCCGAAGAGCTCTGCGGCCGTGCTGAATGGACATTGGATCGCGTAGTGACCCAGGGCTTCCGGCAGCTGCTCGCCTCTCAAGAGCAATACATGGACGATTTTTGGCGCCGGAGCGATGTGCGGATCAAGGATATCAGGGAGGACCGAACAAAGCGCAGCACCGTGGAGATCCAACAAGCGATCCGCTTCAACCTTTTTCACATTCTGCAGGCCTCGGCGCGGGCGGAAGACACAGGCGTACCGGCGAAAGGCCTCACCGGACAAGCCTACGAAGGGCACTACTTTTGGGACACCGAGATCTACCTGCTGCCGTTTCTGACCTACACTTCCCCGCGGATCGCCAGGAATCTCTTGGCCTTTCGCTACAAGATGCTGCCGCAAGCACGAGCCCGCGCTAAGGAAATGGACCATCGAGGAGCCATGTTCCCCTGGCGCACCATAAACGGCGAAGAAGCATCGGCATACTACGCCGCCGGAACCGCGCAGTACCACATCAATGCGGACATCATGTACGCGCTCCGCAAGTATGTGCAGGCGACGGGCGACGAAGAGTTCCTGCGAGACTTCGGTGCCGAGATGCTCGTGGAAACGGCGCGCCTGTGGCTGGACCTGGGGTTCTACTCGGATGCAAAAGGAGGACAGTTCTGCATCAACGGCGTCACTGGCCCCAATGAATACAACGCCGTCGTAAATAATAATGCATATACGAACTTGATGGCCCGCGAAAACCTTCGGCTCGCAACCGAGGTTGTCGAATCCCTGCGAGCGACAGAACCGAATGCATACAACGCCCTTGTACAAAAGACGGCCTTAGAGCCCTCCGAGGCGAATGCATGGATGCACGCGGCGGAGAACATGTATGTGCCGTATGATGAAAAGCTTAAGATTGTTCCGGAGGACGACAACTTTCTGGACAAGGAGCCATGGGATTTCCGGAAGACACCAGCCGACCATTATCCGCTACTGCTATTTTACCATCCTCTGAATATTTACCGGAAGCAAGTGATCAAGCAGGCGGACGTCATCTTGGCCATGTTCTTGTTGGGCGACGTTTTTTCTCCAGAGAAGAAGAAGCGCAATTTTGATTTCTATGACTCATTGACGACCGGCGACTCATCGTTGTCCTCATGCGTCGAGGCGATCGTCGCCGCACAAGTCGGCGATCTTGATAAGGCGTTTCGTTACGGGATGGCGGCACTGCTCATGGACCTGGCGGACGTAGGGGGCAATGTGAAGGACGGCTGTCATATCGCGTCCATGGGCGGCACCTGGATGATGCTTACCTATGGGTTCGGCGGTATGCGCGACGACGACGGCACGTTGTCGTTCTGGCCACGCCGTCCGCCCGAGGACAATGCCGTCCTTCGCTTTCCAGTGACCTACCGCGGCCAACTGCTGGAAGTGGAAATCGGTGTGGAGAAGGTGGAGTACGCGTTGCGTGAGGGCGAGCGCCTCGTGATCCGCCATGAAACCGAAGAAGTTGAGCTGACCCGAGACAATCCGCTGGCTGTGCGGACAGTCAGCGGGAGGTGGGGACCGGATCCCGAATGACGATCGAGTGTTGGCGCAGCCGCTCTGCAGATGAAAGCGCAAATCCCCACGCGCCGAGGGCAGCGTCGACGTGGGCGCTTGGGCAAGGTCGCTTCGCCTATGCCGCCATGCCTGTTTGCCGGCTGGACAGCGCGCCAGCGCGACTACTCGGCAAACTCACATGGCGAACCTTCCACGATCTGTTGCATGACCTTCCGATGACCAAACACTTGAGGAGGAGGACGCATGGGGCCTGCAATCGCGAATGATTCGCCAGCCAATGCAATCAGCTTGATCGCTTCCACGAACGTTCGCACCGGACTTGGAGCGGATGCAATCGCCACGGCCCTGATAGAAAACCTGCACTGCCTTCAGGGAAAACTGCCACGCGACGCGACGCGCAACGACTGGTACATGGCCCTCGCCTACACCGTTCGCGACCGCATGATGGAGCGCTACGTAGCCACCGTGGGATCGATCGCCGAAGCGAATACGGACGCCAAGGTTGTTGCCTATCTTTCGGCGGAGTTCTTGACAGGACCGCATCTCGGCAACGGCCTCATCAATCTCGGGATTTGGCAGGCCGTAGAGGAGGCGCTGTCGCGAGTGGGGCAAGATCTGTCGGGCCTCCTTGAGGAGGAGGAGGAGCCTGGGTTAGGCAATGGCGGTCTCGGCCGCCTGGCGGCGTGCTACATGGACTCGCTGGCGACCCTGAACGTTCCTGCGATCGGCTACGGCATCCGCTACGAGTTCGGAATTTTCGATCAGGTGATTCGGGACGGCTGGCAGGTCGAGGTCACGGATAAGTGGTTGCGCTTCGGCAACCCTTGGGAGATCGTGCGTTCGGAAATCGCGTTCGAAGTGAAGTTCGGAGGGCGCACGGAGCCGTACCACGACGAGGCCGGTCGATATCGCGTGCGCTGGCTTCCCGAGAAGGTGGTCAAGGGCATCGCCTACGACACCCCCATCCCGGGCTACCGAGTGCCCACCACGAACCTGTTGCGCCTGTGGAAGGCCGAAGCCACTGAATCCTTCGATTTCGAAGCATTCAACGTCGGCGACTACTATCGGGCCGTGGACGAGAAGGTCATATCGGAAACGATCTCCAAGGTGCTTTATCCCAACGACGAGCCTGAAGCAGGCAAGCAGCTGCGGCTGGCACAGCAGTACTTCTTCGTGTCCTGCTCGCTGCAGGACATGATCCGATTGCTGCTGCTGCGCGGCAAGCCGCTCAACGAGCTCCATTCGTACTGGGCCGCGCAGTTGAATGACACGCATCCCTCCATTGCTGTCGCGGAGTTGCTGCGAATCCTCGTGGACGAGCACGCGATGGAGTGGGGTCGGGCCTGGGCCATCACGCAGCAGACCTGCGCCTATACTAACCACACGCTACTCGCCGAAGCGCTGGAGCGATGGCCGCTGCCGTTGCTTGCCAAGCTGTTACCGCGCCATCTGGAGATTATCTATGAGATCAATCGCCGCTTCCTGGACGATCTCCGGGTGCGTTATCCTAACGACGATCAGCTGCTCCGGCGGCTTTCGCTGATTGATGAAGCGGGAGATAAACATATCCGCATGGCGCACCTTGCGAGCGTGGGGAGTCATGCGATCAATGGAGTCGCCCTCCTCCATACCGAACTCTTGAAGCGGACGGTCCTCCACGACTTCCACCGCGTGTCGCCGGAGAAATTCCTCAACGTGACCAACGGAGTGACGCCGCGGCGCTGGATCGCGCTGAGCAATCCGAAATTGAGTGCGCTGATCACCCGTCATATCGGCGACCGGTGGGTAGCGGATTTGGAGCACGAGCTCCCGCAGCTGGAGCGGCTGGTCGTGGACACTGACTTCCAGAAAGATTGGCAAGTCGTCAAGAGCGATAATAAGCGGGTTCTCGCGGGCCTCATCAAGGAGCAAACCGGCATACTCGTAGATCCTAACTCGCTCTTCGACATCCAGGTGAAGCGACTGCACGAATACAAGCGGCAACACCTGAACCTCTTATACTTGGTCACTCTCTACAACAGGCTCAGGCGTGACTCCAGCACTGCGGGACCTCCCCGAACGGTCATCTTCGGCGGCAAGGCCGCTCCCGGATACCGCATGGCCAAACTGATCATCAAGCTGATCAACTCCGTCGCGGGCACCGTCAATCAGGACCCACTCGTATCTCAGATTCTCAAGGTGGTATTCCTGCCGGACTTCAACGTCAAAAATAGCCATCGCGTGTATCCTGCCGCAGATCTGTCGGAACAGATCTCCACGACAGGCAAGGAGGCGTCCGGCACAGGCAATATGAAATTCGCCATGAACGGCGCATTGACAATCGGAACGTTGGACGGCGCCAATATCGAGATCCGCGACGCGGTTGGGCATGAGAATTTCTTCTCGTTTGGCCTGACGGCTGAGGAGGTCGAACGACTGAAGGCTGAGGGTTACACGCCGCGCAGAATCTACGAATCAAATCCGGAGCTGCGCGAGGCGATCGACCTCATCAGTTCCGGCTTCTTTTCAAACGGTGATCGCGAGCTCTTCCACCCGCTCGTCGATTCGCTGCTGACCCGCGACGACTATATGCTGCTGGCAGACTATCAAGCTTATGTGGATTGCCAGCAGCGCGTCAGTCACGCCTATTCCGATCAGAATGCTTGGACGCGCATGTCCATTCTCAACAGTGCGCGAGCCGGTCGTTTCTCGTCCGACCGTTCGATCCGGGAATATTGCCGCGACATCTGGAAGGTCAGACCGATCGTTCCTGACGAAAGATGGACATGATGCGGACCCTGAGCACCCGCGTTATCAGATCGGGTGTGAGCGCTCCTCTCGGCGCGATGGTCCTGCCGGATGGGGTCAATTTCAGCGTGTTCTCGAAGCATGCGGTTTTGCTCGAGTTGCTCCTGTTCGACGACGAGAATGCTAAGCAAGCCGCGCGAGTAATCCCTCTCGGCGCCAATAAGCATCGCACGTATCATTACTGGCATGTCTTTGTCCCGGATCTTCAGCCGGGCCAAGTGTATGCTTATCGGGCTCATGGGCCCCTCGATCCCGACCGCGGTCTTTGGTTTGACCCCGAGAAAGTGCTGCTCGATCCTTACGGGCTTGCCGTTGCCGTGCCCAAGGCATACGACCGCGCGGCTGCGGCGCGTCCCGGCAACAATCTTGCCGTAGCGATGAAAAGCGTCGTAGCCGACCCGAATCGGTACGATTGGCAAGGTGATTTGCCGCTCGCGCGGCCTTTTGTCGAGACCGTGATTTACGAGCTCCATGTGGGCGGATTTACTCGTCATCCCAGCTCAGGCGTAGCGACCGAGAAGCGCGGCACCTACGCTGGAGTCATCGAAAAGATCCCCTACCTCAAAGATCTGGGCGTCACCGCAGTGGAACTGCTGCCGGTGTTCCAGTTCGACGCGCAGGACTGCCCGCCGGGCAAGACGAACTACTGGGGCTATGCGCCCGTCTCTTTCTTCGCACCGCATCAGGCGTACAGCTCACAGGAGAGTTCGCTCGCCGTCCTCGACGAATTTAGGGACATGGTCAAGGCGTTCCACCGCGCGGGCCTCGAAGTCATCCTGGATGTTGTGTTCAATCACACAACGGAAGGTGGCCGGATAGGACCAACGCTGTGCTATCGCGGTCTGGCGAACGACACCTATTACATCCTCGAGAGGGACAAGTCTCGGTACGCCGACTACACCGGTTGCGGCAATACGCTGAATGCCAACCAGTCGATCGTGCGCCGGCTGATCCAGGACAGCCTGCGCTACTGGGTGTCCCATATGCATGTGGACGGATTCCGGTTCGATCTGGCCTCGATCCTCTCGCGCGACGAGGAGGGCCGCTTGCTGCCGAACCCGCCCGTTCTCTGGGACATCGAGTCGGATCCATTGCTGGCCGATACCAAGCTTATTGCTGAGGCGTGGGATGCGGCCGGCCTCTATCAGGTCGGGAGCTTCATCGGAGACCGGTGGCAGGAGTGGAACGGCCGGTTCCGCGACGATGTGCGACGTTTCCTGAAAGGCGACAACGGCTCAGTATCGCGCGTGGCCGCACGGATCCTGGGTAGCCCCGACATTTACGGTCACAAGGAGCGCGAGGCCGAGCAAAGCATCAATTTCGTGACCTGCCATGACGGCTTCACCCTCAACGATCTCGTCTCGTACGACCGAAAGCACAACGAAGCCAATGGTGAGAATGACCGCGACGGATGCGACGACAATCTGAGCTGGAACTGCGGCGCGGAGGAGCCCACCGAGGATCCAACGGTCGAGGCGCTGCGCAACCGGCAGGTCAAAAACTTCTTCGCACTGGAGCTGTTATCGGCCGGCACGCCGATGCTGCTCATGGGCGACGAGGTGCGCCGAACCCAGAGGGGCAACAATAACGCCTACTGCCAGGACTCTGATATCAGCTGGTTCGACTGGAGCCTCCTGGAGCGGCATGGCGACATCCACCGATTCGTCAAAGCGCTCAACAGATTTCGCCAACGCCGTGACGTGGTGGCCGAAATGACGGCGCCCAGCCTCAATCAACTGCTTCGCCGAGCGTCGATAGAGTGGCACGGAGTGGCACTCAAACACCCGGATTGGAGCGACCACTCGCACTCCATCGCATTTTCCCTGCGAAGCTTGCGCTACCGCCTTCTGCTCCACGGAATGCTCAATGCCTATTGGGAGCCGCTAACGTTCGAGTTGCCACCGGTATGCGCCGAGCAGGGATGGCGACGCTGGATAGATACCGCCCTTGAAGCACCCGATGACATCTGCCCTTGGGAGAATGCACCTGTCGTAACGCAGGCAACATATCAAGTACAGCCGCGGTCCGTGGTCCTTCTCGTACTGGCTCTGGAGGGACCGGGATCCTTGGGATCACGCCCGCTTATGGAACAGTTCCCGCCCTCGACCGAAAGCCAATCGATCGTCGATTGAGAGGTTGCCAAGGAGACACCTAGTCGACAGCTGCTGTCAACGGCGGGCACGACACGCACAGCGCCGATGGCCATCGTGGTCTGGTCGTTCGATGCGCCATCGGAGATCTGCACTTGGCGATCGTCCTCCGCCGGGCTCCACAGGCCAGGCGCGGATGACGCAACGGCAGTGGATAGAGCAAGGATCGAAGCGAACATCAAGATCACCATTAGAGCCGGGCGAGCCATGTGGTCATCCAGCGAAGATGAATGCGAATTCGTGGTGGATCACTCCGGCAGGATCAGCGCGCGCCCTGCGCGGCCGGTTTCTAACATGATCAAGGCCTGCGCCGCTCCGGCCAGCGGCGTCTACAGGCCAATGGAAAGACCGTCGCACTACTGCTCTACCGACTGGGCGCAGTCTGTACCGGCGCACGACCGTGAAACAGTTGCTGCCCGAGCACACTGACGCTGCCTATGAGCTGCCTATCTTTCGTGGCACTGAGAGAGTCCTCGAGGGCATACTCCTGAACGCCTTTCAAGGGCACTGGGTCAGTCATCCTCTTGCCACCCGCTTGGCGGAGAACAAGCTGGTGCAGCTACATGCCGCAAAGCGCGCCGGTCTCCGGATCCCAGCCACGCTCGTCAGTCAAGATCCAGTGCACATTCGCCGCTTTTGTGCGGCGCATCCGGGGGCGATCATCAAGCCCGTCGCGACGCCGCGTGGCGTCGAACTGGCGTCGACAGCAGTCGTCAGCCAGGAGCTGCTCGACAACGAGGAAGCCCTGGCCCTGACGGCCTCGATCTACCAGGAGTGCATCCCAGGCACGCGCCACCTGCGCATCTCCGTCGCGCTGCGATGGTGCGCTCATCGAGGCCGAGGCACTCGACTGGCGGTTTGATCTCAATGTGCCCTTCAGTCCTTACCCGCTCGAGAGGCACCTCGAACAAAGGTTGCGCGACACCCTCCACGAGCTCGGTTTGGTCATGGGGATCTTCGACGTGAAGTTGACCGACGACGATGAGCCCGTGTTCCTCGAGGTCAACCCGCAAGGACAGTTTCTCTTCGTGGAGGCCCTGTGCGACCTGCCTCTCGCCGATATCTTCGCCGCCTTCCCTGTCGATCAGGCGAAGCAAGATGAGAGGTCTCGGCCGCGTTAGGCTCGTACGACAACGTCCTCGCTAAGCTCTCTATCCCAGATCATCCAGTTGCCCTCGTTCAGATTTGCAGTGGTTGGTCTTGCGCTTCTGTCTTCGGCCCTTGCGTGGAGCAGATCGCTCCCGGCCATCATGGATATCCGCGCAGTTCGACGGCTGGCGCGATGATATTCCTTTTTTCTCCTTTACATGTAGGGGTGAAGGTATGAGATTGTAACTCTGTTAATCCGAAGACATGGATGGCAGTCGCACCGAATGCCGGCCCGGCCGGGGCGGTCCTGAATGATGGGTGTTCCGGGCATCGCGGTCACACGTATGGTAACGTGCTGCCTTGAGGCAGATGGGGGACGAGGGTCTCGCCGGCGGCACGGCGCTTGAGCGCTTCCTGCCGCTGGTATTCCGACAGCTTCGGCTTGCGGCCGAACTTGACGCCTTTGGCCTGCGCGCGCTTCCGGCCCTCACCGGTGCGCGAGGGTGCGGATCAACTTGGCTCGCCGGGCGAGGTCGTCATAGTTTTGGCGATCTGTAGGCTGCTGTCGTAGTCGCATCTAAATCCAGTTATAGCGACGTGTACCGGTCCGCTCCTGTATCCCTGTGCATTGGCCCGGATAGGCACAACTTCGCGCACGGCGATCACAATGAGACATACCGCAATAACCGTCAGGACTGCCTCCGTTTAGCGGTCAACCATTTTTCCCTCCCACACAGCCATCTGGTCGATTCCATCATCGGTCGCCGCTTCCGAGCCGCCCCACGCGCCAGGCGCGGATCGCAGCCACCTTCTGTCATTAGTGTCCTCTAAATGATGGAAAGCTCTTAACCGGAACATTGGTGGCCGCGCCAATGGTCCTGTTTTTGACTTTAGGCGAATAAACTGGAAGTTCGAGATGTTCCAAGTTGGAATGCTTCAGCGCCAACTGATGGAGCTGCGCCCTCAGGTTGGGCATCCAGTTGGTCGAGCTCGGGCTGAGGGCGAAGAAATAGATCAAGGTAGATGCGGATTGCCGCCGCGCCGTAGCGCCGCTTACCGCCCCGCCCCACAGTCTCCATGATACCGTCTTGCTTTGGACAAACCGCGTTGGCGATGATCAGCTAAGCTGATGCGACGGCCCCCGTCCGGGGCGACATTGGGGTAGGAGCGCCAATGAAGTTCGTGTCAAACCCGACAGAAGAAGAGCCGCATCATGCGCTGCCCGCGCGAATGGACGAAGAGCTCGCGCATACCTTGGCAAAGATCAGAAGCGTGGATGAACAGATTGCCCGCGCCAGTGAGCAGCTTTCCAGGCTGGAGCGCGTTGATGTGCGCAGCCGGCCGCGTCGCCGGCCAGCAGTACGAGGCCTGATCGGCCTGGTGCTGTGGGCGGGCATCTGCGCCGCAGCGTTTGTCTCGCAATCATCTCATGGCGAGAGGACCAGGCAAATGATCGCCGAGCCGCAGCGTGATGCCACCCCATCGCCATCGCAAGCGGAGCCTGTGCTTGCCACGCAATCAAGCCCGGCGGCTATTCAGTCGACCCAGGCGCAACCGGCATCGCTGCAACCTGCACCCGTCGCTGAGGCCGTAGCGGCGGGTGCTGCGCCGGGGGTGACCACGCTCCCTCCGGAGCTGACCGAATTGCTCCAGAAGATGGCAAGCGATTTGACAAGCGTGCAGCAAGGGATCGAGCAGCTCAAGGCGAGCCAGGAGGAATTGAAGGCAAGCCAGCAGCAGCTCTCTCTCGGCAGTGCCAAGGTTGCCGACGAGTTGAAGGCAAGCCAGGAGCGAATGGCGCGTCTTGTCACGAGCACGCCTGATAATAAGGCGCCTGACAACGCTGCCGGGAATGTAACCTTTCAGGCGGGCAACCATCCGACCACAGCGGCCGCGCCACGCGCTGCAGCGGCCTCGGCCCGCAAACCGGCACCAGCGGCGCGTCGGTCGGCTCCAGTGCAACTCGAATCTGCACAGCAATAACCATCGTCGGTCCTTGCGCTGCGGCCGAAGAGAGCCGGCGTGCTTGCGCGCTGTTCTAAGGGCGGGCGCAAATGCCGCAGGCGGTGTCCCACAACTGACGAAGGCGCTATTGACGTATTTGGCGCCCAGGCAGCTTTGGCGATTCCATCATTTTCAAACACGTGGTTTCGAAACTACGAAATTGCCACCGGATACCAGATCCCCACGCGATAAAATCACACACCGCCTTGTGCGTCCCGCGATGGGCATCCGCCGGTTGTGGCTCGTACTTACGTGTTGATAGCTTTCCAAGGCGGTTGATGGGAGAAGGCGCTTGCGCTTTTTTTTCGTTCGTACTTCTTGGTATTGCTGCTGTCCGCGGCACCAGCCTGTGCTGGAAAGCGCGTTCCTCTCGTTATAGGCGTATCGCAGTATCAGAGGGCTCCGCAGCTGGCTAATCCGACGCGAGATGCAGAAATGGTCGTGCGCCGCAGCAAGAGACGCACGCGGACTGCAATGCCTCACTCGATCACCTCGACTGCGGCAGCGAGATCTGCGGGCAGAATCCCACGACATCGAAGGCGGCATACGTCCTCATGGCGGACCGCCGTGGGTGCATTGAAGGAACTACTGCGATCACCTACTTCGGCTTTGCCGGGACGAATGTCACAAAGCCATCCCGATTAGGCATACGTACCTTCGGCAGCGTCCGGGCATTCATCGTCTCGTTCTCTCCGATGATGCCGTTGAGCTGCAGGATATAGGCGGCCACTGCGTAGAGTTCGTCATTGGTCAGCGTTTTCGATTCGTTGTAAGGCATCGCCCGCCGAACGTAATCGAAAATTGTTGTGGCATAGGGCCAGAAGCTTCCGACCGTCTTCACGGCAGGTTTGTCTCCGACAAGCGACCCGATCCCGCCCACCAACGCATCGTTCGGTTTGCCCGCTCCCTTTTCGCCGTGACAGGCGAGGCACTTCGACGCGTACACGGCCTCACCCTGCTTTGGTGTCCCGCTACCGGGCGGCAGACCGGCGCCGTCAGGACTTATGCTGATGTCCCACGGGGCGACTTCCTCGGGAGTTATGACCTTCCCGAGGTTCGGGCTGTTGGCCAGCGCCGCAGATGAAAATAAACCAAAGGCGCAAGCGGCAGCCAGAGCAGAGTTATGCGTAGACATGCTTCACCTCTCCCTTCTCGGACACGCCCCACGTCGTGACCGCATTGGAGTGGTAGATCGTCCTGCTTCCACGATCAGCGATCATCTTCTCGCGCGTCGGCTGGACGTAGCCTATGTCGTCGGTCGCGCGGCTTTGCAGGACAGCGGGGCCGCCGTTCCAGCGCCACGCCATGCGGAAACGCGTCAACGCCTTCGACAGCACCGGCTCCTGCAGAGCTGCGGGAGCCCAACTCTTGCCGCCATCGGCTGAGATTTCGACCTTGGCGATCTTGCCGTAGCCCGACCAGGCGAGCCCTGTAATCTCATAGACGCCCGGTTCCTTCATCGTGAGTCCCGGCGACGGACGCGTGATCACCGACTTGCCTTCCTGCGGAAAAACGAATTGGAGCGATTTGCCGTCAGGCATCGTGATCGTGTATTTCGACGTCTCGTCCTTGGTCATTGTTGGGCCTTCGGTCAGCTTGATGCGCCGAAGCCATTTCACGTTCATGTTGCCTTCGAATCCCGGGAGCAGCAGCCGCATGGGATAGCCATTCGCCGGCCGCACGCGCTCGCCGTTCTGGTACAACGCAATCAATGCATCCTGCATGATCTCTGCGAGCGGCAGACTGCGGCTCATGCCGGCGGCGTCGGCACCTTCCGCCAGAATCCACTTCGCTTTCGGGTCGACGCCAGCTTCCTGTAGCAGGGCCGCCAGCTTGACACCCGTCCACTCGGCGCAAGAGACTTGACCCTGCATCTGCTGAACTCCGACTTGCGCGGGCTCCTTCTGATAAAGCAGTTGGCCGTTGCCGCCGCATTCGATGAAGGCGATCCGTGACTCCATTGGATAACGCGTGAGCTCATCGAGCGTGAAGACGAGTGAGCGCTTGACCAGGCCGTGGATGACCAATCTGTGGGCATCCGGGTTGATCTCGGGAATTCCGCTGTGGTGGCGTTCGAAATGCAGGCCGTTCGGCGTGATCATCCCACTGAGTAGATGATGAGGTGTTCGCGACGCGCCGGTGCCGGTGGTGCCCGGGACCGTCGTGAAGGTTCGCACGACCGTATTTTCGTATTCAGACGGCTGCCCATAGGGGACGAATGGCGCGCCCGGCGTCTTCATCCAAGATTCAACCGGCAACGGACCGCCCGCTGCCGTGTCCGGGAAGGTAATGCCTCCGGTTGCTGCTGCCATGGCGGCGCCGCCCAGGAAAACGCGTCGGTCAAGCAATCCGTTTCCGGCGACCAAGTTGGCATCAATCGTCACGCCCTTGGATTTGCGATGTCCCATGATGCTCTCCTCCGAGTGGAGCCAAACGTCCACGGACGAAGCGCGGTGTTACCCACTCACTGCGGGCCGGTATCTTATATCAAATGGCGAGCCGCCAGGGAGGGGGAAAAATTCACCGCAGCGGCTGATGGCCAAGTCAGGCCATTTCTGCAGCGGGTCACGAGCGGCGGTGACCGCAACCATCATCCAAATCCGGTTTCCCGCAGACCGATCAAGTGCGTGAGGCCGAGCAGCAACTGAGGCCCAGCTTCCTAAATATTGCGTCTGGTCGGGAACAGCCGCAGCACGCGCCGTGAGTTGAATCGTAAGCACGGTTTTGTCGCCTGAACCGGCGACCTATGCCCCCGCTCGGCGCCCACCGCTTGTTTTCGCAAGGCGCACTCCTCGCCAGAAGCGAGTAGTGCGAGCATCTCTTCGGCCGCGTGCGACTAACGAAAAGGTCTGATGCTCTCTAAACCTGCATCTGTCGGCCAGGCAGCTTCTTCAGCGCAGCGCATCTCCATTTACATGCTTTAATGCGAGCCGCGCGCAGCTAGGGCACGCTGCCTGTCCGCTCCAGCGGAAAGCGGCCCCGGCTCTTCAACCTCCTCCCTTCAAGTGCACGGCGGGCCGGGGCCGCTTTTGGTTAGGAAGCTAGGCCACACGGTTGCGCAGCCCGCTCACTCTGCGGCCGCACCCTCTGCGGTCTGGATCAGCGATGTTACGGCGCGTTCGTCTCGGTGCAGCTTGGGTCAGCTTCGGCCTCGAATGCAGGAAAGAGGCGGCCGAGTACGTAGCCGAACAGAAACGGCAGCTGATAGCTTGCACGGCCACATGAAGCCACGCAAGCGCCAATTAGCGCCACATGGACGGTCTCTTTATCGCAAATTCTGTCTGCGGAAACGGCCGAGACTCTAGAACTTCAGTGCTTACGAGAGCGCACTCATCACACCTGAACATTCGGCAGCCGGCGTGCTCTCCCAAAAACTTCATTGAGTGCAGACAGAGTTCGCACGAACGAAATGGCATCGCCGCTGCAGCGTTGAAAGCGAACTTCATCCTAGTCACCCGATCACCCCGTGCGAGACGTTGGAAGAACAGTCATACCGAGGATTTGCTCCTCTCGAACCAGCTGCAACAGGCCCCTTCGTGGACGGATCAGTGATTGCTGCAATAGCCCATGCACAGTGTCGGTACCCGCATCGTCCGCGGTCACTGTTGTTGTTCCCTCTTGAGAGAGCGTAGAACTTGCGGCGGGCAGAGCCTGTACCCGGTTAGACACGCTGCGGAGCTAATCGCCCGTTTTCCCCAGAGAGGACTAGATTTCCACAGTGACCGCTTGGCGAAGCCGATACCCGGCTTCCAAGTTGCACCGGTTACGTGTTGGCTGCCTGTCGACCAGCCCATGCCGCTTGAAGCTCGTGATCAATCTCAAGGTCGCAAGAGCGCTTGGCCGCACCTTTGGAATTGCGTGCGAGCGTCCGTTCTTGGTGAACTCACCTGGAACGGTGGTCACGCCGCCGCCTTCTCGCCAGGTTCGTTGCAACCGGCCTATCTCTCCGTTGCCGCATCCCCACTTGATGATGAGCCGGATCATATTGCCGAAGACGCCTTCAGATGCTCGCCAGAGTTTTCTCACCTTCGAGCGGACTGTTTTGATATAGCGGTCGGGAGGCTTTGTGCATCAAGGGGCTGCTTTTTGCAGTGCCGGTCAGCCTCGCGGCTCATAGCGTTCTAGTGCGCGGGTATACGCGAGTTGGAAGCGATAGGCTGCACACGCCGGCTGCGACCTCAATCCGAATGCGCGCTGCCCCGCTGCGAAAGCGCTCTAGTAAATGAAGGCGGCGAAGGATGTCCGCCTATCCTTTGGCCGCGCTACATCAACCAGACGAGCGAAAGTACGAGCCTCGGCCAGTAGCTTGGGCTCTACCCAAATGCTGCGATGCGCTTTGTGTAGGGCTGCGTTTTGCGAACGAGCGGCTTGAGCTTTCGTGTAGTTCTTTCGCATCGGCAGCCGTGGCTGGGACTAACGTTCACCTTTCGGATTTCGGAGTGCGAGCACTGGGCGCGCGCATTCAGCAGTCGGAACGAACTCTTTTTGGTTTCGATGTGAGTCCGACGTTTAGCAAGACGCCCCGTCGACACCATCATCGTTCATTAAACTGGAGCGCCCCTCCGAACCCTGTTCACTCGGCGGAGCTGCGTCGCACCCAGTTCGACCGGGCAAATGGTCCGCTGGCATTGCGGCGCACGCAAATCTTTATACCAGCTATCCAGGGTTGAATTTCTGCGCACGGCTGTTAGGTTACAGCTTTCGTTTAGCTCTTTTCAGTGAGGCGCTTCCGATGGCCAGCCCCGCGATCGTCATTCTTTCCGACGGCACCGGTAACGCCGCCTCGAGCGTCTGGCGCACGAACGTGTGGCGGATTTTTCAGGCGCTAGATCTCCAGGGCAACACTCAGGCTGCAAAGTACGACGACGGTGTTGGCACATCGTCGTTTCTTCCTTTGGCGATCCTGGGCGGGGCCTTCGGTTTCGGGCTCAAACGCAACGTTCTCGACGCCTACAAGTTCATCTGCCGCAACTACGATCATCAGAATGAGTCGAAGATCTACCTTTTTGGCTTCAGCCGTGGCGCGTTCACCGTTCGCGTGCTCGCCGCCCTAATCCTTCAGCAAGGATTGGTAATCGCGGACACTGAATCCGAACTGCACGACGGCGCGGTCAAGGCTTACCGCGCTTATCGGGCTAAAGGATATCACTCCGTTTGGCGGATCGAGGTTCTCTTCCGCGCTCTTCGCGACAGCATCCTTGTCCCGATCCTCGACCTCTTCCGGCACAACAAATCCTATGCGCAGATCGCCCGGAAGGACGTTCCGGCGATCGAATTCATCGGCGTCTGGGACACCGTGGCGGCCTACGGCTTGCCCCTGGATGAAATGACCCGTGGCGTTAGCAACTGGGTCTGGCCTCTCGAGCTTCCAAACCGCATTCTGAGCCCACGCGTGAAATGCGCCCGCCACGCCCTCGCGCTCGATGACGAGCGCACCACCTTCCATCCCGTCTTATGGACCGAGGAAGGTGAATCGAGGCCGGCCGTTCCCACCACGATCGATGACGAACGGCTGGTCCAGGTCTGGTTCGTCGGCGTGCACGCCAACGTGGGTGGCGGCTATCCCGATGACGCAGTGGCGTTCGTTCCCCTCAACTGGCTTGTGGATGAGGCGATCAAGCGTGGCCTGATCTTCAAAAGCGCGCCTTTCGCTGACCCTGATTCCATCAAGTGGATTAGCTCGTCCCAGGACAAGGACGGACGGCTTTACGATTCACGTTCGGGCCTAGGCTCGTACTATCGCTACGGTCCGCGCAAGGTTAGCGACCTGTGCAACGACCCGTATGTCGATGTCAGGATCCCCGTGCCGAAGATCCACGAGAGCGTCTTCGACCGGATCGACAGCGGCTGCAACGCTTACGCGCCGATCGGCCTGCCGCCGGATTACCTCGTTGTCTCCCGCAACGGCAAGCTTACGCCACTCAGCCAAGGCACTTTCGAAACGGCGGCGGGCGCCTCGGCGCGGTACGTCGCACAGGAGAAGCTTTGGAACTTCGTCTGGATGCGCCGCATTGCGTACTTTGCGACGCTCGCCGCAACTCTGCATCTCGTCGGGTTCTGGCTCTTCCACCCCTTGCGTCCGGCCCACGAGTACGAGAGCGGCATCCGGATGGTGTCCGAAGCGGTCCGCGCCCTCGAATCCTTCCTGCCGCGCGCCTTCCACTGGTGGACGGATTGGTACGCCGCCAACCCCGAATGGTTCGTCGGCGGCGGCATTGCCGTCGCCGTGCTCGTGGGCGTGGGCAATTCGCTTAGCGCACGCATCCGCGACGGCATGCGGATTATCTGGCAGAACCGCGCCTCACCCGCACCGCTGTCGGGCGCCGTCCATACTGCGATCTACGCGTTCCGAACCCATCCGGTGTATCAAGCCGTTCTCAATGCTGGCCGCCGTCACGTCGTACCTTTTTTGCTGACCTTCCTTATGGTCTGGTACGGCGCGACAGCCTTGGGCCACTTTGGTTTCAACGTGGCCGATTCCATGGGCGCCTTCTGCAAAGGCACACCGCCGGTGGCCCTCGTCGCCGCCGACAAGGGAATACCCCAGGCGGGCAACGAGTTTGATACGAGCAAGCTGTGCGCACCTACTCACCTGACGGTTCGGGCAGGCTTCAAGTACGAGATCGCGGTCACGATGAGCGAGAGCGAGCCATGGCAGGACGATGACAAGCCGACGACGCCAGTAGGTTACCGGACCTCGACCATGCGCGGCTTCGATGAAGTGAAGGGCTATGCGACGATCCTGCTCCGCCGGATTCTGTTCCGGCCGTGGTACCGGCTGATCGCGCGAATCGGCGAGACCGGCGTCGATGAATACTTCCTGGACCCCAAGCCCGTCCCAAGCACCAGCCCCCAAGTCTACAGGGATCAGTTCACCGCTCGCCGCAGCGGCGAGATCTTCCTGTACGTCAACGATGGTGTGATCGGTCTGCCTTGGCTCTACGACTGGTTTTATCGGGGAGAGCGCCACCGGGGAAAGGCTAATGTGACCATCAGACTCCTGTAGATAGTTAGCGGCCGCTCCCAGCGTCTTTTCAGTGCGTTGAAAACCAGCTCGCCGGCGGACTACGGGGGGTTTTGGGGCCAAGCGGTGCTCAACTGATAAGCTTTGTCGGTTTTCCTTATCAGTCGACTAACCGACTCCGTTTCGTATGAAATCTTATCAGTTGGAAGGGTCCCCTCTCTGGTCATTCAGCACAACTCGCTGTCGAGGATATTTTCGGATAACAGGCTCTTCTCGGAAGCTATCAGCCACGTAGCTAAACCGTTGCCGTGCTATATGAATGGAACAAGACTTTACCGTGTAGTGCCGCGTGCTCCCGACAGCACGATTCGCTTTCCGTTCACAGTCGCTGGAGGCTTCGATAACGATGACCAACGCAAAAAACGGCCCCAGCACACAATTGCCGGGGCCGTTGGAGACCCGGACGGTAATGGGAACGCCCGAGGTGTCCTAGGACTAGGATGATTCGGCTATCTTGGTCTGTAAGCCTTTGGGCATAGTCCATCCATCGGTCGCGCTCTGGAGTATCCGTGCAAACGGAATTCCTCACGCCGCCAGCGGGAACCGGCGGCACCGCGGACCCAATAGAGCGTCGTGCCTGCTGGAGCGCCAGCCCCGCCTCCATCAACTGGCTTGGGTTTCCCGGCTCAGCCACTCGTCAAGATCCTCGGGATCGATTCGCCAGGAGGGCGATACGCCATCCGCCGTTCGAGCCGCCAGCCGGTAACCTTTCCGGCGGAGCTTGGCCGCTAATTTCTTCGCGCCGGCCTCGTCGCTACACTCAACGGACATACCTCCATACAGGACGACCCACGTGAAGGGCTTGGGTTTCTCGGGATGTCGTTGCCTCGAAACGTGGCGCATGACTGTAAACCCAAAATACTAAACCTACAGAGTTCAACCATTATTAGATACCCTGTGCAGAGGTTTCGCAAAGAAAAGCAACCTAGGTGCGATTATGCCGCATGCGCGCGTGAGTTGTAACTGCCGGCGCGAATAGCATTCGGTGCATTCATTTTTGATCCACATACCGGCACCATGAGCATGACCGCCTTTAACTTGGATAACTCCGCTATCCGAGGGTCCCAGCGCACTTGGCGACGCCGCCGGCATCGCTGACGCTGATCCGATTGCTCTGAAAGGCCGAGGGCATGGGTATCCTGAAGATCGGCAAGACGCTCCGCGCCGGGGCCTCGCTCCTGTCAGGAGCAAGCTTCACTTATAAACGCAAGCATCGGCCCCCTTTGTCAGGGAGGCCTTCGCCCTGAACTTTGCCTCATGAGATTCGAATATCGAGGAACTCACGTTTAGATTGTGTGGTGTCGTATTTTTACTACGGCCAAGTCCGTGAAAGTACAGGTGCCGCCAAACATTAACCCCATAGGCGACCCTATTGATCGTCGCAAGGTTGTTTGACGCGACTTAACTCGATCACGCGGCATCGTCCTACGTCCCCCCAGCGCGGTTTCCTTTGGAGGCTTTCGGACGCCGGCCGCCGAATACGCCGCGCCATCCCTCAAGCGGCCGCGTCCGAAACCCTTCACCTAAGCGGCCATCATGTGAAGTGAACTCATTCAATGATCTCATCAGCAAGCGCCATTAGGCCTTGCCGACATTCGCGACATCGTTTCGACGGGCCAAAAAGTCGGCAACCTGCCGGTGATCGAAACCTCGAGCGGAATGAAGTAGCTTCCGCTATCGAGGCCCAAGGAGGCAGATGCCGCTGTTTGGGCTGTGACGTTGCATTGTACCGCCACCTCGTGGTCGCAGGACGATCACCGACTAGACCAGGCGAGATCATGAACTTGCTGAAGCGTCTCATTCAACGTGTGCTCATCTTCGGACTGGGCGTATTTTGCGTCTGGTTGATCGTCTTCGTCGTGTTCGAGACGGCCGACCGCAGGCTTCCCTGGATACTTGCCGTCGCGGTCACCTATGGCCTCGCCGCCTATGGCATCCTCCCCCGCATCATCCGCATTGGCCTCAGGATTCTCCAAAGCAAGCAGGTGCCGAGCTACACTGTCACCGGAGACGGACTGCCTGGAGATCCCGTCAACATCGTGCTGGTCGGCACGCTTCTCCAGCTCCGCCAGTGCTTCGCGGAGCTTGGCTGGTTCGAGGCGGACCCGCTCAGTCTCGCCAGCTCATGGGGAATGGTGAAAGCCTTCGTCCGCAACAAGCCATATCCGACGGCCCCGTTCAGCACGCTCTACCTGTTCGGTCGCGGCCAGGATATCGGCTTCCAGCAGGCGATCGACAGCAGTCCGAGAAAGCGCCATCATGTCAGATTCTGGGCTTTGAGCCTGACGCGCGCCAGCGCAACCTGGGGAACGGCCGAGTTCTGGCTAGCCATCGAACGCCCCCCGGCCGATCAACGCGTTCTCTGGATCGGTGCGGCCACTCGGGACACCGGCATCTCGCTCACGCGCCTTTCGTTCCAGATCACCCACGCCACCGACGCCGACACGAATGCGGAGCGCGACTACATGATCGCCGAACTGAGGAAGAATGGCGCGATCGAAGAAGTCCGGATCTACAAGGCCGGCGAAACCCTCTCCACCGGTCGCGTCAACCACTACATTAGGGATGGCGAGATCGCATTGGCCGTGCTGACTCCGGATGGCGAGCGATCCGCAATCGCAAGTGAGGACCGTCAGCTCCGGTCTGCTCCCGACAGGCAACGTCAAGGTGGTTAGTGGGTTGGCAGCTCAGGGGTCAGCAGCGGTCAACCTCAGGCCAACTGCTCGCCGTGGCCGCGCGACGGACCGGTAATGAACTCGCCGTAGAAACGGCGTTCCTACCTTCGCCGATGGATCACGGGCGCAGGTGACGGCGGGATGTAGCGCTGCCAAACGGTCCCATTGTCGAACTGGATGGTCATGCCATCCGGTGTGTAGACTGCGCTGATGTCGTAGGCATCGATCCAGATGCGACTATTCGGATAGATCCAGTCCAGCCAGGCTCGGGACGGCACGCCTGCCTCGGTGGTCAAGTTCAACTCAGGTCCATTCTGAGTGATGACGGCCAGCATGCCGCCCCGGCATGCCTGAACACAGGTGTATTGCCCGGTCAGGTTGATGGACTGGGCAGACGCAGCAGTCACCATCAGCGCCATGGCACCGCCGATAAGGGAAGAAAGACACTTCATTAAATCATTCCTTCGTGTCAATCGGATCTCAAGGTCAACGCTCGAAGGATATTGGCGGCGTTCCCGCAAAGCTTTGACGTGGGTCAACTGTGCGCGCCCCTCTTCAAGACAGCTGCCGTCTCAAGCCATGACGTTGTCGTTTTCGGTCGGGTCTGACGTGCTTTGTTTCCGGTACGGCGTCGACGAAGTCGCACCCATACGGCCAGACCGCTTGCAGGCAACCCGATCGCGGCACAATGACCTCCAGAGGATCGCTTTTTACACCAAGCGGATAAGAAGGCGTGTTGGGCTTCGCCGAAACTGTTATTGCAGCAACAGCTAGTCCCACAGCGACGCCAGCGGCGATCGCTACGCTCAACTGTGCATTGAGGCTTTGCGCGTGCATAGCGGCATTAAAGCCGGCTACGGACGTTCTCGCTTGATTTCAATCAATTTGCAGTTTGCGCCGACCGAAGTGGCAGGCCTTTTCAAGGGTCTGCCGCTGAAGCCGAAAGCCAGGATAGCCGGCACTTTACGTAGCAACCTTACGAATACCGGGCGGCTTCCACGACCGTCCAGCACAGACTGCTCGGGCCGGTAGATGCGGATCGACATACTGAACACGCCTCCGGCAGCTGGCAACCAGTTTGCCTCCCGTGCCCTTCACGGCGAGTCGCTCTGAATGTAAACGTCGAGCGACCCGTCCGCATTGTATTCGAGCGGCATCCATCGCTTGTCGCTGTCCCGCGGCACGGACCGGACGATCCGCAAATACGATCGCGGAAGCGCCTGCGAGGACGAGCTTCCCACCCGGGAGGGAAGCACCACGCGCGTTCAGCACGAATAACGAAGGCACCGCTTCAGGCTTTGCGACCCCAATCGTCTTCTGGAAGGGGGTGTCGTGTTGACTTAGCTCAAGTCAGCAAATTCCTTGCTCAAGGTGGGGAGACGAGTTGCTTGCGGTGGATCAAGAGCCACGCTTTGGCTAGCTGCTAGTCGTACTGCGGAAGACGAGTCCAGCATACTGCTTCAAGAGAGGTGGCTATGGTACGACGCGTTGCATCGAAGGAAGCAGAGGAAGATGCGCCGCTGATCGTTTTCGAACGTCTGCTGGTGCAGTACTTCACGTCAGAACCGCCGGAGCTTAAAACACAGCAGCCGATGCCCACCGAGGCGGCCACCGCTCACGAATTGACGAACGTGACGGCCGCAAAGATGGGATGGTGAGGCTATCCAAGCCATCGGCGCAGCACTCCGCTCGCACCTGACGAAATGGTCGGGAACAAAAAAGTAAGCGACATGGCGCAAGCTTAACATCGATTAAGGAAATGGCCCCTAACAGAAACTATTTTGCCGAGATCAGACAACATCGTGTTCCACGGCAGACTCTTATGCCGCGCTACTATTTCGACCTGCGAGATGGCAAGCATCTCATTCAGGATGAGGAGGGAATGGACCTCCCCGACATGGAGGCCGTTCGGAATGAGGCCGCGCGCGCGCTGGTAGATTTAGCGCGAGACAGCATTCGATCGAATTCCGCCAACTTAGTAATTGAGGCTCGCGACGAAAACGGCCCTGTGATGCGGGCTCGGTTTGAGTTCGATATCGAACGCCTCCAGTAGGGAACGTCGCGCACTGCGGCTGCTCGCCTTTTTCAGCCACGACCTCCGATCCGGAGTAGAAGCGCGAGCTGCACGCCGATCGAGCGGCCAAGTTGGCTCTCGATGAAATCTTTCAAGGCCTCCGAGATCTCGTGACCTTCGGCAGCAACCCTGCGCTCGAGCTCGCGCGCGATGTCCTCGGACGCGTCGCGCGACCAGCCCTCGACCGGGTTGAGCGCCACCACGCGAAGCACCCGATCATATTGTCCGGTGAGCAGGTCGCTAATCAGCGTGGAATGGTCGATGCCTTCGTCGGTCTCGCGGAAGGCCGCTCCGTCGCGGAAGTCGTCGAGGACGATGTAGAAGTCCTTGTCGAGGCGATCGTTCGGAATGATCGACGGCGAGGCCATACGCGAGAACTCCACTGACCGGAGTCCTAGATAGGTAACGTTTGGGCCGAAGGCGAATCGCTTCACCCAGGAACTGCTTTCGCCCGGTGAATATTTCCTCGGCTCACAATGGGAACGTATCCGCTCCGGATGCTTATCCGGGAATGGACGAGTCGAAGCTGACGAAGCTGGAGGCGCGGCCATGCCCACGCCATGAGCAAGTCTTTCGGTATCGGCGCCGGCCACGTTCTGCGCCAACGCAACAGCGCCGTGCTGCGGTTCAGCTGGCGCGGCAAGCCCGACGGATCAGCCGCTATGTCGAGCGCGTCAACCGCTACCCTCCGGCCTTAATCGTCCCAGCTTCGCTCTCCGCAGTGCTCGCACTCGAACATTTGGATGCTGTGCCCAATCTCTTGCGTCTCATCGCAGAAGTGACATCGCCTCCTTGAGGCGCCCGGTGCCTCAGCAATCTTCTGAGCCCTAAAAAGCTCTATCGCCCCATCCCCATCACCCCTGATGGGCGCAGAACCTACCGCATAGGTTCCCGTTATGGAACCGGGATCGCAATGTTGTTCACGCCCGAACTGACTAGCAAGTTAAGCCCTTCTCCAGGGTAGCCCCAGCTCCCTGCCCCCGGTACCCGCGAGCTGGGGCCGCTGCTCGTTGAGTGAGCGCTTCCCAAGCCGGGCGCGCCCCCCTCCGGCTTGGGCCTTTTTTTTGCGCTGCAAAGGCCCGATTGGGACGCTGTGAATCCAAGGCCGCCGTTGCCCAATCGCTAATTGCTGGGCCGATTTTCCGAAGCGTGTTTCCGCGATAAGCTGCATAGCCACACCGACTTAATCTAGGTTAAGTTAGGGCATGGGCAGAGAACAACTAGTGCTCGTGCTTGCTATTGGCGGTGGTGTTTTCACTGTGGGCGCGCCGCAGCAGCGCTACTCGTTGGCCTTTGATCTATCTCATTAGCGCGCGCGAGCCGCCAGCGCCCCCATCGTATGGGAGGAGGCGACGATGGCTATGCGGCCTTGGGTGTTGCATTGGCGTGGGGTGCAGCCGCCGTGGGCTTGGCAGCCATCATTTCTATGAGCCTGTAGGGTCCGGCGCCGATCCCGTGCTACAGCGCGCGAATGGTGTCGATCTACAGATCGAAGGATCCAAGAGGTCGAGGGGCTTTGGTGCGGAGACGGCCCCGACCCGACTCGCGCGCCTCGCCGGGGGAGGATCTTGTTCGAATGGTGTCCCGCGCCATATCTGCCAGCGCGCGGGCAGCCTCCTCCTCCACGGCTCCCAAGTCGTGAAGGTCCATTCCTTCTTCCGGGGCGAGTTCATGAGGATTATCGTTCGTCGGAATTACTAACGTAACGAGACAGCCCGGGAAACTACCCCATGACATGGGGCCATTGCCATTGGCGGCTTACCGCTCTCAAAATCCGGTCGGACGTCGGCGCCGCGTCTGCCGCAGGACTGGCAGATGAACCGCCACTCGATATCCGATAGGCGTACAGCATCAGCCCATCGATCGGCGCTCAACGCAACGCTGTGGCCGCAACGATAGTCGGCGCAAAATACGATGATGTCGCGGACACCCATCTCGCGCATCTCGCCGAACGTGATCTTGAGCGGGCGGCCCTCGGGGGCGTGGGCGTCGGGCTGGTCTGGACATTCCGCCAATGATCGCTCCGATCGCGTGCTGAGAGAAGCCGCTAGGGGTTTGCCTGAGGTCGGCCGAACCCGCCACGCATTGGTCGACCCTGACAAAGGGGGCCGATGCTTGCGTTTAAGTGAAACTTGCTCCTGGCAGGAGCAGAGTCCCGCGGCCCGGACAAGCTTCTTGCCGATCTTTCAGGATACCCATGAGCGCGCATTGGACTGTCGGCCGATGCAGCATTCCACGCCGCCCAAGCATCCTCAACGATGGCGGGGCGGCGAGCCGATAGCAGTGTTGGAGAACGTGCCGACTACCTGGGCGAACTAAACGGACCCAGATTTGGACATTCGGCCCGCCGGTTCACGCCCGGCGCGTTTTCGTTTAGTCCTTGAAAGAACAAAGCGCGAAGCGCCGTGCTGTTTCCGTGCTGTCGGGAGCACGCGGCACTACACGGTAAAGTCTTGATTCCATTGGTACAGCACGGCAACGGCTTACAGCACGAAAATTGCCTGTTTTCGCGGCCGCCGCCTTAGCGGATCAGCAGGGCAGCGATGGCGCCGGCGAAGCCCAGCAGCAGGATGCTGGCAGCCGTGAGGGCGACTAAGTCGATCGAATTGTGGAGGTGAAGGCATTGTCGCCTCCTGCGTATTGCCCCGCGTCAGGCCCCGCCGCCCGGGACATCTGAGAAAATTGCCGCGGTTTGATCATCCCGGCGTGAACAGCGCCTTGCCGCGGTTCTTCGCGGCAACCGCAACCGCTTCCGGGATTTGCGCGAAGCTGAAGGTCCCGGCGACCGGGGCGCTGATGACACCGGAGGCGACTAGCGGGGCGAGTTGATCATACATCGCGGTGATCTGGTCTGCGCTTGCGCTGTTGAACCAGTTGGCGAGCCAGAAGCCGCGGATTGCGATGTCGCGGAAGATGAAGGGCTGCGCCGGTGCGGTGAATGGCTTGCCGCTGATCGCGCTGTAGAACACCAGCGAACCCTTCGGCGCTAGGCATCCGATTAGGTTTGCCGTTGCGGTATCGGCGACACCGTCAATCGCGAGCGAGATCTGTGCGCCGCCGGTTTCAGTCGCCACGCGCTTGGCAAGATCGGGTCCGTCGACCAGCACGACATCCCCGCCGGCCGCTTTCAAGTCCGCGACGACGTCGTCACGCCGCACGACGTTGATGGTCTTCAGTCCCTGCGATTTTGCGATCCCGATCAGAGCACGCCCGACGCCGGAATTGGCCGCATTCTGGATCACCCACGCGCCCGGCTTCAGCTTCACGTAGTCGGTCAGCATCAGATATGCGGTCGGCGGATTGATGCCGAGCATCGCAAGCTGCTCCACGTTGTCGCCGGCAAGTGGCCTGAGCCGCGTCGCGTCGGTCTTGATCCGCTCCGCCCAGGCGGGCGCGGGATAGGGCACCAGCGTGCGGTCGCCTTCCTTCAGATGCTTGACGCCGCTGCCGACCGCGACCACGCGGCCGACGCCCTCGGTGCCGACGATGCTCGGCAGCTTCGGTCGGTAGCCGTAGCGGCCGGAGATCATCAACAGGTCGCTCATGTTGATCGGCGACGCTTCGAGTGCGATCACCACTTCGCCCGCGAGGGGTGGCCCGACATCAGGAATGTCGACGAGCTTCAACACCTCGGCAGGATTACCGAACGCTTCGATCTGAATGGCCTTCATGGCGGCTCCCCGATTATATACTTCGTAGTACATAACGGAAAAATGCAATCAAACAAGCAGCTTCATCGTCTGATCGAGCGCGGCGCGCACCCGCGCGGCCTCGGGTGCGTCCTTGGCCAGCACCATAAGTCCCTGATAGATTGCGATAATCGTGTGCGCGACGGCGTCGGGATCGAACTGATCAGAAAATTGTGTGCGGTCGGCGCGCAGACGGTCGCGGAGCAACAGTTCGAGCTTGCGGTTGAAGGCCGCGACCCGCTTTCTGACCTCCTTGTTCTCGCCGGCGCCGTCGACCGAGGCGTTGACAGAGAGGCAGCCCCGGCTGCCCTTGACGCCGGAGCAGCGCGGGACGAAACCGGTCAGCCAGCGCTCGATCGCAGCGCGCGCCGACGGCCCCTCATTGATGATGCGCGCGGCATTCTCGACGATGTAGGCGTGGTAGCGGTCAAGTACCTTCAGGAACAGCGCATTCTTGTCCCCGAAGGCGGCATAGAGACTGGGCTTATTGAGCCCGGTCGCTTCGGTAATGTCGTCAAGCGAGGTGCCCTGGAAACCCTTTTGCCAGAACACCTCGCGCGCGCGGCCGAGAACTTCTTCGGGATCAAATTTGCGGGGGCGTGCCATTTGATCTATGTACGCGGTCGATGCGAAATCGCCAACACCTGGACTTTGCTGGCGCTGTTGCAATTGGGACGACTGCTATATCGGGTTCTCGCTGCGATCGCTGTGATGCGTCAGTAAGCGATGGCGCCGTTTTCCTGCGAGCACGATCCTGGCGACCGGCACGGGTCGCCTCGAAAGGTCCCGTGCCGATCCTCGCCGTGTCCGAGAGCGTAACGGCAGTGTGCGTTGCGGCCGCGTTACGGTGTAACGGCCGTATCGCTGTTACGGTGTTACGCATATTCTGCCAGTAAGGCTGCGTTCCGGGCGAGTAGGGGCACGATCGTCTATTGGCCGAACAATCCGCTTTTCGGCAATACCTTCTGTCCTTTGCTCGGCCGCAGAGGCGCATCGGCGCGGCTTGCGAGCTGCTCCCGCAGGCTGGGGGGCTTGTAGAAGCCGGGCAAACCTTGACCAGTTTCGTCAACCCGCGTCGTGGACCGGGGTAGCGTTCGCCGTTCGCAGCCCGGAATGACCATTTGCATTCCGGCCGAGGTGCGCTCGACGTCAGACACGTTGCGGCTCCAAGTTAATCAAGAAGGGATGAGATCGCAGACCGTCCGCCGCCCACCTATAGGGCCCGACCGGTGCGATGGGAAAACCGCAAGACCGGTCGCGCCGGAATTCGCCGGCTTGCTTCAACGAATGGGCAAAGGGCATTTGCGGCAAGCCAAAGGTAAAATGTGGAGAATGCCCCATCAGGCATTTTTCCTCCGTCCGACGAGATTATCGAAAGGCATCTTCGAGGCGGCGATACTCGATCTGGTGATTTTATCGCCGGAGTCTATCCCTTGCTTTCCGATGAGACATGCCTGTTCCTTGCCGCCGATTTCGACAAGAAAGCGTGCACGGAGGATGCCGGAGCATTCTTGGAAACGTGCCGTCGCAGGGGCATCGCCGCCGCTCTCGAACGGTCTAGGTCGGGACGGAGGTCATATCTGGACATTTTTCTGCGAGCCGGTCCCGGCGCGGACGGCCCGTCAGATGGGGGCCGCACTCATCACCGAGACAATGGAGAGGCGCCCAGAGATTGGCTTCTCCTCTTATGATAGGTTTTTTCCGAACCAGGATACGATGCCGCTCGGCGGGATGGGGGTTTGATCGCCCTGCCGCTGCAGGGACGGGCACGCGAAGTCGGCAACAGCGTCTTGTCGACGAAAACCTAAAACCCTACGAAGACCAGTGGGCCCTTCTATCCGCGCTGATTCGAAATTCGGCGGGCTCGGTCTTCGGGATTGCCGACGAGGCGGAGCATTCGGGACGCATCCTCGGCGTCCGGATGCCGGTAGAAGACCAAGCTGCCGACGAGCCGTGGAAACTGCTCCCGTCGCGCCGCACGGAGCCAGTTCGGATCGAGGCCTCTCTTCCGAAGACGCTGAACGTCGTTATTGCTGATCAGATTTACCTCGAAAGGGCTCAGCTTTCCCCGGGCGTTGGTCGCGCAGTTCGTCCGGCTGGCGGCATTCCAAAAACCGGAGTTCTATCGGGCTCAGGCCATGCGCCTCCCGACATTCGGCAAGCCCCCGGTCGTCTCCTGCGCCGAGTTTCATCCGCGGCACGTGGCTCTGCCGCGCGGCTGTTTCGACGAGGTAGCCGCACTCGCTCGAAGCCATCGAATCGAGGTTGTTCTGGAAGATCGTCGCGAACTCGGTCAGCCGTTGCCGGCGGAACTGTCATTCCGCGGAGAGTTGCTGCCGCCCCAGCAGACACCCCTAGCCGATCTCGCTCTCCACGATCATGGCGTCCTCGCGGCCACGACGGCATTCGGCAAGACGGTCGACGCCGCCGCGCTGATCGCACGACGCCATCGTAATACACTGGTCCTGGTCCACCGCCGCGAGCTTCTCGATCAGTGGGTGGAGCGCTTGCGGTCCTGCCTGGATATCGACCCGAAGCAGATCGGGGTGATCGGGGCCGGCAAGTGCAAACCGACCGGCGTCGTCGACTTAGCGCTGATCCAGAGCTTGGTCAGGAATGGCGAAGTCGACGATCTCATTGGCGCGTATGGACATCTGATCGTCGATGAATGCCACCACCTTTCCGCCGCGAGCTTCGAGCTGGTAGCCCGGCGCACCAAGGCCCGCTTCGTTCTCGGGCTATCCGCCACGGTTGCCCGAAAGGACGGGCATCACCCGATTATTTTCATGCAGTGCGGTCCGGTTCGACACAGGGTCGACGCGCGGACCCAGGCGTCCCAGCGCGGCATCCGCCATCGGGTTCGCGACCGGACGACAAGGTTCAAGCTACCCCTGTCCCTCGCGTCGGCGGAAAGACCTCCGATGCCGGAAATCTACGCAGCCTTGTCTCAGGATAGAGCGCAATGATCTCATCTTCGACGATGTTCTGGAAGCTCTCGAAAGAAAGCGATCGCCCATTGTTCTGACTGAACGGAAAGACCATCTCAACTATCTTGAGAGACGCTTCTCCTCCTTTGTCAAGAATATCGCGGTCTTGCGCGGAGGTCTGTCGGTGGCCGAGCGAAAACGCGCCGAGGCGGCGTTGGGTGTACCTGAAGAGGAAGAACGTCTGATACTGGCGACCGGGCGTCACATGGTGAAGGGTTTGACGATGCGCGGCTCGATACGCTGTTCCTGACGATGCCTATCTCCTGGAAGGGGACATTGGCGCAATATGTGGGCCGGCTCCATCGACGATATGCCGGGAAATCCGACGTTCTCGTCGTCGACTATGTGGATGCCTCAGTACCGGTGCTGGCGCGGATGGCTGCAAAGCGGCGGGCCGAATACCGCATGCTGGGCTACACGATCGATAGCGATCCGTCGCGGCCGATCAACGACCTGCCCAGTACTTTGCCGTCCGTCTCCATCTCGGATCGGCAACCCGCGCGCTGACCGCAATGGTCCGCGGTTCTGTTCTGATTGGTGGGAAAAGGTGGGTCATGTCGGTACGAACCATCGGGCGGCGCGGCAGCATGGCCGCTAATTTAGTGGCGCGGGCCTCGTGCATGGCTATTCGATCAGGAGCAGACCGGGAGGGAGTGAATCGTCGTATAGACTGGCGCGGTCGGATCGTCCGATCGGAACGAACGCTTTGATTTTTGCGGTCTGCAGCGCAGGGACGCCCGATTTCTCCAGTCTGCTGGCAATCAGGCCGCGCAAGGACACCGGTAGATCCAGGTTCCTATCGTCGACGACGCGCGCGGCGCGGAGGAAGAGAGTCTGCAGATCGAGCAACTCCGGCGTAGTCCAATCGAAGCGCTCGAAAGCCTGATACGCGTGCTCGACGAGATCCGGCGAGACGACGGTCTCCGGCCCTGCATAGAGCGGAGTTCGGTTGAGAAGGACCCCGAGCGCCGCAAGATAAGGAGCGCAGTGCTGCTTGGCCCGTGCAAGCGTCACCGCGGTGTCGCAGAAGCACCGCACCAATTCCGCCTTGGTGTCGTGGTCGATCAGTTCCAGGGATCCAGCCAGGCGCACCAGTTCGTCAGGCGCCTTGCCGCTGCGGATCCTGTCGATCTCTCCAGCCATGAGCCTGGTTTGACGTTCGCGGGTGAGCCCACCCGCCACCCGGCGCCAGAGTATATATTCCTGGCTCTTGATCCGCCGACCGGCAAAACACGGGCCATCGTCGTGCACCCGCCACAGGGCATCGATACGAAGTTCGTCCCGGACAACGCCGAAGCCCGGGCGCAGCAGGAAACCAGCCATGATGAGCCATGCCTCTTCGTGGTCCGCCGAACGTCGTCTGTCGTCCCACCGCTCCTCGAGCGCAGGCCAAAGGGCGCGCAGCAGAGACCCGTTCCATTCACCTCTGCCAGACACGAGGATTCGCTCCATACCCTTGAGGATCATGGCAGCAGTAATTTTGTTCTTTTTACTGATATTGGCAGGCTGGGTGAACACGATCCCGATCTGCCTGCGGGCCGTTTCCAGCGCGTCCGCTGAAGCGTTCGGTTCAATCGGAGCGTTTGCCTGCCGCGCCCGCCTCGCACCGGCCGCGCCCGCGACGCCTTGGACGTGCTCGCGCATGTCGAATTCCAGCGGCCAGGACTGCTGGATGGCGGGGGCGGCGCTGACGCACGAGATCTGGAGCAGCCCCAGTGCGTTCATCCGCGCCGTCAGACCGACGGGCAACATCCCGCCCGCCTCCGGACCGGATAGCTCAGCCGTCCTGACAATGGTCTGCAGCGGGGGCAACGGGTGAAATTCGCCTTCGGACCGGGAGATGATGTCTCCGGCCCGGCTGTCGCTCCGGGTTGAGGAATAAGCCTGGAAGCGCACCAGCTGATCGGTGCGGAGCTTAAGCCCGAGATCAGCGATCTCAAAAAGCTGCGACGGCGCTGCATCCTGAGGAAGAACGCAGACGAGGGGCGCATCCACAGCCTCGCGATCCGTTGCCCGCATCCCCTCGACTTCGAGAAAGATCGCAGCGGCCGCGCCAGCGGCGATGCGACCCGAACGGTGGTGAAGAAGCGCACCAAATCGTGCGGCTCCACGCGCCACAGCGAGGTCCGGTGCCTCGTTCTCCAGAACCTGAGGCACGAGGCCGTCCTGCCAGCGTCCGATCTGCTCGCGGAGTCTTTGGCGCAGGAGCGACGGTCGGACGGACCCGCCGTTGAACAGGACGGCATCAATGCGCGGGCGATCGTTGATGAATTCGGCAAGGTGTCGGGTTATCGCGCTGTCGGCAGGATAAGGAAGCCCCCATTCCCTTAGGGCCGCGTTCGTCCGGTACGGCCGCGCCGCCGCGTCGCAGAACGGAAAAAATCCCTCCAGCAACAGGCTCTCGATTTCCGCCCGCGTCACCGTCGCCGTCTGCGAGCCGCCGACCATCCCCGACCCGCGACTGGCCACTGCGACAACGAACCGCTCATCCGGCGGCCCCGTACCGCCCAGCGCCTGCTCTTTCAGATGACGGCAGGCGGCGACGAGCTGATCCCATTGCGGGCCGGAAAGCTGGCCACCCGCCCCGGCAAGCCGCGGCTCCAGGAAATGCGCGACGGCAAGGTCGATATTGTCGCCGCCGAGCAGCGTATGCTCGCTCACTGCGACGCGCCTGATGTCAGGGTTCGGCGTTTGCTCGTTCGGGCGAACTTCAAAAATGCTGAAATCGGAGGTGCCGCCGCCGATATCGATGACCAACACGTGTCGAAGCCCGGCATCGCCGCTGTCGGGCCACTGCCATAATTCGCGCGCTGGGTCGTGGCTTTCCAGCCAGCAGTAGAACGCAGCCTGCGGCTCTTCGAGCAGTCGCACATCGGCGGGGAAGCCCGCCGCCTCGGCGGCGGTAATCGTCAGGCGCTGCGCCGCCGCATCGAAGGAAGCCGGGACGGTAACCGTGATGTCCTGGTCATCGAACGCAAACCCGGCTTGCGCAAACCGGCCGTTCCAGGTCCCCCGCAGATAATTCAGAATCAGCGCCGACGCTCGTACCGGTGAGATTTTCTGCTCACGTGGCAGAACCGCCGATCCCCACGGCAGAAAGGGTGCCGACCGGTCGGCGGCGTGATGGCAAAGCCACGACTTCGCGGAATGGACGACCCGTCCGGGCGCTTCGCTTGCCTTCATACGTGCAAAAAGGCCGACGATCCATTGCCCGGCGCCGACCTCCTCGCCGCGCAACTGCGCCGCGACCGCTTCCTCTGGCAGGTACAAGAAAGACGGTAGCGTTGGCTTCTCGCTCAGACTCGCCAGGCCTTCCCATTGCGGGATGAGAAGGACCTCCGGCGTTCCCTCACCGACCAGCGGCGCGAATGCAAGTGCGGAATTGGTCGTGCCGAGATCGATTCCAATGGCGAAGCGGGCGCGGTCTTTCGTCAAGAATTACCTCCAGAGTCGGTCCGGCCGCTATTCCGTGCGGACCTGGAACTCAACCTTCCACCGGCGATCGGAGTTCGTGTGCCTCATCCAAAGCTCAAGGATGCCAAGTTCGGTGACGACGGGACTGACGTGGACCGGCACCACCTGCCCCACTGGGACGTCCAGTGCCGGGATCGCGACTTCGAGCAGGCCAGCGTCATCAAGCTCGCGCTCGGCGTCGGGGAGTATCTGTCCCGGCGTATCGCCGCTTCGTACCGACGAGGAGAAAAACCGAAACTCCGCCGTGCGACCGGTGACAAGGCCGAACTCTCGTCCTTCGATCAGCAGTTCTGTGCCTTCCTGCATCCCCTGCGGGACAACACACAATGCCTTCAGCGGCGGCTTGTAGCCCGGAATGGCGGGCATCGACGTTTCTAGGCCAATGTAATAGGAGCGCGCCGCGCCGGCCTTGATGCGTATGCCCTTGCCGGTGGCGCGGAGACGTCCGTAGATCGCGCCGCCGCGTGCGACGGCGAGGTCTGGTTCAAAACCCCGCAATTCCCGCACTGGCTGGCCCCCATTCCAGGACGCCAGCAGATCAAGCACCCGGGTTCGGATTGGCGCGGCTTTGAAAACGCCCCCATTGAACAAGACCGCGGTCGGCATCAGCACCTGCGCGCCAGCCGATGCTCCCACCAGAGCGGCAAGTTTTTCGCTTGCCTTCACGTTCTGCAGACTCTGAGCAAGAAACTGGGCGATATGCTTGCTGACGACCGGATCGGAAGCGTAGGGTAGACCGAATTCCTGCAGCCCTGCCATACGGCCCTCGCGCGGCAGGTCGTCAAGGATTGTTCTGGCGAAAAAACCGTCGACAACGATTTGCTCCAACATCTCACGATCGAGAGTCGTAGAGACAGTCTTGGCAAGCAGGCTGGAGCCGCGCGAGGGGACCGCGATTGGCGCCTGTGCCAGGCCGCCATCGTCAAACAGAACGATCTTGGCTTTCGAAGCCGCATGCACGAGCGCCAGGAACTGCCAGGAGTCCAGCCGTTTGCCCTCGGCCTCAAGCTTGGCATTCAGCGCATGTGCGAGCGCCAAATCCATATTGTCGCCACCTAACAAAATGTGCTCGCCCACGCTGACACGTTCAAGCTCCAGGCGGCCTTCGACATCTGTGACCGCGATCAAGCTGAAATCGGCTGTCCCACCACCGACATCGCAGACCAGCACGATATCGCCATCAGCAATCAGGTTTCGCCATTCTCCGCGCGTCTGCGCCATCCAGGCGTAGAATGCAGCCTGCGGCTCCTCCAGCAATGTGACGTCCCCAAGCCCCGCAGCCTTGGCGGCCTCGGCGGTGAGGCTTCTTGCGACCTCATCGAACGAAGCAGGAACGGTTACTACGATTTCGCCTTTCGACAGATCCCAATCCCGCTCCTGCGCCCGTTCGGCATAGAGGAACGCGTCCCTGAGGTGTTGGAGGTAAAGGCGTGAGCATTCGAATGGCGAGAGCTTCTCTTCCGCGATATCGGAGCGCCAAGGCAGGATCCGTTGCTTCGGGTCGATATGCGGATTGGACAGCCAGGACTTGGCGGAGGTCACGAGGCGATCAGGCACGAGCGCGCCCCGCTCGCGTGCGAACTGGCCAATGATCACGCGCTCCCCTGCGTCGTTCCACGGCAGAGGAAACGAACCCTGCGGGAACTCCTCGGAGTGAGGAATGTAACTGGCGGATGGCAGTGTCGGCATCTCGCCGATCTGCTTTGGTCCGAGGCTCTGCGCGATTTCGATAATCCTGGTCTCGCCACTCTCGAGATCGGCGATCGCGATTGCGCTGTTGCTGGTGCCGAGGTCCATCGCAAGACTGAAACGAGCGCTCATGAGAGGTTATCCTGGTTGTCGTGCTGGCAATTCGCGTCAATAGCCGCACGTGATGGAAGGCGCCGGTTATACGTGGTCCGACTCCGCCTCCGGCAGTTGGTTGACGCGAGCCCGCTTATCTCAGTTCCACCTCCGCCGGAGCGATTGCCGGGAGTCGATTGGTCGAGCTCCGCAACACGCGCGGTAGATTCACCGCATCCGTCTTCCAGCCGTGGTGGACAAGCACTCCCGAGAAAGGCGCCGGGCCGCTGATCTTGCCCAGCAGCCGGTACTCGTCCGGCGAATACCCAGCCGCGACCTGCACCGTCGATCCCTCGCTCTCTGTGCGCACGGGGGAGACACGGAAGTGCTCCAGTAGGACGGTTTTGCATCCGGCATGGACTACGCGCGCGGCTGCCCCAACCTCGGCGTCATCATGCGCGTTGATGTCATCCATCAGGAAATCGACCAAGCGGCCCCTCGCCTGCAGCATCGCCAAAAAGCTGACGATCTCGACGTCGGCCTGATTTGTGCGAGTCGGAACAGGCGTCGGTCGGGCCGCCTCAGCGCCAGCAGTTCGGTTATCTCGTGGCGGGCCGCCCCCAACCAGGATCGCTATCAGCGCGACAAGGCTCAGCACCACGGCACTACCCGAAAGATACATTTGGAACGCGCTCGCCGCCGGCAGCAATTGCAGCGCGTTCACCACAACCAGGAGCAGGACCACTATTGTCGCGACCGCTTTCATCACATGCATGTTCAGCCGCAGCTCCCTTTGAGACGCATCCGCGCTGATAGACGCACGAAGATTATAGGACATCGAGGGTTGTGGAAACCCAACCGGGCCCGCTCTCGCGCTTTTCGATTTCTCTTAAAAACTCGGACGGCGTGAAGGCTAGATTAGATGCAGTCACCATAACACGTTCGGTCGAACATGGTTCTACGATGATGGCCCGCAGGGTCGCGACGCCCTTCTTGGCCAAATCGTTCTAAAAAGATACCGGCCGACGTGCCGCTCTCAGTTTGGCCCTATAATGTGTCCCCTGCTTCCGGCTGCCAGGATTGCAGCCCTGAGGCCGCCGCTTGTCACCCGCAGCAGACCCCGTGCAGAGTTCGTGCAGAGTTCGTGCAGTGATCGGCCACGCTAGCCCACGCGAACACCGTTATGCTATGAGATCGCAGGCCTTGTGATAAACGGTTTGCAGCCCATAGACCGGCGTTTCGATGCCCTCGTGGCGCGCTTTCAACTGCAGGGCAAGGAAGTGCGAATAATGGCGCGACTGGTGCAGATTACCGCCATGGAACCATAGGCCCTCCTGCTGCGTCGGCTTCCACATGTTGCGCTGTTCGCCTTCCCATGGGCCGGGGTCCTTGGTCGTGTTCGAGCCGAGCCCCCATACCTTGCCGACCTTGTCTGCCATTTCCCGACTGATGAGATCGGCGACAAAGCCGTTCATCGAGCTGTAGCCGGTAGCATAGACGATCACATCAGCCGGCAGTTCCTTGCCGTTGTCGAGCCTGACGCCGTTAGGCGTGATTTCCTCGACCTGGCCCGCGACCAGCTTTACCTTTCCGTCGATGATGAGCTGCGAGGCGCCGACGTCGATGTAATAGCCCGAGCCGCGGCGCAGGTACTTCATGAAGAGCCCGGAATCGTCGTCGCCGAAGTCGAGCCGGAAGCCAGCCTTCTCCAGCCCGGCATAGAAATCAGCGTCGTCCTTCCGGATCTTGTCGTAGACCGGCTTCTGGAACTGACTGAGGATCTTGTAGGGCAGCGAAGCGAAGATCAGATCGGCCTTCGCCGTGGTCACACCGCCGCGGACCGCGCGTTCGGAATACAGATCGCCCAGGGATTCCATTAGCGAATCCGAGCGCACGACATGGGTGGTCGATCGTTGCACCATGGTCACGTCGACGCCGGCCTCGTACAGCGCGGCGCAGATATCATGGGCGGAATTGTTCGAGCCGATCACGACCACCTTCTTGCCCTTGTAGCCGTCGGGACCCGGATGGCCCGAGGAATGGTGCTGTTCACCCTTGAAGGTGTCCATGCCCCTGAACTGCGGCATGTTCGGCTTGGCGGACATGCCGGTCGCAAATACCAGCTGCTTCGGCTTGAGCATGATCTCTTTGCCATCGCGCTCGACGACGACAGCCCATTCCTTTTTGGCATCGTCCCATTCGGCGTGTTTGGCTGTCGTACCGGCCCAGTAATTCAGCTCCATGACCTTGGTGTACATCTCCAGCCAGTCGCCGATCTTGTCCTTGGGCGAGAACACCGGCCAGTTCTTCGGGAAGTCGATGTATGGCAAATGATCATACCAGACCGGATCGTGCAGGCAGAGCGACTTGTAGCGGTTGCGCCAGGAATCGCCGGCGCGGGGGTTCTTCTCGACGATGATGGTGGGCACGCCGAGCTGGCGCAGCCGCGCACCGAGCGCGATACCGCCTTGGCCGCCGCCGATGATGAGCACGTAGGGCTGGGTCTTAAAGCCGAGCTGCTCGGCTTCCTCGTCGCGCAATTCCTTCCAGGTTTTGGCGCCGGGATTGACGCCGTGCCGGGCGCCAAGGGGCCGGGTGAAGCCAGCCTTTTCCTCATGACCTTTCAGTTCGACCATCGTTGTCAAAAGCGTCCAGATCTGGCCGTTCTGGAGTCGGATCAAGCCGTAACCGCGGGCGACCTCGGTCTCGAATGAAATCCAGCATTCTGTGACGCCACCGGCTTCGCTCGCGCTTTCGCCTTCGGCGATTTTCCAGTTGCGCGGCTTTATGTGCGGAACACAAGAGCTGAGCATTTCTCGGATCTGATCGCGGCCCTCCATGGTTTTGATGTTCCAGGTGAAGGAAACAAGGTCCCGCCAATAACATTCCGCCGCGAACATCCCTACGGATTCGTCGAGATCGCCTGCAGCAAGGACCGCTTCGAATTTGTCAAGAAAGACCTGAACGCGCGCATTAAGCGTGGTGTCGAGCATCATTTCCTCCCGAGGATCGTTCTCAATTTGGAAGTGATCGCAACCTTATCCCAACGATCGAACGAATCTAGACCACGCAGTCTGATTTTCGGTAGCGGTCTGCGAACGTCAAATGACGCCGGTTGATGCCGGGCGGCTGCTGGAGCTAGACACGTCCGCGGAAAAGAAACGTCAGAAGAGTATCGCCCCGGTCTCCTGGATCAATGCTCTTGCCTGCTCGAGCTCCCGGGCGCCTTCGGCTTTTTCCCGCCGCCGATGAAAGGCGGCGGGCCGCCGCGGTTACCAACTTCGCAACACGTCTTCACTGCACTGGCGTGGCTGGCTGAAGCCGGAGAGCCGTTGCCTGGTGCAAACAGGCTCTCCGAGTACGCGAGCCGAACCCAGCGACTATTCTGGATGGTTTGCGGCTGTTACAGGTCGCGATAAAGCCTCCCGCTCACAAGTCCTCTCAGTGGACTGGCGCCGGTGCCGGGCCGGCGTAGCGCCCCGCGACCTCGTGTGCGGATCGACCTTGAACGTGAGGGCTACAATGCTGCCGACAAGGGCGCAGCCACCCAGGACCAGCAGCCCCGCCGTGAAGTTGCCGGTCGCGTCTTTGAGGTAGCCCATGACGTAGGGTCCGGCGAACCCGGATAGGTTGCCGAGCGCATTTATCCCGGCGATCCCTGCCGCGGCCGAAGCGCCCGTCAGGAAGGGGCTCGGTATCGGTCACAGCAGAGGGGGCGGCGCGGAAACTCCGATCTGACTCAGGCAGAGGAAGCCAAGCACGAGCGCCGGGCTGAGACGAGGCCCGCGCCCGCGAGACCGACCGCAAGGAGCATGGCGAAGAAAACATGCTCCCGACGCTTCAAGGTGCGATCGGAGTTACGGCCCAGGAGGACCATCTCGACTGCGCCAAACAAGAAGGGCACGGCGGAGAGCAAACCCGTCTCAAAGTTGCTCACGCCGAAGTTCTTGATGATCGTCGGTAGGAAGAACGCGACACCATCGCTCGCCGCGTTCAGACAGAAAGTAGACGAATGCGCAGGCTAGGACGCGGAGATCGGTGAGCGCCTTGAGGATGCCGACGTGCTCCACCGCCACTGTGCTGCCTCTCGGCCTCCAGTCGTCCTTCGAGCCAGCCCCTCTCGTCGTTGGCGAGCCACGTTGCGATGGTCGGCCGGTCCGTCAGGTAAAAGATAACCGCCAAGGCCATTATGATCGACGGCAAGGCTTCGAGGATGAAAAGCCACTGCCAGCCATCGAGTCCCCCGCCGGAGATGTTTAGCAGAGCCCCGGAAATTGGGGCCGCGAGGCAAGCGCCCGCCGCGCACCCCAACGCGAACGCAGCCGAACCAAGGCTACTGAAGCGCTCTGGTTGCTGCCTGACTCCCTCAGAATCCACGGAGATGTCCTGGCTGCGCTGGAAGGGCCTAACTCGGAGCTCGCCCAAACTCATTTGCACGAGGCGCTCGAGGTTTCCCAACGGCAAGGTGCGCTTGGATGGGAGCTTCGATCGGCGGCAGGATATTTTGTAGCTCCAGGCGGCGCGAGCGATCCGGCCGGCACACGAAGAGCCGTCTGCACGACTTCGCTGACCCCAACCAACCCCTTTTCAACGCAGCGCCATGCCAGGGTGCTCAGCACTGTTCCGGGGTTCCCGGCGTTGTCGCCATAATAGAGGTGGTAACTGCCCGGGTCGTCGTAGCAGACCGTTTTCTTGACCCGTTTCAGACCAAGAATGTTGGCGTAGAAATTCGCGGCCTGTTGGACGTCATCAATGATCGTTGTGACGTAACGAAGTCCACGGGATGGCGAGCGCGATCCGCCTGGTTCGGTCACGATACGAACTCACCGATGCATGCCAAATGCTGATGAAACGAACCCTTCAAAGCCGATACGCAATCCCAAATATGGCGATCCAAATAACGCGGAACCGCAAATCATCCTCCTGCTCCCGCCACCGGCAGTCGCAGCTGTCTACGTAGATTGGGGCTAATACCGGCCAAAATGTCTTGGATTTTCGCCCGACACGTGGGGCCAGTCGGATTTGGGAGCCACGACCGGCAGCGTCCTCACTTTCATCCCGGACGCAGTCGTACAACCGCGCGCCAGGATGTGCAATCTGTCAATCGGCGTTCAAATTTACGGGGGTCAATATTGCAGGCCGAATGACAATCCGGATCGTTGCCTTCGATATCCACAATGTTAGTATTTTCGAAACACGCCGGAGGGAGGGACTTATGGTAGATCGACAACCGACGTGGGACGCGCTGGCTGTCGCAAGCCAACTGCATGAAATAGCAAAGCAGAGCCAATTGCTCATGCAGCGCTTCGTCGCGAGCCAAACCGACGTCACCCGACTGGGCATGGGCGACACGTCAACACTCGGATTCGACTTCGTCGATCTCATGACAAGAATGATGTCCGATCCTACTCCCGTCGCGAACGCTCAGATCGATCTCTTTAACGACAGTGTCGCCCTTTGGCAGAGGGCCGCGGAGCGTATGTGGAAGACCGGCCCTTCTGACCCCGAAAAGCCGAACGACAAGCGTTTCAAGCATCCGGACTGGACCGAGAATGCGGTCTTCAACTACGTCAAGGAAAGCTATCTCGTCGTCGCCAAGGCTATTCTTTCGACCGTCAGGGACGTCAAAGGCATGGACGAGATCTCAGCCCGCAAGGTCGATTTCTACACACGCCAGTTTGTTGATGCCATTTCGCCCTCGAACTTCGTCGCAACTAACCCGGAGGTCCTGAAAGCCACGCTGGATACCGGGGGACAGAATCTGCTCCGCGGGCTGGAGAATCTGCTCTCCGATCTCAGTCGCGGCGACGGTCGCCTATCGATCACCATGACCGACTTAAAGGCTTTCCGGCTCGGCGAGAACATTGCTACGACGCCGGGAAAGATAGTCTTCCAGAACAACCTGATGCAGCTCATTCAGTACGCTCCTACCACGGCAAACGTACGGCAGCGGCCGCTCCTCATCATCCCGCCGTGGATCAATAAGTTCTACGTTCTCGATCTTCAACCGAAGAATTCCCTGATCAAGTGGGCGATCGACCAGGGCCATACCGTTTTCGTGATTTCATGGGTTAATCCGGACGAGAAGCTCGCCGAGAAGAGCTTCGAGGACTACATGCTTGAGGGTCCAGTGGCGGCGCTGGATGCGATTAAGGGAGCCACCGGCGAATCACAGGTCAATGCGGTCGGCTACTGCCTCGGTGGTACCCTGCTCGCTTCAACGGCCGCCTACTTGGCAGCGAACGATGTCAGCCGCATCGCAAGCGCCACCTACTTCGTGACGTTGGTTGATTTCTCCGAGGTCGGCGACATGGCCGTCTTCATCGACAAGGAGCAGCTTGCGTCCTTGGAGAAACGCATGAGCGAGCGCGGATATCTCGACGCCCAGGATATGTCTGCGTCGTTCAACATGCTGCGCGCGAACGACCTGATCTGGTCCTTCGTCGTTAACAATTATCTCCTTGGCAAGGAGCAGTTACCGTTCGACCTTCTATTCTGGAACTCTGACGCAACACGTATGCCCGCGGCGATGCACTCGTTTTATCTGAGGAAGATGTATCTCGAGAATCGTCTGGCCGAGCCCGGAGGAATCACTCTCGCCGGCACGCCGATTGACCTGTCCAAGATCAACATCCCGTCCTTTATCCTGTCGACCCGCGAGGACCATATCGCGCCCTGGAAGTCGACTTACGCGGCCACCCGGCTGTACTCGGGCCCAATCAAGTTTGTATTGTCGGCATCCGGCCACATGGCAGGCGTCATCAGCGCGCCGGGAAGCAAGTATGGCCACTGGATCAATGACGACCTGCCAGCCGGTGCTGACCAATGGCTCTCTGGCGCCACCAGCCATCAAGGCTCTTGGTGGCCGGTCTGGGATGCATGGGTCACTCGCTTGGATGATGTTCGGGTACCGGCACGCGAGCCGGGCGGCGGCAACCTGCCCATTATTGAAGACGCCCCAGGTTCATACGTACGCGTCAGAGCCGTTGGATGAATTCGCTTGTAGACCTGAATTTGGAAGGTGACATGGCCCGCCGTTGCGCTTGAGCTACCCGGCTTTTTGTGATTACCCGCAATCATCGGGACGACCGACCTGATCGCCACCTTCCAAGGCACATCGGCGAAACGCTGGCTCACTACTACGGACTGCGCGCGCTCGACTGCCCGCTGGCGATCGCCGGATTTACGGTGAAGCAATATTGGCGCGCCCGCTTCCATCACGGCCCCGCAAGCCAATGGTTGCGTGACGTATGCGAGGAGCTTTTTCAACAGCAGAAAGTGCGGGGTCTGCATCGTTCCGGTCGGCCAAGGAAACGAAGGACACGCGATGTGCAGTCGTAGTGGTCTCCGATGGAAGGGACAACGACCGCCCCCCAAGGCCTCCGGCTGGGCGGACTGCGGTACGGCTGCAATTCCGCGTTCCGGGAAGGACACGCTCACCCAGCGCGAGGTCGCCTTCAGATGTGCTCCAAGTGCGGCAGCGAGGAAACCGGGCGGCTCCGGCGCATCGTGCGGAGCGCTCTTTCTCGAAGTCCGGCGCATGCCGCAATCCAGTTGTATTCATCGAGCTACTATACTCGTTATGGTAGCGAGCATCTGTACTGCTGCACTATTCGGGGAAGATAAAGCGGTGCCGCGGCCGAATGCCGCAAAAATAAGCACGCTATGCTGCGAAGATCGGTATAGCGTTTCTTCGCTGTAGTCCAAAATTCAGCTGGCCGCCAATCAGAGAGTCGGTAGGGCCAATGCAGCAGATTGCGGACTGGTCCAACACACTAGCCCTGGGGCAATACGCTCAGCGCTTTGCCGAGAATGACATCGATCCAAGCGTTCTGCGCGATCTGACTGCACCGTGGAGCTCTTGCCGTCATAGGCAAACACCGTCGCCGGTCCCTTGAGTTCCTTGCCGCCCTCGGGCGCCAGCACGCTGATCGGCACGAGGAAGCCGGCTGGTCCACCGGTCAAGAGATCCTCGATCGTGACTTCGTTGGAGCCGAGTTCCCTTATCTCTCCGGTCATGGAAACGTCGGGCAGGTCCGCGACCTTGAGGCCGACATGTTGACCGACCTTCAGATTCTGAAACCTCGGGGCCGGCACCAGGAAAGACATCTCGAAACGGTCATCGCTGTACAGCGTGAGGATCGGCTGTCCGGCCGCAACCTGTGCGAACGACTTCGTGTCCACGCGCGCGACAGTGAATGAGAACGGCGCGAGAAGCTTGCTGCGGTCGAGATTGTGGCTCGCGAGATCGAGCTGCCGCTTCGCCTGGTCTACCTGCGCCCGGGAGGTCAGCAGCGCCGTCCGCGACTGGTCGAATATGGCCTGGGTCGTAACACCGTTCTTGAGCAGGTCCTCCTTGCGCTGGAAATCCGCCTCTGCATTGTCGAGTTGCGCCTGCGCCTGCTGCACGCCGGCGCCGGCCTGCTCGACCTGCGTCTGCAGTGAGCGGGGGTCGATCTCGGCCAACACATCGCCCAATTGCACTTTCTGACCCACGATGAGGGTGACCGCTTTCAGTTGGCCCGCGATCTCGAACGACAGGCTACTGACATCCGCCGGCTGCAAGACGGGGAAAGCGGCGAATACGGCTCTCGGCGGTGTTGGAAACCTTGTAGGCTCGAACGTCCGCGCAACGGCTGATCGTAGCGGCCTGCTGCTTCTCGCTACAACTCTGCAAACCAAGGACGGCGAACGCGCAGATGACGATTCGAAAAGCCGGTCGACGCATTGCTCTTCAGTTACGGCGCTACAGCGAAAAACATGAAGGCGGCAAAGATCATCAAATGGACGATGCCTTGAAGCACCGTGGTTCTGCCGGTGCCGAACGTGATCACGCTGATAAACAGGGTTATCGCCAGCAAGGATTGGTCTTTGGAATCCAGACCGAGCTGCAGGCGCTGTCCGAGCACGATCGAGACGGCGGCAACCGCCGGAATGGTCAGGCCGATCGTCGCCAGGGCCGATCCAAGGGCAAGGTTGAGGCTTGTTTGCAGCCGGTTCATTTGCGCGGCTCTCAATGCCGCGAGAGCTTCGGGCAGCAGCACGAGTGCCGCAATGACGACGCCGACGACGGCCTTCGGCACATCGAGGCGGGCGATGGTCGATTCTACTGTGGGGGTCAGAACCTTCGCGAGCCCAACGATGCCGACGAGAGAGACCATCAGGAGGCCGGCGCTCACCAGCGTCGTTTGCACGGACGGCGGATGCTCGTGCGTCTCCTCATCATCGGTCTTGACGGGGAGAAAAAAGTCGCGATGCCGCACGGTCTGAACGAAAACGAAGGCGCCGTACAACACCAACGACACGAAGCCTGCGAAGACCAGTTGCGGCGTCGTATAGGCCGGACCTAGTTGCGCCGCGGCGTAGTTGGGGAGGATCAGGGCAAGAAAGGTGAGGGCCGCCAGCACGACGAGAGCCGCGCTCGCCCCCTGGATCTGAAATCCCTGTTCGCGATGCCGGGCGCCTCCCATGAGCAGGGACAGGCCGACAATGCCATTGCACACAATCATCACCGCAGCGAAGACCGTATCGCGCGCCAGGCCTGCCTTTTCGGCCGGAGCCGCGATCATCACCGAAACGATCAGCGCGGTCTCGATTGTCGTGACGGCCAGAGCGAGGACAAGGGTCCCGAACGGCTCGCCAACACGATGAGCAATCACCTCTGCGTGGTAAACTGCCGCGAATACGGCACCGAACAACGCAATGCCTGCGAGCGCGGATACGAACCCGCCGGGACCAACCACCAGAGCGAGTAGGAGTACAAGCCATGAGGCGAGGGGCCACGCCCACGTCCACCAGCTCGTCCGCGCCACACTCATCAGCTGCCCCAGCCCATCTTGCGTCGAGGATATTGCAAAACCGTGTCGTTGAAACTCCCTTGATTTAAGTCAATAAAGCGCTGACGTCGGCTTTGGGTCTTGGTTGTGTGCAAACAGATAGGAGGGCCCGCGGCCCGCGCACATCGCGCAAGACGATCGACCGCTCGGATGTTGACCGCGTTCCGGTGCTGTCACTCCCTACCGCGACATTTGATGAAATATGCCGCCTGAAGCGTGCCCGGGCTGCGATTGCCAGTACTCGCTCAATCTTCACGATTGCCTCCACCGATCGCGATCTGACCAAGACCATTAAGGCAGCTATATTTTAGCACTTTCAAGCGTCTTGGGATCAAAACACCAACGCTTTCACTGCGAGACCCGGACCCAAGGGGGACTTACGAGGCTTAACCAAAATCGAGCTTGAAGCGCGCCCCGCGCGGCTACGACTCCGATTGGACTGGAGAGAGCTGGCCATGAACAAAAGCGCATGGGGCCAACATCCCGCAAAAACGCAATCGCAGCAATGCGATCTGCTTCAGGCCCTTCGCCGTCCGGAAAGAATTGCTTCTGGCGGAGCTTGCGGCGGCCTCCACGATCGACGGATAGCGCACTGTCCGACTGTATCTGCCGCGCATTATCAGGCATGCTTCAGGATGCCAGCAATCCGCATCGTCTCCAGCGCATCCTCCCTATTTTGGTCACCTTTCGATCGCGATGTGAGTAGTCTAGATTGAGCGAAGCGGATTGCAGAATGCGATTGAAAAGCGCTGCATTATTTGCCGTCGGTTTGTTGTTTGCAGGTTTTTGGCTGCACGGCGCTCGATGTCAAACCTCGCTGGCCCCACCGTTGGTGACCGACCAAGGTTCGCCACCACCGGCTAGCTGTCAATGGGGTGGTCTCAGTCTGTGCCGCAACCCGGCGACAGCCAAAGGTTCGTCGTCTCCGCCGACAGTGGCGCCAGAAGTCCCGATGTATCCGCCGCCCGTTATCTTCGCCTCGCCGCCATCGGCGCCCGCTAAAAGTTCGCCGCCACCGGCCACCAAAAACGTTGCTCCGCCAATGGCGACGGACGACGTTCCAGCGCCAACGCCGACTGCCAAAGGTTCGGCACGATCCGCAGCCGCCAAGAACTCGCCACCGCCTGCCAATATCTTTGCCTCGACGCCGTCGGCGACCGCTAAAGGTTCGCCGCCACCGGCCACCAAAAACGTTGCTCCGCCAATGGCGACGGACGACGTACCAGCGCCAACGCCGACTGCCAAAGGTTCGGCACGATCCGCAGCCGCCAAGAACTCGCCACCGCCTGCCAATGACAAACATGCGCCGGCAGCAGCCACCGACAACATTCTGGCAACGCCGGCGATCGATATTACTTTGCCCAAGTCGCGCATGGGCAAGCTGTCGCAGGAGCCCAGTCCCGATGGCTTTACAGTCGGTAGCGACGATGGCGAAGAGACAGGCGAGCTGCTGCCCATTGGGCCTCGCCCAAAACAGTCCAAGGTCAGGCAAAAAGCCGACCCCGCCGAAAGACCATCGGCGAAACAGTCGCTGAGCGATCAAGCAGAAATTGAGAAGCTGAAGCCCAATCTCTCGATCTGCCGAGGCTGCTAAAGGGGTAACGTGCCGCAGAGCACGCCGCCCGATCACGCCGCCGGCTTCGGCCAACCGGTTAAGGTGGGGGCGCTGCGCGTTTTGGGCGCATGCCTATTGCGGGTCAGCAGCCGCACGCGGTCGTTATCCCGGATCACCAGCATCCGGTAGCCGTTTTCGTGAAGCAATCCGGTCCCGAGCGGACCTGCTTGCCGGGGGTGGGCACGCAAAGTTCATACGCGGTACGCATCGGGCTGAGATAGGATGGCCGGCGCCGATTGCGAGTCCGGGGAACGACCGCGTGGTCATGATCAGCACGTTGGTGACAGCTATTTTTCGCTCGTCGTCCCAAACCGGAGCTCACTTTTGGAACGTTTTCGTTCCCGCTTTGGGTGCATCGAGCTCGGCAATCGCTTGCTCGGCCAGTTTCATGTTGTCGGCCTACGTAGCGCTGCACCTCGGCCATCGAGCGATGGCCCGAGATAGCCATGATCGAGCGCGGCGGCACGCGGGCCATGGCGAGGCGGATCATCCCCAGCTTGCGCAGACAGTGGCTGGAAACTTCCGGCAGTCCAGCTCGATCGCACGCCTTGCGCATCCAGGCGCCGAACGAACCCGAGGTGGCAAATGGGGCGCCGGCCTCGGTCACCAGAGAGGTCTTTGTCGAAACCATCTTCATCGCCGCGGTCTCTTTGAGTTCGGCCCGTAGCGGCACCGAGATTTTCATGCCGGTGGTGCGGCTGGTCTTTTGCGACATGAAATCCATTAGCCAGCCACCCTTGATGTCGGCCGGCCCGATGCGGATCGCGTCCGAGCGGCGCACTGCCAAGTTCAGCATTAGCTCGAGCGCCAACCTTTGCCGCGTACCGAGGGGATGAGTTTTGCGAAACTTCGCGACGTCGTCCTCGGGCCACCCCACATGACCATCGCTGGGCTCGGCCTTATCCTTGACCACGCCGGCCGTGGGATCGGAAGCAATCAACTGTGTCTTGACCGCAAACTTCATCAAGCCGCGCAGCGCCGACATCCAATTGCCCTGCACTACTGGCGTGAAAGGCGCAATGATGGCTTGGATGTGCTTGAGTTGCAGGTGTGGCACGGAAGGCGTGCGGCGACGTTCGTTTGTTCGCCATGGCGGCGCTGCACGACACCGAACAGCACCGCGCCGGCCCATCCCTGGCCCAAAATGACAAAAAGCTGGCGCCGTATCACAAGACACTCCAAGCGATCGCTTGTAGATGTCTGGGTGCGCCTATGGGCACATTCACCGGACATCTGAGCAACGATCTTGACCGATCAAAGGCCATTGCGCGTCTATGTTAGTTGCCTGTTTTGCAAAGCCATCTACAGCGCAACCCAAACGAAGCAGCCGCTTGTGACCACTGGTCGTTTCAATTGCAAAGAGTGTCACCGGACAGTCCGTGCGTGGTCGAGCATATACGACTTTACAGATTGGGTCGGACCACACAAACAAGATCGCCGCCGTCGTCCTTGTTGGGGTTCACGGTCGTCAATTCCGATCCGCAATTGACGGTGCGAGCACAGGCATGAAGCTCTTTGCGGATCATATCCCGGTGAGCAACGTGTGTCGCATGGATCGGTGTGCAGCCACCAGGATTACCTCAGCGATTTATACTGCAGTCATGGTTGCGACATGGAAATCGATACGTGTGAAGTGAAGGTCGGAGGGAAATGGGTGGCTGCCACGATAAACAAGGCTCTCGGCTTACATCCTGATCGCCTCAAGCGTTGTTTGGAATGCCACGGCCGCGTCCGCGCACACCAAGCGAGCGTGGATGGATTCGAGCGCATTTCGAGCATCCAAGCTCACAAGGGATGCTCGCGCAGCTTGACGTTCGGTGGAACGAGAACCCCGCACCCGAAATCAATCTCCTGATTGGTCGTCGTCAATCTGCGTTTGCTAATCGCGCGTGAAGAAGATGAAGCCCGGCGATCGCGTTAAACTGCCGAGGGCTATCTGCAAGCTGTACGGGGCTGTCGAGGAGTTGAAGGTCGCTTATCCTGGACGCCATTTTCCACCTGATGGGCACCTGGTTGGATCGATCGGAGAAGTCGTGGCTCGGGAGACGTTCGGTTTCGAGTGACTACCAGCTTCTGCCGTGAGTCATGACGCTGTGTGCACGACCCGTGGCAATGTCCAAATCAAGATTACTGGAGGCAAGAGCATCGCACTGCGCGGTGAATGCGACCACCTCATCGTGCTGCGTATCATCGTCTCCACGAGAGGCGGAAATAGTCTACGACGGAAAGGGAGACCTCGCGTGGCAACTCGCAGGACCGTTGCAAAGGAACGGTCAACGAACCGTCAGCCTGTCGAGGTTAATCAAGCGAGCGGCTGAGCACTAAAGCTTGCCGGCCCCGCTTCGCCCGCTCCAACTTGCCGGCTTTGCGCGCGGTGTCGGCGGGAAAGGGGTTTTCAGAGTCGCCAAGTTGGCTCAGCTTCAACAAGTCATCATTAATCGATTGCCGCGATGCTTTTCAATCAACCGAAAAAGCATTGTCGAGCGCGGTCGCAATTCGAGTTCGCAGTTCGGCTTGTCCACGGCGGGCTTGCCAGACCACGCTCGGACTATGGATTGCTGAAGTTTAAATCCAAACCGCTTGGGCTTGAGCGCGTTGTCATACTGTCACTCACAAAACAGAAAACTCGCGTTAATTCCGGTTGCACACTCTCGTCGGCTTCATTCTCGACCCAGAGCGGACATCTGACCCGAAGTGACGCTCGTTAGTGGCTGCCGCGCGTTGGGAAGGGACTGCGCTGGTCATCTGTTGCGCGCTACGTTAGTTGCCGTCAGTAGCCACTTTGGACGCTCGAGAGTGATCAGCTCCTGTGTCCCCCGTGTGGCGCGGGCGTTCCTGCCTGACGGCGTCTGCGTGCTTCTCTGGTCGGATATAAATTGAGCTGATCTCAGGCAGCGCCTGCTTCAGTTCGACCTCGATCGTTTCGATTAGCGCTTCTGCCTGGCCCATCATCAGGCCATCGTCAAAGTCAGCGCTGATCGCGACGAAGATCGCATCCGGCGCGGTGTGGATCGTGCGAACGTGATTGATGGCGACGATCTCGCGGCGGCGTGCGAGGATGTCCCACATCGTCGCTACCAGATTTCGATCGGCGCTCTCGCCGATCAGCAGGTCTTTCGCTTCCCGCGCCAGCAGGATGGCGACGGCGGCAAGGACGAGGCCGATCGCAATCGAGGCAACGCCGTCGATCCGTGGATCGCCGAGCCGCTGACTGGTCCAGATGCCGATGGCGGCGATGATCAGGCCAAGCAAGGCGGCACTGTCCTCGAAAAGCACGGTGAACCCGGCCGGATCCTTTGAACGGCGGACGGCCGACCACCAGCTCGCGCCGCACCGGCCTGCGTTGAAGGCGCGCACCGCGACGACCCAGGATGTGCCATCGAGCAGGAAGGCGGTGGCCAGGACGATGTAGTTGAGGGTGGGATTGCGCAGCTCCTCGGGGTCCAGGATGTGAAGCCAACCTTCGTAAATGGAAAAGCCGGCACCCACCGCGAAGATCAGAAGCGCGACGACGAATGCCCAGAAGTAGAGTTCGCGCCCATAGCCGAAGGGATGATGGGCATCCGCCGGCCGTTTCGCTCGCGCCTGTCCGTAGAGCAGCAAAACCTGGTTCCCGCTGTCGACTAGCGAATGGATACCTTCCGACAGCATGGACGACGAGCCGCTGATGGCGGCGGCGACGAACTTGGCGACAGCGATGCCGAGGTTCGCAGCGAGCGCGGCATACAGTACGACATTCGTCCGGATGTATTGAGTGTCATGAACCTCAGCCATGGTGCTTCCGGCGGAACTCTGCACAGCCACTCGATGCCCGCGACAGCAGCAGACAGTAGAGGATGCTTCGTCCACGGCCCCTGTCAGGGCCGATCAGGCCGATCAAGGCCCACAACAGCGCAAAGCTGGCGAACACCAGGCCACCGATAATGAGCCAGCGGTTCTTCCATTGGATTTCGTAGCTCGCGTAATAGGTCCCGTCACTGAGGAAGCCGCTGGCCAGGAAGCACGCGGCGCCTCCGAGCAGAAAAGCACGAAGCGGGTGGAGCACTGGTTGATACAGCTGCTCTCTCCCGACCCAGCTGCAACCAGAGAGGGACACGGACGAACTCCGACAGACCGGAGCGACAACGGCGCTGTGGTGCCCCAAAAACGAACGGCATCACCGTTGGTTCCTGTCCGTTCCTGCAACCGCGCTGCCGGTGATGATCCGCAAAGCCAGACCGCTCCCATGGCCGCTGGAGATAGGTCGGATGAGCATCTCGCGGGCCGCGGCGCAAGTTCGGGCTCAGGCGGCAATTCGTCGAGCGCGATCTTGTTGCGCAAACCCCTAGGCGCCGTAGACTGGAGGCGGCGGTGACGGCAGCTTGTGTTTTTTGGACGCCGGCAGCAAGGTGGCTCCGCACGGTCAACTGGCGGGCGTTCAAAAACCTGCACATGAACGGGCATGCTCGCTCTAACGTCTGACTCCGAAAAGACATCCGTCATCGTGTGAGATATTTGCGCAATACCTCGGTCAAGCGGTCGGGATTTGTTTGCGGCGGCATGAAGCCCAGATACTCGCCGTTGCGGCCCATTAGGTAAATGACACCGGAGTGATCGATCGAATATTCCCCGCCCCTTTCGTCGGGCACTTTGGCATAGAACGTTTTGTAGGAATTGGCGACCTTCCGAATCTCGTCCGGCGAGCCGGTGAGGCCCAGGAAACTGTGATGGAAGGCTGCGACATAGGCCGCCAGCACTTTGGTGTCACGCTCGGGATCGATCGTGATGAAGATCGGCTGGACTTCTTCGGCCGACGGACCCAGCGCGTCGAGCGCCTGCGTGATGGCCATCAGATCGGTCGGGCATACGTCGGGGCAGTAAGTATAGCCGAAATAAACGACAATCAGCTTGCCGCGGAATTCGGTGTCACGGCGCGGCTTGCCGGTGTGATCGGTCAGCGTGAACGGACCGCCGACTGAGCCGCGGCCATACATCAGATCGTCCATCATCTGCGCGGCCGATGGCTGTTCTGCCGCGTCAGCCGGGCCGCCTAGCAAGAACGCAGCGACAAAAAGCGCGCACGCCCTCAACCCGACCATGACAATCTCCGAGATCAGATACCGAAGGTGATCCGACAGCCGGTCGTGGTCGTGAGAACCTTCCCCGGCATCTGCCGCTGCGCTTCCTGAGTGAAATTCAGCCCGCTGCAGTGCATCGGAATCAATACATCCGAGTTCAACTTGCCGATTTCGCTGACGACCTGGGTCAAATAATCCGCCGGCGCCGGTCCGAGATGAAACCCGCCCATGATCGCATGGACCTTTTCAACTCCCGACACTTCCATCGCCTGACGCACCGAGTTCACGATGCCTACGTGGCCACAGGAGCTGATAACGATAAGTCCCTTGTCCTTCAGATTGAAGCAGGTAGCGTGCTCATGGATGTGCTCGTCCGGCACAATCTTGCCTTCCATTTCGGCGGGCAAATAATGGCTCCAGTTGCATCCGGCGCCGTCCTTGAGCTTGAACTCCACCATCGAGTTCGGGAGCACTTTCTCGATACTGTTGCGCTTGATCTTGCCGGTAGTGAACGCCTGCCCGCCGATCACCACCGGTGACTCGCACAACACGACCTTCACGTTCTGCTTGGCGATATCACGGCGGTCGAGCATTCCATAATCGCTCAATTCGCCGGGGCCGATGCGGGCATAGCGCCGACAGAAATTGTCCTCGCCGCCGGCATACATGGTGAGGTCGGCGGGCAAATCCTTGCGATGCTTGTCCAAAAACCCCAGTAGCCCGCCCCAATGGTCGAAATGGCCGTGGCTCATGATGAGCGTATCGATCTGCGATGCGTCGACCTTCAGCAAATCCATGTTGCCGTTGATGGTCTCGGGCGTCCAACCAAAATCCAGCAATAGCGTGCGCTTTTCATCACCGCGCTGCGGCTCCAACAGCAACGACAACCCCCATTCGCTGTGCAGCGGGCGCGTCGTATCTGCGGAACGGCCGGGCTCCGTCTTCACCCCGTTGGCCTGCTGGGGCTTGAAGAAGATATCGCTGGCGCTATCGACCAGCACGCGGACGCTGAGCTTGTCGATGGTGGGCACCTCGATCGGACCCGCCTTGGCCATTTCGATACAGGAGAATCTGCCGGCCGCGGCAGCCACTCCAAAAACTGCAGACAACTTCAGTGCATCTCGGCGATTGAAATTGGTCATGGGATACTTCCGTCAGGTTAACCGCGTGCTGTCAGGGTCCGCAACGCACTAAAGTATGGAGTCATTTAAGGTTGTGGTTCCGTGGAAGTCAACGGAGGTCAAGGTGCTCCATATGGGCTAATTGCCCCTTCCGTTCGTCGCTACGCAATGACGGGCCAGGAATGTCCCAATTGGATCAAAATGCGAAGAACTCAGTAGCAACTCCAGTCCGCTCTGGCTCAACGAGCTGACCTCCGTCCGACCGGGCGCAACTTCGCAGCTGGGCCAAAGCACAAAGTCGCTGCGCTCCAGCCCGCTGCGCGGGGGCAAGAGCCGAGAGAGCGGTAGTCGGATCCTAATAGCCGTTGGAGAGCCCCGTCCTGAGAATCGAGGTATCGTCAACCTCTCTCAGAATGGAGCTCCCCATGAGCGAGACCAACACCGTCAGTCCGCTGCGTCAGCGTATGATGGAAGATATGGCTGCGCGCAAGCTCAACCCGCACACGCAACGCAGTCACATCCAAAGCTGCAAGCGGTCTGCCGCCTGGCTTAAGCGCTCGCCCGATACGGCCACACCCGATGAGGCGCGGCATTTTTAGCTGCACCTCATCGAGAGTGGTGCCAGCGTCTGCAACCGCAATCCGATCATGACCGGCGTGCGGTTCCTGTTCCGAGTCACGCTGCGCCGCTGCGATCTGGCGGCCGAGGTCTGGCACATTAAGAAGCCGCCGAAGCTACCGCCGGTGCTGAGCCCCGAGGAGGTCAAACGTGTCCTGACGATGGCGACGAGCCTCAAGGCGCAGACGATGCTGACGCTGGTCTATGGCTGCGGTCTGCGTGCCGGCGAAGTGGTGCGGCCGCGCGCGGGCGACACCGATAGTGCGCAGATGATCATCCGTATCGTGCAGTCGAAGGGCCTCAAGGACCGCAACGTGAAGCTGCCGGCGGAAGTCCCCGACCTGTTGCGGCAATGGTGGAAGGTGCGACCGACCAGGCATGATGCCGGTGTCGCGCCGGAACAGCGCTGGCTGTTTCTTCCCTGCCGCAGTCAGCATCGGCCGCTGACCACGCGTCAGTTCAGGCGGCTGTTCAAGGAGGCGGTCAAAGACGGGGAATTGCGCAAGGCGCTATCTCTTCACACGCTCCGCCATAGCTTCGCGACCCATTTGCTAGAGCGCGGCACCGACATTGGCCCGATTCAGGCGTTGCTCGGACACGACAAGCTCGAGACTACGGCCCGCTACACCCGCGTGGCGACAGCATAATCGCCAGGATCGAGAGCCCACTCGACCGCCTGAGCGCACCGCGTCGAAGAGGCGAGCGAAGCGGGCCACCACGGAGCCGCCGGCGCCATAGCGGCGCCGGCTATGACTCTGCAAGCTCGCGGCCACCGAATCCGCTGTTGCGTTTGTGGACCGGAGGCTACATCAGCGGCGGGCATCGGCGCGGGACCCCTGTGCGACCTCGCCAGCCTTTCGAGCGGCATCGATGGCCCGAGATCATTTGATTGATATGCCGGCCCGTAGCCGAAGGTTTGTGCTTCGTTTTGGGTGGTAATGTTGTGAGCCCCCTCAAGGCACGTCTCACCTGTCAAATGATGAGCGCGCACGGGCCACCGATCGTATCGTCTCCGTCGCGCTGCCCTGCTCAACGTCGGGGAACACGATGAGCGCGGTGCTATCGTGCTGCGGTTGCGCCTTGCCAACCTGCCGCCGTGCCTAGTCCAGGAGGCGACTTGGTTTGGATGAGGTTAATGACTCGCAGCATTCTTGACCTTGCACGTCGCAAAAGGTGATCGGGGAGAAATGCTCGATGGCGGTATCGGCGTTCGGTCGTCCGTTTCCCGCCAGCGTCGCGATTATCACGCGCATCTCGGCCTTCACGTCGGCGGATGGGTACGGCGCAGAGCGTACCCTGTGGGCGTCGGCAGCTGGAGCCGCAGCCGATAGCGCTCGTCATACCGCTGGGCGCTGGAGCGCCTTATGATCCAGGCGCCCGACGGTAATGCTATCCGCCAATACACGGGAGGGACGGACGACAGCGGCGGATCAGCCGATGCTTCTGTCCTCCATGATCCGGCGTTTTACAGTTTCGCAGGTCTTGCGAACGTCCTCTGTGAAGAGTGCACACTCCTCAATTCGCTTGAAAATCCTCTTGGCTTCCTCGCGATATGACGCCGCCGTATCACGCATGAAGGCAATCGTGGTATGTACCTCAGCGGTCATCGCCTCGCATTTCCTCGCCGCGCTGATCAACTCAACTCCCATTGCTTCGATCTCTTTGGCCGCGGCTTCATAGTCACGCACCACCGCCTCGGCAGTGAGTTGGCCTACACGCGAGACCCCTTCTCGATGCTCGACATAATCCGGCAATGGTTCAGATGGAACCGGTGGTGCAGCCCTGACAGGCATTGCTGGCAAAGCCGATGTCACATCTGCTTCAAGCTTGACCAGATCTACTGCCTTGTTTCGCGGAAATTTTTCGATGATCGACATCCGTCCCTCCTATTGAACTCTCCCCTTCATCAATCGGAGCCAGTGCGCGAGAAATTCTGGACAATACTCGGCAATGGCGAGTCTCATTGAGACTTCTGATTCGTGGCGAAAGATTCGCGAAATTGCGGCGAGCCTTACTACCGTGAAGATGTCGCGCACTCATGGATGCTGCCGCATGACCGGAAGTTACAAGCAACCCGGACTGGATGCGGCGCTTTCGGACGATGCTGTCGAAAAATGCCTTGCCGCAAATCGCTTGGCGTCGCGCCCTCCCTTGTCCGATGCCAACATATGGATCAACACCGGACAGCAACGTCGGGCTCGATAGTGCCAAGGAAAGTTTCGTCAGTCCGCTGAGTGTGCGTCGCAAACGCCAGCCCCCTGTACTTGAAAGATCGTTAACGATGACATCCGAGGCCTTATGCGCTAGTCTTGCGTGCCAATCTTAGAGATGGCGACTCTGCTCCGACTGCAGCAGGACCTCCACGCAGGCACAGGCTAGAGTTTCGCGGGAGAACGAAGCGCAATCGAAATAACTGGTCGGGCGTCGAACCCGGAAACGCATGGGAGGAAACAGACCATGGTGGGTGCAATGGCGCAAAGCCGCAATCGCCTCGACAACTGGCTTGTCTGGACGGCGGTCTCGGTTCTAGGGGCCTTCGGTCTCGCGATGGTCGCGCTCGTGCGCGGGGAGCGTGTGAGCGCGCTCTGGATGGTGGTCGCGTGCATCGCGGTCTATCTGATAGCCTATCGCTATTATAGCCTCTTCATCGCCCGCACAGTGCTTCAGCTCGACCCCGATCGACCGACACCGGCGCACCGGCACAACGACGGACTCGACTACGTTCCAACCAACAAATACGTGCTGTTCGGCCACCATTTCGCGGCGATCGCCGGCGCGGGCCCGCTCGTCGGCCCCGTGCTTGCCGCACAGATGGGTTACCTGCCCGGCATGCTGTGGATTCTCGCGGGCGTCGTGCTCGCGGGCGCGGTGCAGGATTTCATGGTCCTGTTCGTCTCGATGCGCCGCGACGGCCGGTCCCTCGGCGACCTCGTGCGTTCGGAACTTGGACCCGTGCCCGGGGTCATCGCGCTGATCGGCACTTTTCTGATCATGATCATCATTCTCGCCGTGCTCGCCCTCATCGTGGTTAAGGCTCTAGCCGACAGCCCATGGGGCATGTTCACCGTCGCGATGACGATACCGATCGCCATCTTGATGGGCGTCTACATGCGTTTCATCCGCCCCGGCGCAGTGGGCGAGGCCTCGGCCTTCGGTGTTGTAGGACTGATGGCCGCTATCATCCTGGGCGCGAACGTCGCGGAAAGCCCGACCTGGTCGGCCGCGTTCACGTTTTCGCCGACGCAATTGTGCTGGCTCCTGATCGTCTATGGCTTCGTCGCCTCGACCCTGCCAGTGTGGCTGCTGCTCGCGCCGCGCGACTATCTCTCGACGTTCCTGAAGATCGGCGCGATTGTCGCTCTGGCACTCGGCATTCTCTTTGTCGCGCCCGATCTCAGAATGCCGGCGCTCACGCGCTTCGTCGACGGAACCGGCCCGGTCTGGTCGGGGAGCCTGTTCCCGTTCCTGTTCATCACCATCGCCTGCGGCTCGGTGTCGGGCTTTCACAGCCTGATCTCGTCCGGCACCACGCCCAAGCTGATCGACAACGAAGTGCAGGCGCGTTTCATCGGCTATGGCGGCATGCTGATGGAGAGCTTCGTCGCTATCATGGCGCTGGTGTCGGCCTCGATAATCGAGCCCGGCGTCTATTTCACCATGAACAGCCCGGCCGCGGTGATCGGAACGACGGCCGAAAGCGCCGCCGCCAAGGTGAGCGAGTGGGGCTTTACGATCACGCCCGAGCAGATCAAGCAGACGGCGGTCGATGTCGGCGAGAAGACGATCATCTCGCGCGCCGGCGGCGCGCCGACGCTCGCCGTCGGCATGGCCCAGATTTTCGCCAACCTGATCGGCGGGAAGGCGATGATGGCCTTCTGGTATCATTTCGCCATTCTGTTCGAGGCGCTTTTCATTCTCACCGCGGTTGATGCGGGGACACGCGCCGGGCGATTCATGCTGCAGGATCTCCTGGGGGTGTTCGCGCCAGGGATGCGCAACATCGCATCGATCCCGGGCAACGTCACCGCCACAGGCATATGCGTCGCGTTCTGGGGATATTTCCTCTATCAAGGCGTCACCGATCCGCTCGGCGGCGTCAACACGTTGTGGCCGCTGTTTGGAATCTCCAACCAGATGCTCGCGGCCATCGCGCTGATGCTGTGCACGGTCGTGCTGTTCAAGATGAAGCGCGAGCGTTACGCCTTCGTCACGGTGCTTCCCACGGCCTGGCTCGTGATCTGCACGCTCACGGCAGGCTTACAGAAGGTCTTCGACAGTGCGCCGAGTGTCAGCTTCCTTGCGCACGCCAACATCTTCCGCGCCGCTGCGGACGCGGGCAAGGTGCTGGCGCCGGCCAAGAACCTGGACGAGATGAGGCAGATCGTGCTGAACGATACGATCGATGCGGTAATGGCCTTTATCTTCGTGCTACTCGTCGCGAGCATGATCTATTTCGGTGTTCGCGCCTGCATAGACGCCTGGCGTGCGAGCGGCTGGACCGCGCGTGAGCTGCCGGAAGCGACGAACGGTCCGCAGGTCGCGGTCCCGGCGGAGTGATGCGGATGAAACAGGTTGCGACGACGAATCTCAGAGACGCGCTTGCCGCCTTCGGCAAGTGCGTCTGCGACGGTGCGCGACTGATGATCGGCGTGCCCGACTACGAAACCTATGCGGAACACATGCGCCGCATGCATCCCGAACAAGCGGTCATGAGCTACGCCGAGTTTTTCCGGGAGCGGCAGTCGGCGCGATACGGCGCCGGATCGACGCGCGGTTTCCGCTGCTGCTGAGGGCCACGCCAGGCCACTCGAAGAACCGATGGCCGGCGCGGCCCCGCGATAAGCATCATGCGTTGCGCTGTCTGCCCAGTAAGCGGCACTGGCGGAGGAGATTGAGTGGCGCCTCGTCCAGCGCCTCACGGGTTCCGGCACTTTCCTGACAAGTCCGCTATTGCGACCGCACCCAAGCGGATCCGTCAGCGGTTTTGTAATTCGCTTGTGGCTGTCCGTTCTCGTATTGTGCAATCCCTTAAGCAAAATGGCAAAGGCGGGGCCGACTGGTCCCGCCCTGTACCGTCTTTTGCTACCGAGTTGGGTAGCAACATGGTAGCAAGCCGTTCGCTGCCCGTTCACGGCAACAGCCGACATCAACCCTCGTCGCCGCTCTCGACTATCTTGCGGATCGTGACGCGGACATGGCCTCAGCGTTGCCAGGATCGAGTTGCGGCGGTCTGCGCCAGCCGCGGTCCAGCAGGATGCTGCAATTGGCAACGCTCCCGCTCCGCTCGTCGCGTCGCGACGGGGACAGGCGACAGAGGCAGCCGCCCTTCGGTAAACGGCTTAACGAACGTTCGTGACGATAATATCTTCCATAGTAATGACGAGGTACTCCTTTGGCCTAACGGGCGCCGCGCTCGGCTTTCCGCCTGAGACCTGATCGAGTTGGTCCTTGGTAAGTTCGCGTACATCGGGGCGGACTTCGGAATTGTGCATGGGGGTCGTGCTCATGATCTTCTCCATCAAGCCAGCTCGATGATGACATTAGGGATGTGAGTTCCCTTGCAGCAAGCCGCCGAAAGTTTGGCAGATGCGGTTTCCGACGTGCCGCCGATTACTGCATCGAACTCGCTATCCGCGAGTGGGCGATGATCTTCGAGCGCGGTGGGCTTCGAAGTGTCGTTGGTCTCGCTCATGAGCTTCTCCATCCAAGCAGCGTGGACATCCGTCGCTGATGTGGCCACGCTGGCCCAAAGCTCTCGCCGCCACTGTGAACTGGATCACTGGCGACACCCAGATCCCGACATTCCGTTATTGCCATCACTTAGGTTCACGGGCGGTTTGAGCGGCTGGGAGCAACAGACCGATCAAGATGGCAATGATGCCGCCAGACACTGCGTCCAGCTCGTTGTCCTGTAGTTCTCGGCTCTGCGTGGCGCGACCGGGGTTCGAAATGTCGTTGCTCTTGCTCACGATCTTCTCCATCAAAAAAGCTTTGGCGAAGCCTTATCCAGATATTTTACTATGTGGATTTCCTGCATTTCTACCTGCCCGCCGGAGACCGTCCTCAGCTCCGCCTCTCTCAGTTCGTCCTTAGGCTCGCGGGCCTCGATACTGGTTTTGACATTGCGCGGCGCGGTTTTCATGATTTCTCTCCATCCGAACCAGCGCGGGCCATCCCAACTGGTGCCGGCACACTGGCCCAACGCTCTCGCCGCCACCGTGACCCTAGTCACATGTCGCAATTTTGGTTTCGAGAAAAATGGGTTCGCTGCTTGATGAGCGTCCCAGCGGTGTCGGGCAGCCGCACCTCATTTTGTGCGCGTGTTGCTCAAACCGGGCGAGATCTATGAGCTACGAACCAAAATCATCGCGGCCCGACCATCTGACCGCCACGACCAAGGACGGCGAGATCGAGTTGACCGAGGAACAATTGAGCTGGGTCAGCGGCGCCGCATTGCCTCGCTAAAAATGTTACCGGACAACTTCCCTGTCGTGTCTGGGGCGGAGCTGCTGAATCAGTTCGGTGGCGGCTATGGCAGGGAAGATCAGCATGCGCGCAAAGCGCGAGATCACATCAGCGCTGGCCGAGCGTTATCGGGCAAGCGGGCGGCTCGAGAAGGGACGGATCCTAGACGAGCTGTGCGCCGTTGCGGGATGGCATCGCAAGCACGCGATCCGAGCGCTGTCAGCGGACGGGGCATCGGGGTCGGCCGTGACGCGGCGGCGGGGCCGGACTTACGGAGCTTCCATTCGTATGGCACTGATTGTGCTATGGGACTCGTCTGACCGGCTCTGCAGTAAGCGGCTCGTCGCGATGATCCCGTTCTTGCTTCCGGCTCTTGAACGGCACGGCAGATTGACGCTTTCTGCTGATGAGCGGTCTAAGGTTTTAGGGTGAGCGCGGCGACGATCAATCGCCTGCTGAGCGACGTAAGGATCGCAGCAGCCGGAGGACGCCGACGGCGGGCGGGCTTTTCCAGTGCCGTACGGCGGCAAGTCCCGGTGCGTACATTCAATGACCGGGGATCACCTCCGCCGGGGTACTGCGAAGCGGATCTGGTTGCGCACGGCGGCATGTCCGTATCCGGGGCCTTCATTCAGACGCTAACAATGGTGGATGTCGCAACGGGGTGGACCGAATGCTTTCCGCTCTCGTGCGTGAAGCAGCGCTTGTGGTCGAGGCCCTCGAGCGCGCCCAAGCGCGCGCACCCAGACATCTCGCTCCTCGTCGGTCGGTCAGGATCACCGGCAGGGCCTTGGGGCGGATCGGGAGTTGACGCGCGCTTATTGCCGCCGTGCCACGGGCCGCCGCTTGGGGCAACAGGGCCCCTCCCGCGATTACCGCTCACAGGTCCACAACAAAGTGCTAAGCTCCTCCTTGTCCCAGCGACGTGTTTTGCCGGGCCGTTCGGAGGGCACTGGGGCGGAGCAGCGGGTTCAAAGGCGATTAGCAGCGATCTTGGCTGCCGACCTGGTCGGTTACTCTGCGTTGATGCAACGTGCTGAGGAAGCCACCTACGCCGAGTTCGAGCGGCTGAAGCGGGAATTGATCGCCAAGCCTCTCCCGCCAAGGCGCGCATCTATAGGCGGACAGGTTCGAGCGTGACCTGACGGACATTTTCGCTCTCCAGGACGAAGTGACGGTCGCGGTTGTCTCAGCCATTCAGCCAAAACTGCTTCAAACAGGGATTGCACTGGCGGCGCGGCGGCGACCGGAGAACCTCACTGCCTATGATCTTTATCTCCGGGCTATGCCGCAGTTTTACCTAGCGACCCGCGAAGGGGTGGCCCAGGCGATCACGCTGGCGCATCGTGCCTTGGAACTGGACCCTCGGTTCGGCCTTGTCGCGGCTCTGGCAGGTGTCCTCCACATGAACAACGTCGTCTTTGGCTTTGCTGCCGATCCGCAATTCGAGCGCAAGGAAGCCATTCGGCTTTGTCGCTTGGCCTTGGAGCATCGACGATGGTGATCCGGAAACGTTGGCTTTTGCTGCCCTGATCTCGGCGTTCTTGGTCCGCGATGATGAAGGTGCAATCGAAATGGCTGACCGGGCAGTCGCGCGCAACCCAAATGCGATTACCGCATGGGGCTGCAGAGGCTAGGTCTATCGAAGTGCGGGCACCGGAGGAAGCGATCCGCAGCTTTGAACGTGCCATTCGCGCGAGCCCGGTAGACCCGCTGTTACACCGGCCGCTTACCGGCATGGGGATGGCCTTGATTGAGCTGTCGCTTTGACGAGGCCGTGGTCGCCGCGAGGAAGGCCCTCCGTCAGAACCCTCGTTTTCGGTAGCTTATTGTTGTCTTGCGTCCGCTTTCGCCGATCTCGGACGCGATGCAGAAGCGCGTGAAGCGGCGGCGCGTGTGCTTGAGCTCCATCCCGCCTTCACAATCTCTGAGTTTATCGCTCGCGGCGGGCGATCAAACGCGAAGCTGCTGATTGAGGGGCTTCGGAAAGCGGGGTTGCCCGAATGAGCCCAGTGGGAGCAGCGACGAGGTGATCGAAGGAGGTTCGCATGATTGCAAGTGCGCTCGATCGTATTCCTATTCCGCCCTGGGCAAGCCAGCTTGGGTGGCGTCTCATCGATGTGCGTCCGAACGAAGGCTGGATCCGGATTGGTTCTGCAATACCGCCGGGTTCGTGCAGGGCGCATCCAGTCCGCCATGCTCGAGGGCACGATGGGGGCGGCCGTGTTCGTTATGACCGACGGAAAGCTGTACGGCCCGACCATCAGCTTGACGGTGAATTTCATGTCGCGGGCGAAGACTGGACCGATGACCAGCGAGGCGAAGGTCACGCAGCTCGGCAAATGTCCCCGGACAGCTTTATCGATGTCGATATCGGACGAGGGAAGGAATTGACGGGGGAAGACTGAAAAAGCCCGCCAAGCGACATACATCCGACATGCGCCGTTGTTAGCCATCATTTGAAACTGAGGGAGAACTCCCATGGCCGATGACGATCTCAAAACTCTGATGACCGCGCACGCAGCTCTCGCCAGAAAGCGCCTCACCTGGGCTCAAACGATCGCATCTCCCGGCGAGATCCCTGAGGGGGCGATCAGAGCCATCATCGAGGTGCAGCAGGCGATCGACGTGATTGACCGCGCCATCGAGGAGTTGGAAGAAGCTGAGGAACTGGAAGAAGACGAGGAACTGGAAGAAGACGTTGACTAGGAATAGAAAGCCCGCCTTTGCGGCGGGCTCCTTCAGTTTCGATCTCGCACCCCTTAAGCGATGCGAAGGTTCTCCGCTGCCGCCTTGCCAGAACGGCGATCCGCAATGACGTCGTAGCTGACGCGCGCGCCCTCGGCGAGGCCGGTGTACCCAGCTTTCTCCACTGCAGAAATATGAACAAATACGTCCCTACCGCCATCTTCCGGTTGGATGAAGCCATAACCTTTGGTTGCATTAAACCATTTTACAATTCCGATAGCCACGTTAAGAGTCTCCACTAGATTTGGAACGAGTCCAGTTAACCAGCCTTTGGCGAGGTCATCAAGAAGAGCCCGCCGGCCGGACCGACGGGCTCCTTGGAGCGACCGTGATTTGTGACACGGATAGAAAAACCCGCTCTCAGTATAAGACACGAGCAGTGAGGCCAGTGCCTCGCTTGTCGCCGGTTGCGTAGCTCGGATGTACAGCTGCGCGATTCGGCACCATGCACAAAAAGTCAGCCGATGTGGCCGCCATGCACTGGCCGGAATCAACCTATGGATAGAGGATGGGGCTGGCCGGGGAAAGAGATATGGAGAGGGGTCTCCAATGGCGAGTGGCAGATCAAAACTGCGAGTCGCGGTGCGCGCGTTGGTGAAGGCTCGCGAGCGGACCCGGCGTCGTAGGCGGCGGCGCACCCTGTCCGCGCCTCGATAGGAATAGCCCGGCTCGATCGGTCGTAGTAGTCGTTCAGATCTTGCGCTTCATCGCATCAAGTCCAGCCCTGTGATCCGATATTTTCCGTTTGGCCCCACCGGCTCGATCCAGCCCTTCGCGAGCACTTTGACCACAGTGCGGGGACCGACTTCGCCGGGGATTGACTGACGTTTTAAGTTCGCTTCAAGACCCAGGCGCTCGAAATAAGTGGGAATGTGCGAGGGCCTAGCAGGCATCCTAATCCAAGGATTTGAGCCAAGGCCGTGCGGGAGGCACGGCCCTGGTCGCAACTGTCCAGCCCCGGCCGGATTCCGTCGCTGCCGACACCTAGCCGATTCCTTTAATCCACAACAATAACCCCCAGCGCTCGCACGCTGGGTGGATGCTAAGTATGACCTCGGTAAAGCAATGGACCGTCAATAGCAGAATGTAACTAAGTGCATGTGTGAAGTCGTTCACACATGCCAAGAAGTTCGCAGCCGAGCGCGGCTGCCTCGAGCTGCACCTATATGAGGCTGCTGCCGCCGAAGATGGGTTGCGCGTTCCAGCCGATCGTGATCACCGATTCCAGGCCATCGTGATCACCCATTCCAGAGCATCGTGATCACCGTTTCCAGCCGATCGTGATCGCTATTTCCAGCGATCATGATCGGGGACAACCAGGAGGCGCCCACCGCTGACAGTCTGCAACCGGGGTAGCTCGGTCTTTTGCCCAACCGCAGAGGATCGAGATGCCGACAGAGAGACTGTCCATGCGCCACATTCGCGAAGTTCTACGCCTGCACTACAGCGTCGGCATGTCGCAACGCGCCGTTGCCCGCAGCCTCGGTCTGGCCCAGGGCACGGTCAGTAAGTACGTCAACCGAGCCCGCCGCGCCGGTCTGACCTGGCCGTTGCCAACGGAGCTCGATGACGACGTCCAGCTCGAGAACCGCCTGTTTCCGCCGCCTTCCGATCGGCCCAGCGACGAGCGTCCGCATCCGGACTGGGCGCTCGTGCATCGCGAGCTGCGGCGCCCGAACGTCACGCTGATGCTGTTGTGGGAGGAGTATTGCGACGCAAACTCCGACAGCTTCAGCTATGCGTGGTTCTGCGAACGCTATAAGGAATGGGCCGGCCGCCTCAAGCCGACCCTGCGCCAGGTCCATGTCGCCGGCGAGAAGCTGTTCGTCGACTATTCCGGCCACACCATGGAGGTAGTTGACGGGCTCACCGGTGAGGTGCGCAGCGCGCAGATCTTCGTCGCCGTGCTCGGCGCCTCGAACTACACCTACGCCGAGGCCAGCCTCACCCAGAGCCTGCCGGACTGGATCGCCTCGCACGTGCGGGCCTTTGCCTTTTTCGGCGGTGTGGCCCGGCAGACGGTGAGCGACAATTTGAAGGCCGGCATCACCCGGGCCTGCTTTCACGAGCCGATGGTCAACCGGACCTATGCCGATCTCGCCCGCCATTACCGCACCGCCATCGTCCCGGCGCGGCCGTATCGGCCGCGCGACAAAGCCAAGGTCGAGGTCGGGGTCCAAATCGTCGGGCGATGGATTCTGGCGCGTCTGCGCAACCGCCGCTTCTTCTCGCTCGCCGCCCTCAACGAGGCGATCCACAGCCTCCTTGTCGAGCTGAACGATCGACCTCTCCGGAGCTGGGGGCGAAGTCGGCGCGATCTGTTCGAAGAGTTCGATCATCAGGCGCTCACCCCCTTGCCGGATGAACCGTACGAGTATGCCGAGTGGAAGCGCTGCCGGGTCAACCTCGATTATCACGTCGAGATCGCCAAGCATTACTACAGCGTCCCTCACAACCTCTTGCATCAGGAGGTCGAGGCTCGCATCACCCAAAAGACCGTCGAGATCTTCCTCCGTGGCAAGCGCGTGGCCTCGCATCTGCGCAGCACCTTGCCGCATCGCCCGACCACGATTGCCGAGCATATGCCGAGTTCGCATCGCCGCTATCGTGACTGGACCCATGAGCGTATTCGTTCCGAAGCCGCCAAGGTCGGCCCCGACGCCGACACCCTGATCGACGTCATCCTGCGGTCGCGGCCGCATCCGGAACAGGGCTTCCGCTCCGCGATCGGCATTCTCGGGCTGGTCAAGCGCTACGGCCAGGAACGCGTCGACGCCGCCTGCGCCCGGGCCCTGCTGCTCAACGCCCGCTCGTACAAAACGGTCGCCGCCATCCTCAAGAACGGCACCGACAGAACCGCGCCTCCCGCCGAGGAGGCGCCCATCCTCTTCCACGCCAACATCCGTGGCCGCAGCTACTACAATTGATCAGGAGAGATCAGCATGCTTATTCACCCCACCGTCGATCGCTTGCGCGCCCTCGGCCTCGCCGCCATGGCCGATACCCTCACTGAACTGCAGAACAACCCCGAGGCGGCCGAGATGCCGCACGCCGATTGGCTCGGCCTCCTCGTCGATCGCGAGGTCACCGCCCGCGACAACCGCCGCCTCACGCGCCGCTTGACCAGTGCCAAGCTCCGGCAAGCCGCCGCCATTGAGAACGTCGACTATCGCACCGCTCGCGGCCTTGACCGTTCGCTCTTCCAAACCCTCGCCACCTGCCAATGGATCCGTGAGGCCAACCACCTGGTCATCGTCGGCCCAACCGGCACCGGCAAGTCCTGGCTTGCCTGTGCGCTCGGCAACAAGGCCTGCCGCGACGGCTTCTCCGTCCTCTACAAGCGAACATCCCGCCTGTTCGCCGATCTCGCCCAGGCGCGCGGCGAAGGCCGTCTGGCGCGCCTGATCGCCGCGCTCGAGCGCGTCAATCTCCTCATCCTTGACGACTGGGGACCCGAACCGCTCACCGCCGACCAGCGCCGCGATCTGCTCGAGATTGTCGATGATCGCTACGACAAGGGATCCTTGTTGATCACAAGTCAGGTCCCCGTGTCGCAATGGCACGACGTCATTGCCGATCCCACCCTTGGCGATGCGATATTGGACCGCATCATTCACAATGCGCACCGCCTCGAGCTCAAAGGCGACAGTCTACGGCGTCAGGCTGGCGAAAAGAAAAAACCGTGAGCACCTCGCGCACGATCGCCCCGCCGGCCCACAGGCCCCTCCCGCGCGCGTCGCTCCGTCGCTCATGGGGGCACTCCGCGCCGCGCACGGGGCCCTCCCATGGACCGCCGGAACGATCTCCGAACCAACCCGCCAGCCTTGACCAGGAGACCATTTCCAGCACACATAAACCCGTCAGTCGTGTTCGCCTCCGCATCTGATCACGATCGCTGGAATCCGTGATCACCATCGCCTGGAACACCTGATCACCATCCCTGGAATGCGCAAGATGGGTGATATACCGCTCCATCGCTGGGGGCTGGGGGCCAAGGTCTAGCGATGGAGCGGTAGCCAGAAGCATGGTTACCAGCGCTGCTTCCGACGCGCCAAGAATGCGATCGAGATTCGGGCGCGTTGAGGACGAATGCTGGGCGCTTTATCTGCGGAATAGATTCCAGATTAGGGCACTAGTCCAGCGGGTTATTTTACTCCGACACCCGGTCGGACCGGCTAGAGCCAAGAACTTGCCAAATGACCAAGAACACCACGACCTAAGCTGGGGATCCTCCGACAACTAGCGTCCTGATTCCCCTCCCTCTAGAGTGTCGCTTACCGAACAGACTGCGCCGACCCGGTTCGTGCACACTGGCCTCCTTGCACGCCACCAAAGAGACGCCTTCCGAGAGTGGCTGCAGCGATATCGACAGCAAAGCTGAGCGAGAGAGACGGCCACCATGCACTGGCGCAAAAGTGCCGAGCAGAACGAAAGGCAAAAGAGATCTTTCTATCTCGTGGTCCTGGCGTTTACCGCCTTAATCGCCGCTTCGACTGTCTTGCTGGTTCTGCATTTTCCCGCGTGACCATGTGGCTTCGTTCATGGCGCCGCTGCGTGGAAGACGGAGCCGAGCTTCGTCTGTCAACCGTGCGGCAGACGCGGTCGGTGATGTCGGCATAGGTCGATATCCCAATTAGCGCCGACCACATCGGCTAGCCTGGAGGTCTTAATACACAAAAAAACGAAACGGCCCCAGCTCCAAAAAGCTGGGGCCGACCACCCTCCCGAGTGGCGCGTCGCAGCCCGCGGCTGGATGTTCCAATACGGAACATTACACGGTGCCGGCTGCGTTGCAGCCGTTCGTAGCAGCCGTCGATGCCGCATGGGTAGCGGAGCGTCTGGCCCGGCATCGCGATCCCAAGGGCACGCATGTGCAGCCCGCGGCACGTGCTGATCGTCGAGGATGATGCAGCAGCCAGCGAGCTGATGGGGCGTGCTTTGCGGTCGATCGACTGCAGGGTCACGCAGGCGGAGAATGGTCGGGTGGGCCTCGAGCATTTGAACGATGCTTTGCCGGACGCAATCCTGCTCGATCTGATGATGCCTGCGTGTTTCGGCAATTCCCGGACAGCGATTTCGGTAATTCGCGGACAGCGATTTCAGTAACTCCGGGACAGGGATTCCGCTAAATCGCGGACAGATGCGGGAGGTTGGTTTTCGGGAGCGCCGTTCAGGCAATGTTCTCTCTCAAGCTGAGTTTGAGAGGGGCAATGCCGAGACGGAAGCAAGCGAAACGAACCACTGTGAAGGACCTACGATCGATCCTGAGGCTGACGTACGAGCAGGGCCTGTCGGTGCGGGCAGTCTCGGAACGGCTGCAGATCAGCAAGACCTCGGTTGCCACCTACCTGCTGCGGGCGCGCGAAGCGGGCTTGAGCTGGCCGCTGCCGCCGATTTGCGAGAGCGAGGCGGCGTTACAGCGGGCCTTGTTCCGGCGGGTCGGACGACCGCCGCAGGACTTGAGCGAGCCTGAGTGGCCACGGGTGGCGCAGGAACTCAAGCGCAAGGGCGTGACGCTGACGCTGCTTTGGCAGGAATACCGGACGGCTCATCCCGACGGCTACGGTTACACTTGGTTCTGCGAGAAGTTTGACGCCTATCGGCGGCGGGCGAACCCAACCTTCCGCCACCGCCACGCGGCGGGTGCGGTGATGCAGACCGACTATGCCGGCCCGACGGTGGAGGTGACCGATCCGCAAACCGGCGAGATCCGTCAGGCGCAGATATTTGTCGCGGTGCTCGGGGCCTCGTCGCTGACCTTCGCTATGGCGAGCTTCGGTCAGCGACTGCCAGATTGGATCGAAGGCCAGACCCGGGCCCTGTCGTACTTCGGCGGAGTCCCCAAGGCGATCGTCTGCGACAATCTGAAGGCCGGGGTCGTCAAGGCGTTATGGTTCGAGCCGACGCTCAACCAAACCTTTGCCGCCATGGCCGAGCACTACGACACGACGATTTTGCCGACCCGCAGCCGCAAGCCGCGCGACAAGGGCAAGGTTGAAGGCGCGGTGCTAATTGTTGAGCGCTGGATTCTGGCACGGCTGCGCCATCGGCGGTTCTTCAACCTGACCGATCTCAATGCCGCAATCGGCGGTTTGCTGGAGGAGCTGAACAATCGGCCGATGCGCCATATCGGCAAATCCCGCCGGCAGCTGTTCGAGGAGATCGAGCGCGAGGCGCTGGCGCCGCTGCCGAGCGAACCATTCGAATACGCCGAGTGGAAAACCGCGAAGGTCCATCCCGATTATCACGTCGAAGTCGACAAGACCTTTTACTCGGTGCCGCACCGACTGATCGGCCGTCGGGTGGACGTCCGGCTCACGTATCGAGCCGTCGAGATCTTCCAGGATCACACGCGTGTCGCCAGCCATGTGCGCCGCTCTCAGCGCAGCGGCCATGTCACCGTGAACGAGCACATGCCCAAGGCCCATCAGCGTTACGCCAATATGACACCGGCGAGTTTGATCAAGATGGCAGCGCGGGTCGGCGTCAACGCCGCCACCCTGGTCGAGCGGATGATGCGTGAGCGCCCGCATCCCGAGCAGGGTTATCGCTCCGCCATGGGGATCATCGCCCTGGCGCGGCGCTACGAGCGCAATCGGCTGGAACCGGCCTGTGAGAGGGCGCTCGCCATCAACGCGATCAATTACTCCTCCGTGAGCGCCATCCTCAAATCCGGGCTGGACCGCGCGAGCCCTGCCGCCGAGCCCATCAAAGCCACGCCCTCCCACGCCAACATCCGTGGCGGCGCCTATTATCAATGAAGGAAAGGAAGATCGTGATGCTGACCCACCCGACCCTCGACCAGATGCAGGCCCTCGGCCTTGCCGGAATGGCGGCCGCCTATCGGCAATTGGCCGAACAGGACAATGCCGCCGATCTCAGCCGCGACGAGTGGCTCGGCCTGATGCTTGATCGCGAAGCCGCCATGCGCGCCGACCGGCGCCTGACCAATCGCCTGGCCGCAGCCAAGCTGCGCTTCGTCGACGCCTGTATCGAAGACGTCGACTTCGCGTCCCGCCGCGGCCTTGACCGGCGCAACACCCTGCAGCTGGCGCAAGGCGCCTGGCTGAAAGCCCATGAGAACTTCATCATCACCGGCCTGACCGGGACTGGCAAGACTTGGCTGGCGTGTGCCTTCGGACGCCAGGCGGCCAGGCTCGACCATTCCGTCCTTTATTTGCGGATGCCGCGCCTGTTCGAAGACCTCGCCATGGCCCGTCTCGATGGTCGCTTCCCGCGCCTCATCGACAAGCTCGCACGTGTCCAGTTACTCATCCTTGATGGTGTGGACGGCCTCACCTCAACGGCATCATAGTGCCAAGGCGTGGTCGCCAGAGCGCCACAAAGAAGGGAGACCGTCCGAGATGAAGTTTATTAGAATAGGCGTTGATCTCGCCAAGAACTATTTTCAGATTCATGCGCTGTCTAGTGAGGATGCACCAGCCGTAAAGCGCAAGCTGACGCGCCGGACGATGCGCGAGTTCTTCTCGAGGATCGAGCCGTGCCGCGTTGGCATGGAGGCTTGCGGCTCAGCGCACTATTGGGCGCGCGAACTGAAGGACATGGGACACGATGTGTCTCTGATGCCGCCGGCCTACACAAAGCCCTATGTCAAACGAGGTAAGAACGATGCCGTCGATGCGGAAGCCATCTGTGAAGCGGTCTCGCGCCCTGCCATGCGTTTTGTGCCGATCAAGAGCGCTGATCAGCAAGCGACCCTGATGTTGCACAAGACGCGCGAGCTGCTGGTCAAACAGCGAACGATGAGCGTGAACGCTCTACGCGGCCATTTGGCCGAATTCGGTCTTGTCGTCGCCAAGGGCACCGGCCGCGTCGACGAGCTTTTAGGCCTCGCAGAAGGCGACGCGACTCTTCCCGACGCCGCTGTCCTGGCCGCGAAGGTTCTCGGTCAGCAAATTGATGCGCTCGGAGGCGCACTCGATGATTTGGAGAGGGAGATCGCCAAGGCTCACGCGCTCAGCGAGACGAGCCGTTCGCTCGGAGAAATTCCCGGCGTTGGCAAGCTTGTTGCCTCGGTAATTACAGCCAGTGTACCAGACCCAAGCGTATTCAATTCGGGACGGGATTTTGCTGCCTGGCTGGGTCTGACGCCCAGGCAAATTTCAAGCGGGGGTAAACCAACTCTCGGAACCATCACCAAGGCGGGTAATCGATATATAAGGAAGTTACTCGTTCTCGGAGCAACATCGCTTCTAAACGTTGTGGAAAAACGCCGCGGCGGCTTGCGCGACTGGATTGTCGGGCTTTTGGCTAAAAAGCCGGCGCGGCTTGTGACCGTCGCCCTCGCCAACAAGCTTGCTCGGATCATCTGGGCAATGATGAAAACCGGAGAATGCTTCCGCACCGAGATGTTCGGCAAACTTTGAGTGTCGGACAGCCGCATCGAAGAGTTATAAGCTTGGTAAGTGCAAGAAAGGCATGATGAAAGACAACGGTCGCCACCGAAAACCAGGAAAACCCGACCAGTCGTGTGAGCCTCAAAGCTCGCATCCTTGATGTGACCCCTTGGTTGTCGGACTTCATCAGGGCCAGCGGAGATATGATCCGGGCTAAAGGCCGGACATACGATCGCAGCCGTCCAAGTCGTTCGAAGTGCCAAATTGTGCTTGCCATCAGAGGCCGTCCACATACGACGACTGGGGCACCCACACCCTCAACGACCAGCAGCGCCTCGATCTCCTCGAAATCTTCGAAGAGCGCTACAGGCGCAAATCGACCTTGATTACCGCCCAGCTGCCCGTTGCCCAATGGCACGATATGATCGGCGAGCCAACCATCGCAGATGCTATCCTCGACCGGATCATCCACAACTCCCACCGTATCGCCCTCGAAGGCGACAGCATACGAAGGAAAAAAGCTGCACGCCCCTTGACCGACGTCGAAAACAGCGAAACGAATACCAACTGACTTCAACAACCAGGCAACCAAAAGCCAGCGCCGCTACGCTGTCCGCGATTTAGCGAAACTGCTGTCCGTCAGTTAGCGAAACTGCTGTCCCGTTTTTGCGAAATGCGCAATGCCCGAGATGGACGGGTTCGAGTTCGTCGCGCGGGTGCGCGCCGACCCCCGCTGGCAGCGCATTCCGGTCATCGTCGTCACCGCAAAGACGCTGGGCGCCGAGGATCTCGCACGCCTCAGCGGCCACGTTCAGCATTTGGTGCACAAGGGCGAATACAGCGGCAAGGCTGTGCTGGCGGCGCTCGACGAACTGGTGCCTCAGAGAGTCCGGACCGACCATGAGCATCACTGATACCGACAGCGCGCGCGCCGGGCGCATTCAGCTGGCCCACCTCCGCCAGGAACTGCTGTCTCCAGTCAATGCCTTGCTCGGCTATGCAGAGATCATCCAGGACGAGGCGTCCCGGAAAGGGCGCTCGGACATTCTCCCCGATATGAACCGCATCCTCGGCGCTGCCCGCGATCTGGCCGACAAGGTCGACCGGCTGGTGGACTACGCTCGCGCCAAGAACCCGGCCGGTTCAGCGGGCGCAGAGCAAGAGCAGGTGCTGCGTCATGAGCTGCGCACGCCCCTGAACGCGATCAAGGGCTATGGGGAGATGCTGCGCGAGGATGTGGCTGATTTACCAGACGCCTTGCTTCGGGCAGATCTCGACCGCCTGCTGGTCGCGGCTACCGACCTGCTGCTACGTCTCGATCGCATCGTACGATTCTCGGTCGACGTCGAGGAAAACTTGGCTCCCGATCAGACCGGCGCGGTCATCGTTCGTGACTTGATGCGCAGCCTCGGGCCAGTCCGGCATGAGCCAGATGCTGTCACTGAAACCGGCTCCATTCTCGTCGTGGATGATATCGAGGCAAACCGCGATCTCCTGTCCCGCCGACTGAGCCGCGATGGTCATCGCGTGGTTTCGGTGGCCGGTGGCCAGGAAGCGCTGCAGGCGCTCGCCGGCGATGAGTTCGACGTCGTCCTGCTCGATTTAATGATGCCCGATATCAACGGATTTGATGTGCTTGTCCGCATGAAGGCCGATAAGCAACTGCGTCGCATCCCGGTGATCATGATCACGGCCTTGGCTGAGACCGAGAGCGCCGTCCGCTGCATCGAGGCCGGGGCGGAGGATTATCTGCCGAAGCCGTTCGATCCGATCCTGCTGCGTGCGCGGATCAACGCTTGCCTGAACAAGAAGCGCTGGCGCGACCGCGAACAGAGGTATCTTCGCCGCATTGAGGATGAGACCGCCAAGTTCGAGCGGCTGTTGTCGACCATCCTGCCAAAACAGGTAATTGGCCGCCTGAACCATGGCGAGGTCATGATCATGATCGCCGATCGCTTCGAGGGCGTGAGCGTTCTGTTCGCCGATATCGTGGGCTTCACCGAGCATTCGGCACGGACAACGCCTGCCTCGATGGTCGAATATCTGAACCGGCTGTTCTCGGAATTCGACGCGCTTGCGCTGGAACTCGGCGTCGAGAAGATCAAGACCATCGGCGATGCCTACATGGCCGTCGTCGGCGTGCCCGACCCGAATCCCGATCCGTTCACGGCGATCGCGACAATGGCGGTCGGCATGATCGATCGGCTGCGCCGCGTCAACGGCCATTTCGGGTGGTCCTTGCAGATCCGGATCGGCATACATTCTGGCCCCGTGGTTGCCGGCATCATCGGTGCGCACCGCTTCATCTACGACGTCTGGGGCGACACCGTGAATGTCGCCAGCCGGCTCGAGGCCTATTCCCTGCCCGATCGGATCCATGTTTCCCAGGATACGGCCCGTCACCTCGTCGGGGCCTTCGCGCTCGATCCGCGCGGATACATCGATGTGAAGGGCAAGGGCAAACTCGAGACGTTTTTCTTGCGCCGCATCTAGCCCCCGCCCCGGCGGGACGGGTCTGAAGTAGTTGCTGATCTCGCAGGAGTAACGATCAACGACCGTGGCGATCGGGATGGGCGATCTGCCGTCCCCGGGGCGGGGGTGATCGATCCCACGTCAGCTTGGGGTCCACATGCCGAAAGTCTCACGCAGTCGGGCCACGGGCAGACGAAAGGGCCAGCGCAGCAAAAAAATCGCGAAGGGACGCTGTGTGCTGTTGCTCTGACGACAAATCGGATGCTCTAGGCTGATCGCCCAATCGGGGTTCGGCGGGGGGCAGCCGGTTCAATAGCCGTTCGCTGCCCGAGGACACGCTGCACCACGCTCGTGCCGACGCCGACTGTGCGGCCGATCTTGAGAATGCCCATGCCGTCGGCCTTCAGTTCGCGAATGCGCGTCTCGATCGCCGGCTTTACCGGCCGACGGCCGAGTTTCGCCCCCCTCGCCTTCGCTCTGGCAAGTCCGGCGTTCACCCGCTCGCGGATCCGGCCGCGCTCGAACTCGGCAAAGACGCCAAGCATCTGAAACATCGTCCTGCCCGACGGCGTACTGGTGTCGAGGGCCTGTTGGTGCAGGTAGAGATCGCATCCAAGTGCCCGCAGTTCGGTTAAGAACCCGACCAAATCCTGGAGACTGCGGCCCAATCGATCGACGGACCAGCTACCATGTTGACCTTACGGCCGGTCTCAGCGGGCTGGCGCCGGCGACGGCCCACCTGGCAAAGCGCCGGCGACCTCTATATGCGGATTGACCTTAAACGTCAGGGCTACAATGCTGCCTACCAGGGCGCATCCGCCCAAGACCAGCAGCCCGGCCGTGAAGTTGCCGGTCGTGTCTTTGAGGTAGCCCATCATGTACGGTCCGGCGAACCCGGACAGATTGCCGAGCGAATTGATCGCGGCGATCCCGGCCGCAGCCGAAGTGCCCGTCAGGAAGGCGCTCGGTATCGGCCACATCAGAGGGGGCGTCGCGGAAACGCCGATCTGGCTCAGGCAGAGCAAGCCGAGCACCAGCGCCGGGGCGGACGCCAGGCCCGCTCCCGCAAGGCCGACCGCGGCGAGGAGCATGGCGAAGCAAACGTGCTCCCGACGCTTCAACGTGCGGTCGGAATTGCGGCTCAGCAGGACCATCCCGACGGCGCCAAACAGGAAGGGTACAGCGGATAGCAGGCCGGTCTGGAAGTTGCTCACGCCGAAGTTCTTGATGATCGTCGGCAAGAAGAACGCCACACCATAGCTCGCCGCGTTCAGACAGAAGTAGACGAACGCGCAGGCGAGGACGCGAAGGTCGGTGAGCGCCTTGACAATGCCAACGTGCTCGACCGCCACCTTGTGCTGCCTCTCGGTCTCCAGCCGTCGTTCGAGCCAGCCCCTCTCGTCGTTGGCGAGCCACGTCGCGAGCGCCGGCCGGTCGGTCAGGTAAAAGATGACCCCGAAGGCCATTAGCATCGACGGCAAGGCTTCGAGGATGAAGAGCCATTGCCAGCCATCGAGTCCAGCGCCGGAGATGTTCAGCAGAGCCCCGGAAATCGGTCCGCCCACAATCGACGAGAAGGGGATGGCCAGCATGAACAGCGAGACGACCCGGGCGCGGTAAACCGAGGGGAACCATAGTGTTAGGTAGAAAATGATCCCGGGAAAGAAACCAGCCTCGGCGAGACCGAGCAGGAAACGCAGGATGTAGAACACCCACTCGGTCGAGATCCCGGTCGTCGCTGAGATCGCCGGGATGAAGGCGAACAGAGCTGAGATGATGCCCCAGCTTAACATGATGCGGGCAATCCAGAGCCGTGCGCCGAACCTGTCCAGCGCGAGGTTGGACGGTACTTCAAACAAAAAGTAGGAGATGAAAAACAGGCCCGCGCCCAAGCCGTATGCCGCCTCCGACAGGCCGAGCGCCGAGTTCATCTGTAGTTTGGCGAAACCGACGTTCACCCGGTCGAGGTACGCGACGAAGTAGCAGATGAACAGGAAGGGCAGCAACCGCCACATCACCTTGCGGATGGTCCTTGCTTCGATCTCGTCCATGGCACCGTTACCTCCCTGCTCTTGGCCAGTTGGGGAGCGCTTAGGCGGCCGCCGGATCACATCGGGGCCCTGGTTTTGCTACCATTCGGTTGGACCTGATCCGACGGGCAGCGGCTTGCGCGTCGTGTATGTGTTCGCACTTGGTGGGCGGCAAGGTCAAGCGTTCAAGTCCAGTCACTGCGGGCCAAACACGCTGCGCCGCAGAACGGGCTCGGCGTCGCGGACGCCGTGGGCGCTGGATCGCAGAATAGGTTTGCGGATCGTACATGGCGGTGCGGCTGAACACGACCTTGATACCCCAAGTTCATTCGCGGGGTTTGGTTCCTCTACCTGTCGCGCCACGTGGCGGCGTTACGCCCTTCGTGCCGCCAAGCAACGACTGCACCAGGTGTCATTCCGCATGGCCTCATCACCGCCTCCAACGGTCGTTGCGCATTGTCTGGATTACCCGAGCCGGTTCTTCTCGCGGCGGTCGCTGACCAGAACGAGCGGTACGGTGTCCAATGGCATCCCGCTGTCCAAAATCCATCACGCGGCGTTCGACGCGCATCTGATCGGCATCGATCCGGATTATCGCCTCCATGTATCTGATCGCCTGCTGGCGCAGAACGATGGCCCCATGCTCGAAGCCCTGAAGTGGCTCCATGGCAACACAATTCACTTGCCAGGTCGCGCCAAAGACCTCCCCGACCGCGATAGGCTTGCGATGCGCTTTTGAACGTTTCATCGCGGCTACGTGACAACCACGTTACGCTTGGTGGAGCTGGATCGGAGCGCGCCCGGCGTGAGCCAGTGCGCGCTTGATGTCCGCTATACCCCCGACAGCGGCGCGAGAGCGGACATAACGAGAGGTCCGAGTCGGGCCGAAGGACTAAACCGCTCGCGCGGTAGGGCGGTGCGGCAAGCCGGATTGCCAAGCCGATAGCGCCAAGGGGCGTCCTGTCTTGAGATGAGGGGTTGCGACAACCTCACTCCAGACAGGAGCATCCCCATGACCGACGAGGCAATGAGCCCGTTGCGCCGGCGCATGATCGAAGACATGACGATCCGCAAGTTCGCGCCCAAGACCCAACATGACTATGTGCAAAGGGTCAAGAACTTCGCGGTGTTTCTCGGGCGATCTCCGGATACGGCGAGCTTCGAGGACGTGCGCCGCTACCAGCTGCATCTGGCCGCGAGCGGCGTTGGCGTGCCGACCATCAACCAGACCGTCTCGACGCTGCGGTTCTTCTTCCGGGTCACGCTGAAGCGCCACGAGATCATCGAGCATACCCATGTCATCTTCACGAGCCGCGCAAGCTGCCGGTGGTGCTCAGCGTCGAGGAGGTGGCAAGGCTGCTCGATGCCGCGCCGGGGCTGAAGTACAAGGCGGCGCTGAGCGTAGCCTATGGCGCCGGCCTGCGTGCGACCGAAGTGGTCTCGCTCAAGGTCTCCGATATCGACAGCAAGCGCATGATCATCCGCGTCGAACACGGCAAGGGCGGCAAGGACCGGAACGTCATGCTGTCCCCACACCTGCTCGAGTAGCTGCGGAACTGGTGGAAGGCGGCGCGCCCGCAGGGCTGGCTGTTCCCCGGCCGCGATCCGGCCCAGCCGATGACCACGCGCCAGCTCAATCGCGCCTGTCACGCCGCTGCGCAGATGGCGGAGATTAACAAGCGCATCTCGCTGCATACCTTGCGGCACAGCTTCGCCACCCACCTGCTCGAGCAGAACGTCGACGTCCGCGTCATTCAAGTGCTGCTCGGTCACGCCAAGCTCGACACCACCGCGCGCTATACCCGGGTAGCCACCAAGACGATCAGCGAGGTCATGAGCCCGCTGGAGCACATCGCGCTCAAGCTGAAGGAGGTCCGGCCGCCCGGCTGACGCGGCGCGTATGTCGCGCCCGGCTCTGTAGGTCGCGGATATGTTCCGCGGCCATGGTCCGGCATGGCGCCAAGCCCATGCCGGCCATATCAGCCTCGACCAGCTGAAGGTGATGTCGGCAATCGAGCGCTGCCGCACGGCGGAGCTCGGTGACCATGTCGCGCGCTGCGCGGACTGCGCCTATACCACCATCGCCTACAACTCCTGCCGCAACCGGCACTGCCCGAAGTGCCTGGGCGCCGCCGCGAAGGACTGGCTCGCCGACCGCGAAGCCGAGCTGTTGCCGGTGCCGTACTATCACGTGGTGTTCACGCTGCCGGCGGCCATCGCCGACATCGCCTACCAGAACAAGGCCATCCTCTACGATCTCCTGTTCAAGGTCTCGGCCGAGACCATGCTGACGATCGTCGGCGATCCGAAGCATTTGGGGGCAAGGATCGGCATCACCTCCGTCCTGCACACCTGGGGCTCGGCGCTCACCCATCACCCGCATGTGCACATGATCGTCCCGGGTGGCGGCATCTCACCCGACGGCCAGCGCTGGGTGTCCTGCCGGCCCGGATTCTTCCTCCCCGTACGCGTGCTCTCCCGCCTGTTCCGGCGCCTGTTCCTGGAGAAGCTCGTCGCCGCGCATCAAACCGGCCGCCTGAGCTTCTTCGGCGACGACATCAATCTCGCCGAGGCGCAATCCTTCGCGACTTATATCGCACCGCTGCGCAAGGCCGAGTGGGTCGTCTACGCCAAGCGGCCGTTCGGCGGACCTGAGGCGGTGCTGGCCTATCTGTCGCGCTACACCCACCGCGTCGCCATCGCCAACAGCCGCTTGATCACCGTCGACGAGCGCGGCGTCACCTTCAAATGGAAGGTACCGCATCGAGGGCCGCGATCGCTACAAGCAGATGACGCTCGCCACCTTCGAGTTCATCCGCCGCTTCCTCATCCACGTGCTGCCAAAAGGCTTGCACCGCATCCGCCACTACGGCCTGTTCGCCAAAGGCGCCTGCGCCGACAACATCGCACGCGCCCGTGAGCTGCTCACCGTTGCAAAGCCCGAGGGCCAACCTACCAACGCCGCTGCCGATGCCAACAAGCCGAGTTGTCCATGCTGCGGCGGTCGCATGTTCATCATCGAGGTCTTCGCGCGGTCGCACGCCACTGCATCGGCCGACAGCCCCAACGAGCCGCATCAGGATCGACACCTCATGACCGTGACCCAATCCCGCAAATCTGCCCGTCGCGCTCGCCGCAATCGGGCGGGGTCCATATACATCCACACATGAGGCGGCCTTACTCTGCGGCGTCTTGGGCGGTGCGGATCAACTCGGCGCGTCGGGCTAATTCGTCAAAGGCATTGGCAGCTTTGCTAAGCGTTTGCCTAGTCTGTTCGTGCTCGCAATTGTCAGCCTTTGCCCGGAACTCCGCCGCGCGGTCTCGAAAATACTTAGGCGAGTACCGGCGCTCGATGCCCATGAAGCCAACCCTGATCGGTCTGTCATGTCGATCAATGGACCTATAGTCCAAGTGTTCCGATGCTAGTGAATTAGGACACCCCGGGATTCTACTTACGACACTAGGGGTCAAATACGGACAGTACCGTTTTTCCGGATCGAAGAACGAGTTGGGACTGAGGTGTCTGACTTGATCCCGAAAAATGATACCAGGGGGATTCACATTTGTGAATCCGACGCAAAAAGAGCGCTCCAGCCCGAGGGAGAGCGGGCTGGAGCTTAGTCGGCAACAGGTCTCGCGGAAGGAGAGCACGCAAGACTCGTCCTTGAACTGCGCTTAGGGGCACTCGTTCCTAGTGAATCTCGCGCCGCCGTCCGGCGCGAGCTTGCTCCGCCAATATCGCCGACGTTTGCGGCACCGAGCGCGCCAAGCTGGGTTTGAACCGGCCCGAGCGGGTCGAGGACTCGGGTGCTGTCGTATTTGACCCTTAGGTCTTAAGTAGAAATACGGCATCCTGCTTCGCCGGAAACTAGAAACCCATCCAATCGTGGAATGTTGGTCGGGGGCTTACGGAGCCACCGCATGACCAAACACGACGTCGAATCAAGCAGGTAGAAAACCTCGAGACGCGGCTAGCTGCGGAAGCGGTTCGGCTTCGTAACCACGCCAGAGAGCGGATTGCTGGACGGTCACCCCAACAAGGTGATTGCTTATGATCTCGGCATCAGCGTGCGAACGGTCGAAGTTCACCGCGCGCGTATGATGCACCGACTTGGCGCCCGCCAGCTCGCGCAAGCCGTTCGCTTGAGGGTCATGTCGAAACTCAACACGCTCAAGGGATAGTGGAGCGAATAAAACACTCTAACGATTAAGTCCGCAAGGACCGCTTAGGGTCAAAATGCGAAGAACTCAGATTGAGCAAATCTGGTCCGCTCTGGCTCGACGAGCGGAGCGCATCGGCTCAAGCTGCAGCAGCTGGCGGCTCATCGGAAAGCGTCACGAACCTCATCGATGGCCAGCATTGGATTCTGCAGATGGGGGAAGTGCCCAATGCCCGGAAGAAGGGTCAGTTTCGCGCGCAGTCGTTCTGCGAACTCTACTCCCATCTCCTTGTGGATGTAGAGGTCTTTCTCGCCCCAAACGACCTTCACGGGCGTCTTGAGCCGGGCAAGTTGTGATTCGAAGTGATCCTGGTCTCGAGTAAAGTGCGAGTAGTAGTGGGAGAACGCGTCTGCCGACGTCATCGCTCCCTGGGTCCACCCACGCAACATGTCGTCCTTGAGCTCACGCGCGACTTCAAAATGCTCTTCCTCGGGCAAACCTCTCGTGAATGTATTCTGCAGGATCTCGTCGCGATTGCTGTTCAGGTTGGCGCGGACCCGATCCATCGCAGGTCCCTCCTTCAAGCTTTGCAGGCTTGCGTACATGAACTGGGGTCTGTTGAACGGGGCAAAATCGCCCACGATGATCGTCCTTGCGATATCGGGTCTTTCCACGGCCAGCAGGAGCGTCGGCAGCGCGCCGATATCGGTTGCGTAGATCGTCAGCTTCGATGTGTTGATGCCTGCTTTCGCGATGTACTGATCCAGAACATGCGCGTAGTCTTTGGGCGCATAGGAAAACCTGTCGACCGTTGGCCGGGATGAGAGGCCATAACCCGGCCAGTCGAAAGCGTGGACCTCGTAGTCATCGGCCAGAGCCTTGGCGATGTCCTTCCAGGCGTGCAGGGTCTCCGGAAAACCATGCAGGAAGAGAACGGTCCCCTTTGGGTTCGAGTTGCGCAGAACCATGCGCCTGAGCGTGAGATCTTGGTCGAGCTCGAAGAAATCGATCGCGTCGTCGTTCACCGGCTGTGACATGATGTCTATCCTTTCGACGTTGTTACCACCCGGCTCGGGAGTCAGCGTGGCGACCGTCGCGACGGCGGCGTCATCGATGTGAACGATTGCCATCATACAGTGGCACTGAACACCTCGCGCCCGCGCATAACGTCCAAGTAGGGCCCTGCATATCTCAAGGTTTCGGCTGCATGCCCTGCAAGAAGCGAAGCGGGTTGAGCGGGCCAATGGGGATCAGTTCGAAGCTCATCATATGTGCTTTACCTAAAGGCAGCTTTTCGAGCATTTCGTGAGCGACTGCCGGATCGGTGACGTTGATGATGAACGCCACGCCCGGCCTTCCCTGCAGCGAGTACCACTGCTCGATTTTGCCATCGAGGTAGAGGTCGACAGTTCCCCGAACTTCGTCCGGCAGGACAGCAAACACCTGCGATTGTTCAAAACCGGGACTGATGGTCCCGATGGCAAGAATTTTGGTCGTCGGCGTCGTTCTCATAACGGCTCCTTGTGCCTTTGCGGAATTGAAGCCAACAAGGCAGCCAATAAGTGCCAATGCGGCGGCAGAAACGAATTTCATGTTATCTCCACTAGCTCAGGCGACCGCTAGGAAGATGGCGCTCGTGCCAAGCACAACGCAGCCTCAATGCCGCCTTCCAGGATCTGCTCCGCCTGGGCAGCGTCGGGCACGGCCCGCGCGAACTGGAGCGTGCCCACCATAAGGGCCGAAGATGGCCGTCGCGCGGCGACCTTTCGCTACGAAACGGCATCAGGGAGCAGTGCGGCCAGCGTCGACACGTAGCTTCGCAGCCCTTTTTCGTAGTCTTGCCGGGTGGACAGGGGCTGGCGGGCGATTTCCGGGAGCAACGCTGCCGAGGGGCACCCGCCTGCCGAGTTTTCAAGGTGAGCGCGGTTCAAGTACCTCCGGATCGCGCCCTCGAGGTCCAGACCTCTTTGCTGTTCTTCATCGAGGCGATGTCGCTGGTCGGCGAGCGCGCTTGCTACCGCCTCACGAACGAGCTCTTCCTTGGACTCAAAATGCGGAGAGAATGCCCCTTTGGTCAGGCCGGCCTCACTCATGATCCCGGCGATCCCGGCAGCGGCGACGCCGTCTCGGCGCAGGCACTTCGACGCGACATCGATTATATGCCGCCGCGTCGCTGCCTTATGACCCTTCTCGAAACGCATCGTTCCGTTCTCCAGCCTACTAACGCTCTGTCGTAGCCGCCTCAAGCAACTGCGGACAGGTCGCGATCAAGCTGCTACGCCACTTCAGTCGACTTCCTCGCCGCCAGATTTGGCTGCGGCCGGCTAGGCGCTCAAGACGCCCTCGATCTGGCGTGCAAGGTCCAAAAGCGTCAAGTCGCTCCCCAAGGGAGCGTCCAGTTCCACGCCGATGGGGAGGCCGCCGCGCGATGGGCCTACCGGAAGGCTAATAGCTGGCAGACCAACGCTACTCGCCGACACGGTGTGGTTGGCCAGGGCGAGGTGGCTGACCTCCCGCCCCGCGATATGGAAGTTCGCCTGCTGTTCGATCAAAGGTGCCGCGCAGGGCGTCGTTGGCTGCAGGATGGCCTCCGCCCCATGGCCAACGAACGCCCGATCGAGCCGACGCCGGATTTCAGCGCGGCTGACGACGAACGCGGTCTGATAAGCCTCTGCTGAGATAGCGCCTCCGCCTGCCGGTAGGACCATGCGCCCCCACACGTTCCGAAGCTCGGGCTTGATGTCCGCGTAGATCGCCTCGAACGTGGTCGGGATATCGTGGCGACGAAGAAACTCCGAAATCGCGCCCATTGTCTCGTGGAAGAAGATGCTCCAGGTCGCGCTCTGAGTGAGGGCGCCAAAGTCATCGCCGAGGTCCACCTCCACGACCTCGGCCCCGGCTTCCCGCAGCTGCCGCACGACATCGCGGAAGCGGGCCTCGACCTCTTGATCGACCAGTTCGAGAAATTGTCGCGGCGCGTAGGCTAGCCGTCTCCGCTTCACGCCGTATCTGCGCCCGGATGGCTCCACGGCCATCTCACCGGTCACTACCTGATCTATAAGAGCGCAATCCTCAACGTTCCGGGCGAACACGCCTTGTATCGAGGGTATGTGAGATCGGCGCGACGCCATTGCGGGGCCATCGCCCACTCGTAGGCTTGAATCCCACCACGCCACAGAGCGATGCCGGCACCCGGATCGACCCGACGGTATCGCCGCCAAGCGACGAGGGCACGATGTTGGCGGCGACGGATGCTGCGGAGCCGCTCGAGGAGCCGCCCGAAACCCGATCGCGCGTAACCGGATTCTTCACTTGGCCCTAGCGGGCATTGTGACCGGTCAAGCCGTAGGACATCTCGACAAGGTTGTTCTTGCCAAGGACCAGAGCGCCCGCACCCTTGATGGCGCGGACAACGTCCGCATCTTCCCGCGGCACGAAGTGAGCAAGACCGTCGAGTCCTAGGCTTGTAGGCAGGCTCTTCGTCAAATAGCTGTCCTTCACCCCGAGCGGCACGCCCAGGAGTGGGGCCTGGGAGCCAGCCGCCGCACGCGCTTGATCAGCGTCCCTTGCGGCCGCGAGCACGGCGGCCTCGTCGATTGTGATGAAGGCGTTGAGCCCGGCAAGCGCTCGGGCGCGCTGCAGAAGCGCCGTAGTGTAGTCCTCCGACGTGATGTCGCCCTTACGCACTGCGGCTGCAGCGGCTGCGACCCCAAGCGATATCAGGTCGGTGCTTTCTCGCGATCCATTGCGCTGTGAAGTGGCGATCGTATCGTCCATGGAAATCCTCGCAATGAGCTGCGACGTGGCATCTCTCTGCCGCGTACCCTCGATTTCATTACGGTCATAATATAAAATTACGACCGTAATGCAATTAGGAGTCTCTCCGGCAGTGCGGCGTCGCCGGACACATAAGCGTGAAGCGCGATGAGCCCTCGGACGGGCTAGCCGACGGCCAAACGCTGCCTTGAGTAGCAGACCTTCAGTCGCGCTGCGGTGTCCATCTTTCGTGTTCTTCGCGGTAAGCGTGCCCGTTGAGATGGTCGGCGATCTCCGTCACAGGTTCGCTTTCTGTTTCCGCGAGAGTTTACCCTCGTTGGTCTTGACGGTCGTCTTGTCGGCTTCGTAGCTCGAACGCAGGCTCTAGTTCATCCCTGGTTTGTCTCAGCACGCTGGCGGCGAGCTGCCAGTCCGCGGAGCCACTATCAAGGAGGTTCGCATGCCAGGTCGTGCCTTCTCCGACGATCTCAACCGGCGTGATCGCAATTTGCTTTACGAGCTCGCACCCCTGATGCGCTCGGACGGCGGCGAGCACCTTCCCGGTTAGCTCCTCTTGAGAGATTGCAATCTTGCCCATCAGAAAACTCTCGACAGCGAGCGGATGCCTACTCCAACGGCGCGAGCGCATGGGAGTTTCGCGACGTTCAAATTCTTCGATAGGGCAGCTCGACGCGGGCCGCGCGGCGGTTCACCCCAGCCGGTCGAACCCGACCAATAGCCAGAAGCTGACGATGGTAACGGACGAAGGCAAGAAAATACCCGATGCGTTGCATGCCGTGATAACCGCGCATCGATGATTAGTTCGAACTCGGCGCGCGAGCTCCCCGCCCGTCTGGTGGTCTAGGCCGAGATGGACGAGGAGCTGCCGCGTGGGTCCCCCGTCGCAAAGCCAAGCCAGGAATGTCACGAGCCATCCTCGCCCGAGAGGGGGCGAGGTGCTGAGGCTCAGGAGCCCTCGAACTTGAACGATACGTTGAGCTTGGCGCGATAGGCCTCGACGTTCCCCTTGTCATCCAGTTGCATATCGAGCTTGACGACCTCGGCAATGCGAAGATCTCGGAGAGATCTAGCAGCTTGCTGGACCGCATTAGCGGCCGCCTTCTCCCATGAGTCGGCGCTGGTACCGACCAGTTCTATGACCTTGTAGACGCTATCGGGCATATTCGTCCTCCTTATCGGTAGGAGCAAGAAGTCTAGCACCAGGGTCTCGACGCTGATACGTCTCGGGGATGCCGCGGAAAGGGTCCGATTGGCTGTCACTTTCCCGTTCGGACCCAAAGGAGAACTCGGAACCCGGGTTGTCGGGGATTACGTTCGCATTTGCAGCGCGGACGAATGTGGACATCGAATCTCCTTCGCGCCCGCTGGCTCCCGTGTATAATTTTGCGCGCCAATGTCGTCATTACCGCTAAGGTTCTGATCCCTGGAGCAATGGCACCGCGTAAGCATCAGCAGCCTGGTTATTGCCGTTATTGCCCCTGACTCTGGTGTGTGCCGAGGCCTTCGATCAATCAATCGCACGTCATGCGCAGCTCCTTCGAATTTTGCTTGCCTCCGGCAGCTAAAGCCGTGCCCGACGGCCCCGAGTGCTCCGCGGAGTCAAGATGGACGGATACCGCGTCCGGATTGATCGTGACGGCGATCGCGTCCCCGACCGCGGCTGCGATCTCATCGTTATGTATCGCACGGACGAAGCGGACTATCCGCAATGGTCCTCGGCAGCGTTACGAACAAGGTGCTCACGCACGCGAAAATCCCCGTACTGTTTGTCAGTGAGTGAGCAGACCGCCCGGTGGGTCAAAAATATGCGGCGGGACATTGACCTCGACTGACCGAGGCATCACCGAGCTGGAGCATTGTGCTAGATAACTTCAGGAAATCTGCGCACCTACCGCAGGTCGACGCTCGGGGCACTCGCCAATCCAACGCTCACCGCCCACGCGGCTATCACTCGGGTCGAAGCGATCCGAAACGTTGAAGCGCTTTCGCATCACGCTCGGCGCTCTGCTAAGTTCGTGCCAATCCGGACGCTCGCGCACCAGCTCCCCACCCTACATATGACAGCTATGCGTACTCAATTGCATAGAGAGTACATCACATCTCTGAATTGTGAATGGGTGGTCCGCGTTTGAGCGGCAATGCAGTTTTCAGTTCTGTGTTAGATTTCGGGCGCACATATCAAGCGTGTGTGAAGGGGCGGGACATCACATCGTTGCGGGAGAGTTCCATGTCGGATCTAGTCGCGATCGTGTATCCATCCGAGGCCAAAGCAGAAGAAGTTCGACAGAAAATCCTTGAGCTTCAGAAAGAATATCTGATTGCGATCCAAGATGCGGTGATCGCAGTCAAAACCGGCGAAACGGTCAAACTCAATCAACTGGTGAACACGACCATGGCGGGCGCCGCAGGAGGAAGCTTCTGGGGGCTGCTGTTCGGAATCGTGTTCCTGAATCCGCTCATCGGCGTAGCTCTTGGTGCGGGCGCCGGCGCATTGGGCGGCGCGCTGACCGATTTCGGCATTAACGATCAGTTCATGAAGGACCTCAGCTCGAAGGTGAAATCGGGGGATGCCGTTCTGTTCCTGCTGATCAAGAGCATGACTGCAGACAAGGTCCTCAACGAAATCAAGGACGCGGGAGGGACCGTCCTGAAAACCTCTCTCGACGAAAAGAAGGAACAACACCTGCGCGACACTCTTGCAGCCGCTACCCAAGCCAAGGCTGCCTAGGCGTGTGAGGCAAAGCCGAGGGTTTGAGCTGAACCCGAAAGCACTGTTCGCCGTCACAGCAGTCGCCCCACGTCCTTCGCTCGTCCGGACGCCGGGTCAGCGCGCGAGCGGTATAGGTCGTTCCTCAGTTTCGCGTGCGAAAGAGCCGACCGAGCATTCGGTCCTTCGTTTGGCGAATTTTCTTCCTGGGGCTCAAGAACCGAGGAGGAAAACATGCCGAAATCGATTTTTGGGACGCTCGCTCTTGCGGCTGCCTTGGCAGTGGTGACGATGACGGGCAGTCGCTCGCATGCCGGAATTATCGGAGGACCGCCGGGCCTGCATGAGGCCGCCGATGATCTTCGGCTTGCGGAGACTGTCCAATTCCGCTGGAGAGGCCACCGCTACTGTTGGTACAGCCGCGGGTGGCGCGGCGCAGGCTGGTATCGGTGCGGCTTTAACTGGCGGCGCGGTCGGGGCTGGGGTGGTCCTGCCGGCTGGCACGGATGGCGACACCCAGGCCTCCAGCGTCCACGACCGCTCCCCGATAGGGTGCCGGGCCGGCCGGGAGTCCGGTCGTTGCCTGACAGGATCTGACGTGATGGATACGCTCTCGCCGCCCAAGCGCGGGCACTGGCGCTACATATTGACCGGCCATCGAGACGGTACAGGACCTCGTGCGCCAAGCGCACGCCCGTTTCCGATCGATGGCCTACCCAAGTTCAAGGATCTGCCTTCACAATTCGGCGGCACAGGAGAGTCTTTGACGGATGAACATCAATCCGGAGCGCCGGCAGCGCGGAGCGCTTCGGTAAACTTGAACCACGGCTCGGGACGGCGGTAGGGAAGCGGGCAGCAGCCCCGGACCGAGAAATCGGGTTCATGTTCCAAAAGGGCGGCGATGGCGTCCTTAGCCGCGTGGTAGTCGCCGGCTCGCCAGCAGGTAACTGCGAGGGCTGCCAGGTTGGGGCCAACCCCCGGGGCAAGCTGGTTGGCCCGTTCGAACCATGACCTGGCTTCATCGAGCCGACCTGCGTCAAGGTGCCCATAGCCGGCGAACCTGCTGTACAGATGCACATAGGGATCCCGGGTTTCGATGCCGACCGCTCGCATTGCGCTCTCAGCTCCGGCATCAGCTTCGCCTGAAAATACTAAGGCTGCTCCCAGCGCCCACATGGCCATATTGAAATCCGGGTTGAGCTCAAGCGAACGCCGCGCGGCGGCCTGGGCATCGGCATGGCGCCGCCGTCCGAACAGCAACAGCAGTGAATGTGCGGTATGGTTTACGTCACTCTTGTTGTTCACACGAATTGATTCCTCGACCCTGCGAATGGCCACATTCAAGGTGTCCTCGTCAGGCTTGCCGAATCCGTACAGGTACTCTGCCGTCCCTAGGCCCGAGCCTGCCATCATCAGGGCCATGAAATTTTTCGGCTGGAGCTCTAGGATCTGCTCGGCAATCACTCCTCCGCCGTGCCAACCTTCCTTTGTCGGCGTAAAGAAGCTCACCCCAGCCAGGGCCAGGAGTTCTTCCACCGAAAGTTCGTCCAGTGGCCGACCAGCTAGTCTCTCGGCATCATCGGCGGCCACCCGGCGCCGCACACTCATGGCCATCCGCGGCGCACAGCGGTCGAGAATATCGAATGGCGTATCACTCCGCTCATCGTATCTTTCTGACCAAATCTGCTTTTCCGCCTCGGCCGACAGCAGCCGCCCAAAAACTCGGTGCCGGCCATCGCCAATGTGGACTGCTCCCTCAAGTACGTAATGCGCTTTGGTTCGATTAGGGGTGAGCTCAAGGCCGGTTAGGCGCCCAAGGCACGACTCGAGTTCGTGACCGAATGCTTTCGAGAGCCGTTGTTCGAGCTCGCCCTGGCCGTCGAATTGGCTCAGAAATAGTCGGGGCTTGCCTTCAGCACGCAGGCTACTCAGCCGCTTCGGCCACGACCAGACCCGTATCGGACGCACAATGTTCTTGAACTTTCGCTCCCCGTTGTCGAAGAAGGTCACGTGAAGAGACGGCGCAGCGCTTTCCTGGACCGATTGGGAAATCAACACTCCGCCTGGTTCGGCCATGCCCTCGAGGCGGGCCGCAACATTGACTCCGTCACCGTAGACATCGCCCTCATCCAGAATAACATCATCCAGGTTGATCCCAATGCGGAGGACGATCCGCTCCTGCTCAGGGATGGCGCTCTCTCGGGCTGCGATAGCCAGCTGCAGATGGGTTGCAAACCGAACGGCCTCTGCTGCGCTGGTGAATTCCGCAATAAACCCGTCGCCGGTGAGCTTGACGATACGTCCGCCAAAGCCCGCAATGGCTGGATTGACAAGGTCTGTCCGCAGCTCTTTTAATCTGCCGAACGTCCTCAGTTCGTCCAACTCCATCAAACGGCTGTATCCGACCACGTCGGCGGCAAGAATAGCGGTGACACGGCGTTCCATTCTGCGCTCCCCTCAGAACGGCCCCATCAGAATACGTCGCTCGGCCGAATTAGCAAGGCCCGCTCTGGGAGACCGAAGCAGAGGACCTGGCGGCCAAGCTCACAGGCTGATCGAAAAATATGCCTGTCATGCGGCTTGTTCGTGCACTGGCTCTTGTTGCGAGACATTCGCTAACGCGAACTGCAGCTCGGCAGCCTCAATCATTGTCGACTCCGCCGCTGCAATCAGACCTCTTTTCTGAATTCCGCCCTGCTGCTGTAAGTTTGTTTGAAATCGAAGAACGAACTTTGCTTCATCGTGCTGGATCCGGACAACGACCCGATCATGTTTGCGGGCCGGCGCACACCGAGCTTCATTCGTAGGTAAAGTTGCTCACTGCAACCATCCTTTCGGTCACGGTAGGGCGGCCGTCGCCAGCCGCCCCCTGTACAGATCCCGGCGTGCGCTGCTAACGCACCGGGCTCCTCCCTTGGGTTCTGGCGTCAAAGCGCTGACAAGGCAGCGGGTGTATGGTTCTGATTGGCGGAAAGAAGCGGTCGACGAGTTGGATGAACCTCTCCCAGTTGAGGCGTGCCGTTTGGCTGCGTGGTTTCACCGATGTGAGCCAGAGCCGCTTCACGAAGAACCACCACAGGCTCGGGTGGTTGCCCGAGACTGCGAAGTAGTTCAGATGCCCTTTCAGCATCTGTTTCACCCAGGCCCGGTTTTCGCGATGGGGTCGTGCATTACCCTGCGCAACTCCATCTTGATCGCCAGCAGCTTGGCTCGCATCCGTTTCTTGATCGTCTTGCGCCCGATGACGAAGTCGCCGCCACATCAGGAAATTCAATCAAGACGACGCCTTCGAGCGAAGACATCAATTCCAACGGAGTCAGCGGCGCATAAACCGAGAGAAACCTGGCACCGCGTCCCTCAAAGGTTGGAGGGGCCGCTTTCCAATAAGCTTCCAATCCCGCTCGATCCCTTACGCTTCTGTTCAGAGCGATCATGTAAGCTGGCATTGTTCGCTCCCATCTCTTGCGTTCAATCATCCAGGCTAAACGTAAGTTCGACGACTGTAACACTCTCGGGTGTCGGATCATCTAAAGAATGTCCGCTAAGGGCGGCCGATATTGCCAATAAAGGCACCCAGAATATGATTCAGAGCGTTATCAGCGGGAATGAAAATTGCAGAAGCGCTCGCACGAGGTCACGAGCGCCACCCGCCAAGAAGGACGGAGCCTTCCGGTCTACCTTTAGTAGCCGACCTGACCCCAAAGCTCGCGATCAGCAGGAGCCGGCCAAAAAAGACCAAAGACTACGATTGTTTTGGCTACCCGATGACCTTATCAGCGCGCCCCAGCAATGTTGGAGACTGCATCGCACTGCTCCTTCCCTATATCCTGAAACGCGCGCTCCAGATAGGCTGGAGTTGCCGCAACAATGGGAACCGTCGATAGTCCAACGGTATGCGCGGCGGCGCGTGACACCTCATAGAGTCCTGGGTGGGTGGGATTTGATGACATCAAGATCGCGATCCTTCTGGTAGTTGGAAGAATGGTCCTGATCACGTCAAAGATCTTGGCAGTGGTGTCGCCGTACATGTTGGCTAAGCCGGTTATATTGCCTCAAGGACGAGCAAAGCTTTTCACAAAGCCGGACCCAATTGGATCAGTCGCAGGCGTCATCACAATAGGGATGGTCGATGTTGCTCGCTGCGCGGCGGCGATCGCCGGCGTTGCCACGGTAACAAGCACATCGGGATGGAGCGCGATGACTTCGCTGACCAACGCAGGCAAGTGATTAGGTTCTTCCTCTCGACATATCCGAGAGAGCTCAGCTCGTTTCTGAATACTTCAAACAGCTTGAGGTCGGGGCCGATGATGAACCCGGGCATCAGGTACCCGATCCGCCAGGATTTTCCCTGTTGTGAGCGTGCCGTCTCCAGCCAAGCGACAGCAGCGCATGCAAGAGCCGCAATGAACTCCCGTCTTCTCATGAGCCTTGCCTCAGGCGCGACCAGTGATCGTGTGACAGCTTTACGCGGAGACGTTTTTCAATTGGAATGCGCGCAGGTGGGCCGCGACTCTTCGAATTCTCCTAAGTCAAGCACCTCGTAGCACTCGCTGCTCCGCCAGTGCCAAACGTCCCGCGGCTTAGTGCCTTGGCGCTTTTTGGACGTCCGCCCGTTGACCGTGCGGAGCCACCTTGTTGCAGGCGTCCAAAAACCTGCACAATTGGCGACATCGCACGGTGAGAAAAATGAAAGAGGCCACCGATCGAGGTGGCCTCGGCCTAAGGATCTTAAGCGCCTGGACTGCACCTGGCTCTGCGCGCGCGCTGGCAGCAGGTCATGTTGTGGTCTGCGGATATTATCCGGACTAGATTTATCACCTCATTCTTTGTTGATCACTGACGCTGCGGGACGCGCTGACGTAATCGGGTCGGCGTGCCGATGAACAAGTTTCCAGGCGCCGCTCTCCAAGCGAAAGAGACTGGTCACACGAAGGGCAACAGGTGCGGTTTCATTCGCGCCGCCGACTTTGGCGCGGCCCCGCTCTACCTCGACGACGCAGGCCAGATCACCACACACGTACTTCGCTACGAGTTCAACACCTGTGACCTCTCCATCACGGTAATTCGAAGCGGCGGCTGTTACTGTTTCCTCAACCTTGCTTCGACCGCCGACGAATGGCCCAAAAGGATTACCCAGAGTTACGTCGTCGCGATTGGAGAACAAAGCTTTGTACAAGCTGGGATCGCCCTTCAAAATTGCTGCTAGAGCAGCGTGGCTCTGTTGGATCGCACTATCGACTTCTTGTGCATTTAGTCCACCGAGTGGAGCGGTACTAAATGCAGCGCCCGCGAGCATTGATACTGCTATCACATAACGGTTTGTCACGAGAATCATTCTCCCATAGACTGCCGATTATCTGGATAGAAATAGTATCATCGACTTGAAACCACTTATAGGCTGGTTCGGCGGAGGTTAAGCAAATCTGAGCCGCTCTGGAGCGGTGAACGGACCTCCGGCAGGGGCATCGTAACTTCGCGGGCGGGCCACATCCGGACTGATGCACGCAGCATAGGGGGTGGTTATTCGATCACCTCATCGGCGCGTGCAACCAATGCGATGGGCGCCTCTAAGCCGAGAGCCTTGGCAGCTTTTAGGTTTATAATGAGTCGCACCCGTGTCGAAAGTTGTACAGCGAGATTGGCCGGTTTCTCGCCGTTAAGTATTCGCCCGGCGTAGATGCCCGCACGATAATAGGAATCGCTAATGTCGCCGCCGTAGCTCATTGCGCCGCCAGCTACCACAAAGTCTCGATACTGATAGATGGCCGGAAGCTTGTATTCGAGGGACTTCGCACCCAGCGCGGTGGCGTGGCTCGTAAACAGCGGGTCAGTACCGATCACTAATCCCGCGACGGGACCGGCAGCATTCTTGAACGTCGCGCTGATCTCCTCGTCGGTGCTCGCGTGAAACGTCGTCAGCCTAATGCCCAAAGCGCCGGCCGCCGCTTTTACTCCGCTCTCAACCGCTGGTGTCAAGGGATTAGCCGGATTCGTCAGCAGCCCAAGTGAATTCCTGCTCGGCAAAAGCTCGTGCAACAGTTCTAAACGTTTTGGCGCTGTATCGACGTTGATATGTGCCGCGCCGGTGACATTTCCGCCCGGACTATTGAGGCTGGTCACTAGCCCGGTCCTGACAGGATCACCGCCGATCGCAAACACGATGGGAATGGTTGTGGTCGCCAACTTTGCGGCCAGCGCCGACGGCGTCGCCGCGGCCAAGATCACGTTAACCTGTCGCTCAATTAGCTTGGTGGCGAGCGCAGGAAGCCGATCATAATGGTCATCTGCCCATGCGTATTCGAAACCGACATTCTTTCCTTCAAGATAGCCCGCCTCGCTCAGCCCCTTTCGAAAGGCAGCTATCATCGGACCGTAGTCCCCAGCCGTTGAGCTTCCTAAGATACCGATAACTGGCGGCGACTGCTGTGCCCGTGCGTCGATCTGTGACAATGTAGCGGCGCTCGATACCACAAGCCTAATGAACTCCCGCCGCCGCATGTATCCCTCCCTTAAGGACCACGCTAATGGATGACTAGACTAGCACCGTGCGGCGGGCTGTGGGAGCAATTGCGCAAATTGCATTCTCACTGGCCAAGCGCATGGCGCATGGCGCATGCGTCAATGCGGGAAGTCCGAGTTGGGTCATTCCCGACGATTTGGGCGCGTTTCCGCCATGTCCGTTCTGGCCTCGATTGCCGACGCGCCCCGACGAAGTACGATCTTCGCCTTCGGGCCTGAAAGAGAGTGCAATTCAGCGCAGGTGTCGCAACTTCGTAAATTTGCGTCAGCATTGTCGTACCCCAGCGCTGCCAGCCAACCATTCCGACAATGCGGATGGCCTGGTGTTTCGTCCAGGCCGGTAATGGGATGGTCCGGCCGTGCTCCTGCCCCGCCAGCGATAAGCTGGCCAGGGGCGCCAAGACAAGGAGCACGCCATGTCCAAGACACCCAGTACCGCGATCGCCGTGATCGGCATCGAGATATCGGCAAAAACTCGTTTCACGTCATGGGCCACGATGCACGCGGCGCCATCGTGCTACGGCAAAAGTGGTCGCGTGGCCAAGTGGAAGCGCGGCTCGCCAATATGGCGCCTTGCCGTGATCGGCATGGACGCCTGCGTCGGCGCACACCATTGAGCCGCAAACTCACATCGCTTGGTCACGATGCCAGGTTGATGCCGGCCAAATATGTCCGCCCCTATAGCAAGGGATAAAAGAACATCAATGATGCCGAAGCGATTGCCGAAGCCGTGCAGCGCCCGACGATGAAGTTCGTAGCAACCAAGACCGCGGAGCAACTGGATCTGCAGGCGCTGCATCGGGTGCGCGAGCGGCTGGTGTCGCAACGCACCGGCATCATCAACCAGATTCGCGCCTTCATGCTGGAACGCGGGATCGCGGTGCGCCAGGGGATCGGCTTTTTGCGCACAGAACTACCCACCATCCTTGCGACGCGCACCGATGCCCTGTCGCCACGCATGTTGCGTATCATCGAGGAGTTGGCAGGCGACTGGCGTCGGCTGGATCAGCGCATCGATGGCCTATCCCGCGAGATCGAAGCCCTGGCCGGTCAAGATCAGGCAGGTTCGCGCCTGATGACGGTGCCCGGCATCGGGCCGATCATTTCGAGCGCCATGGTGGCCGCGATCACCACTGGAGACGTCTTCTCCAAAGGCCGTGACTTCGGCGCCTGGCTCGGACTGGTGCCAGGCAGATCTCGACGGGAGACCGCACGATCCTTGGCAAAATCTCAAGGCGCGGCAATCGCTATCTGCGCGTTCTGTTCGTCCAGGCAGCATGGGTTGTGCTGGTCAGGATAAAGAACTGGGAACGCTACGGGCTCAGATCCTGGATCGAAGCCGCCAAGAGGCGATTGCACCACAACGTGCTGGCGATCGCGCTCGCCAACAAGCTTGCCCGCATCGCCTGGGCGGTGCTGGCGAAGGGGCGCGCCTTCGAACTGACAAGGACCAACGATGCAGGCGTCCGACCCGCTTGATCCTCGCGCCGTGCTCGGCGCGGTCAAGGCGCGGCCTGGCAACGCCGGAGCCAGCCGCAAGCCAAGCGCCACGGCCGGCGTTGACCGCCCCTGCGCGCGGCGCGACGCCGTCCTGCGGGCCAGGACGAAGGAACGGCCCCTGGCTCGAACAAAGGAACTACGAGGTACGAGGAGCAAGCCATGACGTAACCCCATCAACCGGTTCCAGCCGAGGTCTGCGAGAGGATGAGACGAGATGGAGGTTCGGTCTTCCCGGCGCATGCGAACACTGGTGACCGAAATGACCCAATCCAAGCCTGTACGGTAATAAGAACGCACGCGCGCTGATATCCATGGTGGCCCGGAGAAAATGCTCCAATCAAAGGCCGGATACATTGATGCAAGACCACTCACCACCCGATCGACGAACCTCTTGCACGCACGACCGGACCATACATTGGGTCAGACTCCGAAGAACTCTGGTTAAGCAAATCTAGTGCTTAGCCGCAATGAGCGGCCACTTCCGGACATGCTTCGCAAACGAGAACTTGCTCGATGGGCAGGCCGGTCGCAGTCAGGAACCGCAGCGATTGTGGCTAAGCGCTTCAAAGCGTCTTGGGAGGCTGCTTTCCACCCTAAGCGCCCCTGCGATCCTGGTTACCAATCACGCAGCGCCATGCCGCCAGGCGCTCCGCCGGATGCTGGTTCATCCACTCGGCGAGCTGCGGCGCACCCATCAGGCAGGACTGCATCGAGACGTCGGCGAAGTCCGAGCTGGTGACGATCTGCTCGTGGCAATTTGTCGGAGAAGAGAGACTGCAGAGCACAGCGATGACCTTGATCACGACAGGGATCCCCCGTCGCTGCGATGGGGTTTGGCGCCGCTGAAGAATTGACTTACCGATGCCTTATCATGCTGCTCCCTGACGAGGTCAGCCGCCGGGAAGATGCTGTCATATATCGCGAAGGCTTCTCGAAGTAAGCGGGCTCGCTCGCGCTCAGACTTCGACACAAATCGAATAATCTCGGCCATATTGAATGCTCCTTTTACTATCAAGAGTGACCATTCCCTTGATCGCGAAGAATAGGGCGGCCTTGCTATTCAATCTGTGATGCGTCTCACCATGCGCAGCTTGCTTTGAAAGACTTTGGGGAGCAGACTTCAACCTACTAAACGAGCCTACTGATCGCGAACGCAGCAACGAGAAACACTCCGATAATTAATGCTGGCATGGCGTGATCTTCCATCCTGTCATGTGAACAGCTTCTGGCCCAAAGCAAGCCAGTGCCTCCCACCGCTCGTGTTGATATCGGAGGGTGGTTTTTCTATCTGTGACAGAAATCACGGGCGCCCCAAAATTTCGCAACTTTACCGCCTTCGAATTGAAAGTAGTGGTCGATTGCCGCAACGCTTTGCCGGTTGAGCTTCAGCCGGCGACACGTTTGCGCTCCAGTACATCCATCCGTAAACATTTCGCTATCGTCCGGAGGTGCTGCGCGTAATCGGGACAGTGCATGGCCTCATCAGCCGGACTGATGGGCGTCTGAGTTTTCCCAATACGCGGCCTTGATTTCCACGTCCGCGATGAATTTCTTCGTCGACGTAGCTCAAAATTCACCTAAACCATGAGCAGGCTGGCCAGATCGGTTGGGCGTGGAACGCGTCACTGCTCTACGTGAAGGGCGGCGCGGCAGCGTTTCGAGCCTTACTGGTCTTCGCTGCTGGTGAAGGACTGCGACGACATTTGCGTGAGTTGCTCGCCCCGCTACTTGTCTTCGAGTGGAAGGTAAGCGGCCTCGCGATGAGGTAGCGTCGGCTCGAACCCGCGTTGTGGACGACGAAATCATTGTTGTGGCTGCGTACGGAGCATTCTGTGGTCACCAGATCGCTCCAACGTATAGGCCCTTGTCGGACCGCCGCCGTCGTGTCGCAAGCGAGTTGGCAGGCCGGCCGCGGGGCGGCGTGAGACGGCTGCGAGCGTCGATCCTACCAGATCGAGAACGGACTCCTCATCGGCGAGCCCCAATAGAACTGGTGATTGCGCGGACGTTCGTAGCCGTAATACGCGGGCGCCGGACGGCGCTTTCGGAACATGATGCCGCCTTGCGGTTCGTCACTCAGAACGATCACGAAGTCGGTGCCCTTGCCGGTTTCCGGGCTCAAGGCTTCATCGGTGACGATCACGGACGATCGCGGCGTCATGCCTGCGATGCGATCGAGGGCCTCCTGCGGAATGACGATCCGGTCGAGCGCGGCCCTGGCGCGGTCCGGCTCGGGCGGCAATTCGACATCGAGCGCGTTGCCCGGCGCCGCGGAAGGACGGCGCTCGACTTCGGCGACGCGTGACCGTCCGCTCTCCAGCGAGACGACATTCCATCGCGCGCTGTTCTCGCCGCTGGCGCGCTCGATTGCGATGAAGACATGCGTGCCGATCGGGCGGTCGGCATCGGTGATGGTGACGGGACTCTCGTAGACCGGTTCAAAACCGCGCCGCACATAGAGCCGCTGGGTCTTGCGGCTGATCAGGACCGAGATCGGCTCGAGCTCGCGGGCGGCCTGGCGCGCTGCCGCTGACGCCGTGGTCCGCGCGGCCTGCGCGGCCTTGGCGGCCTCGCGTGCCGTCGCGAGCGCATCGGCCTTCTGCTGCAGCTCGTCCCTGACGGCGGCCAGCTTCACGTCCAGCTGGACGATGTCGGCAGCCACCTTCACCCTGGCGTCCTCTAAATCCTGCTTGGCCTCGGCCGAGCTTGCGGAGCTGAGCGAAGTCTCGACGGCGGCCAGTCGCGCGTCGGCCCGCGCCTTCAGCGCTTCCGCCGAACGCATCAGCACCATCGCCTGCATCGCCTCGCGATAGGCCATTGCGGCCGCGCCCCTCGCCTGCTCGTCTTTCCTGGCCGCCTCTTTCGCTTCGGCGATACTGGCAGCGGCCGCGGCGGCGCTATCCGGCTTGCTCCGCAGCAGCAGCGGGTGAACGACCTCGACCGGCGCCACGTCGGTCGGCGCCACGATCACCCGCAAGCCCAGCTGCGTCGCGTCGAACAGGCGTGCGGCGAAATCGAACGGCATCCGGATGCAGCCATGCGACGCCGGATATCCCGGCAAGTGCCCGCCATGCAGCGCGATGCCGGACCATGTGAGGCGCTGCATGTGAGGCATCGAGGCGTCGTCATAGAGGTTTGAATAGTGCTCCGCCTGCTTCTCGATGACGCTGAAGATTCCGGACGGCGTCTCGCGTCCCTTCTGGCCGCTCGACACCGGCGCCCGGAGGATCCACCCCTGCGCGTCATAAATGGTGATCCGCTGCCGTTGCAGCGACACGATGGCCAGGACCGGGTCGCCGGCCGGGCGCGAGACGATGGACTCGACCGGACGGGCGCTGCCGGCGCTCCTGGCGCCGGCGTCGCCTCCCGCCGCGATCTGCAGGGCCAGCGCCGCAATGGCAAGACGTGCAGGCGACTGCCGATTCCGCTTCCGGCTCGCAAGCCCAAGGGTCATGCGCATCCCTGTGATCCGAGGAACACCAGCGAGGAGATTAGCGTCATGCCGGTCAGGCCAACTCGGAAATTCCCGGTCACAAGCATCACCTCCGGTACAAAGCGGATATCGCGCGATCGGAGTCAAGTCAGATCGTTCGCACCTTCGCTGATTTCGCGGTCTTCGGCGGCTTCGCCCCGGTGCGATTATCGCGCCCGGCGAGCCGATCGCGTTCCTTCACGTCCCGTCCCGCCAGCCGCGTTTTGGCCCCGCGGTTGTGCGCGGCATATTCGTAGCCGTCGGTCGGCGCCAGATGCGGCGGATCCCGATTGAGATAGGGTCGCCCGACGCCGAACTCCTTGCCGTGGGCATCGAGCCACTTCCAGAGCTTTTCCGAGGACGTCCATCGCTCGTCGCGTGTTCCGCCGGTCACGCTGACGACGTCCGCCGCAAGCCCATGGCCATAGCCGCCGCGCAAGCTGCCGCCATGGAACGACCTGGTGCTGGCCGCCTTGAGGCCGCTGGCAATCGACTGGCGGAAGTCGTCGCGGAACGCGCTGGTGATGCCGGGCGACAGGCCGGCCTGCTCCGCGGCGTGAAGCGCATGAAAGAGCTTTAGCTTGAAGCGCCGATCCATGCCGCCGATCACGTAGTCCTGCATGGACATACGGGCTCGCTCGGCCGCCTTCGGATCCTTCCAGGCGAAATCCTCATCGACGAGCCTGGTGAAGGTTCTGGTGACCGTCACTATCCTGCCCTTCCGCTTGACCGTCACCTTCCGCTGTTCCGGCACCTTGATGGTGTCCTCCTTCAGCGTTCGCTGATAGAGCGCCCACAGGAAGCAGTCGACGCAGACGTCGACGGTCCAGCATTCGTCGAGAATTTCGATGGAGCCGACAGTTGGCTTGATCTCGCCCTTGCTTGCGCCGCGCGGCTCCGGTTCCGGCGTACTCGCCGTCGACACTTCCACGGGCTGCGCTTGAGGCGGCAGCACCTCGGCCGGATCGGTCATCGCTTCCACCTTGGGCGAGGTTGTCGTGGTGTCGGTGGCGACCACCGTCTCCGATCTGGCTGTGGTTGCCACATCGGCGAAAGCGGCAGGGGCGTTGCCGATGACGGTTGCCGGCAGTGCGCCGGGCACGGCGCCGGCGACGACAATGGGTGCGGTGCGCTCGACGGCTGGCGCGCCGCTATTCCCGATTCCGGTCGAGCCGAAAGCAGCAAGGCAGGCGACAATCCAGCTCGGGAGAACGACCCTCCGGCACAACGCCGCTACCTTCCTTCGCCGCGAGCTCCTCATCCCCAGCCTCCAAGGCTCCCGCGGAGCTAGCTTGCACAGCCAAGTATGTGACACTCGGGATTGTCGGATCAGGTCATGGACACGCAATGGCGAAAAATGCTGATCATCAATCTTTTCCGGCGAGTGTTGCCTGAAGGCAACTGGCAACACATCGTTAACCTTATGCGGCGTCATCCGCGGGACCGGTTCTCGAACCGGTCCCGCCGCGTCTGAACGAAATCTGGGCTGGGTCTGCCTGCCCGGGATGTTCTCTAGGATCGTGAGGCACCCCATTCAAGGCTGGGCGCTCTCTGGGAGAGTTCGACCAAAGCCAGACCCGGTGCAGCCCCACCGGCGCCAAACCGCCTCAGCGCACTCACGCGGCCGCAGTCCGGTGCGCGTCGTTCGCATCGGTGGTTTGTTGTGGCTTCATCAGGTCATTCGAGGTTGCTGCGCACTCTGGCTCCAGCAGCGCGGCACTTGCCATGTGCTCCCAGTACTCTGCCTCGGCGAGCAACTTCCAGCTTCTATCGGGATGATACGCGGCACTCTGTCGGCAGAGCGAAGCCATTGCGCGCATGCGGCCTACAGTTTCCATTCCAACCTCCCGTGTTTGTTCGCTCGCATCGGGACGTTGCGTGCGCTTAAGCGTTATCACGCCGAACCTCCCCGCAAGAAGCATGCGAAGAAGTCCAGGATCGTCAGTTGGAAATGTCAAAACCGTAACCGCGCCCGTCGCAGCGCAAGCGCTTGCGCCGCGTGGGCGCGGAGGTTGATGCTCGCTTTCTCTGGCCGCTAGGACGCTGGCACTGTCGGCACTGGCCCCGTCGGGCACTGGCACTATCGGCGCTGGCCCTATGGCGCTTTGTGGTGCGAGAGACCGTCTCGATCAACCCGCCTTTGATGTAGACCCGCGCAGGCAGCGGACCCAACTCACGAGTAGGTGACAGGTGTCGGACCGGGCGGCCGCACACGCAGGTGACCTCCTAAGTCGCAAGATTACGTCAGCGACTTAGTGCTATATGCTGTATCCCAGTCTGGGGACTAAGCAGTTGGCCATCTACCGAATACTGCAAAACTTGCCTCTCGGGCCGGAAGAGATCGCCCGACTTTCGGCTGCCTACGAGCAGGCTCTGCGTACCATTGGCGTAGAAGATCGGAATGACCCGCTAACCGAACTGATCGCCAAGAAGATCATCGAGGTCGGGCAGACCGGCCTCAAAGACCCTGCGCAAATCTGCTTGAGGGCCGTCGAAGCGCTGGGCCTGCCAAAAGGGTAATCACTTGATGGCCCTCCAATTCCCCGTGCCGTCGAGCAATGGAAGTATGGAGCGCAAGAGCCTCATGGCGCCCGCTCTATATCAGCAAAGGCGCGAACAAGATCGGCGGCTCGCCCTTCGATACGTTCACGCAAGCCGAAGAAGCCCGCACCTCAAGACACGTGGCTAAAATCCATCGCAGCTATTCGCGCACTGCACGTCATTCGTAGTCGCAGTCGAGCAAGACCGAATGGCCGAAGGCTGACTCCGCGATTGTTGCGGCGCTTGCGTGCGCGCTCCGCTCGAGGTGTCGCGTCTTGGTTGGCTTCCGTACAGGCCGCAACTTGTTGGACGTCCTCGAGACCGAGAAGCATCTGCTCCTCGGGAAGCCACTCTGCCTTCCGGCCAAAGCGATGACGCTGCAGCTCCTTGATGATCTGTCGCAGCCGCTCGCTCTCGTGCCGCTCGGCAAGCAGCATCGCCTTCAGCGTCTGGGGATCATCAGGAAGGTTATCGCTCACAGGCAATCAGAGCATATTCGCGTCTGCCTGACGACGTGCTCGATGCCCCTGATTCACTTCGCCGCAGTGCGGCCCACATTATCCGGCTTGTCTCGGGACGACCGTCTCCCGTGACGCGTGGACACGCCGCCAATCAAGCCCTTTGAGCAGCGCCGACAATTCCGCCGCCGTCAAACGCATCACTCGAGCCGCTTGGCCAACAGGCACAAACTCGTACCATCCCAGAAGATCAGCTTGATCCGGTCCGCCCGCTTGGCACGGAACACATAAGCAGCACCCGAGAACGGATCGGCCTTCATGTGCTCGCGTACCAACATAGCAAACAGATGTTGGTTGATCCGGCGCATACTCGCCGTTTTTACCGAACGGGAAAAATTGCTTTGCCAGCTCCGGCCCTGCGGCCCGTCCGGGAAAATTGACTGTTTATTGAATGGGCACTTCCAGCCCCCGGGTCGAACATGGGGCGCTCCGTCGCTCATTTGTGCGCAATGCACATTCCCCAGTTGCTTTTGACGCCTCAAAGCAACGTTCGGTCGCGAGCATATGCCGCCGTTAGCAGGAATGTAAGTCGTCTATCCTGTCGTTATAGCGCGACCAGGCGAGGGCACCTGGCAGCCAGCATCAAGCGGAGCCCAGCTCCGGGTCGGCTTTGGGGCAACCTGAGAAGATCTCTGGTTGAGCAAATCTGGTCCGCTCTGCCGCCATGAGCGGACCTTGGGACACTAGCAAATTCAACTTAGGACGCTGGGGTTCATTCTGGAACAGTATTTCTCGACTCAAACCGCGCAGCAAAATCTGGAAAAGCAACAGGGGTTGGACGCGTGAGCTACTCCAGCCGCTGAGGCTTGGGCATTGGCTCATAATCGTGGGCGGCGTCTTGATTGTTCTCGGCGCATTGGGCCTGCTGATCCGACGATCTCGCCGAATCAGCTCTGCGCCCGACGCCAACGAGTAAATCTGGGGAGAAGGATGAATCATGAGGACTCCGCTGATTCTGGCCGCCGCCATTCTTGGCTTTTCGGCATCGGCCTTCGCTCAAACTGCGGCGCCCAAGGCGACCGCGCCTCCCAAAGCCCGCGCGGCCAAGCCGCAAAAACAGCCGATGGCCCCGATGGGTTGTAAGCTCGTGGGAATGGTGAAGGGGACCAAGCTTTGGGCGGGCGATTGTGTCACACCGTCAGAGCTCCGGGGCAGTACACCGGCCGCCGAACCCGCCGCGCCGGAAACACCTGACAAACAGTAGGCGATCGAGAGGCTGAAGGGGCGAAGAAAGCGGTGCCGGCATCGCCTACGCGGCCGCTCGCGCTGCATTTAAGCGGGCGGCGTTGTTGTTTGTCTCCGACGGAAGGGCCCCGACCAGAGGGGCTGGGCGTCCGGCCGAGGCCTCCAGCAATGCTCTCTCTTTTGAAAAGAAAGCCAAACTTCATCGCCGTTCCGCTAGCGAAGAGATGGCCTCCGAGGCGTGGCCGGGGCTGCTCTGCCCTCTCAAGGCGAACGACACCTTCTTAGGTCGGAAGACCCAAGAGCCCCTCCAATGGGGGACCTCAACCGTAGTTTTCCGACCAAGAATAAAGCTTCACCGCCCCCGCAGCCCCGGAGAGTCGCGCTCCCGACGCCTGGGCTGGCGGAGCTCTTCCAGCCCATCTTCGATTAATCGGAGATCATCCCGAACGTACTTGGCTGCCGGGCCAGACATGGATTGGAGCAATTCGCGCCTAAGATCTCTCATGTCTTCCAGGGCCTGCTGGTTCCTCAAACGAACATAAACCGAGACGACTGCTTTACACGACATGGCATTCTCGGATGCTTGTACTAATCGACTGAACGGCAAGGGAGGCCCAGCCCGCCCTGATGCGTCGCGCCTCCTCCAGCCGCCGGGCTTCAACTGCTTTACCGCTTCAGGTTTCCCGGCGAAGCTAAAGGGGAAATGGCCGCAGGACCTACTCGCCAATTTTACCGAACAGGAAAAATTGGTTTGCCAGCTCCGGTCCTGCGGCCTGTCCGGGAAAATTGACTGTTTATTGAATGGGCACTTCCGGCCCGGTTGATCGGATTGATTCCAGAATTTGCTGCGCAGTTTGAGTCGAGAAATCCTGTTCCAGAAAAGAACACCGCTATTGTTGCGGGGGCGCCACGTTAAGGACAGGAAGGCGAACCCAAGTTGAGGCCGGCGTCGCAAGCTCATCGAGTATCGCCAAGAGCGTCGAGCGGTCCGGGACGGCCGCATTTACATCGAGAAGATCAACGCGCCGTTCCTGTCGAAGGACGGTTTCAAGTCCACGGGCGCGGAATTCGGAGCCGGCATCAAGTTTGCGGTAGAGCGCGGCTGGCTCAAGCTCCACGAAAGCCGCCCAAGCACGTTTCACTTCGGAAACAACTTGTCTCGGATGTACCGCGAAGTCGGCGTTAGCCTGATTCCTCGTGGCTTGCACCAGACCGCCTTATCAATCTCCTTCTTGTCGTCGATCTTCAGGGCGCCCGCCGCGTCCTTAGCTAAGAAGATTGCGTCACTCATCTTGCGACCCGACCGCCGATTCTTTGCATTCACTTCCTTCCAGAGCTTCACCGGGCTCAGCTTGAGCTTCGGCAGTTCTTCCTTGATCTCTCGGCGGAGGCACTTCCTTTCACTCTCACCTGCACGCTTGCGGCCGCCCGGAAACATCCAGAGCTTGTCGCGTCGTCGTCTGACGAGGAGGACGCGGCCCTTCTTTGCGACGACAAGTTTTGAAGACTTCGCCATTTCTCTTTCGAATCGATTTGGCAGATCGGCATCAGTCTAGACCGTCTGGTTCGACCAGCAATGATCGGCGTCACCCCGCGCCCGTATTATCACGGAGCAACCCCACACTGACCGCGCGTTTAGGTGCCGCTATGCTTACGCATGCTCGGAATCCTCTACATCCTCCAAGAGCCCATGTTCTGGGTGGCATTGGCTTTTGGGCCTGGCTCCGATAGTCATTGGCGTCATCATCCTGTGGCCAAGCGGCCGAGGTCGCCAGCGACACGTTTCCGTTTTGCCGAACGTGGCTTACCTTCCCGCGGCTCGCTGCCGAGCCGGCGGAGCCGTCCGGCCATGGGCTCCAAGTAAGAGCTGGCTCCGTCTCTGCGCTGCAAGGCCGGGCCGCCCCGATGCAGATAGGTGGAACTCGCCGCGACGTTCTAAGTTGTTGATCCAGGTATCACGCCTCGACAACGTGAGACCGAGGGCCTCAACTTCGCCAGCACCAAGTTGAGGCCCTCAAATTCGTCCGACCCGGCTAAGATTTCCCGCAGCCCGGGAACAAATGTGCACTTTGGCACTTAAGCCCCTAGCTTCCGCTTAAGCAGGTGGAACGTGCGGGGAAAACGAAGTGCCGACTGCCGAGTACTATTTGAAGCAAGCTGAACTCGCATCACGCCTGGCGTTAACAGAACCGGACCCGGAGAAAGCCCGGGCGATGCACATTATGGCGCTAGACCTCTTCGATAAAGCGCAAAGGGCTCAGGTCAAAGACACGGCCACTCTGCCAGGGAGTCACGCGCAGCCCCCCATCATCGAACGGCAGTAAGGCCACCTTCAGGGCAATTCCGAGTGGCACCCGGGAGCCGCCGAAGACGAAAAAAGGAATGCTCCAGCCCACGGGGGGAGCGAGCTGGAGCTTAGTTTCGGGCGACAGTCTTGCGAAAGGATCATCCACGCAAGACTGGTCATTCAACTGGCGACCGTGGCGCTAGTTCCCTGACGAGCAACGGCCCTCCTCGTCGGCCGAAGTCCCGTTCCTCTTTTGCCGCTCTGAAGACTCGCATTTCGGCTCTCCGCGCATAGCATGCCGCTCATGCGCAGATCCTTCGAATTTTGCCTGCCACGGCAGCTAAAGCCGTGCCAGACGGCCTCGAATGGCTCCTCGAAGTCAAGATGGACGGATACCGCGTCAGGATTGATCGTGACGGCGATCGTGTCAGGCTGTTCTCGCGCAATGGCTACGACTGGACCGCCCGCTTTCCATGGATCATTGAGGCAGCCCGCAAGATCCGCCGGAATCGCTTTGTCCTGGATGGGGAAGCCGTCGTGCTTGGCGTGGAAGGCGTCCCGGATTTCAACGCCCTGCATAGCCGGCAGCATGACGAGGAGGTTCAGCTCTGCGCATTCGACCTCCTGGTCGAGAGCGGTGACGATCTCCGCAAGCTACCCCTCCACCTTCGAAAGAATGCTCTCCGGCGCCTGCTCGCGCGTCGTCCAGAACGCATCTTCGTCAGCCCGTTTGAGCAAGGCGAGATCGGGCCGGACCTATTTCGGGCGGCCTGTAGAATGGGCTTGGAGGGCATCGGCCCCAAGCACCGGGATCGACCCTATCAGGCCGGCCGATCGAAATACTGGATCAAGGTCAAGAATCGGTCTCATCCGGCGATGCACCGAGTGATGGACGCCCTCGCTTAAGGGGCCGTGCAAGGCACGCCATCCTTCGGATGCGCTCCAGTCGCAAACGTTGATCCAGCCGACAGTGCCATCGCAGTCGATTCTTCCAGCCGAGGCTGCAACGGTGCCGAGTCAAGAACAGCGTCGTACAGATTATCTTGAGCGGCGCTTACGAGTTCAGACTCGGTGCAGCAAGCGATCATCAGGAGAAGTGAGCAAGGGCAGGCGTTCACCAAAAAAGCGTACGTTCCGCGGCGGAAATCTGCATGCGCGACTTGTCCGAATTGACGAAACGCACATCACGGTGATCTGAGACTCGTCACAGAGCCTTAGTGATACGATGTTGGGGTCTTATTGCGGTTAAAGAACGTGTTCGACAAGTCAAACAAAATTGGCGTCTTGACCGGAAGCCGCCCGCTGATCGCGTTGGCAATTGCGGCGGTGCTCGGCGTTGGCGGACCCGCCTCGGCGCAGTTTTTCAATTTTGGCGGATTTCAGCAGCGGCCGCCGCCACAACGCGGTGGCGGCGGGTTCGGCGGCTGGTTTGGTAACGACACATTTAGTCCGTTTCAGCAGCCCGCGCCCCAGCCTCGGTGGGAAAGGCGGAGGGTCCGGACGCCCGTGCGCGAGGATTTTTCGAGGGCGCCGCCGCCCGAAAAGCGCGACACGGTTCCCGAACGCAATGTGCTCGTGCTCGGCGATGCCATGGCCGACTGGCTCGCTTACGGCCTTGAGGACGCCTACGCCGAGCAGCCCGCCGTCGGCGTGATCCGGAAGGTGAAAACCATCTCCGGTCTGATCCAGTACCAGCCCAAGGGCGCGCCTGCCGATTGGACGGCCGCTGCAAGGAACATCCTCGCCAACGAAAAACCCGACGTCATCGTGGTGATGCTAGGTCTCAGCGATCGTATGGCGATCCGCGAGCCGGCCGCCCAGAAGAGCGACGAGCCAGCCGACAAGAAGAGCGACAAGAGCGCGCGTAAGCCAGACAAAAAGCCCGCAGATGCGAAGTCGAAGGAGAATGCGGGCAACGACGCGGCCAAACCCGACGGCAAGGCCGCCGACAGCGAATTGGCGGCCGACGATGCAGAGAATGCCGACGCGCCGCGGGTGGCGTTGGAAAAGAGCACGCGTTCGCCGAATGGCATCTCTGAGTTTCGCGACGACCGCTGGGGTGTGCTCTACAGCAAGAAGATTGACGAGATGATCGCGGTCGTGAAGTCGAAGGGCGTGCCGGTGGTCTGGGTGGGGTTGCCCGCGATCCTCGGACAGAAGAGCACCTTGGACATGCTGTTTCTCGACGCGCTCTACCGCGACGCCGCGGGGCGCGCGGGGATCACCTATGTAGATATCTGGGACGGATTTGTCGACGAGACCGGGGCCCTCCTGCAGAAGGGCCCCGATTTCGAAGGCCAGATCCGCCAGTTGCGCACCTCTGATGGCGTTTATTTCACCAAGCCCGGAGCGCGCAAACTCGCCCACTATGTCGAGCGCGAAATCAGCCGTCTTCTCGCTGCGCGCTCGGGGACGATTGCGCTACCCACCGAGCCTGCGATCCCCGACTCCAAGGTAGCCCCCGGTCAGCCCGCGCCGCGTCCGCTGGCGGGGCCGGTCGTGCCGCTGGTCGCCGCCACCATTAACAGCGACCAATTGCTCGGGGGTCCGGAGGCGCCGCCGGCCGCGGTCGACGCGCTTGCCGCGCGGGTCATGATCAAAGGTGAGCCTTTGTCGCCGCCGGCCGGTCGCGCTGACGATTTTACGTGGCCGCGCCGGGAAGTCGAAACGCCAGTGGCATCGGCATCAGGCTTGGGCGATGTCCGCGCACAAATGACGGCGCCGGCTGCATCGTTAAAGCCGAAAAAACATCGCCGCTGAGAAGTGGGTCCGCCCGCGCGGTCTCTGCCTCAATTGGCGGCCTTTGCATTCGCGAATGACTGCCACATCCCACGGCCGAGGATATGTCGGGTGTCAGGGGTATTCTGTTGCAAAACTCCTTGAGCCTCGATGGCGGGCGGTGGTTTCAAGTCTGAGCGTTCGTCGATCGCACCCCTTTTGGGGTCTTTGACGCTCTGAACTCATCACGGGACACCTACGCAAGGCAGTGCACCGTCAAAGGCGGTGGTGCGTGGTTGAGGAGTCTGGCGAGCCGCCGCAGGTTCTGCGCGGTTGCCGTCAGCAAGACCTCATCCTTGATGCCACTCAAGCCGCGCAGCCGGAACCGGTCGAGCTTGAGAATCCTTTTCATGTGGGCAAATCGCATCTCGACCTTCTTGCGCTCGCGGTGCGACTGCTGGAAGGCCTCGGTATTGGCCAAAGCCCGGACTTGATCGCGCAGTTCTTCATTGAGGTCGCGGGTCACTTTGCGCGCCACGGCCGTGGTGCACTTGGGCTTCAGCAAGCAGCGCGAGCAATCATTCTTGCTGGCTCTGTAATAAACTGTATGGCCTTGGTCGATGTTGCCTGTGCTGCTCAGTTCGGCTCCACCTGGACAAACATAGACATTGCGGGCCTGGTCGAAGACGAAGCCTGCCCTGCTGAACTTGCCATCGGAGCGTACCGATTTGTCCCAAACGGGAACGTGCGGTGTGATGTTGCGATCTGTCAGCCATTTGAGCAGCTTGACTGCGCCATAGACCGTGCCGCACGCGAGCCTTTTGGGCCGCAGATTGAAGCGGCGATCGACACGGTCCACCATGGTCTGGGTGACCGCGATCTCGATCGATCGGTTCGCTCGCGTACCTACGGCATCCATGATGATGCCAGCTTTGTTATCGATCAGATAGTTTGCATCATAAGCGAAGAAAGGATCGACACCCGGCCTCGCAACCCAGGTTGCTTGCGGATCGGTCAGCGAGACCTCCTTGGGAGGCGTGCGTGGTTGGCCTCCTTCACCGGGGCCGTCGTCGTCTCGTCCGCGATCCTGATCATTGCCGGCATCGAGGACGGCGAGATACTCGCGGACCGCATGGGAAGCTTCTTCTGCCTTCGGCCAGGCAATCGGCTGATCACCCGGCATTCGCTTCTTCTTGTCGACGTCCGCCTTGATCAGGCTCGCATCGACGGAAAACGCCTCGCCGCCGACCAGCCCGGCCGCAATGCTCATACCCGCTACACCCTCGAAGACCCGCCGCAAGGCGTCACTCTCGCGGAAGCGTTCCTGTCGCGCACGGCAGAACACGGAATGGTCAGGTATCTTGTCTTCGATCCCGAGCTTGCAGAACCAGCGATAGGCCAGGTTCACCTGTATCTCGGCGCAAATCCGTCTCTCTGAGCGGATTGCAAAAACATAGCCCACCAACAGCATCCGGATCATCAGCACCGGATCGATCGAAGGCCGGCCCGTATGCGAATAATAAGGTGCAAGCTCGTCGTGGACCCAGCCTAGATCGAGTACGCGATCGATCTGGCGAACCAAATGGTCGGAGGGACCACCTTGTCCAAGTCAAACGAATAGAAGAACTGACCTTGGCCGTTCTCCCGCCGACCCATCATGCACCGCTCCCCCGCCAATGATCCTCAGAATCAACGGAATCACGGAACGCGAGTCGTCTCAACGGGAGTTTTGCAACACAATCAGGGGTAGACCGGACCTAAATTAAACCGGCCAAACCGTCGCGATTGACGCCAAGGAGACAACAGCTCCAGGCCGGTGGTCAAGGTTGATCCCCATCAATGTTCCTCGCCGGTGTTAAGCCAGACTTGTTCCTCCAATTTTGATCATGGAGGATGCAAATGAGCCCAACTTGGATGATCTCGGGCGACGCGCCGAGGGAGCCGAGGGATATGAAATCTCGTCGCACGTTGTTTTTGTCGGCCTGCGGGCTGGCTGGCGTTATGGCAGTCGGCGGAACGTCCGTGCAGGCTGCCTAGGAGACCGTGCAGAGATGCTCGCCGCACAAATTCGCACGCAAGGATTCAAATGTTAGAAGGCTCTCGGAGCGACAAAGGACAGGAAGCGGTCCCGGGCCGATCATGATGTCTGGGTATCAAGTGCAGCGATGGAAGCTACCGAGTGAGCCGCGCCCCCGATATGCTGGCGAAAGTCGAGCCCCTCGGAAGATAGCTCCGATGGTGCCGAAAGACGCCCAGATCGTTGAACGGATTAGGCAAAGGGGCCCAACAAAGCCTTAAAAAATGACCGGCAACGCGCGCAAGCAACAGCCACCGGCCGCCATTGATCTAGATCAACAAAGGAAGGTTGTGCCACTGCCAACGTGCCACCGCTTCAGATGTTCGATTGGTCATGTTGACTGACTAAGACGTTAAGCCACACTCATCCCCGGCACAATCGACGCTGGAGGTAATGAGAGATTCCGCGCGAGATAGTTTGCGCGATGATCCGCTTAAACACTAGGCGTGGTGAAAGCCAAAGCGGCGGCAGGAGGCCAGTATGAAGAAGCAGAGGAGCAGTAAGCTCGCGCCTAAAGTGAAGCGGAAGGCCGGTAACCCCGCCACCAAAGCGACGAAGACGAGGGCCTCTAACCGATCGGCTGCCAAGGTGAAGCGTAAGACGAGAAAGCCGAACCGATTGGTCGCGGTAGCGCCCTACAACCATGGCGATCCCAGTCTCCAAACCGGGGCGGATGGCCTTACAGTGTGGACGCTTCAAAAGATGGCTCAGGGAAAGCAATTCAATGAACTGGACGATCTGTTCAATAAGGGCCTGACTATGGACGCGTTGCCGGTAGGCCTTGCGGCAGGCACCGGTGTTCCCCTGCTAGATTTTAGCAGTCTCATTCCAAAAGCGCTCAACTATCTGACGATCAACAGCAGGTATTTCAAAATCGACAGCAAGCAACTCGTTCACGATGCCTTGGAGTACATCGTAGGGCGGAATTGGCGAGGCAAGGTATTTTTCCCGTCCAACAACAGGAGCGTTTCCGAAGGCAGAAACCGAATCAAGGAATCTTTGACGCTGCCGCGTTCTCCGATCGTACCAATGGCCAGATTTGATACGATGCTTCTTGACAGCGATCCCTTGGCTGTAGACACGACATCGAATGTCGTGGTTCTGAACTATGCGCACCCGCAAACAAGACCGTACTGGCTGGAACTGATCCTCACTAAGATTCAGTGTTACGACGTGCAGGTGGCTGTACGAGGCAAGTACGGACCCATTTTTCTCGGCAAGACCTGGCTCGGAACGTACGACGAGGACGGGCAATTCACCGCTTTTGACCCGGGTCAACTTATCGCGCGGTATTTCCTCGATTTCAACGATGGCGCGATCAAAGAACAACGAGAAGAGCACTGGGACGGCAGCGACGAAGAATTCGTCGATCCCATGCCTTACGTTGAGAACTGAATCGACATCACCGTGATTACGTTCAACATTGAGGTCATCCTCATAGTGACGGGAGCGCTTACTGCGACAATGCTTGTGCAGTTCATTGCCCCATCCTGGGTCCTTCATCGTACGTTCGGAGAGATACCGGCTGGCGCCGCGAGTATGGTGTTGGCGCGACACTGGGGGTTGCTGCTGTTCTGCGTCGGCGCGCTCCTGGTGCGCTCCGCCTTTGATCCGGCGATACGTCAAGCCGCAGTTTTGTTTGCCCTAGTAGAAAAGGCAGTGTTCGCAGCGTGTGTGCTCGGGACACCCCTGCGGCAGCGGCCGACCGCATCAATGATGGCCATTGGCGACGCTCTCATGGCGGTGATCTACGCGCTTTATCTCGTCGGCCTATGAGCAGAGGCCGCACAGGGAAACAAGGCCCATTTCAACCCTTTGCTGCGTGCTACGGGCGATGTGTGGGCGTGCATGACCTGCACTTAACCACCAAGGGTCTTCGCCAGGCTTTCCAGATTCTGCGGCCGGACCTCGATCAAGCCATGCCGCGGAGCATCGATATCGGCGATCAAAAGGAACGCAAACGAAACGATCAGCGGCAGCACGAACACGAGCCCTCGCCCGGCCTTGCCGCTTCGCGACCGATAGCCCATCAGCGCGTTGGAACATAGCGCGATGATCGCCATGAGATACCACGCGGCGATTGGGATCCGGTTCCAGTATGCCGCCTGCGTATAGCCTTGCGAGTTGATCACGTCATTCATGCCGGCAAGCGCCAGCGCCTCGACCGGCGCTGGCTGTGTTGCCGACGAAGCGCGGACTGCAGACCAGAGATCCGCCTGCAACTGAGCCGTCCGCTCGTTGATCCACTTGCGCTGATCGTCGTTTTTGTTGAGGTAGAACTGGATTCGTAGGCGGGTGTATTCAGCAAGAAGCTTGCGGACGTTTGCGGCATCCGCAGCAGGCAGAAAGTCGGCACGCAACATTTCAGTTCCGATGGCGTTGGCCTCCGCCTCCTCGAAATTCTTGCGCTGGTCATAGCGAGTCATCGCCATTGAAAAACTGAAGCCGATGATCAGGCCGAGCAGCGTCAGGGTGGCCGCAAGGATGACACCCAGATGCTCGTTATGTTCATTGTCGATGTCCCGATAACGCCCGCGCAACCAGGAAGCTGCTGCTGCGACGATCGATAGCGCCACGAACGAAGCCACGAACAAGAGCAGAGGGTAGTGCGTCAGAATTTCCATGGCCAGCCCAATGTTTGCAGTAGCCGCTTATTCCGACCCAGACGTTTCTTGTATCGGGACCTAGCCGAAAATGTCCGCCTCGGTAGCGTCGCTGTCACGCATGACGGCAGGGCCGAATAGGTCCGGTTCGCCCCATTAGTTTAAGTCCCGCGGCTGCAATATGTCGCCAGAAGGCGACATCGTATGCCGCCTCAGGGCGTCAGCGGAACGCCTCCAGTTCCTTCCGGGCAACAGTGCGTCGCTCCACTTTCAATACGCGCGGGCGGGACCGATCTGTGGCGCGCGCACAGGCTTGGCCATGCCGTAGAATACCGTCAGTCCATTCCCGCCACAGAGCGTTGAGGTCGCTTCGTTTGCATATGGAGCGAAACAACTCTGTGGACGCTGCCAATTGTCTGCAACCCAAACGTTGCCAGCCGGGTCGAGGGCGATGTCGGTCAGCGGCTGCATTCCGCCGCCCACATAGCCGCCGGCCGGTGAAATTGGGTCTCCCGTTTTCATCCCTGGTGGGCAGGTCTCGGTGCGCGCGCCACAAAGGTGCGTAATGGAAGCGCCGCCGAAGTTCGAACTCCAGACCTGATCGTTGCCATCGATAACGACTCCCCAAGATCCCCAGGTGCCGCCACCATGGAATGGCGATCCTGGTGCAGGGGTCCCGTCAGGACGCAACATTGAAATATTTCCGAGGGCGGAGTTACCGTGCAAATAGTCGAAGACCACACGATGTAGCTGGCTCATCTGTCCGGTGAGCTTCAGCTCCAGCAGCTTCAATTTCACTCTAAGATCAAGTCCGGTCCCCGCCGTATTGGTGATCCAGGCATTGCCGAGACTATCGATTGCCATACCTTTTCCGCTGTGCCCGCCCGTGGGCAGCACTTCGACTTTGCTCGGATCGTTTGCAGGAAAACGCGTGACTGTGTCACCAATCGCATTGGTAATCCAGATGCGATCCTGTTGATCGATCGCAAGATGGAAAGGGCCATTTAGCTTACACGGACTGTCTTTATTAGGTTTTCCGTCGGTAGATCGGCAAAAGAATTTTGCTTTGCTCGCATCGCCGTTGGGCAAATGGACCACCTGGTCCTTCTCAAAGTCGAGCGCCCAAACGTCCCCGTTCGGCGTAACGATGATACCCTGCATGATCCCAAGCTGCCCACCGAAGTTGTATCCATCAGCAGGAGAAAGTGGCTTGCCGCTCTTGTCAAAAAGCGAAATCGTCCTTCCGCCCGTGCTGGTAACCCACACGTTGTCGTTGGCATCTATTGCGGTGCCAAAGCCCGGGCCTTCGACACCTCCGCCTTGATACCCTGTCGTTTCGGGCGAAAGTGCTTTGCCATTGGAGGCGAATTTCGACAGGTTGCCATCCCACAGATCGTCTGATGCCTGAGTACCTACGATGAAGTTGACGCCCGTCCAGGCATTCCCTTCAGAGTCAAACATAATTTTGCCTGGCGCGCTCAATCCGCCGCCGGTGAATTTCAGCGGCAGCGTCCAAGCGGTCGGCGCATAGTTCAGATACGGCATGTAAGGCGGTCGCCGTAAGTTTTTGCCTTGGGGGATTGGGTAGAACACATCCAAAAGTGCAAACAGCCTTTCGGGCCGATACGCAGAATTGCGCGCGACCGACTGCAGTGCGCCGAGTGTATCGGTGGCCGCTTTACCATCGGGTGGCGTCGTTGCAGCGAACAGACGTTCACATGCATCCGGCCTGATGCGCGTGGTGCAGCCAGCCGTCAGGCTGGCGAGCGTGGCGAAGTTCGCCATGGTTGTCGTTGCCGAGCTATTGAGCACATCTTGGATAGCCCCACCCCAGCCACCGGTTTGCAGATTGACAAAGTTCGGGACGTTGCTGGCAGCGATCTTGAGGCCTAACGAGTTGCCTTTAATGGCGGTCCCGTCGATGAATTGATTTGCTGTCCATACTGACGCTACCGTCGTCATCTCGTTGATCACGACCTTGCTTGGCGGCGCATTGCCCAGCATGGCGAGCATCGCGGCCGCAGGGTTGTCGCCGCCGCCCTTGTTGACCGTCGCTTCGCCGCCCTTGGCGAGGACATACAAAATCACATCCGCGGCGGGCGTTTCCTGGCTGGTGAGCACGAAATTGCCGTCACCATCTGTTCTTGCCTGCGTCAATTGTCTGGGCTCTCCTGCGCTCGCGGCCCAAAGCGTGACTGCCGAATTCGCGAGTCCGCCAGCGCCCGCTCGCACCTGGCCCTCGACGCGAACCGCCGCGGCGGCCGATCCACACGCAGAAGCCAGTACGGGAAGTACCAGCATAATCGCAGCATGGGTTTTGGATGGCTTGAACATATGTGTTCTCCGTGTGCCTGACACGTATCTAAGCTGCTTTGACGCTGCATCATTGCTGCGCCTCGACCGCAGGCCATGCCGCATGCGTTTTCCGGGGGATTGCCATGGTTCGCTCAGGTTGCACGGGCAAATAAAACAACAATGGGCTTTGGAGCGTCTCTTTGACTTAGATCAAAGGGCGCCTTTGTCGGATTTGGGTTATCAGCTGAAATTGGCTAACGAGATGCCCTGTGGCTTTGGGTCTTGGCTGTTCTCTAATCCCGGGCGTGAGGTCAAGCTCTCCTTGAAAGTCCTTGCCGCGTCCATGGTTCTCTCCGCGGTAGGGGCGTGCCCTCCGCATGATGGCGTAAGATGACGTTAGCGGATCAATGTGTGAAGCGCGCTTTGCCCTTTCGAGCACCGCAAAGCCAGGAGCGATCTCACCAACGCCAGCGTCCCGGCAGGGACGTTCGCTCCCGCTGTTCGGCGGGAACTCGTTATCTGTTATGCAGGCTGATCAGCAGAATCCTTTGATGACCATTTAAATTCGGTGCCATCGATCCACATCCGATGCAGAATGACAGCAAGTTTTCGGGCAACTGCAACCTTGGCTTTGCGTAGCCCGCTCCGTTTCGCAAGCCGAATGCCCCATCCTTTGAGTGCTCACCATTTTGCTACGCGCGTGAGCAGCACAGTTGGCCGCCTCGTAGAGGTCGCTTCGCAGCATCTTATCGCCGCATTTCGAGATTCGGCCCGTCCAGTCAATCTCGCCGGATGCGTATCGGCGGGTCGTTAACCCTGCGTAGGCACCAACGCTTCGTGATCTCTTGAAGCGAGCGGGGTCATCGATCGTCGCAAGGAAGCAAAGGGCCGTGACCGGGCCGATGCCAGGAGCCGACATGAATCGTCGCACCAAGCTGACGCGAAGCAGTCATTTACGAATTCAAAACGGATGAGGAACCCGTTGATAAAAGCGGACACTCAAATCAGGTCGTCAACGATTTTGCCACAGCTCTCGCATGTTCGATGAACAACTGCGCCAACACACCCGGAGTGCGGTTTTTCACCGTGAGAATCGCGATTGCATAATGGGTGGTCGGAATTCTCGAAGGCAAGATTTTCAGTCCAACGCTTCGGGAACTGAATTTCGCAACGGAGTTTGGCAGAATGCCAACGAATTTACCTGTCGCGATCAGTGTTGTGGTCAGTTGGATTGAGAGTGTCGCGATCCCCGGCCGCGGCGATTTTAAACCGCTGGCAGTGAAAATTCCCGAGATAATTCCGCCCGGAGTGCTGCCTTGCGGAGGAAGCACCCAGGACTCCTCCATTAGGTCGGCAAGCTCGACGCGGCGCCGGCGTGCCCACGGGCTGTTCGCGCCGACGACTGCGACAAACGGCTCCTGCACCAGAGGCTCGAACGTCAGGTCATCCTCGACGAATGGATCGGGCAGCCGCCCAACCAGAAGTTCGACCTTGCGCTCACGCAGCGGATTAAATTCGGACAGCGCCAGGTCCGCATGAACCACCCGCAACTGCACGCGCGGGTGCTGCTGCAGGAGGCGTTCGGAAATCGCAGGCATGATACCGGCGTTCATGATCTCAGGACAACCGACCGCCAGTTCACCGGACGTCGGATCGCGGAGGAATTCGATCTGCTTCAGTCCTTGCCGCATCTCGTCGAACACGCTAACGCCGCATTTGAGCAGAGCCGCCCCGTAGCTAGTTAGTTCAACCCCCTGCGAGGAGCGATCGAACAACTTCACCCCAAGCGTATGCTCGAGATCAGAGATCGTCTTGGATACAACCGGATGGGAGATCGCGAGTTTCTGCGATGCTTTCGCCATGCTGCCCGATTCTGCTACAGCAAGCACCACGTGAAGGTCGCGCAGCTTGATGCGGCGGCCGATCCGGTCCGACCAATCCATCTCGCCCCCTTAGTCTACGGGCTACAGGGATGTCCACAAAACCGACTTTTACACTACAGCGGGGAATGTCAGTATTTCAACCCGTAGTCGGCGATAATTGCCGACCGGGGGCGCGCCTATCCTGATGATGGAGGCAGCCATGCCAAGGAGTTCCATTCTTTCGGCTGCCGTTGTGGCAGTCTCGATCGCCGCAATCGGCAATGCCGGCGCGCAGGGCACCGTGAGGATCGGGATGGTCATGCCGATGACCGGGCCGTTGGCCGCCGCAGGGCAACAGGTGCTCGCCGGTGCGCGCCTCTACATCAAGCAGCACGGCGAGACAGTGGCCGGGAAGCGCGTCGAACTGATCGTCAGGGATGATGCCTCGTCCGGCGAAACCGGCAAGCGCTTGATTCAGGAACTCGTCGTCAACGAGAAGGTCGATGTAATCGGGGGTAGCCTGACAGCCGACCTTATGCCCAGCGCGCCGCTCCTCACTGAAGCGCAGAAGCCCACGGTGATCATGATTTCAAGCACCACAGCGGTGGTCGAGAAGTCGCGGTTCTTTGTACGCACAAGCTGCACGCTGGCCCAATCCTCGGCTATCCTCGCAGACTGGGCGGCGAAAAACGGGCTCGGCAAGGCGGTGACGCTCGTCACCGAATTCGCGCCCGGGCTTGAGGCAGAGGAAACTTTCACCAACAACTACAAGGCGGCCGGTGGCCAAATCGCCGAGGCAATCCGCGTACCGCTCCGCAGCCCTGACTTCGCGCCGTTCCTGCAGCGCGTCAAGGACGCCGCCCCGCAGGCGCTGTTCGTGTTCATTCCCTCCACGCAGGCCGCGGTTTTCGCCAGGCAATTCGTGGAGCGTGGTCTCGAGAAGGCTGGCATCGCATTGATCGGTCCCGGCGACCTCACTGACGATGAAGCGCTGCAAAACATGGGCGACGCCGTGCTAGGCACGGTCACCGCGCATTTCTATTCCGCGGCCCATCCCTCCGCCGTGAACAAGGCGTTCACGGCGGCCTACGAGAAGGAAGCGAGGGTGCGCGCGAACTTCATGGCGGTCTCCGGCTACGATGGCATGCACTTGATCTATGCCGCGCTGGCGAAGACGGCCGGCTCGACTGACGGCACGGCCCTGGTTGCCGCGATGAGGGGCATGACATGGGAAAGCCCGCGCGGTCCTATCTCCATCGACAGCAAGAGCGGCGAGGTCATGCACAACATCTACATCCGGAGGGTCGAGAAGGTGAATGGCGAGCTGCGCAATGCCGAGTTCGAGACCTTCAACAACGTCAGGGACCCTCGCGTGGCAGCAAAATGAAGCCTGCGCAGGTCATCATCGCCGGAGGCGGAATCGGCGGGCTGAGCCTTGCGCTCAGCCTGCATCAGGCTGGAATACGCGGCTGCGTCTATGAAGCAGTGCGTGATCCCTTGCCGCTTGGCGTCGGGATCAATCTGCAGCCGTCGGCGGTCCGCGAGCTGACGGAGCTTGGACTTGGCGACTCTCTTGCACATATAGGTATCGGCACGCGGCGCCTGAATCTCTGCAACAAGATCGGGCAATTGATCCATAGTGAGCCGCGGGGGCTGGCAGCGGGATATCGCTGGCCGCAGATTTCAATCCATCGTGGAGAGCTGCAATCTGTGCTGCTTCGGGCGGCGCGCGAGCGGATCGGTGACGGAAATATCCGCACGGGGGCAAAACTCAGAAGCTTCGAGCAACGCGGGGAGAGTGTACGGGCTCGTTTCAGTGACGGGGAATCTGGTTCTGAACGGGTTGAAGAGGCCGATATCCTTGTGGGCGCCGACGGCATTCATTCCGCCGTGCGCCGTCAGGTCTATCCCGATGAAGGAGAGCCACGCTTCGCGCATCAAATCCTGTGGCGTGCGGCGGTGGAAGCCGAACCGTTCCTCGACGGTCAGACAATAGTCATTGCGGGCCATTTCGATCAGCGAATTATCGTCTATCCGATCCGCAAGGTAGCAGGAGGAAAGCTGCTCACCAACTGGATCTGTCAAATGACAGTGCCAGGTCAGGCGCAACTGCCGGAAAACTGGAATCGACGCGTCGAGAAGGAGAAGGTGCTTTCGGCATTCGAGCGCTGGCGATTTCCTTGGCTTGACTTCCCGACGCTTATTGAACGATCGCCTAGCATCTTTGAGTTTCCACTCGTCGATCGCGACCCAGTTCCAGCCTGGTCGTTTGGCCGCGTCACGCTGCTTGGCGACGCGGCACATCCAATGCAGCCGGTCGGGGGGCAGGCAGGCTCGCAGGCGATCCTGGATGCTCGGACCCTGGCGCGCGCCCTGATCGAGACTGTTGACCCTGTCGCCGCTTTGAAACGCTATGACGCAGAGCGGCGGCCGACGATGAATGACCTCATCTTGCGAAATCGGAATCTCGGACCTGAGGCCGCAATGCAACTCGTAGAAGAGCGAGCGCCGAACGGCTTCGCCCGCATCGAAGACGTGATTTCGCGACATGAACTCGACGCCATTGTGAAGTCCTTTTCCGCGGCCGCGGGCCTCGATGTCGAATCAGTCAATCATCGGCCATCTTATCTCGTCGCCTCGGCGAGGATCATACCCACCTCCCCTTTTTGACAGGGCAGCGATGTCCGTGGTGGGTCAAAACGCCGAAGAACTCAGGTTGAGCAAATCTGGTCGGCTCTGGCTCAAGGAGCGGACTACCGACCGCCAAGGGCGCAACTTCGCCGATGGGCCAATGCACAACAGCCGACACGCTGCAGAACTCCGAAAGGGCCGAAAGGTGACGGCGATGACAGACCGTGACGCTTCTTTGCCCGACTAATGCGCGACCGGCCGCCTATGGCCTTCATCAGGAACAGGAGATAAATGACCATGCCTACGAATAAAGAGTTGGAAAGCCGTCCGGTGGACGACAAAGAGCTGGAGACGGTGAGCGGTGGCTTCACGAGGACGGGAGACTTCTACGATGAGCCCGTCGTATACACCGTGAAGGATTACGCTACCGCGTGGAATACGGTTTCTCAGCTAAGGTGAAGTGTCGGCCGGCGCGGGAGCGCACTGCGAGGCACATGCCCTCCCAGCTTTGTGATATACTAGAAAGAAATAACCGGTCCGGGGTCATCAATGACGTTTTCAATCGAGGCGGTGCGAGGCTCGCGTGTCCGCTCCTGCCCAAGTTGACCAGCTTTTAGCTCAGGAGGCTGCCTGCCGGCGTGGAGGTCCAATAAGCGACTCACATGGTCCTCACTCGATCACCTCGTCGGCGGCAGCTAACAATGTGGAGGGGAATTCAAGGCCTAGCGATTTCGCCGCGTTCTTGTTCACGACCAGTTCGACCTTTGTTTGCTGATAGAACGGAATGTCTGAGGCTTTGCTCCTCCCAACACATTAGCTGTGATATCCGCCAGCCGATGGCACGTGTTCGCAAGAAGGACAGAAGGCCACCTGCACGAGCCCCGCCGTGCCGCGAACATGACCGCCCGCCTCGATCCCTTGGGCGACAATCATATCGCATCCGGCAGCTACCGCCTTCTGGGCCTCGTCAGCCGGGCCGACTTGCCACGATTCCAGCGCGCGGTGGTCATGGGCAACGTTTATTAAGCATTGGGCGCTCCGAGAGCTTGGTATGCCGCATCTGCGCCTCCTGAAGCGCCGACGGCCATCGCGCAGGTCTTCCAGGAAGGATTCTGACATCCTATTGCGCGAACCTAGCGCCCACCCCTGGGATTACCGGATTGCCTGGCCGGCCACCGCGTCCGATGCGCCATGAAACTTCTTTTTGCGCTCACCCACGAAACCGGCATGAAATTGCTTCGTCGCGCAAATGGCATGAAACCGAAATCCTCTCTTGCGAAACACTTTTCCGACAGCCGTGAAGCAAGCCTGAACCATTGGCGATGTAAAATCGGTGGCGCAGATCGAGCTGAATCGATCGGAGGAGTCATTCTGACATGGATGATTTTCTTCAGGATTCAGCGCACGTAATCAATGGATTCTCCCTGACTGTCCTGTTTCGGCCTGCGGTTATTAAGTGCTTGGGAGGGGTCGATGGCGCACGTTGGCAAGCACGCGATCGTGGTGGGCGCGGGAATTGGTGGTCTTTTAGCCGCTCGCGCTTTGGCGGATCATTTCGACGAAGTGACCGTACTTGAGCGTGATGCGCTTCCGGACTTGCCTGATCCTCGCAAAGGCGTTCCGCAAGGACGGCATACGCACGGATTGCTTGCTCGTGGCCGCGAGATACTTGAGCAGTCGTTTCCCGGCTTTACTGAGGAAATGATTGCTCAGGGGGCAGTGCCCGCCGACCTCGTCAACGATGGGCTTTGGTTCAACTACGGCGTCTATCTTCATAACGCCCCCAGCCAAATGGTCGGGCTCGGGGTGAGCCGACCGACGCTGGAAGGCTGCGTGCGACGGCGGCTCGTTAAACTACCCAATATTCGGCTACTGGAGCGACGGGACGTTGTGGAGCCGGTGTTTGATCGAATGTCAGACCGCGTGACTGGTGTTCGCGTCCGATCAAAAAACGGTTCAGATGACAGGGAAACAATAGGCGCCGATCTCGTAGTTGATACCAGTGGTCGCGGATCATCGAGCCCCACATGGCTTACTGCGTTTGGCTTCGCAAAGCCGCCAGAGGAGCAGATCACCATCCATCTTGGCTATGTGACGCGCTTCTATCGTCTCAAACCCGAGCATATGGCAAATTGTTTGCATGGCAGGAAGTTCGTTATCATGGCAGCGTGTTCGCCTGATTTTCGCTTCGGTGCTCTTCTGCCACAGGAGGGCGAACGTTGGACTGTGACATTAGGTGGCTACAGAGACGATCAAGTGCCAGAGGATGATGCTGGTTTTGTTGAGTTTGCGCGTAGCTTGCAACAGCCGGAAATATTCAACGTGATCCAGAATGCAGAACCACTTACTCCGCTTACGTCATACAGTTTGTTTCGAACTTGCGACGCCATTACGAGAAGCTGCGCCGCTTTCCGGAAGGCTATCTGGTGTATGGCGATGCCTTGTGCAGCTTCGATCCAGCCTATGGTCAAGGAATGACGGTAGCGTGTCTGGAATCGCTGGCCTTGCGCGAGTGTTTGGCAAACGGAACGCAACGAATTGCTCGGCGCTTCTTCCAGATGGCTAGTCGGTTCATTGACGCTCCCTGGCAAATCGTCGTGGGCAGCGATTTGCAAAACCCGCGCGTTGAGGGCAAGCGGACTGCACAGGTGCGCTTTGTCAACTGGTACATAGCGAAGTTTTACCAAGCGGCGCAACGTGATGCTGCGCTGGCGACCAAGTTCTTGGAAGTTGCCAACCTTATGCAACAGCCAACGGCGTTGCTAAGCCCAGCAAATGCGCTGAAAGTTTGGAATGGAAGTCGGGGCATACAGCACAGCGACCTCGGTCGGGGGCCTCAAGCCGCTTAGCCACGGTCGCCACCGGCAGTCGCGCGCCAGCAGGCAGCATCGCCTCCGAGCCAAGCGAATTATCATTTGCGGCCTCAATGTCCGAGTCGGGCCAATGCACAAAGTCGCTGCGCTCCAGCCCGCTGCGCGGTGACAAGAGCCGAGAGGCCGGTAGCGATGGCGAGAGGACAGCGTTAGCGGGGGGGTGGCACGATCAACTCGCGCATGTCGGCATGATCTAGAACAGCAAGAACATCTGGGGCTGACGCCCCTCTCACGCGACGAGCCACGTCTACCAGCCTACGAGGCAATGACAAAATTGGCTTGACGAACAGCGCAAACCGGCTTGCTCGAAAGTGCCGCAGGCATTTCGGCTCTTAAGAAATTGATTCACACTGTGCCACTGAATGCGGATCGACCGATCAATCGCGCAACAGTTGTCGGATGCGCGTAGCAACAATCGTGCCAAAACACTTAAGTTGCGCTCGCCTTCCAGGCCGCCACTGTTCGAATTGCCTAAGTCGAGCATCTCCAAGCAGTCGCTGCTCCGCCAGTGCCAAACCTCCCGCGACTTCGTGCCTTGGCGCTTTTTGGACGCCGGCCAGTCGAGCGTGCGGAGCCACCTTGTTGCCGGCGTCCAAAAACCTGCCCACAAGCAGACGTTGGCGAGTTCTGTCGGGAACGGTGCGTTAATTGCACACCTCTCTGGTGCGGCCAGCCATCGGGAGGTCTGATCACTGACGGGAGCGGCCTCTACTCTGCATCCTTTGCCGACAGGACGGCACCCGGCGGAATTGCAGAATAACTGGCCAGCGGCTTGCGGTTTACTCGATCGACTGTCGCCGCTCAGTATCCCGCTTGCGTGGCTCTTCCCTTGTAACGACAGGCTTCTTGTCCTGTGCCTTCTCGCATTCGTTGTCATCGTTGACTCGATAGCCACCGCGACAAACGATCTTCACGCAGGCCTCTCCATCGGCCCTGAAGCCATGATCACACACCAAGGGGCAGACACGTCCTGACTTGAGCTTGATCGCATCCAACGCATCGGTGCTGCGAGCGTCGTGTTGAGCTTGGTCCCGGCGTACTTGTTGAACTGGGTCAGGGAGCGCTGTGACTTGGCACCCCAATCTCGCTCTTCCGGATCTGCAAGACAGCCGACCCGCCGCAGTTCGGACTGGACCGCTTTCGTGAGTTGTTGCGGCGACTGCACCGGTTCAGGGGAAGGTGCAGGCGATGGGAGGGCTGCAATCTTATGATCGACTGTGTTTTTCTCTGCTGCCTGCTTATCGGCCAGAGCCTTGGCAACAGCGGCCTCAATCTCATTACGTCGTTGCTCGGCGGCGGCTGCTTTCGCTTCCTCAACCTGCTTAGCTTTCTCGGCGGCGAGCCGTGCATCCTCAGCCGCCTTGGGGGCGACGGCCGCTTTGTCCTGTTCGGTCCTCTTGGCACGATCAGAGGTGAGCCGTGCCTTCTCATCTTCGGCGTGCCCTGCCTTCTCGGCCGCTGCTGCACGGGCCCCAAGGCCGGCATAGAAGCCGTCCGGGTATTGGGCAAGGAAAACATTCCAGCCATCGCGAGTGCCGAGTTGCAGGGCAAGCTCGTAGTTCCGGCGAACAGCGTCGTCCGGACTCGCTTGAGGGCCGGTAGCGGTCGGCTTGGCCCCAACCAGTGGCACATCATCACCGCCAAGCGAGCCGTAGACATACGTTCCTGCTTGTAGCTGGTATTCTTCAAGACATCGTCGCGGACGAAGCCGAACGTCTTGCGCAGGTCGAGACCGGGTGTCGGCAGTCACTCGACAAGCGCGGCTGCAAACGGGCTATTCTTTAAGTCGCCATCCGACGCTGTTGAACCGGCCTTCGCCGCGAACGCAAGACATTGTTCAGCTTGGCGACTCCGTTCATTACTAGCGGGTGCAAAGCTCAGCGGGACATAACGGCGACGGTCGACTGCCCGCGTTCTTTGCCGCGCTGCATCGTAACCGCCGTGACAGCCGCGACCGCGCAGCTCTTCGAAGGGTGGTCAACGCCAGCTGTTCACGAGCCGATTTAGCCGCGTTCGCCGCCAGCAGTCGGTCAAGCTCTACTGCCCATCGTCCCAGTTTTGGCCGCGGCTGCACCTGCCGCTCGTACTCGAAGGACGTCCGGCCCTTCTCAGGGATGGTGGTGGTAGGGGTGGTGCACCCCGCTCCAAAGACGGCGGGGGTACTTTAGGAGAACCTCGGCCGCTCTGTTGTTTCGGTGGCCGATGGTGACTGGCACCGTCTTGGCACGCCCCTCTCGTCGGCAAAAGCGGCCCACTGGTCGCCTTTCCGGAACAAGGCGCTTAGCGGCACGGTCAGCGCGTCCGGAGCGCTCCAAGTGGTGACGTGAACAACGCACGAATGAAGCTGGTGTTTCCGCATCTATGGCTGCCAAATTCGCGTCCAGTATCTGAGACACTTCTCCGCCGGTGTCCAGCCTTGCCGATCGATACACCTTAAAGAAAACTCGCCTGCTTACATTGCGGGTCACGGTCAGCGCGCTCGGCGTCATCCAGGAAGCATTCGCTTCATGACGCCATCGCGATAGTGGAGGAGATGCAGCAAGGCTGCGCCCACATGAACAAGGATAAGAACGAGCAGCATCCATTCGGCGGCCTGATGGAGTCCGTCTATCGACTTGATCGCAGCCGGATTTGAGCCGGAGAGCATGGGCAGCGGAAACAGGTAGAAGAAGGACATGGACCAGCCGCGGAAAGACGCGAACAGCCATCCGGAGAGCGTTGTGAGCAGCACCACGATATAGAGCATCCAGTGCACAACCTCGGACGACAGTCTCCGCCAGCCGGGCAAAGAGCTCTCCGGTGAAACGGGATGGGCCAAGCGCCAAGCGAAGCGGAGCACCGTCGCAGCCAAAATGACGAGGCCGGTAGACACGTGAACCGCCATGCCGGCTCCCGGCTTCATCCCACCATGAATATCCGGCATCAGCCAGCCGATCGGATATTGAACGAGAAGCAGAGCCACGATCGTCCAGTGGAAAGCCTTGGCCACTGCCCCGTATCGCAATGGCTTTGTCATCGGACCAGGACTTGATCGACGGCCAGGCGCTGAGAAGCGTGCGCCATGGGATTGATTGGGCCCACGGTCGCATGGTCTCTGTCCTTCGTGCCAGGTGCCGGGAACGCGTAACCAATGATTGCCTTGGCGACCCACCGATCGGAGGCCGGCGTCAGCCCGTAGCCAACGCCAAAGTTCACGTCGAACTCGCCGAGTTTAAAATCGGTCACGGCGAAGAGCGTGTGCTGCTGTTGATCGAGCGATTTGAAATTTCCGATCCTGCCAAAATCGGCATAATATTCAAAGCCCGCGAATAGATCGGGTCCGAACTTGCGCGCCAACCTTGCAGCAGGTGCGAAGTCTGTTTCCCCGTACTTGCCAAAACCGATGTCGACGATCGGATTGACGATGAATTCATAGAGCTCGTTACGGACGCCGATGATGGGCCGGATCTCCATAGCCCAGCGTGTCTGGGAGAAGGGCGGCGTCTCATTGCTAAATTCGAAATTTACGCCGTAGAAGAAGCTGCGCTGCTCGGCGTGCGGCGATACGAACAGTGTTCGCAACTTGAACGCGTCAGAATAGAAGGTCTGCTTCTGGATCGAGAAGGGGAGGTAGAGACCGACCTCCCACCAGTCGGTCACACCGTAAGCGAACTCTGGCGTGCCGTTCACGCTGCCATTCGAAACCAGCGCCCCTGGAAACGGGGGACTCTTCACGCCAAGCGGCACGTAGTTGAGGTGTTGCTGGATCGTGAACTGGCCTACTTCCGCTATGCCCGCGTTGTAGACTTGAATCTCATCGGTGGCCCTCGCGCTGGGAGGCACGCAACACACGGCAGCGACTGCGCCGAGCGCGGCGGCCAGCGGCGTGGTCGTGCGCACCTGGCTCATAATGTCTCTCTTCGATGCGCATACTGGCGTTCCGATCACGGAAGGCCCGATTTAGAATTGCTCTAATCTAGTAGGCGCCGGCCGAAGGCTGGTCAACCGGAGATTCTTTTCTAATTGGCGGACGACAGCTCGACGACGCTGTTTCGCCCATCGGTGGAATAATCCACCAACCCGTGCCCCGGGCTGCGATTGCCAGTGCTCGCTCAATCTTCACGATGGCCTCCACCGATCGCGATCTGACCAAGATCCGTTGGCGCAGCGATATTCTAGCACTTTCAGGCGCTTGGGACCAAACACCAACGTTTTTACATCGACACCCGGACTCGGTGGGCACATTCACAGCGCCGCCGGGTGAACAGTGGAGCAGCCAACAGCCAACTAGTGTGGGACCTACCGGTCCTCGCGATCCACCCGACGTCGCGTTGGAAAAGAAAATCAAAAGTATCTGCCTAGGCTGTTAGCTTCGAGGCCTCTTTCCATTCGTGTTTCGACGCGCTCAAACGTTGGTCGCGCGCGCCCGGCCGGCAAGTAGGAACTGCCCGAGTGCTCCTGCGTTCCCGCCAGGTCTGAATCGACAGCGCGCCGCGCGGCGATGTTTTTGGAGGACAAATGGCGAGATTGGCGCCCGGAGCTGGTCCCAGATCACTGCTGCATCCCGGCTTCATCGGTGCCGGATCAACCCTGCTGATCGCAGGCTTAGCGACCGATACCATGTACTGGAATACGTCGAACTGGCAGTGGGCGAATTCGTCTACATGGTTGATCGCGGCAGGTTTGGTCCTGGCTCTTGTCGCCACGATCATCCTGATCATTGATTTTCTCACCAGCCGAGCTGGACAGATCAAATGGATACCCTTCCTGCTCGTAGCAGCGGCAGCGCTGCTCTCGCTCGTCAATGTCTTCGTTCACAGCCGCGACGCCTGGACCTCGGTCGTGCCGCAGGGGATTTCGCTCTCCGCAATCGTGACGATTCTGCTCCTGATGGCCGCCGCCACCGGTTGGAAGGTGACAACGGTTCGTACCACCACGACCGGAGACAGCCTGTGACTTACGCAATGCTTCGAGCCTTGCCAGCCCTCTGCGCCCTCGTCGCGCTGACCGCCTGCAGCGACCAAGGCGGTGATCCAATGCAGCAATACGGGTCAGATCCCTACCTGCCGGAGCCTCAGAACTATTTGTTGCCGCCCATGAGCGTTCCCAAGGAGATTGGCTGGAAACCAGGGGAGACACCAACTGTCGCCGGAGGACTGAAAATTCAGGCGATGGCAACAGGGCTGATGCATCCCCGCATCATCTATCCTCTGCCGAACGGGGACATCCTCGTTGTCGAAGGCAACAGCCCCGGTACCACACCTTTCCGGCCCAAGGACTTTATTCAAGGTAAGGTCAAGGCGCGGGCCGGAACCGCCGGCAAGGGCGGCAACCGCATCACCCTGCTCCGCGATGCCGATGGCGACGGAAAGCCTGAAGAGCAAACGGTTCTCGTCGAGCATCTCCACTCACCGTATGGCGTCGCTTATGTAGACGACACGCTCTATGTGGCCAACACAGACGCGATCATGGCATTCAAGTATACGCTCGGACAGACCAAGATCACGGAGCCAGGTTCGAAGCTTTCCGACCTTCCAGCCGGACCGATCGACCACCACTGGACAAAAGCGATGGCGGCCAGTCCGGATGGATCCAAGCTCTATGTCGGCGTTGGGTCCAACAGCAACATCACCGAAAACGGTCTTGACGCCGAAGAGGGTCGGGCCGCGATCTACCAAGTCGACCGACAGACCGGTGCCAAGCGCATTTTTGCGTCGGGCACGCGCAATCCGACCAATCTGGCGGTCGATCCCGAGACGGGCCGGCTGTTCGCCGTTGTGAACGAACGGGACGAGATCGGCCCGGATCTTGTTCCGGACTATCTCACTATGGTGCAGGAGGGCGCCTTCTATGGTTGGCCTTACAGCTACTGGGGCCAGCATGTTGACGTCCGAGTCCATCCGCAGAGACCTGACCTCGTGGCCAAGGCCGTCAGGCCCGACTACGGCCTAAGTTCACACGTTGCCGCGCTCGGCCTCGCGTTCAGCAAAGGCCAGACGCTATCCCCGAAATTCAGTGATGGCATCTTTGTCGGCGAGCACGGCAGCTGGGACCGCAGCCCGGTCAACGGTTACCAAGTCATTTTCGTGCCGCTGCTAAATGGGCGACCGGAGGGCAAACCGATCCCCGTCGTCACGGGATTTCTCGGCAACGGCGACGATACGGTACGGGGCCGGCCCGTGGGCGTAGCGCTTGACCGGACCGGGGCGCTGCTGGTTGCTGACGATACCGGCAACGCGGTGTGGCGCGTCAGTGCGGACCATTCGGCCCGTTAGTCAAGAGGTTTGTCTCCCCGCCGTACCTGTCCGACTATGCCGGCGCGTATTCCTTGCGCGCTGGTTGCACGCGGTCGTCCCAAGACAGGCAAATGGGAGTTTGGCCGGAATGGACGATCGGGTCACGTGCCGACGCTCGCACGAGCAGGAGCCTCATGCGGCGGGCGTCCAAGGTTCGATTGCCTTCGCCGCCGAACTCAACCTCAGGAAATACGACATGCGTAAAACAATCTCTGATAGTCTTCGTGGCTGCGGTGCGGCCAGCGCCTCGGTTAGCGCCGCGTTCGCGCAAGGCGCGGGCGGCGCCGCAGGTGGCGGCGGCGTTGGCGCTTTTTGGATGCCCGCCAGTTAACCGTGCGGCGCGCGAGCCAAAGAAGGCCCAGCGGCGTAACCCCCTTCAGATTGATAGTGGATCCAAGTCTGATGGGTCGCGCAAAATTCCGGACCTCTAGCCGCGCGCTTCGAAGGGACTAGTTATCTCAACAACGTTGTATGCCGCTATCGGACGACGCAACCCCTTGAGCGTCAGTTCACCCACGGGCTCCGCGGTCGCCCTCGCGTCAAGCGCCTCCCGCACCTTACCATCAACGAGAATCTGACCGTCGCACGCCTCCGCGCACAGACGGGCAGCTAGATTCACCACGGTACCGATCGCGCTGTACTCGGAACGTCCCTCAAAACCAATGGGGCCGAGCGTCGCGTATCCATACGCAATGCCGACTCCAAAACCAAGGTCATGTCTTTCACGCCGCCACTTATCCGATAATTCCAATAGGCGGCTTCGCATCGCGACCGCCATGTGGACAGCTCGGTTGCATGGATCTGCACAAGGTATCGGATCGCCGAAGATCACCATGATTCCGTCGCCCAGGAACCTCTCCAAAGTGCCTTCAAACTGGTGCACGAGGGAGCCCAAGGCGGCATGATATTCTTGCATCACCGCCATTACCTCTTCGGGTTCAGCAATCTCTGCGAACGCCGTGAAACCGCGAAGGTCGCCGAAGACTATCGTTACCTGTCTGCGGTGACTCGCCAACGCCTCATGCATCGATGAAGAAAGAATCAACTCCGCTATTTGCGGCGACAGAAACCGCTTCAAACGGCTGACCCGTTCAATTTGCGCAACTTGCTCCTCAACACGCTGCTCGAGCCTTCTATTCCACTCGGCGAGCTCGACGGCCTGGGCTTCAGCTCGATCGTGTAACTCTTTGATTCGGAGCATGGAGCGCACACGCGCAACGAGGGCTGCATGATCGACCGGCTTGGTCAGATACTCGTCGGCACCCGCGTTGAGTCCCGCGACGACATCACCTGGTTCGGTCCGCGCGGTCACCATGATGATTGGAAGAAATCCCAGCGTCTTATCGATCTTCAGTCGCCGGCAGACCTCAAAGCCATCAATCTTCGGCATCATGACGTCGAGGAGGACAACGTCTGGCTCTACTTCATGCACGACCGCGAGCGCCCTCTCGCCGTTTTCAACCTCCACCGTCTGATAACCCTCAGCACCGAGCCGCGCGGCAAGAAGGCAGCGATTCGTTTCGTTGTCATCCACGATCAAGATTTGGGGTGGGACATGCATCTCCGCTCCACATCAGCACGCATTGAAACCTCACGGCAGATATCGATTTATCGTCTCAAGTAGCTTTCGTGCGCTGTAGGGTTTAGCGACATAGGCATCGCAGCCCGCAGCGCGTGCCTTTTGCTCGTCGCCGCTAAGCGCATAGGAGGTGACGACAATGATTGGAATACCGCAAAGATCCGGCTGCGCTTTTATGCGACGTGTCGCCTCGTATCCGTCGAGAAGAGGCAGTTGGATGTCCATCAGGATCAGGTCCGGCCTATGGGTTCGCGCCACCATGAGCGCTCCTTCGCCGTCGTGCGCCTCGATCATTTCATAACCGACGCTTGCAAGCAGATCGCGCAGAATCTGCCGATTGTCCTCTTGATCTTCGACGACAAGTACGCGCTTGCTCATGCCTACACCGCCTGCTGCTCAAGGCGGGCGGGCACCAGAAAAGAGAATCGTGCGCCCTGGCCAACGCGAGATTGGATCCAAATTCGTCCGCCATGCATTTCCACAATGCGCTTTACGATTGCGAGGCCCAACCCCGCGCCCCCCTTCGTCTTGGTGATCGAGTTATCCACCTGTTGGAATTCCTGGAAGATTCTGGCTTGGTCCGCCTCGTCAATGCCCGGTCCTGTGTCCTGAACAGAAAAGACGTAGGAATTTTCCTTCGCTTCCACTTCTATTCGGACCTCTCCCCGGTCTGTGAATTTGATCGCGTTACCAACGAGATTGAATAGGGCCTGAGCGAGCCTGCGTTCGTCTCCTCGCGCGGGCGGCAAGCCAGCCGGAACGACAATTCTCAAACTCAGGTTCTTGTCTGCGGCGAGCGACTCAACGGAGGTATGGACAACGTTTACCAGCTCTTCCACCGAGTAGTCGGCCAGCGAGAGCCGAAGCTGTCCGGCTTCAATCTTGGAGAGGTCGAGGACGTCGTTGATGAGCCCGAGTAGATGTCTGCCGTTCCGTTGGATCCTTTGGATGGCGGGTCGCATCTTCTCTGGCGGATCGCCGTATATGCCGTCCAGCATGAGCTCTGAAAAGCCGAGTACCGCGTTAAGTGGTGTCCGCAATTCATGACTCATGTTTGCGAGGAACTGCGATTTGTGTCGGCTCGCCTCCTCAAGGCTCCGGTAGAGCTGCTGCAGCTCGTCGCAGGTCGAATTAACGTGCGCCGCAAGCTCCCCGAGCTCGTCACTATTGGGCACCTCTATGCGCTGGGCAAAATCGCCGGCGGCTATCCGGTTCAAGCCGTGATGAATAATGCGGATTGGTTCGATCACAGATCGAGAGATCGCATGTCCCAAGACTAGCGTAAGAACAAAACTTGAGAGAGCGACCACAGCGACGAGCATCTGTGATTTGGTATAGGTTTGTCGGCTCGCATCTATGCCGGCCACCATGTCTGCCTCCGCACGGTTGACTAATTGATTAGTCAGTCGTTCGAGCTTGTCCGCGAGGGGTCCAAGCTCCGCGAGTTCTCGCTCTTTGGCCTCAGCCGCTCGTCCGCCGCGGATGAGCTCGGCGATGTTTGAAACGACGGCTATAAAGCGCGCATATTCTTCGCGAACTTGGTTAAGCAGCGCCACCTCGTCCTTTGCTACGAACGAGACGCGATCAAGGTCATACCCAAACTGATTGATCTGCCGCAGCACGACTGCCAACGTCGTTTCATTTGGAAAGGCGAGCGCTGTGGACACGCCATAAAGCTGCCGGAGCGTATTGTGCTGCATCTGCCGGTATGCCTCGATCTTCTGCTGCAGACCAACGACCTGATTCGCCCGCTGATCCGCCTCGCGGAGCGAGAGGAGGCCAATTACCCCAACCGAGACCAAGAGCACCTCGATGGCGAAAAACGCCATCAGCAATTTTGTGCGTAGTGAGGGTCGTAATGCAAAGCGGAGAAGAACGTCCTTTATCGACGCGCCTTCTCCACTTCCTCGCGATCTTGGAGGGAGTGGACGCTGAGTAAGGAACGACGCCGAATCAGCTTCCAAGTTCACGACGAACCTCTTTGAGAAACCGCCAGTCGGCTGCATCCGCGATAATTTTGCCAGGGTTCGATTTCAGCATCTTCGCTTCACGCAGACGAAGCGCGTAAAAGCGGATGGTGTCCTCGGGATCGTATTCGCGCCAGCGGTTGTACGGCACATCCGCGAGCGTCTGAGTCGCATAGTCCTCACGAGGCGTGAACCCCCCGTCCACCATCCGACGCGCAACAAGGGCTGGCGAACTGACGCACAAATCCGTAGCTCGGAGCATCGCGCGAACTACACGTTTGGTTGCAATGGGATTCTTCAGGACGAATTCACGAGTCCCCGCCAACATGCAGCAATAATACTGTGACCATGGGCGATCCTGCGCACTGTTAACAATGACATGACCGATATTCTGCGCACGCAGGCGCTGTGGTTCCGGAGGGAATCCAAGGAACGCGTCAATCTTGCCCTCAGCAAACAACTCGATCGGCTTGGCCGACGCACTCGTCACCCACTCGATATCCTTGGCTGGATCAAGTCCGACAAGCGCCGCCATCGCACTGATGAAAACGTGCGGGCTACTGCCGAGTCCCTGCTGGCCGACAGTTCGCCCCTTCAATTCGGCAACACTGCGTATGCCCTCTTTGGCGAACAGCTCGAAGCAGCCGACATGAACTCCGGCCACAATTGTAATGCTCGCACCTCGATCGATCTCGAGAAGAAGAGGACCAGAAAAATGCAAGGTGAAGTCGATGTCGCCCTTCGCGACTGCTCTGGTTTGCTCTACGCCAGCGTCGGAGTCGACGTAAACCACATTTGTAAACCCCTCGGCATTCAATAGATCGCTGACCACGTACTGAGGTGCGATACAAATGCTTGGGTTTTTCGCAAGCCGAATTGTAGGCGTCTCCGGCGGCGGATTGGACTCTTCGGCCCTCAGTCGAGCTGAGACGCTCCCAAACAGGGCTGCGGAAGCCGCGCAGGCCCCAGCCAGCAGCAAGTCGCGACGGCTTGTATGCATCGGGACCTCCTCGAAAATCGCTGTAGTTGATCAGCCAATTCACGTCGCACCGCGTTGAGGAACGGCCGGTCAGCTCCATCCCTGATGAGTTTCGCAGGGCCTGACTTGATCATTCCAGCTTCGCGGAAACGAAGTGCGTAAAAGCGGATTGTGTCCTCAGGATCGTACTCACGGCGGTTGTACGGCACGTCCGCAAGGGTCTGGACCGCGTAATCCAAGCGAGGCCCGAAACCCCCATCCACCATACGCTTCGCAACGACGGTCGGTTCGCTCACACATAAATCGGTGGCTCGGAGCATGGCGCGCACCACGCGCTTGGTGGCAACAGGATTTCTTCGAACGAATTCGCGATTGCCGGCCAGATGTTCGGGAAAAAGGACCCGCTCTCGATAAAGATATCACTGCTGCGCTACGTCGGATATGGCCGAGTACCTGACGTGTTTACAATAACGGCAACCCTCGGCCGCAATCAATTTTAAACCTCCTCGGGTGTCTAGCCAACATTTACAGCAAAGGCCACCAAATCCAGCGTGCGCCCCGCGTCGTCAGCTGTTCAGCTAAGGAGCAGTGACCGTAACGCAATTTGCGACGATGAAGCGGGTGCTGGTCCCGTTCCATCAGCGACCAACCGTCGGCGTCGCCCTCGGGATCCCGTTGGGCGAAGAACTAATAGGCTTTTGGCGCCATCCAAATTGCCGGTCAATAGCCCGCCGCCAGCCCGCTGTTGCGGCGCGGATCGTTCGCACCGTAGTAGCGATTGTTGCCGACCTGCTTGCCATCAAGCGACGGCGCGCCGAGGATGATGACCGCGAGATGGTTCGCAGGTTGCGGCGGCCCGAATTTGTGGCCCATGCCCTCCAGAATCTTGCGCGTGTCCGGCGACAGCGCGTAGTTCTCGACATTGGTCAGGTCAGGCAGCCACTGCTGGTGGATGCGCGGCATGTCGACGGCTTCCTGCGCGTTCATGCCGTAGTCCATGGCGTTGATCATGGTTTGCAGTACGGCCGTGATGATGCGGCTGCCGCCGGGCGTGCCCACCACCATCACCGGCTTGCCGGCCTTGCTGACGATGGTCGGGCTCATCGAGGAGAGCGGTCGCTTGCCGGGCGCGATGGCGTTGGCCTCACCCTGCACCAGTCCATACAGGTTCGGAACGCCAACCTTGGCGGTGAAGTCATCCATTTCATCATTGAGTAGCACGCCGGTCTTTGCCGCCGTGACCTTGGCGCCGAACCAGTCGTTCAGCGTGTAGGTGACGGACACGGCATTGCCGTCCTTGTCCGCGATTGAATAGTGCGTGGTGTTGCTGCCCTCGTGCGGCGCGACGCCCGGCTTGATGTCCTTGGAGACGCCGGCCTTGTTCGGGTCGATCACGGCGCGGATCTTGGCCGCGTAGGCCTTGTTGAGCAGGCGGTCGAGCGGATTCTTCACGAAGTCGGGATCGCCGAGATAGCTGTTGCGGTCCACGTAGGCGTGCCGCATCGCTTCGATCTGCACGTGCATGGCAGCTGCGGAGTGATAGCCCAGCTCCTTGAGCGGATAGCCTTCCAGGATATTCAGGACTTCGCAGATGATGACGCCGCCCGAGCTCGGCGGCGGCGCTGAAACCACGTGATAGCCGCGATAGTCGCATTCGACAGGTGCGAGCTCACGCGTCTTGTAGCCGTCAAGGTCGTCCTGCGTCAGTAGGCCCTTGTCGGCCTGGCTGGATGCCACGATGGCGCTGGCGACCCAGCCCTTGTAGAAGCCGTCGGTGCCCTTGCTGCTGATCTCGCGCAGGGTCTTCGCCAGCTCGGATTGCACCAGTCTGTCGCCCACGGCGAATGGCTGGCCGTTGTTGAGGAAGATGGCGCTGGATGCCGGATCGTCCTTGAAATCGTCGGTTGCCGTGCGCAGCAGGTCGATGTCGCCCTGATCGAGGACGAATCCCTGTTCGGCGAGCTGGATCGCGGGAGCGAGTAAATCGGCCCGCTTCATGGTGCCGTATTTTTCGCGGGCATATTCCATACCCGAGACGGATCCCGGCACGCCCACAGCCAGATGCCCCTTGGTCGAGATGCCCTTGATGACGTTGCCGTCCTTGTCGAGATACATATTGGCCGTCGCCCCCTTGGGGGCCGTCTCGCGGAAGTCGAGGAAGGTCTTTCGGCCGTCGGCGAGCTGGATCGTCATGAAGCCGCCACCGCCGAGATTGCCGGCTGCCGGATAGACGACGGCAAGGGCATAACCGACGGCCACGGCGGCATCGACGGCATTGCCGCCGCGCTTGAGCACCTCGACGCCCACCTGGGTCGCCAGATGCTGCGCGGACACCACCATGCCGTTTTCCGCGGCGACCGGCGCAACCGACGCCGAGCGCGCCGGGCTGAACGCGACGAGGCTCACCGATACGATGGCGGCGACAGCCCTCGGCAGATTTGTCTGTGATCTCAGCATACCAAGCTCCTCCTCAGGCTGTACCGGTGATGCCGGCGCGTTGCTATCAGCTGGCGCAGCCTCACCTGCGCTCGCTCGCTGGGCCTGGGGTTGGAGGCTCCAGCAGGCGCTGGAAGGGTAGTGCGATAATCTCGATCCAGCCGCCCGACGTTTGCCGTTACCGGCGCTCGCGCGCCACCCTTCGAGTTAGCATCAGACTTAGAGTGCCACCTCCAACCAAATCAACCTGAGGAAACTCCTAGGTCTTAGACGCAAACAGCGCGCGTGCATCTCGCATGACATCATTACCCTGCCAGACCACCTAGTGTCGTTCAAGGCGCGGCTGACACGGTTGTCCAGCATTCCCACTTGTCCGAAGAAACGGGCTGAGTGTTAGTGAAATAACTGAAGTCCTCTCCGCATCTTCAATATCCCGAAAGAAATCCATAGTTTATACCTGACGTTCCATGACCTGCGCGGTTCGGCGGTGATCCGCTTGGCACTTGCTGGATCAACGGTTCCGGCGATCGCGACCTTCACAGGCCACAGTCTGAAGGAAGTCGAGAGCATCCTCGACAAACACGGTCGCGACGTGAGGTTGACAGAAAGCGCCGTCCCCAAGCTAGACGCGATGTTCAAGAACATGGGGTTCCACAATTCAGCGGGACGTTTGTCGCACGAGGGCGTCTAAAAGGCGTCGCCAACGATCTCAGTGCCCGTGACGTGCAGCTGCCACAGACCCAGTTCTTCAAGGGCAAAAGCTACCGCGGTTTCTGCCCGATCGGGCCATGGCTCACCGTGCCGGAACGGGACGAATTTTCCGATCTCGACGACCTCGCGCTCGAGCTCGACGTCAACGCACCGCGCGGCAGCGCGACACCACCGCTAACCTGGTTTTCAAGCCCGCCGAGACAATCTCGGAACTTTCAACCTTCGCCAATATTGCTCCCGGCGATGTGCTCCTGACCGGCACGCCAGGCGGCTGTGCACTGCGGGTGCCGCCGCCTCCAGTGCGTCGGCTGCTTCAGGTTCTGCCAGAACGCGTGCTGTGGAAGCTGTTCCTCAAGGGGCAGGCACGCCGGCCACAATACCTCGGGCCCGGCGATCGAATCGCGGCGCGGATCGGCAGCCGCAACGGCGCTGTTGATCTCGGCGAGCAGGTGACCGAGATCATCGGCTCATGAGCGCTGAATTGGATCTAAACTAGACGGCAGCGCTGCGCATGGCCCGCGTGCGCGGCTTCGCAGCCTTGCCGGGCACTGCATCCTCATGCGCCTGCAGGCGCGCGAGCACGGACCTGACGTGGCGCGCATCAAGACCGATTGCGCGAAGAATTGCTGCGAGCGCTCCCAGACGATGCCGTGATGACAGGCGGCCCTCGGAAATCGCGCCCAGTACCTGGAGCATGATTCCGACAATGATCTCCAAGCTCAGCTCGGCGCTGGAGCTGCCCGTCGGCAGCCGCTTCACATACGCGGTGAGGTCTTCATACAGGTGACGGCGCGCTAAAAACACTATACCGTATAGTGAAGTTCAGCTGGAGATATGGAATACGTTGCATAACGCGTGCGATGACACTGGATCATCTTTATCGCAACGGCAGTGGACGCGCCCACTTGTCGGTCTCGTCTGTTGCCGCGAGCTGTGACATGCCCGTGAAAGGTTTGATCGCAGCCACGATATCGCTGATGTTGACCGCCTCCGCGATCGCTCAATCTTTGCCGCCGCCCCCCCCCGCCTGAGATGCCACCGCACGGACCGATTCTGGAGATGGTCGCGGGAATGGTTATCCAAAAATACAAATCTTCAAGCTGCGAGGACCTGAAGGCAAAGAAGGGGGAGCCGCCAGCAGAGATTGTTGGAGCGGCAGTCGCATTCTTGAGGGATCACGAGCACTCGGCTGCGAGTTCTGACCCGCGCCCGGATGGCGTGGCCGTTGACGTAGATCAACATGCCTCCCGCATCTGAGATCATCGTTGAATCATCCGCAGCTTTCTTCAGATCGAAAGAGACACGCCATGCTGCGAAGAGCGATTTTTGCCCTGTCCGCCAGCGCCATCATCGGCGCCGCCGCGGTTCTGCCACACGCTGCGCTGGCGCAGCTACCGCCGCCACCGCCAGGCCCTCCTCCCGTTGGCCCTGGGCTGGGCGGCCCTCCGCCCGGTCCACTGCCCGGCGGCCTGGGCCCGGCCGGCCCGCTTGGCCGAGCCGGACCTCCTCCCGGCGGGCTGCCTGGTCGCGGCGGTCCACCTGCTTTGCCGCGCGAGGCCGGGCTGCCCAGCAGAGCTGGGCTTGGCAGTTCGCTCAGTCATGGCGCTCCGCGAAGTGCTTATCGCGTTGGTGCTGCAGGATATGGGTCCACGCGCGGCTATCCGGGCTATGGGTATGACCGGCGAGACGGACGCTGGGCAGGATATGGCGCAGCTTATACGGCCGGCGCCGCCGCCGGATATAGCTACGGCAACTCCGAGTATGACAGCTACGGCTGTTACAGAACTTACAGCTCCAGGCGTCACAGCTACGTTACAGTGTGTGACTGACAACCTTGAGGTCCGCAGCCGACTTTAATGCAGGAAACTACTGTGTTGTGTGCCGCCAAAGTTGGGCCTCGGTGCGCACATGCGAGCCAAGCAAGGTCGGCGTCAGAGGACTCGCTCTGGGCTTGCCCTTCAGAGATCACCTGCGCCAATCACTCTTGTTTGCTTGCCTTTTCGCATGAAGCGACATCAAGGCTTCGTACACCTCGTCGTCCTCCAAGGCATCTTCAAACCGGCGCCGCTCAGCTGTCTGCTTCTCATTTTCCGGTGAGACCGAATGCGACCCGATTGCGATCGGCTGTCTCACGGCCGGATTCTTGGTCATCCTGCATTTCTCCGGAATTGATCAATCTAGACAATGTGCCGCCTTAGCAAAGACATGGTGTTGAGCGAAATCAAAGCCCACGCGCACAGGGTAACGTGCACCACCGTGCTGCCGTTCTCAGCTCCTGCTCACCGACCGGATGGCGAGCGGATTTTCCCGAGTGAGCTCGAGTTCTTCCGTCTCGTGGCGGATCACCAGGCGCTCGCGTCGCGCAACGCGTGTCGTGAGCTGCCCGTCGTCCGAGAGCTTCTGGATCACCGCATAATCATCGGGGTAGTTCTGGAAGCCGCCTCCGGCATCGATGGCGCCGGTCACACCGAGACGACGACCGCGCGCGATACGCCGATTACAGCGGCCTGCCTCGTAGCAGGAGAAAAAGCCGTGACGGCCGGTGAGCAGGTCAGCCCGCGCTCCGGCAAGTTCGGCTGAGATGAAGTAGCTATCGCTTTCGTCGTGTCACCTTGTGCGTCTCGCCAGGCTTCGCCTTTTGATTGATCCTGCCCACGTGACGCCGGTGACCAGGGCCCGGGCCCCAGCCGTGGAAAACGCGTACCATTGCGATCTCGCCCGATCCGTCCTTGACTGTACTGAGCACTTCGGCGACCCAGCTTTTCTTGTCGCGTGTGTTTACGAGGCGGAAGTTCCCACCGGGAAGCAATTGCCAGCGGGCGCAACGGCAAAGTTGTCCAGGCGCTTTTTGAGGCGAGAGCGGATCGCACAATTAAAACTGCGCCCCGATCACGCTTGCCGATTGAAGAATTTCTAGGAGGCCGCCTCATGTGTGGATGTATATGGACCCCGCCCGATTGCAACGACCGGCTTGATCAGGATCGACGGTCACAACTGCAGACGTATATCCGGCTTCTTGATGCGGCTGGACCACGTCTCCGCCGCGAGCCTCGATGGTTTTCGCCCGCTTCCACCTCAACGGCCCCGAGACATCGGCGCAAGCCGTGCCGGTCCACACATCAGGTTCGGGAAGCGACGGGGTGACCGTTTCGCCATCTCCTGCCATTTGTTGCAATCGCCGGGTGAGACCTCCTTTCCTTGATTGCAGCTTCGCTTCAGGCCGCCTTCACCGACAGCGCCGGCTCATAAGCTGCGTCGCCTGTGAGCATAGCCCACACGATCCGCGCGTTCTTGTTGGCAAGAGCCACGGCCGCGACATTGGGATGGCGCCGTTGTCGGATTTTGCCGAGCCAGAGGCTTCGCGGATCCCGCTTGCCAGTGGCCCGGCTTAAAGCGGCGCGAGCTCCGTGAATCATCAGCGTCCGCAGGTATCGATCGCCGCGTTTGCTGATGCCGAACAAGCGGGCCCGCCCTCCACTGGATCGCTGCTTCGGCACCAGGCCAAGCCAAGCCGCGAACTGGCGGCCGTTCTTGAAACAGCTTCTATCGCCCACGGCGGCGATCAAGGCTGTTGCTGTCACAGGTCCGATGCCTTCGATTTTGCCGAGCCGCTGGCACTGCTCATTCGTACGGAAGATTTCCCTTATCCGCCGGTCATAGGCTGCAACGCGGGTATCAAGTTCGGACAACTCCTCTTGCAATTCCCTCATGAGCGCTCGGAGCATCTCGCTGAGGCCGTCATTGATGTTCCCTACGATGACAGCGAGGCCGCGCCGCAGCTGCGCTATGTCACGGGTAATGACAATGCCATGCTCGGACAGAAGACCGCGAATCTGGTTAGCGAGCCTGACCCGGTCGGCGACCAGGCGTCGGCGAATGCGGTGGACAGCCTGTACCGCCAGCTGATCGGTTGATTTCGGTGGCACGAAGCGCATGGACGGACGGCCGACCGCTTCGCAGATGGCTTCCGCATCGTTCTGGTCGTTCTTGTTTGACTTGACGTATGGTGTCACGAACTGAGGGCTGATCAGTCGGACCTGATGGCCAAGCGCCGTGAGTACGCGAGCCCAATAGTGTGCCCCGTTGGAAGCCTCCATGCCCACTAGGCAGGCCGGTAAATTGGCGAAAAAGCCGGCCACCGCATCGCGACGCAACCTCTTTCGCACAACGACTTTCCCGTGGTTGTCGACGCCGTGAACTTCGAAGACATACTTCGCTAGATCTAGACCTATCCGAACGACCTGCATGATATCCTCCTTCACTGCAGTTGACGCTCGAGATTCCACCGCGGCGAGCTTGCAAGAATTTTTTGCGTGATGAGCAGTGGTCGCTTGCAGTCATGTGTCCGGCCTTTCTTCGCGGTCGTACATAACCGCTGGCCTTGATGGATTCCGCGGATCGAGGCCTTATCAGTTGGCCGGGTTCGAACGCCACTGAGGCGGTCAGGTTTCTCTCGATCCGTCGGGTGACCGACTGTGCCATCACGTGTTTTCACTCTCGCGAGCTGGCGGTACGCCCTCAGAGGTCAGGCCGCCAATGTCGCATTTCAGTAGGTTTCCTGTCTGCTCATAATCGCCCAAGCTACACGTGCCGTTTTATTGGCCAACTGCGGCAACTAGCACTACTTTGGCAGATTGTTGGATTTGGGCTCTTTATTAGGATTCCCGAATCGATTTTTCAATGCTTCATGGGTGGTCGGCTCTTGGAGGGCTGACCATGGCGGAATGGGAAGACGAACTCGAACGCTGGCTGAAGCCGTTCCTGGACCGGTTGGGTCATAAGACCCGGCAGCGGATGTGTCCCCTGTACGTTGCGGGATTGATCGGCCCGGGCGATCGCAAGAGCGTTCAGCCAATGGCAGAACGCCTTGCAACCGGCAACTACGATCAGCTGCACCATTTCATCGCCGACGGTGTCTGGGACGCATCACCGCTGGAATCTGAGCTGCTCAACCAGGCGGATCGGCTTGTCGGCGGCAAGGATGCGGTATTAGTCATTGATGACACCGCAATGCCGAAAAAGGGCGAACGCTCGGTTGGTGTCGCGGCTCAATATGCGTCCTCTCTTGGCAAAACGGCAAATTGCCAAACGCTGGTGTCGCTGACCCTTGCGCGCGGCGAAGTGCCCGTGATGGTCGCATTGCGTCTCTTTCTGCCCGAGAGTTGGACAGGCAATGTGTCTCGTTTGATGCGTGCTCGGGTGCCGATCGAACACCGAACGGCAAGATCCAAGCCGAAATCGCTTTGGCTGAGGTTGATCGAGCGATGGCAGCCAACGTGCGCTTTGGATGTGTGCTGGCGGATGTAGGATACGGGCTCAGCGCACCATTTCGACAAGGGCTAACAGAACGCGGATTGGCCTGGGCCGTCGGCATCCCTCGGCACCTCAAGGTGTATCCGGTTGATGTGAAGCTCATTTGGCCGATTACCAGAGTCCGCGGGAAACCACGAAAGCACCACGTGCCGGATATCTTATCGATTGCGGCAGAACACATGCTGGCGAGCGCCAAATGGAAAACCGTGAGTTGGCGCAGCGGGACGAAAGGTCGGCTGAAAGCCCGATTTGCTGCTCTCCGTGTCCGCACCGCCGACGGCCCTCCGCAGCGAATCTGGGATAAGGGTCAGCAGCATCTCCCGGGCGACGAAGCTTGGCTCATTGGCGAGCAGCGTGCCTCAGGGGAGAAGAAATACTATCTCGCCAACCTCCCTGCGGCGACGGATCTGCGCACACTGGCCGCCACCATCAAGGCACGATGGATTTGTGAGCAGGCGCATCAGCAGTCGAAGGAGGAGCTTGGGCTTGATCACTTCGAAGGGCGATCATGGCAGGGTCTTCATCGCCACGCCCTGTTGACAATGATTGCCTACGCCTTCTTGCAGCACCGTCGCCTCGCACATGCGGGACGGAAAAAAAAGAATCAATGGGCCTCCGCCTCAACCAACCATGCCCGCCGTACGCCACGCCATCGTCGATCTCATTCTCCGGCCGCCATCGCAGCGATGCCCGCACTGCAGAAGACGAATCCGTGAAAAACCACAGCACAAACCAAATCTGCCAAAGTAGTGCTAGGGCTCGGACTCAATTGCTCCAATAGGCAACGATGGCGGCGAGATGGACGGCAGCCAAGAAGTTCCTGGCTAGTTTGTCGTAGCGAGTTGCGACACGCCTGAAATCCTTGAGGCGGCAGAAACAGCGCTCGATAACGTTGCGCCCCTTGTAGGCGCGTTTGCTGAAGCTGTGGAGAGTGACCCTGTTGGATTTGTTTGGAATGACGGGCTTGGCACCACGATCGACGATTTCGGCTCGAAAGCCGTCGCCGTCGTACCCTTTGTCGCCAATGAGGGCAGACATGGGTGGCGCGAGTTCCAAAAGGGCTGGCGCTGCGGCAATATCAGCGTCCTGGCCTGGAGTGAGATGAAATGCGCAAGGTCTGCAGTCAGGGTCGCTCAGCGCGTGGATTTTCGTGGTCCGCCCGCCGCGCGAGCGGCCGATCGCTTGTTCATGCTCCCCCCTTTTCCGCCGCTCGCCGAGCGATGCGCTTTGATCGTGGTGGAGTCGATGGACAAAGTCACGCCGTCTTTGCCGCAGCGGGCGAGCGCTTCAAAGATCGCCCGCCAATGTCCGCGCTTGGCCCAGCGATTGAAACGATTGTAGATCGTCGTGTACGGACCATAGTCGGGCGGGCAATCGCGCCAGCGTGCGCCGCACTGAAGCATGTGAATGATACCGCTGATGACGCGTCGATCGTCATCGCGCACCGGTCCGGTCTGGTTCGTTGGCAGATGCGGCTCTATCAGAGCCCATTGCTTGTCGTTGAGCCAGAACAGTCCTTTGCGCATCGAAGTCCCCCGCGTGGAATCAACCCGCTGCGAGGGAATCACAGTTCGCTAATTAGGTACAGACCCTTCTGTAATGGGCCCGATGATGTCAAGCCTCCCGAGTGAACGCCACGCCGCCGAGCTCATGCTTCTGTTCGTGGTCGACGCCTGGCCGCCACATCATGCTGTCAGAGGGAGCGGTAGAGCCTATCTAGATACGCGTGGTTCGTCGGACGACGGCCACTGGGTGTGTAACGGCTTCACCGCATCCACCGTCCCGGCGACGGGACTTCGGGCACCGGGCTTCAGTTCATCCCGGTTGCGTTCTCGATCTCCTCCACGTCTTCTATGCTGCGATTGAGCCCGCTTCGGCCCATCGGTAAGTCGTGCCATCGACCCAGATCCGATGCAGGATCACTGCGAGCTTGCGTGCCAAGGCGACCTTTGCGCGCTTCGAGCCTCTCCGCTTGGCGACGTCCATCCCCCAGCGTTTGAGTTTTGAGAACCGCGTGATGCGCGATAACAGAACGTTGGCGGCTTCATACAAGGCCGTCCGCACCGTCTCATCGCCGGCCAGCGTGATTCCGCCCGTGACGTCCTTTTCTCCCGATTGATATTTCTTTGGCGTGAGCCCGAACAGCGCGCCTGCTGCCTTTGACTTTACAATGCGATGAGGATCATCAATCGCCGATTTGTAGGTGATGGCCACCAGGGGGCCAACGCCTGGTACTGTCATAAGCCGGCGGCAGACTGCATCATCACGCACAATTGCCAGCACAGCCTTGTGTAGTCTTCCGTATTCTGCCTTCAGGGCCGATCGTGCCGAAAGCATCGCACCAGCAATGCGCTCCAATGTCGCCTGGCCTGCAACCAACTCTCGAATCCGCGCTTCAAAATTCCTTCGCGTCACCGGGCCAACCTTCAGACCGAAGCCGCGCAAAATCCCTCGGATACTTAATTCTACATCGATCAGCCGCCCGAGAAGCTGTTTGCGTGCGATCAGGAGTGCCCGGATCTCTTGCGCATCAACCGACTTTGCGTGTACCTGCCGAAACCATCCCATCCGGATCAACTGGGCGATCCCGCGGGCATCCTTGCGATCCGTCTTGACCGTCATTGCAGATAATGCGGCCTTCACGTGCCGCGTTTCCAGCAGAACTGTTTCAAATCCTGCACCTTTCAGGCCTGCATGCAGCCATTGCGACAGCGGCCCAGCCTCCAGCCCGATCCGCTTCACTGCAAAGCCGAGCGTCTCAAAAAAGTCAACTAAGGCGTCGGGTTCGCTTGCGACCTTCGCTTCCTTCAGGATCTTACCCTGGGCGTCCACAACACACACGCTCGACAGTTCCAATGACACGTCGATTCCGGCATAATTCTCCACGGCTGTCCTCCGTCTCCAGATGCTTGGGGCCGACTCAAGTCGTGACCCCGTTTCATCATCTATCGGGGGACAGCCACCATCATGACCCCTTGCTCCGGAGCCGGGCCCATTACCGCATCTAGTCTTGGCTTTCGACTGAGCAAGGAGCTTAGCCAAGGGTCGGTCTTGGCTTGTTTCGAACAGAGCAGCACGGTGTGAGCGCTATTAACGAGCAGGCGGCGGAGATAACAGTCACCTCGTTTGCTAATCCCGCCCAGACGCGCTTTACCACCAGTGGAGTTTTGTCGCGGCACCAACCCAAGCCAAGCGGCGAAGTCTCTGCCGCTGCAGATCCCTGGATCGCTAACAGTTGCTGCAATGGCGGTGGCGATGATCGGCCCTATCCCCGGATGGTGGCCAGTCGTTGGCTGACTGGGTTGTCCTTGTGCCATGCTAGAAGAACTTGGCCTCGTCGCAGCCGCTTGCGCATGACTACGCTGCCCGCCTCATCGACCGCATGCACCTGGAAAACGTTCTTTGCCAGATCAAGACCGATTGCTGTAATATTGCCCATGGATGGCTCCCGTTACTGGTGATCTTCGACGACCACCATTATGGCACTCGATGCCGCGAGAGGGGGCCATCCACCCCATCAGTTGGCGTGCGGCATCCAGACCGGCTCAACTCTAGTGCCTTGGTCTGCGCGCTCCCAAAGCGGCGGCCTCTAGCGCGGCGTCGATCGTCGTAAACAGCATTTTCTCGGGCTTGGGAGCAGATACCTTGGTGATGAGCCACATGCTACTAGTGCAGCCCGCACATTCATAAAGCTTTAGCTCAACGCCTTCAGCCACGGGAAAAAGCGCCCTTAGCACTCTAGGTTGGCAGCAACTTATGCATCCCGCTTCGCCGTGCACGCCCGCCTCCATAGAAGCATTCCTGCCTCCAACAAGAAGCCAGAGTCTGGTGTCGAAGGCAACGGCAGGGAGTGGAATATTGGGAGGCGTGTTAAAGCGGCCACAGGGACGCACGGCCTGCCGATTTCCGACAGTCATCAGTATTCGACCGGTGGTGCAGCCGGCATCATCGAAACCTACTGTGCTGGACGATGACGCGGGACAATCCACCCACGCTACTTTGCAAGGAGTGCAGGCGTCCTATGGATTATCTCGCGACACTTCCTAAGATTGCAAATCTACCAGCCGTATACGCTTTTCGATGTTTTCCGTGCCGAAGGGTCGACACCATCACCATCAGCGAAAGTCAGTCCTAAAAAGGGCCGCGTCAGTTGGCACGTGCGCCAATCAATGTAGCCTGTCCGCGCTGGTCCTATAAGCGATCAATGGCGGCGTTTGAGCCAGCCCCCAAGCGTTGCCAGATCGCTAGGGAGGCCGCCCCATCTGGCGGCCTCTTTCGTTGACGAATTCACGAGCTGAGGTGGCCTGCCGCGCTCGAAATCCGGCCTGACATCAGATCCCCGGCTTCCGCATGCGCCGCAGGCGAACCGCGGCTCGATATCAGACAGGCGGACCTCATCCGGCCAGCGATCGGCTCTCAGTGCAACGTGGTGGCCGCAGTGACAGTAGACCAGGACGCCGCGCAACCCATCTCGCGCAACTCGCCGAATGTGACCTTGCGCGGGCGGCCATCCGCATGCGTGGGCGTGTGGTGTCGGGCATGCCGCCAATGATCGCTCCGATCACATGCAGAGAGAAGCCGCTATCGGTTGGCCTGAAGGCCGGTCGAACCCGCCACGCATCGGTCAACCCTGACAAAGGGCCGTTGCTTGCCTTGCCATCCGGCTTGGCCCGTTTCGTGCTTTGCCCAGTCCGGGAAGGGATAGGGGGCGCGGACAAATGATAACTGAGCACTTGTTGGTCTGGGCTGCGCTGCTGGGCGTAGTTGCCTTCCTGGCCTTCTACTCGACGGGGCACAGGCGCGGGTAGTCCGGCCGCGCTAAGGCCGCCTGTCTTTAGCCTTCGATTCCAGCCCGATCTGGACCAGCCGACGAATCGCCTCTGCACGCGATGGCTGATCTGCTTGCTTTCGGCGCCATGCATCGATGGCCTTCAGGAATTCCTCAGACGCTCGCATCTGGAAAGGACGATCCTGAATCTTTCCCGGGAGGATCGACATGAGTTCTTTGGTCGATTTCTCAGGCCCCGACACTTTCATTCGCGAGCTCACAAAGTTCGAAAGGCTCGGTGCGAATATGTGGGCGGCAACGCCGCGGCCGGCATCAAGGACATCCGCCGCAAAAAGGGCCTACCCGACGCAAACAGGCAATGGGCTGACGAGGAACGGGTGCTCGAGGCCCCACCGGCGCACATGAAGCCGGCCTTAGCTCTGATGATGTACATCGGCCTGGGCCCAAAAGATGCGCTCACGCTACCGCGGAACTTCTACAAGGGCGGCGAAATCTCGACCCGCCGCTCCAAGACCGGGGAGCCGGTTTTCTGGCCCTGCCCTGCCCAGCTCGCCGCTATACTCCTAGCGCCGTCACCCTGGTAGCCAACTCCAAGGGCCTGCCGTGGACGCTGAGCGGCTATCGGGCGTCCTGGCGGCCAATCAGGGTCAAGCTCGAGAGGGCCGGCCAAGTGGGCCCAGACTTGACGCTGTACGGACTCCGGAAGACGGTTGCAGTGATCCTGCGTGAGATCGGCTGCGATGAACGCACCATTGCCGATGCGCTCGGACAGAGGACGGTCGAGATGGCTCGCCACTACCGAAGGGCGCCGACCTCAAGCCGAAGATGCGCGGTGTGGTGCGGGTCCTCGACGCCGAACTGCACAAACGCGGAACGAAAATTGTCAAACCTGGCGACTGAAAGTGTCAAACCGGACTGAAACGGGAAAGGATTATCTGATTTATATGAGCAATAACAGCAGTTTAACTGGCAGGAGTGGCAGGGCTCGAACCTGCAACCACCGGTTTTAGAGTGAGGTACAATCCATCCTCCCCTTTTTGTTCTAATCCCGAGATGTCCTTGTTTCTTGGGCCTTTCTCGCTTTCATGTCCCTGATCATCCCGATCCGTTTTTTCCGGTTCCGTCTGATTTACTTACATTGGGTTGCAAATGGTTGCATGATGTCCTGTACTTATCTCCCAAGAACCTAGCCCTCTGACGAATTCCCTCCTCGATCTTCCCCAAAGCCGATCCGTGTTCGACATCGAATGGCACACCGCCGGCACTATGCGCTTGACGCTGTGCATCGGCCGGTACGCCCTAAAGTTTGCCCGAGGACAGCGCGGCCGCGATGCTGACCCGCGCGAACGCATCGAATGGACGAGGGCAACGCCTGAAAGACGCGAGATGCTTTGCCCGATCGTTGGAGCTGCGCTCGTTTGGCCTTGGATGTCATGAGACGTGCCATTCCACTAACTCGCGAAGACCAGCTCGATGGTCTTGATACGGGCGACTTCCCAGATTGGGATTGCGTGCCGGGAGGCCCGCGCGAGCCGGTCGAATACAAGGAGACCGATTGGGGTTATCTCGACGGGCGTCTCGTCTCACTCGATTATGCCGGCTGGAGCCGGCCCGATTGACACCCCGGCGGCCGGTCAATTTTCGTCTGTCCTAGGGGTAGTAAACGGTTTGTTCCAAGTTGTACTACAGTATTGAGCCGATTAGCGCTGGCGAACCCTCAAAATGCCGGATGTAAACCCAGAGATACTGCGTTGGGCTCGGGAGACAGCGGGCCTGTCGCCCAGTCGCGCCGCCGTCGCTCTTGGTATCAGAGACAGCCGAAAAGCGCGTGCAACGGAGCGCTTAGCCGCTCTCGAAGACGGTAGTGAAAGTCCATCTCGAGCTCTGCTGGCAAGAATGGCGGAGAAATGCCGTCATCGTCGAAAGCATTGATGGACGCGACCAAGAAGCGAGCCGAGAAACTGCAGGCCAAGGGCAAGACCGTCGATGAAGGAATTGCTCCGGGGACGGCGCGTTGCAAATCGTCGCGCGCGGCGTGAAGGAAGACGCTGCGCCGGCGCCTTAGTCCACAGGTCGCCCGGAACACGTGGACAAGCCCCGCCTCTGCACTTTGAGAATCCGTGCTAACCGCCCGGAACGAGCAGGCGGGCGGAAGGATTCTTCCAGGAGGAGCGATCTCGATGCCGATGACTAACTAGAACCGGCCCGACCCATGCCCGCGAGCCCGCGGTGGAGCTCGCCCGCAAAGACGCGCCCAAGTCCTGCGCCAAACGGTCAATGCCGGTCATGAGCAGGTCGGAGGTGCACGCTACGCGGCCTACAGCAACCTCCGTCGGCCGTGCGAGTTTCTTTACGTGTGCGGCAAAAGGACACGTGCGATGAGCAAATTGCTAAAACTACCGACATGGGCCGACGATGAACATGTATTCGCGGTTGTGGAAACTCCCCGCGGAAGCACCTGCAAGCTTGATCTCGATACCGAGCTCGGCTTCTTCACGTTAGCCAAACCTCTAATGGCCGGTCTTAGCTATCCCTATGATTGGGGCTTTATCCCCTCAACGAAAGCTCCAGATGGCGATCCACTCGACGTGCTGATCATTCATGACGCTCAGACTTACCCGGGGGTGGTGCTCAGATGCAAACCTGTCGGTGTTCTCGAGTTGGAGCAGAAGAGTGACGGCAAGAGGGAGCGCAACGATCGAGTGTTCGACGTGCCGGACCGTGCACCGCTTGAGACAGATTTGACGGACATTCGCCATCTGCCCTCGCGAGCATGCGATGAGCTGGAAAAATTTTTCCGAGCCACCAATGCTCTAGAGGACAAGGAACTGAAATTCCTCGGTTGGCGAGGTCCAAAGCACGCAAGGAAGGCCATCGAACGTGTGGCCCTATAGCGATGCCGACGTCCTGTGGCTTGTCGAATTGCCAAGCTATACTGCGCGGGTGGTAGACATCGCAGTATCATCCTGCTGATATCCATTCCTTGAGGGTAGTCTTTTGCGTTTTGCCCAACCAGCGGAAGAGTCCACTGACAATGTTCAATTGGTTCATCCCAGATCGCCGAAGGACACGGCAGGATCGAAGAGAGCTCCAGGCAATGGCTCGCCGACTCCTGCAGAGCTACCTTAGGTCGGATGACGAGGAAAAGCGGCGCTACTATCAGGTTATCGCCGGTGCCGCGGCAGCGTGCCAAGGCGATGTCTCCGATCCGACCCTGGGAAACGAGATGCTCGCCAGGCAGAGCGCAGAGATAGCCACCAAAGTCGTGAAGTCACGTCTTCGACAAGGAACGGATGAGCTCGATCACTCAGCCGTCCTGATTACAGATGCTTATGCCACCGTGGCCATCGCCTACCGCCGTGCTGCCGCGGTCTACACAGCTGATGAGGAAATGAAGCGTCTGGGAACCGCAGCGGTGCATCTAGTCACTATAGCGAATTCATATATGAACGCACAAACGGGGCAAGCGAAGACGGAACTCTAAGAGGTGCTCTGCCCCGCCGTGTGCGCTCCTCGAAGTAACCGCTGGGCAACCCTTTCTCCTAAGCTGCTCGTAAGTCCTCCTCTCTACAGTCTCCAAAAGAAGAAAGGGAATCGCATGTCGATCGGCTTTCGAATCTTGGTCCTTGTGTGCTTTGCTTACGCCGGCTGGGAGACCGCAAGCTTCCCGTCTGGAGACCTTCAGAGTCCTGGCAAAACGGGTATCGAATCGGTTAGCCAAGAATGACGAAATCAATACTTCACATCGAAGGACGACAAGGACGCCCAGTGCAGCGTGCCGATCTCGCACCTACCGTCGGTTATGCGATCGTGGTCGACGGGCACTTCAAGATTGAATTCGTTGACGAGGGCGCCGCCACGAAAGCGGCGGCAGAGCTGTTGCGCAAATATCCGATGCTCAAGATCGAGGTATACGACGCATCATCGAAGTCACGAGCTTTGGTGAGATCACCTGCTTCTGCATTGCAGCAGCAACGATAACCATGTTTGCGCTTTCAATCTATTTTTAGCGATCTGCAAACCAACCGGTCTCAAGGTCGTCCCTACTCGAAGAAGTTCCAATTGAGCTGCCGGGCCACTCGGGCAGGCTTGGATTTCTCAATCCCCCAACCTCGTGACAAATACAATCGACGTAGCCTTTCCTAATACTCCTGGATCATCTGGACCGATGAGCCCATGTTGCGGGCGACATCGAAATGTAGGCCATTTGCAGTGCACATGGGCATGACAACGATCGGGCTAACCATCCCGTGTCAAGCGACGTCCGGATTTAACCCCGCATATTTCCCATGTCGCCCGACATCCCGGCGATGTTGTCAGCTCTGCGCATTGAATCGACACACAAGCCTTAATCTCCTAGCCGCGTTGCAAACGTGCCGGCGGTTCCTCGCTTTCCGTAGTACTCTTGGATGATTTCGACTGAAGTGCCCATGTTCTTCGGCAGCTTGTCGAACGAAGCGTAGTAATCTCGACGCGACAGAATGAATTCCCGCATCACCTTGCCGTTGACGCCTTCGATGGCAATCTGTCCAGCATAGCCTCCCCACTTGAGATAGCGCGGAACGGCGCGATGAACCCCCGTGGGTCGGTCAAAATCCCCCGGGTATGGTCACTTGAAACTCCCCCACCTGATGTTCACCGTCAGCGCCGCTGAACAGCGGTAGCCGGTCAGGCAGGACGTTTATTTTCGGTCCCTTTAGCCAGCAAGGGGCCAGGGAGTTGAACGTCTTGAAGCCACACCTGCAAAGCACGGTATTTACGCTACTCGATCGCAACGCCAGCCAGCGCGAGATCCACAGGCTGACGGGGATCGATCGCAAGACGATCCGGCGTTACCGGGCGCTGCGGGCCGGTGCGGAGGCAAATTCCCCCGGGGAAGCGACCACCGGCCCGGTGAGCGTGGACGGCCAAATTCCTCCACCCCGACCACCGGCTTCTGGGGCATCAGGAGCGACGGTCACCAGCAGCCTGGCCCGTTCGGCTTGCGAACCGCATCGGACGTGGATCGAAGAACAGGTCCGCCTGAAGCGGAATGCGCAGGCGATTTACCAGGACCTTGTCGATCATTTTGGCTTTCCGTCCAGCTACCAGAGCGTCAAGCGGTTTGTGCGCACGTTGCGACACAGCGATCCCGAGCAGTTTGATCGACTTGAGTTCCTGCCCGGCGAGGAGGCCCAGGTCGACTATGGCGAGGGCGCTCTGACGATTGATCCCAGGAGCGGCCGGTACCGCCGTCCCCGCCTGTTCGTGATGACGCTGCGCTACTCGCGGCGCAGCTTCCGGCGGGTGGTCTGGAAGTCCAGCCAACACGTCTGGGCGCAGCTCCACGAAGAGGCGTTCCGGTATTTTGGCGGGGTCCCCAGCTATGTCGTGCTCGACAATCTGAAGGAAGGCGTCCTCAAGCCGGATTTGTACGAGCCCGAGCTCAACCCGATTTACAGCGCGATGCTGGCTCATTACGCCGTGGTCGCCGATCCCGCGCGTGTGGCCGATCCCAATCGGAAAGGATGCGTCGAGAGTGCGATTCAACATACCCAGGGCACCGCGCTGGCCGGACGGCGCTTCGAGACACTGGAAGCCCAGAACGAGTTCTTGAGGAACTGGGAGGAGAATTGGGCCTCCAAGCGCATCCACGGTAGCACGCGTCGTCAGGTCGAGGCGATGTTCCAGGAGGAGAAGCCACACCTGCGGCCGTTGCCAGTGGCTGCCTTCCGCATCTTCACCGAGGTCGTTCGGACCGTCTGCGACGATACCACCGTGCGTGTTGATAGCAGCTATTACGCCGCGCGGCCTGCGCCCATCGGCAGTCAGGTCGTGGTGCGGATCTACGCCTCCACGATCGAGATCCGTGATCGCCACACCCATGCGCTGCTGCGTGTTCATCCCCGGATGACGCACTCCGGTTCTGTCGTCCTGCCGACCAGCGAACGGCCGTTCAATCCGTCGCGGCAAACCGCCGTGCTGCTGGCGAGCGCCGAGCGCATCGGGCCGCAGACCAGGGCGCTGTGCCAGCAAGTGTTCGACACCGAGGGGCGCCCCGGACAGCGCGCGATGTGGGGCATTGTCGGGCTGGGCCGGAAGTATCCGGCACGGCTGGTCGAGCAAGCCTGCGCGCACGCCGTCGAGAACCGCATCTACCGCTACAAGCACGTGCGTGCGACCGTCGAGCGGTTGTTCGAACAGGCGATCGCGCAGGTTGGAGCGACGCCACAGCCGGCATCGTCGCTCACCCAGGATCATCCGCTGATCCGCGCTCCAGCCGAATACGGCGATCTCTTCAGCCGTGCCGTGCGGCACGATGCCGGCGACAATGGCCGGCAGGCCGAGGCTCACGGCGACCGCACCCCTGCAACCCGCGCTCGTGGCGCCTGCGCAACCCCGGCCAGCTCCGGCGCCACGAGCGCTCCCGCGGCTTCTCACCTCACACTGGAGACCAAACCACATGATGACCATGCCGGAAATTGAGCGTTGCCTGCGACAGCTGCGCCTGTCGGGCGTTCGCGACACGCTGCAGACGCGCGTGCTGCAGGCGCAGGGCGCCAACCAGCCATTCCTCGAGACCTTCTCCCTGATCCTGCAGGACGAACTGGACCGTCGTCAGTCCCGCCTTATCGAGCGACGATACCAGCAATCCGGGCTCGACGAAAAACTGACGCTCGCCGAGTTCGACTGGACCTTCAATCCCAGATTGCCGCGCCAGACTTGCTTCCAGCTCCACACCCTGGCGTTCATTGCCGCCGGCGAAAACGCGCTGCTTGTCGGCAAACCTGGCACCGGGAAGTCCTACATCGCCAAGGCGATTGCCTATCAGGCGATCCTGCAAAGCCACAAGGTCCAGTATCTTGAGACCGACGACTTCTTCCACCGCTACGCCATGAACTCCCCGGCACAACGCGAGGTCCGGCTGCGAACCATCATCGACTGCGATCTCCTCGTGCTGGACGATCTGTTCCTCGCACGCGCCATCCCTGACGACGCCGGCGCATTGCTGCAGACCCTGATCCATCAGCGCTACAAACTGCGCCGCAGCGTCATCGTTACCTCCAATCGCGTCGTGCAGGACTGGGGGACATACCTGGGGGACAACACCATGAGCACGACGATCCTCGATCGCCTGATGCATCATTGCCATCTGCTTGAGTTCGACGGACGCAGCTATCGGCTCAAAGAGGCCGCTGAAACTCTTGCCCGGGAAACAAAGGCAAACTAACAATCACCATGTCCTGCCTCGCGGGTGGAGGAATTTGACTGACCATACCCGGAGGAATTTGAAGTGACCCGCGGGGATGAACTGCAGTGAACACTTCGTGCAACGGCCTCGCGATGGCGCCGTCAGCCTTTGGCCGTCTGCTCATCTTGGAGAACTTGTAGAGAAGCACATTGATCGTGGCCTCACGCGCCGCTTCGGTATGAATCCCCAAAAAGTCGGAGAGTATTCTCAAGCCGCTCGCAGGAACTCGCGGCCTTAAAAAGGATTGGCGTGCCACAGAGGATTTCATGGTCGATACGGAACTCACTCGCTCTCGTAGCTCCGACTTTGGCGGCTGGAGTTTGGCAGCCACGCTCGGGCTGGTGGCCGCCGCGTTTCTTTGGGAGCGCATTTCACCGCCTGAGAGCGACGGTCTTTCGAGAAGGCGGGAAGAGGGACGCGATGCGTCGGCGAACGATCTGGCCAGCGAACGAGAGGACCGCGGGCGCGATGCCTCGGCACCTTCGGAAATTCCGGCAAAGGGCTGGAAGGACATCCTGCTGCGCGTCTATGAGAACATCGGCAAGCATCGGATTCTCGCCTTGGCCGCTGGCATGGCCTACTACAGCTTACTGGCGATCTTCCCCGCGCTGGCGGCGCTGGTCGCCATCTACGGCCTTTTTTCCGACCCGAGCAGCATCGCCAAGCATCTGGACCAGATCTCCGGCTTCGTTCCGGGAGGCGCCATCGAAGTAGCACGCGAACAGCTCACGCGCGTGTCTTCCCACGGCAACCACGCATTGGGCGTGACGTTCGTCATCGGCCTCGCAGTCTCCCTATGGAGCGCCAATGCCGCTATGAAATCGCTTTTCGACACCCTAAACATCGTCTATGGAGAGGAAGAAAAGCGCGGCTTCATCAAACTGAATCTCGTATCTCTGTCGTTCACGATAGCCGGTATCACCTTCGTGCTCGTGGCAATCGGCTCCGTCGTCGCGATACCGGTCGTCCTGAATTATCTCCATCTCTCGAACTTCGCCGATCTCCTCATTCGCATCGCACGATGGCCGGCCATGTTCGTCGCCATCACGCTTGCGCTCGCCTGCATTTACAGGTTCGGTCCGAGCCGCGAGGCTCCGCGCTGGCGCTGGATCACATGGGGCAGCGTGGTCGCCACCTTGCTCTGGCTGGCGGCCTCCGGGCTGTTCTCGTGGTACGCCGCCAGCTTCGGCAAGTTCAACGAGACCTACGGTTCGCTTGGAGCCGTCATTGGCTTCATGACGTGGCTGTGGATCTCCGCTATTGTGATCCTGCTCGGGGCGGAACTGGATGCTGAGATGGAGCACCAAACCGCTCGCGATACCACCACCGGCTCGCCCAAGCCGCTCGGGGCGCGAGGCGCCAGCATGGCCGACACCGTGGGTGGCGCTCCCGCCCGCTAATCCGATAGGCCAGGCGTCGCCAATGCAGGAAAAGCAGCCAGCTTGGCTTGGCTGCTTTCAGGTCTGACCGCGATAGGCGATTCCTACTTTACGCACCGAATCAGCTGAGCTTCGACTTGTTACATCGGCCGGTGATTGCAGCGCCCTCCAGGTAATCGGCAGCGACAACAGCGCCACTAACACCTTTGCCATTCCAGTGCCGCTGGCGACCAAGCGCCCGGCTAAGTGTCAATGCCCGTAATTGTCTGGATGCCGTTCATCTTACCTTTTTGCGTATCGTTTCGTATCGCTCCGGTGAGGCCTTGTGCGGTTTGATGGAGGATGAAGACATAGGCGTATGACTGACCATATGCCTATGCCGAAGGTTTCCCGACTTGAAGTCGTCTCGACGGGCGCTCGACGCCGTTGGACACTGGAAGAAAAGCAGCGGATCGTCACCGAGAGCTATGACGGGCCACGTCTGGTGTCGGTGACGGCACGACGTAACGGGCTGTCGACAAGCCAATTGTTCACGTGGCGCCGGTTGGCGCGCGAAGGCAAGTTGATCGGGGATGCCGCGCCGGTGCTTGTTCCGGTTGAGATCACGCCTGCGCATCGGGACACCTCTCCGATTGCGGGCCCCGTATTCTGACCACATGCGCTGTCTGTAGATCCAACATCGAATAGTTGGATTTTAATCCCGCAGACTGATTAAAGCCGGCTCATGATATTGACCCCGGCCGGCGCAGCTAATGAGCTGTCGCGCATCGGTTTATTTGGAGGTAGGACTTTTACGTGAAACACCTGCCAGGTTGGCCCTGAGGTTTTGGGTAAACCAACATGGTGCTTTACCACGATGACACGTGCCGAATTTACGATGGCCAGGCCTGCGATTGCGAACCGGATATCAAGTTCTTTGCGGAGCCGGTGCGGTCGTAAGAACCGCGCGAGCTTCCAGACCGGAGGCTTTGAAGTAGGCCCATCCGGCACCCATTTCTGCCCATAAAGTGTTCAGTGCGCGATCCTTCAGAGCGCCGAAGCCCCCCTCACCGGCCTGGCCCAGCCGCGGGTGCACGTATCCCGGAAGCCGCCGGGCATAAGACGCCGAGACCTGATCGGAATGTAGCCAAGAGCCCGCATCACGGCCGCTACCCGGCGCCCCTTGGCCGTCGTGGCATCGACCCGCAGGATGTCCATTAAGGCGTGCGAGGATATTTGCTCGACGTTGACGAGCTCAGGCTCGAGCCGGTGGAACCAAGGGTCTTCAGGTCCTACACAGATCGTGCCCCGTGGCGTGGTGTAACTGACAGCAGGCCACCGCCAATTTTCCGGCGGGTCGGAAGGCATCAGCCTGCCACGGCGGGCAAGCCGACGATGGGATCATCGCTCAAGGGAGCGATGGTTTCCAGCGTCATGTAGCGGGCGCGCTGGACGGCCCATTCGTCGTTCTGTTCGAGCAGGATCGCACCGACGAGGCGGACAATGGCGTCCTCGTTTGGGAAGATGCCGACCACCTCGGTCCGCCGCTTGATCTCACCGTTGAGGCGCTCGATCGGATTGGTCGAATGCAGTTTGGCACGGTGCGGAGCCGGGAAGCTCATATAGGCCAGCACGTCGGGCTCGGCGTCATCCATGAAGGCGGCGAGCTTTGGCAGTTTGGGACGGAGCTGATCTGCGACCTTGCGCCATTGCGTCCTGGCCGCTTCGGCATCGTCCTGGGCGAAGGCGGTGGCGATGAAGGCGGAGACGACGCGCCGGCCGCTCTTGCCAGCATGTGCCAGGACGTTGCGCATGAAGTGGACGCGGCAGCGCTGCCAAGCGGTATTGAGCACCTTACTGACGGCGGCCTTGATGCCCTCATGCGCATCGGAGATCACGAGCTTGACGCCGCGCAGCCCGCGGCGGGCGAGCTTGCGCAAGAACGCGGTCCAGAACGTCTCGGCCTCGGAGGGGCCGATATCCATGCCCAGGATCTCGCGCCGGCCATCGCTGTTGACACCCACTGCGACGATCACCGCGACCGAGACGATGCGCCCCTGCTGGCGCACCTTCACGTAGGTGGCGTCGATCCACAGATACAGCCAGTCGCCCTCGATCGGGCGGGCGAGGAAGGCCTTCACTTTGTCGTCGATCTCACCGCACAGCCGGCTCACCTGGCTCTTGGAGATCCCGCTCATGCCCATCGCCTGCACGAGGTCGTCGACCGAGCGGGTCGAGACGCCCTGCACATAAGCTTCCTGGATCACGGCGGTCAGCGCCTTCTCGGCCATCCGGCGCGGCTCCAGGAAACCCGGGAAGTAGCTCCCCTTGCGCAGCTTGGGAATGCGCAGCTCGACGGCCCCGGCGCGCGTCTCCCAGCTCCGATCGCGGTAGCCGTTGCGCTGGGCCAGGCGCTCGGCGTTCTTCTCGCCGTAGGCCGCGCCGGTCAGCCCGGCGACCTCCAACTCCATCAGCCGCTGGGCGGCAAAGCCAATCATCTCGCGCAGCAGGTCGGCGTCGGGGGCCTTCTCCACAAGCGCGCGAAGGTTCATCATCTCGTCGGTCATCGGTGGTTCCTCGAATCAGGTTGGTGTCAGCAACCCGACCCTACCGGCGAATTGCCGGTGACCACCGCAAAGCCGTCCACCCGCTACGGCGCTATTTGAGGGCGCGCGGGCGGACGGCTTTGCTCTACCGAGCTACACCATCACTGGGGACACGACCCCTACACACGCGTCAAGTCGCTTTTTGGCTTTTTGGCTTCCTTCATTTGGCTGGCGAAACTCATGATGTCCTCTTTAGGCTAGGAACGAAGGTGCTTGTCCGCATGCTAGTTTCCGGGAAGTAGCGATTGTCTTACGGGACATCGCCACTCTCAGAGCGCAAGGAAGCCATCATTTGGAACCTTGTGCTTAAGGGCCGACGTTGCAGAGGCTAGGCCCCAATCTGCAGGAGAGAGTCGGCCAGATGCGAGCTGGGCCTTTTGTTTGGCCTTTGCACCCCTCGTCTTAGTGTCCCCTATCCGACGGGAGTACAGGCCATGGACACAACGTTCGAAGAAGACCGCTTCAATATGGCTATTCGTGCATTTCTGAAGCATGTCGGAGTTAGTTCTCAGCGTGAGATTGAAAACCTAGTCCGTAGTGGGGCGGTGAAAGATGGCAGGCTGAAACTGCAGATGACTTTGTCTGCTGAGGGGACGCCGCTGAAACATGTTGTCGAGGAAACAATCGTACTCTGACGGAATTTCAGCTCGGGCTCGCCACCCTGTTGGTGAAGCCTCGCCACGGCGGTGCGACGGTGGAGCTATCCGCCCGGCAGCGGCCGTCTAAATCACGAGAATTGCCAACCTGCGGCCGACCTTGTCGCCCGCGCTACTCGTGCTAATATCGGACCTCCGGGGGTGTCGCAGCCCTCCCGTCAAGTGGTGACCCCATGCAAGCGCTGCTCGCCAACTCATGGGGCGAGCACATGGACGGATCATCCCTAACGCTGCCGCTCTTTTTGATCGCGACTTTCGCGGGTGCTTTAGTCGCCGGCCTTTCCGGTTTTGCCTTCGGTCTCGTGGCCGCGTCACTCTGGCTCTACATCCTCACCCCATTGCAGAGCGCGACGTTGATCGTGGCGTTCGGCCTGATCGTGCAGGGATACTCGGTTTGGAAGCTGCGGTATGCGCTGGACTGGCGAAGGCTGTGGCCATTCGTGTTAGGCGCGTCGTTCGGCGTGCCCGCTGGCGTGGCGGTGCTGACATGGGCCGATCCACACAGCGTCCGCATCGTGATAGGCCTTTTTCTGCTGCTGTATAGCTTTTACGCGTTCTGTCGGCCCGCGCCTAAGCCAGTCGAAATAGGAGGCCGCGCGGCGGATGCCGCCGTCGGCTTCGCCAACGGTATCCTTGCGGGTCTCACTGGTCTCGCCGGGATTCTGGTGACGATCTGGGCCGGACTGCGCGGCTGGACCAAGGAGGCCCAGCGCGCGGTATTCCAGCCGGTCGCCGTCGCGATCTTCCTGATGAGTGCGTTGTGGCTCGGTGCGAAAGGGACGATCACGGCGGAAACAGTCAAACTGTTCGCATTCGGATTGCCGTGCCTCATCGCGGGCACTTGGCTCGGGCTCAGGCTGTTCGGAAGCATCAACGAGGCAACATTCCGCAACATTGTCTTGGCCCTGTTGTTCGTATCCGGTGCAGCGCTGATTTTCTGACAGGCCTTGAGCAGACCAGCTCACACGCTGCCGCCCTCGAGTGATCGGGCCGTTCACCAAATCATTTTTCGCAGCCTTTGTCGCTCAAGCAGCAGGCGTTACCTCACGACAATTTCATGGAATGGAAATGCGGTGGGAGCCATCCTTCCGAATAGAGACGAGCAAACCAGACCAGTTCCGATGCTCGCAATGCATTCAGGGAGATTCTTGTGACCAGTTACAAATCAGCAAGCCCCGTTGTTGTCGTGTTGGGGTTTGTTGCCTTTGCCGCTGACGGTGCGTCGCCTGCGCTTGCGGCTCATCGGGGGCATCTATCAATCACTACCCATCAGGTCCGAACGTACATCCAAGGCAGTGTAAAAGCAGGACTTCTACTCCCGCGCAAACGCAAAAAGACACGATTGATCCCTTGGCAGACATCCACCTTGAGTAACAGCGGAGGGACCCCCTAGATCATTCGAGCGATCGTGCCAAAACGCTTAAGTTGCGCTCGCCTTCCAAGCCGCCACTCTTCGAATTTTCCTAAGTCGAGCACCTCGTAGCATCCGCTGCTCCGCCAGTGCCAAACCTCCCGCGACTTCGTGCCTTGGCGCTTTTTGGACGCCCGCCAGTTGACCGTGCGGAGCCCCCCTGTTGCCGGCGTCCAAAACCTGCACAACAGCAGAATGCGCGGCGAGGCAAAACGGCTCGCTAATCTACTAATTCGTCAGCACGCGAAAGAAACGAATGCGGGAGATTGAGACCTAAAGCGTGCGCGGTATTGAGGTTGATGATCAATTCAAATTTTGCCGGCTGCTCGACGGGAAGGTCACCCGGATTTGCGCCTTTAAATATCTTGTCGATGTAGTCGGCGGCGCGGCCAGCCATGGCAACGCCGTCAGGTCCATACGAAAACAAGCCGCCTTCTTTAGCCCAAGCTCCCCAACCGCCCACCAGAGGAAGATGATGTTGTGTCGCAAACTGAACCAGCCTCTTTAAATTGAGCACCGTAAGCCTCGACGAGACAACATATATAGCGTCTATTCCCTCGTCATTGGCTCTGCTTAAGGCCGCCTCGAAATCATCGGAACTGCGCACCTCAGCCGAATGAAGCCGCAAACCGAGCGTTTGTGCAGCTCGCTCAGCTTCCCGGTACTCATTATCCGGGTGGTCGGGATACCAGACAAAGCCTAGTCTAGAGATATTAGGGAGCGCCTCCTTAAGCAGCTCGAGCCGCTTGGAAGCGAGTGCGTCTTGAAGCAGCGTAACTCCCGTCGCATTTCCACTAGGTCGGCGCAGGCTCGCGACAAGGCCTAGCTGCTCCGGGTCAGCGCTGCTGACGAATACGAGAGGAATCTTCTGATCAACCTTCTTAGCGATTGGAGCGACGTCTCCTCCGACGGCGAGGATCACATTCGGTTGAAGGGCCACGAGCTCGACTGCCAAATTCGGAAGTCGATCCAACCGACCTTCCGCATATCGGTATTCGATTGCAATGTTTCGTCCTTCAACATAGCCCAACTCCTTTAGACGGCGACCGATCGCCGCCATCTGCGGGTCGCTTTGAGGATCACTGTAGAGAAGTGCACCGAGCCGCCGTGGGCCTTTCGATTGCGCCAGCGCCAACGAAGACCACGCAGCCGTACTACCGACCAACGCAATGAACTCGCGCCGCTTCATGGAGTCCTCCCGCCGGGACCACACAGAAATCAAAACAATGTACCATACCTTATCGGAGCGACTTTAGTGAGTGGAGGTGAAAGCCATAGTGCAGGTTCCAACTCTAGATGTCTGCTCCGGGTCTTGGCCGCGTGAAAACGTTTCATTGCGGGGGGACACCGCTTTGAACCGCCCCATGGGTCCCGATTGGCCCCAAAATTTCTGGCGAAGCGCCGGAAACCAGCCCAGTGGCTTGCCCGAGTTGCTGTGATTGATGATGGGGTTGGCGGCACGCGCGGCTCCTGCTCATGCCTGAATCGCCGCGATCAGCGCACCAGCACCCATGATGTTCATCACGCGCGTGAGATTGTAGGCCAGCACGTGCAGCGCCATCTCAGTGGCGACCCTCGGCAAGCGCTTCGTCAGGAAGTGCGTCGCGCCCATGCCGTCGAGGCTACGCGACTGCGAGCGCATCGTAGACCCCACTATCAGGCTGCCTTTGCGGTCCCGCTCGACATCACCTTCGGCGCTGCCGTCTTGGACGTTACAAGAGCGGTATGGTCACGAAACATCAGCATACAGCATAGCAAACCCGGCGATCGCATCATCAAATACCTCGCTCTTGCCCATATAGCCGGCGACTGCGGCAGGGTCACCGGATCGTGCGTGCGCACGCGCCAAGGTCCGGCCGCAGAGTCGCGTATAGCTAGAGACTGTCGAGCTTGCACCTCCTCAGAGCAGGGCAGCTATCCGAAAGAACGGTGTCTCTGTCGCGAGTTTGTCCATTTCCTGTGCGACTTCGCTGCTCACAGCCCCAAGGGATAGTCCGTGCCCGCAGCAAAAGTACGCGCATCCCACATCCTTGTTGAGTTCCATAAAGCTGAACTGGAGCTCCTCGGAAAAGCGGTTGTTTTGACGGACGGTAAAGCGGGGACGGTCGAGCACGTCTGCTTGGACGAATTACACGGACTACGAATTGCGATCCGAGGCCACGAAGGAAAGTGGCCGGTTTCCACTATCAGACTCGCGGAGAGGTAATTCATTCGTTTCTATGAGGAGGCGTCTTCTGGAAACGGCTCCGCAGTTAGCGGGTCGCTGTCTTGATTGTCATTGGCCGGTTTTACACAAAGCTCTTCGCGACGCTCGCGTTATCAAAGCTGCTAAATCGAAGCGTTGCAATGCGCCAGACGTTTGGCTCGCGATGAGATCTCGGGGTGAGGAAGATGGCCCAACTTTCAAGAGCCGAGCCGAATCGTGGAGAGCGCAAGTGTGGCATCGCATGGCTCCGTGCATTCATCTTATGCCGGAACTGCAAGTACGTTCGGCAGCTAAGTCTGAGTGCTTTGCTGAGCCAAGCTTGATCATTCGCCTCGACTAGCTCGAGGAATGCCGGTAGTGGGGGGGAGCCCTCCGGGTAGGCTTGGCTGAGGCGCGCGATGGGTAAACTGGCTTCAGATCGAGCTCGGGCCGCGAGCACATCGCGCGCGGCTGTTGCGGGGCCGATCGGCGGCCCGCCCCGTTGCAACCATTACGTCGCCGCCCGAACGCGCGATGCGAATGCCTCAGGCCGATAATCAGCTGGTGTGCTAAATGATCACCGCTTTTGAGTATTCACCTCCGCCTTGGTCTTCTTCACTGTGTCACTGACACGCTCGGTGCGCTCCGTAGCTTCCTTACGGACAACGAGTTCCTCGCCAGCCTTGACCGTCTTTTGCGCGATCGGTTCCTCGTGGACTTCGCGAACTTCAACCTCGCGCTCGCCTGGCATGGCTTCCGGGCTGCCCGTGGCAGGCCGCCTTTCGACAACGGTGCGCTCGTCGCGCAGCCGAACGTCCTTCTGAACAGGCTCCTCGACGACGTAAGTTCGAATCCGCTGGACGCGCTCCGTGGCGCGTTTGCCAACCTTCAGTTCCTCTTCCGGCAAAGGTATCACCTGCTCGCCCTGCCCTGCTCTTGAGCTCGTCGGCGCTGCGGCTCCGATGGCACCAGCATTTGGGCGACTCATCGTCCCGGAGCCGCCTGGGGGAGCCGTAGCTCGAGTTGCGAGCGATAACGAACAGCCATTTGAAACGCGAGAGTGCGGTGATGATCTCCTAAGTAATCTGTAGCCAATCGCGGGGAGCACTCGTTGCCTTGCCTATATGCGGCCCGATGATGCCGTGCGAGCAATCTGGCGGAAGACAACGCTAATGACGAAAATTTGTGCGCTGGTGCTGTGAATTGCTTCACAGCGCTTTCGCAGATCAGCCCTAAGATCATAACGCGCAACGAAGCATATTCTGAATAGGGAATTGGTCATGGCGATTTCGCACACCATGCCGTCTTCTGTTCGCAGTTATGACGGCTTGATTATTTTCGGATACATCGCGTTTTCTGTACTGATGCTCGCGGCAATCTATTTTGCATCTGGCGGCCCAAGCTTCACTGATGCCGATCTGATGACTATGACGGTGATGCCGTAGTGCGGTTGGGATTATGGACCTTTGCCTGGGCGCTTGGCTTGGGCTTCGCCATTTGGGCTCTAGTCGGGCCGCCAGTGGCGGACGCGACAAGCGTGCTTCCGGTCATTGCAAGATTGCGCTGAGCAGAGGCCGCCAAAGGAGGCGGCCTCTCGAAAACAGCCGTCGACCAGTTACCAGCGGTGATGCCGCCAGCCGTAGTGATGACCTCGACCTCTATACCATCCGTAGTGATGGCCTCGCCCGCCATGATGGCCCCACCCGTGGCCGCTACCATGACCATGACCGCCTTTAACTTGGATAACTCCGCTATTTGAGTTTCCCAGCGCACTTGGCGACGCCGCCGGCATCGCTGACGCTGATACGATTGAAGATAGAATGAGGATGCTGGCAGCAAACCCACTAAGCAATAGCCGCTTCATCTGACATTTTTCTCCGATGTGGCGCCGCATTGGCGACCGGAGTGTCAAGCTGGACGAACATTCGAAGTTCCGCCTTCGGCCGGGAAAACTTGGCAATGGTAAACTGGCTGCCTTCAACGCACCTACCCGTAAGAATAGACCGCGAATTGCCATGCCGCGCCCGTGTTGCGTGGAGCGATTGGTAGTCGGTAGTAACCCGCTGATTTTTGTTCGAATCGATTTGCAGCAACGCGCAACACGAAAAGAGCCAGCAGAACGAATCTGGTGCGGCATAAGTCATTCAAACATAGGGCGCCACTCCTCCATAGCCTCGACAATTGCGTGCTCTTCTGCCGTCTTCGCGTTGCCTCGACACCCCGATGTCTTCAAGGTCCGGGCCGCGGACCTTGCTCCTGTCAGGAGCAAGGTCCACTTAAACGCAAGCAACGGCCTCTTTGTCAGGGTTGACCAATGCGTGGCGGGTTCGGCCGGCCTCAAGGCCAACCCCTAGCCGCTTCTCTCAGCATGTGATCGGAGCGATCATTGGCCGCATGTCCAGACCAGCCCCTCCCGATGGCCGCCCGCGCAAGATCACGTTCGGCGAGAGGCGCGAGATGGGTTTCCGCAGCGTCCTGGTCTACTGCCATTGCGGCCATCACATCGCTCTGAGCGCCGATCGCTGGCCTGATGACGTGCGCCTGTCCGATCTGGAGCCTAGGTTTGTTTGCAGTGCCTGTGGCTGCCCTGGTGCGGACGTGCGGCCTGACTTTAATTGGAAAGGGCACCCGCTCCGGCGATGGGGTTCGGAACACCGTCTAAGCGCGACTTCGGCTCGCCGTGCTCTCCAAGCTCCACCCCGCTGCGCCATTTATCGTCCTCAAACAACGCGTAGGGCGCCAACAAACAGCCAATTAGGCACAACTTACAGTGGCGGTTTTACATCGTATTAATACGGGCGGGCTACTGAGCAAGCTGCACAACGGCAACTCAAGAGGCTGTGATGATTTTGCTGAAGCGTTTCGTAAAAGACGAGAATGGTGCCACTGCGATTGAGTATGGCTTGATCGCCGCAGGGATCGCCCTGGCCATCATCACAGTGGTCAACAATATCGGCACGACCATGAATGACAAGTTCGGTTCGATCAGCAGCTCGCTAAAGTAATTTAGCAAGTTGTTGCCCGCGCTGTTGCGACCAGGCGTGCTCCATTCACAGCTCGACGGTTAGCCAACCCCCAACAACAATCACCGTAGTTTTACTCTAGTGCGTTGCCTGGAGTATCCAGGCACAACCTCGTGCGGGTTGAATCATCCGCACTGAGAAACGGCCCAGCATTCCCGGCCAACCCCAGGGAAGCCGCTTGGGCCGTTTTCCGTATGTACCAACAACAACGCCGCTCGCTTAAATTCAGCGCGAGCGGCGGTTGATCCAGCCCAAGAGGGTATCGCAAAATCCCGGTGAAGATAGGTCTGAGAGCAAGTGAAGGTTCAGGGAATTTCTGACTCATCACCATTCAGCGCGGAGTGCTTGGCAGCTACCACGTAAAGGTGCTTAAGCGCTGGCGCCGGGCCTCGTGAGATTCCGGCATGTGCGTTCCTTTAATCTCGCGCTCTGCCCTAAGCCAAAACTCCAGATCGCGTCCCTCCGGACGTCCAACCTCCTCCCAAAGCTGATGCGCCCGGTCCGAGTTTGTTGCTTTTCGAGTCCCACCTGTATGTCCGCCAGCTTGCGTTCGATGGTCTGCGCAAAGCTTAGCAGGCGCTCGATGGTAACCTCGTCAACGATCATCCGCATCGCTCGATTTGCCGCGGCGAGCTGGCGTTTCAAGCTTTGAAGCTGTTCCCCGGTGTCCATACGCAAAACTCGAGATAATCTAGAGTAAGTACGTTCAGGAGACCGAAATGTTCACGGTGGATTACCTGGGGACGAGCAACGGCAAATGTTGGCATGTGTGCAAAAGTATACAGACTGGGCCGAACGTCCGGAGCCAGGTTGCGGCTTCGCCGGGCGGAGAGGTCAATGGTCGAACGGCTTAAAATCTCACTCGAGCAGCTCGGGCCGCCAACGTGTCCGACTTGCCACATCGAGATGAGGTGGTTCCGCTCTGAGCTATGCCGGGATGCCCCGGCGCTCATCGCCCATCTTTTTATCTGCCCCAATTGCGAACGCGCGACGCGCACGCATTCGAAGCTTCACTCCCCGAAGGCGCCCCCAGAGAGCTTGCTCTCGCAGCCATCGTTTTGCGCCCAAATTGCTGGGAGCGTCCCTCGGCTGAATAACGCTCAACGATAACATTGCCTTCCTCGACATAGCCGAGTCCGCGCAGCGTTTAAAAAAACCGTCGTACCCAGAAGGGGCCAATCGTTTTAGTCAGCTCAGCAGCCGGTATGCCCGAATGAACAAATGCGATGCGATGCTCTCTCTGCATTTGCTGCGCCCAGCTCGCCAGCGGCCGGGTTGCTGCCGCACCGCTGAGAACCACAATGAACTCCCGCCGCCGCATCGGCTGTCCCTGATGACTTCGCGCCGTCTAACAAAAAACCGCATCGCTGCTGCCATCGGCGAGAGTAGCAGCATAGCGAATTGCCGAGGATCACGTGAGGGGTTTCCTGCGCTGCAGGAGTACGGTGTTGGGCGCTATCTCTCGTCGGAGCCATGAGCAGAAATCGTTGGCTCAGGTTCGGCTTCTATTTTCTGAATAGATAGAGTTCGGTCACATAGGGAAATTTGATTACCTCCTGCGCCGCGAGCGCCGGCTCGCGTTCGATCACGCCTTCGATCCTCGATCGAACGGTCTTCTGCTCAGTGTTCGGCAGTGCCGCTATGAAGCTCGTTGACAGTGCGCGGTCAACGATTCCGCTGACGGGCATGGGTTGGCTGAACGAATAACTCTTCTGGCCCACAAATCGAAGCCGGTCATCGTCGAAGATGATCCGCCATTTTCCGTTGGACTGCCGCGGAGTGTCACCTGCATAACTATCCAATACTCTGGAGAACTCAGCGACCCACGGCACGCGCTGGTCACGCACATTCCAGATCAACGCAAGAGTGCCACCCGGCGTCAAGATGCGATCGATTTCGCGCGTCGCCTTCTCATAGTCAAACCAATGGAAGGCTGTCGCACAACAAACTAGGTCCGCGACATGATCCGTCACTGGTATTGCTTCGGCTCTGGCGATTAGCACCTCAACGTTCTTCATCCGACTAACCGGGATGCGCGCGGCCATTTTCTCGATTGGTTCGACGGCCAGAATTCGTTTGCCGGTCAGAGCCAGGAGTTCTGTAAACTTCCCGGTGCCGGCGCCCAGTTCAATCACCGTATTTGCCGTCGGCAAATCCGAAAGCAACGTCGCTGGATAGTCAGGGCGTCCCGCGACGTACTCGCTCACCTTGGCAGCATAGGCACTTGCTTTTTTATTCGCCATGATGTGCGTCTCTAGCCTGACCACGTTACGGCTTTGCGTCCATCACCACAAACAATAATCGGCAAACTTCATTCCGCGATTTACCAGGGCATGGTTCGTGGCCTACTGAACCACGGTGTCGCCGGTCTTGAGGTGCAGGACGGACTGCTCAAGGATGAGATCGGCCTCGCCTGAGACAACCATCACGTAATCAACAGTGCGCGTGCGGTGCCACATAGGTGCAGGCGGATTGGCGGGATCAATCGGCCGAAGCTCGACCACCCCGAACTGTGTTCCGTTGGGGGCGGCGATGTACCCGCGGCCTCTTCCTTGGTGTCCGCGTGAGAGAGGTCGACCGGAAATGCGTGAGTAACGCAAAGATAGCCCAGACTGAGATCAGGGCGGATCTCCTCGAGACGGACCGGGGTATCGAACAGCGCCGTCGATCTGTCGGCCGCGTCCGGTCCGGTTACGATGCGGCGAATGTCCGTTGCCGAAACAAAAGAGCTCGTCAGCTGGACCGCGAGGACTAGCGCAATGATCAAGCGCAGCATTCGCCCCTCCATCTTGCCGACAGCCCGCACCGGCCGGCGCGTCGTCCGCCCTCAATGCGAAACCGCATCACGCTGGATTTGCGGTGTCGGTCGCTTCTTTTTCCCGGCAAACGAAGTGAATTTTGTTGCCATCGAGATCACGAACATACGCGCCGTAGTAATTGGGTGCGAAGTGGGGCCGCAATCCCGGGGCACCTTCGTCTTCCGCGCCGGCGGAGATAGCTGCTGCATATGCCTCGTCGACGGCCTTTCTGCTGGAGGCCGAGAACGCTGCCATCCAGCCATTGCCCTGATGTGCGGGCAGCTTGTTGAAGGGCAAACCTACCCAAAACGTCTGCGCCTCACCCGGACGCCGCCACGATGCCCAACTCGAATATTTGGAAGGAACCCGCTCGATCCCAAGTGGTGTGAGCACCGCATCATAGAACGCGGCAGCGCGGACGAGGTCATGAGTACCGACGGTCAAGTGACTAAACATCGACACCTCCTTGTGCTCGGCGAGCAGATCGATCTATTCACTTCCCGCGTGACGCGCGCGGTAGTCGGCTACGATCGCCGAATATGTCGTGAAAATCATGTGATCGACAATCGGCGGCGGCGACTCTCGCCCTTTCAAGTGCTCGCGCACAGCCGCTACCGGCACATTCGCTATCACGAAGTCAGCGAGGCGCCTCTCTTCGGCACCATCTTGGCCGAAAACGACACGGGCACGGCGCTGTGCATCGTTCTTCATTCGACGGTTCATGGCGGCCACACGCTCCCGCAACTCTACCGGCCACTCGCCTGCGACAAAATCTTCTCGACTGAAAAGCAGCAAAAGACGGGCTTCGTTGAGATGTTCTCGACACCATCTCGGTGTGTGCAGCGCCGCGGCTAATCCGTCGCCGGCAGCAAGTGCCTCCGAAACGCCCTGCTGAAACTGGAGAATCGTTTTGAGCCACAGGTTCCCAAGTAAAACGTCCCGCGAGGGACACCGATGATAGAACGATCCGGTGGGTGCCTTGAGGCGTTCGCTGATGGACGCCACCGTTGCGGCTGCGGGTCCATGCTCAAAAGCAATGGCCAGGGCGGCGGATAGGTAATCGGCTTCGGCGAACTTTGCTCGCATGTCATTAGAATAGGCATTCTAGCTGGCGATTGGAATGGTTGGGTTGTTTGCGCAGGTCGGGGTTTCGGGAAGACGCGCACCGGCTCCGAATGGGTGAAGGAAGCGGTTGAGAGTGCCGCGGCTACCCGGATAGGGTTGATTGCTCCGACCGCAAGCGATGCTCGAGAGCTTAGACCGACGGCAACGACAACCCGCTTCATGTCCGGCGGTTTCCATGGCCCAGTCGCCCGATCGATGCGGGAGATAGGATCGGCATCATCGGTTGCTGGCCTCGGCGTCGGGTGAGACGGTGAACGCGTATCACGAGTTCAGAGCGGACCGGATCATCGCGGAGAGAAATTTCGGCGGAGCTTTGGTCGAGCACACGATCCGGACGGTCGACCGCAATGTCTCATATCGGGAAGTGACTGCCTCTCGGGGAAAGATAGCTCGGGCGGAGCCGATAGCCGCGTTGTACGAACAGGGGCGGGTCCGCCATGCAGGCTCGTTCGTCGAGCTCGAGGACCAACTCGCTGCGATGACATCTGATGGCTATGTTGGCAACGGGTCGCCGGATCGAGCCGACGCCCTCGTGTGGGCTTGCACCGAGTTGCTGACGAGGGTCATCGATGACGACATCGGCGGCATTGTCTCTGTGCAAGCCCCGCTGCGGAGTCTATGGTGAAAGCGTGCGAAAAAGAAATGATGTGATTTCACTTTTCCTCCGCTGGATCGCGTCGAGTGCTGTTCATAAGAAGTAGCGCTGACCGGCTCAAGCGGTCTGTCTCGTCGTGGCTGCAATCACGTAGTTCGAAAAATCAATCACCGCTTTGCAACTCCTCCACCGACACGCGGCCACAAAAGCTCGAGGACCAGATGTGCGCCTTTACCTCCGACTTCGACCGCAAGGCGGCCGGCTACTCGCCGGACCGGATGAACGCGCTCGTCTGGGCAATTAACTGAGCTCAATTCGGTGGTGATCGATCATGACATCTGGGCGTTCTCCGTCGACAAACCGGCTCAATCGCTATGGTGACCAATGGCTGACGAGATCGCAAAAGGATCCAAGCGGGCCGCCGCCCGTTGAACCGCCCTCTTCTTGTTTAGGCCGCGGCGGATGGCTCGAAATCCGACTCCGCCTCTATGATCGCCTCGGCGGGCGGGTCGGCCATTTACAGGTCCTCGTTGCAAACGTCTGGACGAGCCTAGCGAGAAAACTCGGGGAGTCCAGGGAGAGTCCTACGCCGTAATTAGATATAGAGAAACGTCATTTGGCGTACAAGCATCAGCAAGTCCGCTTGTGATTTCCTTGTCGTCCCTCGGAACGAATTTTCTTTGGCCTCCGAAAAGGCTTGGGGTTTCATGCCACGCATCGACACTCGGCCCACCACACGAGCCTGGGATATGACTATCCTACAGGGCATCGGTAATATGCCGCCGAGGTGGCGAACCCGCGGCGACTTTGTATCTCCGTGTCTCGCCCGGACTGAAAACTGCTGTCGAGGTTCGCAGAAAAGGAAGGCATCTAGGTCACGCGTACGGCATCCGCCGATGCCTGCGGCCCGTTCCAACGACTCATGTTGCGAAGTGGTGCAGCCGAAGTCGACATCAAGAAAAAGGTGAAGTAGGGCTAAGACAATGGTAAGAAAACGGGCCTTCAAGGCCAAACACGAAGCCGGACACGCCGTGGTTGCCCGCACACTCGGTCTCGATGTCAAGTGCGTGGAGGCGCGGGGCGATGGGGCGGCCATCATTGCATCGGCGGGCCATGCGGCTGACCCGAACGATGTGGCAGCGCAGATTGCCGGTATCGAGAAGGACGCCATCATCGCGCTGGCAGGGACCGCAGCCAACCGGCATGACTATCCTGAGATTCGGGTGTTCGACGTGCTGATCGACCAAGACGACAGTGACACCCAACTTGCGTGCAGTGCGATCTATCGGATGGTCTGCTTGAAGTCGGGCCGGCCGGTGTCGGAGGGTGAGATCGACGACATAGACTCAGCCATGCAGCAACAAATACGCGACATCTATTCTCGCCTCCTTCGCGAAAGCGCCGCGCTGGTCGAGCAGCACTGGCCAGCTATCGAACGTGTAGCCAAACACCTCGAACGCCACGGTCGAATCGACAATCAGGCGCAGCTTGATGACCTGATCGAACGTGCCGAGCGTGTTGCGGCCTTGGTGAAATGAATGGCCAATAGAAGCTGGCACCGTACTTTCGACGGTCCGACTCGGTTGCCCGGCTACACCGAGGATGTGACGCCGATCCATGTCCGCGCCGGCATTCCGCACCGCGGTTGACTAGTGACGACCGCCGAATGGGTTCGGGAGATGGTGGAGACCGGCGAAGCTGGCCGGTTTGCTCTCGTAGGGCATGGGCATGGGGTATGGGGTTGTGATCCCCGCGACAGCACGCTCGCAAAATGCGGCGAACCTTCCGCCCGCCGGTGACAAAACGGTACGGCGGCACCCGTCTCGGCCGTCAGGAGCTGAGTGCCAAATTACTCGAAGATACACCCGGCGTGCTCTGGACGCGCACCATGCTTGAAGGGGCATTCTTCAAAGGGATAGCTCGCGGAATGGCCCGGATCGTCGTGGCGGTCGCGGGACCAGGGCGCCGATGATGGTGCCGATAGTGCCGAATGACCGCTGGCCACTCGACGATCACCTTACCGATGGCCGCCGCTTCCGCATCCTGAGCGTGGTCGACGAGTGCACGCGCGAGTGCCTGGCGTTGGTGGCCGACACCTCGCTGTCGGGCGGGGTGGCTCGGGAGCTCGATCGGCTGATCATCGAGCGCGGCAAGCCCAAAACGGTGGTCAGCGACAAGCGCAGTGAAGCAGAAGTCGCGGAGCGTCGTTTCCAAAGTCAACAACGAGATCAGGTCAGCCGTTCAGAGCGAAGGGCATGCCGATGTAGCGCAAAGGCCTGCAACCTCCACGTAGTTGCAGCCGCACGGCCACGACCATAGAGATCACCAGTGGTCAAGAGGCGGGGGGCGCGGATGATCCTGTATGAAATTCAAACCGGCATGACCGTGGAGAACGGTCGGATAGTCAAAATCCCAGAAGGGTGGCTGATCGGTCCCGACAATTTGGTGAAGCGGGATCGGTAGGCCGAATGGTCGTGCAACTGCACAAAGTTCGAGCAGCTAGGCATCTGCTCGCATGTGGTTGCCGTCGCGGCGATGGAGGATGATCATATCAAAGCGCTTGGCGATGAGTTCATGCGAGACTGGCTGGCGCTGGCGAGTGTTGCGGTCAGAATGAAAGCGGCGTTAGCCGGGAAGCCGAACGCTTGATGGATTGCGTCACGTTGTAGCGCAAGGCAAGCCGGTCGACGACCTTGCGCGCCTCCATTGCCGCCCTGGCGGTGCGCGGTGCGACGGCAAATGCTTGCCCAAGTGGACCTGTCCCTTGTGCTCGCGCATAGCTGTCTTTTTTCATCATCGCTTTTTTTCATCTTTCGGCAGGACAAGGCCCATCCGCATTAGCGATTTGCGACAGATGTCGTCAGTGATAAAATTTCAACAGCCATCCGTGTTGTCGCAGGTTAAAGCTCTCGAAACTAAAACAATAGATGACGCTCGTCAGGCGATCTTCCTTCTTGAACTCGCGAATGGCTGGACCGGAGATCGAAGACGAGGAGCTGACATCGATGGGGACACCTTTCTGCAAGGTCCCATAACGACGCGAGACAGGAGATGCAGCCCGGATGCGCTTTCGGCGGAGTGCAGACCGGCGGCCCCTGCCCCCGTTTGCTCGACCGAAGAATCAGTCGCTCCCATCGGCGAAGCCAAACCAGGCTAATGGGAGCGCGATGATGCAGAGCGCCACCATGGGAAAGAACGCCGCCCCGGCATAGGAAGCATACAGTGCGCCGGACAATAAAGTCAGTACTGCCGTTAGCAATCCTGAGCCAAACGCATAGAGAGCTTGCGCAGTTGCGGCAACGCTTGCTGCGACCAGCGTTCCCATCATCCGCATGCAAGCGAGATGGAGCAGAGCGAACGTTAATCAATGCAATGGCTGTATCAGCGAGAGCAGCAACAGGGAGGTGGTCACGCCCGCGACGGACCAGCGGACGATTCCAGCCGCAGCTGCCAAGATAGCCGCGCCACGCACGCCAAACCTTTCCAGGAGTGCTGGGCCGACCAGCATGAACACCAACACTTCAGCGACCACCGCTTCCGACCACAAAAAGCTAATCGCCGAAGCGCTGATGTCCGCATCGCTCCACCTGATCACTGCAAATGCATCGTGCACTGCATGACTGCCATAGATCAAAGCCGATGCGATAATCATGATGCGAAACTGCGACACGCTCATCAGGGCTTTCAGCCCTGAGACAGCGAAGGACGGCGACCTCTGCGATCGGGCTTGCCCAGGTAGCAATGCAGTGGCGCCAGTGGCGGCGATCAGGAAGACAGCGTTCATCCAGATAACCGGCGTGAGATCGGCTGGGCTGACGAGTTGTCCGGCGACCAGTGTTCCCAGGACAAAAGCCGCGGAGGCAGCCCCCCGTATCCACCCGTACTCGAATGGCCTTCCCGCGAAGCGAGGCCGCGCTGTATTGACCGATAACGCATCGGCGAGCGAGGTGGTAGGGGCGAGAGCGGCAGCCTGGGCCAACGCGACAAGAAGCAACCACCAGAATCTATCGGCCCAGAGCAATGCGACGGCTGCTGAGGCCGCCACAGCAGCACAGCCTGCGAGCACGAGGCGCAATGACCCGAGCTGATCCGCTAGCCTTGCAACCAACGGTCCAAAAACGAGTCGCGTCAGCATTGCGGCAGCGAGGATCAGACCGATCTGCTGAGACGCCAGAGCTCTCGTTTCGAAGAATTTTGGCCAGAACGGAGATGCGGCGCCGAACGCCGCGTAGAGGGCGACATAGAGGACTATATAGGCGATTGGTGCGGGAATGCGCACAGGAGCCTTGTCCCTTTCTTTGTAGCCTGCATGGTGTGAACGCTGGTGCCGATGCGCAAGTCAAATCGAAGCACTGGCTTTGGTCGCACAGACCAGTCGGATCAAGTCGATCCGCACGCCCGTGTTCGCGAACGGTCGCCTCCGTTGCTGTTGTGCCAGCGCTCCCCCGAACGAGTACTGTATGTTCGCAAGATCGAGGAGCTCCGATGAAGGAACCCGATCTCAATCCATACCAAGCAGAAGCCGCGCCAGCGCGGCGAAAATATGCGAGCGGCTGGGCCCGTGGATAGGCATCGAGAAGGAACTTCCGCCCTCTCTGAAGTCGCTGCTCGATCGGCTCGGTGCGTCCGAGGACAGCGGCACGTCCCTCTAACGCGGGCGCGCCCGCACCCTAACGCACAGGCCCGGCTCCAACCGCTCGTATGCGATCTCGCCGTCCAGCTGTTGGGCGAGAAGCTGTACGATGCGCGAACCCAGTCCACCCGGATCGGTGTTGCCCTGAAGACCGATCCCATTGTCAGACGCCGATAGTTCGATCCCATCTCCTTTTGACAAGGAGACGAGGACGCTTCCCGCCCTGTCGCCGGGAAAGGCATACTTCAGCGCGTTCGTCACCAGTTCGTTCGCGATCATGCCGATCGCGAGCGCATGGCTGTTAGGCAGGTAGATGTCGTCGCAGAGCACCTTGAAGGCGACTGGTCCAGACGGAACCCGGGCCTGGAAGACCTTCTCGACCACCTCAGTCAGGAAGTAGCGCATGTTCACCGAGCGCGAGTCCTCCTTGATTGAGAGATGGTCGTAGACCTCCGCATTACCTGCAGCCGGCGTGCGGTCGCCTCCAGCGCAGCCGCGACCTCCGGCCCGCCATGTCTTGCCTCCAGCCGGATCATGCCGCTGAGAATCGCGAGGTTGTTCTTGGTCCGGTGCGCCATCTCCTGCAGCAGCACTGCATTGGTCTTGTCGGCCAGCATCACCCGCCGGAGCTCCGCCCGCTGGAATTAAGGGACCGTGGCGGTCCCGGCCGCCGTGATTGCGAAGAGCGAATTCGTGGTCAGGAAATCGAGGCCGATGCCGCCCGCGTAGCTGACGTAGGCGCCGACCGCCACGGCAATCAAGGCCGCGAAGATTCCCGAGCCTCGATCGAAGATCAGGCCGGACAGAAACACGCCCGGAAGCAACAGGAAGTACCCCGGCGCGCCGGTCTCCATCTGAAGCGCCAACTGCAGGACGGCGCAGACGAGCATGATGCAAGCCGAGATCCGGACCACGACTGGAAGCGAGTGCTCCAGAACCAGCGGATAGAGCCTGTTCATCGTGAAAACTACTTGCCGCGGACAGCCGTTCCTGCCTGGATCCTATTCCACCTGGCCGGCTCATCCGCAAAAGCCATTGAAGCCGGGAACGCCCCAGCCTTTTCGCCGTTCGATGCGTGACACATACCTTGCCTAAAGAGTCACCAGTGAGCATACTTCTCGTCGAAGACGATCCTCTGATCCGCGAATTCGTCGTCGAGGCGTTGCGCGAGGCGGGCTATCACGTGATCCACGCAAGCACCGGCGAGGAGGCGCTGGCTTGGTGCAATCGCCGCGTGGCGGATGTGCTGGTTACCGACGTCAGGCTACCCGGGCAGTTAGATGGCTGGCAGGTTGCGGAGCGATACCGTGAGCAGGATCCGGCGCTGCCGGTCATCTACGCCACCGGCTTCTCGCCGGTCACTCCACGCCCCGTCCCCGGCAGTCGCATCGTGAAGAAGCCCTTTCATCCGGAGGAAATCGTTCGATTAGTGGAGGAGCTCGGCGAGATGAAGGGTGGCTCCCCGACTTAGTTGCGTCGGCGTCGTGCGACCAACCGAATGTTCGCTCCGAATCGAGGAACGAAGGCGCCAGTGCCAAGTTTTCCCAATGCCCCTGCCCCAGGGGCGAACCCCGTACTGGCCCCAGCTCACAACCCCCCTAGCCCCCAGAGCTGGGGCCTCTCCCGCGAGCAGAGCTTCCGTGAACTTCCAGGTCGCCGATCGCTATTCGTCCGCGCTGGCAGCGGCGGAATCCTGGACGCCAAGCAGCTTGAGCGCAGTCTCGATCTTCGCGAGCAGTGCCTGGATTTGGACGCGCTCGTTCTCACCCGGCTCCGAGTCGAGACGCGCGAGCAACTGTTCTTTCTCTGTCAGGAGCTTCGCGATAGCAGGCATGTCGTCTCCGCCGAATGGAGCAGAACGTCGAAGGGGCCGCTCTACGAGCGGCCCCTTGTCTTCACCAGCTTCGGGTGCCGAAGCTGAAACCGATGCTCGGCCCGCCGCCGTAGTAGCCGTAGCCGCGGTCGTAGTAGCCCGGCCCGCCATAGTACCCATAGCTGCGGCGCACGACGTACCCGTCGTCCCCGCCGTAGTAACGCTGGACATAGCGGGGGCCGCGGGTCCGGTAGCAGCGGCCAAACTCGTCACAGACGAGCCGGATCTGCTCGACGCTACCAAGCTCGGCCGCCGCCATGGCCGCAGGCGCGAGCGGGGCGGCATTCGCGGACGCCGCCATCAGGGTCGCTGTGAGCGCTCCCAGCACAATGGTCTTCATGGTTCTTCTCCTTCAGTTGCGAGATCAATCGATCTCTTCGATGACGCGACGTTCACGGGGTTCGACGATGTAGGTGCGGCTGTCCCGGTTGATGTACCGGTACTCGCGAAGGGTCGGAGCATCCCGATAGACCTCCTCCGGGAACGCCTCGATCTCCACCCCTTCGGGCACGCGCTCGCCGGTACGGATTTCGGTCCGGACCGAGCTGCCGGTGGTCACCCGCTTCTCGCGCTCGACCGGACGCGCCTTGGCGTGCTTGCGGACGACTTCGCGATCGCGGTCGCTAAACGTTACCTTGCGCTGCTCCGCAGGCGCCGGCGCGGCTGCCGTCGAACGGCCAGAGTACGGCAGGACCGTCACGATCTTGTAGGTCGACGGCTCGACGATCGCGATCTCGTCCTTCACCAGGACGAAGTTGTAGCCGCGATACTGCGGCACGATCTCGATGACCTCGGCCGGCAGCGGTTGCAGGCGGACGTCGCGCGGGACGACGGTGCCCGCCGACAAGGAGAAGTTCACTTTGGTGAGCGGCTGCACGTTCAGGTGCGAGATCGACGCGCTGATGCGGGTTCGTTGCTGGTCGTTGATGTTCACCGACGCGTTCACGTCGGTGTTCGACGAACGATCCGCCGTGTTCTGCTGATTGTTCGGCTGCTGAGCGGTGTTGGTCGAGCCGCTACCCGTCGGCGACTGCGCCTGGCTGGAGCCCGAAGCGGGCGGATTGGCGCTCTGCGTCTGATTGTTCGTGCTCGACGGTGGGGTGGTCTGCGCCTGGTTGGAGGGCGTCGTGCTCTGGTTGGAGGGATTGGTCTGAGCCTGGTTGGTCGAATTGTTCGAGGCAGGCGCCTGCGTCGTGTTTGTGCCGGTGCCGGAATTGGACGACTGGCCCGCCGCATTCTGGCCTGACGAGGACGGAGACTGCGTCTGGGCGGAGTTCATCGAGGGATTGCTCTGCGCGGACCCCGACGAGGAGCTGGGTGACGTTGTCGCAGTCGACGGCGACGTGGTCGACGTGGAATCCTGCTGACGCTGCGTCGCGGACGGATTGGTGCTCGACGTGCTCGGAGAAGACTGCGCGAACGCCGAAGTCGCGAGGGCGACCGCCGCGGTCGTGGCCAAAAATAAACGCTTGTTCATCTGAAACCTCCATGCGGACGCCGATCAACCCTCGGAGCGGCGTTCGGTTCCGGATCGGGAAATCTCGGCAACTGGCGCGAGATTGACGCATGGGTTTTGTTTAGCGAACCGGAAATGCAGGTTGGTGGAACGGCAAGCGCACGTTAACCATAAGGACGTTCGCCGCGCTGCGCGATCTGAGCTCGAACGCGGTGCGTCTCACGGCAATATGGAGCATCGCGGCGGGTTGTGTATCCTTTGATACTTTCGCGGCCCGTCAGAGCTGCTACGACTTACCGGCACGAAGCGGCGGGGGCGGCCGATGAAACGACTGAAGGATTCCTTGGGACAACTCGGCAACCCGACCTGCCCCAATTGCCGCATCGCCATGAAATGGTTTCGATCCGAACTCGTGCGGGACAATCCCCGACGAGGATCGCGCACCTCTTCGTCTGTCCCAACTGCAAGCGCGCCGAACGACAGGAGACGGATTTCACACCGGTCATCGTGCCGCCCGACGAGCCGGCCGGACCGCGATTTCAGGTCATCGACGGGGGTAAGCAGGCCACCTGAGGGTTTGAGGAGGGGCCTTCTCGTCGATTGCGCGAGTTCTGGGTCGCCGACCCAGGACTGATTCCTGCCGTGATCGCTGCGTTCACCGGTCACGATGGCGATATCCCAACTTCGACCCGAAACCTCTGCGCGTGACCTGCAGAATGTGTACCTTAGTTGTAAGAGGGGGAAACAGTGCGAAGGCGCGATTTCATCCGAGCGTTTGCCGTCGCGGCCGGCCTGCCGGCAATCGTACGTGCCCAGCAGGGGCAGCCCGTCGTCGGATTTCTCAGCACCCGCTCGCCCGAAGAAGCCCAAACTCACACGAATGCCTTTCGGCGGGGGCTCGAGGAGATGGGGTACGCCGAGGGCCGCAACGTCGTCGTCGAGTATCGCTGGGCGAAGGGCGATTACGGCCAATTGCCCCCGCTCGCCGCCGACCTCCGCGATCGGCGGCCCTCGTTGGTGGTCGCGGCCGGCGACCCCGCCGCGAAGGCGGCGAAGGCGGCGAACTTTCCGGTCCCGATGGTCTTCGTGGTCGGCGAAGATCCCGTGCAGGCGGGCCTTGTGAAGAGCATGAATCGTCCCGGCATGGCGACTGGCGTCAACTTCTTCACCGGCGACTTGGGAGGAAAGCGACTAGCGCTCCTGTGCTCGATGGTTCCTGCGGCCCAAGTGCTGGGACTACTTGTGAACCCGCGCTTCGGCGCCGAGGCGGCCGAAGAACACAAGCAATCGATCGCGGCGGCCGCCCGCACGCTCGGGCGCGAAATCCGGGTCCAGCAAGCGAGCACCGACGCCGAGATCGACTCCAGTTTTGCGGAGCTGGTCAAGGCAGGAATCTCAGGACTGATCGTGCAGAATGATCCGTTCTTCGACAGCCGCCGCGAGAAAATCTTGGGACTTTCGGCTCGGGATCGACTGCCGGGCATCTTTCATATCCGGGAATTCCCCGCTGGAGGGGGTCTCATGAGCTATGGCGCCAGCCTCTCCGACACGTATCGCCAGTTGGGCGTATACGCGGGCAAAATCCTTAAAGGCGCGAAACCGGACGAGCTTCCGGTTTGGCGGCCGACGAAGTTCGAATTGGTCATCAACACCAAAACCGCCAAGACACTCGGCCTTGCCGTACCTCCATCGGTTTTGATCGAAGCGGACGAACTGATCGAATGATCGCTCATGCAATCCTTCGCCGATGGGCGCACCCGGCCTCATAGCTTCTGCAACACGGTCGAGAGCGCCGAACCGTCGTTCAAGATCGAGAAGACCTCACGCGAGGACAGGTGCTCTGCGACCTGCTCGAAAGTATCGCTCGCCTCGACCTTGGCGCGGCCGACCGCTAGGTTGGCATCGACCGTGTCGGGCCTGGTGGAGCGAGGGGGTGGCAGCTGCGCGAGATGGAATGCCAGGAGCGCGGGGTCTTGGCGCAGCTCCACCAACGCGGGTCTGATCCCTACATCAGCCGACGCGCTCAATTCGTTGGCCCGGCGTAAGACGGGAGGCGGCTCTCTGTCCTCAGGGGTGGCGAACAGTTTGCCGGATGCAGGTCTGGCCGTCAGCGCCCCGATGGGGACCGCGAACAGCAGGCCAACGATGACCGGCAACATCCAGAGCAGAAGGGGAAGCGAAACGGCGTAGGCGCTTGCCGCCATCGCAACGCCGCACAAGGTCGGGACCCCGTACTTCCGATAGAGCTCGCGGCGCTCCACCGTGCCGTCGTCGCGCCTTTGCGTCTGCCAGCCCGCATCGCGGCCGGACAGTATCTCCACGACCGCGATCGACTGGAAGATCATCATCACAGGCGCCATCAACGCCGACATGACGATCTCTGCGAAAACTCCGGCCGAGGTTCGCAATGCCCCGCCGAATTGACGTCGCTCCGAGCCCCGCATCGAGACGAGGAGCAGGCTGAGCAGCTTCGGCAACAGCAGCAGCCCCATGGTGGCGACGAACACCCAGATGGCGAGGACCGGATCCTGAGCCGGCCAGGTCGGAAACAACGAGAAGCCCTTCGGAAAATACTCCGGCCGCACGAAGCGGGCCTGTAGCGAGATCAGCATCCCCAATAGCAGGAACAGCAGCCACAGCGGCGCCGTCAGATAGGCGCCGATGCCCACCATGAAGTGCAGACGCGACAGCCAATGGAGACCGCGTGCAGGCACGACAGCGAGATGCTGAAGATTGCCCTGGCACCAACGCCGATCGCGCGCGGCGAAATCGAGCAGCGAAGGCGGTACCTCTTCGTAGCTTCCGCCGAGCATCGGCAGCATGTAGATGCCCCACCCGGCCCGCCGCATCAGCGCGGCTTCGACGAAATCGTGGCTGAGGATGTGCCCGCCGAATGGCTTGGGCCCCCGAAGTTGCGGCAGCGCCGCCGCTTCGGCGAACGCCTTCACCCGGATGATCGCGTTGTGTCCCCAATAATTGCCCTCGGAGCCGTGCCACCAGGCGACGCCGGCGGCGATCATCGGTCCGTACAGGCGGCCTGCGAATTGCTGGACGCGGCTGAACAGACTTCGCGCATTGACGATCATCGGCAGCGTCTGGACGAGCCCCGCGGTCGGATTTGTCTCGATGGCATGGACCAGTCGGACGATGGTCTGCCCGCTCATGAGACTATCAGCGTCGAGCACGATCATGAAGTCGTAGGCGCCGCCGAACCGCGTGATCCACTCGGAAATATTCCCGGCTTTGCGCGCTGTATTCTCGGCTCGGTGGCGATAGTAGAGCCGTGGCATTCCGACCGCCTGTCGCAGCGCGAGAAGCGCTTTCTCTTCGGCGACCCAGATGTCCGGATCGGTGCTGTCGCTCAGAACGTACCAGTCGAACAGCTGTCCATGCGAGCTCGTCTCCAGGGATTCGATAATCGCACGAAGCCGCGCCGTCAATCGGTGCGGGTCTTCGTTGTAGGTGGGAAGGAGCATGGCGGTACGGCTTGCGATCTCGGGCAGGGCCGCATCTTGCGCGAAGGCGCCCGGACGATGGGCGAGCAGCACGAAGAAGCCGGCCAGCGCGGAGGCGAAGGAAAAGGCGACCCAGGCGAGCAGGACCAGGAAGAGCGCCAGCACCATGGCTTCCAGGACGGTGACGCCACCGACCTGCAGCACGCGATACATCTCATAGCCGCCAGCCGCCGTGAGCGCCGCCGTCGAGAAGAGGATAAGGCCGCGCCGCCAGGCCATTGCGGGGGCAACCGGCGCAGGAATGCGGTCGGCTATCCGGTTTTTTCCGAGGTTGCCAGGAGACATCGGAAGGGGGGACTCGCTCGGTAGCAGGCGCTGGGTCGCGATATCGCCGGCAAGCGGCCGCGGTAGCGTGCTCAAGGTGCCCATCGGTAGACCCAGATTTCCGACAGGGGCTTGTCGCCTTCGGCCAGCAACGCGCGCAACTCGATCGGCTCGCCTTTCACCTGGCACTGGAAGCTGAGCCGCCAGCCACCGGTGTAGGGATTGGGCTGCGTGACGATGTTCTTCACCTCGGACTTCTCCGCCGTCACCACGCCTTTGACGCCGGCAGGATCGATGCCCTTCAGGTTCTCACCGACCAGATCGAGGACGAAGAGGCGGGCGTCCTCGCCCCGCGCCCCTATTCCGCTTCGCGTGAAGCGGGCCAGCGAATGCGGCTTCGGGCTGTCCGGGCCCCAATGCAGCCGATAGGTGTAGTTGTGTTCGCCCTTGGCCTGCAGCGGATTCTTCGGCCGCCAGAACGCGGCGATGTTGTCGTGGACCTCTTCCTTGGTCGGGATCTCGAACAGGACGACGCCGCCCTCGCCCCAATCGCCGATCGGCTCCATCCAGAGACTTGGACGTTTTTCGAAGTTGGATTCGATGTCCTGGTAGGCGAAGAAGTTTCTCTCCCGCTGCATCAGCCCGAAGCCACGCGGATTGAGATCCTGAAAGGTGCTGATCTGGAGATCGCGGGGATTGCTGAGCGGCCGCCACAGGCTCTCGCTCTTGCCATTGAAGATCCCAAGGCCATCGGAATCGTGGACCGAGGGGCGGAAATCGTCGATGTCGTTGCGGTCGTTCGGACCGTAGAAGAACATGCTGGTCATGGGCGCGAGACCGGCCCGCGGCATCTCGACGCGCGGGTAGACCGACATCTCGACGTCGAAGACCGTGGTCTCCCCGGGGCGCACGGTGAACCGGTAGCTTGCTGCGCAGCTCTTGCTGTCGAGCAAAGCATGGATCACCAACGAGGTCGCGCCCGGCGCCGGCCGCTCCAGCCAGAACGTCTTGAAGTACGGAAATTCCTCGCCCTTGGCTTCGCCCGTATCAATCGAAAGTCCCCGGGCGGAAAGCCCGTATGTCTGACCCTTGGCAACGGCACGGAAGTAGCTCGCGCCCAGGAAGACGCAGACCTCGTCGTAGTAGTCGGCGCGGTTCATGGGCGCGTGTATGCGGAAGCCCGCGAACCCGAGATCGATGTCCTCGAAAGCCGGGACCTTCTCGCCGAAGGAGAAATCCGCCTTGCGGTACTTGATCTCGGTAGCCTTCCTGTCCGCGACCTCGAAGATCGTCACCCTGTTCTTGTAGAAGAAGCCGCGATGAAAGAACTGCGCCTCGAAGGGTAGACTATTCCCGCGCCAGAGCGCGCGCTCGGGCAAAAAGCGGATCGAACGGTACTGATCGTAGTCTAGGTCCTTCAATCCGTTCGGGACCTTCTCGTCCGGCGCCTCGTACGGTTTGCCTGCCAGCGCACGGGCCAAGTCCCTGACCGTGGACGGCCCAAACGCGTCATGCGACGCGGCGGCGTAACCGCTGGGCGAGGCGAGCAGCAACGCCGGCAGCAACGCCGACCCTTGAACAAGTTGCCGTCGGTTCACGTGCTCTCCTATCCGCTACTGCTGCCGCGGCCATGCAACGGCCGCCAAGCGAGCGAGTTCCACCGCGCGGCCAGCATTGATGCCGCGTGCCCGGTCTCAATTAAGCAGACGCGCGCGGAGCTTTCTGATGATTTCCCGGAGATCAGCGGCGTATTCCTCCGCGGCCCGAGGCGCCTCTTCCAGGCGAGCCTTCGTGGAATTCGGCTCGCTGCGCTGGACGTGTTCAGCCGGCTTTTTCACGTCCGTAGGATTCACTGCTTGGACGTCGGACACTTGCGCCACATGACTGTTCCCGCTTATGTGTCAGCGCACCATCTCATGGTGCGTTTGAAGCGTCATCTGCACAACGGCACAGACGAGCATGATGCAAGCCGAGATGCCGTACCGGACGAGGATCGGAAGCCGATGCTCCAGGACCGAACGACCAGCTTTCGTAGACGCGGTGGCACCCGCGAAGTGTCCCGCGCGAGGCCATGCCGAAGGCGTTCGCCGATCTCCTCGCAAATCGCCCTGCAATGTCTCAAGTCAGTAGTCTTGAGGCGGAAGCGGTTTCGCCATGGCTGCCACCATGTTGGCTAAATTTGCACAGCTTCCTCGCATGTGCAGTGCTTCCTGCCGCCGCCATCACGTCGAACTCACCCCTATCCGAGGAACCGAAATTCCCTTTCATAGGTAAATTTTATCGGAGGTTTGGGAACCCGTTCTAAGTGAGCCTGTTGGTTTGTGGGGAGGGTTCCGATAAAGGGACCATTGCCATGAGGACCGGATATCTCGCTGCGATGGTAATAGCTGTTTTCGCCTATAGTACGGCACTGGCGGTCAACTCTGTCGGCTCACACACTTCCGAAAAACAGTTCTTGCCGGATGCCGCGCAGATAGCAGAACGATTAGCTGCGTCCGTGAATGCGTTTTCGCTTCGGTTCTAACAGCCACGCGCGACTCAGCACGCGCTCCTATTCCCGTGCAGCGACCTCTGCGACCGCCTCGGGATCGATCGTCTTTCCGGAAAGGTCCTGATCAGGACCTCGCCACCGGATTCAGCGAGTTCGCAGGCCTTGGCAAGAGCCTCCTTCGCGGAGCCCACCACGACAGCGATCGCCCCTCCGCCACCGCTCCTCGAAATACACCTGGTACGCGTCGCCCATCGGCCCCCCGCTAGGCAACGTACCGGCCGGGCTCGGGGTCGGCTAAATCCAGCCACAGCACGCAGGTGCCGCCGTTTGCCGCGCCGGCTACGCGACGACACGACCTGGGCGCAACTGCGGGCGGCGATCTGATTTCCGAAGCCAATGCCGGGCCGCTCTTCGGGCCGGTTCCCCGGAACTTCTCCAAAAAAGAGGGCTTAACCCATGTTGGTGGAGGCGCTCATGGGACAATCCAAGCCTTTCGGAAAGTTCGCTGTCGTCGTCGAATGCGATCGGGACCAAAGGGCAGCGATGGACAATCTTCTCCAGTCGGGCAGATTGACGGTATTGACGTATGACACTCTGAGCAAAGCACAGCGGGCGCTCTTCCATCTGGGAGACTCCGTCGAGGTGCTGGTGGTCGACATGGATCTGGATCTCGAAGCGGCAGGGATGGAATGGCTGGTTCGAGTCAAGCGCAGATTTCCGAACTTGCATATCATCGTGGTCTCGGACGACAGCGCCGAAATTCCACAAGATGTCCACGTGCTCCCGAAAAGCTGGCAGCCCTTGGATCTGCTTAGGGAGGCGTCGCGGAGGGTCTCCTATCGAATGTGAGATAATTCCCGGTCTCACCGATAGGCTCGAGGCGGCAGCGTATCTATTCATCGGCAATTCTGGCCACCGACGACGTAGGGTGCGACGCTCGCGTTCGACAGGGCGTGCGCGTTCGGGACGGTCGGCGGACTGAGCTTCTCGCAGCAAGTTGTACGAAGAGATCGTTCAGAAGCGACCGTCCACCAAAAATTGCGGCAACGCCCTCGTTCTCGAAAGCGGCTTGAACAGTTGCCGGCAGCCTAACCTCCTCACCAGACGGGAACAGAAACCCTCAGCGAGCCATCCGAATTCTGGAGCTGTTCGGCCATCATCTCGACTACCCCGTCGCCAGAAACGAAGTTCGTGCCGACGGGAAACGCCGCCGGGTTTTCTATCAGAGCCATAGCCCAATCGGCGAACCTGCGATCTGTGACCGGCTTTGGCTTTGCTTCGACGATGCTGATGTCCGTATGCCGGCTATCCCGCATATCCGAATGAAGAGCTGCGAAACGTTTACCCTATCCCCTTCGAGAACTTGAGCAAAAGTATCTTTGTCGAAAAGGAGAGCGCCGGACCCAAACGAAGGTTGTTCTGTTCTGCGGCTTGGCAGCTCAGGGCCAATGCCTCAGCCCGGCGTCATTCCCTTCGCTTTGATGATGACGCTTGCTTCTGGCGACTTGAGGTACCCGAGCAGCGCTTTTGCGGCATCTCCTTGCTTTGTGTCCGCGGCAGCCGCGCCCGTAAAGACGACTTCTTGCTGCAGGTCCGTAGGGAATGGGCCGACGATGTCTAGTCCAGGGGCGGTGAGCACATTCAGCAAGAACACGCCCAGCTCCGCTTCGCCCTTTGCAACCGCCGCAACGATCTCGGCTGGTGCCGCTTTTGCCTGAAGCTTGCCCTTGATCGCCTCGGCGACACCAAGTCGATCGAATGCTTTCGTCACTTGCGCACCTGCAGCGCTTGCCGGCAGTGTTGCAATCGACTGTGCTTTGAGCAGCGCAGCCTTAAATGCGTCAGGTGTGCCGATGTCGGGCTTCGGAGCGCCAGCTCGCACCGCAATGCCGAGGCCAACGCGCGCAACATCGGACGTCGTGCCGGCGGCGAACCTTGCACGTGCTGCTGGGTCCTGCATCACCTCGACCGGCACGACGCCGACGTCAAACGACTTTCCCGACGTCGCCTCCTTGATCAAATTTGGCGTGGTGCCGAAGAAGATGTCGAGCTTGTGTCCAGAAACCTGCTCGAATTTCGGTTTCACCTCGGCCCACACCGCGGTCATCGCGCCGCCCGCCAGAACGCGCAGCTCGGCTGCCTGGCCGTTCTCGACCAGAAATGTAACAAAGACTGACGCGAGGAATGCCGCGCGCGGAAGACTCAACGCTGTCATGATGTGCTCCCCATGCAGCTTAGCGGTTCCGACTGCTCAGCGCCATATTGCCTGCGCGCATGCGGCGCATCGGCCGCAGGTCCGGAAATGTGCAGGTTTTTGGACGCCGGCAACAAGGTGGCTCCGCAAGCTCACTGGCCGGCGTCCAAAAAGCGCCAAGGCACGAAGTCGCGGGAAGTTAGGCACCGGCGGAGCAGCGAGTGCTATGAGGTGCTCGACCTAGGAAAATTCGAAGAGTAGGGGTCTCGATGTGCGCACAACTTAAGCGGCTTGGCACGAGTATTGCTAAATGGGGGATTTAATCTTCTTGGCCCGTGCAATTTCAAATAGTTGCGCGTGGCGGAAATGGCACATCTGACAACCACTGCGCGATTGATCGCTCGATCGGTGTCTAGCGGCATAGGACGAGTCAATTTCTTGCGACCCAAAAGATGCACGGCACATTCAAGCAGACTGCATTGCGCTCGATGTGGCTCGCCAGGTGCTGGCCCGGAGATGATCTGCTGGTCTTGACCATACTGAGCAGGCGGTCGCGACGCGAGTCGATCGTGTTGACCCTAGCCACCCCGCTACTGCTGTCCTTTCGACCAACCACCGGCCCCTCGGCTCTTGCTCCCGCGCAGCGGGCTGGAGCGCAGCGACTTTGTGCGCTGGCCCAAGGCTGTCTAACTCGGCGTTCGCCCGAAGGTCCGCAGTCGGGTATAGACCGGAAACGACCTGCATCGGCCCTGACAGGCGCTGTTGATCCAAAGCCGACTTTGGCCGTGGGCGTCGCTCGTGGTGCAGCATTCTGCCATTGTGGTTTTTTCAGTAGAATATGGCCAATGGAGCAGCACCGGACTGTCCGACTTCGCCACGATATCCTGGCTGCTTGGCATCGCGTGCTGCTTGATGACGGAGAGGGTGAGCACCTGATCAATTTTCGTGATGGCGGCAACATCTTCATCAAGGCCGACCCAGTAATGGGGTCCAATAAACTTGGCCTCGGCATTCAGCAGCTACCCAACGACTCAGGCATTCCGGTTAACCGACACGTCGACGGGAAAGGCCGATAAGTTCATCCTAGGTGCAGAGTTCCTCTAGCAGCGACTTGCTGTCCTTCAAGTCGCAAACATCGAACCCCTCGTTGAAGCAACTGTGGATCGGGGCGAGAAGGTCGCGTGCTTCATCACCCTTGCCCTGGTGATGCCAAAGCCGGGCGAGAGTGACGGCAGAGCGAAGCTCCCAGAGTTTCGCCTCCTGCTGGCGAGCAATCGCAATGGAGTGTCGAAACTCGGTCTCAGCTTCGGCCTCGGCGTCCGGGCGAGCCGTCAGTATCAACTCGCCTCGTCGCCGATGCAGCTCGGCCTCGAACCATCGCACCCCCAATTTCTCGGTTAGTACCAAGGCGTCGGAGAGTTGACCGAGGCCGGTTTCAAATCGTGCTCTCTTTGCCTCGGCTGCCGCGAGCTGCGCAAGGTAGAACGGAAGAGTCCATGCTGCGCCGGAGGCTTGGAAGCCCTCGATACCGCGCCGCAATAAGTCGACCCCGGCGTCGGGGTGGCCGGCTTCGGCCAGCGTCCAACCGCGATAGGCGGTCCCCATCGCGAGAAAGAAGGCAAAGCGCTGCTCCGAGGTAAGTGCAACTAGCTCCTCGGCCAGTCGCCCAACCATACCCGCGTCATTGAGGACGAAATGCAGCCGGCAAGCGACGCTCAGCGCGAATGCGAGGCTGATCGGGTGCGACGACCCGCGCGCCTCTGTCAGGGCGTCCCCGCTCTGCACGCGCGCCTGATCGGCGAAGCCAAGAAGGCCGCAGGTCAACGAGAGGAACGAGAGCATCGCCACCCGAGCGTTTTCCGCGAACAGAGCCGTCAGAGAGCGCTGCTGCGCCGGATCGTACAGGGCGAGCCCGCGCTCAAGATGGACGCGGGCCAAGGCTAATTGTCCGCGATGAAGCCAGCTATCGCCAACGGCCCGATGACCGGCGACAAGAATGGCCGCATCGTTCTGTCGTCCGGCCAAATCGAGCAGGTCCTCGGCAATGCGATGCGATCGCTCCGTTTCGCCACGCACGTGATAATGCACGAACTCGCCCCAGAGTGCTTTGAGCAGGTTCGGCCTGTCGTTCAATAACTCGCAGAGGCGGCGCGCCCGGGCGTAGGCCTGGCCGGTCTCTTCGGCCGCATGGCCCTTCGCGGCAATCAGTGCGCCGCCGAGCGCAAGCTGAAGTTCAGTTTCGGTGCGCTGACGCTCGGGGGTATCGGGCAGATGGGATAGTTGATCGAGCGCCTTTCGCATCTGCGCGATTGCTTCTGTCATTGCCGATCGAGCCTTTGAACGCTCGCCGGCGTCCTGCCAATACGACACCGCCTTTTCGATCAGACCTGCATGCGTGCAATGATGGGCGAGGATCTCCGGTCGCTCTTGAATGCCCTTATAGAGCCTCTCCTCGAGCGCGCCCACGATTCGAGCGTGCAGCTCGCGGCGTTGGCTGCGCAACAGCGTGCCGTACGCCGCATCTTGGATGAGCGCGTGTTTGAACAAGTAATTGGCGTCAGGCGGTTCGCCACGCCCAAACATGAGCTCGGCATTGATCAGCCGATCAAGTGCCGCCTGCAGCTCGTTGTCGCATCGCTGTACAACTGCGGCAAGCAGGTCGTAGGAAAACTCCCGGCCGATGGCCGCCCCGACTTGCGCAACTTCCTTAGCTATCGGACCGATCCGGTCGAGCCGCGCCATCAATGAAGCATGAAGCGTGGCCGGCACAGCAAGTCCGGGTAGCGGCGCGAAGGAGATGGCTCGCGGGATCCCCTCGTTGCTTGTCTCGAGCACCGCTTTGGTCAACTCCTCAACGAACAGCGGCACGCCATCCGTTCGTTCAGCAATCTCATTAACAATTTCGGTCGGCAACGTGCGGCTGCCGGCCACGCTTCGGATCAGCGTGGCACCCGCTTTCTGGTCCAGCCGGTTCATCACAAGCAAACTGACGTGCGGCTTTCCGCTCCATACCAGCTGGAGCTCGGGGCGGTAGGTGATCAGGACCAAAACTGGCAGGCTTGCTACGCGATCGACCGTCCGGTCCAGGAGCTCGCGGGAGCTCGGATCGATCCATTGCATGTCCTCGCAGACGACCATGACTGGGTGCTTTTCAACAAGAGTTTCAAGCAGGCGGACCAGAGCGGCGAAGCTTCTCTCCTTCTTTTGTTGCGGCGTAGCAGCAACCGGCAGATACAGGTCACCGCTGGGAATCGACAGCAACTCGGCCAGGATCGCCACGTCCTCGTCGGACGGCAATGCTGGCGATAGTAGCAGCCGGAGCTTGTTGAGCTTCACCTTTGGGGCGTCCTCACGATCGAAACCAGCAGCTCGCTGAAGTTGTGCGGTGAAGGGATAGAGCGCACTTTCCTGATGATGAGGCGAGCAGAAGTATCGCAAGAAGGTGTGCGGCTCGCGCTCGATACGCTCCTGGAGAGCCGCAACGAGGCGCGACTTGCCAATGCCGGCCTCGCCGACGAGCAGCATTACTTGGCCGCTACCCGCCTTCGCCAGGTCCCAGCTCCGCTCCAGTCGCGCGAGTTCCTCCTCACGCCCAACCAGCGGGACTAGCACCGATGGGTGCAACGCCTCGAAGCGGCTTTCTGCCGTTCCCTCATGAAGCACTCGCCAGGCTTGGACCGGGGCGGCAAAGCCTTTCAGAGCCACCGCGCCGAGGTTCTCGTAGTCAAAAAGCCCGCCGATGAGCCGTCGCGTGTCCTCAGCGATGACCACGCCATCTGGTTCAGCGAGCGCCTGCAGCCGAGCAGCAAGGTTCGGCGTCTCACCCAGGACCGCCTGTGTCTCTGCAGCCTCGCTGCCGATAAGATCACCTACGATGACGAGACCAGTCGCGAGCCCAAGACGAACCCGCAACTCGAACTCGGGCGGCCCTCCAGGCACATGCCTGGTCGCGGCAATCTCAAGCGCAGCGCGCACGCTGCGTTCGGCATCGTCCTCATGCGCTGAAGGATGACCGAAGAGGATGAGCATGCCGTCGCCGATGTAGCGGCTGATGGTTCCTCCGTATTTGCGGACGACCGCCGCTACGCTATCGCGGTACTTGGCGATTATGTCCCGTAGATCTTCTGGATCGAGCTTTGCCGCAAGTGCTGTCGAGCCGACAAGGTCGCAGAACATGATTGTGAGCTGGCGGCGCTCGGCGGAAGAACTTGGTACGAGGGATAAGCTCGAGCGCTCGGTGACCCGTGACAATATGGAGGCCGATGCACCGGCAGCCGCCATGACTTGCGGCAGTACTGTTGGCGTGAGCGCCGCACCGCAGTCACCACAGAAGTTCTTTCCTTTCGGATTGTCGGCTCCGCACGCGGCGCAGCGAAAGGATAGCGGCGCGCCGCAATCGCCGCAGACCTTCTTTCCCTCTGGGTTGAATCTGCCGCACTTCGGGCAATCCATGCCGCACCCAATCGAGTTTCGGTGAGGTCGCATCGGTCCATGGGCGCCCCCTCAGGGCGCTCTCGACGATACTCTTCAGCTGCCTACCAAGCACCAACAATGATCAAAGTCACAACCGTCAGGATGGAGATAGAGGCGATCGTCACAGGGACAATGAGCCAGCCGGGTGTCATCGTTGCCTCCCGAGCGTTTGTCCTCAATAAGCTAAAGCTCGCAGCACCACAGAATTATGAACTAGCTAACACTCTGCAGCTGAAGCCCTTTTTCAATCTTAGAAAGCTGACCACAGCCTGACACGACCGAAACGCGAGAATGTTGCTGCAGCCGCCTGGGCATTTGCCATAGGACCAAGAAAGCGACGGCGCACAGTCGGCTAGATGCCGGTAGCCTTTCGCTTCCAACCAGCTCCGTTCGGAACGCAGATCGAGCTCGCTTACTCGGGTAAGTAGTCGTCCAGGACGCGGGCGCTATAACATCGGCCCAGATCGAAACCTGCTCTTGGCAGCTCAAGTGCCAAAAATGCGGCTTATGTCCTCAAAGCGGGGCATTAGCGAGAGTCAACAGGGGACGATCAGTAGAACGCCTCAAGGGGTCTGCACGAGAATATACCCGCGGTTCTCAACCGTATCGAACGTGCGCATACCCTTAACGAGGGTCGTAGTTGGCATCCACACCCAGCCAGCGCTCGCGGGGTTGACGTCAAGGACAAGGAACGAGTCGGATTCAGCGTCGTATGCGCCAAGCGGCGAGACATGTCCGGCGCCCTGTTGGCCTACAGCCTTGCGTTGGTAGTTTACGATCACATAGTCACCCCGACGCTCGAGGTTTTCAACCAAATCAGTCCGGATATCCTGCTCAAGGTTGCTGTCATCAACGATGACAAGCCGGGTTGTGAGACCGTTTGCCCTCAGCATCTCATCTAGCTGTCGGATCTGGTAGCCGAAGTCCTGTATCTGTTTTCCATTGATCGTTATGGGTTCGCCGAGAACTTGCGCGCGGGTCTTCTGGCCTTTGGTGATCACATTGTCCTGCGTGAAGCGAGGGATTGTGGGATCAAAGGCGCTCGGAATGTATCTAAGATCTTCCGAATGTAATCGGCTCCGGTCCCGCGGGAGATCCGGGCTTCGACCTCGAACGGCGTTGAGCACAATTGCGGCCGACGCGGGCCCACAGAATGCGGCGTTCGACTCGGCTTCGAACTGATTAGCAAGGGCCGGAAAGTCTACCTTGGCAGTTGAGCGGGCCAGCCGAGCAAGCCCCTCATCCGACGAGAATAGCACAAGCTCCTGAGAAATAGTCGCTGGTGCATTGTCGAGCGCAAATGTTGCCGAAAGTTGAACCGTCGCCAGCAAGAGCGCGAGTGCCATTCGCGCGAGATGTGACATGGTTGCCGCCTGTTTCCTGGAAGCCCGACCGAAACGAATCTAACGAGCCCCAAAGGCCGGTTACAGCAGGAATGTTGCCACGTTTTAGCGAACTCAGGAGCCGGATACTAACTCGTGCGGTGCAATAGGGCTCCCAAATCATGCCTTCCGCCCATCGTGCAACAGGTGTAGCTTTCATACGAGCTGCCGAGCGGGACGTGCCGAAGTCCCTTTTATCTTAGTCGCAGCGCTCATGCCGCCGGCAAGTTCGGATCGAAATTCAACCGATGTCTACGGACCCAGTGCGGCTCCGCAAGCACTCCACATGCCAGCAGTGGGGAGGCCGCAATGAAAGTTCTGCGCCGTCAATTTCTGCATCTGGCAGCGGCCGCTGCCGCGCTTCCGGCCTTGTCCCGGGTCGCTCGCGCGCGGAGCTACCCGACCCGACAGGTGCACCTCCTTGAAGGCTTTGGCGCGGGCGGTGCACCCGACATCGTCGCGCGATTGATGGGTGAATCGCTGTCGGAGCGACTTGGACAGCCATTTGTCATTGAGAACCGCAGTGGCGCTACCGGCACCATCGCAACTGAGGCGGTCGTGCGAGCATCCCCCGACGGCTACACGCTGCTGTTGATTACCGCAAATAACCCGATAAATGCGACCATGCTCAGCGTCAATTTCGACTTCGTTCGCGATATCGCGCCGATCGCAGGCATCGTTCGTGTGCCTCTGGTTATGGAGGTCCACCCATCGGTTCCCGCCAAGACAGTCGCGGAGTTCATCGACTACGCGAAGGCCCGTCCTGGCAAGGTCAATATGGCGTCAGCCGGGACCGGCTCTCTGACCCACTTGGCTGGCGAAATGTTCAAAACGATGGCCGGCGTCGATCTCTTTCACGTACCTTACCGAGGCGCGCAGGTATTTCCTGCCCTTCTGACCGGGGAAGCGCAGGTCTATTTTGGTCCGCTACTCTCATCGATCGAATATATCAGGGCCGGCAATTTCCGCGCCCTCGGGGTCACCACGGTGGCGCGCTCGTCGATATTGCCGGGCGTTCCAGCTCTGGGCGAAATCTTGCCCGGTTACGAAGCAAGTTCCTGGTATGGCGTTGGCGCTCCAAAGCACACGCCGGCAGAAGTCATCGAAACGCTGAACAAAGAGGTCAACGTCAGCCTCGCCGATCCGAAACTCCAAGCGCGGCTTGCGGATCTGGGCGGCACGGCGCTTGGCGGGTCTCCCGCCGACTTTGCAAAACTGATCGCCGATGAAGTCAAGAAGTGGAGCAAGGTGATCTTGGCAGCCGACATGAAACGATAATGAGCAGCAAGCACCCTGGAATTGCGACTGGCCTCTGTCGGCTCAGGGCCGCGCGCGGCGGTCGAAGCGAGCGCTGGCCTGCGTACGCGCTACCGATGATAGCCCACATCACAGCAGGATCAGCCTGGTTCGGCGGCCCACTGGAGCCGGAATGAAAGAGGCCGCCTGAGGCGGCCTTAATTCATCTTGCCGCGGAGTTTCCGGATAATCTCGCGGAGGTCTTCTAGGTACTCCTCAATAAAGCGCCGCGCCTCCTTGTCAGCGTCGGGCCCGATGGTGTGGTGTCTCGAAAGGAACGGCCCCGAGGCGCACTTTACTCGTTGAGCTGCTGCCGGTTTGATGGACACCGGGTTAAGCTAATCCCACCTTGCGCTCGAACTCAACCGGGCTGAGGTAGCCGATGGTCGAGTGCCTGCGGATCTTGTTGTAAAACCTTTCGATGTAGTCGAACACATCGGCTCGTGCCTCGTCTCTGGTCCGGTAAATTTTGTTGGCCGTCCGTTCGGTCTTGAGCGACGAGAAGAAACTCTCCATCGCCGCATTGTCCCAGACATTGCCGGAGCGGCTCATGCTGCAGACAATGCCGTGATCGGCCATCAAACGCTGGAACTGCTCGCTGGTGTATTGGGCCCTGGTCGGAATGATGCAACAGCGCGTCCGGCTTGCCGCGTCGCCAGGCGGCCATCAATAGCGCGTCTGTCACGAGCTGTGCGGTCATGACGGCGCTCATCCACCAGCCTACCACCCGGCGTGAGAACAGGTCGATCACCCCTGCGACATAGAGCCAACCCTCGGCCGTCCAGAGATAGGTGAAGTCGGCGATCCACTTCTGGTTCGGCCGCTCGGCGGCGAACTGCCGATCAAGGAGGTTCGCCGGCACGCTCTCGAGTTGCCGATTCGCACTGTGCCGGGATACCGACGACAGCCGATGCTGCGGCTGGCTTCATTGATGCAATGCAAGTCAATGAACACAGGAGGTTCTCGCCGCAAGGTCCGCACCTCGCGAGAAAACAACGCCAGCGTCAGTCGGCCAGATCAAATCCGGCCGCAAAAAGAGGGCCGGCCGATCAGTTCAGCCGGCGCTCACAATCTGATGCGCCCTTGGCGTTATAGGCCACCTCGCCCTTCCCAGTAGGTGGGCGTCCCATAGTAGCGGTGGGTTCGCGTTTCCCAGTCTCGATCTTGCCAGGAGTCATCGCTGAACTCAGGCGCGTCCCTCAGCTGTTGCTCCGTGATGTTGGTTCGGAAGCCTTGTAGTGACGTGTCATACGTCAGAGCGCCCCAGGGAATGGGGTAATGGCTGTGACCCAAACCGACAAATCCGCCGAAGCTCATAACGGCATAAGCCACTCGGCCTGACACTTTGTCGATGATGAGGTGATCAATCTCACCGATGTTCTTTCCATCTGCTCCGTACACCTTGGTTCCCTGAATGTCTTCGCTCGAGATGCAGTGATGATCCGGATGAGCTGTTGCGCGGGCCATGACTTTGTCTCCTTCCTAGGTGGTTTTGTCGGCTTAACTCCGGCGCTACGAGGGCGTTCCTGCCTTAGGCCAACCTGTCGCGATCACCACCCCAGCCACGCTGACATTGACTGTAAGAACTCAAACCGACGGGCACTAAGACACAGATCTGGCGACGAGAGCCGGGCCGCTGAATTTACGCGCGGTTTTCCAGACGCGTTGCAGCCTTGGCTCGCATCGCAAGGTCCTCTTTGCGTCACGAAAGTGAGGTCCCAGGAGCCGTCGAATACAGAGCGCTTTTGCGCTTTATTTCGAAGAGCCAGTCTGACTGCCAGAACCGCTCGTCTGCTCGCTTCCCGGTTGGCCCGGCGGATGCGCAGAGGCACCCGGCTTATTTTGGTCGGCAACGTATCCGGACGCTCCTGAATTGCGTGTCTTGGCTCCTTTATCTGCTTCGTGTTGCATCTCCTCGTTGGGTTCGTTTGTCTTAAGTCCTTTGTCTACATCAGTGTGCATCTCGTTTTTGGTTTGCTCACTAGGCGCGGCCTTTTGCTGTTGCGCCGTCGCTTGGAAGGCAATTACGCTTGCGGCAACTACAGCCATCGCGAGAGTTACGGTTCGCATGCTTCTTCTCCAGTGCAGCGCCCCATCCGATAAACGCGCTACCTTTCCGAACGTTCGGTCGGTGATCAAAGAGTGGATTGGGAGGCCATACCTGACCGACCAATTAATGTCAGCTGTTGTGCAGGTTTTTGGACGCCGGCGACAAAGAGGCTTCGCACGCCGAACTGACCGGCGTCCAAAAAGCGCCAAGGCACGAAGTCGCGGGAAGTTGAGCACCGGCTAAGCAGCGAGCGCTATGGGGATTTAATGCCGGCGTCGGGCTCGATGATAGACGTGACGGCGACAGGATTGGACCTGCGTGTCCGGACGTAGGGCAGTTCAGGAGAGTGCATTAGGCTTTTGGGCGGGCGTTCGGAGCGCACCAATGCGCGATGTGCGCACTGATGGATGCCGCTGGGTTGAGCGAGATCGCCGCCGGCATTTAGCCAGCGCATCGGACCAGGACAACAGCAACGCTCACAGGAGGTCTTGGTAATGACGTGTCGATCCTGATCAGTGTCGGCCGCCAGCTCGGCTGGCAGCCGCGGGCGAACACCTCGATCACGATCATGCGGGCGCCACAGCGCGGGCATGGGCACGGCAGCATACGTGGCGTGTCCGTCGCGATATCCGGCTGCTCTCGCGGGTCGGCGGCCGGCGGGGCGACGTTGAGGAGTGCGCGGGCTGTCGCGATGCTCTGGGCGCGGTTGGCGTTGGCAAAGAGCCCGTAGTGGCGGATGCGGTGGAAGCCCTTGGGCAGCACGTGCAGCAGGAACCGCCTGATGAACTCGTGCGGGTGAAGCCGCATCGTCTTCCAGCGGTTGGCGCCGTTGAGGCGATAGTCCTTCCAGCGGAACGCAATCGCTTCGTCGTCGGCTGCAACGAGGCGGCGGTTGGAGATGGCGACACGATGGGTGTAACGGGCCAGATAACGCAGCACCTGCGCGGGCCCCGCGAACGGGGCCTTGCAATAGACCACCCACTTGATGCGCCGCAGCGGGGCGATGAAGCGCTTGAACGTTGTCTTGTCGGTGAGTCCGGCATGGGTATTGAAGAACTTTAGCTCGCCGACGTCGTGCGCATGCACGAGCATCGCCAGCATTTTGCCCTGGAACAGGCGCGCCAGCACGTTGACATGGACGAGGAAATTGGAGCGCGCGGCGATCCATCGCGCGTTATCGAGCGAGAGCCCTCCACCCGGCACGATCATATGCACGTGCGGATGATGGGTGAGCGCCGAGCCCCAGGTGTGCAGCACGGCCGTGATACCGATCCGCGCGCCGAGGCGCTTGCGATCGCTTGCGATGGCGAGCGTCGTCTCGGCCGCTGCCTTCATCAGCAGATTATAGATCACGCGCTTGTTCTGGTAGGCGATGTCACGCAACTCGCTGGGCAGCGTGTAGACGACGTGAAAATACGGCACCGGCAACAGCTCCGCTTCGCGGTCGGCCAGCCATCGGCGGGACGCCGCACCCTGGCACTTCGGACAATGCCGGTTGCCGCAGGAGTTGTAGGCGACCTCGGTATGGCCGCAGGCCGCGTTCTCGCAGCGTGCGACATGGCCGCCGAGCGCTGCCGTACGACAGCGCTCGATCGCATTCATCACCTTCAATTGCCCGAGGCTCACATGGCCCTGATTGGCGTCACGCCAAGCAGAGCCGTGATCGCGGAGGATGTCCGCGACCTCCAGAACGGGCCGAGCCACGGCCGGCGGCGCTACGGCGCTGGCGGCTCCTCATTGTCTCGCTTTGCACGGCGGCGGCGCGGCGCGCTTAGCCCCTCGAGCGGGCTCTCGATCTTGGCAATCAGTCCGATCGCCACGCGACTGTAGCGGGCTGTCGTCTCAAGCTTGGAATGTCCGAGCAACGCCTGGATCACGCGAATGTCCCTGCCGCGCTCGAGCAGGTGGGTCGCGAAGCTGTGGCGAAGCGAATGCAGCGGGACCCTCTTGCGCAGCCCCGCGGCTTTGGCGGCCTCCTTGAACAACCGGCTGAACTGACGCGTGGTCAGTGGCTGACGTTGACTGCGACCGGGAAACAGCCAGCGCTGTTCGGGCGCGACGCCGTTGTTGGACGCGGTCGGCCCCGCCTTCCACCATTGCCGCAACAGCTTCAGGACCGCTGGCGGCAGCATCACGTGCCGGTCCTTGCGGCCCTTCGACTGCACAATGCGGATGATCTTTTGCTCGCTGTCGATGTCGCCCGCCCGCAGCCGCACCACCTCGCCGGCGCGCAATCCGCAACCATAGGCCAGGGTCAGCATCGCCCGCGCCTTCAGGCTCGTCGCCATGGTCAGGACGCGCTTGACCTCCTCGGGGCTCAGCACCGGCGGCAGCCTCTCGGGCTCCTTGAGGTGCCAGACCTCGCCAGATCGTGACGACGTAGCGTGACGCGGAACAAGAACCGCACCCCGGTCATGATCCGATTGCGGTTGCAGATGCTCATCCCGCTCTCGATCAGGTGCAGCTGAAATCGGCGCACCTCGTCGGCCGTCGCCGTATCGGGCGAGCGTTTGAGCCAGGCGGCGAACCGCTTGCAACTGTAAATGTGGCCACGCTGAGTGTGCGGGTTGAGCTTGCGCGCAGCCATGTCTTCGATCATACGCTGACGCAGCGGACTGACTGTGTTGGTATCGCTCATGGAGAGCTCCTTCCTGAGTGAGGGTTGCAACACCTCGATTCTCAGGACGGGGCTCTCCAGTGCTACCACTATCGTCTCAACTGGCTACCGGCCTCTCGGCTCTTGCTCCCGCGCAGCGGGCTGGAGCGCAGCGACTTTGTGCTATGGCGCCCTTTTGCCCACGCATTGTCCGCTCCCGAAAGCTGAGCGGAATATCGTCTTGGAGCTGCCGCGGGAAGCGTTGGACCCACAGCGGCTATCCACGTCGGGCGCGCTTAGCCTCATCCGTGATTCGAAATGGCATGGCGCACATGCGAGAGTTCGCGTACAATCCGCCCTTTCAGCTCAGGCCAGGGAGGGCGCTCGATGAGACGGCGCGATTTCGTCCTGCTTGGTGGTGCGCTTGTCTGGCCGCTTGCGGCGCGGGCTTCCCCCGAGAAACGGCCGCTCGTCGCATGGCTGTCCGGGGGTACAACTGAGGTTGCCCGACCGTTCGTCGCCAGTTTTTTGGACGGCATGCGAGAGCTCGGTTACGTTGAAGGCCGTGACTTCGACATGGCGTATCGCTCTGCCGAGGGCGTTTTGGACCGAGTGCCAGCACTTGCAGCGGAGATCGTTCGGCTCAAGCCAGACATTATCCTAGCCGCCGCCGTCAGCACCGCAGTCCCGGCCCGGAAGGCGACGTCGGTAATCCCAATTGTCTGCCCTGCGCTGGCCGACGCCGTGCATCTCGGCCTGGTTGTGAGCGAGGCGCGGCCGGGCGGCAACGTTACCGGAATAGAACCCTACGTGGCGGGATTGCCTGCCAAACAGATGGAGCTCGTGCGCGAGGTTGCGCCAGGGGCGCAACGGGTCGGACTGCTTACAAACATGCGGGATCCCAAGGCACCACCCCAGGCGCAAGAGTTGGAAGCTGCGGCCAAGGTGCTGGAAGTGACGATCACGGCGGCCGACGTCAACCGGAGCGAAGAGATCGATGACGCGATGCAGGTGCTGGCAAGCCAGCACGTTGACGTCGTCGTCGTGCTGCAGACCACGCTGCTCTTGAGCCTGGGCCGGCGGATCGCCGAATTGGCGGTGGCAAAGAAATTGCCGACCATCTACGGATATCGCGAGCACGTGGCGGCCGGCGGGCTGATCAGCTACGGCGTCGATTTGCGCTGGTGCTATCACCGCAGCGCCTATTTCGTCCACAAGATTCTGCACGGCACGCCGCCGGGCAACCTGCCGGTGGAGTTTCCGAGCAAGATGCTGCTGTCTGTTAACCTCAAGACCGCCAAAGCGCTTGGCGTGAAGATCTCAGAGGCGTTTGTGCTGCGCGCCGACGAGGTGATCGAATGAGGTTCGCGACTTCCGATCCTGGCCTTAGATGCCTTGCGCTCCTCGCCTCGCAATGTCCGCCTCCGAAAGCTGAGCGGAATAGCATCGTGGAGTTGCCCAGGTCGGCTTTGATCCAAAGCGGTCAATTAGAGCCAGTCCCTTGAAGCTGAACACGCAGTATGGCCGGGCCGATGCTCCGCGTCTGCCCTCGCCGTAGCGGAGCAAACCTTCCGGGAAATCCGCACGCCGAAGTAGTGACCGCGAAGCAAAAAGTTCAGCGGGCCGCCGTTGCAGCCTCTTAGACACTAGAATCATTCGGCCTCTGAGCTCGCGTTGTGTATCATTTGATACACTGCGCTCCCGGCTACTTTGATACTGCTTGCTGAACATAGGAGGCAGGCATGGATCGGCTAAAGAAGGCGTTGGCGCACCTCGAAGCGCCGGAATGCCCGAATTGTCGGATTACGATGAAATGGTTTCGCTCAGAGCTGGTGCGAGACGACCAGGAAAGCGTCATCGCTCACCTTTTCGTCTGCCCCAACTGCAAACGCGCCCAGCGGACTGACACTAAGTTCACGCCCATTCGCGTCCCGCCCGACAAGCTGGTAGCCCCTCGCTTTCGTGTCGTACGGGGAGGTCGGGCCACCGCAGTCAGAGGCCGCTCGTAAAGGTCAAGAACAAGGCCGGAAAGAGCCTAATCCAGTTTTTGGAACTCAGTGGGAGCTTCTAGAGATGCGGGACCGATCCTCCCAACGCCGTCGCATTCTCAAGGCCGGCCAAATCGTATTCGGCTCATCGGCCGTTGATTGCATTGTGCGCGATATCTCCGCGACGGGTGCTCGTATCCAAGCGCGGGGCCCGCTTTGGTTTCCTGACAGCTTCGTGCTCGCGATAACCTCGGATGGCACTTCTAGGCGCTGCCATATTGTTTGGCGAAAGGACGGTCAGATCGGCGTAGCTTTCGACGAGTAAGGCCGCCTCTGCTAGAAGGACTCTTCTTCTCAACGCCTCTTAGACCCACAGCAGACGAAGCTTTCGGTCAGTAGGGGCTTCTGGGGACGACCACCGTCGCGGTCCCGATTTTCACGGAGGTGAGCGCAATATGGAAGCTGCCACAGGGCCGCTCTCACGTGTCCGAATTCGCTAAAATTGTCTTAGCTCGATTGAGGCGCCTTTAAATCGGTCTGCATCAACCTCTTCCAGGAAAAAGTGGCAAGTACCCGGAGAGGATACATGAGCCTCAGGACTATCTGGAGCCGCTCCTACAATGTTTCACAACGCCGCTCGCACAGCGGAGCGAGTCCGCGCCTCCACCAGACCAGTTTGTTTCAGCAGTTCGTTCGAGACCAGTCCGGTAGCTACGTAATTCTGTCTGCGCTATTGATGCCTGTCTTGGTTGGCACAGCCGGCCTCGGCACTGAGGTTGGATGGTGGTACTACAAGCATAAGAATATGCAGAGTGCCGCGGACTCAGGCGCGGTGAGTGCGGCAACAGCCGCAACTGCGAGCGGCGACCTGACCTCCGAAGCCAATGCCGTTACAGCGAACTATGGTTACGCGAATGCTGTGAACAACGTCACCGTCGTGGTCAACCAACCGCCGAAGACGGGCACGTATACCTCGAACACACAGGCAGTGGAAGTCGTGGTGAGCCAGCCGCAACAGCGGCTGCTATCGTCGCTGTTCGGCTCAGATCCTGTGCTAATCACCGCGCGTGCGGTCGCCCTACCCAATTCCGGGACAGGTTGCGTACTCGCGCTCAATTCGAGCGCGAGCCCGGCTGTGAACGTGAGCGGAGGCAATCAACTCAATCTGATCAAGTGCAACCTCTACAGCAACTCCGGCGCGAGCCCGTCCCTCAACGTTGCCGGCAGCGCCTCCGTTGCTGCCAATCAGGTCGGAGTGGTTGGCGATGTCTCCGGCGCGAGCAACATCACCGCGACCCACGGCATCCGGAGCCACATGCGGGCGCTGCCCGATCCCTATGCAGACGTAGTTCCCCCCGCGGAGCCGAGCTGCGACAACAAGAAGTACACGATCAACGCCAATGGGAAGACCAACTCCCTCAGCCCTGGCTGCTACAGCGGCAGCATCACTGTCAATGCCGGAGCCACTCTAAACCTAAGCCCGGGCATCTATTACCTGGACGGTGCTAATTTAAGCGTCGCGGGTAACGCAACGATTACCGGCACGGGCGTGACTCTGGTGTTTACGGGGTCGGGCAGCAACTGGGGCACGGCCTCGATCGGCAGCAACGCGATCATCGACTTGACGGCGCCGACCACCGGCTCCACCAAGGGAATCGTCATGTATGGCGACCGCAAAATGCCTGCAGGAACTGCCTTTAATCTAACCGGCGGCGGCACCCAAAACTTCGGCGGCGCCATCTACCTGCCGAAGGCCAATCTTAGCTTCAGTGGCGGTAACGGCACGAGTACCTCCTGCACCAAGATCATCGCCGATACGCTGACGTTCACCGGCACGTCGAATCTTCAGGTCAATTGTTCCGCCCTCGGTACTGCAACGATCGGTTCGCAGACCGCGCAACTGGTCGAATGAAGGTGGTTCCGATGCAAATCCAAATGTCATTATCCCAGAGCCGAGGTCGATTACCTTCCGTCTTGCGTCGGTACGTGCGCGCTGCTGTCGGCGATACAAGTGGCGCGGCTGCCATCGAATTCGGCGTGATGATCCCGTTATTGTCTCTGATGGTTGTCTCGGTGACTGATATTGGGCTCGCGGTCTACCGCAAGATGCAGGTTGAGAATGCGGCGCAAGCGGGAGCCCAATATGCCATTGCGCGCGGCTTTGATACGAGCGGAATTTCCAGCGCGGTAACGAGCGCAACGAACTCCGCAGCCATCACTGCTTCACCTGCGCCCCTCCTGTTTTGCGGCTGCCCAACAAGGGGAGGAGTCAGCAGTGTGAGCTGCGGTACGGTTTGCGCGGGCGGCGCGCAGGCTGGAACATATACGACGGTCTCGGCGCAGGCGACGTACTCTACGCTGATCAATTATCAGATTGTCGCCGCCACCTATACCTACAGCGCTCAATCCACCGCGAGGCTGCAGTGACGTTCACGACAATATGGCGAGACACTCGAGCGGCTTCGGCGCTGGAATTTGCTCTGACCGCCCCGGTCTTTTTCCTGTTCTTATTCGGAATTATTGAGTTCGGGCTGCTGTTTTGGACTCAGCTCGGCCTGCAACATGGGACGGAGATGGCGGCGCGCTGCGCAACCGTCAATCCAACGCTTTGCCCGAGCAGCAACGCCATTGTCGGTTACGCAGCCCAGCAGGCGTTCGGCCTCGATCTGCCGGCGCAGACATTCACCTACTCCACGTCAACATGCGGCAATCAGGTGAGCGCCGCTTATGCATTTCAGTTTCCGCAAGTGCTTAATCTCTCGCCGCTGACGCTGACGGCGCAGGCATGCTTTCCGAGCTGAATGCGGGCGCTTGAACCTATGAAACGGCGCACTTCGACTCTATGAAATGCGCACCGACGAGCGGTTCTGAAATGCCAAAACCCGACGATATTCTGGTCTCGTGCCCGCAGTGCATAGCATGGCCGATGGCTTTTGCGGGGCCACTCGCACATTGGGGGCCGCGCCACGAACGAGACTCTCTTTACCTGCAGGCGATGTCGTCACCGCGAGATATTCGATCTTTCTAGCGGAAATTGCGACCTGATGAAGCGCCATTGGCCTGCTCAGACCGATGATCGCCTGATCAGCTAGGACAGACTGCGCATAGTCGAGCTGTTTCGACTGCCAGAGCCGACCTAGGCAAGCGGTTCTCTTGGGCGCGACGGTGATCTAAGTTTTCGAAATCCCCCATTTAAGAAGAGATTCGATCTAAATCGCCCCATGGGTGAACATAGGGCAGCACCGTGTCGTCGCATTCTGAAGGCCGGGACTATCGAATTCGCCGGCTCATCTCAATCACGGCGATGACCGTGCTATCTTTTTCGAGGGCGGTAAGGGACCTGCTTGGGTTGAAAGCTTCCAACATGGGGCGCTCCGTCGCTCATTTGTGAAGAGCATCGAAGGTCCCATACCCTCGCCGCCCACCCCATAGCATCTTCACACTTGCGGACTCATGCGCCGCAGCAAGCAAAGCTATTCGATCACCTCGTCCGCGCGGAGGAGAAATGATTGCGGCACGGTAAGGCCGATCGCCTTCGCCGTCTTCAGATTGATCACGAGCTCGAATTTCGTTGGTTGCTGCACAGGCAGGTCGGCAGGCTTAGCGCCTTTCAGGATCTTATCGACATAGGTTGCGGCTTTCCGGTAAGCATCGGCCTCATCGGACCCATAGCTCAGCAGGCCGCCCTGATCTGCGAATTCGCGAACGAAGGACATCGCCGGAATCCGGTAGCGGACCGCCAGTTCGGCGACCCGCCGGATCGGCAAACTGGGCTGCACGATTAGTGCATCCGGAGTTTTCTGATCCAATGCCGAAAAGGCAGCATCAAGCTCGGTGCTGCTGTGGATCATGACGGGATTAATCATGATCCCGGCAGCTTTCCCGGCGCTCTCGACCCGCTGCAAAAATGGCTTTGAGAAGGGGTCCGGTACATTGACCAGCGCCGCGATGCGATGCGGTGCAATCAGTTCGCGGACGACGTCAACCAATTTGCCTGCCAGTTCCGCACCGATCGCTGCCATGCCGGTTATATTGCCTCCCGGCTGGGCGACGCTCGCGACAAGCCCCGTCTCGACCGGATTGCCGACTAGTGCCATCACGATCGGGATCTGATGAGTTGCCTGCCTGGCGGCGAGGGCTGCCGGCGTGAACCAGGCCACAATCAGGTCCACCTTGAGCCGCACCAGCTCCTCAGCCAAAGAGGGAAGCTGGCTTGTCTGCCCCGCGTCCGATCGAAATTCATATCGAACATTTCTCCCCTCGATGTAGCCGAGCTCGCGCATATCCTGCTGAAAGAGCCGCCAAAAGCGGTCCGAGGCGGGAGATCCAACAACAAGAACGCCGATGGTTGGCATTTTCGGCTGCTGCGCGGCGGCGGCGAATGCAAGTATACTAGCCGCACCGACAAATGCGATGAGATCGCGGCGTCTCATTGGTCCTCCACGACAGGCCACCACCAGATTATAGCAGTCCGATCGCGTGGGGTCAGAAAGCCTCACCGCCGTCGTGGCGGTCAATGTGAGTTCCGCTCAGGGCCTCCGGACTTATGCGTCGCAGCAAAATAGCGCTATTCGATCACCTCGTTAGCGCGGGCGATTACTGCGGGCGGAATGTCAAAACCAACCATCTTCGCCGTTCTAAGGTTGATCGCAAGGTCAAACGTTTCGGGTTGAATGACCGGCAGATCGGCTGGCTTTTCTCCCTTTAGGATGCGACCGACATACAGCCCCGACAACCGATACCCTTCCAGCAGGTTTGCACCGTAACTCATAAGACCCCCTGCGGTCACATATTCGCGCCATGGATAGACACCTGCCATTGCGTAGCGCGCTGCGAGCGAGACGACCTGCTGACGGTGATCATTGAACAGCGCATCCGCACCCACTAAAAACCCGGCAATGTTGCGTTTGGCTAACGTGTCGAAAGCCGCTTCAATCGACGGGCCGTCAGCCGTGCGAAGAACCACGAGTTCGCGGCCGAGGTTTTTTGCCGCTTCAAGCAAATCTTCCTCTTCGGCTTCGACCCCCGGTCGATTGGCGTTTACCAGCGCGCCGAGGACCCGCGGCTTCGGGACAAGCTCGCTCAGCAGCTCAAGCCGCTTGGCGTCGAGTTCTATGGTCAATCCTGCGTTCCCGGTGACGTTCCCTCCGGGGCGATTGAGACTTGCAACCAAGCCGCTTTTTACCGGGTCGGCGACCGCGGCGAATACAATCGGGATGGTTTTGGTTGCCGATTTCGCCGCAAAGGCCGCCACTGGACCGCCGGCAGTAGCAATGACCGCGACGGACTGGCTAATAAGCTCCGCAGCCAGTGCCGGCAAGCGGTCATAATGACCGTCCGCCCCACGGTACACGACGTTCAAGTTCTCGCCTTCCAGGAAGCCAGTCTCCTTCAACCCACGCCGCAGACCGTCCGACTGATCCTCGCGCAATTTGGCTGGTCCGCTGCTCAGCACGCCAATCATCGGCAACGATGGCTGTTGCCCTCGAACTGTCAGCGGCCATGCGACTGCCGCGGTGCTCAAAAATGCAATGAACTCGCGACGTCGCATGCCTTCCCCGAACATTAGAGTTAGCGCGGCTGCAATTTAGCATATGCAATTGGCAGAGCGAACAACGTCAGCTCAGGGTCAAAAGCCCCAGGCGCTTCCGTCCAGGGCAAGCGCCAACAGATCTCGTCATTGATGCTGCGGCTAGGACGCATCTATCCGGGCAAGACGACGTGGGGACCAGCCCATATGAGATGGCTGACATCGCAGAAACTCGAGCATCGCGAGCAGCGCATCGTATTCGAAGAGTTACTGGAGGGGATACGCCAGGAAAGTGAACGAATGGAACGTTTGGAAGATGCCATCCGCGAGGTAATACCCGAGTGGTCGCTCGCCGAGGTTGTCGCGGCTCTGCAGGCGATGCGGGGGATTGATCTTATTGCAGCTGTGGGGTGCTGGCTGAGATCGGTGATCTCTCCCGCTTTCAAAATCCGCGCGAGTGATGGGCTATCTGGGTCTGGTGCCCACAGGAAGCTCGACTGGTGACAGGGTCAAACGAGGCAGCATCTCCAAGGCCGGTAATGGGCGGGCGCGACGTCGGAGGCGGCCTGGAGTTATCGATATCCGCCGCGCGTGAGCCGAGATAAGCGGCCAAAGGTGGAGGCCGCACCGAGACGCGCGATTGCGTGGAAAGCGCAAACCAGACTATGCGGGCGCTTCCGCTCACTCGAGCGGAAGGGCAAGGGGCGAACTGTAATTGTCACGGCGATTGCCCGAGAGCTATCCGCATTCATTTGGGCGATCAATCGCGAGCTCACACCACCTCAACAAGCGTAACGTCGCTGGGGGGCTGTGGACCGCTCCAGTCGTGAGGTGCGCTCGACCGGCCCACAGCCCCAGGCGGAGCGAGAGAGTTCGAACCCGCGGTGCAAACGAGGCAGGCTTAAGCTGTTCGGCGCCGGACTGCCATAAGTACGCGCATCTCAGATCAGGGGCCGCCTACCTTGGGTGCCCTCCAATCCATCCCAGGGACGTTCACCGTTGACGGTCTGGCCACGCGTACCAGCCGTCCTCGGCAACCAATCGGACCTGATCCCGTCCGAAATAGTGATCGCCGGCCAGGTGGCATCGAGGGCTAAGGCCCACAAATGTCACCGGCGTCACAGCCGGGTGCTCGGTTCACGAAGAATTGCTCGGAAGTGGCCCCAAGTGTGGCCCCGAAAACAGAGAAGCGCCAATGACGCTTCTTTAAGTTTTCGCTAAGTATCTGAAAAACTTGGTGGGCGCACCAGGGCTCGAACCTGGGACCCGCTGATTAAGAGTCAGCTGCTTCAATCCGAAGGTGGCATAGTTGCCGCTCCGCGCCGGAACCTAAGACGAGCAGGCGATAAAAACATCAACCTAATGTTGGCGCAGATCCCCAAAACGGGAAGCGTAGCATCAGCGCTCTTGATCCTTCGTTCTTACTCGGCTTTCACGACGCGCCTGGTCGTTGTCGATTGCCACTTGGGCGCGCTCGTGAACTGAGTTTAGAATTTTCGCCCGCGAGAACGAATGCCCCTTCTCAAGATGTTGGGCGATGCGCTCCTTGGCGAAAGCCATAATGTTCTGGCGAGCATACTCGTCGTTCGGCAGAGCGCGTTCGACAAGTTTGTTGATGACGACAATTTGGGATTGGGCCGCGAGCAGGTCGGAGTCATGCGCGGCCGCCGGTCGGTCCCCACGGCGTGCCTCGACCGTCACACTCCACCTGTTGCGCCACATCTGGCCCCGTTCAATGCCACCGATTCCTGTGGCGACGTCTTTAAACTTGATCGCCCTGATGAGGGGTTCGACGCCATCCCTGCGCAGAGAGATGTGGTCGCCAGGCCTGGCGCCACTATCTGCGACGTCCGTTACGACTCCGACTCCCCACACCTGATGTCGCCGGCCATCGTCCAGGTCGATGGCTACATAGGTTGACGGCTCCGCGTCGGTGCGGTTGCGGTAGGGGCCAATACCGACCTCCATCAGACGTCCGGAAATGCCCTTGTCGTAATCGAGCCTATCCCTCTGTATTGACTTGTCGGAGGCCGAGCGGGTCTCTACATCGTTGGTCCGAGCGTGGGCGCGATCCCATGCGGCTCGTCGGTCAGCGAGCGCCTGGCCGTCAAGCTCGGTTGGTTGATAGCCCTTCACATTCATCCCGCGCGCGCCAGCCTCGAGCCAAGCCTCGCGTCGAAACTCGACGGAACCACGGACGTGAATTTCCTCCCACTGGCGATGTTGTGCCACGCTGACCATGTCCCGGATCACCTCGGCCGCAGCTATGCGGGTGACCAGGCGATCGTCAGTGGCTTTGAAGGCGAGGTACTCTTTCCGCTCATCAGCATAGAGCCGCGCTTCGCGAGCGGATCCATCCTTTTCGAATTCACTGAGGGCCACGTAATATTTGCGGCGGATGCGATCCGGAAGAGCCTTGTCCAGAGGTTCCGCAGAGGAAGACTTGTCCGCGGCTGTCTTGCTTTCGGACTCGTCGTCCCTCTTGTCTGTGTTGGTAGTGTCCGCGTCGCGACGTTGCCGTTCGGGGATGAACTCGTGGCTATCATCACGTGTGTCGTTCATGCTGCTGCTCGTTCGGCTTGCGGCCGGGCCGTCGCGCCGGCGGGATGGCCTGCGCGTCGATATAGTTCAGGACCCACACCTTCATGTCGTCTTCGGAAAGGCCTTGGAGATCGATATCCACGTCCCCGAAATCGAAACTCGCACCGGCAGGAATGGTGGAGGGATCGGCCACCTCCTCGTCGGTCATGGGCCGAGCCCGGAATACCGCGCGCAGCTCGGCAATCTCGGAGCGCAGCTCCTTGATTTCGGCGTCGAGCAATGCATTGGAACGCCCTTTGGGCATTTGGGGGAGAGGCGCCGGCAGCAATCGCTCCAGAAAAGACTTGTCCTCGTAGTAGATGATCTTATCGGCGATGATGGGTGGAAGGCCCGTGCCGAGGATGAATGCCTTGGATTTCGGTAGGAGCTTGAGCTCTTGAGGCAGCATCAGGGCGCGACGATGCTCCGAAATCGTCTCGCTGATCGCGCGCATCGCCAGCCCCTTTGGTCCGCTACGGCTGCGCGCGTTCACCGTCTCATATCCGATGCGCTCGGAGAGCTCATTCGCCACGTCCTGCTCCTTCGGCGCAAACACCACCTCCACGGCGTGGTTGGTCATGAAATTGCGCGCGGCATCGATCCCGTAGATCGCGCGCAACTGCGCCGGGCTCTGGACCACCGTGAGAAGGCGGATACCGTATCCGGCGATGAAGGCGACCGATTTTGCCAGCACATTGACGTTGCCCAGCGCCGGAAATTCGTCGAGCAACAGCAGCACCTTGCGCGTGAGCTTCGAATTTTGCTCCGGAACTTCGCGGGTGTTGACATCAACCACCTGCTGAAAGAAAAGGTTCAGAAGCGGCGCCATTCGGTCGAGATTATCTGGCGTGACCCCGAGATAGATCGACATTGGCTCTTGGCGTAGCTTCCGCAGGTCAAAATCATTGGTCGAGGTTGCGGCATCGATACGGGGATTCAGCCAAAGGCCGAGCCGCGCCGTTACAGTCTTGCGTACGGAATTCAGGGTGTTCTCGGAGGCGGCGAGGAAATCGTTCAGGGCCGTGATGCAGTGCCGCGACAGTGGGGAAGGCCCCGCCTTGCGATCTGCGATGATCTTTTCGAAGTGGGCTTTGAGATCCTGGGTCGCTGACAGCTGGCGCAGGATCTCGCCGATCGTCAACGGCAAGCCCGGGGTTTCCGCAATATAGCCGCCGATAGCCACAAACGTTGTACGCGCCGCCTCGAACCAGAACGGATCCCCGCGGCTCTCGGCCGGAAACAGCATGACCGAGATGCGTTGCAGATCGTCGTAGAGGTCGGCAGGATCGCTACGCACATACCCCAGCGGATTGTAACGCGCAGTACGACCGTTCTCGTCGAGCGGATCGAACAAATGGACCTCCTGCCCGTGCGCGGCCCGAAATCCGGCCGAGCGATCCCAGTTTTCCTTCTTCACATCCAGCGCAACAACCGAATCCGGCCAATTGAGCAAGTTCGGTATGACATAGCCGACGCCCTTCCCGGCCCGGGTTGGGGCATAGAGGAGGACATGTTCCGATCCGCCGAAGCAGAGCATTTTTCCATCCTTGCGGCCGAGCAGCAGTCCGTCCTTGGACCGCAGGCCGGCGGCCTTGATCTCGCGCTCGGTGGCGAAACGGGCCTTGCCGTGAAGGGGAAGCGGACGGTGCCGGAGGATGGCGCCGAGCAGGCCAAAGACCACAATCAAACCAGCCAGCGTCGACAGGGTCAGCCAGCGGTCGAAGCGTGCGTCGGCGCCATAGCGCGGCCAGCCTGTGGCGATCTCCAGCCAGTGAAAGCCGCCATCGTGGAGCCTGAGCCCGAGCAGCAGAACGTTCGAGGCGACCAGCAGGAAGACTGCGCCGCCGCCGAACGCAAGCGCGGTGCCGAGGGCGGTCTTAACGGGCGTAGTCGCGTTTGCGAACGGGGTCATAGTAGATTTCCGAAATGCGGTAGCGACCGTTACGCTTCTGCATCTGGACCACGATGTCGACGAGATGCAGCAACAGCGAACGAATATCGTCGCGATGGAGGTCACGTCCCTCGGCACTCTCCTTGACCAGTAATGTCATCTGTTCGAAGGCCAGGCGGGCGCTGTCCGCGTGGACCGTCGTGATCGATCCTGGGTGCCCTGAGTTCACATTCCTGAGATAGAAGAAGGCGGTGCCGTCGCGTAACTCCTGCAGCAAGATGCGGTCGGGCCGCATGCGCAGGGATGATTCAAGGAGCTCGCGGGGGCCGATCTTGGCCACGCCCTGCCCGTCCTTGGCATAGAGCAGCCGGACCGAGTTCTGATGTGGGATTGCAAGCTCGACCGTATCCTCGATGGTGATGAGCCGTTCATGGGACGGGATCGCCGCAATCAGCGCCTTGGATAGAGTGGTCTTGCCGGAGCCCGTGGCTCCCGAGATCAGGATATTGCGGCGGGTGACTACCGCAAACTCGAGGAACTCGCGCCATTGGCCGGCCTCTTTCAGCGCGAGCAATCGATGCTCGTCGGCGTCCAGCTCGTGACTGGCTGAGCGGACTTCATCGAACAGCTTTATCCGCTCAAGAGCGTCCAGGTTCATAGTCCGTGTCGAGGGCTTGCGGATTGTGAAGCTGATCGTGCCAGCAGGCACCGCTGGGGGCACGACGATTTGACAGCGCTCCTCACCGATCAGGCTGGTCGAGACCACCGGGTATTCCGGCCCTATGTCCTGGCGCGTGTGACTGGCGGCTGCGGTTGCAAGATGCGAGAGATAGGTGTGCGTGAGGGCTGCGACTTCATGCCGGGACCAACCGTCAGGCCCCTCCACGAAAACCTCGCCTGGACGGTTGATGACGATTTCGGTGAGGGCGTTGTCGGAGAGGTACGGCGCCAGCGGCTCAAGATAGCGCGCCAGCACCAACCGTCCGCCATCGTGATTGACCGATGCGCCTGCGCTCATTTCGTCACCACAGCCGGGCCCACAATGTCTCCGGGGAGGGTGCGGTCGAGAATCTGGGTCCGGCTCTCGATCCGCTTCAGTTGGTAGACCGAGGAGAAATCGAGATCGCGCGCGACAAAGATATTCACGAGCTCACCCTGATTCTTGTTCAGCGTCGGCGGGATGTTGATTGACTGCTCGACGGCGATGCCGGCGGCAGTGTTTGTCGCACCAGCGGTGTTGTTGATCTGGATAGAGCCATCTTGCAGTTGCTGGCGCCCGATGGAGGAGGCATCGCCAACGATCGACAACAACAGCGCCGACCCGAAGCGCTCCCAGAAATGCGTGTCGATCTCGCCATCGAAGCCGGCCCGGCCGAGCGCATCCGTGGCAGGCGAGGCCAGCGCCACGATGACTCCCGTCGGCGTCTTGGCGCGAGCCCAAAGCACAAACATCCTTTTGGTGCCCCGCCGGACATTGCCCCGATATTCCCCGACCACTTGCGTGCCCTTTTCCATCAGCACCACGTTGCCGGAATCCGACATCACATCGCGCAGTACGACGCAGGAGACGAAGCCTGCCACATCCGAGGACATCGCGGTCTCCAGCACGCAAGGGATCGACGTGCCCTGGGTGACGAGGAGATTGCGATTGGGAAGGCGGGCGGCGCGCACGCCTTCGATTGCCGTGGGTTTCAGCTTGTCCGCCAGCTCGTTGCGTGGCTCGGCCCGCCCAAAATCATAGGGATCGATGGGGACGCTTCCGGTCGGGCCACTATGGGGCGGACGCCCCGATGCGACCGGCCGGTTATAGGCTAGCACCGGCGCGCGCCGTGCACTTTCGAGCATCTGGTCCGCGGCCGGCACGGCGGCCGCAGGCGTGGCAGCAATGGGTGCGACCGGAATGGACGCGGTGGTGATGGGTGCGGCAGGTGGCTCCGCGGCGGGCTCGAAGGCGGCTGCTTGGCGGATCATGAGCTTGCGGGCGGACTCGCCGACCGGCTTGTCGCTTTTCCAGGTCCCCCAGATGATCAGAAAGGCGAATGCGGTCAGCGCGAGCGCGCCGAAGCCGCGCTTGAGCATGGCTGCTCGACCATTGTCCCCTCCCCCGACCGGGGTAATTCCCCGTTCGCCGGCGACTGTCTCATTATCAAGCTCGGTCATGTTGCACTCGCCTATCGTGCCTTGAGGGTTGGAGATGGCCTCTTCGCCCGCCGCTCGACCGACGGGCTCGTGGTGTTGGTGCCGGGATTGATGCCGATAGCATCGAACGCTTCGTTGAAGATGCAGAGCACGATGTCGCCCTTGCGCAGTCGAAACTCACGGGCTGTGGCGTGGACCACCACGAGTTCGCCGCGGACGTCCTTGGGCACCAGACTTTCAGAGCCATCCGAGTTGATCAGGTAGATCGCCGGGATCTCGCGATTGCCCGCGAAGCGGAACGTGGTCTCCTTACCGTCATCGAAGACGGCTTCGGGTTCGAGGTCGATCGAGCCCTGGGCGGAAAAACGCCAGTTGCGGGCGCCGTAAGCATGATGCAGGTCAAACGTCTGATCGATCAGCGCGCCTTCCCGCTCGGCGCCCCGGGCGGCCGCCTCAATGCGCCGGCGCTCGATCTCGTCGCCGGGATAGGCGAAGCGGACGACGAAGTAGCTATCGGCAAGCGTAGTCTCGGCGATCGACAACTCGAACTGATAAGAGCGCTTACGCCCGTCGGGCCGGGTGGTGACGACCTGCAGATTGGTCGGCGGGTGTTTTTCGCGCGGCTTGAGGAACAGGATCGAGCCCGCAGGTGCAACTTCCCATGCTATGGCGTCACCAATCGCGACATGCGCGATTTCCTCGTCATCGGCAAACACGACCTGGGTTGAGGCGCGAATGACGCCATTGAGGCGGACCACATTGGCCGGGTCATAGGTGACGGTGCGCACGCGCGCATCGTGTTGACCCGGCGTAGGCTGCTGCAGCGCGAGCGCGGGTGCGGCAAATCCGAGGGCTAAGGTGATCAGAATTGCGACATGTCTCATGGCACGACCTCCGGATCGGCGCGATATTCCGAAACCAGAAAGCCGAGCGGATTGATCAGTCGGTCGGCGGATGACATCGGTGCGTTGGCGTAAGAGAAGGTCAGGGTCGAGACCCAATGGGTCACACGAGTCTCCTCGCCCTTGCGCGTCTCTTTCATGAACCGCACAGAAGCGACATTGTCGGCCAGGAGTGAGATCGCCTTGATCCGCACCGTCGCGACCCCGAAACGGCCCTGAACGACTTGCGGGCTTTCGGGATTGGAGCCGCGGTACCAGGCTGCGAAGCGGGCCTGTTCGCCCTGCCCCGAAAGCAACGAAATCGTGCGGAAATTGGTTTCGGCTTCGGGGTAGCTGTAGCCTTCACGCGCGCGAACGTAGCGACCAAGGAAATACTTGGTCACAACTTCGTCGTAGCGCGCTGGCGTCGAATTGAGGGCGGAGATCGTGTCCACAATACCGGTGGCATTGTCGACCCGAATGACAAACGGCTCGACGGTTTTCAGCGGTGCCAAAGCAGCGACTGCACCGACCGAGGCGACTGCCAAGGCAGAGGCGCCCGCGGCAACAAACCAAGCTATTCGCCTCGAGCGATGAGCCGACAGAAGCAGATCCTGTTCCCACCGCCGCGCATTCTCGAAATAGCTCTTCAGGTCATCATCTCCGACCATCTCACGCCTCCTTGCCGCAAGCGCGATACGAGGCCGCAATGTTGGCCCAGCCGCCGGACGCGGCGAGATGGGTCGACGGTGCGGACGAGTCGCCCTCGCCCTTCCGGATGATGGGTGCGGATGGCGAAGCTGGTGGCTCCGCTGTCGCCGGCGGCGCACCAGACTCCCAATCCCATAGTGAGCGATTAAGTGGCCGCCGGGCGAAGCCATCACAGGACGGTGGCCCCTTTGACCAGTTCGCGCAGCCGCCAAGTTGCCATGCGATGAAGAAAATAATGAATAGTCGACGCCACATCGTTCTGATGCCCTTGTCTTTATGGTCGCCTGATCCCGGCGATCTTTCGCTTATGTTGTCGAGGTCCCCTGGGATTGGACGCGCCGGATGCTGCCGCCCTGCCGGCTCGCTCGAACCGCGGCGAGACCCCGGCTGGCCGACCAGCGGGCGCCAGCGTAGGCCCCTCCTGCCGCGGCCGTGGCATTGGCTATCAGTGGGTTTGTGACCAGCCGGCTTGCGAGCGACGCCCCACCTCCGGCGAGACCGCCTGCGATGGTCGGCAATTGAAGCGCGATGTACCCGGACAGACCTAACACCGCACTGATGGCGACCGCGGCGACCACCGTCTCGCCCGCCGTTCCTGCGTTGGCTCCAAACCTGTCGATGAAGCCGCTGACAGTTGACAGCATCAACCCGACCATCGCGACAACCAGGACCAGCAGGATCACGAAATTGGCGACCTGCCGTAGCCAGGCCTCTGTGAACGGGCGGGTCGCCTCAAAGAGCCCCAGCGCAATGAAGACTGGGCCGAGCGCGATCACGACGCCAAGACCCACTTTGGCGTAGAGCAGAATGGCGAATTGCAGGAACGATCCGACGGCCACAAAGACCAGTAGAATGGCCGCAATCAGTGCGGGCGCGATGTTGGTCAGGCCAGCCTGGTCGTAGATCTTGTTGGCAACGTCAATCCCTTTGGACAGAAGCTGATCGAACGGAGCGCCGGAAGTGGTATTCAGTCCAGAGCCCGCCAATGCATTGCCGATCTCATTCGGCAAAGAGTCAAAGAATAGGCTCGTGACGTATTGCTGAAACGCGCTGGAATTCGTCGCCAGCAGCACCACGACCACGATCCGCATCGCTCGCCAGGCGAATTCCATGATTGGCTCGGAAATCGCTCCACGCATCACAGCAAAACCGTAGAGGATAACGTAGAGCATCACGGCGGTGCGCAGCGGGCCATCGATGTAGGAGGTAAGATTCGAAACCGAGGTCGACACAAATGCCGTGATCGGTTGCTCGAACTCTTTCAAGAAGCTGTCGAAGACATTAACGGCCATCGCGGCGATCCTTACCTCAGGGCGTCTTTCATTCTTGGACGGAGACCTTGTTGCGGGCTTCATTGGCGTTGACGCAATTTGGCGTCTTTGCGAGTTCGCCCGGGTTGTCACGGCACGCCTTGAGGGCCATCGCAAGCTCATACCGATGATCCAGAAACCAGCCCACGGTTTTGGCTTGTAGACCCTTGTTGGCGTCGTTGCAGCCTGTAAGAGCGGCGGCGCCGCCGACGGTGAGCAGAACAACGGCAAGCCTCGTCTTCATTGCAAGGCCGCCTTCATTTCATCGACCAGTTGCTTCTGTTTCTCCCGCTCCCGCTGTCCGTCCATGTCCATGCGGGCCTGCTGGATCATCGCCAACCCCTGCATTCGGAGCACGTCGTTCTGCAGGAGCGCCTGTTCGGCCTGCAGCCTCGCTGAGAGATCAAGGATCTCCTTCGCATCGCTCGCCGAGCTGATGCGAGCTCTGAGCTCCTCAAGGGCATCGATGCGCTGTGAGGCCGTGTCATACACTGCCTGGCCCATGGAGTGCTTCGCCCCGGTCTGCCGGGCGATCCGGTCGAGCTCGCTCTGGTAATACGAGTTGCCGTTGTTGCCGGCATAGGCGCGGTTCTGTGCAAGATAATGGTCCATCGCGTCGGCGAAGTTGCCGCCACCCTGCCCCGCGACGAGACGTTCGATGTCCGAGAACTGCTGGGGCAGGACCTTCCGAAACTGTGGCGTGTTCAGGAGCGCGCCGATGTCGTTGGCGTTGGTCCGCTTGTTGAAGCTGTCATAGAGCTGCTTGGCCTGGCTCAATTGATCCTGTGCGATCCTGAGCTGCGACGTCAGGGTGTCGACCTGCTTCTTCAATTCCGTCAGTTGCTCAAACTGCCGCGCATATACGCTTGGATCGAATACGATCTCGGCCATTGCAGGGGAGGCTGTCAGCGGGGTCATAACTGACAGGGAGGTGAGCACCGCCTTCATCCGTTGAACCATCATTGGGCCCTCCTCCGCTCCGCGTGAAATACCGGCAGCCACTGCTTGGGGTCGTCGCCGACCTGTTTGCGAATGCGGTCGAGCAGCTCGACGGTTTCGGTGCGTCCCGACAAGACCGCGAGCGCATCGTCGAAACCGCCAAGGTCTAGTTCGGCCACCACCGAGTTATGGCCTTGCTTGACCAAGAACCGACGGCTTTCGGGGGCGAGCTCCTCCTTGATCAGGCGGAATTCCGTATCGGTCAGATGGAAGCCATCGACATAGTCCAATCGTGTTCCCCGCGCGTTCGGTAGGAAGATCTGGGTCGGGCATTGTTCCACAATAGTGTGCGCGATCGGCGACGCCAGCGCGTCGCGCGGCGACTGCGTCCCGAACACCATGACGCCGTTCTGCTTGCGGATGGTTTTCAGCTTGTTGTTGGCGAGATCGCGAAACGCCTCGTCACCAAGCGCCTTCCAGAACTCGTCGATGTCGATGATCAGGCGCCGGCCGTCGATTAGCTGCTCGACGCGCTGGAACAGATACATCATTAATGGTGTGCGGACGGTCGGATGATCCAAGAGATCAGTCATGTCGAAACCAATGAACCGGGAGTCGAAGCCGATAGCGTCGTGCGCGCCATCGAGCACCCAACCGAAAGGAGCGCCCCGGCACCATCGCTCGAGCCGCGCGCCGATTCCCTCGCGGTCTTGCTGGCCGAGAAAGGTGCGCAATGTCCCGAACGATCGCTCCCCCTGCCGCAGTTGACCGAGCGCTCGCAATCCGGAATCGATGCGCTCCTCCTCGATTACGGTCAGCGGCCGGTCGTCCGGCGTGACGAGTTTCCGGACAAGTTCGCCCAGGAAGGAGAGATTCGCTGGCGTCAGCTCCAGTGCCTTGAGCGGCGCGCAGCCGGTCGGGACGCCGTTGTGGAGCGTCAGGTAGGTGCCACTGGCGGCGCGCACGAAAATTTCGGCGCCTCGATCCTTGTCGAAGAAAACGCAGGACGCACCAAGCCGCTCCGCCTGCGACAGCAGAAAGTTCTGTACGACGGTTTTGCCAGATCCCGAGGGGCCGCAGATGAAGGTGTTGCCGAGGTCGCCATGATGAAAGGAAAAATAAAAGGGCGAGCCGGATGCGGTCTTGAGCATCGCAACCGCCGGTCCCCATTGGTTGCCCGCAGCCTGTCCGGTGGGATAGGTGTGGAACGGCGAGAATGCCGCGAAATTCCGCGAGTTGATCGCGCCCGTGCGTGCCCGGTACTTGAACTGGCCCGGAAGCTGCGCCCAATAGGCGGCTTCAAGTCCGAGATCTTCCCGGGCGACCACGGCACCCGCATCGGCAAGTGCACGCCTCGCCAAGCTCATGTGATCCTGCAATCGCGAGGGCGTATCGGCGTAGACCAAAAGCGAGAGGTGATGGTCTCCAAGCACGAACCGGCTGGATTCGAGATCGTCGAGCGCGTCTGACAGCTCATCGATCTGTGAGGCTGCCGGATCCTGGGCTGAGACTAGCTGGTTCTGTTTGCGCGTCAGGACGGTCTTGGCGTCAGCCTTTGCCAAAAATGCGAATGATTGCGTGACGATGAGCTCAAACGGCGCGGAAAGCAACGCGTTCAGAAGACCTGGCCGGGTGGACGCTGGATATTCCTTGAGGCCGAACATGCCAGCGAACCGCGATCCGCAGGCCGCGCGGATTTCGAGTGCTTCACGGCCGAAGATGATACGATTTGAATAGAGCGCAGGACCGATCGGTCCTTGTGGCAAGGGCATCGGCATCCATTCGCCGGAGGCGAGCGCGTGGAGCAACTCCATCGGTTCTGAGAAGGTGATGCCGTCGCGCTCAAACAATCCAACCGCGCGGGCGCCGTAACGGTCGAGTGCCGCGACGATATCTCGCGTTGCATCGTCAAGCCGCTTCAGGGCCACGCTGTCCACCTCGGCGGAACTTCGCGCGCTTCGGCCAAGCCGCCGAAAGAACGCGGCAGCCATATCCGTCGCCGCCCGGCCAGGATGACAAACCAGGGTCAGATAGAGATCGTTGCGAAACAGCGCGTCCTTGCAAAGTCGCCGGCGATATTGCTCGTCAAGCCCCGCTGCAAAGGTCGATCGGAAGGTCCCGCCCGGATAGACCGACGTCCGGCGGCGCACCAGGTGGCTCCAGAGTGCCAGCTGCGGATCCGCAACATTGCGCAGCGTGAGATTCAGCTTCCCGTGCAGATCGTTCAGATCCGATGTCTCGGCAGTCTCGAACGAGGTGCCATCGATCCTGATCACCGTCAGCAGGGCTCGTGTTGTAAGACTGATTACCGTGTCGGTCACATGCCGGCCGAATGGCAGGTAGACGTCGGGCTCGATCTCCCGGCTCTTAAGCGCCCTATTGCGCATAACCGAGGTCCCTTGTTCGATATCTCCGGACGAGTTTGAGCGGCGTGCAGGACGAGCCGCCCCAGAATGCGGCGTTGCGCGCGCGGCCTCGGGTTTCGATCCAGGCAAGCAGGATCCGGAACATGTTGGGATCGTGCCGGCAGATGATGCGGCAAAGCCCATGGATCGGAATTGCGACCAGGCCATAGATGATGCTCCCAGCCACCAGGAACAGGATGCAGGAAAACATCACGTTGAGCGCCATGGCTTCCATGGTGACGCCGGCGACCATGGCGGGACGTGTACAGGCGAGGAATAAGGTATCCTCGGTGAGACGTGGGGCCTCGGTCATCAATGACCCCCGGTCAAGGTCGAGACCACTTCGGAGGCGCCGAAGGTAATAGCGACGCCCAGCACGACATAGGCCGCCTTGCGCAGATCGAGATAGCCGAACATCCAGGCGATGCCGACAATGATGACCGCGAGCGTCGCCAGCAGGCGAGCAACGTTGCCGGTCAACATATTCACAATGTTCTGCAGAACGCCTTCGATGTTCGCGGTCTGCGCTAGGGCCGGCTCGACCAACGCGATGCTGAGAACGGCCCCCATGCAAAGGAGGGCAGCGGAGTGTCTAAGAGGAGAAGTCATGGTACGGCTCCGATTGGCAATGCAGCCGGACCCAGCCCGGACCGCGGTATTGCGTTGAGGTGAAAAGAGGCGCTCTCATCGTTCATAGACGAAGGCAGATGTGCCTATCCCTGAGCGATAGACGTCCCAGCGCGGGTGCTCGCCGGAAGAGACTGCTGGCGGATTGGTTACCGTATCGCCGCTGAGGTGATTACGACTGGTGGTCGCCGTTGGCTCGACCCGCGGCTCGGGCGCTTGGCTGGGAGCCTTGGCCGCGAAGCTCGCGACAACCTTGGCAATCGCCTGGTCGCGGTCTGCGCTTTTTGTGCTCGCCGCTTGCAGTCGTGCGTCGAACAATCTGCCAAGCCCAGCAATGTGCTGGCACGCATCGAAGGTGCTACTAGCCCTCAGCCCGGCCTTCTTTGTCTCGTCAGCATCAAGTTGGGCGAGACCGGTTCGGACCTGCTGGCCGCTAGCGATGGCCTCGGTTGCGAGCTGGATCGCTTCGTCAGGGTCGGTCGCCTGAATCGGAATCGGTTTGCGCCCTTCAATCGTGATGAGCAGCGGCTCGAATGAGCTCGCCTGCCGCACGATGGCCGTCAGCGGCCGAGCCATTGCGGTCGGGGCGCATTGTTCGACCAGAGCTGCGAATGCAGCGGGATCCATGGTGAGAGCCTTTTTTGTCAGGAGCTGAGGACGCTCGATGTTAGGCAGCGATCGCTAGGCTTGATGGCGCCTCAATTGCACGGCCTGAAATCTGCCCGGCCGCTCGGATCGCGCCGAAAGCCTCCTTAGTGATCGGCAACAAACCGGCGACGGCTGTGGTCGAGCCGATTTGGCGAGGCATGCCGAGGCGATCGAGATGCCATCCGGCCCGCCGCAGGATGCGTTCCATGCGCAGATCAGTGACCGTTGCGATGGCCTGAAGATTGCGCTGCTGACCCCATTCGATCATTGCTGCAAACAGCAGGAATGTCGCTTTGCGCAGACCATTCTCTGCCGTTGCCGCCGCGCTTTTGGTGTCGACGCAAAAGCGCGAGCTCTCCCAAATCGTGGTCGCCTTCGGCGCCGGGTTGCCGTCGAGCAACACCGGGAAGGTATCAGCGAGCATGTTGCGCCCGGTGGTCGGCAGCAAGCGAACACAGCCGACAACGTCGTTCTGCTCAAGCACCAGGAGATAAGTGGGCCTGAAGGTGTCGTACGGATCGATCTCTAATCCGTTGGAAACAGAGACGTCCCAGTCTAGCCGATCCTTGAACACGCGCCTGCGCAGGCGATGCATTCCCAGCGTTAGTTCGGAGTCATGCAGGAGTGCCAAGCGGCTACGCACAATGACCTTCATTCTTAACCTCAAACTCACGAATCACAGCTTCGAGATCAAGAAAGCAGCCAGGGTCTCTGCGTTGCGCTGTCAGTTCTGACAGGGGCGCTTTGGATCTGTTCGGTCGCGGACCGTACTCACATGGCGCGCCGATCCGCGCGCACTTTGGCAATTGCATAAGTTCCGGGATGCGCAGGTCTGACAGCGCAGGGAGTTCCTTAGCATCCACCAAGCGGAGAGAATATTTTGCCTTGAGTGGCTGCAGTCAGAGACTGTCCTCCCCCGTCGTATGTGCGCGGTACTGCTTGTAGTTTTGACAGGGCGATATCGAATTGTTCGTGCCGCAAAGCTGCCGCAAGGCCACAATAAAGACCTGCACGTGGAACGCGAATCATTAAAATATTCGCGTTCTGGGAACTAAGAAACGACTGAAGTGGCGCAATGAAAGATGTCAAAAGAGCATGCGATGAATTTGTCGATTGTCTTCACGCTGCCCAAACAGAAGATGATTTTCGACGTGTTGCGGAACGAGCCGCGCATGCATTGGGATTCCGGTGGTTTGCCTATTTTGGTCAACGGGCGAATGGCCCCAATCTGATCTCATCCTATCCAAAGAGCTGGACCACTCACTATTTTCGCGAAGGGTATCACAACATCGACCCGGTTCTTCAGGGTCCGCGAATTGCGAGCCAGGTGTTCCTGTGGGACGGCCGCGAGGCGCGAAGCGCAAAGTCTGCGAAAGAGCGCCGTCTGTTCGACGATGCGCTCAGCTTCAAGATCAGGACCGGCCTGACCGTTCGCATTCCCTCGAGTCAGAACCAGTTCGCAGCGTTTACGCTGGCGGTCGACGAGCGCAGCCTGGGACTCGATCGTTTCATGGAGACCTCACAGGACATTTTGAAAACGGTGGGTCTCACCTACCATGCACATGTGAGTGCCAAGATTGGAACGACCTCGGCGGAAAGAGAAATCATCAGCCCGCTGACGCAGCGCGAACGGCAGTGCCTCGCATGGATCTCTGATGGCAAGACGATGCAGGATATTGCGGAGCTTCTTGACGTTACGCCGCGAGGCGTGAAATTTCATCTGGACAATGCCAGGCGAAATCTGGCTGCATTGACCCTCCCGCACGCTGTGGCGCTCGCGTTTCGGCAGGGATTGCTCCCGTAATGCGAAAAACAGCTGTCCGGCTTGTAAGAAGTTCGAGGATGGACGGGTCAAGCAGGATGGTAGGTGAGGCGGTTGCATTCAAGGCGCGGGGTTCTTTGGAGCATAACCACGGCGCCTTTTGCGGACGAGCCACGCCTCGAGGGCTTCGACGGCCTGGACCCTCCCCGCAAACAGATCCATCCGCCGGCGGCCGCGTTGGCCGAGACGTCCCCATTCGCGCACCAACGCCGTATCACCGAACAGAGTGGGTTCGATCGTGAGGACATAGAACCTGGCCATGTTGCAGGCCGGATCGCACCGTTGGAGCACGAGGTATGGCACCGTGAGTTCGGACATGCGTAAGAATCGCAACTGTCGAAACCACCGTCCAATTAATTTATCGAATCGATCAGGCCTCTCGATTCAGAAGTTTAATACCAGTGATGAAAGCCGTTGAGGTGTTCAGCGGCCGGTCTCTGAAAATACAGGGCTGTTATGCGCCTCTGGCTGCGAAGATAGCGGGCATCGCCCTGCGGGCCGGGCTGGAGACTGCGCCGAAGCCCCGCGAGTGGGTCTTCCCCCTTACGGGCTGCCATCCCTGACGCGAAGCGGCCCGAGTCCCCGAACAAGCCAACTGCCGAGTCTATCGGAACCCCGCGTATAAGCGTCGGACCTGCCAGCCAGGCGGCCAAATCGAGCGGCTTCGCCTACGAGGTGACCGCAGCCGCGCCCGAACACGTCGGTGCCCGTCGAGCGGGGATGGCCCCCGCCGCAAGACGGGAGCGCTTCATGTCGCACAACTCACCCTCGCTCAGAATCACGCCTTCGGATCTGGCCCACACTCTGATGTGTGCCTGTCATCCTTGTCCAAACTGAGAACGAGTTCGGCGTGATGGTCTCCAGGAATACGACGGTGATCAGGACGCGATCGTCCATGAATACGACCCCTGGTACTCGGCTCATTGAGGCGGGTGACCGGCTGCCGCTGGCGCCATGCCGGCTGCAAGGGAAGCTTCGCCGCGCCCAGCTATCTGACAAATCCGACAGCTTGTCGGCGCCCTTGCATTCGGCAGGCTTCGCAGCCGGTCGGAGATGTGCCGCAAGGCTAGGAACAAGTGACACCAACAGAAGAAGGGGACCGGACGTCGCCTGCGCGACTCCGGTGCACACAACATGGACAAGAGAGAAATTGAAGAGCTGCGCGAAAAGGTTGGCTGCGCATCTCTGCTGGAGAAAGACGGCTGGAAAGTCGATGTCAAGGAAAGCACCCGGCGGGCGATCAAATATCGCCGCGACAGCAGCATCGTCATTGTCATCCACCAAGGCCGCGGCTGGTTCGATCCGCTGTCGCCGGCGAAAGGGGATGTGTTTTCGCTCGCTGAACATCTCGGTGCCGACGGTTTCGTCGAGGCATGCGACCGCGTTGCGGATATGGTTGGCTTCGCGCCTAGCGCACCCGCGTGGCAGCGCTCGGCAAGGCCTAAGACCCTCGCGTCCATCCTAGAGCGGTGGGGACATCGCTTCAGGCCGCGCCCCGGCTCACCAGCCTGGCGCTATCTTACCGGCGAGCGCGGACTGCCGGCGAATATTGTGAAAGAGGCGGTCACTAGCGACCTGTTGCGAGAGGGCCCCCAAGGCAGCATGTGGGCGGCGCATACCGATTCTGCTGGGGCGCTCACAGGCTGGGAGGAGCGTGGACCGGCGTGGCGGGGCTTCGCCACGGACGGCGGTAAGGAGCTGTTTCGCTTCGGGTCGGAGGAGTGCGAGCGGATCTGCATCACCGAGGCGGCCATAGATGCCATGAGCCTCGCCGCGATCGAGGTCCTGCGCCCTGACACCCTTTATGTCAGCACCGGCGGTGGTTGGTCGCCTGCAACCGATGACGCCATTCGCGGCCTCGCCAAGCGCGGCAACGCTTGGCTCGTGGCAGCAACCGACAACAATCGGCAAGGCGACACCTACGCCGACCGTGTTTGTGCCATCGCTGCGGATGCAAGTGCGCGGTATGCCCGATTACGGCCGTGCGCCGGCGACTGGAATGAGGATTTAACGGCCTGATGGCTACTTGATGACGTGGTTAGCGAGGGCGACGCGCATGCGTGCTGACGCCGCGCCAAAGGCTCCGCATGAGTGGTGTCTCTCATTTCTCGGCGGGGAAAGGGAGATCGAATAATGAGAGAGAAAAAATGAAACGGGATGAGGCGCTGCCGCATGCGTGGCCGGCGCGTCAAGGGTGAAGCTTCGCCCGCGTTCCGCGGCCCTTGGCCCTCCGCACCTTCGATGCGGCCGGCGAGGAGTGTGATGAAGGACCGAAGTGACGGAGGGATCAGGGGGATCGCTCGCGCTGTCAGTCCGGTCAGGCCATGAGGAGCCGCCCATGCACACTTTCCCCATCCGCAAAGTCTTCGAAGGCGTTGCGACGCGCCATGAGATGCACCGATTATTCAACCGCCACCGAGGTGACCCCGCGATGGCCGAAGGTGAAGGCCAGCATCTCTTCATCGGTGATTGGTTTGAGATCAACGAGCGGGAGCACGACTACATGCTCGAGATGCTGCCACCGCTGTTCATGCGCTCCGACATGTTTGCGATGCGCGAATTCATCACGGGCAGCGTCACCAGCATCTTATTCGCGCTTGCCATCGACGAAGGCGGCGCTGGTTCCAGGGCTATTGCGATCTTTCCGATCGGCTGTCGCCGGATCGGATGAGGGCGGCGATCATCGAGCGCGAGTCACGGCCCGTGCGCGCAATGACTCGCGACGAGCGGCTCGAGCACATCTGGTCGAGCACGCATGACGATTATCGCGGCTATGCCGGCGAGCGCTGGCCGCATGTGATGCGCGGCCGCCGCACCCTACTCGTCTATGCCGGACAGAGCGGCACAGTCCTGAAGCTGCTCGACGACCTCACCGAAGTAGAGATCGCGGCCAAGCTGCCGGTGCAGTTCCGTCATCTGCCCGGGGACGGCCGCGGCGTAGCCCGACCTCCCCTCCCCGTCCCGTGGCAGCCCGGCCTCGCTCCGGACGGCGCGTTCAGCAATTGGCCGGCGCTGCGGCCTAGCGGGGCCAAGGCCGACCTTGCGGCTCGCTTCAGGCGAACATCTGGAGCACGCACGGCGCGAAGCCGGCGGTCTGCTGGGTCGAACCTTTCCGCATTTGCCAACCCGGCCCGCAATGCGCGTTCCGCGCCGAGACGAGCGGACCGCCTTGCGGTTCTCGACAGGCTTGACATGAAGCAGCGCGCCGGGCTCTTCCTCGAAGGGTCGCTTGCGGTAGTACTCGGCCGGGAAGCGCTCGGTGAACCACTCCGGAAGGTGTCTACAGGACACACCACGCCCGATAGCGTCCCCGGCCGGTGGCCTCTCGCAGGCCGAGCTCGGCAACCAGGTTTTGGGCAGCACGGGGAGTGATCCCGAGTTCCGCCGCGATCATCCCCGCGGAGACGATCGGCCTAGTCAGCACGTAATCGAGGAGAGCCGGCAGTTTTGAAGTGGCGCGACGGTCCGCGAGTTTGCGGGCAAGCAGATTTCTGGTCATCAGCCAGCGGTCGTGGTCCTTACGCCCAGACTCGGCGGCGGCGGTCATCGCCTCGAGTTGCACGATCAAACGCGCGGCGGCGTCGCGTGGGCGCCGACGCTCGTGCGGAATACTTTTCAGCCCAGCATGCAAGCACGGCAGATGTGAGCGCGTTTTGCCGCGGTCCCTCAACAATGCCGCGGCGAGCAGGCGGCCGAGCCAAGGCGTGTGCTCGAGCGGTTCAATCACACCCCAGGCGTCGGCGGCAATCGCCCCCGCTAGGGTCGGCGGCAAGCCCCGAGTCTGGTCGACCACATCGCGCCAGTGATCGAGGCGTCCCTCCTCGTCCCAGTCGGGATCATAGATGAGGGAAGCCCGCTCCGGCCGGAACCGGGTCTCGTCGGCGAGCCTACGCTCCATCCTGGCGTTTGCGGCGTCGACCGCAGCGAAGGCTGAGGCCAGGTGCAGATCGGCCTCGAGGAGGCCGAGCGGCCCTTCAAGACTTGCCTCTTCCCGCTGGGCGTATCCGTCGACCTCTAAACTTCCCCCACCTTCCTTCCGATTGCCTGTTTCTTGTTCTCGCTCGCCCCGGCCGCGGAGGCTGGCAAGTCCGGTAGCTGACAGCGCCCAATTCGGCTTCGCCTCGGCGACGCGACGACGGGCACGCAGCACGGCATGTGCCCGGGTCAGCTCATGGGTGGGAGCGCGGATGTCCATGCCGGCGTCGTGGAGGACAAGGTCCTCGAGGTGGACAAGTTCGCCGTCCAGCCACAGACTGGCACAGGCATCAGTGAAGTGCGTGCGGTTGATTACGCCCTCGCGGATTGGGCTTTTGGCCAGCCGTTCGTCTAGGCGCGCCACGGCGTCCTCGGCGGCCGCGAGTGGCCCGGCGAGCTGGCCCCATGGCAGCGGATTGGGGATTTTGTAGCTAGACGCCAAGGTCCTGATAACCTTCATGGGAACCGACGAAACGGAAGCTAACACGGCTTTACATTCCGTCATAGCCATGTCGAATTCGAGACCATCCAGGATTTGATTTTCAGCTCGCAAATCAGCGGTTTGAGCGAACTCGACCCAGGCTAGTCACCGCTGTCGGCTCCAAACCGCGCCAGGATGGGCCGCTTGTCAGCTTCCCTTCCCTCTTTCGGACGCCTTCGGCTGCCGTCCAAGCTCAGATGTCCTCGTCGGTCAGAACGACGGTCCGAATGGCTCCGCGATCACGGCTGTCGGGGTGGCTTCCCACAGACGGTTCCGTTGCTTCGCCGCGAATCACCGTTCATAACATCTTCTCTGACTTCCAGCCTCGCTCCAATAGCAATCCTTGTCAGGCCGCCTCGATGTCGGTCTGCGGAAAATCGGCACCCTTGAACATCAAGGGTTCACCGAGACGGCGTGCGCAGGCATACGCGAAACAGTCTCCGAAATTGAGCCGAGCCGGGTGTCGGCCCTTGCCGAAGCGGTCGAAGGCGTCGAGTGCGATGCGCGCTGTTTCGGGCACCACGCTCACCACTTTTATTTCTATCAACGCGAGATAGCTCTCGACCGCTTCGGCGGCCGCGGCGATTGGCAGATCGAGCACGCGGGCGATGGCAATCGCCGCCTCCCATACGGCCAGCGGCGAGGTCAGCCGGGTTGTGCTTTCTTGCACGCGCGCCAGCAACTCGCGCGCCTCGTCTTCGTCGGTGAGCATCGCGGTGAGCGCCGAAGCGTCGATGAACATCAGGTAGCCTCGTACAGGCTGTCGCGGAACGCCTTGTCAGCAGGCTTGCCGCTCTGCGGATTGCCCTTTGCCTTCAAATCGCGACAAAACTGGACGCCCAGGTCGACCAATGACGGCTTGCCCTGCTCGCGGTCGAGTTCATGGGCGAGTGCCGTGTGCACGGCCTCGGTCAGTCCGATTTTCTTCAGGGCGGCGACCCGGCGGGCCAGCGCGTCGGTCTCGGGATTTTTGATATGGAAGGCCATGCGGCGCTCCTCTAGCGCGTATCGTGTATCCCTATATAACACTCCGGATACACCGCGTGAAGGCGGGGGTATTCTCGCCAAATCTGATGAAGAAGGTCGTAAACGCACAGAGGCCATAGAGTTCTATGGTTAGCATTATATGAATGTCACTCGCTGGCCGCGCTGTTTCCGATAAACGCCTATCACCTTGACGGAACTCCGACCGAGGACAACGTCCAGCTCCCGTCGGCGCGCGCACAGCATTGTTGTCAGCTGACAACAATGCTTCAGCGCCCGGTCGCTACCTAGCACCCCAGTGTGGGGCGACTCTCCGCTCCCATTCGGCGTCACGCAACTGCGGCGAGATTGGATTGTGGATCCACCTAGTTGTCTTCGGACAGAGTGCCTTCCGAAGCTGATGCTGCGGCTGACAGCCGGATCGAGGCATGTGCTCAGCCTGCCCTTCGGCTGGTTCTTTCCGACGGCCGACGGTCATGACCCAATGCCGTCCCTGATCACCCAAGGTCCGGTGGCGCGTCCGCCTGCCCGGCCGCCGCTATCCCGTTGGCCGTCCGGACCCAGGGGGATGTTGTCAGCTGACAACAATCTGTCTGGCGTCGCAATGTCCCCCTGCGATCGAGACGTCTCGGGAGGGTCCGATGCAGCGCGCTCGCCGCGAACTCGAAAGCTCCCGATGGTACCCGGGGCATCTGGACGCCAGACGTTATAATTGGATCCGGCCCGGCGCGAGGCTCCATCCACCGCACCGTTTAACGGTGGTGGCCCGACCGCGCATTATCTTCCTTCGCTGCAATGGATCTCGGTGGTCCGCGCCCCTGTGTAGCCAAGCAGCGCAATAGCAATCGTGGATGGACCGGAATGGACTCGGTTGATTTGCTCGACGCCTGTTCGTTCGACCGGCTGGCAGAGACCTCTGCTATCGTGTGCCGCTCGCTCTTGCCCCGGGCGAGTGGCGGCCCAGCAAGATGTCGGAATGGCGCGTCGATCCACGGCGACAGCCCGGCCCACCGTTGGATCTGGTGACCCAACGTTCCCGCTACTCGCCATCCAGCTCGGACGCTTCAAACCAGGCGGGGAGGGCGCCTTACGTGAGGCATCAGGTTGGGTAGCTTGAACGGATCCATCTTAAATTACGAGAACGCGATTCTCGGGTTGGAAACGACTGGCTGGGAAGCGGGGAATAGGAGACTCGCGCGCGATAGCTCAACCGCCCGTCAAGGGCCGGTACCCGCTGACATGATGTCAGAATCGAGGGGTTTTGCTGCACCTGGGCGGAGATGTCGGCGCATCCTTACATAGCAACGGCCATCGGTACCGCAGGTGGTGGGATACCAAATGACGCTTGGGACCCCGACAGCCCAGTCGACTCACGCTATAGGAAAGGCTCTTCCGGCTGGGCCGTTGTTGTCAGCTGACAACAGCAAGGCGATGCGCCCAAAACGCAGCTACTCCCTGTTCGGCAAGCCATCAACGGTTAAAAAGCTCGTTAACCCTTTATTTCTTGCTCAAATCAAAGAATCGTGGCCATCTTTCAAGACGGAGATTAGGCGTCTGACGCGTGGAAACCGTCTTGAGAAGGCAAATGGCGATCTTAGCGGAAGATTCGGTTACGATGAGCGAGACTGCGTCTGCGCGGATCTCTCGGCACGCCGGCATTCTTTCCGGCCAGCTTCGCTCGCTCGCGACGACGCTTTTCCCACCTTCGGCGAGCAAGTCGCTCCGTTCGTTCACCTCGGGGGAGGTTGCGCGAATTGCGGGCGTGTCCGATGGCTACCTGCGGCAACTCTCGCTCGACGGACTTGGACCAACCCCAGCGACGGGCCTTGGCGGACGCCGATCTTATACCTTGGCCCAGATTCACGAGTTGCGCGGGTATCTAGCCACCGCGCGATCGCGCGAAGCAGCGGAATTTCTCCCGCGCCGGCGCCCAGGCGACAAGCTCCAAATCATCACAGTCGCGAACTTCAAAGGCGGTTCCGCTAAGACGACGACGGCATTGTATCTTTCGCAATACCTCGCCCTTGCCGGCTTTCGGGTCCTGGCGATTGATCTCGATCCGCAAGCTTCGCTGTCAGCAATGTTCGGGTACCAACCCGAGTTCGACATCGCAGCGAACGAAACCCTCTACGGCGCCATTCGATACGACGAACACCGACGGCCGATGCGCGAGATTGTCCGACCGAGCTATTTTGACGGGATAGGTCTCGTGCCAGGCAATCTCGAGCTTATGGAGTTCGAGCACACCACGCCGCGAGCAATGGTCGAGCGGCGTGAACGCGGCCACGACCTGTTCTTTCGCCGGGTTGCGAGCGCTATCGACCAGGTCGCCGACGACTATGACGTGGTCGTCATCGACTGCCCACCCCAACTTGGTTACTTGACCATGGGCGCGCTAAACGCCGCGACCGCGATGCTCGTGACCATCCACCCTCAGATGGTCGATGTTGCATCCATGAGCCAATTTCTCCTCATGACCTCTGACCTCATGTCCGTCATCGAGGAAGCTGGCGGGCGACTGGATCACGATTTCATCCGGTACGTCATCACGCGTCACGATCCCAATGACGTGCCCGAAGCCCAAATCGTGGCACTCCTCCGGACCCTTTTTGGATCGGATGTTCTCCAAGCCACAGTGTGGAAATCGACCGCGATCGCCAATGCCGGCCTCACTAAGCAATCCCTGTATGAGCTGGAGCGCGGCGCCGTAGGGCGGGGCGCCTACGATCGTGCATTGGAATCGGTCGACGCGGTCAATGCCGAAATCGCGCAACTTCTTAAGAAGGTGTGGGGTCGATGAGCAAACGTACTGACACTATCAAGAGCCTTTTCACGGCCCCGCAATCACCCGCGTTGTCAGCTGACAACATGCCCGCTGCTTTGCCGCGGGTCTCGTCGGGCTCAGTGCGCTCGTTGAAAGACTCTTTTTCCGAAGTCGAGAAAGAGAACGAGGAGCTTCGCGACAGGATTGCCTCCGGGGCGATGATCCTTGAAATCGACCCGTCGCTTATCGATCCGTCGCCGCTGGCCGACCGCTTTCGCGACCAGGATGATAGCTCGTTCGAGGAACTGAAGCAGTCGATCGCACAGCGTGGTCAAGAGGTGCCCATTCTCGTTCGGGAGCATCCTGAAGCAAAAGGGCGCTACCAGAGCGCGTACGGTCATCGCCGCGTCCGCGCGACGCGTGAACTAGGCATTTCGGTCAAAGCGATCCTGCGAGCCCTGTCAGATGAAGCGCTTGTCGTGGCGCAAGGACTCGAGAACGCACCACGCGAAGATCTGAGTTTCATCGAGCGCGCCACCTTCGCAATGCATATTGAAGATGCCGGGCATAGCCGATCAGTCGTGCAAGACGCGTTGTCGATTGATCGAGCGGAGGCTTCGAAACTTCTTGCCGTGGCCCGGTCAGTTCCAACCGATGTTATTCAAGCAATCGGGAAGGCTCCGAAAGTTGGCCGCGGCCGCTGGCAGTCATTCGCTGAATTGATCAAGGATGCCGTGGCCCTCAAACGTGTCAGAGCGGCGATCGCTGAACCGAAATATGCAGAGCGAGAAACCGACGCCCGGTTTCTTGCAGCATTCACAGCAGCAAGCCGTCCGCCGTCCGCCGGCGCATCGAAGGCTTCGCAAGAGAAGCCGGTCTATTCCGCATCTGGCGACAAGATTGCGCAGGTGCGTCGCGCCGAGCGCGAATTGAAGCTTACCCTCGACAAGAATGTCTCGGCGACATTTGCGGCATTTCTCGTCGACCAAATCCCGGCCCTGTTCGACGCCTTTTCCAAGACGAGCGGCGGTCAGGAAACTACCGAGGCCTAACCGCCTCGTCCCGTAAACACGAACCAGGAGCAGACAAGGCAAAAGAAAAAGGCCCCCGAAACGGAGTTCCGGAAGCCCTTCTCTTCAAGTTTGGCGACTGACAGAGAATCACTTTCGCGAATCGCAGTCAAGAGTTTCTACGCGATTTTATCGTCGTTTCGGCGAGCAAGTTTTCCTTTGCCCAGCCTGAGGCAAAGACATGCAGTCACACTCTCCAACGACGCCTTTTGGGCGGCGATCGTTGACGCTTGCCCATGTGGCAAGCCAAATGGTCGCAACAGAACGCCCTCCTGAAAAGATCGTGCACAAGTGGAAGATCTTCCACGCCATCTGTACCGCACGGCCGCGCCTTGGCGTGTCAGAGCGCGCGCTGTCGGTGTTAAACGCGCTCCTGACCTTCCATCCTGAGACTGCTCTGACAGGAGAGGATGATCTGATCGTCTTCCCGTCAAACCATCAGCTCAGTCGACGGGCGCACGGCATGCCGGCATCGACGCTGCGGCGTCATCTCGCTGTCCTGGTCGACGCGGGACTGATCGTTCGGCGCGACAGCCCAAATGGCAAGCGCTATGCGCGGAAGGACGATGCCGGCGAAATCGAGCTCGCCTTCGGTTTCGATCTGTCACCACTCGTTGTGCGCTCGGAAGAGTTCGAGAGCCTGGCGGCCGATATCGAAGCGGAAGCCCGGGCACTCAAACTGGTGCGTGAGCGGATCACGCTGTGCCGGCGCGACATCGCGAAGATGATTGCAACTGGCATCGAGGAAGGCGTCCCGACGCGAAGGGCAGGGCAGGGGCCGGCTGATTGGCAGGAGGTGCATGCCGCCTTCCGCGCAATGGTCGCTCAGATTCCACGCACCGCGACGCGCCAGGAGCTCGAGCCGATCGCCGACGAGCTGTCGCAACTTGCTGACGACGTGCTCAATTTGCTGGAAGCACACATCAAATCCAAAAATCCGAGCGCCAATGAGTCCCATTCTGAGCACCACATACAGAATTCAAATCCAGACGCACTTATTGAATTTGAACCTAGCCTTCCAGAAGGCAGGGCGGCGAGAGCTGAGCCAAAACCTCAATCATCGCGAGTCGCCGAAAGTTCGTATCCGTTGAGAATGGTCCTGAGTGCATGTCCGGACATCGTCGATTATGCGAAGGGTGGGATTTCGAACTGGCGCGATTTCCTCGCCACCGCGGCCGTAGTGAGATCAATGCTGGGGATCAGCCCGAGTGCCTGGGAGGAGGCGCAAACCGTCCTGGGTGAAGTGCAAGCGGCGGTCGTCGTCGCCTGCATCCTGCAGCGTGGGACGACGATTAGATCGGCTGGGGGCTACTTGCGCGGGCTGACGCGGAAAGCGGAGGTCGGAGAGTTTTCTCTTGGGCCGATCCTGATGTCGCAGATCAACTCCCGGCGCCACGAAAAGCGACGAGCGTGAGCGGTAGGTGGGACTTATTGGCTTCCGGTCATCGACGCCGATCTGCGCTTCGCTCGAGCACTGCGTTGTCCGTGGCCAAGTCTTTCTGCATCGCCCTTGCGCGCCGCTGGACGAGGCCGATTCGCTCGACGGATGCTGACCGTGGCCGCCCTCGATCTATTGCCGAACGAGTGCGAAAGCAGTGTGGCGCCTGCCATACGGGCGCAGCGTGATCGCCACATCACAGCGCACGGCGCTTCGACTCCGTTTAGGTCCAGTTTGGTCACGCACCCCAGTCCGCACGTGCCAACCGCGCGCGCACGGCGTCGCGGCGAAACCTCCGGAGGCCATCGTCCGCGATGCTCCGACCGGATCGTGGATGGTGTTGCACTCATCGAAGATCGCAGCATCGATGCAGCAGACGCAGGATGTCCGGGCATGCCAAGTTCGTGGGCGTGGTTGTTTGTCGACCTGGCGGCGGCGGCGAACTTCGACTCGCATCTGCTGCTCTCCCGTTCCCTTTGCGCGGGATATGCGGTCTTCAGCCGGCCTCGTCAGGACAATCGGATCTTTTCGCAAGTGCTCGTGACCGGCGATGTGATGTTGCCAAGGGGCCTGTCTTCCTTCCAACTGTTTTCACGAGGGCAGCCCACCTGCGTCCTCGATTACGGCTGGTCTGACCGAAGGACGGTCCCCCTGCGGGGGACCTCGATCTCGTCCCCGCAACGCCCGTCCTCGACTTTCTTCCCCTGGCGCTGCGCGCCATTCCCCGCGAGACAAGAAAGTCGCTGCCGGCCGCCCTCCACTTCGTTTCGGCCCTTCAGGTGCGGGTCGATCGCCTCCGGTCTCACGACTGCCATCGAGGTCGCGATGGGCGCGGCCCGAGAAAACCAAAGGAATGAGACAATGGCTACCATCGGCACCTTCACCGCGACGGACAACGGCTTCTCCGGCGCTATCAAGACCCTCAATCTCAACGTCAAGGCCAAGTTCGTCCGCGTCGAGACGCCCTCCGACAAGGGGCCGCACTTCCGCATCTACTCCGGCAACGTCGAACTGGGCGCCGCCTGGCAGAAGGTCGCCCGCGATACCGAGCGCGACTACCTCTCCGTCAAGCTGGACGACCCGAGCTTTCCCGCTCCGATCTACGCCACCCTCATCGAGGTGGAGGGCGAGGAAGGCCTCCAGATGATCTGGTCGCGCCCGAACCGGGACTGAGCCTCCAAAGAAGGCTCCGCCGCGAGGCGGGGCCTTCTTCCCTTCGACGCCGCTTTCGAACCATTTGCATCGCGCCGCCACGGGCTTCGCATCAACTGGTAGAGCATCAGCAGGTTGATGCCCTATTTGCGCCTGAGGGCGCCGCTCGGTTCTTACCGTCGTCCAGGTTTGGTGGGCGTCGGCTTCGTCTCGTCTTCCCACACTGTACGGAGATTGCGAGGTGGCGCTGCCTCAGAACGTGTTGGTTTGAACCAACGCGGCTCGAGGCACACGCATGTGGTTTTCGTTGTCCTGCTTCAACTCCGGTGTGCGCCTGCCCAACCGATGCGAACTCATTCGACTGAGGGCCTCGTTCCTATGTGGCTCGGCTCCACCTGACTCTTCTGGCAGGGGATTTTGTGCCTGGCTTTCAGGATTCTGCCGCGTGCTGGTTCGCAGCGGGCGTTGGTTCAAACCAACACCAGGATGAAGAGGCGGGTCAAATCAGGACCGAGCCGGTAGGCGAAGCACGGTCTGGAGGAACATGGATGAAACGGGCGCAGATGGTTGCACCAAGGTCGACCCGGTGAACACGATCGTCATCAACAACCAAAAGGGCGGCGTCGGAAAGACGACGCTTGCCGTGCATCTGGCCTGGTTCATGGCGGAAGCGGGCCGCCGGGTTTTGATGATCGATGTTGATGCGCAGGGCAACGCGACCGACACGCTCAAGCAGCATACTGGGTCGATTTCGGCGGCCGACCTGTTCAAGCCGGCGACCCGGTTTGTCGCTGGGGAAAACAACGGGATCACACTGGCGCCGGCCGACAGCTCATTGACGGATATCGATCGCGGCAATGCTGCAGCTGTCATGACCCTGCAGCAGAATCTCGCCGATGCCGCCGACCGGTTCGATATTTGCGTGATCGACACCCCGCCATCACTTGGCGTTCGCAGTGTCGCCTGCCTGGTCGCCGCCTCGCATGTTCTGGCACCGATTTACCTGGAAGATTACTCGGTAAAGGGCGTCAAAGCCCTGATGCAGACCGTGATCGGTGTGCAACGACGGTACGGTCGCCAGAACACGCGATTCCTCGGCCTGCTCCCGTCGAACTTCAACACCAAATCGCCGCGTCAACGAACGCACTTGGAGCAGTTGTTGCGCGAAGCGGGCAAGTACGTGTTCCCAGGCCAGATCGTTGCACGGGACGGCTATGCCGAAGCGGTTGCGGAACGGGTGCCGGTGTGGAGCTTGAAACGTCGCTCTGCGCAAGAAGCGGGTCGGGAAATCCGCGCGGTTCTCGCCAAGATTGTAGAAAGGCTCGATCAGGAGACGAAGAATGACGCTTGATCTCAGCTTCAAGGAGCTCGTCGACGTCGCGGCAAACCCGGGCCACGAAACCGGACGACCGCTTTTGGTCGCGATTGACTGCATTGACGAAGACCCCGATCAACCACGCCGTACCTTCAGCGAACAGGAACTGGAGGAGCTCTCCCAATCGATTGCCGAACATGGCGTGCTGCAACCCATCGTGCTTCGCCGTTCTAATGAAGATGGACGCTATGTCATCGCCATGGGCGCGCGCCGGTACCGCGCCGCGCAGCGCGCAGGGCTGCGGGAAATGCCCGCGTTCATTCAAGACGTCGCTTTGCCCGACCGATACGCGCAGATGATCGAGAATATCCAGCGCGATGATTTGCGCGCGCCTGAGATCGCCAAGTTCATCGCAGATAGATTAGACGCCGGCGATACCCAAGCGGAAATCTCGCGCAAGCTAGGCAAACCAAGAGACTGGGTGTCGCGCTACGCGTCGGTCAAAAGCATGCCGAAATTCCTCCGGGCGCGACTTGAGGGCAGTTCGATCCGTGCTCTTTATGAACTCTACCAGGCTTGGCGCACGCATCCTGATGAAATCGAACGGCTATGCGCTACGCAGGACAGCTTTACCGATGCGCAGGCTCGGCAACTGGCCCGGGGCGTGCGCGGGGACGGCTGCGCCAATCCCCGGAACGAATTGCCGGCTGAACGATCTCGATCTGAAAAATCCGATCTCCTCCCGGAAGCAGCGCTCCCGCGCAACGGTGTGAACGACCGCGAAGCGGCACGGGAGGATCAGCCAAAAACTCGCGTCGTTTCACAATCGAGGTCGGCAGCATCGCTGGCAATCAGGGTTCGGTACCACAATCGGCTCGGTCAGCTTGTTGTCGATCGGCTCGCGACGCAAGGCTCTCGTCACGCTGTGGTGTTGGCCGACGGTGCGGACAAGGCAGAGGAAGTTCCAGCGTCAGCGCTTACGATCGAGGAGATCCTGTGGAGATGAACTCGTTCGACACCTTCTCGACCGCAAAGACGAACCATTGGTGCGTGCCAACGGAGCGACTTTCACATCCCAACGATGGCGCGTTAGCGCAGCAGCCGAAGGCCGAACGCGCTCTCCATAGTGCTGTAGGGGGGCCGCAGGCTGCTGGAAAGTTGCGGTCCACATCGCCGATGCCAGTTGGTGCGTTCGTTTCCTCGGTTGCCGGCCGACCGGTGTTCGCGATGACTATCTCGACAAAGGGACGCCGCGGGCAGAATCTGGAAGAGAGGGCAGGGGGCGTCGATTGCTTCGCCCTGGCACGCCCTGAACGGAAGGAGTGTTGGTTTGAACCGACAATAAGAGGCACATTTTTTTGCTTTCTAGTGCAGGATAGGCTTCGCGCCAGCGATGTATTACATCGCAATTGGAATTGGAGTGCATGGCTCTGATCTCGCTTCGCGTCTCCGACGAAGTCGCGGCGGAGTTCTCAGCTTTTGCAGCTACCCAGGGCGGCAAATCCGCGCTGCTGCGGCGTCTCATCGCCGATGCATTAGCTGCACCGGCGTCGCGCATCTTAGCGTTGCCTATCGGACGGCCGGAGAAGGTGACGGTGCGATTTCGCGAGAGCGAGATGCGGCAGCTCGCTGAAGTTTCACATCAGCGCGGCATGACGCGAACCGGCTGGATTGTCGCGCTGGTGCGTTCACGGTTGGGGTCGCCCATACAGCACTCCACGAACGAGCATGAGGCGCTCCGTGCGATCGTGCGCGAGCTCAACCGGATCGGCGGCAACATCAACCAGATTGCGCGCGCTGCAAACACCAGCCTGCTGCAGGGCAGGGCGGTCGAGCCGGATCTATCCGCAATTCGCGAGGCCAAGTTGGTCATTGAAAGAGAGCTCGCGCAATTGCGCAATGCGTTGAATGGCAACGCGGATTATTGGAATGGGCAGCGATGAAGCGGCGCCATTCATCATGGCGGACCGGCCTGGCGTCCGAACTCCCGCCGATCTCGTATGTCTGGGAAACGCCCAATCGGCGCCCTCGGCGGGCCGAGTGGGATATTCCCGATCCGGCTGCTCCTGGCCGCCTTACGTCGGCGATGCGCGCAAAGTTCGAACGCATCGTGCGCCGAGCACCAGAAGTGATGGTCAAGATCACCGGTCGCACTAAGAGCGCGGCGCATCTGAAGTCGCACCTTGCATACATCACACGAAACGGCGAGCTCGACGCGGAAACAGAGCAGGGCGCGACGCTGGCGGGTCGTCTCGGATTGAAAGACCTGCAGCAACGCTGGGAGGATGATTCTGTCCTCGACGACAAGCGCCGCCGCGATGGTTCCCTTTCGATCAACATCATTCTATCGATGCCGGCGGGAACCGATGCGATCGCGGTCAAGGATTCGGCGCGGGCATTTGCCATCGAGACGTTCGGCTACAATCACGACCACGTCTTCGTCCAGCACCTCGACGACAAACATCCCCACGTGCACTTGACGGTTCGCTCACTCGGCCACGACGGCAAGCGCCTCAACCCTCGCAAGGCGGATCTTCAGGCGTGGCGGGAGCGGTTTGCTGGCGAACTCCGGCTTCGCGGGATCGCGGCCGAGGCCACGCCGCGGCGAACTCGCGGACGGGTCCGAAAGGCCGATCGCGGGGCGGTCCTCGCTATGCGCAAGCGAAAGTTCACACCCGATGTAGACCGGCTCGCCCGTAAGGAAGTGCTTTCGGAAGTGAGGGACGGCAGGACTGCCGAACAACCCTGGGACGAAAAGATCAAGTCACGTCAGGACGCGATCAGGCGGCGATACCTCGACTATGCCGCCGAGCTACTGCGCTCCGAAGCGGTAGCGGATCACGCGCTAGCTCGACAGACCCTGCAATTCGTCAACGACATGCCCGCCGTTGAAACTCTCCGGCATGCGCTGAAGAACCAGCTTTCGGAGCTTGCCAAAACTCGGCGACGCGGCGCGGAGCAGGGCATCGATGCAGAAGGGAGCGACAAAGAGCGAACCAGATAACCGAGTGCCAGGAATCATAATCCTGGGGTCGGGGGTTCGAGTCCCTCCCCCGCTACCAACGATCCCCCCGACATAGCCATATTCGGAAACAAGGCCGGATTGCCGCAGAGCGCGGCGAGGCGGCCCTTGATGTCGATCCGCACGGTCCGGTCATCCTCAACATTGGCCTTGGTTCCGGCACCGCCCGCCCGGCTCGGGCTGGCGTGCACGATGATGGCTGTCACCAATTCGCGGAGGGGAGCGAACTCGGTCGGGGTGCCGCGCTTCAACTCGTCGGCCAGTTCCATGACGGCGCGCTTGTAGCGGTCGATGGCTTTCGGGTGCAGGGCGATCACCTTGTCGGCTTCATTGGTCTCCTCAAGGCGCCGGGCCAGCGCCTTGCGGTCGGCCTCCAGTTCATTCATTCGTGGGATGAGTGCGTCGCTCGCCATGCCTTTCACGATGAAATCGACGATGCGCTTGATCTCGCGCTCGATTTCGCCCAGGCGCCGCTCCATCCGAGTGCGTTCCGTGCTCGCCTCCTTCTTCAGCCGCTTGCGCTCGGCGTTATAGGCATCCACAAATTCGGCGATCACCGCGGGATGGGCGAGGTGCTGGTGCAAACCCTTGATCGCAAGCGCCTCGATGCTGTCGAGATAGACGCGGCGACCATTGCTGCAAGATCCGCTTTCGCGATACGTCGAGCACTGCAACCGAAGTCCTTTGGCGTCGCTACCGATCGAACACATGCCGCCGCCACACGAGCCGCATCTGATCAATCCGGAGAACACTCGCTTCGGCGCGCGCGCCTTTTGCGCCGTTGCCGGAGTCGCCTCGCGGCGGCGCTCGGCTTTGATGACTTGCGCGGCATTGAACGTTGCGTCGTCGATGATACGCAAATGCGGCGCCTCGACGATCTTATATTGCTCTTTCGGATTCGGACGCGACAGGCGCTTGCCCGTCGTCGGGTCCTTCACCATTCTGACCTTGTTCCACACGATGCGACCGGCATACAGATCGTTGAGAATCATGCCGCCGCCGCGCGCGACGTGACCGTTGATAGTCGAACTATTCCACAGCCGGCCGCGGGGAGGGCGCACACCGCGCTTGTTGAGGTCGTGCGCGATTTGGCGCGGCGTCTTGCCAGAAATGTAGTCGGCGAAAATCTGACGAACAATCTCGGCTTCGTCTTCAACGATCTCTAGCTCGCCTGGCTTGTCTTTGATGGCGCGGTAGCCATACGCCCGTCCGCCAGCGTGCCGGCCGTCGCGCAAGACGCCTTCAAGGCCGCGCCGAGTGTGCACCCGCAGGTTTTCGATAAATTGCTCGCTCATGAGCGCGCGCAAGGCGCCGTCGATTGTACCAACCTTGCCGGTGGCAGTGTGCAGGGTGATGCCCAGGAAATCGAGCCGCTTGCGAGCGTTGTGATAATCGGCCTGATCGCGGAAGATGCGATCCATATCTTCGGCGACGATGACATCAAACAATTTGCTTTCGGCCGCTTGCATCAGCGCCTGATAGCCTGGGCGATTGACGGCGGCTGAGCCCGAGATCGCCCGGTCTTCAAATGTCGAGATCACGGCCATGCCCTCGCGCGCGCATAAATCGCGACAAAGAGCGATCTGATCGTCGATACTGCGATCTTTCTGGCGGTCGCTTGAAAATCTGGCGTAGATGGCGCAGCGGTTCATGGGCTTTTGGTGATCGCGGGGTTCGATGCTTGGCGGGCCGCGATCTCGGCCTCATGATCCTCGCGCGCGAGTCGTTTGGCAAGCTCCTGCACATACCGAAGAACGGCCTCGTCGGGCCGATCCGGCGGTATTATGGGAGTCACGCGCGACATTTTCAGGTTTTGTGGAAAATGGCGCTCGTCAGAACAGGGCCGCTATCGCTGATGGATGGTGCGGCCCGCTTCGGCTCGGCTGCCATTACCCTCCTTGATCTGCATTGGAGTAGTAGATCGTTGTAGAGGGGCGTACGCCTGCGAGAAGGTTAAGTTGGCCAGAAAATAGCTGGCCGACTTAACGCCCAAGTTGGCTGCCCAAAGACCACTTGTCAGCTTGGCGCCAAGCAATACGGACCAAGGCGTTTCTCCCTATTGCAGTGTGTTGCAGGGATCGGCACACTACGGCATGATCGATGCTTCCCGGACAAACACGCCTGATTGGCTTGCTGCCTTGCGCGACCCGATCAAGGGCGATCTAAAGCTGTCGTCCTTCATCCGCGCGCCCGAGCACATCCCTGATGTCCTCAAGGCATTTGGCGAGCAGCTTCCGCCTGACCGGCGACGGATCGTCGTCGCACTTGACCATATGGTGAAGAACCTACGGTTAGCCCTGGAGTACGAGCCGACTCTCACGGTCACGGACAGGGAAGAACGGCTTAACCGCATCGTCAGGTCGGGGAAAAGCATTCTACAAAACATGCACTCCGAACTGCGCTTCGCGATTTTCTGGGCCAACCTTTTGGAGGTGCCAGTCACGGATCGCGACTGGAAGGTGCCCATCGCAGATCGTGACACGTTTGCGGAGGCCCTGTATAGCCACGACGCGACCTTCGATGTGAGCCTGATGCTCATCATCTCTGGCGCGGAAAAGCTGTTGAATAACCCGGAAATTTATCGCGCCGTACTTTGGCAGCCTCCCGGAGAGGAGCGTCACAAGGCGCTGGTGCGAGCGCTGCTTTGGGAACCGCTCCTCAACCTTTTGGATGATTTCAAGATTGAAAGCTATGACCAACACCAGCCGCTGATCGACACGATCAGGTCACTGCATCTCGCCTGCGGGGTCGACCCGCCCAAAGAGGGCGCCGTCCGAGTAGCGGTTCACGAGAGGAAGAAAGCCGCGTTAAGTCAGCAGGGCAAATCGCCTCCAACTTAACCTTCCAGTCCGGGAGAAGTCGCGAGACCCTCTAGTTTCGAGTTGAAACTGAGGGAAACGTCGGCATGACGCTCACCACCGATAAATCCACCGACGAACCGGAAGGCGACGACAGCCCGACGCGGCTTGGATATCGCATTTCCGAATGGTCGGTGATGACTGGCACCAGCCGCGTCACCACTTGGCGCAATATCAAGGCCGGCAAGCTCAAGGCGGTCGATTATTGCGGGATCACCCTGATCCCCGACAGCGAGCGTGCTCGCCTCTTTCAACCCTAATCACGTGAAAAGCCGCCCTGGTGTCTCTAGCCGGGGCGGCTTTAGATTTTTAACACCAGAACGGCGTGGGAGGCCGTCATGGCCAGCAAGGATGATATTCTCGAAGGCGATCGCCTGCAAGATCGTACTCATCGGAGCGCGCCCGCGATTGATCTTGCGCGTCATGTCTCTCTGATCCTGAAGCAGATCAGGTTTGTCGTGCGGCACGCAGTGTGCGGCACGAAGTCTGACGATGCCAAGAGCATCGCGGCGATCCGCCAAATCGCGGTCGAGCTCCGCCGGTCGGCCTATGCCGTCGAGGTTGAGGCCAAGCGCCGCGAGGAATGCGCCCGCGCCCGCGCCGAGCGTAACGCGATCCTGTTGCGCGATCGCGGCCACCCGGAGGCGTAGTCGTGAACGCACACACATTCCCGTTCAGCGTTCATCAGATCGTTGCCGCGCTCGGCGGTCAGGTCACCGGCCCCGATACCTGCAACGTGCCCGGTCCGGGCCACAGCGCCAAGGACAAGTCACTCTCCATCAAAATCGACCCGACCGCGCCCGACGGCTTCCTGGTGTACAGCCACGCCGGCGACGATGGGGTTGAGTGCAAAGACTGGGTTCGGCAGAAGCTCGGTCTGGAGCCCTGGACCGGCGGCCGCAAGCCGAGTGCGGCGAGCACCGGCGTAACGGACTACATCTACAAGAAGGCCGACGGCACGCCGTATCTCCGCGTGCGCCGAACGGCGGACAAGCGCTTTTGGCAGCAGAGCTGGAATGGCCAGGAGTGGGTTAATGGTGCCCCGAAGGGCCCGAAGATCCCGTATCGCCTGCCTGAACTGCTGGCGGCCGAGCACGATGACGTGTTCATCGTCGAGGGCGAGAAAGATGCGGATGCCCTCACCAAACGTGGCTTCACCGCAACGACGAATTCGGGCGGCGCAAAGAAGTGGTCGCCGGATCTCAACCAGTACCTAACCGGCAAGAACATCTACCTCTTGCCGGACAACGACGATGTGGGCGCTGACCACATGCGCATGGTGGCCGCGCAGCTGCTGCCAGTAGCTCGTGCCGTGTACCTTGTCGAATTGCCGGGGCTGCCGCCCAAAGGTGACGTTTCGGACTGGTTCAAGGCCGGCGGCACCGTCGACCAACTTGCCGATCTTGCGCGGCAGGCGAAGCCGATCGATGCCCGCGCGTTCGGCGCTGGCAGCGCACAACCGGAGAACACCGCAGAAAGCACGAGCGCAGCCGCGCCCGAGGCGGCTCAAGCAACCGGCAACTCGAAATGGCGCTTCAATTTGATCTGCACCAAGTCGGGTAACCCGCGGCCGCTGCTTGCAAACGCGGTCATGGTGCTGCGCCACGCAGACAGCTGGCAAGGAGTGCTGGCATTCGATGAATTCGCCTATCGGATCATGCTTGTCGCTGCTCCGCCCTGGGAGCAACGTGCCGAGAATGTCGAATTCCGCAGCCGTGCCTGGACCGAGCAGGACGATATCGCTGCCACGGACTGGTTCCAGGTCGTCGAACGCATTACCATCACGCCGAACGTCACTGCGCAGGCCGTCGAGCTGGCCGCGAGGGATCGCACCTATCACCCGGTCCGGGATTATGTCCGGTCCTGTGAGTGGGACGGTCAGCACCGCCTCGGCACCATGCTCAGCGTCTATTTTGGTGCCGAGCAGTCGGCCTATACCGAGGCCGTTGGCCGGATGACGATGATCAGTGCCGTCGCTCGGATTCTCGAGCCCGGTTGCCAGGTTGATACGATGCTCATTCTCGAAGGTGAGCAGGGGCTGATGAAGAGCACCGCGATCAAGACGCTCTTCAGCCCCTGGTTCACGGACGACATTGAACAGCTCGGCACCAAGGATTCGTCGATGCAGGTGGCGGGCGTCTGGGGAATCGAGATCGGCGAGCTCGACGCGATGAGCCGCATCGAAGTGTCGAACACCAAGGCTTTCGTCACCCGTCGGGTTGATCGGTTCCGGCCGCCTTACGGCCGGCGTGTCATTGAACGCCCGCGTGAATGCATCTTTCTCGGAACGACCAACACCAACGACTATCTCAAGGATCCGACCGGAGCCCGACGCTTTCTTCCAGTCGTGGTCACAAAGGTCAATTTGGTGGGCTTGCAGCGGGATCGCGACCTGCTCTGGGCCGAAGCGCGCGTCCTGTACGAGCAGGGCGTGCCGTGGTGGTTCACCCAGGAGAATGCTGATGCCGCTGCCACGGCAAAGCAGGAGCAAGAAGCGCGCTATCAGGAAGACGCTTGGGAACAGCCGATCGCCGATTACCTCGAAAGTCGTCTCCACCGGCCGCCGAACGATCCGGCCTATCGCGTCACGATCGAACGGATCTTCAAGGACGCCCTCGACATCGTGGACAAGGGCCGCTGGGATCAGAAGGCAAAGAACACGATCGCGCGCTGCTTGAAGCGCCTTGGTTGGAAGAAGAAACAGGTCCGGGTCATGATTGCGATACAGGGAAAGCCGGTAAGCAAGCCGCGCTGGTTCTATGTGCGCGAGCCGACCGCAGACGAGCTGATGCAGGATGCTGTCGCAGCGGCGAAAACCGCCACCCAACCGCAGAACGACCAACGTAACCAGTCTGATGCCGACGTCATCGACTTGCAGCAGGCCGCAGAGCGAAGCCGAGCGAAGTAACCAGTATGCCGCAGGTGGTCACGGGTAGCCGTCGGCAACCTGTGACGCCCAAAGTGCAGTCAGCGCAAGCCTGTAATTAGTGTAACCGGTGTAACAACAAGGAAGGAAGTTAAACGATTGAACGAGCAGGGGAGCATGAAGAACTCTCTAGGAGTTCTGGCAACTCCTGGTGACACTGGTTTCAGGGGTTACACCAGTTACGCTCGCGGAAAGACGCCGGCCAGCGCTGGCGGCCCGCTTGCCCGCGGATCTGCCGAGATGGCGCCCCCTGCTTTGCGCGGCCGTGGCGCGGGTGTGTCTGATTCCGGATCACTACGAACAGGTGAAGGTCGAGTCGCTCTGCATGATCCGGTCCAGCAGAACGAGATGATCTTTCTGAAGCCGATGGCGAGATCCGAAGCATTGGGTCCTTCCTGACCGTGGCCCAATGTGGGTCGCACTTGCGCGCCCGGTCGCCCCAGGGATAAAATTTTACAAGAGGCCACAACAACAGCATAAAATCCCATAAAGACGCACCACAACAGGCGGGAAAGGGATGAAGGATCTATTTTCTATCAACCGCGCAGCCGATCTCCTTGAAAAGGACAGGGCGACGCTGGTGCGCGCGCTGCGGCATCTGCCGCCCGAAGGCTACTCCAAGCATGGTCACCCGCGCTGGAGCATGCAGACGATCCGCAATGCCCTCGCCGTGAAGCCTCAAGCGAGGCGCGAAACCGGCAAATTTCGTGATCGGTACAGCCTCCGCTCGACGAAGCTGGACCGCATGCGCCTTGAATACGAGAAAGGCCTAGCGCTCATCGGCGCCGAGCCATCGCTCGACAAGCGCCGCGACATGGCGCTGGCGCTCGCACCGCTGCTCGAACAATACCAAGCGGCATATCTCGAAATTGCCCGGTCGCTGCATATCGCCGATGATGACGTGCTCACCGTCCGGAGCGATTTGATCTGGAGCGAAATGATGGACGAGGTCAGCGCGGCGGCCGAGTGGCCGCGCGATGAGGGCTTCTTTGAAAGGATGTACGAGGTCATGTGGCCTCATGCCGAGGACGAGGAGGTGGGGTGATGACCGAAGCCGACGCGGCCGGGCCTGCACCCAGGTTGCGCCGGCTCACTAGCTCTGATGTGCTCGGTCCTATCTACAAACTACATCAAGGACCCGCTGCGGCAAGGTGGTCTCCACGATCGTGGGATGCGGCCGATTTCGATGGCAATCCGAAAAGTACCAGCCCTCCGGCAACGCACAGAGGGCAACATGTTTATCCTATCTCCCGTCCCACGACTGCCATGCGGGAGCGGCGACACTCAACGCCGCTCCCGGTCAGGGACTGTCAGGTTATTCGGCCGCAATCGGGTGCACGGTTCCGCCCTGGCTATGGCTCGCGAACGCAAAGCCCTCGTAGCCCTTTTCGGCGATCTCGGCGCACTTCCTGCGATATCCGCCGACGCCTTCCGGGCCGAGATACGGCAAGAAGCGGTGCGCCTTGCCGTCGATGTTGGCGCCCATGTACCAAGAATTGGCCGTGATCATGAGGGTTGAATTCACGACCTCTGCCACGTGAGCGCCCCACGCGTCTTGTGCCTGGGCTGTCGCCTCGATGGTCGAAAGCTTGCTTCTTCGCATGTAGGCGATGCATTCAGTGATCCACTCGACGTGCTGCTCGATCGACACCGGCATGTTCGACAGCACCGAGGGGCTTTGCGGGCCAGTGATCGTGAACAGGTTCGGGTAGCCGGCGATAGCCACGCCAAGATAAGTCTGCGGCCCGGCCTCCCATTCCTGCGCCAGGATCCTGCCGCCGCGGCCCTTGATGCCAAGCTTCTTGAGTGGGCCGGTCAACGCATCGAAGCCAGTGGCGATGACGATGATATCGAGCGGATACTCCTTGCCGCCCGCGCGAATGCCGTTCGGCGTGATTTCCTCGATCGGGCCATCGCTGGCTGCATCCACCAGCAGCACGTTCTTTTTGTTGAAGGTCTCGAAGTAATTCGTGTCCAACGGCTGGCGTTTGGTGCCGTAGGGATAATTCTTGGGCGTCAGTTTCTCGGCGACCACCGGATCGTTGACGGTCGAGCGGATCTTGCGCTTCAGATAGTCGGCGATGATGTCGTTCGCTTCCTTGGAGAAGAACATATCCTGGTAGTTGGCCAGCCAGAACGCGAAGCCGCCGGCGTCCCACATCCTGTCGAACTCCCGCTCACGCTCCTCGGGCGTGGTATCGAGCACCACCTTCGGCAGGAAGTTGAGTTCGAATCCAAAGAATGAGTCCTTGATGCGCTGGCGGATCCCGTCGTAATCGGCCTTGCGTGCCTTGGTGACCTCAGGATCGACACGGCCGTTGCGCGCCGGCACGCAGAAGGCGGGAGTGCGTTGGAACACCGTGAGGTGCTTGGCTTGCTGCGCGATCTCCGGGATTGCCTGCACCGCGGTCGCGCCGGTGCCGATGACTCCGACCCGCTTGGCGGTGAAGTCGACGCCGTCATGTGGCCACTGGCTGGTGTGGTAGCATTTGCCCTTGAACGACCCCAAACCTTTGAACGGCGGCATGTTGGCGGTCGACAAAGCACCGACTGCGGTGATGACAAAGCGGGTTGTGACTGAGTCGCCCTTGTCGGTTCGCACGGTCCAAAGCTCGGTGTTGTCATCAAAGATGACCTCCACAACGCGTTTGCCGAATTGGATGTCAGGCTTCAAGTCAAAGCGCTCGGCGCAATGCTCGAGATAGCGAAGAATTTCATCCTGCTCCGGATAGCGCTCTGACCAGTTCCACTCCTGCAGCAGGTTCTTGTCGAACGTGTAGCAATAGATGTAGCTGTCAGAATCGCACCGCGCGCCGGGATAGCGATTCCAGTACCAGGTGCCGCCAACCCCGTCGCCGGCCTCAAACACGGTCACGTTGAGGTCGAGCTTGTCGCGCAGCGAATGCAGCATGTACATGCCGGAGAAGCCTGCACCAATGATGACGGCATCAAAGTGGGTCTTCGCGCTTGCTTCTGGCGAACTACCTTGCACAGTCATGATGTTCCTCCCGTTGTGAGCGCTTATCATCGGCACAGAGGGCGTCTCTGCGCGCCGTCGTTTCGGTCGGGTCGTTGCGCCGGTCCGGCAATAGGTCAGACCGGCATCGTCCGTAGTCGGAGGCCAGGTCGGCCGCCCCTACGCCGCCACGCGCACCTCGCCGCTTTGATAGGCGGCCGTCTCGAAATTCATGTAGCCGACAAATGAAGTCGGATCTCCAAAGGGGAGGATCTGCGTCGCCCAATAGCCACCGAAGCCGTTTTTGCGGTCGATCCAGTAGAACGTGTTGGCGAGGCCGGCCCAACCAAGGGATCCGGCCGGCCTTCCTGTCGGCGCGTCCTCGTCGTTGAGCATGAAGGTGTAGCTCCAGGACTTCTTCAGACCCGGGAAGAACTCGGCATCGTTCGACAGTGTTGCAATCACGCCAGGCAGCATGACCACGGCCTGGTCCGCCCTAAGACCGTTGCGGACCGCCGCGGCGACGGTCTCCTGCTTGAGCACGCGGCCATTCGGCGCCGCCCCATCGTTCAGCCACATGCGGATGAACTTCATGTACTCGCCGATCGAGGCGTAGAGCCCGTGGCCGCCCATGTGGACTTCCGGGTCAGGCGGCAGCTGCATGTCGGGAAGCGGGGTCAGCGACCCGTCGGCTCCACGCTGGTGGATGACGGCAAGGCGTGACCGCATCGAAGGCGTCAGCGAGAAGCCGATGTCCTCCATCCCGAGCGGCGCAAAAATCCGCTCCTTCATGACTTCGCCGAGGCGCTTGCCGCGGATGCTCTCGACAATCTGCCCACACCAGTCAATGTTGCTGCCGTATTCCCATTTGTCACCGGGATCGAACAGGAGCGGTGTCATCAGCGACGCCTTCGAGCAGGTCACGACACTCGGCTGGCCCTGCTCCTGGGCCAGGCGGAAATAGCTGGCGTTAAAGAAGTCGTAGCCCAGGCCAGCCGTGTGCAGCATCAGCATTCGAGTGGTGATGTCGCGCTTTGGCTTCCGCAACTGCGGCTTGCCGTCGGGGCCGAATCCGTTGAGCACTTCCAGCGTGCCGATATCGGGAACGTAGGTTTTGGCCGGGGCGTCCAGGTCGAGCTTGCCCTCCTCGACACATTGCAGAATGGCCGTGCCTGTGATCGCTTTGGAGGTCGAGAAGATGGCAAAGACGGTATCAGCCGTCATTGGCTGACCGCCGCCAAGCATACGCTCGCCTGCGGCGCCTTCGTAGATGTTGGTCGAGCGATCGGTGATCATTGCCACTACGCCCGGAACGCGGTCTTTGCCTGTCACGACACTCTGCAAAACCCCGTCACATGCGCTTTTCAAGTTGTTACCCATCGCGGTTCCTCCCGTTGAAGCTCGTTCAGTGTGATCCTGTTCTTCTTCTCCACGGGCCGTCGACGGTCCCCACCGAACAATGTCATCTGTCGTGACGCGTGGAAGTCGCCCTCCATTGCGTTTGTCCCAACGCCACTTGCGCGGACGAAAGTCGCGCCGCGGCCCTAGCAGCAATAGCACTCTGATTCTTGATCATGATCTCGCTCGAGGTCAGTCGCGAAGGTTGACCGAGGGCCGGGAAGACTAGAACGAATTCCAAGATGCGGCTACATCTCTGTGGGCCATCGAGAGTACGGATATTTTTCCGAAGGCATGTCAGCGATGCTGACTGTTGAATGTTCTTGGCAGCGCATCAGGACACCACGAAATTTTCGTCGAATTAGGTGGCGGCCGTCTTCCGCTTGTGTGGAGGGCTCCTCCACGGGCACGAGAGTGAGTTGGCGATAGATGTTCTCGCCACCGATCGCGCTCTTAGGATTTCGCAGGCAGCCCACCGCGAACTGATCCGTAGAAACCTAGGTTAGTAGGCGCCCCACACATCGGTTGTGGAACTCACTGCCCGTCCCTGACAAACAGACCGAGAGTAAAGAAGCCAAGCCGTCACCTCGGAAGAGGCACGCCGCATCATCAAGGAGTATGCGAACGACCTCCGCGAGATCATCAAGCAGCTCCAACAACGCCTGGTGTATTAGGGTCGTCGTTCTTGGTGGCCTTTTTCCAACGATCAAGCCATGTCGCCTCTTGGGGCCACAAGCCGACATCCGAACATGTTCCTAGGCATTTTCTTTTTGGTCAATGCACCAGAAACACTCTACGGCGTTCACTGATTGCTTTTTACAAGCTGCGTGTAGTCATCGACATCGACGTGACTACTTGCTGGCGGAATAAAGGTCCCATTTCCCAGGCAGCCCCTTTAATTCGTATGATCCTCTCTCAGCGAATTTTAAGTCCGTCCCGGCCACAAGATCCGTTACCACCCGCGAGACAAGGACTTCACTGCTTCCCGACTGCGACATCACTCGCGCTGCCGCGTGAACGGTGATACCGCCGATATCGCTCCCTCTTACCTCGACTTCGCCGCAATGGAGGCCGGCCCTTAGAGGCAGGCCTATACTTTTGGTCTCCTCGCTGAGCGCCAGCGCGCAACGTACGGCGCGGCCTGGGCCATCGAACATAGCTAGGATGCCATCCCCGGTACTTTTGACGAGAGTTCCGCGATGCTTGCTAATAAGGCGGTTTGATAGATCATCGTGATTGTCCAGCAGGCCGCGCCAGCGTTGGTCGCCGATCTGCGCTGCCCGGTTGGTAGAGTCCACGATATCGGTGAAGAGAACAGTAGCCAGAACGCGTTCCAGATCCGCCTCCGCCGCCGCACGATGCCCCGTCACAAACTCCTCGATATCGCCCGCGACCGCCTCAATGTCACCCGTCCAAAAAGCGTGATCTCCCGATGGATACTCAATATATCTTGCGCCCGGGATGTTGGTGGCGAGCTGCCGACCCAAGATCACCGGCACCTGCGCGTCCGTCGCGCGATGCAACACTAAGCAAGGCGTGCGGACCGACGGAAGGATTGGGTTAATATCAATTCGACGGTTCGAAAGTATGTAAGACTTCAACGCACCTGGGCTGCTCGCCAACTTTTCGAATTTGGCGATACGCGCAAGTGCCTCTGGATTGCCGGAGTCGCTTGCGAACACCCTGCTAAGGAATTGTCCGTTGCCCCATCCCCTGACAACCGCGGCAAGGCGCTCCTGGACGACCTCAGGCGGGAGGTTCGGCGGCATCAAATCCATTATTCGAGCAAGGCCTCCAAATAAAACTAGCTGCGAGACGCGCTCGGGATATGTCGTGGCGAACAGCACGCTCATGGCTGCTCCCTCCGAGAAACCGATTAGGACCGCTCGCTTGGAGTCAATCGCGTCCATAATGGCCCGCACATCGTCGATGCGCTCCTCTAGCGAGGGAACATCGGCCAGACGATCAGACAAACCCTGTCCTCGCTTGTCGAAAGTGACGACACGCGCGAATTTGGCCAGTCGACGCAGAAAACGAGTATAGCCTGGCAGTTCGTGCTGAAAATCAATGTGCGAAATGATGCCCGGCACGAGGATGATATCTACTGGTCCATCCCCCAACACCTGATAGGCGATACTAAAGATTCCGCTCTGGGCGTACTGCGTTTCGGGCACTTTCGGTGTGTCCATTGCCAACCCCACGCGCTTCGAGTTCAGGCATTATCGGAAACTAATGGCTAGATATCAATCTGATCGCGGAGCTTCTTGCGCTTTTTATCTCTCCATAGCTTCCCCGAGACCCCACCAGCCACGAGCGATTCGTAGCACCAACCTTACGCTGAATGCGTCGATAGAGGCGGAGTTGGAAGGCACATCCGCTGATGGGATCGTCCGGCCGTGCTCCGGCCCCGACAGCACGCAAAGCTGGCCCCGGGCAGAGAAGACAAGGAGCACGCCATGTCTCAGCAAGCCAACTGTGCAACCGCCGTGATCGGCATCGATATCGGCGAGAACTCGTTCCACGTCGTGGGGCACGATCAGCGTGGTGCGATCGTGCTCGCGCGGCCATGTCGAAGCTCTAGGTTTAGGCCATCGGGGAACGAACGCGACTTCCGAAACGAGTCAGGGCACCTCCAGCCCGCTGCGCGGGAGCAAGAGCCGAGAGGCCGGTAGCCAGTTGAGACGATAGTGGTAGCACTGGAGAGCCCCGTCCTGAGAATCGAGGTGTTGCAACCCTCACTCAGGAAGGAGCTCTCCATGAGCGATACCAACACAGTCAGTCCGCTGCGTCAGCGTATGATCGAAGACATGGCTGCGCGCAAGCTCAACCCGCACACTCAGCGTGGCCACATTTACAGTTGCAAGCGGTTCGCCGCCTGGCTCAAACGCTCGCCCGATACGGCGACGGCCGACGAGGTGCGCCGATTTCAGCTGCACCTGATCGAGAGCGGGATGAGCATCTGCAACCGCAATCGGATCATGACCGGGGTGCGGTTCTTGTTCCGCGTCACGCTACGTCGTCACGATCTGGCGGCCGAGGTCTGGCACCTCAAGGAGCCCGAGAGGCTGCCGCCGGTGCTGAGCCCCGAGGAGGTCAAGCGCGTCCTGACCATGGCGACGAGCCTGAAGGCGCGGGCGATGCTGACCCTGGCCTATGGTTGCGGATTGCGCGCCGGCGAGGTGGTGCGGCTGCGGGCGGGCGACATCGACAGCGAGCAAAAGATCATCCGCATTGTGCAGTCGAAGGGCCGCAAGGACCGGCACGTGATGCTGCCGCCAGCGGTCCTGAAGCTGTTGCGGCAATGGTGGAAGGCGGGGCCGACCGCGTCCAACAACGGCGTCGCGCCCGAACAGCGCTGGCTGTTTCCCGGTCGCAGTCAACGTCAGCCACTGACCACGCGTCAGTTCAGCCGGTTGTTCAAGGAGGCCGCCAAAGCCGCGGGGCTGCGCAAGACGGTCCCGCTGCATTCGCTTCGCCACAGCTTCGCGACCCACCTGCTCGAGCGCGGCAGGGACATTCGCGTGATCCAGGCGTTGCTCGGACATTCCAAGCTTGAGACGACAGCCCGCTACAGTCGCGTGGCGATCGGACTGATTGCCAAGATCGAGAGCCCGCTCGAGGGGCTAAGCGCGCCGCGCCGCCGCCGTGCAAAGCGAGACAATGAGGAGCCGCCAGCGCCGTAGCGCCGCCGGCCGTGGCTCGGCCAGTTCTGGAGGTCGCGGACATCCTCCGCGATCACGGCTCTGCTTGGCGTGACGCCAATCAGGGCCATGTGAGCCTCGGGCAATTGAAGGTGATGAATGCGATCGAGCGCTGTCGTACGGCAGCGCTCGGCGGCCATGTCGCACGCTGCGAGAACGCGGCGTGCGGCCATACCGAGGTCGCCTACAACTCCTGCGGCAACCGGCATTGTCCGAAGTGCCAGGGTGCGGCGTCCCGCCGATGGCTGGCCGACCGCGAAGCGGAGCTGTTGCCGGTGCCGTATTTTCACGTCGTCTACACGCTGCCCAGCGAGTTGCGTGACATCGCCTACCAGAACAAGCGCGTGATCTATAATCTGCTGATGAAGGCAGCGGCCGAGACGACGCTCGCCATCGCAAGCGATCGCAAGCGCCTCGGCGCGCGGATCGGTATCACGGCCGTGCTGCACACCTGGGGCTCGGCGCTCACCCATCATCCGCACGTGCATATGATCGTGCCGGGTGGAGGGCTCTCGCTCGATAACGCGCGATGGATCGCCGCGCGCTCCAATTTCCTCGTCCATGTCAACGTGCTGGCGCGCCTGTTCCAGGGCAAAATGCTGGCGATGCTCGTGCATGCGCACGACGTCGGCGAGCTAAAGTTCTTCAATACCCATGCCGGACTCACCGACAAGACAACGTTCAAGCGCTTCATCGCCCCGCTGCGGCGCATCAAGTGGGTGGTCTATTGCAAGGCCCCGTTCGCGGGGCCCGCGCAGGTGCTGCGTTATCTGGCCCGTTACACCCATCGTGTCGCCATCTCCAACCGCCGCCTCGTTGCAGCCGACGACGAAGCGATTGCGTTCCGCTGGAAGGACTATCGCCTCAACGGCGCCAACCGCTGGAAGACGATGCGGCTTCACCCGCACGAGTTCATCAGGCGGTTCCTGCTGCACGTGCTGCCCAAGGGCTTCCACCGCATCCGCCACTACGGGCTCTTTGCCAACGCCAACCGCGCCCAGAGCATCGCGACAGCCCGCGCACTCCTCAACGTCGCCCCACCGGCCGCCGACCCGCGAGAGCAGCCGGATATCGCGACGGACACGCCACGTATGCTGCCGTGCCCATGCCCGCGCTGTGGCGCCCGCATGATCGTGATCGAGGTGTTCGCCCGCGGCTGCCAGCCGAGCTGGCGGCCGACACTGATCAGGATCGACACGTCATGACCAAGACCTCCTGTGAGCGTTGCTGTTGTCCTGGTCCGATGCGCTGGCTAAATGCCGGCGGCGATCTCGCTCAACCCAGCGGCATCCATCAGTGCGCACATCGCGCATTGGTGCGCTCCGAACGCCCGCCCAAAAGCCTAATGCACTCTCCTGAACTGCCCTACGTCCGGACACGCAGGTCCAATCCTGTCGCCGTCACGTCTATCATCGAGCCCGACGCCGGCATTAAATCCCCATAGCGCTCGCTGCTTAGCCGGTGCTCAACTTCCCGCGACTTCGTGCCTTGGCGCTTTTTGGACGCCGGTCAGTTCGGCGTGCGAAGCCTCTTTGTCGCCGGCGTCCAAAAACCTGCACAGCAACGGAAGTCAGCAGCCTCCACTAGTTTTGAGGCGACGCCGCATAATGTTGAGGTGTTTGGGACCGTAGTCGCGTTCAACCACCTTCCAACTTAGTGCTTCATAGAATACGACTAATGGATCAGCAGCATTCAGGTATATTTCCGAAAAACCAAGGCCGCGCCCGTGAGCTTCCGCAGCTTGGACAAGTGTCGCGCCAACCCCCCGGCCTCTGTTGGCGGGCTTGACGTACAGTGCTCCGAGGTAAGGCTTGTAAGCTTGCCGATCCTCAGCTTCGGTTTCGTGCAGAGAAACTGATCCGATAACGTCATCTGCCTCGATGGCCACGAGCGTAGTAGGAAATCCATCGGTGCCCAGATGAGTGCCCAGCCAACGCTCGATAGCATCTGTCGGCGTGTTGGTGTTGGACCACCATTGCTGATGAATCCACCCCGCAACGGTCTTCAGATGTTGCGGCTTCTCCCGCAATTGGATCAACTGATAGCTCATTGCGTGTGATCTGCCTCATCAACCCACCCGGGCACACGTCAACTGAACTTTCGCACTGGCCAACATCGGGCTGCTAAGGGCCATACTGCGACACCCCCCGACAAGCGTAGGAAATTCTCGCCGCTTCATGCCCTGGCGCCCTATGCGTTCGATCTAGCGTAGGAAGTTTTCAACGTTAGTCCAAGCGGCCTGATGTCCGTTCGGGGTCAAAAGCGCCGTTTCGACCAACGCTGCGGCGCTTCCGGTTTACGCCCGGCACCGGACAGCTCGCTACGACGCGCCAACGGAAGCGATGGGCCAGGGCACACTTGCAGACATCGCGCGAGCGTGGCACCCGTATTCGCTTTCGGACCGACGTGCAGCAAGATCAAACGCCCACCCTCAAAGAGGATGGGCGCGTGGTAACTTACGACATGATGACGTCCTACTTCTTCTCGGCGCTGGCTTCCTTAGCTGGAGGCGGCTTCATGCCGACGGTCAACTGGCGGATTTTCAAAGCGCCGCCTTCACGTATGTCGATGGCGCCCCAGAACACTGTGACCTTGGTGGCGTCGCCGCTCTTAGGGTCCTTACCGAAGATGTCGGTCTCGCCGTTGGCAACAACCAGATCGTTGTTGATGACGGACATGTTGCCGACTCTGATCTCAATATGATCGGTGCCGTTTTTGAAGTTGTTTTCGTATACGGTCCTGAGATCGGAAAAGACACCGCCCGGGTTGATCTGGACCCCGTCCTTTGTATAGAGCGCAGCGACACAGGCCGCGTCTTTCTTGGCGACGCAGTCGGTGTAGGCGACGGCTAATTTTTCGGCCTCCTGCTTGACCTCATCGGCCAGTACTGGTGCAGAGATGAAAGCGGAAGAACACAATGCCAGGAGCAATGAACGTCGCTTCATAACAACTTCCCCTCTGGTTGTGATGCACAATTGCATCGCGACGTCCTCCTAACGTAGGACGTCGCGCTGCATTTGTTCCGAGGGGCATTCTTTCGTTGGGCTGTAATACTACCGGCTTGCGAGTATATGCCATTTTACACGGCTTGGCGCGCGCCAACCTTGATCATCGACGCGACACTTTGACCTCGCTCAAGATAATCTGTACGACGCTGTTGGCGTGCCCTGCACGGCCCCTTAAGCGAGGGCGTCCATCACTCGGTACATCGCCGGATGAGTCCGGTTCTTGACCTTAATCCAGTATTTCGATCGGCCGGCCTGGTAGGGTCGATCACGGTGTTTGGAGACGATGCCCTCCAAGCCCATTTTGCAGGCCGCCCGAAATAGGTCCGGCCCGATCTCGCCTTGCTCGAACGGGCTGACGAAGATGCCTTCTGGACGCCGCGCGAGCAGGCGCCGGAGAGCATTTTTCCGAAGGTGGAGGGGTAGCTTGCGGAGATCGTCGCCGTTCTCGACCAGGAGGTCGAATGCGCAGAGCTGAACCTCCTCGTCATGCTGCCGGCTATGCAAGGCGTTGAAATCCGGCGCGCCGTCAACGCCAAGGACGACGGCTTCCCCATCGAGGACAAAGCGCTTCTGGCGGATCTTGCGGGCGGCCTCAATGATCCATGGATCCTTTGGCAAGGCTGTCGCCCAGACTAAGCTCCAGCTCACTCCCCCCGTGGGCTGGAGCCTTCCTTTTTTCGTATTCGGCGGCTCCGGGTGCCATATTCGGGATAGCAAAGGCGTGAGGGCTGAAGGTGCCTTACTGCCGTTCGATGATAGGGCGCGTGACTCCCCGGCAGGATGGGCGTGTCTTTGACCTGAGCCTTTTGCGCTTTATCGAAAGGGTCTAGCGCCATAATGTGCATCGCCCGGGCTTTCTCCGGGTCCAGTTCTGCCAATGCCAATCTTGATGCGATTTCGGCTTGCTTCAAATAATATTCAGAGGTCGGCACTGCACTTCCCCATAGTTCCACGTCCCCAGTGGAGCTATTGGCTTAAGTACAAAGTGCACATTCGTTCCCAGGCTGCGGCAAAATTCACTCAGCGGTCTCACGGCTGTGCGTGATTCCCTAGACCATCAAACCCCGATGGGAAACAAACAGTTCGCCGCTTTGCCGTTTCGTCTGGACAATTCCGAGCTCCGCGTGATGCTGATCACGACCAGACGCAAGCGCAGGTGGAGCGTCCCAAAGGGCTCACTGATCCGCAATACGTCGCCACATCGCACGGCCGCGCTCGAAGCCTACGAGGAGGCGGGCGTGATGGGCGTCATCGCAAAGCGCGCGTTGGGCAGCTTCAAGCACCGCAAACGCAAGGGCGAGCGCACGCGGACCGTGGACGTCGCCGTCTTCCCGATGAAAGTGCATGGGCGCGAGCGCTGGTGGCCGGTTAGAACATTCCCACTGGTTCCGACCGGAGTTTCCAAACGCGGCCTAGCAACTCCCGGAGTATCGACGGCGTACTCCTCAATGATCCGCCGCGCTTCCTCCAGCCGGGACGGCTTGGGCTCTTGCGCTTCGCTATTCTTTTTTTGATCGGGCATAGAGACCGCGATGGAAAGGATGGGAGGAATGCGGCATGGCAGGCCGAAGTCACCGACGGCATTGGTCGGACGGTGGCGCGAACGTGCTTTCATCCGAAAGCCTGAAGATGCTGTCCCCTCTGGACTTCCCTGTTCCGGTGCGACTGTCTCAACCGTTCCCGAGCCGGGACGACGAGACTCCATCCGGACAACCCGCATCGTTGCCCTGATCTTGGCAGCGTTGGTTCTAGCCTGCAGCAGGTTTTACTGGGCTTGCGCTCTCGTGGCCAAGTTCTCACGAAGTTCCCCACGGCTGGTCAAGCTGGCCGAGGTTCGGAGAACGGCCAAACTGGTCGCTCTCGTTGAGGAGGCGCGCGCTGGCGTTCAGATGGCGCTGGCGCAAGAGCGGGTGCGGCCCGACGGGCCTATCGCGTCATTTCGTGGCAATGCAGCACTTCAGCCGCACTCGGAGTAACGCGGACATCAACTGGCAGGCAAAGCCAGCCGACTCGGTCGAGAATGACCCAGCGCGGACAATGCGCAACTTACCGATGTTCTGGCGTCACCCAGGCTTGGTTGTGAACGCCGGAATGCGATTGCCAAGCCAAAGAAGCAGCGGGCAGGCGAGGATCATCGCAGCGCCGAAATCAAGAGCAGACGTTGCGCTGCCCGTCCATTTGCCGATTGCGCCGGCAGCGGCGGGGCCGAGCATCATACAGACATAGAAGACGGTAAAGAAGAGACCCATGCCAATCGCGCGTGGTCCCGGCTGCAGCACCTTCGCCGGAAGACTCATGATCGGACCTGCTGGCAGCCCGGCAGTAGCGCCAAGGGCCATGACGGTCGCTATCACTGCGCCGCTGCGCGGCAGTGCTAGTAACAGTGCACCGAAGGCAACACAGCTGACTACGATAATTTGCTGCGGACGCCGAAATCGGTCAGCAAGGAAGCCTCCAAAGGGAACGGTTACGGCCGAGATCCATAAAACTATGCTGATGGCCGAACCTGCGGCCGCAATCGACCATCCGTGCTCGACTAGCATCGATGGTCCGAAGCTAAAAATCATTGCGAATCCAATGTTGAAGAAGCCCCAGATCAGTCCGGCCGTGACGAGCGCCACGACGACGCCACGGCCGAGGTACTGACTTGCTGGTTGGGACTGCACAGTATCCGGTGGCGCGCGGTAGCAGATCCCGAGCAGCAGCATACTGCTGCCGATGAAGGCGGCTACGCCGAGGTGCACAGCGCTGACGCGAAGGCGTGTGCCGAGCAGCGGCAGCAGCAACAGCGACAGGGCAATCCCAATCGGCCAGGAATTAATAAAGATCGCCATTGCGGTTGCGGTTTCCTTTCCGGCGAACCAATCCGTCAACATCTTCGTCAGCATGACGCTCATCATCGCGGCACCAGCGCCGGCCACAAGTCGGCCTGTGATCTGCAACGGCCACGACGGCGCCGATGCCATCATCACGCCACCGGCGAGCATGAGGGCAAGCGCGCCGAGTACGGTTGCCTTGTCGCCGAACCCCTGACCGATGGCGCCACCAGGCAGTGCCAGTGCAATTCCGGGGGCGTGGTAAAGGCCGATCAGGATGCCGACGTCAGCAATGCTGAATCCAAGTTCGCTTGAGAGCAACGGCGCCACTGCACCAAGGCTCGCAAACTGTACGGCCATGGTGGCACGCACAACGAACAGAACGGTGAGAATGCCCCAGCGATTGTTCAACATGGCCCCCTCCATCAACAACAGCATGCGCGGTTCCCGGGCTAAATCAAGCTGACTGGGCAACTAGGATCGGCAAAAATTGCGCGCGCCCCCGGTCGCTGCCACGGGTCTGCTTATGTGCAATGGCCCATCGCTTCCGTTAGTGCGTCGCGGCGAGATGTCCGGAGTCGGGGGTAAACCGGAAGCACCCGACCGCTGGTCAAAACGGCGCTTTTGACCTCTGCGGACATTCCGACGGCCCGGGGCGCATGCGATGGCAATCGCATCCCACCATCGCTCTGCGCGTCGGCGACGCCGAGCTGCAGATGACACTTGATGAGATGATCGACCGAAGTGCGTCAAGCCTCGGAGTGCAGGAGACCAGCACCTATCCCGCTACCCAAGCGCGTGAGCTGCATCAGGCGAGCTGGTCGAGCGACGCCTTAGCGTCCCGCAGGACAGGCAGGTGGAAGCCTTCGGTGAACGAGCCGTACACCAGCGCGAGGAGGTCGCGAGCTTCCGTGCACTTGCCCTGGTTGCGCCACAGGCGGGCGAGGCTGGTCGCAGCGCGAAGCCCAAACGTCTTCGCGCTCTGGCGCTCGGCCACCGCGAGCGCCCGGTGATAATTCTGCTCCGTAGCAACTTGGTCGCCTCGGGCATTCATCATGTCGCCTCGAAGTCGATGCAGCTCGACCTCACCGCACCGCTCGCTGGTCGTCTCGATCAGTTGTGCGGCCTCGACGAGGCAATTCTCCCCCTCCTGCAAATGCCCGACCTTGACGTGAGCCTCGGCGAGAAAGCAGAGCGCGCGCGGCGTGTGCACGACGGCTCCGGCAGTACGAAGCACCGAGAGTCCCCTCGCGAGCAGCGCGAGGCCGTCATGCACCTGTCCAAGTGCCGTCAATGAACGACCATGCTGAAGAAGTCCGACGCCCAACCAGAGCGGAAAACCGTGCTCGTTCGAAAGGGCCGCGAGCTCCTCGGCATGCCGCCCTGCGTCATGCAGCAAGCCGGCGGCCGCCTCCACCGCACACACCTTGCTCAGCACAAAGGCCACCGTGAACGGATGGTCGAGCCGGCGGGCTTCCATCAATGCCTCGTCCGCGCGCGCACATCCCTGATCGATCTGGCCTAGGAGCGCCAGTGTCAGCGCCAAGTGTCCGAGGCTCGCCGCGTGCGGATCGGCCACCGCGATCGCAGCGCAAGTCGCACGAGCGGTCGGATCTCTCAAGCCATCACACCGCTCGAGAAGGGCGCGCGCTGTCACAAACTCCCCGCGAAAATAGCAACTCGCGCCGTGAATATAGTGACCCAGCAGCAAAGTGACTTGATCTTTTCTCGTCTCGCCTAATTTCTCCAACTGTTCGGCAAGGGACACCGCCAGCTCGTGCTCGGCCCGAACCATATGGAAACCCCATTGGGAATAGAGCAGCGGAGCGAGACAATCCGTTCGATCGAACCGCTCAGCGAGCGCTCGTGCCCTGGCGAGGGTGTCGGCCACCGCCGGCGCCGAATACCCACGGGTTGCCATCAGGGCTCGGCCGAGAGCGATCTGCAGGTCGAGCTCGTGCTTCACGGGCCGGGACTCCTCGGGCATGTTCGCTAGCAATTCCAGTCCCCTCTGCAACTGCGACACAGCTTCGGTCATCGCCGATCGTGCGACCGCCTGCTGGCCGGACTTGAGCCGGTAGCCGACCGCCTTCTCGTTGAAACCGGCCTCGGAACAATGGTGGGCCACGAGTTCGGGCTGAGAGGCTACAATTTCAGGAAACTGGCTCTCAAGCGTCGTCGCAATACGGGCGTGAATCTGTCGTCGTCGACCGCGCAGCAATGTGCTATAGGCTGCGTCCTGCACGAGCGCGTGCTTGAAGGTGTACTCTGCACCGGGCAGGGTGCCCCGCTGGAAGACCAACTCGGCGTGTACGAGCTGCGCCAAGGCCCCGTCTAGCTTCTGCTGCGGCATGGCCGCGACGGCGCTGATCAGCTCATGCGAGAACGACCGGCCGAGTGCCGCTCCAATCTGCGCCACCTCGCGCACGGGTGCCAGGCGATCGAGCCGTGCCAGGAGCGAGCCTTGGAGCGAGGTAGGGATGGCAAGCGGAGGCACTGGCCCTCTCGCATCAAAGCGGTCGCCAGCCTCGGTCAGCATGCCACTCTCGATCACTGCCTTGGTCAATTCCTCGATGAACAGCGGTACGCCATCGGTCCGATCGATGATGTGTTCGGCGATCTCCTGGGGCAACGCCTTGCCGCCGGTCACCCGCATGATCATCTCGGCGCGCTGTCGACGCGGCAAACGATTGAGGCTGATCAATGTCACGTGCGAGCGTCCAATCCACGCCGGCGCGAACTCTGGCCGGAAAGTGATGATCATCAAGACCCGGAGGGTTGCAACCCGCTCGACGATGAGGTTCAACAAGTCGAGCGAGGTGGGGTCGATCCAGTGCACATCCTCGAACACCATCAGCACGGGGCGGCGCCCCGCCAGTCCCTCGAGCTGGGCCAGTAGGACCCTAAGCGTCTCCTCCTTGCGCTTCCGCGGGGTGAGGCTGAGCGGTGGATAGCGATTACCGATCGGCACGGATAGCAAGTCCGCGATCACAGGGACGGCCTGGCTGAGGTCGGCGTTTGCCTCCGCGAGCAACGCCTCGAGCTTGTCCAATCGTTGCTGGTGCGTATCGTCTCGCCGGAATCCCGCTGCCCGTTCGAGCTGCGAGATGGTCGGGAAAAGCGCGCTGTCCTGGTGGTGCGGCGAGCAGAAACGGCGCAAGCGGATATGTGGATCATCGCTCAGTCGCTCCGCCACGGTCTCGGCGAGGCGCGACTTGCCGATGCCTGCCTCACCCGATATCAGCACGACCGCGCCATCGCCGCATTTTATCTGCTGCCATCGGTGCATCAACAGCTCGATCTCCTCATCGCGGCCGAGCAGGGGCGTCCTCACGATGCGCAAGGCCTCGAAGCGGCTATCGATCGCGCTGGCACCGATCACTCGCCAGACCGGCACCGGGGCGGTGAAGCCTGTGATGGACACGCTCCCGAGAGCGACGTACTCGAAGAGTCCACCGACGAGGCGGCGGGTGTTACCGTCGATGACCACCGTCTGTGGCTCGGCCAGCGCCTGAAGCCGCGAGGCCAGATTTGGGGTCTCACCGACGACTTCGTGCTCCTGCGACGCGCCCTCTCCTATGATCACCAGACCGGTGGCAATGCCAACTCGCACTCGCAATGTTACCTCCGGACCGGCATCGAGCCCTTGCACGGCTGCGACCAATGCCAGCCCGGCGCATACCGCGCGCTCAGCATCGTCTTCATCCGCCCGCGGGTAACCGAAATATGCGAGTACGCCGTCGCCCATGAATCTGGCAACGAACCCGCCAAATTTCTCGATTTGTTCGGCACAGCAGCGGTGGTACGCGCTAATGATTTCCCTCAAGTCCTCAGGGTCGAGCCTTGTCGAGAGAGCGGTCGAACCAACAAGATCAGCGAACATCACTGTGAGCTGACGTCTCTCCGGCTCGATCCGAGGAGCAGGTCTCAGTCTGATCTCATCGAACTCCGCAATCGCGCGCAATATCTTCCTGCGATGGCCGAGCGAGACACCGATTTTCTCGAGGTCTCGGTCGGTGAGATCACGCAAAACGCTCGGATCGATGTCGTGCTCGGCAAAGCGCTGCGCGTATTGCCCCAAGCCTAGCGTGTTGAGCCAGTCCGCAATCTGCTGCATTGGCCCTATCGACTCTCTGATTGGCGGCCAGCCGATTTTTAACTACAGCAAAGAAACGTTATCCCGGTCTTCGCAGCATAGCATGCGTTAGTTTGCGGCATTCGGCCGCGGCAAGCTCTCGGTCTTTGCCAAAATGGTGCAACACTACCGATGCTCGCTATCATGCCGGGCATCGCGCGATGAAGACAACTGGATTGCGCATGCGCCGGATTTCGGGACCGAGGAGCGCCGCGTACGACTGATAGCTGCGCCCACCAACTGAGTGGGTCCATGTGCCGGCGAAAAAAATGCGCGGCGTCCCGCTATAGCCCCAGGGCCGCCTACTGTACGTCGAGTCCCAGGGGTGAAGCAGACCAATTGTGCTCGCTGTGAGTTCTTCGCGTTTTGACCCACAGCGGGCTTCCTGGCCATCGGGCAATCACATTCCCGAAACAGTCCGAGTTCACGGGCTGTTCCCATTGGCGTGGCGGCGCTGGCCTGTTTCCGACCTGAGTGCCCTGAGTTTGAATTGACAGTGGCCGCCGCGTTCATTTTCGGTTCAGCCATTTCGTTGAATCTCATAGGGCTAGCATTCCGAGCGGCCTCAGAGGGATGGCGTCTGTTCCGGGATGTCAGGGACCCGGACAAACCCTCTCCGGGTCCCGTCTAATCACTCTTTGCGGAATAGTTGATCTCGCTCAACGGTCGCCGGAGCACTTGGCGGAACCATGGGACATGCCGACACTCAGCAAGAGGCCCGCGGGCGGCGTTCACATCGTTGCCGTAAGCGGTGCGGAAGCAATTGTCAGCGGGCGCAACGGCAAAGTTGTCTAGGCGCTTTTTGACGCGAGAGCGGATCGCAGAATTGAGACTGCGCCCCAATCAGGCTTGCCGATTGAAGGATTTCTAGGAGGGGCGAAAATGCCCCCAAGGCGACAGCGGCTGCCTGGGCGACGAGGTTCGGCCGAACTCACAGGGAGTGGTTCCCGATTTTCCGGATGAGCGGACACCGGCTTTAAATGGCAAAGCGACGCGGATGACTCGAATTGGAACGACCTCGAAGGCCGAAAGCCGAGTTGGAGTAGATCACATCAAGTTCATCCGCCTGGAGCTTTACTGGGCCATTGCCCGGGTGTTTTTCGTGCGAAGTCTGTCGAGGTCCTCATCAACCGATAGAGCCATCGGCGTATTCCGCGGCGTCATCTGATACGTCTGCAAAGAGGGTGCGGCCGCAACCAAAGCGGGCCACTCCGCCTCCGCCTCGACGGCATGACCGGTCCGAATCAGTGACGACAGCCAGATCGCCTTGCAGAAGCCCATCGCTGGTGTTCGATCCATACATTCACGGGCAAAACGAACCGCATTCTCGTAATCCTGCACGGAATAGCGCAGCCTTGCCGCCACGCTCGCGTATTGTGGTGGTCGTAGCGGGCTCCAGGAGATCGCCTTCTCAAAGGCTTCTATCGCTGCTTGGGTTCGACCGGCATTGTGCAATGCAATGGCGAGAACGACCCAGTTGTCCGGATCGCCTGGGCCGAGCTCAATCGCCCGTTCGGCCGCGCTCACTGCTGACTCAGCTGACTCAGGGGTCTGGCCCGCCTCGATTGTTAAGGAAAGCGAGCTCCACGAGGTGGCACGCAGCGGGTCCAGCGCAATCGCGTGCTTGACGTCGGCGATCGCCTGCAGCAAGTCCTGACGGCTGAGGCCAGGATCGTGATGGCCAAAAATCAGCTTTTTCTTCACCACTCCCAGGCAGGCCCATGCGGGGGCGTAGTTCGGGTCAAGGCGGACCACCAGTTCGAGTTCCTGCCGTGCCTGTCGGAGGCCATCGGGACTCGCCGCCATAGACAACGCAATCGCGCGCAGCACGCGCGCGTGCACATCAAGTGACGCTGGCGCGCGGTTCCGTAGCACCGCCCGGTCCGACTCGCGCACGGTTGCACCTAGTGAGGCGCTGATACGCGAGATCAACGCCTCAGTCACGTCGGGCAGATCTTGCGCCAGGGGCTTGAACCGACCGCTCCAGACGATGTGACTGTTGCCAGAATCGATCAGTTGCACGTTGAGGTGCAGCCGGTCGCCGCGTCTCTCCGCGCTGCCATCCACGAGGTAGCGAGCGTGGGTCATCGCGCCGATCTGTACCGGCGACAGGTTCTTGCCGCTAAGCTCATCTGTGGCGAGGGTTGAGACGATGTGTAGGTCGGGGTTGCGCGCGAGTTCGGAAGCAATCATGTAGGCTAATCCGTTGCCGTCCGGACTGCCTTCCTGAGAGGCGTTGAGTACGCGCAGGGGTAGTACGGCAACGTCAGCTGCCATCTTGTTGTGTACCTTGGGGGGCCTGGAGCCGGCGACGAGCAATAGAAGTTGCCAAACCAGCACGATCGCGACTGCCACCGTCGCAACGGCAGCGGCCCAGCGATAGAACCTTCGCACATCGCGCGGCGCCGTGTCGGCCGCGTCGACGATCAGAAGGTAACCACGTCGTGGCATCGTCCGCACGACTTGCTGACGGCTGTCGCCGAGCGCGCGCCGGATCTCGACCACGCATTGCACGAGCGAGTCGTCGGTGACCGAAACGCCCGGCCACACTCGCGCAGTTAGATCGAGTTTTGTAACCAGCTCTCCGGGACGGCGCCCCAATTCGAGCAAGACTGCCAGAGCCTGAGGCCGCAGCTCAACGGCCTGGCCGTGCCGGTCAAATAACTGCGCCCGATCCAAATCGAGCGTATATCCGTTCAGCCGCAGGCAGGCCATGACCATGCCTCCCACTATTCATCTTAGCAGCGCCTCAAGGCAGGGGCAAAGCGCCTGATTTCGTCATTTATCGTCCCTTTTCGCCCTGTCTCACCACGGACGTGCGCTACGTTGACAATCGGAGGGCGCGCTGCCCTGAGCCACCGAAAACCCCAGAGTTAGAAGCTGCAACGCAACTAGCTGCAACGCAACAAAGGGTCCGGGGCGCAACGGCAAAGGGTGATCTCTTGTTTTTAAGCCAACTGAGGAAGACAGCCATGAAAATCGTAATCTTGTTAGCTACCATAACCGCTCTCGTCGATGTGACCAGCGCGGCCCAAGCAGAACCTCCTACTTTTGAACTAAAGGGCTTTTTGATCACACCGCACCAGGTTGCCGTGGTCGGCGGGACAGGTGTTCAGGAGCAGGCGTTCACTCCGGCGCTTATGTTCGGCGGCATGCCCGCGTCTCCCCATCAGATAACGGTCTTAAAGCCACGCCCCGGCACAATGGCAAAGGCGACCGCAGCAAAGCCGACAACTGTTGGCCTGGCAGTCAAATAGATGCGAGGTTGGTGGTGCTGACGGCGTTGGTACTCATTTGCTCGGCTGCAGCCGTAGTCGAACCTCGGGACTGCACGCTTAACAACGCGAGCACTGTGATGCGTATGCCGGCGGAGTTCGGCAATCCCGCGACATGCTTCATGCATGCGCAGGCCTATCTGGCGGGCAGCCAGATCGGACGGGACCTCGATGTCAGCGAGCGGGTTAGGATTATCTGCGTGCCTCGCTAAGAGCCTTATCGAAGCCGTACGCGCTGCAAGCAGAGCATGATATCAAGGCCAACCTTGCCGAGGAGCGCGCAACGCTTGTGGAAGAAGACGCCGGCTTCGCGATCGACTATGCCATAGCCTCGGTTGAACAGGGATCAACTCGCCGTCCTCGACGCGATCGACGCTCGCCGCGCCGCCGAGCAAGCTAGGCAGTTAGCAGGAACTCTGCAAACCGAGGCCGCCTCGGTTGGCGGCCTCTTTCATATCGGGCCAAGCTGCGACGTCGCCTGTTGGCCGATTTTGATGCAGAAGTCGGTAGGATCGACGCTCTCAGCCGGGGCTAAGATCTGAAAAATTTGGGCTCGCGATCTTTTGGCCGCCTGCCCGGCATGGGCTGCGGAGACGGCCGGGCACTGATGCCTGACGCAACAACGCGACGGACGCACTTACGCAACGCATAGTGCGGCCGTGTTGGGTGGATGGAGCGCCAGCTTGGCAAAGCGACGAAGGTTCTGAGCTATTGCTGCAAGCGTAAATTCGAACCGCGCGCCGGCCGGTCCACGCAGTCTTAGGCGGTCGAGCCGCAGGATCCGCTTGAGGTGCGCAAACAGCATCTCAACCTTCTTGCGATCTCGTCGGGCCTGATCGTAGGCAGGCGTCTTGGCGATAGCCCGGGCGACATCGCGCGCTGCCTCGTGCACGTGGCGTGTGATCTTCCGGCTCGGCGAGTTTGGACAGCACTTGGATTTGAGCGGGCAGTCGCGGCAATCGGCGACGCGCGAGAAATACGAGATAGCGTCATCTCCGCGTGGTCCGCGTGCTCCACTTGAGCGCGGCAGGATCTTGCCGCTGCGTCGCGGCTGAACGTGCCGTCGTCGCGCTGTGACTTGTCGATCACCGGGATGTGGGGCGCGATCCCCTTCACATCGACCAGGAAGTGGAGATTTTGGGCCGCGCCGTAGGCCGTATCCGCGACGAGCCAGTCGGGTTTGATGCCGAACGTCTTCTCAGTCCCCTTTCGATCATCGTTTGGGATGCGCCAACCTCGGATTGGCGGATCGCCTGGGACGCTTCGACATCCATGATAATACCGAACTTGATGTCGATGAGGTAATTGTCGGCGTAGGCGAAGAACGCGGCGTTGCGCAGTGCGCCAGTCCACTGCGCGGCTGGGTCGGACGGCGCGACAAACTTCGGCACGACGTCGGTGGCACGACCCCATGCTGGATCGTCGAGATTGGCGAGATAGTCCTGAACGGCGCTCCTAGCCCCCATCGGGTCGATGTCGTGGCTCCATTTATCGCCCGGCGTCGAGCGACACTTATTGGCGTCCGCATCAAGCTGGCATCGACGGCGAAACCATTGCCGCCGACAAGGCCAGCCTGGATGCACGAAGCGACGACGCGCTCGAAGACGTGACCGACATCATGATCGCGAAATCTCTCGTTGCGGGCGCGCGTGAATGCCGAGTGATCCGGGATCCTGTCTTCTATGCCAAGGCCGCAGAACCAGCGATAGGCGAGATTGAGCTGAACCTCGCGGCATAGTGCGCGCTCCGAGCGGATCGCGAATAACGTAGCCAAGGATGAGCATCCGGATCATCAGCTCCGGATCGACCGATGGTCGGCCAGTGTTGGAGTAATGCGGCGCAAGCTCGACGCGCACCCACGACAGATCGAGAACTGCCGCAATTTGCCGAACCTGATGGTCGTCCGGCACTACGGCCTCGAGGTCGAACGCATAGAACAGATGACCCTGCTCGCCCTTCCGCCGCCCCATCATCGAATCTCTCCGTCAAGCCGCGTTCGCAGTTCTTGCAGAAGCCGCAACCGATGTGAACGGTATGGCGACCCAGTCTCCGACCAAGGTCTCACGGCGGGTCGGTTGTCGCGGCAAAGCGGACAATCAGAGTTCTCGGCATTTTGACCCATTGCGGACAAACTATCGGCTCCGTGGATACTCTGTCCTTGAGGCAGTGCGACGGATGTTCAATTCTTCGCAGTCCCGGCGATTGACGATCGTCACTGACGCATGAGCCCAGACCGCGCACCATTCAGGTGGTTTCCGGTGTGATCCCGGTGAGCCGGGAGTACCGAGGCCAACGTTGGCTCCGGCGCTTCGGCGTCGGAGCCAACTCTTCGGGAGAGCGCTATGCCCAAGCGGCGTCGCTTCAAGCAATCGCGATCGTTAGATGAGCGCCTTGCGGCGGAGGCCGAGCCACTGCGCGAGAAGGCCGAGAAGGCTCTTCCAGGTACCGACCGGAGACCTTTCTGCGCAGAGCCCGCCAATTCGAACAGGGCTTGCACATAAGCGAGTGGCTGAGAACGCCCGGCCTCCAATAGCGGTGTCGATTGCGTGATCCCCGAGCCACGAATCGAGCCTTATTCTCGCCAAGCGCGCATCTGTCTTGGGATTGCCGTCGTCGGCGCCATCATTTTCCTTTCCGGTCTGCTTATGGCCTTTCTGTAGGGCCGGCTAGGGTCTCAGTATGGAAAGTTCCAAATGACCACGGCTCGTTTCTCGGGATCGTTGGGCCTTTGACGCAGTTGTTGTCCTCATCAGGACAGCGGCGGCTGCGAGCATGGACGAGAAGGTTTACGAGCTGAAGGAGCGCGCGGAGCAATCGGCTCCGGGACTTGTTAGGGTGCGTGGTGCGCGCGAGCACAATCTGAAGAATATTGACGTCGACATTCCCCGGGACGCGCTGGTCGTGTTCACCGGCGTATCCGGCTCCGGGAAATCATCTCTGGCATTCGGGACGCTATATGCCGAGGCGCAACGGCGCTACCTGGAATCGGTGTCGCCCTACGCCCGTCGCCTGTTTCACCAGATGGCGGTGCCTGAGGTTGACGAGGTCGAGGGGCTGCCGCCAGCGGTGGCACTGCAGCAGCAGCGGGGATCGCCGACCACCAGATCCAGCGTCGGCAGCGTCACGACGCTGTCGAACCTGCTTCGCATGCTCTATTCGCGCGCCGGCGACTATCCGAAATCGCAACCTCTGCTTTATGCCGAGTCGTTCTCGCCCAATTCGGCGGAAGGGGCCTGCCCCAAGTGCCATGGCCTCGGACGCGTCTACGACGTAACCGAACGCTCGATGGTGCCGGACGATACCCTCACCATTCGCGAGCGCGCCGTCGCGGCGTGGCCAACCGCATGGCACGGCCAGAACCTGCGTGATATCCTGACGACACTTGGCTACGACGTGGACAGGCCGTGGCGCGAGCTTCCGAAAAAGGACCGTGACTGGATTCTGTTCACGGACGAGCAGCCCACGGTGCCGGTCTACGCCGGTTACGACGCCAAGGAAGTTCGGAGTGCGCTCCGGCGCAAGGAGGAGCCGAGCTATCAAGGCACTTTCACCGGCGCCCGCCGCTACGTGATGGAGACGTTCGCCAATACGACCAGCGCGATGATGAAGAAGCGCGTCTCGCAATTCATGTTGAGCGCTGAATGTCCGCTTTGCCACGGCAAGCGTCTCAAAGCCGAGGCTCTCTCGGTCAAGTTTGCTGGAATGGATATTGCCGAGATGGGTCGGGTTCCGTTGAAGCAATTGGCGGTGCTGATGCGGCCATATTGCGACGGACGAGCTGGCCGGCAGGACGCTCACCCCGAGAAGACGATCGTCGTGCAGCGGATCGCGCAAGATCTGAGCGCACGACTTGGCGTGCTCCTCGACCTCGGTCTCGGTTACCTTACCCTCGAACGCAGTACGCCGACTTTGTCACCGGGCGAACTCCAGCGTCTGCGTCTGGCGACGCAGGTCCGCTCAAACCTCTTTGGGGTCGTCTATGTGCTCGATGAACCATCTGCCGGCCTTCATCCCTCTGACACGGAAGCGCTGCTCCGGGCCCTCGACAAGTTAAAGGCAGGCGGAAACTCGCTCTTTGTCGTCGAGCATGAATTGGACGTGGTGCGACATGCCGACTGGGTCGTCGACGTTGGGCCCGACGCCGGTCGGCACGGCGGCAATATTCTTTACAGCGGCCCCGTCGACGGATTGAAATCCGTCGAGACGTCGCACACCGCAAGATACCTGTTCGGGCGGGCCTCTTCGCCACGGCAAAACCATCGCAATCCGCAGGGATGGCTCAAGCTGAGCGGCGTCACGCGCAACAATCTCAGGGGGATCGATGTCGCCTTCCCACTGGGTTTGCTGACGACCGTCACTGGCGTATCCGGGTCGGGCAAGTCCAGCCTTGTCAGCCAGTTCCTCGTGGAGGCGCTGAGCAGCCACTTTGGGCAGGCCCGCGCATCTGACGAGGTCGGCGAAGACATCCTTGAGCGCGCGCCGGTTGTCACTTCGGGCGGCATCATCACCGAAGGGCTTGATCGGCTGAAGCGGTTCGTCGTGGTGGACCAGAAGCCGATCGGAAGGACTCCTCGGTCCAATTTGGCGACCTACACCGGACTTTTCGACGAGGTACGAAAGCTGTTCGCGCAGACGAAAGATGCGCGCCGGCACCGCTTCGATGCCAGCCGATTCTCTTTCAACCTTCCGAAAGGACGTTGTCCGAACTGCCAGGGAGAAGGATTTGTCTGCGTTGAATTGCTGTTCCTGCCCAGCGTCTATGCACCGTGTCCGGAGTGCCAGGGTTCGCGGTACAATCCGGAGACGCTGAAGATCAAGCTCAACGGCAAGTCGATCGCGGACGTTCTCGGAATGACCGTCGATGAGGCCCATGCGTTTTTCGTGGACGACGTCCACATTGCGAGGTCGCTCGACGTGATCGGGCAAGTCGGGCTCGGATATATCCGTCTCGGCCAGCCGGCAACGGAGCTGTCCGGCGGCGAGGCACAAAGGGTCAAACTCGCCACGGAGCTCCAGCGCACCCAGCGAACGGGAACTGTCTATGTCCTGGACGAGCCGACCACCGGCCTGCATCCCTCGGATGTCGAGAGGCTGACTGTTCAGCTGAACGGGTTGGTAGACGCCGGCAGCACTGTCATCGTCGTGGAGCACGACATGAGCGTCGTGGCTGCAAGCGATTGGGTGATCGATATCGGGCCGGGTGCGGGCGATGAAGGAGGGCAGGTCGTCGCAGCGGGGCTGCCGACCGAGATCGCGCAGCATGAATTGAGCCGCACGGCGCCCTATCTGGCGCGCGCGCTGGAGGACGATCGATCGCGATCGTGAGGGAGCAGCAGGCTCTGGGTTGCCGGATATCGGAATAGATCCACCGGGCGGCTAACGGCCGCATAGCGCGGTCAGGCGATCAGGGTAGCAACGGCGCCGCCGCCGTACCAAGATGTTCCGCAGCGGCTCGCACGCACACTCCATGCCTACGGCGCTGATCCGCAAACGCCAGCACGTCGATCGACGGTTGCAGCTTGTAGCCTGCGACAGCCAGCCGGGCGCAGAGCTGCGCCACGGACGTTCCTGTCGTATCGTCAACCAGCGGATCGAGGCCGATCACGCGGTTCAATTCGTCGATGAGCCGCAGTCCTTCGCTGCGAAGAAGGACGGCGGGCGCCCGGCTGCTTGGATCATCGACGAGCAGTTCGAAAATGAGCGCGAGGTCCATCATTGCGCCGAGGGTCGCGGGCCATCCGGAGCCTACCGAGGCCGACCTGAAGTAGATCAGGGAAGGGTGCGAAGCATGGCTTTGCAGCACGGATGCGCACCAGTCGCGCCCGCCATAGAGAACGCGCCTGATTTCATCGGGAGAGTCCAGGCCCGCGTAACGTTCCAGCAGCCCCAGCGCAGACGGCGGCTCGCCTGCGGCCGTCGTAAGCTTCAGAATCCCAGCGTCGCGACGAGAGATGCCCTCCTGCACCTCGAGCAGGTACGTCACCGCCATGGTGAGGACCGACAGGCCCGAGAAGCCCGCAGAAACAAGAGCCCAGCGCGCGGGTCCGTGCGCCTCGATGCCGCTCAGCCCCACCGTACATAGGGCGCTTCCGGCGATGAACAGTGCCTGCTGGAAATCGGGAGACGGAGAGAACCAGTCCCTCAAAGCATGTGCCACCAGACCGAAGCCCAGCAAGAGCAGACTCATCCAGATGAAAAAGGAGCCCATCAAAATCGCGGGTGCGAAACTGGTCGAAACCGCACTCTTGCCGCGACGTGCCGATTTCCAGATCGGAACCGCTATCACGAGGAGCCTGCGCGCAACGCGCAACGCGCCTCTGCTCTCGCCAGGAACCACGACCGTATCGAACACGTCGCGCAGAGCAAGAACGACCAGAACGACACCCGCGAAAATCTCGATGGTTCGCGCGATCATGGCGTGACGCCATCGGAGGCAAGCGAGCCCCACGTGAACACGTCAACTCTCGCGGCTGGTCGCGAGCACCGCGGCGCAGATGACCAGCACGGCGATCAGAAAGGTTCCGGCGGACATCGTCCGCCTGCCGTGCTCATGTCGGACAAGAAGCATCGGATCACTTCCGATTGTCGAGGATGAACCCCGCAGTTTTGTCTTCGTTCCGACACTCCGGACCGGTCTTAGCGAGATTACTCGCCACGAGCATGAGCGACGTTACGCCATGCCTGTAATCGTCCACACATGGCCCTTAGGTCGGGTATCTCAATCGCCGTGACGTCGGTTCTGCGAAGCGCCCCAAAGCCCTTCGGGGGCGTAATAAAAAAGAAAATGCCGCCCTGAGGCGGCTAGACGTGGGGGCTCATCGTCCGTGAGTTCGTAGCGCATGATTCGAGCCTCCTCGGGCAGGCCCTTTTCTAATGGCCCACTACGACAAAACGCGGTCCGGCAGCTTGCTGCCAGGCCAAAGCGGCTGGCTCAGAGCCGACGACCTGGCCCGGACTGAGCCACCGCTCTGGACATGGCTAAGCCAGCTGGTTCACGATCACAAAAACGGGCACCTCGAAAAGAAAATCAAAAAGGTAGAATAGCTCGCCATCCGCTCGGCTTGTCAGCGATCACTTTGCCGGCGTGAACGTGGGAACGCGCCGCAGTCCGCATCAGTCAGCAATAGGGACCGTTACCCGGCGCTACGAGTACGGCCGCGCGATTTCATGGTTAGAGGTCATTCGACCATTTGTTTTTCTGACGCATAAGGACGCATGCCAGAAACTCGTCATCGGACCTGTCAATGCGGCGCTGTTTACAGCCGCACTGAGCATTTCCAGGTGTGAAATCACCTGCCCACGTCTATGCCCCGGCCCCATTGAACCGTCCTGCCGAGCTGGTATGCTCACGGAAGTTGTGAAGGCTCCGGAATATTCACTTGGGAGGGCAAGCCAAATGAACTTGGTATCCCAAAGGTTTTTCGTCGCCACGCTCACGTTTGTAGCCGTTGGGCTTGCGTCCGCCACTCGCGCGCAAGTCAGTCCGCCAGCCAATGCCGCTGCGTCGTTGTTCCAAAATGTGCGAATCTTCGATGGCAAAGGTGGTTCACTCTCCGCGCCGTCCAATGTGCTGATCAAAGGCAATATTATCCAGCGGATTTCGACGGAGCCGATCGCCCCAGAGCAGGGCGTGACCGTCATTGCCGGAAACGGACGAACGCTGATGCCCGGTCTGATCGACGCGCACTGGCATGCGATGCTGATACGCCCCGGTCCTGCTGGGGCGATCGTCGGTAATATCGGATACAATAATATCGAGGCGGGGGTCGAGGCGACAGACACGCTGATGCGCGGCTTCACCACGGTCCGCGACGTCGGCGGTCCCGTGTTCGGACTGAAGGCGGCCATCGACTCCGGCCTCGTCCCAGGACCGCGTATTTATCCTTCGGGAGCCTTTATCACGGTGACCGGCGGACACGGGGATTTTCGGCAGTTGTCTGAACTGCCGCGGACGGTCGGCGGCATGCTGAGCCGCATGGAGCAGATCGGCGGCAGCATGGTCGCCGACAGCCCCGACGAGGTTCGCGTCCGCGTCCGCGAGCAACTCATGCAGGGTGCCTCCCAAATCAAACTGACGGGCGGCGGCGGAGTGTCCTCGCCGTTCAGTCCAATCGATGCCTCCACGTTCACCGAGCCGGAACTTCGGGCGGCCGTAGAAGCCGCCGAGAACTGGGGCACTTACGTAACCGTGCACGCATTCACGTCGGCGGCCATCCAGCGCAGCATTGCGGCTGGCGTGAAATGTATCGAGCACGGCTTTCTGATGGACGAGGCTACTGCCAAGCTGATTGCCGACAAGGGCATATGGCTCAGTCTGCAGCCCCTTCCGGAGGCGTTGAGAGAAGGCTTTTCGGAAGGCTCGGTCCAGCGTGCCAAGGCCGACGAGGTCTGGCCGGGCATCGCTCGCACCTATGAGCTGGCGAAGAAATACAAGATCAAGGTGGCGTGGGGCACCGACGTGTTGTTCTCGCAGGCGCTGGCGCAGAAACAGGGAGCCATCCTGGCATCGCTCGTGCGCTGGTACACGCCTGCCGAAGCGCTCGCGATGGCGACCGGGACCAACGCCGACCTGCTGGCATTGTCCGGCAAGCGCAGTCCGTATCCAGGAAGGCTCGGCGTCGTGGAGCAGGGTGCGTTTGCCGATCTGCTGCTGGTCGACGGCAATCCGCTCGAGAATATCGACCTGATCGCCGACCCTGCGAAGAACTTCAAGGTTATCATGAAGGATGGGCGGATATTCAAGAATACCCTGTAAGGCAACTGGTCCGTTCCGGTCCATGTCCCTTGTTGGCCCGACTCGAACCTCCGGCGACGCCCGCCTTTGCGCCGGCTGTCGGGGGCACAGCGGAAATCGAACGCACGTGACGCGAGCCGCCTCGATTTATGAGTACGCGCCACGCCTGGCCGCCACATCCATGCGGTCAGAGGGAGCGGTGAGCCTATCTAGATACGCGTGGTTCGTCGGACGACGGCCACTGCGCGTGTAACGGCTTCACCGCATCCACCGTCCCGGCGACGGGACTTCGGGCGCTGGGCTTCAGTTCATCCTGGTTGCTTTCTCGATCTCCTCCACGTCTTCTATGCTGCGATTGAGCCCGCTTCGGCCCATCGGTAAGTCGTGCCAATGACCCAGATCCGATGCAGGATCACTGCGAGCATGCGTGCCAAGGCGACCTTAAGGCGTCGGGTTCGCTTGCGACCTTCGCTTCCTTCAGGATCTTACCCTGGGCGTCCACAACACACACGCTCGACAGTTCCAATGACACGTCGATTCCGGCATAATTCTCCACGGATGTCCTCCGTCTCCAGATGCTTGGCGCCGACTCAAGTCGCGACCCCGTTTCATCATCTATCGGGGGACAGCCACCATCATGACCCCTTGCTCCGGAGCCGGGCCCATTACCGCATCTAGAAGGCTCGTCCGAGTTGGCCAATTAAGGAGCACTAACACCAAAGGCACCGCTGCACGGCGGAAGCGGTGGCCGACTGCGTCGCGCCGTGGGGTTATCGAGAAAGTTTGGAACATGCCCTCGGATACTGGTTTGAGGCTCTGGGTGCTTCTGCCTGCTCTAGGGGCTTCCGCGATGGCGCTCCAGACTAGCCTCGGGAATGGACTTTTAGCGGCTTTGCCCCCAGCGGATCTCAACCTGCTTGAGCCTCACATTCAGAAGATATCGTTCGAGTCTCACGCTGTGTTGGTGCGAACCGGTGATGAACTCAAACAGGCCTATTTTCCTATTAGCGGGATCTTAGCGTTCCTGGTTGAGATGTCGGACGGACACATTGTGGCGTCCACTCTCATGGGCTCGGAAGGCGCGGTCGGGGCTCTCTCTGTTCTTAGTCCCTCGCACTCGCCCGTCACAGCAACTGCCTATGTGGCCGGTGCTGCGCTCCAGGTCCCTGTTTTACGATTGCAACAAGCTTTTGAGCAAAGCGGCGCCATTAAGCGTGTTCTGCGCCTCCATCTCCGCACTCAATTGCTGCAGCTTCAGAATGTGGCCGCCTGCAACGCTGTGCACTCGGCGGAGTGCCGTATGGCTCGATGGTTGCTTGAGATTCATGATCGTGTCGCGAACGGGGAGATTCGATTAACGCAAGAGGCGCTCGCACAACTTATCGGGGTGCGGCGAACGACCGTTACTCTAACGATGCGTAAACTTCGGGAAATCGGCTGCATCATATCGGAGCGACGCGGCGTGTTGGAGGTCCACCGGACGCGGCTCGAGCATGTTGCTTGTGAGTGTTACGGCGTGATGCGTCAGAGGATCAAACGGATGTATGACGAGGAGCTGACAATGGGCTCGCCGAACGTTTCGCATCATCGTTCGGAATGACGGACGGCGAGGCCATACGCGAGAACTCCACTGACCGGAGTCCAAGATAGGCAGTTTCATTTCGGTGTTACGTTGAGGAGTGCGCCGCGGATATTGCGCGGTACGAACGGCCCCGGGCATCTCTGGGGCTGGAGACGCACCGAGACCGCCCGACGCACCAGACTAAATGCGGCGCGCGCCGCTGGCATCCTCCCGCTCGGGATTCACTTCCGCAGTCCAAAAAGATACAGTGTCCTGAATTTAATGAGCGACTGCTCCGCAGTGAAGAAGGCGGTCAAGAAGGTGGGCAGCAGCCGCAAGAAGGTTGAGCGGCGGCTCGGCCGATGACGCCATCGCTGTTAGGAACCAGAGCCTCTGCGGTCAGTTCAACGATCCGTCTTGCGTGCCTCCTTCCGCAAGACGCTGTTGCCGACTAAGCCCCAACTCGCTACCCTCCGGGCGAGCTGGGGCCTTCTTTTGGATTGCCGTTAGTCGATTAGTACGAGCATCTGGGAATGCTATGTCGTGTAAAGCAGTCGTCTCGGTTTACGTTCGTTTGAGGAACCAGCAGGCCCTGGAAGACATGAGAGATCTTCGGCGCGAATTGCTCCAATCCATGTCCGACCCCGCAGCCAAGTACGTTCACGCTGATCTCCGATCGATCGAAGATGGGCTGGAACAGCTCCGCCGAAATCGGCAAGAGGACAATGGGGCCTATCGTTTGTCCGAGGTACGCCGGTTGCCCAAGAGCTAGTTGCCCGGCGCCGATGCAGTTTTTGGTCTGGGCTAGTCGATGCCTGCGGCGCTGTCCTGACACCCGCAATTCTGATTAGGACAGGGAACGTTTGCGCGGTTGCCAAGTTTTCCCCATGCCCTTCCCCAAGGGTAACCCCAATGGCCCCAGCTCTATGCCCCCCGTACCCCGCGAGCTGGGGCCTTTCTCTTTGCACTCCTAGTGAGTGCCTCTTTCGTCGTCCGTTAAGAAGGCGAATTGAGCGGGGCGGGACGGCCGAACGTGCGCCATAGCTGGAGCAGGATGAGGCACAAGAGTTCTCTGAGCCAGGCGAGGATGCGGCGGAAGTTGTGGCCCACGGCTGAGAGGATGACGTTAGCCGCATCGCCGGCGCGGCCTTTGAGGTAGCAGCGGCCGAGGTGACCATCGGCCTTCAGGTGTCCGATGATGGGTTCGATGGCGGAGCGGCGGCGCAGCTCGCGCTTGATGACACCGAAGACGCCGCGCTTCTGGCCGGAGATGAAGATCCGTCGGGGATTTTGTGCGTCGTGGCCGCGGTATCCCTTGTCGACATAGGCCCGCTCGATCGCGCAGCCGGTGAGTGTCTCGGTGCGGTCGATGACGTCCCGCAAGGTGTGACCGTCGTACGGGTTATCGGGTAGCGCCCTGGCGTGCAGCACGAACAGGCCCCCGGGAGAACGGCGGTTGTTGGTGACGATGGAGGCTTTGACGCCGATCTCGTAAGGCGCGGCTGCTTTGCCCTTGCCGATGCACTCCACCTCCGGGGCGTGGAAGGAATAAAGCTTGAAGCCGCGCTGGCGCTGCTGCTGCGAGCGGATCTGCGAGGCCCGGCTGAGCGGGAGGGCGAACGTGTTCTCAAGCACAGCCTGACCTTCGATCTTGCGGCGGATATCGCGGATGATCCGGCCCAGTCGGCTGCGCAGGATGCGCAACTGCCGCTTGAATTGCTTGGCATGGCCGTAGCGTCCCGCCATCATTGTCGCGGTTTTGGCAATGCGCAGATAGGACTGCCGCAGCTTGACCCCGTGCTTCCTCGCCAGACGGTTGAGCCCCTTGATCGCCGCGTGCAAGAGCTTGGCATCGGTCGGGAAGGTGATCGCCTTCGGCTGCACGGTGGTATCGACTGTGACCCGCTTGATGTCCTGGCTGCGTAACGCGCCGGCCTCGTGTGCCACCCGCAAGCTCTCGGCCAGCAACAGCTCCAGCTTGTCGCCGAGCCGCTTGCGCCAGTGGCTCAGGTCCGAGCGCTCGTGCGGGAATGCGTGCTGGAAGAACTCTTCGCCGGTGAAGTACTGGAAATATGGGTCGTGGACCCAGCGCTTGCACACCCCCTCATCGGACAGCCCGTAAATGTGCTTGAGCAGCAACAGCCCGATCATGAAGCGGCTCGCGATCCCGGGCCGACCATTCTCGCTATAGAGCGGCGCGATCTCGCCGTCGATCCAGTCCCAATCGACCTTGCCGGCGAGCTGAACCAGCTCGTGCTTCATATTGATGATTTGGTCCAGCCTGGCCCGGAACAGATCGCCCGATCCCGTCGTCCTGTGCTTCTTCGGTCGCATCGCCACCTCCGATGCGATGACGGAATCATGGTTGGCGATTCGACGGAATCCTGAAAATGAAATTGCAAGGTTCCGACGCCCGAAGCATCAAACCCCTGCAAACGCAAAACAGTCCACAACGACAAATGCGATTCTAGCTCAATCGCTTAGCCACTCTTCACGGACGACTCTTTCGGGCAATCGTTATTCTTTTGCGGCGGGGATAAGATCGGCAGACCTCCGGGCAGTTCCAGCCCTGCCCCGGAGCGCAGGCGGCCTCGCCACGCGATGCCAGCGTTGGTGGGGCCGCATCGCGAAGCCGCCATGCGCGCCGACCGGCGCCTGACCAATCGCCTGGCCGCAGCCAAGCTGCGCTTCGTCGACGCCTGTATCGAAGACGTCGACTTCGCCTCCCGCCGCGGCCTTGACCGGCGCAACACCCTGCAGCTGGCGCAAGGCGCCTGGCTGAAAGCCCATGAGAACTTCATCATCACCGGCCTGACCGGGACTGGCAAGACTTGGCTGGCGTGTGCCTTCGGACGCCAGGCGGCCAGGCTCGATGTGACCTAGCGAGCGCCAAGCGCCGGTACTTTCAAAATGTGCGACTGCGCACTCGGCGGCGTCTTGCCGACGCTTCTCTCGCCGGGCCGGACCTGCACATCGCGATTTGCAGCCTCCATGTTCCCTGACAAGGAACATTACAAATACTTCTTCAGGTCACAAGTGCACACAGCGAAGTTGCCGATTGGACATAGACTTCGCTTGCATGCGCAATCATCCTGACGCGCCAGCCGTCGGGCCGCCTGGCCCCGCACTCCCTCTCCGCAAGAGGGCCAGCTGGCCCGAGGCGGCCTTTGCGCAGCATCAAGGCGAAGCCAGGCATCTCGAATAGACTGGACGCGTAGCCGAACAACCTGTTGTCAGGCTGCTGAGGTTATGAGGCTCGGTCTCGTAGGCAGACCGGGCCTCGCCTAACTGCCGATGTCGCACATGCGTTACGGAGTATTGGTCTCACCGGATCAGGCGCGCGACAGGAGGCCAGATATGTTTGCTAAAGATTACAGCGACGACCTGAGCGCCACTGTGCGGTATGCCTTGGAAACAACTCGTGCAATCGCGAGCTGTCCCTTTCACCCTGAAGTGATTATACGCATAGGTGACGATGCGGCCGAGAGCCATGCCTTGGAGCGGGCGAAGAAGATCGTCAAGCGCGATGGCACCAACTGGGAGCCCGCAAAACTTAGGGAAGAGATCGGACGACAGCTCGCGGACGCTGCAGATGGCGAATGCCCGCGCTGCGCGTCGCATTGAATCGACCTGGGTCTGCAACCGTCTTCTCCGACAGCATTCCGGCTTGGCCCAGTCGCTGTTGCGTGCGACCGCATCTCTTGCGGCAGTTTCCTAGGTGTGCTGGCCGGCGCTCGGTGTTTCCTTCGCAGATTGCAGTGACAATGTATCGAAGATGTCTGCTTGCGAGAGCCATCAAGAAGCGTTGTGTCCAAATGCAAGCAGTCTCAATGAACGATTATTCCGCCAGGATCACGTCTTGGCTGCGACCGGAACCCTGTAATTCTCCTGCTTGATAAGTAGCGCCCGGACGATCCGTGCCGTCTTGTTGGCGACCGCGACCCTTACCAGCATGCGCGGTTTGCGAGCCAGCATCTGTTAGGGTCACGAACCCCTTGGCGCACGGCGTTTGCTCGCCTGTTGCACGACCGCGCTGGCTGCCGATGATGAGGAGGCGCCTGAGCGTGCGTTCGCCCATCTTGGATGTCGCACCGAGCTTCTGCTTGCCGCCAGTCGATCTCTGAAGAGGCGTGAGACCGAGCCATGCCGCGAAGTCACGGCCTTTGGCAAAGCTCTCGGCCGGCGGCGCTAGAGCGGCGATCGCGGGATGCCGTCGGCGGGGCGTCCACCCCATCATAAGCAATGTCGGCTCCCGAGGGGCGAGCGGAAATCTTCTGACTGGCCAGAGTGTTGCCGCTTTTGAGCCGACAGGGACATCCTTTGATCTGGATCAACCTTGAAGTGTGCGCCGCTCCCGATCCTGTACGCCTCAGCACCTGTCAAAGGAGAGGATCACGCCATGAGCAACGGTGACATTCCTAAAAACTCCAAGAGCGCCGAGCCGACCAGCGCAGGATTGAAACGTCGCGATTTGTTATTAAGCGGTACTTCTCTCGTGGCCGCTTCCGCGCTTTCGGCTGTCGGGCTCACAAGCCCGACCCAAGCGCAGCAGCAACCGGGAGCTCCTGCAGCTGACGGAAAGCGTCCAAACATCGTTGTCATCATGGGCGATGACGTTGGTTGGTTCAACATCGGCGCCTACCATCGCGGGATCATGTCGGGCAAGACGCCGAACCTCGACAAGCTGGCATCTGAAGGCATGATATTCACGGATTATTACGCCGAAGCAAGTTGTACGGCAGGTCGGGCGAACTTCATCACCGGCGAGTTGCCGATCCGCACCGGACTGACGACCGTAGGCCAAGCAGGTGCCGATGTGGGGATCCCGGCTGAGGCTGCGACGCTCGCCACCGCGCTGAAGGCGCAGGGCTATGCCACCGGGCAGTTCGGCAAGAACCACCTCGGCGACCTGAACAAATATCTCCCGACCGTGCACGGATTCGACGAGTTCTTCGGATATCTGTACCACCTCGACGCGATGTCAGATCCGTACTGGTACTCGTTCCCCGCTAACCAGGACTATTACAACAAGAACGGCCCGCGCAGCCTGATCCATAGCTATGCGACTGATACCGACGATCCGACCGAGATGCCGCGCTGGGGCAAAATCGGCAAGCAAAAGATCATCGATGAAGGTCCGTTGCCGCCGTTCCCGGATATGTCGAACGTGCCCAACATGCACGATTTGCCCTTCCTCAAAGCGAAGTATGACATGACGACCTTCGACGAAGTGTTGGTCAAGGCTTCCAGCGACTTTATGGACAAGGCCAAGCGGGACGGCAAGCCGTTCTTCGTCTGGCACAATACCACGCGGATGCACGTCTGGACGTTCCTCTCGAAGAAGTACAGCGCGATGCAGAACAGCGAGACGAACTACGGTCTCGAGGAAGCCGGTATGACGCAGATGGATGACAGCATTGGTGCCCTGCTGAAGCATCTGGACGATATCGGTGAGACTAACAACACCATAGTCATCTTCACCACGGACAACGGCGCGGAGGTGTTCACCTGGCCGGATGGCGGCATGACCCCGTTCAAGAACACCAAGGGCACCGTTGGCGAAGGTGGCTTCCGCGTGCCGTGCATCATCCGCTGGCCGGGCGTGATCAAGCCGGGGACCGTCGAGAACCAGATCATGTCGGGGTTGGACTGGTTCCCCACCCTGGTGGCCGCGGCGGGCAATCCCAATATCGGCGAGCAACTGCTAAAGGGCGTGAAGCTCGGCGAGCGGACGTACAAGAACCATCTGGACGGCTACAATCAGATGGATCTGCTCACCGGAAAAGGCCCGTCCAAGCGTCATGAGATATTCTACTTCGGTGGTGCGCAGCTTGGTGCGGTCCGCATCGACAACTTCAAGTTCCAGTTCTATCAGCAGCCATGGGGCTGGCCGGGCGAGAAAACCACCACCGACATGCCCTCGATGGTCAACATTCGTCAGGATCCGTTCGAGAGATTGCCGTCCTTGCGCGGGGAAAGCCTGAACACCGGCTCTCCCGCATATGTGAACGACTTCTATGCCCGCGAGTTCTGGCGCTTCGTTCTGGTTCAGGAGTATGTCGGGAAGTTGGCCCTGACGGCAATCGAATATCCGCCCATGCAGGACCCGGCTTCCTTCAATCTCGAATCGGTGAAGAAGAAGATCGAAGAGATGATCAAGCACCGCGAAGGTCAGTAGGTCATCACCTCGGATCGAAGCTGGTCCGACAGAGGCAAGCCTTAGCAACAAGGGAGCGTATGTGACAGATGCGCTCCCTCAAATCGCAAGCCGCGCCTATATTTTTCTCGTCCGCCCCTGGCGCTTGGGCAAATTGCACCCCTAATTGCGATGTCTGCTATTTGGCCCTTCAGAGACATCCGAAGATTGCTGCTTCTCGCCGCGTTTGGGGCTTAAGCGGATATCAGGTGGCGGCCAGCCTCTTGATGAAGGCCCACCGTCACTGCTTTCTTGTCCACGGTGCCGATTCTGCAACAGTGCAGGAGCGTGACTCGTCCTATGCTATGCGCGCGTGCTGATGGGGCGCCCTAGGCCTTGAACGTGAAGAGTTTGTCGGTGTTTGCTCAGGGCCCTAGCTCCCCCGGGTGGTGGTTGCATTTTGAACTCAAAAAGTTTGTGCGCCAGCGTTAGCTCGCTCGGCGCTGGCGGAGGCCGCGTGATGATGTTACTCATCTTCTTCACGGTAAGGACCGACGCATACTTCTCGATATGGGGACTACTCGTTTCGCCCAGTGTCGGCATTCTCACTTCAACTATCCCCAGCAGCATCATCGAGCAGCGGCTTGATGGCTTGGCCGATCTCGCCCCGGTCATGAGCCGCGCGCGGGGCTCCCGCTAGCGATGGCATACGCGTTTCGCGTTATAGCGGGCCTGTTTGGCTTCGGGAGAGAGTGACGCAACCTCAGACTAGCAGGGAAGAGCGGGTCATGATCGCTGAACATTTCTTGGTCTGGACTGCAGCGTGCTCGCCTTCCTGGCCTTCGGTTCAGCGGGGTAGAGTGACCTTCGCCGTTCCTCTACCTAGCGGCCCGGAGTTCGGCGCGGCCGGATGAGGCTCTGAAGCTGCAACGACCGCTGGCGGACGGAGCGCTGCGGGTAGTGGCTCGCGGCGTCAAGGAAGACCCCGTTGAAGCTGCGGCTTGACCATGGTTCGGACGTTCGGAACGGGCTGCGTCGGAAAGCCAGAAATAGGGGTCGACACGTCGGGCAAAACAGTGGTCGAATGCCAAGATCGAAAACTGATGGGCGAATTAGTGAACTGAAGGAGGGCGGGACGCGAGTTCTGCCCCTTGTCGTTTGAGCGGCCGGCCCAGATTGCGGTGTATAGGCGAACGATTATTTCCGGCCCCATGATACGCGTTGCCGGAATGCTCGTCGCGGCGATCCTCGGAAGTGCTCGATTCCATCGGAGACACGTGCCCGGAGTGCCCCGCGAGCGAAAGGGCTCCCGACCGACTGAGCGAAGCGGCTCCGACAACTCGGAACGACTTCACCTTAACGCCGGCGCGCGACCCAGACTCCAACCAAAAAGGCGGCCAAGAGCGACCGCAGCGGGGCATTTATCGCTGCCTGCAGGAGCGGGGGATCGACACCCTTATCGTTTCCGGCACCGTGACGCAGGTCTGCTGTGCGCATTCCAGGGATGGTGATCAGGTGTTCCAGGCGATGGTGATCACGGATTCCAGCGATCGTGATCAGATGCGGAGGCGAACACGACTGACGGGTTTATGTGTGCTGGAAATGGTCTCCTGGTCAAGGCTGGCGGGTTGGTTCGGAGATCGTTCCGGCGGTCCATGGGAGGGCCCCGTGCGCGGCGCGGAGTGCCCCCATGAGCGACGGAGCGACGCGCGCGGGAGGGGCCTGTGGGCCGGCGGGGCGATCGTGCGCGAGGTGCTCACGGTTTTTTCTTTTCGCCAGCCTGACGCCGTAGACTGTCGCCTTTGAGCTCGAGGCGGTGCGCATTGTGAATGATGCGGTCCAATATCGCATCGCCAAGGGTGGGATCGGCAATGACGTCGTGCCATTGCGACACGGGGACCTGACTTGTGATCAACAAGGATCCCTTGTCGTAGCGATCATCGACAATCTCGAGCAGATCGCGGCGCTGGTCGGCGGTGAGCGGTTCGGGTCCCCAGTCGTCAAGGATGAGGAGATTGACGCGCTCGAGCGCGGCGATCAGGCGCGCCAGACGGCCTTCGCCGCGCGCCTGGGCGAGATCGGCGAACAGGCGGGATGTTCGCTTGTAGAGGACGGAGAAGCCGTCGCGGCAGGCCTTGTTGCCGAGCGCACAGGCAAGCCAGGACTTGCCGGTGCCGGTTGGGCCGACGATGACCAGGTGGTTGGCCTCACGGATCCATTGGCAGGTGGCGAGGGTTTGGAAGAGCGAACGGTCAAGGCCGCGAGCGGTGCGATAGTCGACGTTCTCAATGGCGGCGGCTTGCCGGAGCTTGGCACTGGTCAAGCGGCGCGTGAGGCGGCGGTTGTCGCGGGCGGTGACCTCGCGATCGACGAGGAGGCCGAGCCAATCGGCGTGCGGCATCTCGGCCGCCTCGGGGTTGTTCTGCAGTTCAGTGAGGGTATCGGCCATGGCGGCGAGGCCGAGGGCGCGCAAGCGATCGACGGTGGGGTGAATAAGCATGCTGATCTCTCCTGATCAATTGTAGTAGCTGCGGCCACGGATGTTGGCGTGGAAGAGGATGGGCGCCTCCTCGGCGGGAGGCGCGGTTCTGTCGGTGCCGTTCTTGAGGATGGCGGCGACCGTTTTGTACGAGCGGGCGTTGAGCAGCAGGGCCCGGGCGCAGGCGGCGTCGACGCGTTCCTGGCCGTAGCGCTTGACCAGCCCGAGAATGCCGATCGCGGAGCGGAAGCCCTGTTCCGGATGCGGCCGCGACCGCAGGATGACGTCGATCAGGGTGTCGGCGTCGGGGCCGACCTTGGCGGCTTCGGAACGAATACGCTCATGGGTCCAGTCACGATAGCGGCGATGCGAACTCGGCATATGCTCGGCAATCGTGGTCGGGCGATGCGGCAAGGTGCTGCGCAGATGCGAGGCCACGCGCTTGCCACGGAGGAAGATCTCGACGGTCTTTTGGGTGATGCGAGCCTCGACCTCCTGATGCAAGAGGTTGTGAGGGACGCTGTAGTAATGCTTGGCGATCTCGACGTGATAATCGAGGTTGACCCGGCAGCGCTTCCACTCGGCATACTCGTACGGTTCATCCGGCAAGGGGGTGAGCGCCTGATGATCGAACTCTTCGAACAGATCGCGCCGACTTCGCCCCCAGCTCCGGAGAGGTCGATCGTTCAGCTCGACAAGGAGGCTGTGGATCGCCTCGTTGAGGGCGGCGAGCGAGAAGAAGCGGCGGTTGCGCAGACGCGCCAGAATCCATCGCCCGACGATTTGGACCCCGACCTCGACCTTGGCTTTGTCGCGCGGCCGATACGGCCGCGCCGGGACGATGGCGGTGCGGTAATGGCGGGCGAGATCGGCATAGGTCCGGTTGACCATCGGCTCGTGAAAGCAGGCCCGGGTGATGCCGGCCTTCAAATTGTCGCTCACCGTCTGCCGGGCCACACCGCCGAAAAAGGCAAAGGCCCGCACGTGCGAGGCGATCCAGTCCGGCAGGCTCTGGGTGAGGCTGGCCTCGGCGTAGGTGTAGTTCGAGGCGCCGAGCACGGCGACGAAGATCTGCGCGCTGCGCACCTCACCGGTGAGCCCGTCAACTACCTCCATGGTGTGGCCGGAATAGTCGACGAACAGCTTCTCGCCGGCGACATGGACCTGGCGCAGGGTCGGCTTGAGGCGGCCGGCCCATTCCTTATAGCGTTCGCAGAACCACGCATAGCTGAAGCTGTCGGAGTTTGCGTCGCAATACTCCTCCCACAACAGCATCAGCGTGACGTTCGGGCGCCGCAGCTCGCGATGCACGAGCGCCCAGTCCGGATGCGGACGCTCGTCGCTGGGCCGATCGGAAGGCGGCGGAAACAGGCGGTTCTCGAGCTGGACGTCGTCATCGAGCTCCGTTGGCAACGGCCAGGTCAGACCGGCGCGGCGGGCTCGGTTGACGTACTTACTGACCGTGCCCTGGGCCAGACCGAGGCTGCGGGCAACGGCGCGTTGCGACATGCCGACGCTGTAGTGCAGGCGTAGAACTTCGCGAATGTGGCGCATGGACAGTCTCTCTGTCGGCATCTCGATCCTCTGCGGTTGGGCAAAAGACCGAGCTACCCCGGTTGCAGACTGTCAGCGGTGGGCGCCTCCTGGTTGTCCCCGATCATGATCGCTGGAAATAGCGATCACGATCGGCTGGAAACGGTGATCACGATGCTCTGGAATGGGTGATCACGATGGCCTGGAATCGGTGATCACGATCGGCTGGAACGCGCACTGCTGCGACTCGACGGCGAGGGATGCAATGATGATGAACTATAAGGTGTTTTTTATTGCCGATGCCTGCGCCGCGCTAACCGATGCCGAGCAGGCCGAGACGCTGTCCGCAATGGCGCACACCTTTTGTGACGTGCGGGATATTCGGTCAATGCTGTGCCTCATCGCGCAAGATTGATTTCCAATATTGGGCTCTTAGCCGTCCAACGCCTAGACGGCTGATGTCTCCGATCAGGTGCACCAGCGGAAGTAGTCCCACGAAGCTTCGACGGCAGAGGTTGACCTGAACCCCACGTCTAGTCTGAAGTGAGACGCCAGCATCTTAAGACCAGAACAGGTCCTCCCGCTGCTCATCGCCTTGATATTCGCGGAAGTCGATCGCCTTTCCGTTCTTCATCCGCCAGACGTGGATCTCCGGAAACGATGCGGAAAGCCCGTTTCGTTGTGCATGCACAGTGACCAAGGCGACAACGAGATCATTGTCAGCCAGCACATTGTGCACATCAATACTAAACGCGCCGGCGGACAGCTCCATCGTGTGTTGAAAGAAGGCTCCGATTTGATCGTGGCCGGTATACTCGCCTGATAGCGGACCATGACCAGGAACGTGCCAAGTAATGCCCGCGTCGAAGACAGCAAAGACGGAAGGGATGTTTCCTTGCGCAAAGTCTGAGTAGGCCTTGCGAATAGTCGCCGAATTTGACTCGCTCATTGTTGTCTTCTGCATAAGAACGCACCCTGCGGAACTGACCCTGATCGCGATAATGCTTAAAGTCTAGCAGCCTGGAGTCGTGGTCCCTTGGTCCTGAGCCGTCGATGCGAGCGGTCCGCTGCGCGGAGTGGGCCGGAATTGAGGTAAGCTCTGCTGAAGGGCAGGTCGTGATCCAAGGTCGCCATTCACGTTCTCTGTCCGCTGCCTCCGCAGTTTAAGTCGCGTCAGTTGGAGTGCCTAACATTGTCGGGGTCGAGCCTCCCGTTCGTTACTTGCGCAAGGATCTGAAGGCTGCGCGTATCTCATCTGAAAACAGCATCGGCTCCTCCCACGCCGCAAAATGTCCGCCACGTTCGACCTCGTTGAAGTAGGCCAGGCCGGGGTACATAATCTCAACCCAACTGCGAGGCGCGGCAAAGATTTCGCCCGGGAACGCCGTAAATCCCACCGGAACCGCGACCGCCGGAGGAGACTTGCCGGCCGCATGGGCTGCGGCCTGTCCGGCCTCCCAGTACCACCGCGCGGCCGAGGTTCCAGTGCCTGTCAGCCAGTAGAGCATAATGTTGTCGAGAATGGTGTCCCGGGTGAGATTGCCCGCGGGCTTACCGTCCACGAACGCCCGGGAAATCTTGTAGTAGCTGTCTGTGTCATGGTCGAGCATCCAGCTCGCGAGCCCGACGGGCGAGTTCAGCAGTGAGTAGCCGATCGTCTGTGGTCGCGTCGACTGCTCCAGGAAGTAGCCAAAGCCACTCGTTCTAAACGTCGCTGCCGCCTTCTGCGCTGCGCGTTCTTTCTCAGATTCTGCAGGCAGTTTGTCGGACATTGCCGCCACACCCGCAAGCAAGTTGACGTGGATGCCGAGAAGCCCCTTAGGTGCCTGCCGCCCCATCGCATCCGTGACTGCCGCTCCTACATCGCCCCCCTGAGCGACGTATTGCGTGTAGCCGAGGCGCTCCATCAGCACGGCCCAGGCCCGCGCGATGCGGGCGGTGTCCCAGCCGAGTTCGGTCGGCTCATCTGAGAAGCCGTAACCAGGCAAGGACGGCAGCACCAAATGAAATGCATCTTCCGCAGTGCCATCATACTTGGTCGGGTCAGTCAGAGGACCGACGGTATCGAGGAGCTCGATGACCGAACCAGGCCAGCCGTGCGTTATGATCAGCGGCAGTGCGTTCTCGTGCCGGGACTTGACGTGGATGAAATGAATTTTCACCCCGTCGATCACGGTCGTGAACTGTGGTAGCTCGTTCAGTCGCGCCTCGACTTTGCGCCAGTCGTACTCAGTCGACCAGTAGCGGGCGAGCGCCTGCAGCGTGGCCAGCTGCACACCCTGTGACCGATCCTCAACGAGCTCTTTGGTGGGCCAGCGCGTGGCCGCGAGGCGCCGACGGAGATCAGTGAGGTCTTCACCCGCGACATTGATGTGGAAGGGAAGAATTGGGTCGGCTTTGATGGTGCCGAGCGAGGACTCACCTTGATTTGATTGCGCGCGTGCGGTGACGAAATGTATTGGAAGCAACGTGACTGCACCAGTTGCAGCCGAGGCTGCGAGGAGGCGGCGCCGAGTGGGTAAGGGGGAGATTGTGGCCATGGTCGGCCTCCCTAGCTTACGAGCCCCGCTCGAAGACCGGTGAACGGGGATACGTCGGCCACCTTCAGACTGTACAACGATTGGAGCTGTGCCTGGGCTAAGCCAGTGAGCAATTATTCAGACCATACTTTTGATATGAACTGCCGGCGGCCGTGGTACGAACACTACAACCGCGAACTTTCCACCGCACGTGATAAAATTGGCGGCTATGACTAGGCTACTTAATAGGACAGGGCAATTGGCCGTTCTCGGCGCATCCGGTACTCCTTTTTGGACGACCTCCAACACCAAGACGTTAAACCCGTGCCTTTCGGCTCACGATTGCCCTAGCCCAGACAGGGTCAGTTTACGATGGTTCCGCTCCGCACTACCGTCGTCATGAAGACGGACATAAGTGGCTCAACACCCCGCTTTCGCGAACTGCTGGGAGCAGATCTAAAAGCGCTTCTTCGTGAACATCGGGACTTCTTGGCGCGCCATGCGGCCCGCTACGAGGGGCGCATTATCAAGGCCGCGGGGGACGGCCACTGGCTAGAATTTCCCAGTGCCACCGGCGCTGCCAAAGCTGCTATTGAGATGCAGGAAGCGTTGCGGCTAACACAATTGAACCGAGGCGACGACCGCATTGCGATACGTGTTTTCTGTACCGCGAATATTGCCGTGCGCGCCTTGTCGAGATGCGGAAACAGCCACTCCTGACGAACAGCCCTGAAACTGAAAGCCCGGAATCAGAGGGCAATGTCAGAAGTTCTGACGGCCTAGGCGACTCGCAGCGCGAAGACGACCAAGACCAAGTTGAACGGTTCAATCACCGTGGTCGCGCTGACGGTGAGTGCTTTTAGTCGCGTGCGGGCAGCCGAGATGCCTGTCACTCGCTACCGCGTCCGCAGTTTTCCGGATTACCGATTGCCAGGCGGCGGGGCCGGGCCGCCATCTGCTCTGCTGATGCGGTAGAGCGCGTCGAAAACAATCCGCCAGTGAGCGCCTGACGCTTGTCAGTCCTGGTCGCTATGCTTGACGATCCAAAAGCTGCCGTCGACGTGCGCCTCGATCCGCCACTCGCCGCCGTAAACGTCGCGAAACCCGTCTGCGACCAGAAGCGCGCTCTCAAGCGGCGTCAGGTCTTTGCAGATCTCTGCGAGCTCGGCGAACATCGCCTCTAGCTCCGGATCGGGTCGCCCGCGCGTCATCGCTCTGGTCTCCTCGGGCTCCGCCGTGATGGTCCGTGAACCGCTCAACGATCCGCTTGAACCGCGCTATTTTATCATCGATCTCATTGCACTTGTCACACATGGTCGCACCGCTTGCGGAGTATCTGCGGCCCAATAATTAACGAATTAAGCCCGTGTTCCGAAGCCCACCAGAGCCGGCAAGCCGCGCAGTTCGCGAGTTCACGCCGGAACGGCGGCCTTACTGGCCTTTCTGTAGGCGCTTGATATCGAACTGGAGCCGGGCCTGCATCACTAGGCCCTGTTCGTCGCGGACCTCAATCGAGAGGTTGCGCGTCACCCCCAGCGCGGCGGTCGCGCGAATGGCGTCGCGCGCCAAATCCGACAGCGCGCGGGTGGCCTCATTTTGAACGGCTTCCATGTCCGGAAGGTCCAGCCCCTCTTCATCCCGGCCGAGGTGAGTGCCATCTCTCAAGTCGAAATAGTATCGCGGCATTGCCGATTAATTTTGGAACGTGAAGGAGCGTTCCCCCGCGCTGGGCCTGGATCGGCCCTTACTCTGCGATGATCGATCTCAATGCACTTTTCACACATGGCTAGGTTCGCGGCGTCGGCTGCGGCGACGGTGTCGCAGCGGGCTGCTGAGCCGATGGAGCAGAAGGTTGCTGCTGCGGTGCTGTGACCGGCTGCTGATCGCCGCCACCATGCGGGACACAGGTCCCGACGTTGCTCAGCAGCCGTTTGGCTTGATCCTCGCGAGCCTTCTTGTAGTCCCTGCGTCGGTCGATCCGTGCCGCCGCCAAGCGGTCCCACGCATCGAACGCATCGGAGTAATGCTGCCGCATTTGCTCCTCAGCGGCCAAACAGTCAGTGAACTTGTCGAACACCAAGTCTGTGTTGACGGGCGAAACGCCGCCAACCAGCACTACCAGCATCCATTTCATAGTTTTGGGCTCGCGTTCGCGGCTGCCCACGGGAACGGCGTGACATGAGCAAAGTTCCAACCGTTGCTTGGCGATGCCACGAGGCCAAATACGGACAGTACCCCAACTGCTGGAGAAAACCCGCATCAGACGGGTTGGCCGCCCCCCACGCTCGCGGCGTGCGCCAGTAGATCCTCCCCGGCCTTCTTGATCCGTACATAGGTCCCGCTCTCGTGCAGCTCGAGCCAGTCGCGCTCGACGGCATACTTGATGCCGGCGCCAAACTCTGGGCCTGTCGCCTTGCAGCCGTCCTTTGAGAGGAACGGCGCGTTGATCTTCTCGATGTGGATGCGGCCGTCCTGAAAGGCCTCGAGGCTCTTGGCGAGCTCGATCAGCTTGCGCGCGGCGGCCTCTGGTTCGGCAAAGGGCCGGCTCGGGGCGAACTTAGTCACGCCGCGCCCTTACGATCGAGTAGGTTCGCTAGGTTGTTCCACGCCAATGCGATGCGCACCCACTTTTCGCGCTCCAGGGGGCACGTCGCTGCTATAGCTTTTCTCATTGCAGCGAGAGCTTCTGCTTGATGGTCGGGGGGTCGAATCATGAGGACTATCGTTCGTCGGAATTACTAAAACCGACGTAACGAGACAGTCCGGGAAACTACCGGTCAGGACGCGGGGCCCATTGCCAATGGCGGCTTGCCGCTCTCGAATCGGGTCTGACATCAGCACCGCGTCTGCCGCAACACTGGCAGAAGAACCGCGACTCGATATCCGATAGGCGTACATCATCAGTCCATTGATCGGCGCTTGTACATCACAGTCGAGGCGAGGCCGATATGTCGTCATCCGCACATCGCATCAGCGTGGATGGTCCGCGCTGTTTGGATGAACACAAACATGACCCAGAGCAACGACACTCCGAAGCCGACCGCGCGGCAGCGATACTGCGTCGCCAATCGGTTTGGGGATGTGCCTGACGATGTTTTTGAAGAGGCACAACGCCGCAATTCTGCACCGCGCACCATCACCCAATCATTTTTTGGCGACCCACCTGCTGGATTTTCGGCGCTTGATCGAAAGAGGTGCGGCGATGGGGAGAAGCCCAACTCTCTTGCGCGCGCCACCGATCCCAGCCCCCGTTGGCAGGCGATGCCGATAATGTTGTCATCCGCACCAGATGGAGAGGGAAGTCATGATTGAAGTGCGTGAAATCGAAACGCGTGAAATTGAAGTGCGTGACCTGACTGACACGGAAATCGAGTCGGTGTGTGGCGGGGTCGCCGATCTCGGCAAGTACATCACAAAGGCGGTTGATGACGCTATCAGCAGCGCCATCGGGGGCAACCCTGGCGTAACGGCCGGGGGTTGGCCGGCGGTTCGGCCAGTAACGTCCCCTTAACGGTTACCAGCCATCCTGAGGTCGCGTGGTTGAACGCGATTCCCTTTGGACGAACTCACAGGACGCCCGTCGACAAGGCCAACCTGTCGACGGGCTTTCTGTGCCTGGACTGTCATTGAACGCCGCGGCGTTACGGCTGGCGGGCGAAATTTGCCGCCACTTGGATCGATGTCGCATCTCAACATCACCTTCTTCTCCCCGCTAGCCCGGCATGCACGATAGCGTGCAGACGAGCCAAGCAGCGATGCGGCTTAGTCTGGGGGATGAGCTCCGCCAACTTCCTTCGCTGATGCTTCGGCGCGACCCGCTAGCACAGCAATTGCCGTTCGCTTTATGGAAAGATATTCTGATGACCGCCGCTGGTTTTTGCGGGGCGGACCGCGAACGATTTGTGGCGGTGGAGAATATTCGTCTACTGGTGTGAGCTTTGCCGACCCAATCTCAGACCGTCCAGGGAGAGCCTCAGGGTCTGTTCGGCGGCAGGTAATTCGGCGTGTCGAAGGCCGTCAGGCGGTCGTGGTCGAGCACAACGATTTCGCGCTGCGTATTGCTGAGGAAACCTATGACGCCATCTTCATGGAGTTGGGACATCGCGCGGGACACGGTCTCTATGGTCAGTCCCAAATAGTCGGCGATGTCGCGGCGAGACATCGGCAGCGACATCACGCCTGCCGCTGTCGAGCGCGCATTCATGTCACGCAGAAACGCGGCAACGCGCTCCATCGCGGTTTTGCGCCCGAGCAGGAGCAGGTGGTTTTCAACTTGCTGCAAGTTGGATGTGGTCATCGTTCGCAGGCTGCGCGCTACACCTGGGTCAGACTCCGCCAGATTTTCAAGGGTTGTTCGCAAGATCAAACGAACAGTAGTTTCGACCACCGCCTCGGCGGTGAACCGATGAAGGGCAGCGTTTTCCAGCCCAAAAATGTCCCCGATTAAGTGGAATGCGCCGATCTGCCGTCGCCCATCGGAAAGCAGCTTGTGCGTTCGTACGGCACCGCATTTGACTTGATAAATGTATTTCGCGGGTTCTCTCTCCCCGAATATTTCGGCGCCCTTTTTGTAGGTGAACTCATTCAGATTGATAGCCTGATCTGTGCTGCTAGTGACCCCGAAGTCGCTGAGCGAAGTGGCGGGATGTGCTGCAGTCGTGCGGACTAACATCGAAGGCCTCCCGCCGTGAGTGAGCATACCAGGGGTGAGGGCCCTGAGGTATCCTGAGGCAGCGTAGTCTTCCGTTGCGCCCGTGGTCAACAGCCGGTTGTCGCCGTGAGGGTTCCCAACCTGGAATCTAATTCATTTTGCGGCGCAGCTTCCTAAGCATCTCTCGCAACTCAGCCGCATATTCCTCGATGACTTTGCGCGCCTCCTCTAGGCTGGACGGCCTCTGTCCGTCCCGCGGCTCCTTGTGCATGGTGTTATCGTCCTGCAACGGGAACTCTCCCCGCGTATCTGTCGACCGGCGGACACATATGACAGGCATGTGTCGGATCCAGTAGGAGACGCCCACGGTGACGAGTAGTTCCTCCGATGGAGGATGGCACTATTGCTCGGTTGAAGAGATCTTGCAGGATCAATCTGCCAGGACCTTTACGCGATATCGCATCAGGTTGGCCTATCGGGGAGGCGGCCTTGGTCCTCAGACCAGTCGATGATGTCGAAGAACATCCCTCGTTTAAGCATCTCGGCTTCAAGGTTTTCCGCGTGCTGCTTCCAGTCGGGCGTCTCGCGAATTCGGAAGCGAGGAGCCTCACCTGCGGCCTTCTGCGCATCGTCAGAGGCGAGCGCGCCGCGAACGCTCTCGTACATCATCGTCAAGCTGTCGTTTGTGAAAGCGCGGTAATCCATGCAGCCAAAAAAGGCCGTCACCGGGTTGAGATCGGCGACGGCTCCCAATGTGTGAGTTCTAGGTTATTGCGCTGGTCGAAGGTGATGATACCGCGCCGCGGTTAACGGGCCGTTCACTGTGCTCCTAACAGCGACAACAATAACGGGGCACGGCCGAACACGTCTGCGGAGCACGAGAGCGAAGAGCGGCCTGGTTGACGACCTCTATGGCCGCTTTTGGGAGGCGATCCGACCAAGCTCAGGTATAGAAGGCAGCTTGGGACCCCTATCGGAAGTCGGCGGGTCCAATCTGGCCATCCACCGTCGGTAAATATCGCAGCCATTCGCCGGATCGGATGCCTCGCGGGTCGATACCTCGGTGCGAGGCGACGTAATCGATCTCGCCGCGCGTGGTGCCGATATCCATCAGCTCCATGTCGCTCAAGTTGGACAGGTGGTGCGCAGTTTTTGGCACTCGCGGCGCTCCTGAAAGGCATCCCAATATTTCCAGATGACGCTGGCGACATGCCGGGCCGATCCGGATGTCCGTTCCAGCCACGTTGTGCTGTGCGTCGTGCTCATTGCGGTGTCTCCCGGGACGGTGTTCCTTCCGCCGGCGCGAGGGTGCTGCGAGAACGGCGGGCACGCTTGATCAACCGCTTACATTTTCCTCACCGGCAGCTTATTCTTGCCACGTCCAGCGCGGCTAAAGCCCGGTTATCGGGGAGCTCTCGTCCAAGGAGTTTCGCGTCTTGCGCTATCTTTTCGAGGAGTACGCATTCGACACTGAGCGGCGCGAGCTGCATCGCGGGGCGGACGTTGTCTCCGTCGCGCCACAGGTGTTCGATCTGCTCGAATACCTGATCCGCAACAGGGAGCGCGTCGTCACTAAAGACGACCTCATCGATGCCATTTGGAACGGGCGCAGCGTTTCGGATGCGGCACTTACGACCCGGCTCAATGTCGCCCGAAGCGCAATCGGCGATTCCGGGGAGGAACAGCGCCTGATCAAGACGTTACCGCGCAAGGGCTTCCGTTTCATCGGACCGGTGCACGAGACGCGAGAAGTTGCGGGCCCGGATCCGGGCGATGCGCCCGAGGGCGCTCTTGCGCTCCCCGACAAGCCCTCCATCGCGGTATTGCCGTTCGATAACATGAGCGGCGATCCCGAGCAGGAATATTTTGCGGACGGAATGGTTGAGGAGATCATCACCGCGCTCTCGCGGTTCAAATCGTTGTTCGTGATCGCTCGTAATTCTAGCTTCACCTTCAAAGGCCGAGCCGTCGATATTAAGGAAGTCGGGCGCAGACTGGGCGTGCGCTACGTCCTTGAGGGGTCGGTGCGCAAGGCGTCAGGCAAAGTTCGCATCACTGGGCAGTTGGTTGATGCGGTGACAGGCGCGCACATTTGGGTGGACAGGTTCGAGCGCGACCTGACTGACATTTTCGTTCTTCAGGACGAAGTCACAGTTGCGGTCGTCTCAGCCATTCACCCGAAATTACTTCAAACAGAACTTGCGGAGGCGGCGCGGCGACGACCGAAGAACCTCACCGCGTATGATCTCTATCTTCGAGCCGCGCAACATTACTACCCAATGACCCGCGAAGGGGTGGCCGAGGCGATCAGGCTGGCTCGTCGGGCTTTGGAGCTAGATCCCCGGTTCGGCGTTGTCGCTGCTCTGGCAGGTGTCTGTCACATGAACAACGTCTTTTTTGGCTATGCTGACGATCCTAATTTCGAGCGCGAGGAAGCAATCCGGCTTTCTCGCTATGCATTGAGCGTGGACGATGATGATCCAGACGCGTTAGCAATGGCTGCCGCAACCTCGGCGTTCATGGTCAGCGATAGTGAACGTGAGATCGAAATGGTAGAGCGGGCGGTCAACCTCAATCCAAATTCACATCATGCATGGAATGGCCGAGGTTGGGTCTATATAATTGCAGTTCAGCCGGAGGAAGCGCTCCGCAGCTTTGAACGTGCTATCCGCTTGAGCCCGGTAGACCCGCTGCTATACCGGCCGTTTACTGGGATGGGGGTGGCCTTAATTGAGCTTCGGCGCTTTGACGAGGCAATCGTCGCTGGAAAGAAGGCCCTTCGTCAGAACCCCTATTCGTCGGCTTACCGCTGTCTCGCCGCCGCTTTCGCCCATCTCGGACGCGACGCAGAGGCGCGTGAGTGGGCGGCGCATGTGCTTAAAGTCGATCCCGCCTTTACAATATCTGCGTGGATCGCCCGGGGCGGGCAATCACGCTGGAAGCTGTATACCGAGGGTCTTCGCAAAGCTGGGTTGCCCGAATAGGCTCGGTTCGCGGGTGCCGACGAGGTGATCGAACAGAAACCCTTGTTGCTGCGGTGCATGAGGCTCAAAGGTGACATCGGCATTGCGTGCATGTGGATGGTCCGGCCTGCGGAGCCGCGGCTTTCTATTTCAATCCGAGCTGCACCTGCCGATCAACGACAATCCAGATGGCGCGGCCGACTGCGAGCAAGTTCTCCTCTTCACCAAAGAGCGCAGCTTCGGCGACAAGACGGCGGCCTTCGCTACCAATTTTCCAGGATGTCACCACGCATCGTTCGCCCGGTCGCGGACGCCGATCGATGCGCACAGAAAGGCGGCCGAGCAAGATCGGCAAAACAGTGAAGTTTCGGGTTTCGGGATCGAACTGGGATACATAGCCAGTCGGACAGTCCAGCGCCGACCACACGAACTCAGGCGCAACCAGCCCATCGTCGGAAGCGAGAGAGGCGTCAGGCCTCCAAGGTACAGCAAATACTCCGCTGCGGCCTTGCAGCAGCGGCCCCGCGAAAAGCCGTAGCCCGTCACCGGGCGCTCGCTCGGGCCCGCAAACGAAGCACATTGGTAGCAGATGGTCATGGGGTTTGAGTGGAGTTCGTTTCTCAGCCTCAACAGCCTCAGCATAGGTCGCGCACTCAAGGCGACTGACGTCGAGCGTCACGGCCCGGCCGATTGCTATTGCCGCGGTGCCTTGGCGCAGCTCCCACTCGCCTGTCTCGAGCTCCACAATATCCAGCTCTGTCTCCAAGGGAGGTGGAGCGCGTAGGGTTACTTCCGAGGCACCGGAAATTCGCCGTGCAAGCATCCCACACACATAGCCGCCGTTGCCGGAATTCGGCGGACCACGAAAGCGGCGAGGGATGGTCAGCGTCTGCATATCAATCCACCTTCCCGGGCCATGCCTTTGATTGGGCCGCTGATGACCTCAACTTAACATCGATCGTCGTAGGATCGGATCATCTCACCTGAAGTACAATTCTACCTGCGACCGATCGGTTTTCGATCGCACTCATCGCCTCGGCCGCTTGCTCCAAGGGCAGCACACGATCGACGTGAGGGCGCAGCTTACCTTCACTGATCCATTGCAAGATCTTGTCCGCGGCGCGTGAGCTCTCATCCGGAAAGCGGTCCGCCCAGGCGCCGGTGAACACACCGACGACGGAATAATTCTTCAGGAGGGGAAGATTCATCGGGAGAGAGGGCACCTCTCCGCCAGCGAAGCCGATCGGCAACAGCCTTCCGTTCCATCGTACGAGGCGAGCCAGTATCTGGAACAAGGCGCCACCTACATTGTCCACGCAGACGTCGATTCCTTCACCCGCGGTAAGCGCCTTGATCCGGTCACGCACGTCCTCGCTGGAATAATTGATGACTGCTTCGGCGCCGTAGTCGCGGACGATAGCTGTCTTTGCGGCGGCGCCGACAGCACCGATGACGCGTGCACCGAGCATGTGGGCAAGCTCGACGCAGGCAAGACCCACGCCGCCGGCCGCACCCGTCACCAAAACAGTCTCGCCGGATTGAAGGCGGGCGCGATCCACCAGTGTGTAATAGGCCGTCAGATAAACATGCAATACGGTCGAGCCCACGCCAAAATCAACGTTATCGGGCAGGCGGCTTGTTCGGCTGGCCTTTGCGGTCATTCGTTCTGCGAAGCCGCCATACCAGTTTTCGCAGGTCACGCGGTCGCCTGGGCGAAATCGATCGACCTCGCTGCCCACCGCGACCACCACTCCGGCAGCGTCCGTTCCTGGCACATAAGGAAGGGGCGGCCGCATTTGGTAGCCACCCGAGACCATCAGATAGTCCATGTAGCTCACCGAGGCCGCATGCACCTCTATCAGGACCTCGTCAGGCCCCGGCTGCGGCTCTGTCGTATCGCCCACTGTTAGCGATTTGATCCCGTCGAACGCCGAGCAAAGTACGGCACGCATTCTCGCCTCCCGGACAAGAGACCGACCCTCTTCTTATGTCCTCCTGACCACAATGTACGTTCAAATCAACTGCGGGCCGACACTCAACTGGCGCCCCTTGGCTCGCAAACATATCGCGTGGCTCTGGCTCATATTAACAAACCCCAAGACGCCGGTCCGAGCTTCTTCTAACGCGTAGACACCGTCCTTGGTGAGCACTCGGGGGGAAGTGTCGCCGATTGACTCCAGAAATTCGCGCAATTCTGTGACAGCTCCGTCTGGAGACGCTCCGGGAGGAGGTTCGTGCGTGGCCAATTCGAAAGCTCGCTCCCGCGCGTGCGGATCGGCCCGGTCCTGCATCCAACCTTGCTCTTCGCACTCCCGGATAGCGCCGGCTTCCTGCAGCACGGAAATGGCCCATCCACGAAGGGTCCTTATGGCAGGTCGTTCCTTCGTCATCAGCATCGCGTTGGCTCCTGGCGGGCGAATCCTTACGCCCACGTGCTCGTTCCGGGCGGTTAGCACGGGCAGGGATTCGCAATCGGCAGAGCTGCGGATTGTCCACCTGTTCCGCACCGCCTGTGCAGAATGCTATGCTTGCGGCGAGGGGTCTTCCTTCTCGCCAGTCGCGACGATCTTCAACGTGCCGTCCGGCAATGGTCGCTGCAGCGCCTTGGCTTCATCCCATGGTGCCCGCATCCACACATCGTACTCCTCGGTCGTGGTCAGGATTACCGGCATGGCCTTGGGATGCACGCGCTTCACCTCGGCGTTGGGCTCGCACGTCAGGAACCCGAAAACCTCGACGTTGAGCTCGCCTTCCTTTGCCTTGCGAGCGCTCGTCCAGTTCGTCCAGATGCCGGCGAAGGCGGCGAGGGGACGAGATTCATCGAGCCGAGGGGGCAGTTTTCCATGGCGCGCGACACACGACTGACCTACGGTACTCGCTTGGAGGCGCCCGGAGTGCTGCAGAACAGAGAAGCAGGCCGACAGTTCGTCAACAGGGCGTGCGGACCAACTTGATCCGACTGGTCTGTGCGGCCAAACTTCGCTGTCGGAGCCAGCTCCGAGTTGAATTGCGCCTTGGCTCAGCGTTCGCACGCCACGCGGGCTATAAACAACTGATAAGGCTCCTGTGCGCATTCCCGCACCAATCGCCTATATAGTCCTCTACGTCGCCCTCTACGCGGCGTTCGGCGCTGCATCTCCGTTCTGGCCAAAATTCTTCGAAACGAGAGCCCTGGCGTCTCCGCAGATCGGTCTGATCCTCGCTGCCGCAATGCTGACGCGGCTGGTTTCCGGACCGTTGGTCTCTAGGCTGGCGGATCAGCTCGGGTCATTGCGTCTCGTGCTCGCAGGCTGTGCTGCCGTGGCGGCCTCAGCAGCCGTCGCATTGCTCTGGGCTGATAGATTTTCGTGGTTGCTTCTTGTCGCGTTGGTTCAGGCTGCCGCTCTCGCCCCTACCACCTCGATCGCCGATGCATTATCGGTCAATACAGCGAGGCCTCGCTTCGGGGGAAGACCATTCGAGTACGGGTGGATACGGGGGGCTGCCTCCGCGGCTTTTGTCCTAGGAACACTGGCCGCCGGACAACTCGTCAGCCCAGCGGATCTCACGCCGGTTATCTGGATGAACGCTGTCTTCCTGATCGCCGCCACGGGCGCCACTTCATTGCTACCTGGGCAGGCCCGATCGAGGTCGCCGTCGTTCGCTGTGTCAGGGCTGAAAGCCCTGATGAGCGAGTCGCAGTTTCGCATCATGATTATCGCATCGGCTTTGATCTACGGCAGTCACGCAGTGCACGATGCATTTGCAGTGATCAGGTGGAGCGATGCGGACATCAGCACTTCGGCGATTAGCTTTTTGTGGTCGGAAGCGGTGGTCGCTGAGGTGTTGGTGTTCATGCTGGTCGGTCCAGCACTCCTGGAAAGGTTTGGCGTGCGCGGCGCAGCTATCTTGGCGGCTACGGCTGGAATCGTCCGCTGGTCCGTAGCGGGCGTGACCACCTCCGTGTTGCTGCTCTCGCTGATACAGCCATTGCATGGATTAACGTTCGCTCTGCTCCATCTCGCTTGCATGCGGATGATGGGAACGCTGGTCGCAGCAAGCGTCGCCGCAACTGCGCAAGCTCTCTATGCGTTCGGCTCGGGATTATTAACGGCAGTACTGACCTTATTGTCCGGCGCACTGTATGCTTCCTATGCCGGCGCGGCGTTCTTTCCCATGGCGGCGCTCTGCATCATCGCGCTCCCATTCGCCTGGTTTGGCTTCGCCAATGGGAGCGACTGATACTTCGGTCGAGCAAACGGGGGCAGGGGCCGCCGGTCTACGCTCCGCCGAAAGCGCATCCGGGCTGCATCCCCTGTCTCGCGGTCGGTCACTTGGCAGTCGGACGAGATCCTGTGCGAACGCTCGATTTAGCCTTTGGTGGACATCCAATATATTGGGGCGACCGTCTCCTTTGGTCACCGATGCTTTCGGGAACGTCTACGCGAAATAATTCTTTGCTGGTCGGGCGGCGGAGTGCATGCTGCTCGACGGTCAACCTGCTGTGCTGCTGACGACCTTCGCCAGGCGCGTGAGCTGGCGCTGCTCATTTGCAAGAGCGAGGAAGCCATTGAGAGCTTCTTGAAGCACTGCGATGTCGCCGCGCGCGATTTGTTGATGCCGTATGGCGATCTACTGATCGTGCTGTCCAGTTCGCTGCGCATCAAGCGAACGCTCGATGGAAGTGAGATTGATGAGATCATCTCTGACGTGGTGACGCGCAAGGCGATGGCGATTGAGAGGAAGCGGCGGACTCACTGGCGCAAGCGCGAGGATGAGGCAACCAGCTTTCGGGCTATGTGTGAGCCTCTAAGAGCCGTCACACAGCCCAGATAAAGCGACGTAATCCGCCGACGATTATTCAAGCCCTGGGGCCACACAAGATCATCATCCGCTAGGACCTAATTTTTCGATTTAAACACCTCGGCACACCACGCCTGCTGATCTTCGGGCTTTCCCACAAAAGCACACTCAAATGGACCGCCGGATATTCCGGCAAACTTTCCGGCCCCCTTGACGATGTTCTCGCCTGTTGCCTTACCGTCGGGCGTGGCCGTTATGGTAAACGTCCCTGTCAGTTGGTCCTCGCCGGTCCCCCAAGTGAGTTCGCCTTCGCCCTTACCGGTCTCTTGCACAAGCTTGTAGGTCCCGTATGCAGGCGCCTTGTGCAGAACCCCGCTACCGGCGTCGTTGAAGGTGACCCCCCACAGAGTGCCGTAGGCAACACCTTTGTCCACGCGTTCTTGGATCAGCTTCCAGCCGCTGTGGATTTTGATCGTGTCCGCATCGTCCGCCACTGCCGGCGTTCCGAAACCCGTGACTAACATCATGGCGAACAGGGTCTTACGCATCTTGGTGTCTCCCCTTGATTGTTGTGTCGTACTGATATCTACCGTCGCCAGTCTTTCAACGAGGCAACGTTCACCGCAATCGCCTGTGTGTCGATGCCGCCGTTGCCATCCGAGACCTGAACAGTCACGTCATAGAACCGTGAAATAAGCCAGTTGCCGCTTCCTCTTCGCAAAGGAATGCGCATCCGCACGCAAGGCGGTATTTCAGAAAGGCGCAACTTTTGAAGGACCTTCCGATCGCCCATTATGGCCACGAGCTACAGCAAAAAGTCCGAGGCGCTGAGATGGAGATTGGTGCCCGCCAATTCGATCAAAACGTCCGCAGTCGTATTGCCATTCACATCGGCCTGCACGAAGGTGTTCCCGCCGCTCTCGTACCAAGTCACGCTGTTAGCAACGGCGTCGCTGCTTTGACCGGCGAATGCAAATGCTTGGTTACCATTCTTGGCGACGTTTGCGTCAATGGCCCCTAAATCGATCTTGTCCGCGCCATGAACGAAATCTTGCACGATATCAAACGCGGCGGACGTACTGTCTGCGAGGGCGGAAAAGACAAAGCTGTCGGCTCCGGCCCCACCGGTCAGGTTATCCGCTTCCAGCCCACCGATTAGCTTATCGTTGCCGGCTCCTCCATCGAGTACGTCGTTTCCAGCAAGGCCGGATAGTGTGTTGTCTCCGCTATTGCCGGTGATGTTGTTGCCCAGAGAATTACCAGTCCCCTGGCTGCCGCTAGTAAGCGTCAGGTTCTCAAGGTTTGCACCCAGCGTAAAACTAATAGAGGACAGCACGGTGTCAGTGCCCTCGCCGGAATTTTCTATTACTACGTCAGCGGCGTTATCGACCACGTAGGTGTCGTTACCAGCACCGCCGGCCATCCTATCCTGCCCCGACCCGCCGTCGAGGTAGTCATTCCCTGCTAGGCCCTGAAGTATGTCGTTACCGGCCAGCCCGTACACGAAATGTGCCTCGCCCGTTACGGCGGTGAGTGTGTCTGCCTTGTTGGTACCAGTGATCTCAGCGTGAACGTGGGCAATTTCAACGTTGCCAGTGTATGGGACCCAAATCGGACTGAATGGGTCACCAACTGACTGTAGGTTAAACGATATAGTTGAAGGATGTGAACTTACGAGGCCGCTTGTATCTTCAAAGCCCAATTGTTGCCAGACGAAGCCTCCACCACTCCCGTCAAAGTTGAAGAAGAGCCCGCTGGTTGTCGCTGACAAGTCCGTCCCAAACAAAGAAAAAGACTGCGCTCCCGTAATCGTCCAGGTGTAGGAGCCATTAGTCAAAGTCAGGTTCGCATTCGTGATATCAGCTTGGGATAAAACGCCCAAAGTCCCATCCGTTTGAATCGATCCCTCGACCGTGCCGGTCCCAACCGAGAGGTCTACATCGTAAGTAGTCATGGTTACGCCCTCCCATTTAACTGACCCGTAGTGGAACGCGATGGAGAGTAACGGTCCGCCATCCTCGATTGCGCTGCAAGATTGTCGCAGTTCTCGCAGGCCGGGTTGGTGTTGACCTCCACTGCGTAGCTGCCGCCTTGCCCATCCAGGCTCAGCCCCTGACCAAACAAGCCTTGAGCAAAAGTCGCTCCGCCGTTCAACGCCAGGGTATTGCCGTTACCGGATGCATCGGTAGCGGTGTTGTCGAATGTCCAATATGCGAGCAAGCCGTCTGTGAGACCAGCCATGCGATCCTCCTCTCTCCGCAAAGGAATGCGCATACAAGCGCGGGTCCGATGGGCATTCAGAAAGGCGGAAGTTTCGAAGAGCCTGCCGATGGCACCAATGCTGCCACTTCGAAGAAACGGAGAGTTCGGTACGTCGCCGTTTTATGGACAGCAGATGGCAAGGAGTGCTTGCCTGTAGCGCCTATGCTCTCCCGGTTTTTGAGAAAGGCAATAATAACCGCATTGGGCATATTGTCGCGCCACTGTTCCGCTGATGAAACCGGAGTTTGACTTTCACAGAAGTCCGGCTCGACCTCGTGTGAAGAAACCCAATCATTATGCGGCGGTGCGGCTCTGGGCAGCTCGACCCGCTCTATTGAGATCAAGCCCAAGGTCGCCAATCGTCGTGCCCGCGCGAGTGAAGCGCGTTGAAATCTGAGACGCCATCGATGCCCAGCACGACCGCTTCGCCATCGAGCACGAATTGCTTCTGGCGGACCTTGCGCGCGGCCTCGACGATCCAGGGATAGCGGCCGGTTGAATTATGGCCGCCGCGCGTTATCAGACGCGCTCTAGGTGGAGGCGAAAGCCGTCGGTCTTAACCGATCAACGAACCTATATGGCTTTCCGAACGCCTTCGGGCCAAGATCGGACACTCTCATCAGACAGCGACTTTCAGAGCCTGATCGATCCCTTCAATAGCAGCGTCTAGGATACGGCATCTCTCAATCATCGCGATACCGAGATCGCTGTCCGGGTGTTGCTCTGTGACGTGTGCGGCATGCTGTCGGAGCTCTTCGTAGCTGGTTCGTTCCGCTCGTAGTTGCTCAATCAAACTGGCCATAGATTTGGTTCCTTGGTTGTTGTCCGATGTCTCCAATGGGACGCCCCACGTCTACTGCACAAACAATAGCGCATTGGATGGCTTCATCTTGATAGGCGCCGAATTCGGCCGGATCGTCTGAAACGGAAAGCGGGTCGTAATAGTACGCCGGTATAAGACGCACACGTTCCACATCTGACACCTGCGCTGCCACCGCTGTCGCAAGTCTCTCAATGAAACTGTCTGGGTCACGGATCGCTAGACACGCATCTGCGGGTTTTCCGTCGCTCTGGAAATCCCAAAATAAACGATAATCGTAGACGGAAGCACAGCACCAACAATAGTAGTCGCTGGTAGTAAACTCTATTTTCTGCCCCTCGCGATACCAACTCTTCGTCAGTTCGTCATCCTGACGCGCCGCGCCATCTGCAAGCGCGAAAGCGGACGCTGGTTTGACGAAAACTTCGCCCCGTTCATACAAGGCGCGCATATGTTCAGCCTTGCCAACTTTGAAGAGCATCTTTGGCTTGTTGAAATAGCTTTCCCGCGAATGCTGAGAGGCGTTCACCCACTCGGGCCGACGACACCAACTTTCGTCATCCAAGCGCCTGATCTTTTCCGGCGGGTTAGCGGATTGCTCACCATTAAGTAGTCCTCGAATTAGAAATTCCTCGCCCAATTCGGTATAGAGAAGCAGAAAGTCGATGTTGCGCGTCGGCGAATGCATTCCATTCCGCTTCGGCGTTAGCAAGGTGTACTTACCGTCGTCGCGAAGCGTCATTACGTTCGCCATTACGTCCTGCAAGCGTTGGCCTAATTCCTCTCTGGTGAGTGCCTGCATGTACCGATTTGCGCGGTAATGAAATCGCTGTATCTCAAGTACCGCTTCCAAACTGACTGGTCGAGGGAAACGCAAAACGCGCTCGGGCTTTCCGTCCTCTGCCTTTTTTCGAGGCGCGAACGAACTCAGCAACGTCGAAAGCTTCTCACGTAGCTTGACCGCTTCTTCCATTGGTATTGTTATGTCGGTCCACTCCACCGTGGCCGTGGCGCATTGAACTACAACGGTCGTGCCAACCGACACGATGGCATGCGCTTTGGTCAATTGCGCGAGTAACGGCATCGGCTCGTAAGTTACTGAATATTCGTCCGTGTTTAACGCGATTGAGTAAGGGAGTTTCGAAAGCCATTCACAGAGCCTCAACGCTTCCGCTATCGGCAAACTTAAGTCGCCGCGCTCCACCGTGTTCGTGGCGCATTGGACCACCAGGTCTTTGCCATCCAAAAATAAGCCGTGGACCTTAGTCAGGCGGGCCAATCGGGGCATCAACTCGTCCCTCATTGAAATGTCCTACTAGAAAAGCTGCGCGATGCCGCGCGTAGTCAGCGGCGCCATCCAGTTTTGACGTTTCGAGGGTGTTTTCTCACGCTAAGACTTCTTCAAGCCGTACACAGCTACATAGAGCCTTCCATCAGAAGTTTGCTCGACCTTGTAGGTGATCGGCACCGTCCAATCATACTTTTCTGCATCGCCCTTCAGTGTCGCGGCACGCGTTATTGCTCCTACCAGATTTTTATCGGCGGTGCGAACATCCTCAAGTTTGTAGCTGATTTCTTTCTGCACCCTCGCAAAAAAAGTCTCACGGTTAGCGGCCTCGGTTTTATCAGACTGTAGACGAGCAGCGCGATCCTCGGCACCATACTGAAGATCATACGCTTGTGCCCTGCCGAGTTCCATCGTTGCTTGAGTTACACGCTGCGACGCGTCGGTATTCGACCGAATGGAACTGCCATGCGCTCGCCGTGGATTTCGAGCGTGTCGCCGTCGATGATGCTAGGGCTCGCCGATTGGGTCCGAAAGCTGCGCCGGTACAAGCAACGAGCGACAAAGAGCGGCGGCGCAATATCGGAAGGCCGTTAGGCGCAAATCCAAATGATAGCCAGCGTTATCGGCAGGCTGATACCTAATGTGCCACCAATCATCAACGCGAACGCAGAAAGCAAATTCCCATCGGGTTGCGCTGCTCGGTCGTACATGGCCGTTACTCCATCGAGCTGCCCCGACAGCAGGCTGAACGGTTATGGTTAACGGAAGGTTAATTCCTCTTTTTCTTAGTGAATGCTATGGCTTATGCCGCCGCGCGATCCTCCTTGTGGGCGCCGCGCGCAACAATCATCGAGCCCGAGTAGTTCCGCAACGGTCGTTGCAACGCCTTCGCCTCATCCCATGGCGCGCGCATCCAGACATCGCGCTCCTTGTCGGTCATCTGGATCACGGGCATCGCGACGGCTTCACTCTTTAGCGCTACTTAATAGCAACCTCTTTCGCGATGGCGTGTTCTCGACCAAAGCCAAGGAGGCGAGCATATGAAGAACAAGGCCAATCCTCAAAATGCTGGATCAACCTCGCGGACCCAGATGCAAGCGAGCAATCCGAGGATGCTCAATCCCGGAGATGAAGCCGCCCCCGGAACAACAGGCACTGGCGAAGACGTGTGCCCGGATTGTAATGGGAAGGGCCGCATCAACGGCTCGCCCTGTCCTAACTGTGGCGGCAGCGGCACGATCACCCGAGCGGTTGGCGGCGCCTGATGCGCCCAGTGTAAAGATACGGCGTATCTCGATGTTGGTGACCTAGTGGTCCGCCTGGCGCGGGGGTGGCGGCATGCCCCAGCGCATCAGCGTCATCTCGCTCCCTGCGTCGGTGTTGCGGATCACTGGAGCCGCATAGTCTGGAAGCACGCCGGGGAGGCTATGTTGCCTGGCTCAACGAAAGCGGATTGCCCATTGTCAAGATCGGGATTGAGATTGGTGGTCTCGCCCGCTGGCTGTACAGCGAACTGCGTGCTGCCGGCCTATACGCGGTCTGCATCGATCCCCGAAGACTGCGTGGCGTGACTAAGACAATGCCGATTAAGACCGATCGAAATGACGCTCGCGCTATTGCACAGGTAATGCGGGTCGGCTGGTACACCGTCGTTCATATCAAGGGTGACCTGAGCCAGGAGCTACGAATGCTTCTCAACAAATCGCAAAACGCTTCTGATCAAGCAGATCGATATCGAGAATGAAATTCGCGGCGTCTTACGCGTCTTCGGCTTAAAACTGTCTGGTCGTATATCTCAAGTGACGTTTGAGCAGCAAACTAATGAACTCACAGATGGCCATCCACGAATCGCGGCGATGCTGCGCCCAATGCTTGTGGCTCGAGCCGCGCTGCGTGAACAGTACGGCGTCCTCCACAAGATGGTACTCGAGATAGTACGCCGCGAACCGACATGTCAGCGGCTCATGACAGGCGTTGGTGCGCTGACGGCAATCACGTTTCTAACAACCATTGATGACCCGGATCGCTTTCAACGCTCCCGCGACGTTGGCGCGCATCTCGGCCTCACACCACGCAAATACGCATCTGGGGAAACCGATCGGAATGGCGCTATTTCGAGGTGCGGCGATGTGATGCTCAGAACCATACTTTATCAGGCCGCGCTTGCGCTTCTAACCCGCACCCAGCGTTGGTCCGCATTGAAAGCCTGGGGTGTAAGGGTGGCCAAGCGACGCGACCTTCGCCGAGCGGTCGTGGCAGTCGCACGAAAATTAGCGATCGTGATGCATCGGATCTGGGCAGATGGAAGCGAGTTCCGGTGGACCCGCGAGGAGGCGACCGCATGGTCAATTAGCAATTCAGCGGATCCGCCGAAAAGGCGGGACGACGTCCTGCGAGGACGAGGTCGGGATGCTGCAACCTCTGTGCCTGCAGCACGCGCCTAATAGATAGCAGCTCCCGATCTTCGGACTACCATCGTGAGGCGGCTATGAACGTCGACCTCGTAGACAAGAGCGAGCCTCGCAGGCTGTCGGTAACGAGCTGAACCCTTGTGCCAGCAACCGCAATCAGACAAGAGGTTGCACACCGTCTAGGTTATCGCCTCAATTCGCACCCTTGCACGGGAACACTTTGATGCTCGCGTACAAAATGACAACACCGAACGGGAGATCACCGTTCTCTGGAGTTTCTTCGATGTTACGTCTGAGCATGTCCGCGATCTGGGCTCCGGTCAACGCGAGCCTGCCCGGAGGGCAATACAGGGGTGTCCCCTTGCGGGCGACCAAGTACGAGTTTGCCCACGCTAGGCCGTTTTGGTTTGAAGAGAGTACCGTCTCAAGAAACTGGCGATGACTCGGGCTCGATGCATCATATTGCCTCAGCAATTCAACGACGTTCATTTCTGCTATTGCCGGGACGGAGCCGAGACAAATGCTTGCCAGAAAGGGCTCCATATCGAATGGCATCTTAGATGGGCTAGAAAATAACTTCGACATCGATAGGATCATCCTGCGTTTGTTGAGTAGGTGTCATCGCTCCCCCGGCCACCAGTGCGACGGCGGATCACTCGCGCGCTGATCTTGGTGGCGCGCCGTGCGACCAGATGGCTGCGCTTGTACGGATAGCTGCGAACCTCCGAGCAGTCCCTTGCAGCGCATGCAGCGCTCAAGCACATGGATCGGCGTCGCTTCGGTCGTCTCATCACGACATCATTATTTCTTGACGCAGGCATCAACGGCGAAAGCGCATTGCTCACCAGCCGTCAGCAATCCTGACCTTGATAGTTAACAGCACTTACTAGCCCGTTACCGCGCCACACGTCTTCCCGTTCGTCGCCGCTTCACGGGAGCGATATAGGAAGCCCGGCTGATGGTGGGCAACGCGATCCGTATGATGTGCCGCGCGCCGAAATCCCGTGCGGGCTGTCACTTCGGCGCGGAGATTGGTCTTCGGTCTCAACTCGAAGGGCTACGCGCCGACAGTTGCAGATTGGACTTTCGATCAGCACACGATGAAGGGCGATGGGCCGTGGCCTCGATCACTTCCGCGAGCACGGCGCGCGGCTCGTGCCGCCCGCGACGATGATGACGCCTTCGAGGACGAAACCTATCGGCTGTGGGCGCTCAAGCAGCGTGGCAACCGATCGTCTCGCACCACTGCGTGACCAGAACTGCGGTGGCGCGAAATAACAAATAAAAGGCGAAAATTCACAAGAGATTTGCACCAGGTCCTTCCTAATATCACTGACTGCTGCATCGTGCAGTCTGCGGGGTTACGGCAGTCATTTCGAACTGATCGGCAGCGACCTCAATGTCGAGATGGCTCCCAGTGTTGATCTGATGCAGTTCGACAAGGGGCAGATGGTCATCGTGGCTTCCTGCCGCTGCAAGTGGCAACACCACCAATGACGCGGGCGTCCGGGTCATCTGGTCATCGAACGAAGCTATAACTGATGATGTTCACCGCAGCGACCGTCGTCCACCTGATCGGCGACCCCTGCCTGAAGCTCTACCGCGCCAAGGGCAAAGGCTATTGGTATTTCGAATTTGACGGCCACGGGCTGTTAGATACCAAGATCGTGCTGACGGAACGGCTCAACGACCTACCGCTCCATGCATGGGTGAACGAGGGCAGGACATTCGCCGCCGCGACGCGGGCGAAGATCGAGTGGTGACGGTCGCAGGAGCAAGCAGTGATCGACAGGCCCACGCAGCCCGAACTTCCGCCGGAGGTCCGCGCGCATTCATGGAGGATATGCGCGCCTACTATGCCGAGCCCCGGGAATTCGTGATGCAAAATATCCTCGCGCCGGGCCGTCCGGCGGTCCCCGCGCCGGGTCCGGGGTTCATAGGACCCTGACGACCGATGCGGAGGGTCGCCATCGTTCCACGGTCCCCGCCAGCATCGAGGCGACCGTATCCTCGACCTCTCGGCTGAACTTGCTGGGCTTTTTTGCTGTGCTCTTGCCGCTATGCTCTTGCCGGTGCCCTTCAGGCGTCCGCCCTGGGGGCGCGGAGGTTTTGAAGGCGCCTTGAAAGCCCTCAAGATCGCGGCTGATGGTTGCTTGGTTCAGCCGCTGCGATCAAATCCCTCCAACTTGGGGGATTTGGAGCTGCCCGTTTCCGGCTCGAATTCGACATTCACCGCCAGCAGCTATGACTAACATCGGCCTTGTTAGTCGCGCGCGCGTCATCGTCATCGCCATCAAGCGGCCAGCCTCACGACGACAGCAGGCAAGCAAGGCAGCGCCATCACGATCACGACCACGCGCAACCCTCATCACGACGCGGACAGGCGACCGATAGCGGACAGCATCACCTCATCGCGTCATCACCACGTCGAGCGCGCCGCGTCACCGAACAGACGGTGCAGTTGTGTGCGGCGACCGAAGCAAAGCCAAGTTTAAGGGTCAGTGATAGTAGCGCCGACTTTGCCGACAGAGTAGGTTCTGCCGGGGGCGGCCCGCTCGGGGGACAAGATGAACCGTCAGATGCAGATGCGAGTGGGCGAATTTAGAACCGACAACGAGAAGGATGCGTGGCAACAGGGCTACATCTCTTCCATCGAAGTGTTGATGGACCTGCATCAGGACTTGCCTGAAAACCTGCAGGGTGCCTTATGCGCTGGTTGGTGGTGCGCTTTCGAAGACGCAACAAAACGCCGTCGATGATCGACTGGGATCGACAGCAACGCCCATCACATCGAGCAAGCGACATCGAGAGCAGCGCGCCCATCACTGACCGCGTCACCACGACAGGCGACGGGTCGGCAGGCACCGCACGCCGGGAGCGGCAGGCGTCGAGGCCGCAGGAAGGCCATAGAGCGCACCGGGCAGGCCGCGCCCGCGCGACGGCAAGGCCGCAGGAAGGGCCGCACAGCGCAGGCCACAAGGGCACGGGGACCGGACCCGCGCCGGCCATCGGCGGGGAACCCCGCGGAAGGGACACTATGCGGACACCAGTTTCCGTTTCCCCATTGCGTCAATCGGTTAGATAGAACCTCATCTTCCCACAAGGGGAAGTATCAATTGATAAATCCTCTCGGCGATCCGGCGACACCAGCGCCGCTGAGTTGGTCGGGAGCCTTCGGCTTAAGCGTAGCGGCTAACGGGGAGCAGGATCGTGGGTATCGCTCGCCCGTGCCAAAGTCATGCGCAAGAGCGCCATAAGCTGCTGGCTTACCTTCCTATCAAACCCCAAAGTACGATCAGGTAATAAGCCGCTACGGCAGCGATCACGTTGATCGCGACTATGAGCAATATGTCGATTGGGATGATCGGTTTCGGCCTATCCATCGCGTTCTCGCAATGGACGTAATCCTAGCTGTAGGGAGGAGCTATCGCCGTTCAAAAATGAACGTCGAGGTGAGTTCCTTGGCTACTGTTGCGTTAGCGCCTCACAGGGTTCCAACCACATGAGTGGAGGTGGATCGCGTCTATCCTCGGCCGTTGCTTGCCAGGCAGCTACAGCGAAATAGGCAGTAAGCGCCAAAGCGAGAGCAGTTAAGACAGAGCCGAACTGGGGCATCGGCCGGCATCCCCCTGAGATCATTTCCGCAGAGAAGCACCTTCATTTTGAATAGGCACGACTGAAGGCTGCAAATCTATAGGTTTGCCCGCGCAATCCACAGGCAGGTGTCGGGCGACGAAGAAAGCGCGGAACAATGATGCACCGCTTCGAATTCCTCGGTAGGTTGGTACTGATCGGGGAGACCGTTGGAGCAAGATCACACGAAGGAGACCCGTGGCACAACCGGGCCCAATGAGTGGCGTTTTCTTACAATCGCAGCTAGTGCCATCGCTGATCAACTTGCGGAGCCGACCGCTTTCAACTAGCTCGTCTGAACCATTCCCCGATGGTTGGTGGGCATCGCCCTAGCGACGGGCCGAAAAGCCGGCACAGTGCCAGGCGGATGAGAAGTAAGAAACATTCCATCCAGGAGCCTCGATCAGCAACTAGCACTACTTTGGCAGATTTGGTTTGTGCTGTGGTTTTTCACGGATTTGTCTTCTGCAGTGCGGGCATCGCTGCGATGGCGGCCGGAGAATGAGATCGACGATGGCGTGGCGTACGGCGGGCATGGTTGGTTGAGGCGGAGGCCCATTGATTCTTTTTTTTCCGTCCCGCATGTGCGAGGCGACGGTGCTGCAAGAAGGCGTAGGCAATCATTGTCATCAGGGCGTGGCGATGAAGACCCTGCCATGATCGCCCTTCGAAGTGATCAAGCCCAAGCTCCTCCTTCAACTGCTGATGCGCCTGCTCACAAATCCATCTTGCCTTGATGGTGGCGGCCAGTGTGCGCAGATCCGTCGCCGCAGGGAGGTTGGCGAGATAGTATTTCTTCTCCCCTGAGGCACGCTGCTCGCCAATGAGCCAAGCTTCGTCGCCCGGGAGATGCTGCTGACCCTTATCCCAGATTCGCTGCGGAGGGCCGTCGGCGGTGCGGACACGGAGAGCAGCAAATCGGGCTTTCAGCCGACCTTTCGTCCCGCTGCGCCAACTCACGGTTTTCCATTTGGCGCTGGCCAGCATGTGTTCTGCCGCAATCGATAAGATATCCGGCACGTGGTGCTTTCGTGGTTTCCCGCGGACTTTGGTAATCGGCCAAATGAGCTTCACATCAACCGGATACACCTTGAGGTGCCGAGGGATGCCGACGGCCCAGGCCAATCCGCGTTCTGTTAGCCCTTGTCGAAATGGTGCGCTGAGCCCGTATCCTGCATCCGCCAGCACACATCCAAAGCGCACGTTGGCTGCCATCGCTCGATCAACCTCAGCCAAAGCGATTTCTGGCTTGGATCTTGCCGTTCGGTGTTCGATCGGCACCCGAGCACGCATCAAACGAGACACATTGCCTGTCCAACTCTCGGGCAGAAAGAGACGCAATGCGACCATCACGGGCACTTCGCCGCGCGCAAGGGTCAGCGACACCAGCGTTTGGCAATTTGCCGTTTTGCCAAGAGAGGACGCATATTGAGCCGCGACACCAACCGAGCGTTCGCCCTTTTTCGGCATTGCGGTGTCATCAATGACTAATACCGCATCCTTGCCGCCGACAAGCCGATCCGCCTGGTTGAGCAGCTCAGATTCCAGCGGTGATGCGTCCCAGACACCGTCGGCGATGAAATGGTGCAGCTGATCGTAGTTGCCGGTTGCAAGGCGTTCTGCCATCGGCTGAACGCTCTTGCGATCGCCCGGGCCGATCAATCCCGCAACGTACAGGGGACACATCCGCTGCCGGGCCTTATGACCCAACCGGTCCAGGAACGGCTTCAGCCAGCGTTCGAGTTCCTCTTCCCATTCCGCCGTGGTCAGCCCTCCAAGAGCCGACCACCCATGAATCATTGAAAAATCGATTCGGGAATCCTAATAAAGAGCCCAAATCCAACAATCTGCCAAACTAGTGCTAGGCCAGGAGACCAGAAACTCGGCGGAACACGTCGGGGGGAACGTAGGTAGCGCTCCCCCGCTACCAAGATTCCATCGGAATATCAGTTCGTTAGCAAAATCGTCCTCGCAGACTACTGTCCCCGTAGCACATCGGTAGCGCGGTTGTGCCGAGTCAGGCGGCAAACGAATCCTTGCTGAGGTAGATTGCATTCGAAAATCCTGCAGGCGTTGCTGATGCCGCTCTTCAAGGATTCACGCAGGCGGCTAGTCCCAGGTATCTCAGGGATTCGTCGTCGGGGCTCGATGCCGAGCGTACGTTGAGTTTGAATCCTTCTCGCTCCGCCACCCCACCAAAATCATCCCGTACTTGGAGCTGCAGGCAGGCCAGAAACTCGGCCGTTTTCCTGCTTTTCTGCGGGCGGAGAACTCCCATCCGTCATTCAAAATGGGCTTGAATGAAGCCGGAGAACCGAATTTTTCTCCGAATCTTGGAACTCCGAAGATTGGTCTAGCACGGCATTTCTCGGAAAATCGACCGGCTTGGTTGCGCGACGGTTTGGTTTCCTCTCGCACAACCGGAAAAGGCTTTTCGTCGCTTCGACTTGGCCTCCGGGCTCCAGATATCCAAGTCGCCTGTTCGGAATGGCGGAAAGTCTCCGGCGGTATTCCAAACATTGCCGTTTCGCAGAGACGATTGGCGGAGACCGGTTCGATCACGGCTGCCACCCGATGAGTCCAGGGCTACCCACTGATAAGGTTTTGAGAGTTTGCTTATCAGTTCGTGTTTTGCCCGGGGTCGTGTCCCCTGCGGTGGTGTAGCTCGGTAGAGCAAAGCCGCCCGGGCCGTTCACAAATGATAGTAGAGGCGAGTTCCTCGTCTACTGTTGCGTCAGCGCCTCAGTTGATTCCCACATCACTGGAGCCGCATCGTGGCGATCCTCAGCAGTCGCTTGCCAAGCAGCTACGGCAAAGTAGGCGGTAAGCGCCAGGGCAAGAGCAGTTAATACAGAGCCGAGCTGGGTCATCGGTCGGCACCCTCCTGACACTTATTCTTCCACACAGAGAAGCACCTGCGCCTGTAAGTCCACACGCCTGAAGGCTGCAAATCTATAGGTTTGCTCGCAATCCACAGGGAAGTACCGAAGCGACAAAGTAAGCGCGGAGCAATCAGGTACTTCTTCGAGTTGCTCGATAGGGTGATACTGATCGGCGAGACCGTTGGAGCAGATCACAAGACCCGCGGCACAACCGGGTTCGACGAGTGGTGTTTTCTACAATCGCGGCCAGTCCCCTCGCTTCGCGAAGCCGGCAGCCTTCAACAATAAAATCGTGCGCGCTAGTCCGTTTTCCATTCCCCGAAGCGTGATGGGCATCACCGGAGACCAAGGGCGATCAGCTCGGAACGTTGCCATAGACGATCGCCTTAGTGCGAACCTCCAGCGGCATCGTAAGCACCTCGCAAATTATCGATCGCTAGCGTCTCGGAATGAGCGCGAGCTACTGCCGGTCGTGGGTGTGGAAAGAGCGAAGAGGGGGACGCTTGTAGTGTTGCCGGCGCTCTATTCGAGGTTCGCTAGAAGAGCGGTGGTTGAGCGGGCAAAGGCAGGAAGCGACATGCAACGGGCGGCCGAATAATTGGTCGCCCAGTTAACCTGACCTTTCTGCTGCAATTCTATCGAGACGTAGCCGATGTCGATGATCAGTGAGCAGGCGTGCGCCTCCCAAGACGGCCGCCAGCGTCCCTAGTCCGGTCCCGCCGGCGATCAGGAACATGATCAGCAATTGATATTTGACCGCGTCGACGGGTTCGACGCCCGCAAGGATCTGGCCGGTCATCATCCCGGGCAGGGAAACGAGGCCTATCGCCGCCATGCTGTTCATGATGGGCATGAAGCCGCTTCTCAACGCGTCCCGTATCACTGGGAGCAGGGCTTGGTGTCGGGTGCCCCCGAGCGCAAGACAGGCTTCCACGCCGGCTCGTTCGCGCACCAGGCTGTTCGTCAACACGTCCAGGCCCAGGCTTATCCCTGTCATGGTGTTGCCCAGCATCATGCCCAGCAAAGGTAGCGCGTAGCGGGGGTGATACCACGGATCTGGACGTAGCTCCGTCAGAAGTGCGAACATCGTGACGGTACCGGCGGCGAGCAGTGTGCATCCGGTGCCCAGACCGTACTTCCAGACGCCCGCAAGGCGCCGCTTCTGCCGCGCGACGATCTCCCGCGAGGCGAAGAGCACCATGATCAGGGCGGCGAGAGCGGTCCAGAGCGGCGACACCGCGGCAAACAGAAACGTCAGCACGTATCCGACGAGGACGAGCTGGACCACCATGCGCACGGTCGCAATAGCCAATTGCTTCTCAAGCTTGAGACGGAGAACAAGCGAGAAGAGGCCGTCCATGACCACAAGGAGCGCGGGTAGGACGAGGTCGCCGTACGAAAGCTGGATGTAGGTCACGGTCGACTTTCCTCGATCCCGCCGTCGGGCCTCATCACAAAAATCCTAGTCCCGACCCGGCGGGCTTGGACGCCGTCGTGGGTGGTCCAGAGGACGCTCGTTCCATCCGAGATGCGTTCGGCAATCACACCTTCCACCGCCGCAACAGCTGCCGGGTCGAGGGCCGAGGTCGGCTCGTCCAGCAGAAGTACCCGCGACCGCAGCATGAGCGCCCGCGCAAGTCCCAACCGCAATCTTTCGCCGGTCGAAAGTCTTTGGATCGACCACGCTCCGCAGGCGTCCGGCAACCCCAGGCGCGCGACCAGCGGAAGGGCAGCCTCCCAGGCCGCGAAGTGCTCTTGCACGGTGTCGGACCACCAGCCCGGCTCGGCGGCGAGGTAGGTCACCCGCCTTCGCCAGGCCGGTGCGGGCATCGCCTCCCTGAGCATGCCGTCCAGCTTGACTGTTCCTTCGTTAGGATCGAGATCCGCGATGGAGCGGAGTAGTAAAGTCTTCCCGACTCCGGAAGCCCCCTGCAGGGCGACGCATTCGCCGTCCTGCAGGTCGAATGACACGGAGAGGTGCAGTCGCTTGAGCCCTCTGACTGTCAGCATGCGTCAGAGCTTAAGCTGCAGTCGGTCGGCAACCCGCCTGGCGATTTCCGCCGGCGCCTGCTCCGGGTAGGGATGCACCGAGCTGACGTTGATCTCACCGAGCACGTAGCTGTCGCTCCCATGGGCTTGGACGGGGCCGAGCATGAAGTCAGCGTCCCAGATCGCGGGCAGGTCGCCTCGCGCGATGTCCAGCAACGAGGTCAGCTGCGGCGTCCATTTGTTTTCCATTAACTGCCGGAGCCGCTGGAAGCGCGGGTCTGCGTTCGACGTGTAGAGCCGCGGTCCGGCCTCCGAACGCGCCGCCGGCGAGTCGACCAGCGCTTTGACCTTGTGATGGCCAAAGCCGGCGCAGCGGTCGCCTGCCATGTAGCAGCGGACCACGCCCTCGCTCAAGCGAGGCTGGAATGCCTGGTCGATTACGCTGCCGTTCTCGAAATACTCCGAGCAGCGACGCGCGAAATCATCCAGCGGCAGTTCCTCGGGCGCGTCCTTGGTCGCGTCCAGCACCCTGATCATGGGGGAGGTCGGCAGCTTCTCGACCTTCCAGACACCTTGGCCGCCGTTGCCCCGGCTGCGCTTGATCACGCGCGGACCGGCGGCCAGCCGGTTCGGCAGCTCGGCGCGCATCGCCTCGGCGGTTTGATACAGCGCCGTGTCTGATCCCCAACCCATTGAGCGGGTGCGATAGAGGACCTCCTTGGTGCCCATCTTGAGGATGACATCCGGATGAGCGCTCACCCACACGCCCTGCGCAGCTAGGTCGCGTAGCAGGGCATCGAGACCGGCGCGGTTCCGGCCGTCTTGAATCGGATTGACCCAGACGAGCACGCCATCCACTGCGAGCAATTCTTCGCGGACCGCGTCGGCAAAGCTTTCGTCGTAGATCGCTGGGCGCGCCTCGACGCCGACGGCGGCGAGCGCCTCGAAGACGTCGACGAAGCGGCCGTTTCTTGAGGTCGCGTCTCGACGCGCGGCGGCGTCTCCTCGGGAGAGAATGGCGACGGTACGTCGGGGAGAGGGGTATCGTTCGGTATCCATGCGCAAGCTCCACGTGTTGCGTGCTGCGCAGAACTTGGACCGAAGTCTCACGGGGAGTCTGCCGACCCCGTGCAACCGACACTATGCGAGATCGGGTCCGGGTTTCAAGAGGGCCCCAGTTGTTCCTTTGGACTGGCGCCAAATCGCCGATCGCGAGCCGCAATCCGGGTTGTCAAAGCGCTCAGCAAGCTATTTGTCGGTTCTCGGGCGGTGCACCGGTCACGAGCGGCTTGCCAAATACCGAAGGTATGAGGTCATCGAGAAACAGCAGAATCTGAGCACGGAAGCCCGGACTGTTTCCTCCCGCGTGGTTCATGGGAAGAATGATTTCGGCCGAGGCTTGCCACGTGACCGCGACATAGGCGACGCCGGGGTTGGCGGTAGCGACTGTCTTTTGGCCGCGAGGGCTATCGAACCTGAACTCGACCAAGGGCACCCACTGGTTCAACGGCTTTTCCTTGGGCGGGCCACCGTCGAAGCGTCGGGTCAGGTAAAGTGTGCTGTATTGGATGGAGAAATCCCAGTGCAGGGTTTGCACGGCCGGAGACGAGACGTTCAGAAACGTGCCCGTAGCGAGGTTCGGCGCAAGCGCCCGACCACCTTGTCCAACGGGCTCTTCGTCGACAACGGCGCCCGTGATGGCGAAAGGCCGGAGCCAGGAAAGCGAGTCAGGTAGATCACCGAATCCCTTGCCGAAGGTTACGCCAGCCTGGATCGTGTTCGGAGCGTCGGCGCCAACACCCACAGCGCCAGAGTGAGCAATGCCCCAAGCAAGGCTCACTGAAGCCAGCGCTTCGTGCTTGTTGTCGCGATAGGCTTCGTACTTGAGGCCGAGACTGGTCTTATCGAAACCGGACGTGTGTCCGATTGGCCATTTCTGGTGGATCGATGCGCTATCGAGCGTGGCTGCAAGTGTGGGTGTTAGCAAACGCGCGAAGGACCAGTTGATACGATTCTCCAGCGCATTGCTGTCTTGGGTTGGATAGCTGAGGTATGAAAAGTTGGGCACGATCGCCTCGTCGGCGACCGCTGGGTCGTCAAAAGTCATGGTGCCGTCAAAATAGCGATTGCCGGCGATGCCGTGGGCTTGGGCGGACTGCGTCCAGACCGAAAGGGCCGCGATAGCAAGAATCGAGGCGTACTTCCTCATGTTGTAGCTCACCGATCGCACTGTCATCCGGCCGCACGATAACGCGGAAGGATTGACTGGCCAAATCTCGGACGACGCTTGATTGCGGCCGCCGCTGAACGGCGGTCACTAACCGGGCCTCATCGCCATCGTTGTCGTTGTTCTCGAGTTTGTTCCATTCGTCGGTGAAATCTGGGCGATGATTTCTTTTCACCCTCCCGCTGCACGCCGTTGACAGCCTCGCCATCCGGGCCTTAATTCGGGCGACGGGGATTTGCGATCTCCCCGCGAGGCGTCATGCCCAAGAATCGCGTCCTGATCACCAAGGGCGCAGCATGTCCGCATCGTACACCTCTATTTCCCCCGCTAAACTGTCTCGATTGGAAGGCACGGCGGCCGCGCCGACGCTCATCGATGTGGGCATCGACCAAGGCTCTTCGGCCGACCCGCGCATGATTCCCGGCGCCGTGCGGCGCTCGCATCTCGACGTCCAGGATTGGGCTGCCCGCGTGACGGGTCAATCCGTCGTCGTGGTCTGTCACAAATCGCAAGAAGCTAGGAGAAGCATGGCGGCCGGGCTCTGTTGCAAGTTGAACGGGGTCTCCAGTTCTGCGACGCGATGCACCGATGGTGCCGTGCCGCGACCAAGGAGTTGCGCAACTGGCCGACCAACAAGGGCAGGTGAGGCCGAAGGCCTGATGACCTCTGGGGCAGGGACAAACCAGGAGATGAGTTATGCGAACATCCACGATCTATCGGGCAGCCCTCTTCGTAGCACTTGCGGTGGGTTTCTCGCCTGCCCACGCCCTCACCCAAGAAGAGTTGGTCGCCAAGATTCAGGCGGCCGGCTACTCGCAGGTGAAAGACGTCAAGTCGACGGCAGAAGGCACGACCGCCAAGGCGATGAAGAACGGCAAGCCGGTGACGCTTGTCGTCGACAGCAGCGGCCAGATCAAAGAGCGAAACTGAGTTCGAGGAGCAGTACGATGAAAATGACAATTCACGCGCTGATCGCGCTCGGCGCATGCATCCTGGCACCTGCTTTCGGCTTTTTCGTTTCGCCGGCGCGTGCGCAAAGCGTCGACTGGCAGAAGGTCGACGAGACACTGGGGCGGAAGGCTGCCGTCTCGGGCGAAGTGCACCGTTACGGCTTTCCCCGCACCGATCTGTCCGTGACGCTGGACGGCGTGGCGATCAAGCCGGCGCTGGCACTCGGTGGCTGGGTCGCATTCAAGCCGGCGCATGGCGGCGCCATAGTCATGGGCGACCTTGTGTTGCTTGAGACCGAGATCAATCCTGTGATGGCGAAGATGATCGCGAGCGGTCTTGAGATTACCGCCGTGCACAATCATCTGCTGCGCGCGAGCCCGGCGACCTTTTACATGCATGTCGCCGGCCACGGGGACCCCGTCAAGCTAGCCTCGGCGATCCACGATGCTCTGGCTGAGAGCAAGACGTCGCTGACGGTCGCAGCGCCGGCAAACCCGCCGCCAGCGGTCGATCTCGACACGGCGAAACTCGACCAGATCATCGGCGTCAAGGGGCAGGCCAATGGCGGCGTCTACCAGTTCAACGTGAAGCGTCGCGATCCGATCATGCAAGATGGCATGCCATTGGCTCCCGTCGGCCCGATGGGCGTTGCGATCGGCATCAACTTCCAGCCGACGGGGGGAGGGAAGGCGGCTATCACGGGCGACTTCGTGCTGACGGGCGACGAGGTGAACCCGGTCATCCTGGCCCTGCGGACGCACGGCATCGAGGTCACGGCGCTTCACAGCCATATGCTGGATGAGCAGCCGCGGCTCTTCTTCATGCATTTCTGGGCGAACGACGACGCCGTCAAGCTGGCCGAGGGCTTGCGTGCGGCGCTCGACAAGACGGCAAGCACGAAAAGCTGACAAGGGAAGACCGAGCGATGCGAGTGTTCATGATGATGTTCACGGTTGCAGTCGGAGTGCTGGCGAGCATAAACGCCGCGATCGGCCAGACCAGTTGCAAGGTCTGCGCCGATCAGCAGAAGGCCTGCATGAAGAACTATGCGGGGCCGACCTGCAAGCCCGAGTATCGGATGTGCATGAAATCCTGCACGAAATGAAACGCCGCGCTGGGCGTGTTGGGATGTGGCGGGTACTGCTCAGTCCTGCGGTATTGGCTGGCGGTCTCACGTCCGACCGCGTCGCCGGCGCAGATGCACGCAAGCTTTCAGGCGTGCAGATCAGAGCTAGGCTTGCGGGCATGCAGCTCACAGATGAAGTGCACTATCGCTTCGTCTACGAGCGTGAGGGCACGCTGAGGAGTTATGGGATGGGCACGAAGAAGATCGGGAAATGGTCCATCGAAAAGGATGAGCTATGCCTTTGGTTCGGCGAGCATGACGATGGTTGCTACGCGGTGAAGGTGCGGGGCGAGCGGTTGGAATTGATACCATCAGGAATCGGGGGCGCGCTCGACGGGATCTGCTCATTCCGGCGTTGGCGATCTCGCGATCCGGCAAATGTCACCGGTAGGCATCCGATAAGCGCGGTGCAATCGGCTACTGGCGATCCTGCTTCTCTGGATGCACGCGCCAGTCGCGGCCAACTGTCTGGTGATTATCGCGCGGCGCTGCCTGGCCGGCGTGATCACTCTCGCCGCCGTCGGCCTTCCAGTCGCGTCCGATCCTGACATCTTCGGCGCGACCGCGGTCCTGCTCGCGGGATTGCTCCGCTTTCTGGGGTGTCTGCGCCTGTTGGACCGGTGTGGACTGCGCTTGTGCCGAGCTTCCTCCGAATGCGAAAGCCAGTGCGAAAGCGGATATGAGCGCAACCGATGCAGAATATTTCATGGGTTTCTCTCTTCTTCATCAGAACTGTGCATTAACTCGCAGCCTTAGGCATTGTTCGGAGAAAGGGGTGTTCTTGCCCGCGGCATGGCGATTGGAACCGGCTGATTCTGCACGCTCATGGTTTTGCGCGATGCGGCATAACGATTGCATTTAACGCCTGCTGATCCGTGTTTCCGCGCATTCTGATGAGCCGCCCGGACATCCACACTTCATTGCAGTCGGCGGCTTTGCTGCTCGGCATCGTCATGCAGAAGTGATCGTTCCAGATCGTCCAGCTCCCGGTCCATGCGCTTCCCGACTCTTCGCCGATGAGGACGCCATCGGGGGCGGACGTATCTCGATCAATGCGGTCCGTCGGTGATGTCCAGGCCGACAACGCGCGCCTTGATCTGTTTGCCGTCCAGCATCATGAACTGATCTTCTGCCAAGGCGGGCCCGAGCGCCACCATGGCCAGGAGGAGGCTCCACGCGGTGGCGTGCCAGATCATGACTGCACTCCGTAAAGAGCGCGCTGCACGTTTGACCAATTGATTGCCTCCGATCACTGCCACACACTGGCCGGCGCCACCCCGATCGTGGCACTCGATATGTATGAACATTCCTACCACATCGACTATGGCGCCAAAGCCGCGAGTTATGTCGACGTCTTTATGGTGGCACGGAGGGACATTGATTGACGAGCTTGCGATCGCGCGGCGACTACGTCAAAAGGCACCCAGCCTGAGCCGCCTCCAAGACCCTTGCCTCGCAGCGTTCATAAGAGCCAAAGTCGCGGGCAAGCGCCTCCTTTCAGCGCGGCATGGTTCGCTCGCCTCGCCGAGACTGTCGAAGAATATTCGTGCAGGATCATCGAGTTCGTCGCGATCAACTGCTCGCGCTTCAACCCATTGATCAGGAAGCCGGGCGCGTTGGCGTAGTCGAGCTCGGCCAGCTTCTAGTCGATAAGGTTGAGGCGCTTGACCGCCGCCATAATTGTTCTCGTAGTGGCTGATGATCATCCGTTCCGACATGCCGCTGACAGCTGCGCGGAAGCCGTAGACGATCGGATCGGACATCCTGATTCTCCCCTATGATCGTTCTCAGCGCCAGAAGGGCTTTGCGGCCTCGCGCAAGGCCTCGTCGCGCGTAAGGCCGATATCGCGAAGCAGATGCGGGTCATCCGCGATTTCGCGCAACGCCATGCGCTGAAACGGCCGGTCAAGCAAGCTCCACCATCCGGGCCGCGGGACGCCCGGTGGCCTACCTGAACTGGATTGATGAAGTGGGGAGGCCGGGTCATGCGCCGGCGGGATCGACCACGTATCGGTTAAATGGACGGACATGAGAGCTCCAAATCGCTTGAAATGCTGCACTGGAGCTGTTCAATAATGCGGCGGGATACTTCCCCGCAAAGCATCGTTTCTCGTGCCTGCCCTAATTTTTCTCATGAAGTCGGTGCGATGCGTCCACACCTGCCGCCGCTCAATGCCCTGAAGGCCTTCGAAGCCGCCGCGCGGCACGAGAGTTTTACGCGCGCGGCTGAAGAGCTTTGTGTCACCCAAGGCGCGGTGAGCCATCAGGTGAAGGCGCTAGAAGCTGAGCTCGCAGTCAAGCTGTTCAATCGTGAACGTCAGCGCCTGATCATCACCGAAGCGGGGCGGGACTATCTTGCCGTCATCCGCGATGCGCTTGACCGTATTGCAGTTGGAACGGAGCGGCTGTTGCAGCGGCAGAGCGCTGGCGTTCTCACCGTCAGTACCTCACCGGATTTTGCCGCCAAATGGCTGGTGCATCGGCTCGGGCATTTCGCGGAGGCGCATTCCGGCATCGATCTCCGTGTCTCGGCCACGATGCATCACGTCGATTTTGCGCGCGAAGAGGTTGACCTAGCGGTGCGCCACGGCGATGGCAATTGGCCAGGCCTCGAGGCCATAAGGCTCTCCTCGGAGCGACTATTTGCCGTGTGTAGTCCGAAGCTGCTGTCGGGTCGCCGCCGGATCAGAGCGGTCCGTGATATCTTGAAATTTCCTCTGATCCATCTCGATAACCGATCCGATTGGACGAATTGGCTGCGTGGTGTCGGTATCGATGACGCCGATGTCACACACGGACCAGTGCTCAATCGTGCGAGCATGGTTATCGATGCCGCGATCAATGGACAGGGCGTCGCGCTTGCTCGCACGACGCTGGCGGCCTGGGATTTGATCAACGGTCGGCTGGCACTCGCATTTCCGGAGTCAACGCCGCTCTCCAAAACCTACTGGATCGTATGCCCGAAGGCCTCTGCAGCGCAGCCAAAGATCGTGACCTTTCGTGACTGGCTGCTCGATGAGGCCTCAGGCGACCTGCGCCAGCTCAAATCACTCGTCGGGACCTCGAAGACGAAGCCGCGGTAACTAACTGTCCTACCCCCTGTGTGTTGACGCTCTCGCGATCCTAAAGATCGGCGAACTCAGATCCTTTGGCCGAACGGTTGGAGCCGCGCTCACAGGACCGGAACAGAAGTCTCCAATCCTTTGTTTAGATATCGAGGGTCCAACAAAGGAGAAGGACCATGATTACGAGTAAAATGACTATCTTGGGAGCCGTACTCGCCTTCAGCACCACCCCAGTCTATGCGGGTCCCTGCGATACCGTGAGCCGCGATGCAGGATCAGGAAACGTGCCTGGCTACACCGGGCAAACCACGGGTTCCACAGCACCTGATTCCAGGGAGCATCCCCCGACATCTTCCATCAGCAAGGCTTCGGAGCATACCGCGACGTCATCAGAAGACGCGCAGCGCCAGATGCAGAACCAGCCTACCGCTGCAGAGCAATCAACGGCGACTAAGCCTGCACCTTCCGCGCAGCAACCGGATAGGACAGCAGGCACCGTCGAGCAGACCCGCCCCGCGCCCACCGAGCAATCGAAGAAGGCAACGGCCGGTACGGCCGAGCCTGCACCGTCACAGAAAAAGGCGACTGACTGCTAGAAGCGCGCGAGATTCAGGGCACCCTATCTGACCGACCGTTTTGACACCGCGATCAGCTCGTCGGTTGGCGTCTCTGCTTCGATTGAACGCGAATGGAAGGTTCAAGACAGGCGAAGTGCTGCCGATCGCGAAGGATGCACGGGGAAGACCGACGAGGACCATCAAACAGTGGGCGGCGACCGGCGGGCGCGCCCTGAACGCGACGAGAAGTGCTGAAACTATCCTGGCACGTGACTGGCCTGTTGCCGCCCATAGCGCTCTGTTCCCCCCGATCAAACTGAAGTGAACGGTCGGCGACGTTCGGGGCTTTTGTGGGTTCCTAATTGACAAGCAGTTCCGCTTAGGCAGAGTGGCCGGCTTGGGGATGGCGATCTCCCCATGAGGCGACATGCCCAAGCATCGCGTCCGGATTTCCGAGAAGGACGCAGCATGTCATCCGTCAACGACGGTTTTTCGCCCAATCGTTCAGCGTCTTTGCTCAGCGTAAGGGACCTGACCAAGCGCTATAGCAGCGACGGTGCCGCCATCAACGGCGTGACGTTCTCTGTTATCGCTGGCGAAATCCTCGGCATCATCGGTCCAAATGGCGCCGGCAAAACAACGCTACTGGAAGCCGTTGCCGGGCTGCTACCGATAAACTCAGGCGACGTCTTTTGGTGCGGAGAGCCGCTGCCTGTAGGCCGTCGGCGCGAAGTCCTGTTCTACCTGCCCGATGGCATCCGCCCATACCAAGACCAATCGGCCCTGCATGTCGTGTCGTTTATCGCCAACGTCTTTCGACGATCAGACGCAGACATCAAGTCGGCCATTGAAGCTCTCGGGTTGCAGCCGGTGCTTCGAAAGCGTGTACACGCTTTGTCAAAAGGCTATGCCCGCCGCCTGATGCTGACCATTGGTCTGCTCGCGCCGCATGACCTGTTGCTGATGGACGAGCCGTTTGACGGATTTGACTTGCGGCAAACGCGCGACGTCATGGGCGTATTGCGTCGCCAGACGGCACGCGGGCGCACGCTGATACTCTCAATCCATCAGTTGGCGGAGGCCGAACGGGTCTGTGACCGCTTCATCCTGCTCTCGGCAGGGCAGGTACGCGGGTCCGGAGGACTTGCGGAGCTACGTGGGCAGACGGGACTGCCGAACGCCTCACTGGAGGACATCTTCCTTGCACTCACGTGAGGCATCCAAGCGGCCTACCGCGCCGATCATTCCGCTGCTCGCAAAAGAGCTCCGCGAGGTTACGGCCGGGCGGGCGCTTTGGACCATGTTGCTGCTGGTTTGTCCGCTCGTCGGGTACAGCTTCGTCCAAGCGGTGTCGCTGTACAGCGAGTCAAGTGCCGCGGCCCTGCAGTCGCCAGTTCTGGCGAGGAGCCTGTCACCATTCGATGGAATCTTGGTTCCGACATTTGGGTCGTTCTATGTGGCGGTGACGCTGTTGTTTCCTTTCGTGGCAATCCGGGCTCTGAGGCAGGAAAAGGAAAGTGGCGCATTGCTCTTGTTGGTTCAATTGCCCTACCGACCGTCGACGCTGATCGCCGCAAAGTTCTGCGCCGTGCTTGCAGCTTGGCTGATGGTGAGCATCCCTGCGCTTTCCTCGCTTGCCGCATGGGCTGTATTGGGCGGCCATCTGGCTGCACCGGAGACGCTGAACCTTTTGTTCGGTCATTTGATCTACGGTCTTCTCGTCGGCTGCATTGGGCTGTTCGCCGCAGTTATCTCCGACAATCCGGCGACGGCAGCCATTACGGCGCTTGCAGTCACAATCGGGTCATGGGTATTGGACTTCACACTCGCGGGCCGCTCGGGCCTGTCGGCTTGGCTTGCGCAATTGTCACTGACCCACACGCTGCGTCCCTTCGAGCAGGGACTTCTCTCATCCGGCCTGGTGCTCGGCATAGCTGCCGTCATTGGCGGGCTCACGGCGCTGACAATGGTTTGGCTTCCGCCTGGTACTGCCGTGCAAAAAAAAATGATCCGCTCTGGGGTATGGGTGCTGGTGATCGCGGCTGGGCTCGGTGCCGCGACGCAGATCAGAGGATCCGTGGATCTTAGCGAGGATCGCCGCAATTCCTTTTCGTCTGCTGATGAACGCCTGCTCGCGACGCTTCGGCGTCCATTACTCATTAGGGTCCACCTCGCTGCTGAGGACCCCCGCTATGTCGATCTTAAACGGAACGTCCTCGCGAAGCTCGAACGTGCCATGCCTGACGTCACTGTCGTTCTCCTGAGCGAGCGCTCGAAGGTTGCCAATCCATCAGACGCCTATGGCCAAATCGAATATGTCTACGGTGATCGAACCGACGTAAGCCGCTCCACAAGTCCGAGGGAAATACTGCCGCTGCTCTATGCGCTTGCGGGCACGCAGCCGCCGGCGCCTAGCGTTGGCGAAGACTACCCTGGATATCCTTTGGCCGTTAGCGCGGACGCGGCGCTGCTGTGGTTCTTCGGCGGACTGCCGCTCCTGATCGCGCTCGCATGGCGACAGATTCGCCGGATCCGACCAGCCAAAGGATATCTCGTTCATCAAGGAGTTAAGCCATGAGTACCAGCAAGAAGATCGGAATAGTGATTCTTTCGGTCATCGGATTTGCGGCGCCCGACTTGGCCGCAGAACCAATCAAGATTGACCTCTCGAGTGAGGCCATCGGCGCGGAGCCAAAGTCACTGGTGCCGGTGGTGGGCGTCTGGAGAGTCGAGGAGGAGGGCGGCAAGAAGGTGATCACAGTCGATGGTCGCCAGTGGAAGGAAGGACAATCGTCGGCGGGGATCGCGGATAAGGCACGTGCGCTCTATGGGGAACGATACGCAGAGTTCCTCGATCGCGTGCAAGCATATGCCTACTATCCGTACGCGGTTGTGCCGAAGATCGACAATTTCACCGATGGCGAGATTTCGGTGCGGTTCGAAGGCTTGTCCGGCCGCATCGATCAGGGCGCCGGCATCCTATTCAACCTCAAGCCAAACGGGAACTACCTGACAATCCGCGCGAACTGTCTCGAAAACAATATCGTGCTGTGGAAGTTCGAGAACGGCAAGCGCTCCTCCGTTAAATGGGTACGCAATACGCCGACCGCGACGCGGCAGTGGCACGACCTCAAGGTCCGCGTGAACGGCATAAAGGTGGAAGGCTATCTCGACGGAAAGCTCTATTTGGAACACACGCTAGCGCAACCGGTGTCCGGCCGGATCGGGCTTTGGTCGAAGGCCGACAGTCACATGTATTTCGCGGATTACGTCGTGGCGGCCGGCAATTGAACAGGCACTGAGGCGATGTGGATGCGACTACAATATGCTCGTCGCACCTGCGCTCCCTTCTCTTCGATAACTTCGTGCAGGATATTCCAGAGATCGCGGACCGAACGGGCGATACGGTCCACCTTGGTGATGACGATGGTGTCGCCTGGCTCCAGCCGACGCAGGACCTTTTCCAGTTCAGGACGGGCTCGGCTCTTGCCGGACAACTTGTCGCTGAAGACCCGCTCGCAGCTTGCGGCCCGCGCGTTCCGCGGTGAGCCAACTTCGTTAGTGCCTTCTGCGCGGCCTTGCGCGCACGCGACTGTTCTGCGCCCTTACTCAGCACCAACGTAGGGCTGGAAACGCACTACTGCGCCTCTGACGTGATGTGGCGAAAAATCCGCAGCGCTCGTTCGCCGGAGGGGGTCGGGGAGGTCCGGGGGCTATTGCCGGGATGAAATCGACTCGGGACTCCGGTATCGGTTATCGGCCCACATGAACTCATCGATAATCTGGAATCCTCGGCTTGAGCAAAGTCGGCCAAGACCGCGCGCCGCAACTCAAGGGCAACAAGCCACCACATGCCCATCTTCTCACCTACAGTAAGATTGAGAGAGGCTCAACGCGAGCAATTCGCGTCCGCTGGACTTTGCGAAGCAGCCCTCAACAGGGCCAATCGTAGCTTCTCCGATGGGCCATCAACAGCAGTCATCAGGATTTGGCGTCCTTTGTGTTGCCCTAGCCTCGCGGAAGGGTGATGATGAACTCAGCGAACGCAGCGGGCTCAGTCTCAACATCAATCCGGCCACCATGTTGCTTTACGACGATGTCGTGCGTCATGGAAAGACCGAGCCCTGTCCCTTCCCCGGTTGGCTTGGTGGTGAAAAAGGGATTGAAGATCTTTTCCTTCAGCTCGGGCGGTATACCTGCTCCATTGTCCCGAATACGAATTTGGACCACGTCGCCTAGATTTCTGGTAGCCGCGCAAAGGATAGGCTCAAAGGCGTCATGGACCATTTCTGCCTTTCGCTGAGTCGCTGCGTAGAAGCCGTTGGAAATCAGGTTAAGAAGCGCCCGAGTCATGTCTTGCGGGTACAAATCGAGCGCTCCCGCCTCTGGGTCTAGGTCATGCTTGAGAGTTATCGTAAAGCCCGGTTTTTCAGCGCGGGCGCCGTGATAGGCCAGGCTGAGGCTCTCCTCCACCAGCTTGTTGATGTCGGTCGACCGGCGCTCGGTTGACCCCTCGCGGGAGTGCAGCAGCATGTTCTTGACGATGGAGTCGGCGCGTTTACCGTGTTGCACGACCTTCTCGAGATTACTTTTCAGGAGTTCGCGGATCTCATCCAGCTCCTTTCGCCTGCCCGCCTCATCCAGTGCGGGAGTCTTGAATAGGTCGGTCATCTCCTCGACGAGTTCGACGGACAGCTGAGAGAAATTGTTCACGAAATTTAGCGGATTCTTGATCTCGTGGGCGATCCCCGCGGTGAGCTGACCGAGGGATGCCATCTTTTCTGTCTGCACTAGACGATCCTGTGCGTTGCGCAGGTTCTCGAGGGATCTTGAGAGATCATCGGTGCGCTGTCGAAGTTCGTTAAGCAGACGGGCGTTCTCGATCGCGATGACGGCCTGAGCGGCGAAGTTCTCCACCAGGGCGACCTGCTTATCGCTGAATGGACGTACCTCCTGGCGATAGATGGCGATACCCCCGACGAGCTCAGTTTCCCTCGACATGGGCACGAGGAGCAAGGTTCGGATGCCTGCTACTTCGACCGCCGCCACTGGCAAGGAATGGCGTTCCAGATAAGAGGGATCTTCACGCATATCGGGAACGTGTACGGCCTTTCGGCTTTGCACGAGAATGGCAAGTGGGCTGTGCGGCCCAGGATGGACCGGGGTACCGCTCCTCCACTGCTCGACATAGGCGAGCGGCAGAGGCCCGTGAATAGCTGTACTGCGGAAGTCGTCGCCTTCGCGGAGCCACATCACGCCACATTCCGCCTCGCAGAGACGTGTTGCGTTCGCCAGGATACTCTGGAAAACGGGGTCAAGCTCGCCCGGCGACGAACTGATGATTTGCAAAATCTCAGATGTGGCAACCTGCTGCTGAAGCGACTCCGACAGCTCGCGCGTGCGCTGCTGGACCTGCTCGAAGAGGCGAACATTGCCGATGGCGATGACCGCCTGGTCAGCGAAAGTCTGCAGCAACGAGATCTGCTTTTCCTCGAAGGAACGTTTTTCCTGCCGCCGGAGCAGAATGGCGCCAATGCTTTCGTCTTCACGCAGCAGAGGTACGGCAAGGACACTGTGGATCTGAATGGAGCCGGCTCGCTCAGTCAATTCCCGGCTCGCGCTGTATTCGTCCGCTTCTTTCGAGAAGATATCGGTAACGTGCACTGTTACCTGGTCTACAAAGGCGCGGCCGGCCACCCAATTGCGGCCGATCGGCCATCTTTCGACGTTGATGGGGATTGGCCCGTGGTGCGCGCTGAAGCGCAAGTGATCCCCGTCCCTGAGCAGCACGACGGCGTCCATTGCCTCACACAGCTCGCAAGCGCTTTCCACAATTGAACGCAATACTGGCTGAACGTCGGTTGGCGACGAGGCGATGACCTTGAGCACCTCGGCAGTAGCGGTTTGCTGCTGTAATGCCTCCTGGGTCTCATTGAACAGCTGTGTGTTCTTGATGGCGATGACAGCCTGATCGGCGAAGGTCTTCAGCAGGCCGAGCTCCTTTTCGCTGAACACCGCATTTGGAGCCCGCGATACGTTGAGCACACCGATGCTAGTCCCAGCCCACACCATGGGCGTCATCACCATCGAAAAATCCCCGGCAGTCTCAGCCACACGTCGCATAAGTTGTGAGCCGTACCGCGCGTCTGGGAAATAGGTCTGGTGGCGCGTCCGGAGAATCTCTGCGGCCATGGTTTGAGCTAGAGGTACCGGGTAAAGTTGGTCCAACAATTGTGTACCCACCCCGCGCCGTGCCGCGAGATGTACGAGGCCGTCGCCAGGGTTTAGCATGATCGAGCATTGCAGGATCTCAAAAAGGTGCTCCACGCTGTCGAGTATCCGCTCGAAGACAGGCTTTGTATCAGCCATCGAGCTACCGATCGCTTGCAGCACCTCCGAGGTCGCAGTTTGATGCGCCAACGCTTCCTTAGTCTCATTGAATAAACGGACGTTCTCGATCGCGATTACAGCCTGATCGGCGAAAGTCTGAAGCAATTGCATGTGGTGCGGCGAGAATGCGCCGGGCGTGGCGCGGGTGACACCGATTGCGCCGACGGCGCGCCCGGCATTCAGCAGAGGAATCAGGAGGAAGCTTCGATAGCCCCTGGCACGTGCAACTTGGCGCGCCTCTTCATTCTCCGTCGCGTCGGCATCCGCAATCTGTACCAGCTCCCCGCGCGCAGCGGCCTCGAAGGGAGCAAACGCTGTAAGTGGTGCGGGAAAGTGAGAGTTCAGGACGGCGTCGGCTTCGTGGCTTATTGAGGTAAAGGATGCAAGATGCACCTCTCCTTCCACGAAGCGTAACACTGCGGTCGAGAGCCCCCCAAGCAGGCGATTTGCGCTTGCAGCAATCGCATCAAACACAGGCTGCACGTCGGACGGCGACGATGCAATAACTCTGAGGATTTCTGCCGTCGCGGTCTGACGCTCAAGCGACTCGCGTGTTGTATTGAAATGCCGCGCGTTTTGAATGGCGATAACGGCTTGGTCAGCGAAGGTCTGGATGAGCGCAAGCTGCCGCTCGCCGAAACGAAAGCCTCTTTCAGGACTCGTGAAGACGATAGTGCCGATGCCTTGATCGACATCCAGCAGCGGCACAAAGGTCATGGCTCGAAAGCCGCCAGCAGCCGCCACCCTCCGCGTCACTTCCGATACATTCGGCGCATCAACATCGGGTATCTCGACAATGCGACGCTCGATAATGGCTCGCGCCGAAGGAATTTGCTGGGGGTCGAAAGGAATCGGGTAGATTGTGCGAGCTTGCTCGACATCAAATCCGGAAATTGAAGCTGCTGTTGCAGCCCAATGTAGCCGACCCTCGCTGAGGGTAACGATCGTCGCCGCGCACGGATCGAACAATTCGGCAGCGCTACCCACGATGGCATCGAAGACCGGCTGCACATCGGAGGGCGAGCTGGCGATTACTTTCAGGACTTCAGCTGTCGCGGTCTGCCGCTCCAGAGACTCTTTCGTCTCATTGAACAGACGCGTGTTCTCTATTGCGATGACCGCCTGATCAGCAAAGGTCTGCAGCAGTGCGATTTGCTTCTCGCTAAAAGGATTGACCTCCAAGCGACGCAGAACCAACGCCCCAATACTTTGGCCTTCACGCAGCAACGGCACACTCACGATAGTGCGATGGCCCATCTCCCTGGCCATTTCCATGCCTTCGGGAAACTCGTCCTGCTCGGCCTGCAAATCGTGGACGTGGATCGCTCTTTTTTCGATGAAGGCACGCCCGGCGGTCCACCTCGGATTTATCGACCTCTTTCGGCTGTGCATTGGGATGGGCCCGTAATGCGCCGTGAATAGCAAATCATCCCCCTCTTTCAACAAGGCGACCGAGTCATAAGCACCGCAAACCCTGCAAGCGCTTTCCACGATCGCTTCCATGACGGGACGTACGTCCGTGGGAGAAGACGCTATGACATTCAAAATATTGGCACTGCTAGTCTGATGTTGGAGAGCCTCCTCGAGGTCTTGCGTTTTGGTCTGAACCGCTTCGAACAATCTCGCGTTCTCGATTGCGATCACGGCTTGACTTGCGAACGCCTCCATTAGCTCGATCTGCGCGTTCGAGAATGGCTTGATCTCCAGTCTGTAACTCGTGATCACACCCACCAGTTCGCTGCCCTTGAGCATGGGAACAGCGAGGAGTGTTCGTATCGGGCTCACATCGTTAAGAGCGTACGTGTAGTCACGGTCGACCTGAACGTCAGCTATATGGATGGTACGCCGTTCGAGTGCAGCTCGCGCCGAGATACTTTGTCTTCCCGGAGTAATTGGGTTCCGATAGACAAACCTCTGAACCTCAGGGCCGGCATTACAGTGGGCCACCGCGTGCAGCATCTGTCCATCGTATCGGAAGATGAAAGCTCTTTCAGCCTCGCAAAGGTTGACCGCATTCTGCGCTATCACTTCGAAAACAGGCTGGACATCTAAAGTGGAGCGACTGATTACTTTGAGTACGTCCGCTGTTGCAGTCTGCTGCCGAAGAGCCTCCTCGAGTCCGTGCGTTTTTGCCTGAACTTCGTTAAACAGCCGCGCGTTTTCGATAGCGGTCACTGCCTGCGCGGCAAAGGACTGGAGCAGCGCTATCTGCTTGTCTTCGAACCGGCGCACCTCCTGGCGGGCTGCCACGATGCGGCCAAAAGTTACGCCGTCCTTCGCGAGCGGCACCGTCGTCATGGTGTGGATACCGCCGAGCTCCACAGCGGCTCGCAGAGACGGTTCATCCGGACGACTGCGGACGACCTCGGCCAAATCCAGTATTTGAAGCGGGCGGTCAGCCATGAGGCTCTCCCGGATACCCTCAGTAATGGGATAGCCGGCGCGCAGAAAGGCCGCCAACTCGGGTGTCATGCCTCGGATGGCGACTGGCTGCACGCGGCCATCACGATAAAGCTGCAGACTTCCGCATGGCGCACCACACAGACGGTGGGCATGGTCAAGAATGCTTTCAAAAATTGGGCTCAGGTCGCCGCCACCTGCATTGATGACGGACAAGATTGAGGCGATCGCGCGCTGCTGTTCCAGCGCGTCCTTTGTCGCGTTGAACAGACGCACATTTTCGATTGCAATCGCAGCTTGTTCGGCAAAAGTTATCAGCAGCCGGACGTGATGATCATGGAATAGACCCGGCTCGGCCCTGGTAACGGCGATGGTGCCGGCTAGCTGCTTTTCGTAGACGATCGGCACGGTCAATGCGCTGCGCCACCCGCGTTCTCGGGCTACATGGCGCAAAAAATCGGGTATGCCCTCACATTCCGTGTCCGCGATCTGCGATACTTCGTGTCGGATGATCGCGTCAGCCACCGGATATGCCGTTAGCGGCATGTCAGCAACAGCCTTCAGCGCCGAGTCACCCGTGGCATTGACGGATGTGAACGACATGAGGTGTAGCACCTCACCCTCAAGGCTAAATACCGCCGTCGATAGACCACCGACAAGACGATTTGCTCGGGCCGCAATAGCGTCGAACACCGGCTGCACATCCGATGGCGAGCTGGCGATGACCTTCAGTATGTCAGTTGTCGCAGCCTGTTGCTCGCGGGCCTCGCGCAATTCGCTCCGAACTATCTCGAGTTTTGACCTGTTTGAATTGGACCGGGAGCTGCGCTTCCGTGCAGGCTTTTGCCCTGGTGAGAGCGAGGTTTTGCGTACTCTCGTCGTACGCAGTTTGCTGCCGCTTCGAGAATCCCTCGCCATAGCCGCCCCCGGAGGCCGAACCTGCCCTATCTTACCGGGGTAAGCCTCGATAGTGGAAGGGGCGTGAAGACGAATCTTCTGGCTTTGCTAGCGTTGGTCCGACGCGGCCCCCTTGCTTTGCCGTATTACTCTGCACGTCCCCGCGACGGTCCGACGCATGCGCGGGCAGCTCAATGCTCGGGGCAGGCATTGAGTATGCGAACCTCAAAGCTATTCATGCCTTCTCCAACTGTCGCGCCGAACCATCGGCCGCCCATTCGACAACTCGTCCCTGTTCGTTATCAATTAACAGGAAGAGGTCGAAATAACGGCTGTTTGGGTAGCCACCGGTCCGCTCTTTGACGCTTTCGCGCCATTTATCATCATGCGCCTTCTTCGCCGCATCGATCGAGGGCCAAACATAGACTCCGGCACTGGTACCTTCATCTTCACCGATCCCCAGGACGAAATGCTTGCGCAACAGATCGCGGTTTGACCCCCATTTCGGAATTGTGTGCTTTGCATCCTCAAGAACACGAGTACGGTCCCACCCACTGGGTGTCTTGAACGTCACCAGTTCGACGATCATGAGTCATCCCTCAACCAAGTAATAGAGGACGAAGAGTAATTGCACATGCCGCCATTACCGAAAATCCCGCTACCGGCAGGCGAAAAGGAGAAGGAGCAACGAGAGCGTCTTTCGACCGAGCGGCTCTCGCCCGCCACGCTGAGGTCCTTGCCGACGCGGTGCTCAAGGCGTTGGCACCACCTCCGTCCGTCGATCCACGCGTTCGTGCGAGCTTTGACAAGGCTGTCTAGGCCTGCGAAGAGCCGGGATGCCGGAAGAATGAACGCGCGGCGATTTTTCCTTGCCAATCACGAGGTCATTCGGACTTCCGGTAATGGGATGGTCCGGCCGTGCTCCTGCCCCGCCAGCGACAAGCTGGCCAGGGGCGCCAAGACAAGGAGCACGCCATGTCCAAGACACCCAGTACCGCGATCGCCGTGATCGGCATCGAGATATCGGCAAAAACTCGTTTCACGTCATGGGCCACGATGCACGCGGCGCCATCGTGCTACGGCAAAAGTGGTCGCGTGGCCAAGTGGAAGCGCGGCGCGCCAATATGGCGCCTTGCCGTGATCGGCATGGAAGCCTGCGTCGGCGCACACCATTGAGCCGCAAACTCACATCGCTTGGTCACGATGCCAGGTTGATGCCGGCCAAATATGTCCGCCCCTATAGCAAGGGATAAAAGGACATCAATGATGCCGAAGCGATTGCCGAAGCCGTGCAGCGCCCGACGATGAAGTTCGTAGCAACCAAGACCGCGGAGCAACTGGATCTGCAGGCGCTGCATCGGGTGCGCGAGCGGCTGGTGTCGCAACGCACCGGCATCATCAACCAGATTCGCGCCTTCATGCTGGAACGCGGGATCGCGGTGCGCCAGGGGATCGGCTTTTTGCGCACAGAACTACCCACCATCCTTGCGACGCGCACCGATGCCCTGTCGCCACGCATGTTGCGTATCATCGAGGAGTTGGCAGGCGACTGGCGTCGGCTGGATCAGCGCATCGATGGCCTATCCCGCGAGATCGAAGCCCTGGCCCGTCAAGATCAGGCAGGTTCGCGCCTGATGACGGTGCCCGGCATCGGGCCGATCATTTCGAGCGCCATGGTGGCCGCGATCACCACTGGAGACGTCTTCTCCAAAGGCCGTGACTTCGGCGCCTGGCTCGGACTGGTGCCTAGGCAGATCTCGACGGGAGACCGCACGATCCTCGGCAAAATCTCAAGGCGCGGCAATCGCCACCTTCGCGTTCTGTTCGTCCAGGCAGCATGGGTTGTGCTGGTCAGGATAAAGAACTGGGAACGCTACGGGCTCAGATCCTGGATCGAAGCCGCCAAGAGGCGATTGCACCACAACGTGCTGGCGATCGCGCTCGCCAACAAGCTTGCCCGCATCGCCTGGGCGGTGCTGGCGAAGGGGCGCGCCTTCGAACTGACAAGGACCAACGATGCAGGCGTCCGACCCGCTTGATCCTCGCGCCGTGCTCGGCGCGGTCAAGGCGCGGCCTGGCAACGCCGGAGCCAGCCGCAAGCCAAGCGCCACGGCCGGCGTTGACCGCCCCTGCGCGCGACGCGACGCCGTCCTGCGGGCCGGGACGAAGGAACGGCCCCTGGCTCGAACAAAGGAACTACGAGGTACGAGGAGCAAGCCATGACGTAACCCCATCAACCGGTTCCAGCCGAGGTCTGCGAGAGGATGAGACGAGATGGAGGTTCGGTCTTCCCGGCGCATGCGAACACTGGTGACCGAAATGACCCAATCGAAGCCTGTACGGTAATAAGAACGCACGCGCGCTGATATCCATGGTGGCCCGGAGAAAATGCTCCAATCAAAGGCCGGATACATTGATGCAAGACCACTCACCACCCGATCGACGAACCTCTTGCTACGCACGGCCGGACCATACACGGGCAATCGCGACGATATGGGCCGGTTTAAGTTAGGGCCGGTCTACCCCTGACAACCGACATATCCTTGGTCGTGGGATGCGGCAGCGATGGGCCACAACAAGCGACATTGGCTCTGATGTGAAAGAGGCAGCCCTATCTCAATTTCTTGGCGACTGTTCGAGGCTCTCGTTCCGTCAATAGGAACTTAGCGCTCCCCAGTTCCCTTTGTAGCGCCCGCCCAAGCTGTAACGGGCGGCTTCCAACCCCGCCGTCAAAAACAATTCTGTCGCGTCGAGAACTACCGCATGGGGCTCGCGTTGGTCGAGCACATCAATGGAGGACATATACATGCAAGGCCACGTTGTAGCAGTCTACAAATCACGCGGAGAAGCCGAACAAGCATACAGCGAAATAGTCAGCGCTGGAGTTCCTGCTGAGCGCGTGAGGCTGAACAGCAAGGACCGCGCGCACACGACCGCGGATGGAGGGAGTATCTGGGATTGGCTGTTCGGAAGCGGGATGCCGGAAGACGATCGACGCAGCTATGATGAGCGGATGGCCGGTGGAGGCGCGGTGCTATCGGTGCTGGTGGACTCGCCTTCGATTGCAAGGCTCGATGAGATCGAGATCATCTTGGACAAGTACCACCCGCTGGAAATGAACGATGCGGATGCCCGAGCTGCGGCTGCCCCAGGCGGCTCCGGGACGATGAGTCGCTCAAATGCTGATGCGAGCGGCGCCGCGGCGCCGACCAACCGAGCAGCGCAGGGCGAGCAGGTCATACCTTTGCCGGAAGAGGAACTGAAGGTTGGCAAACGCGCCACGGAGCGCGTCCAGCGGATTCGAACTTACGTCGTCGAGGAGCCCGTTCAGAAAAACGTTCGGCTTCGCGACGAGCGCACCGTCGTCGAAAAGCGGCCTGCCACCGGCAGCCCGCAAGCCATGCCAGGCGAGCGCGAGGTGGAAGTTCGCGAAGTTCACGAGGAGCCGGTCGCGCAGAAGACGGTCAAGGCTGGCGAGGAACTAGTCGTGCGTAAGGAAGCTACGGAGCACATCGACCGTGTCAGCGACACAGTGAAGAAGACAAAGGCGGACGTGAATACTCAAAAGCGGTGAGTGTTTCGGGCGGGTTCCGCTCCCTCACTTCGGGCAGCGAGGTCCTGTTGCTCGCTCCCGAAGGAGGCGGAAGCCATACTGCCATCTATCCGGGCACCGGTACGGAGTGAGATTGGCTTCCGGTCCACGGCCGCAAGCCGACCCAACCTTGGCTTGGTGACGACAGGAATACAGGAATGGGGCCACCAGCGGACACGCGTTGTGAATGAAAGAGGCCGCCAGCCTGAGCCACCAAAGAAATGAAGGAGGCCGCCAACTGATGGGGTGGATGGCCCCCTCTCGCGGCATCGAGTGCCATAATGGTGGTCGTCGAAGATCACCAGTAACGGGAGCCATCCATGGGCAATATTACAGCAATCGGTCTTGAGGAAACCAAGCTCAGTTGATGGACAGGCCACTTTGTAAGGCGGTGAACTACAAGACTCCCGACGGTTGACGCTGGTGGGCCTAATCAACATCACAGCATCGCGTCGAGTGGAATGCTACAAAACGTGACGCCCTTATCATCGAGAACGACAATCGAATAGCCTCTGCCAACCAATTCCGGTCGAGTCTCGCGCAGCGACCGAGCAAGCTTGATAGCCTCTATTTGCGCTTCCGTTCCGCCAGGCAGGTCATGCGTGCCGAAGTCCGCGACGAAGTGCGCCTCGATGAGCCTGTAGTTAAAAAGGGGCATCGGGAGAGCCTCCCTGCGCAGAGCCCCCGCCAGCGTGAGGCAGACAGGGGCTCGCGGGTGGATGGCGCGACGCCCACGGTGGAGGTGTCGCCCCAAGGAAACGCCGGATAAACCTAACGGGGCAGAAAAAATGTTGTGCAAGACGCGGAAATAAGAGGCAGACGCTAATCTTCCCGAAGGTGGTTACGACTTCTTAGTCGCTTCTCACTACCTTGCGAGGCAACGGTTCAGTTGCCCATGCATCAAGACAAACAACAAGAAAGCCGACGGGTCACCTTCGAGCATCGCTTGCCAGCGCAAATGATGGCAATCGATGGCACTTGGCGTCGTGCGTGTAACCTCAAAGATGTGTCGGAAGTCGGTGCTACGCTTCAAGTTGAAGGGTCTGGCATTGAAGGAGTTCTTTCTTCTGCTCTCCTCGACCGGGCTCGCCTATCGCCGATGCCAGCTTGACCGAGTGAATGGCGAGGAATTGGAGGCCAGCTTCCTTCGCCAAAAGTCTAAAGCGACGAAATCTCCGGCTTAGCCAGACAGACATCGCGCCTGCCAAACATCTCGCACGGCGAGCCTAATTCTAGACTAAAACGAGCAAGTCACTCGTCCCATTGCGATAGACGTCAAACACGTTCCCCCGCGATCTATTAATTGAACCAGGATGAAATGCGCTTTGGTCGCAAGGCCATTCTCGAGCAGACTCTCCACGCTGGAGGACGATCCGAGGCTAGCCGAGAGATGCTGTGGATCACTTTCCCGCAGCAAGAATGCCGATCGCGCTGCCGGCGACTGCAGTTAGTGTTACAACTGAAAGAGCAGCCTGCAGGAGCATCAGCAGTTTGGCGCCACGGGTCAGCGGCAGCGTGCGTGTACGGTCGCTCCCTGAAGATCCGCAACGTGGGCTGGTCATGGTTCTCCATGTAGGCCCAGGCCGCGTGGTCGCTAATACCCTGTTGCGAGAATGACCGCACTAGATGCTTGAATAGCTCCGCCGTGTCGCCCCTATGCCGCAGGGATGCTCATCCATTGATCTACATCAATGGCGCGTATGTCCGAGCGGCACATTGTACAAGCTATCATCTCAATAGTCGTCCGCAGGAAAGTCGCTGTGTTCGTTTATCGCGGCATCGCTCTGCTATTAGGGCTCGTATTGTCCGGGAGCGCTACCGCTTTCGACATAGAACGCACTCGGACCTGCGCAGGCGTCGTCTTGCGACTGCAGGGGGATGTTCTGAATGGCGACTTCGCACGCTTGAAGTACCAGTTTCGGGGCACAGAGCCGATCGTCGGATTGGAAATAAGTTCCGATGGAGGGATCCTCGAAGAAGGACTTCGTATTGCAGATCTTACGCGGCGGAAGAAGCTCACCGTCTATGTTTCGGCCAAGTGCGATTCCGTTTGCGCCGTGGTGTTCTTTGCTGCTGCTAAGCGGTATCTCCGAGCGGGCGCTAAGATTGGCGTTCATTCTGTTTCTAACGATCGAGACATTGAAGATGCTGGATCGACACTTTTGACCATCAAGATAGCGAGGCTTTGGGCGAGGGAAGGAGTCCCAATCTCCGCGATTGGCAAAATGGTCACCACCGCTCCACAACAAATAACGTATCTAGACCCTAATGATTTAGCGGGCCTCTCCGCCCTCGAGGGAAATCCTTTTGTCGATACGAACGAAGAGACGAGCCAACACAAGCAGACCGGCTGCTCTGCGCGATCGAAGGTCATGCCGACCGCGAATGCGGATCAATAGCTATTGACCTGCTAAATCTGGCTAAGAGTAGTATCTGCATGTCGTCAAAACGCTTGGAACTGGTACTCCTGCGCCGGACATTGAGCCGCATTTTACCGCAGCAGCCCTTTGGGACAATAGTACGAGCGAGAATTTAAAGATTAGAGTTGCTTTCAGCCGCAGAGCTCGTGCGTACGCTTTTCGCCTGGCTCACGTCAGAGCAATAATGATCATAATATGCTTGTCCGGGGATGGCGAGAGTTACGTTCGGTGCGCGACCACTCGCGCATCTTTGTCAGAACGTGGCTCGCGGTCGCGCAAAAGGTCTGTTCGTCAGATGAGTCTGCCGTTGATCCACTTGAGTCGGTTATCCTGTCGGTCTGGATTAGAAGTTTGCAGCCGCCTACGGATCCTAGGGTGGGCGCCAAGCAAGCCTCGCTCTTCAACAAAACGAGCAGTCTTGATCAAAAGAACCCCGCTAGGCCCATCGTCTGAACAATTCGAGCGTGCCCCTTGGTCGAGGGTATCGAAGAGTCGTACGAAAATCGCCAGTGGTGGTCAGGCCAGAGGCACGAGTAGCAATAAGGCCGAGAGGATCGGTCGGGCAAATCGACTGCAAGAAGGGCAGCGCTGCCGAACGATCTCACGAAAGCTGTGATGAAAACGGGCTGCTCAATTTTCCGAAGAGATGAGATTGGTCAGCGCTGCTGAACAATCATTTGGTTCCGTAGCTGACATAGATCACGACCTAAGCTTCATCGATCGATGCAGCCGGCCACGTGGTCGAACGCCGTCAGTTGAGGCGCCGCCAAGTCTTGGCGTTGTTTCAGAAGTTGCCGCCATGCCTGGTGGGCGTCGAAGCTTGGGCATCATCGCACCATTGGTCCCGTGAATTGCAGGCGTTGGGGCATACGGTGCGATTGATGCCTCCGGTCTCTGTGAAGCCCTACGGTGCGCTCCGACGGCGCGTATTACCAGTGGAGGAAGGATCCACCCAGAGAGTTGTCGATTAATCTGGTAGCTGACGAGCGGTTTGGACGAGCAATCGGACGGATCGAAGCCTCGTGACAAAGGTCGCTTTAGGCGGCCGATCAATCCAGCGGGCCGTAACGTGAGTGAAGCCTGAGCACGCCTCGAAAGTTACGATGTGAATGCCGACCCGATCGTATGGCGGGGAAGGCCGTGCGGACAGGGAAGCAATCGACGCACGCACCTGTCTGGTTCACCGGGGTAATGGGCATGGCACGTTGGGAGGGTAGTACGGGTAATCGGGGGAGACCCGTCTTGGTCGAAGGTCGCGCCTTCAGCATTGAGTAGTCGATGGACCGGACGGGAGTCGGACAGGGTCAAAGGTGCCGATGGCACCGGGTAATTCCGGCGGAGGAAAGGACCCTGACTTCAGGTGCGCTTTTGAAGATGGCGAGGGAAAGGGTAGATTGGCGATGAGCCTTGAAACGCCCGATAAGATCAGGAGCCTTCAGAGAGAGCTTTATTGCAAAGCGAAGGCGGAGCCTGCCTTCCGCTTCTACGTGCTGTACGACAAGATCTGCCGCGAGGACATTCTGAGCCATGCCTACAAGCTGGCCCGCGCCAACGCGGGTGCGCCGGGAGTGGACGGAATAACTTTCGAACAGATCGACGCGTCGGGACTCGAAGCATGGTTGGCTGGCAACACGGAGGTCTGCCACTGAGCGGCGGTGGCATGAGGCTGCAGCTTAATGGGGCAGGTGTCGACGCGCGCGGGTGCGAAGCCTACTAAGTGGCGGATCTGAGCGAGGACACAATGCATCAGCCACGACAGCTTGTGTGCAGGTTTTTGGACGCCGGCAACAAGGTGGCTCGGTACGCTCGACTGGCCGGCGTCCAAAAAGCGCCAAGGCACGAAGTCGCGGGAGTTTGGCATCGGCTGTGCAGCGGGTGCTATGGGGATTTGATGCTGGCGCCGCCCTCGATGGTGGACGCGACGCAGGCAGGATGAGATCTGCGGGTAGGTTCGCAGGCGAGGTCGGGAGCATGCAATAGGCATCTCGGCGGCTGCTCGGAGTGCATCAACAGGCTCTCACCGTATTGATGACCGTGATTGGATCGAGAGCGGGCGCTGCCGGCGTGGAGCCAGCGCCATCGGAGCGGGAAGCTGCGAGGTCGACGGGAGGCCTGGGTCATGAGGTGTCGATCCTATCCGGCGTAGGACGCCACCTCGGCTGACAGCCGTGCGCGAACACCTCGATCACGATCATGCGGGCGCCGCAGCAAGGGCATGAGCAAGGCAGCACGCGTGGCCATCCGTCGCCCTATCCAGCTGCTCTTGCGAGTCGGCGGCGGGTGGGGTGGCATTGAGGAGTGCGCGTACCAGAACAAGCGCGTGATCTACGACCTGCTGATGAAGGCGGCGGCCGAGACAACGCTCGCCATCGCCGCCCCGCTCCCTCGGCTCTTGCCCCCGCGCTGCGGGCTGGAGCGCAGCGACTTTGTGCCTTGGCCCGTTTGAGACCTCACGATGGACACACGTCCGCCCGTCGAGATTGACCAGAAGTCATCGCGGGAGAAATCCACGCGATTGACCCAAAGCGGCCTGAAGAATTCCTCTGCTGAACACTTCTCGATATCTGCGTTTGAAGCATGGACCTAGATCGGGAGAATCTGGCAATCGGCGCCTGTGCCGCGAGCAGGCCAAGGTGTTTTCGGGAGAGACCAGCAACCGAAACCTGCCGGATTTGAAAGCAGAGCTGCTGGCCCAACTTCGCGATCTTGCAGGACGCTCGCAGCCGCCCGCGACCAGCTCCGATCTTGTCACGCAGAGGTGAAGTTGGAACAGTGATGGATTCGCATTCCTACCGCAGCGATCGAAACGCGTCGCGCACCTCGCGGCTGAAAATCTCCGGCTGCTCCCAGGCCGCGAAGTGGCCGCCAGCCTCGGCCTGATGGAAGTAGATCAGCTTGGGATAGGCCTTCTCCGTCCAGCTTCTCGGCGCCAGGAAGCTTTCGCCGGGGAACGCCGTCACCGCGGCCGGGATCTGAACGCCTGCAGGCAGGTAAAGGTTGGTCTTGTTCTCCCAGTAGATCCGCAACGAGGAGACCCCGGTGTTGGTCAGCCAATACAGCGTAATGTCATCGAGCACGTCGTCGCGCGTTAACGCGCCCGCGGAATGTCCGTTGACCGCACGCCCAAGCACGGCCGATTGCATCGCCGAAGCCGGTTGCGCGTAGCCGTCGCCGTGGTCCAGCAGCCAGGCTGCGAGGCCCGCCGGTGAATCCGCGAACGCGGCGAGCGTCTGCGGACGCGTTCCCGCGATCTGCGCATAGGCCCGACGCTTGCCGAACTGAATCTTGAGCTGTCCGAAGGCGTGCCGCTCCTCGTCGGACATGCCAGCCGGCGCGTCACCGCCGGATGCGACAGCTTTGAAGATATCGGGCGGAACGACGGCCGGCAGGTTGGTATGGATGCCGAGCAATTCCGGCGCACCGAGCTTGGCCATCTCGTTCGATACCGGCGAACCCCAATCGCCGCCTTGCGCGACAAACTTTTCGTAGCCGAGCCGCTTCATCAGCACGATCCAGGCGCGTGCGATGCGGACGGGGTCCCAGCCGGTTGTTGTGGGTTTGCCGGAGAAGCCGTAACCCGGTAGCGAGGGAATTACGAGATGGAAGGCGTCGTCTGCGCTGGCGCCGTTGGCGGTGGGATCGGTGAGGGGAGCGATGATCTTCATCTGCTCGATGACGGACCCCGGCCAACCATGGGTGACGATCATCGGCAGCGCGTTCTCGTGTCTCGATCGCGTGTGAATGAAGTGGATGTCGATTCCGTCGATTTCGGTAGTGAACTGCGGCAGGGCGTTGAGGCGGGCCTCGACCTTGCGCCAGTCGTAGTCGGTGGCCCAGTAGCGCACGAGGTCCTGCAGCATGGCCAGCGGCACGCCCTGCGTGTCGTCAGCGACCGTTTCCTTCTCAGGCCATCGCGTCGCGGCCAGGCGCCGCTTGAGGTCGACGAGATCGGCATCGGGAATGTTGATGCGGAAGGGACGGATCGCTTCGTTCGCCCGTGTCTCAGCAGCGGAGGCGGGAAACGAGCCTGCGGTCTTAAGCGTGGCAATGCAGATGGCCGCGTTGCTCAGAAGCTGGCGCCGGTTCGGCGACGACAGATGGGTCATGATTATTGTCCTGTCTGCGATGTTGCCTTTTAGAGCTCAGGATGGAGAAAGCCGGTAAAACCATAGCACCAAGCCCATCCTCGGCATTCCTCGCTCAATTGATCGTTGACGATGTACTTGGCAATCGGGCCTGGTCTCATCCCGAGATAGCGGTCGGCCAAGTAACACGCAGAGGGGGAAGCAATATGAAGTTGATTTCTGCTGCCGCACTGGGACTTGCCGTGCTTGGCATCACTGCCGCGAATACGGCGAGAGCCTCCGAGATTAAGCTGCTCTGTGCGGTGGCATTGCATCCGGCATACGATGTCCTGATCCCGGATTTTGAAAAATCTTCCGGGCACAAGGTAACGGTCGCCTATGGAAACGCAGGCGCTATCGCGGATCGCTTTCAAAATGGCGAATCCGCCGATCTTATCATAAACGCTGCGCCATTCGTCGACACGCTTCGCGCGCAGGGCAAGGTCGTCGCTGGCGACCGCATCATCCTCGCGAGGGTTGGCGTCAGTGCGTTTGTTCGCAAGGGTGCTCCAAAGCCCGACATCAGTTCGGTCGACGCGTTCAAACGCTCGATGCTGGCCGCGAAATCGATTATCTATCCTGATCCGGCCGGTGGGGGCGCCAGCGGCGTCTACATGGTCAGCTTGCTCGAACGGATGGGCATCGCTGAAGAAATGAAATCCAAGACAAAACTGTCTCCGTCCGCGAACGTGCTGTACGCAAGCGTCGCCGGCGGGGACGTTGAGATTGGATTCAATCAAATCAGCGAAGTGTTGGCTCAACCAAGCATCGAATTCGCTGGCCCGCTGCCCTCAGAGATTCAGAATTACACTCAGTTCAGCCCTGGCATTGTTAGCGAGAGCAATCAGGCCGAGGCTGCAAGGGCGCTGGTCGCGTTCCTTGCCTCGGCTGCCGCTCAGCCCGTTCTGAAGGCGAAGGGTTTCGAATGAGCCGCATCGAGGCAAGCCCCGGGGTTCGCCGCCGGTCCCAAGGCTATCGATGCGATGTCTGGTGTGGGTCCCGAGCGCCGTTCGGCCGCTCGGCCGCCTGCTTCCGGTCTACCTCGATGAGCCGACAGAGGGGACGCCGCCCGATCTGCGCGTGGGCCAGAAGCTGCCGTGAAGAAACACAAGCCGCCAACACACAATCGCGTCAACGCACGATGATACAACTCGATCGTCTTGCGCTGCGGCGCGAAAGGCATTTGCGGTTTCCCACGACGGCGCGGGGAATATACTGAATTTGCTTGGCCCGTGGCGCCACGCAACCGGCGGCGATTCCGCAGGCATCAAACCAGCCGCTTAATGCGAAGGAGAAAACGTAATGTCAAGTCGTGCCATCGGTCCGCTGCTGTGCGGCGGTCTTCTCATGCTTGCTGCCACAGCACTCAGCGTGGCGCCGAGCGGTCCGGCCGTCGCACAACAGCCGACACCGCCCTATGGTACGCCGATCTCGCTCGAACAGGCCAAGACGGTCATTGCGGCTGCGGAGGCCGAAGCTCAGAAGAACAATTGGCCGATGGCCATCGTCGTCGTTGATACCGGCGGCTTCGTCGTCGCTATGCATCGGCTCGACAACACGCAGCTTGGATCCATCGCAGTGGCAGAAGATAAGGCGCGCACTTCGGTCTTCTTCCGCCGACCGTCGAAGGCGTTTGAAGATGCCGTCGCTGGCGGCGGGATCGGATTGCGTGTGCTCGGGTTGCGCGGAGCAACGCCATACGATGGCGGCGTGCCGCTTCTCGTCGATGGCAAGATAATTGGTGCAGTGGGCGTTTCGGGTATGCTCCCCGCACAGGATGGGCAGGTCGCCAATGCCGGTGCAAACAGCGTGAAATAGACTGTCGCGAATTCGTCCAGTTGCAGGCTGCTGGCAGCCCGCCATGCACGAGGCAGCGACTGTCAGGCCGAATCAGCGCTTCCAGTGGCTCCTGCTTGTGTTGCGGATGTTCGTGGTGCCGCTATCCCGCTCCCGCCGAAGCGATTGTCTTGTCCTTGGCCTCGGGGTTTTCAGCGCGCTTCTTCATCCCATCCATCAAGGCCTTCGACGACGAAGACATTTCCTACCGCGCCTTCACGATTTAGCGTCCGTCTGGAGCATTGCGGACAATGAGGTGCCGGCAAGATGCCGGGCAGGCTCGGCAGATTATCGCCGAAGGCGATGGCTGCGTTTGGATTTTGAATTGCGGCGCACCGGCCGATTATGTCGGTTAAAACCCGAGGGTAGGCTGCTCATAAGCCGACGAGGTGTATCGGCTACGCGGCCCCAGTGCGCTGGAACTTCGGTCCAAACATTCGCCGCTGTCCGTCCTCTTGCGCCAACAGCGTGAGGCATCGCCTAGACAATTGGCGTTCCCGTTCAGGAACATTACAAAATGCTGTTCCCGGTCACAAGTGAACACAGCGATATCCTCAACGAGGACTAGCCTCCAATTGCACGGCGCCTCCTCACGCGCCGGCCATCGGACCGCCTGGCCCCCCACTTGTCCCCTCCAGCCGCAAGGGCCGGGCTGGCCCGGTGCTCTGCGGAGGATCACAAACGATAGCATCTTAGCCAAGGTTTGCTTCTGAGGGCGTGGCCTTTCGGAACTCTTGCAGTCCGCAATGAGTTACAGAGCCGCCGACAGGATGGACCATGAGCGGTCGCGGGCGGTAGCACGTGACGGTTTCTTGATCGCGCCGATCGGCAGCACTTGAACAGAGAGAGGCGACAATGAAGGCACCACTTCTGCTTGCTGGCGCATTAATCATCGGATGCACCGCCCCAGCACTGGCTGATGAGTACTATGTCGTACAAGGTCCGAGCCGCCAATGTACGGTTACCACCACACGCCCGGCGGACAAGGAGGTCGTAACACAGATCGGTCCGATGGCTTTCAAGAGCCGCGTGGAAGCCGAAGATCGCATCAAGCAGACTAAAGTCTGCGAGGAAGGGACAGTCGGTAGTAGCAGCACGACTGTTATCAAAGAGAAATAGTCGAGGGCATCGTTCCTGATCATCTTTGGCTATTCGAGAAAAGTCGCGCCATTCCCGTCGGCGCGACTTTTGTGTCTTCCAGACCACCAACTCAGCGGTTCGGGAGTTCATTCTATCGGCCTTTACCGAATTCTGTCACAACCACTTGAGCAAATGCGCGGATGCTCGAAATCCCACGCCGCTGCGGTCACTGCGAAGAAGAGTTCGCGCCAGAAGAGCTGACCGTACTTGCGCCACCGGCCGGGGACGGCGAGTTGATCTGCGCTTGGTGCATCGAGATCAAGCTGCGTCGGGCTGTTGCGAAGCTGGCGCTTGATAATAACTGATGCCAGCGCGATAGAAATGTGCCCTTCGTCTGAGGCTTCAAATTTTCAGTCTCAACCCAAAGTCGCTATTGCGACAACGTTTAGAGCGGAGGAATACGCGAACCAGTCAAGTTTCGATATGCAGTTTGGAGCCAACGGGCCCGACATTCCCGATCCACTTCTTGAGGCTCATGAAGAAGGCCGCGTTGTATTCTTTTGCGGTGCGGGGTCTCATATCCCGCCGGACTGCCGGGATTTGGCGGACTGGTTGACGACATCTACAAGCATGTCGGCACAACCCGTACTCCTATTGAAGAACAAGCCTATGGGCGCAGCCAGTACGACGCTACGCTTGATCTCCTCGAAAGGCGCATACCCGGACAACGTCTTGCAGTCCGTGAAAAGCTCCTCAAGGTCTTAACACCAAGGTGGCGGCGCAAGGGTGCAACAGACACTCACGTCGCTCTACTGGAGCTTGCACGTCGACGCGACGGCACCATTCGTCTCGTGACGACAAACTTTGATCGCATCTTCGAACGGGTGAGAAAACGTCCCGGCAGGGCATTCCCGTCTTATTCTGCTCCGATGCTGCCGATACCCAAAAACAGTCGCTGGAACGGAGTTGTCTATCTGCATGGTCTACTTCCCGACGAAGTAGATGAAAGCGCGCTGAACAGGCTGGTTCTAACGAGTGGAGATTTTGGCCTCGCGTATTTCGCCAACTGCGGTTGGTCGGTCTCGGCTCGGCAACGGTGGCCATCGCAAAGACGCAGGGCGAACTCCGCCAGGCTCATCTCAAGTACCATTTGCTCGCTGCGGCGGCCGGCACAGCAGCACCACCACCATCGTTAGGAGAGACGACTTGAAAAGAACCATCCTGATCACTGCTGCAGCCATCGCAGCGGCTTCGACGAGCGCTTTCCCGGCGCTCGGTCACGACCAGGGCCACGGTCACCACGAATCCTACTCGGCCGGCGAGCCCGGCGATCCGGCGAAGCCGTCTCGCACCATCGAGATCGAGATGAGCGAGATGGACTACAAACCCTTCAAGATCGACGTAAAGCTTGGCGAGCAAATTAAGTTCGTGCTGCGCAACGTCGGCACCGAGGACCACGAATTCCTTCTGGCCACGACCAAGGAGAACCTGAAGCACGCCGTGGTCATGAAAAAGCATCCGCACATGGAGCATGACGAGCCGAACGGCGTTCGGGTCGCGCCGAAGAAGACGGCGGAGATCTTGTGGAAGTTCACGAAGCCCGGGACGTTCGAGTATTCGTGCCTGATCCCCGATCATCGGGAGTACGGTATGACCGGCCACGTGACGGTGAAGTGGGGAGGGAAGGATGATGGACCTCAGCTATCCGATGACGCGCCGGTCGCTCGTTCGGCTCATGGCGGCCGCGGCGCTGGTGGGACCTGGCAGCTTCGCACGCGCCGAAGAGCCAGTCGTCCTGGTGCACAAGGACCCCAACTGCGGCTGCTGCACTGGCTGGGTCCAACACCTGCGCGATTCCGGCTTCACGGTGCGTGTGGAGGAAACTTCGGACCTGGATGCGATCCGAGCCCGTCTGGGCGTGCCGACCGAATTGGCGGCCTGTCACACGGCCGAAGTCGCCGGCTATCTCGTCGAAGGGCATGTTCCGACCGAGGCCATCCGGCGCCTGCTTGCCGAACGCCCGAATGCGAAAGGTATCGCCGTCCCCGGCATGCCGGTGGGATCGCCGGGAATGGAAGGCGGCCAGCCCGCGCCGTATACGGCGGTGCTGTTCGGAGCCGACGGGCAGAGGCCGTTCATGCGATTCGTCGGAGATCGGGTGGTCGGCTGATGGCCGGAGTTGACGGATGGACCATCGGCTGGCTCGACGCGGCGACCCGTCCGCGACGGCCTCGCCGGCGCGAACGGGTATAAGGCACGGACTACTGGTTCTTGTCGCCCATGTGGTGCGGCGTCGAAGTGTTTGGGCCGCCGGTATAGTGGTGGCCGCTCGATGCGGTGTTCTTCGACATGCCGACGGTATCCTTTTTGCCCATGTGATGGGCACTTCGGTCTTCGGGAAGAACGCCTTTGAGCTAACTCAAAGAGCGAACGGCCGCTCCGAGCCGCCCTCGGTTGACTTGCGTCAAGCGCCAGCTTGATCCGAAGCACTATCTTGGCGTCGAATGCCAACCGCAGGAGGACGACATGCGAAGCTGGATCCTTGTTTCGGCGACGCTGCTTACAGTTGCGAGCGCCCCTTCCTTCGCGCAATCCGCCGCTGATCATCAGGCCCATCATCCCGATCAGAAGGAGGCGCCGGCAGCCAAGCCCGTGGCGCCCCCCGAAGCTCCAAGCGGAATGGGTAGCACTACCGGCAAAATGGGTGGCGGAATGATGGACATGATGGGCGGCAAGATGCCCATGATGGACATGGCGAAGATGATGGAGATGATGCGGCAGTCCGGAGAGGGGACGGGCGGCATGGAGATCATCGATCATGTCGAGGGTCGGATCGCGTTCCTCCGCACCGAGCTCAAGATCACCGACGCACAGCAATCCGCCTGGAGCGCCTTCGCCGATGCGCTGCGGACCAACGCAAAGACCTTGGGAGAGCTGCGCGGCTCGATGATGTCGCAACAGGGCGCCGCTCCGGGCCCGGTCGAAAGGCTCGCGTTCCAGGAGAAATGGCTGGCGGCGCGCCTCGAAGGCACCCGCGCGATGAAATCGGCGCTCACGAACCTGGTCGCGACCTTCTCAGACGAGCAGAAGACCGCGGACGAACTGATCGCGCCGCAGATGGGCATGATGCCGATGATGTCCGCGATGCGTGGTGGCGGCACGACGGGGATGGGAATGCAGCCCGGCAAGCCGATGCAATAACCTCGGTCGGCGAACAAAGGAAGCAAGCGAGGCCTACAGCCCGCCGCGGTTGATTTGTGTCAACAGTGATGGCAACGGCGCCGCTAAGCTCCCGACAGCGATAGGAGCGTGCCGATGTCGGTGCAGGACCATCCCGCGTATCGAGAACGCCCTCAGCAGGGCATGTCCACGAAATCCAGAGCCGGCCTGGTTCTGATCGGATTCCTGATCATCGCCGGCGCGCTCTTGTTCACGGAGCACAGGGCGCATGTGCTTGGGCTTCTGGTCTGGCTACCGCTGCTCGCTTGTCCGCTCATGCACTTCTTCATGCACGGCGGACACGGTCACCATCACGGCGGAGGCCGGCCGAGCGATCCAAGGAGCGTGTGATGCACGACACCGCGCCCGCCTACGGCCTCTGGAGCCTCGTCGTCGTCAATTCGGCCGTCTTCATCCTGTTCGCCTACAGCTTCTTCAAGCCGCAGACCTCCCGCGACTGGCGCTCCTTCGGTGCCTTCAGCGCGTTCCTGGTGGCGTTGTTCGTCGAGACCACCCGCAGTACGTTGGCTTCATCCTGGTGATGTTCGGCTTCCTGCTGCAGTGGCCGACGATCCTCACGCCTCCCTCTCCGCCATAATAAAATAGCGTCGAGAAAGCCCCGAAAAATCAGGTCTTACTGCACGCCAGAGGCCTCTGGTGTAGCCCCAGGGTGTAGCCCCTAGGGTGGTTCCAATTTGGGCCCGATGGCCAAAGGCAACGTGCGCAAGTGCGCAGACGCTGCGATGAACGACTCGTCCAACCGAGAAGCCGCGGGACAGCCAACGAGCGCCAGCGTTCTGTCGATCTCTTCGAAAAGGATACTCAGCGCCTTTGACGCTCCAGCCTCGCCGCTTGCAGCCAATCCGTAGAGCACGGACCGTCCGAGCAGCACCGCCTTGGCGCCTAAAGCAACGGCTTTGACGATATCGGAGCCACGGCGCACGCCGCCGTCGACCAGCACGGGCCCGAGATGGCGGACCTGGGGCAGAATCTCCATGGGTGAAACAGCGTCATCGAGCTGTCGTCCGCCATGGTTCGATATCACCACCGCCTCGGCGCCGATCGCGAAGCAGCGCGCGATGTCTTCCGGACTGCACACGCCTTTGACCAGCAGGCGTCGCGGCCAGAGATCGCGAAGACGGGCAAGATCATCCCAATCGAAGCTTGCGTCCATCTCGCGCCGCAAGAGAGCATTTTGTGCTTCCAGACTGTTTGCATCGTCAGCGGCCAAATTTGCGAGCATTGGCGTGCCATTCATGAGGAGCCTGGCTGTCCATCGCGGATGAGTGAGAGCGTTGAGGATCGTGCGGACCGAATAGCGGAATGGGATCTGAAACCCGTTGCGGAGGTCTCGCTCGCGCTTTCCATTGACGGGTACGTCGACGGTCAGGATCAGAGCTGCATAGCCCGCATTTGCTGCGCGATCGACGAGTCGTTCAGCGAGCTGCCGATGGACGACGTAGAGCTGGAACCAGAGCTCGCCACCGACCTTTGCGACGGCCTCCAGCCGCTCGTTTGAGGCCGTCGAGAGGGCGAACGGAACGCCCGCTTGCCTGGCAGCTCTTGCGAGCGCGGTGTCTCCGTTCGGCCAGATGGCGCCGTTCAGACCAGTTGGACCGACGACGAGAGGTGCAGCGATCCTGGTGCCCAGCAGATCGACATCCGTTGTTCTCCTGCTGACGTCCCGCAGGCGGTGAGGTAGCAGTTTTATTCTGCTGAACGCCGCGACGTTTTCCGAAATCGTCCGCTCGTCCTCTGCGCCACCTTCGAGGTAGTCGAACAACATCCTCGGGAGGCGGCGCTGGGCCATGCGCCTCAAATCCCATATGGAAACCGGCGTCGTCATCGTCAGACTCATCTAATGAGACGACGAGTTTGGAAGCGCCGCGCGCGTGGGGGATCTCGGATCACTGAGGTCCTCGTCACGTTTTCGCGCCGGGATGTGGCGACCGACGACGGCGAGTGAGAGGGTGAGACCGATCATGGCGATGCCCAGCATCAGGAGATAGCCGTCCTTTCCGCCGACCGTGATCACAGTTGCACCGGCAAAGGCACTGAGGATTGCGCCAAGCCGACCAAAGGCGAGGGCGGACGCCGTGCCCGTGGCCCGGACTGAGGTCGGGTAGACATAGGCGCACACGGCATACATGGTCGACTGCACCGCATTGGCAAAGAAGCCCTGCACACCGAACCCCGCTATCAGAATGCTTGCCTCCAGCGCGATGTTCACGCCGGTCAGGTAAAGCGCGGTGGCGGCGCCGAGGAAACTGCACAGCAGGAGGGGCCAACGAGAACCGTACCGGGTGATGGCCATGGCGCATGTCAATGCGCCGAGCACGCCTCCGAAGTTGTAGGCAGTGAAACCGGACCCCGCGATCGCGACGGCCAGCCCTTCGGACGTCAGCATCGTCGGTAGCCAGGTGAAGGCGCTATAGACGGCAAGCAGGTTGAGAAAGAAGGCGCACCAGAGCGCGATCGTGTCGCGGGCCCGGCCCTTCTCGAACAACGCAAGGAATCCCTCGCGTTTCTCGATTCTTTGCTCGCTCAAATCTGTGAAGATAATATCGGCTGTGACCGGACGCGACATGCGTCCGACGAGCTGGCGCAGCTCGGCCCAATGCGCTGGCCGGCGCACGAGAAAACGCGGCGTTTCCGGGAGAATGAAGAGCAGAGCGAAGCCCAACAGTACGGCCAGAGCTCCACCAAGGAAGAACAGGGCCCTCCAACCGAGGTTCGGCAGGACGACGCTGGCGAACAGGCCGGCGAGCATCCCTCCGAGCGGGACACAGACGATGGTCGCCGTGATGGCGAGCGTCCGCCGCCGTGCGGGTGTAAATTCCGCGGCAACGGTAGTGGAGCTTGGCAAGGCTCCGCCAATGCCGAGCCCCGCAATAAATCGCAGCGTGCCGATCTGCCAGAGGTTGGCTGCAAAGCCGATGCAGAAGGTTGCCAGCCCGAACACCATCACGCTGACGATCACGGCGCCGCGTCGTCCGAACCGGTCAGCGAGGAGGCCGGCGAAGGCGCTTCCTATCCCCATCCCGACCAGCCCGGCCGCAAGTGCGGGAGCAAAGTCACCGCGGGTAACGCCCCACTCCTTGATGAGAACGGGGACAGCGAAGCCAATCAGCTGCCCGTCGAACCCGTCCATGATGATCGAAAGAGCGGCGATGAAGACGACCACCCTTTGCAAGACGGTCCAGGGGCCATCATCAAGGAACTGGCCAATGTCCAACGAGGGATATGCGCCGTCGCAGCTGCTGCTCACCTCTCCGGAAAGGCGAGTAGTATCGGAGCCGATTGCCGCGATGTGCGGAGTGGACAAGGGGCCCATGGGGTACGTCTCTGTCACAACTTCCCTCCCTGTTGCTTTGCATCGATGTGTTGGATCACCGTGACGTCCGATCGGCCTTCAAAGGACCGAACAAGGGTCCGTTCGCGGGGGAGCCGAGAATGGCGGTCCCATGGCGCTGTAGCTGCGGATCTGACATCCTGCGCTCCCTCTGGATGAGCTTCCCCGTGCCTCCCCAGCAATGTTGAGGAGGCGACGTCACTTCATTGGAGATTGAGATCGGGCTCGGGCCTTGTCAGAACGGATAATGTCGTTCGCTTGTCTGGATGGTCATCCAACGGGTATCTGTGAACTCCGCGATTCCAGACTTGCCGCCAAATCGTCCGTACCCGCTGTCCTTGACGCCTCCGAACGGCATCTGGGCCTCATCATGCACGGTAGGACCATTGATGTGGCAGATCCCGGATTGAATGCGCGAGGCGACGCGCATGCCTCTCGACGTATCCCTGGTGAACACAGCGGACGACAAGCCGTAGGCATTGTCGTTTGCGCAGGCGATCGCGGCGTCCTCGCCCTTGACCCGAACGATCGGCTTGATCGGTCCGAAGGACTCCTCGCTGTAGATACGCATAGCGGATGTGACGTGGTCGATCAGCGTGGCCGGCATCAGTGTGGTTTCAGCTTTCCCGCCGCAAAGCAGCTTCGCACCTTTCGCGAGCGCGTCATCGATGAGCTCGTTGCAGCGCTTGACGGTGGTCATGTCGACGACGGAGCCGAGAACGACGGGGCCCTTTCTCGGGTCGCCAAGCGGCAGCTTGGACGCCTTCTCGGCGAGACGGCGCACAAACTCGTCTGCGATGGTCTCGTCAACAATGATCCGCTCGGTCGACATGCAGATCTGTCCCGAATTCGCAAAAGCACCAAACGCCGCTGCGTTCACGGCGGCGTCGATGTCGGCATCATCAAGAACCACGAGCGGCGCCTTGCCTCCGAGTTCGAGGACCGCCGGCTTGAGGTACTTCGCGCATGTGGCGGCGATGATCCGACGCGGGTCGATCCCGTGAAATTGACCCGGCGCACGGCGGGATGTGCGATCATCGCTTCGACGACGGGCCCTGCGTCCGATGGAGCGTTGGTGACGTAGTTGACGACGCCCCTGGGAAAGCCGGCCTCTTTGAAGATCAGCCCGTGGGTTGCGGGGCACAGCTCGGATCCCTTCAAAACGACGGTGTTTCCGCAAGCCAGCGGAAGCGCGATAGCTCGCACGCCGAGGATCACAGGCGCATTCCAGGGCGCCATGCCCAAGACCACCCCGGCGGGTTGCCGCACCGCCATTGCGAAGCTGCCGGGCACATCAGAGGGAATGATCTCGCCGCTGCTCTGCGTTGTCATGGCCGCGGCTTCGAGCAGCATGCCGGCGGCGAGATGGACGTTGAACCCGGCCCAGATCCCAGAGCCGCCCGTCTCTGCAGCGATGGACGCGGCAAATGCAGCGGCCTTGGCTTCGAGCGCGTGCGCTGCCTTGGTCAGAAGGGCGCGGCGCTCCGAGGGACCTGTGGCAGACCAACTCGGGAAGGCTGCTGCGGCTGCTTCGACAGCTGCAACCGGATCGTGCGCAGTGGCTGCCGGTGCTCGCGTTGCAATCTGCCCATCGAGCGGATTGAGGCGCTCGAACGCGGCGTTAACGGTGGCAGCTCGCTGCTCGCCCGCGATCAACATCGAAATCATGTTCATATTCACTCCCTGGGTTCTGTTCTATTTCTGCAGGTCTCTGTCCTCGACCTCGACTTCGATCAGTGTTGGTCGCTCGGACGAAAATGCCTTGGCCAAAGCGTCGTGGAGGCCCTTGGCGTTCCCGACATGGACTGCAGAGCAGCCAAGGCCCCGCGCAATCGAGACGAAATCGAGCCCGGGAAGGTCGGTGCCTTGGACGTGCTCTTGCGAACTGAAGCCGAACACGGGCGCGAAGTCCTGTAGCGTGGCGTAACGCCCGTTCTTGAAAATGACGAAGGTGACGGGCAGACTAAGTTGTGCGGCGCTCCAGATGGCCTGGATCGAGTAGAGGCTCGAGCCGTCGCCCATCAGGGCAATCACACGGCGGCCGGGCTTTGCGAGGGCCACGCCGACAGCCGCCGGCATGCCGTACCCGAGGCCGCCGCTGTCCATCGTGTAAAAGGCTTCACTCTGCGTGATAAGCAGGTGCGCCTGCGTCATCGGCCTGGCACCCGGCGCTTCCTCAACGATGATCCCAGCGGTGGGCTTCATGTCCGCAATGGTTTGCATCACGAAGGCCGTTGAGAGCGGTGCCGTCGCCTCCACGCGCCGCGCGATGGTGCGAGCAGGAGGAGTAGCGCGTGTCGGTGGCGTCGCACGTGCAAGAAGCTCCAGGAGGCCGAGCCGCACGCCCCCGATCGCAGCCATTCCCTCCGGCGTCCATGCGGCCGTCTGGGGATCGTCCGTCAACTGAAAGAGCTCGGCTCCGTGTGGCAGATGCGGACCGAACCCCTCAACATGATACGAGAACGCCGGCGCGCCGATAGCGAAGACAAGATCGTGTCCGTCGAGCAGGTGGACGATCTTCTCGCGGATCGCCGGCAGGAACCCCGCGAACAATCGGTGGTCCTCGGGGAAGCTGCAGCGGCCGGACATCGGCGCAGTGAAGACTCGCGCATTGTGCGCTTCGGCGAGCTGGCGGACCTCGTTGAAGGCCCCGTCGCGATCAACTGCCGCTCCGACGACGAAGGCCGGCAGCTTGGAGCGATCGAGGGCGTTTCCGATCTGCTCGAGAATGGCTGGATCGGGGCGGACCTGCTGGCTGACCACGCGTGCCGGCAGATACTCGGCGGGCCGATCCCAATCGTCCACGGGCACAGAAACCAGGACCGGGCCGCATGGCTGGGTCATGGCAATGTAGTAGGCGCGCGCGATCGCGTGCGGCACGTCCTCGGCACGTGCCGGCTCGATGCTCCATTTCACATAGGGCTTCGGAAGCTCGGTAGCTTCTCTGGAAGCGAGAAACGGATCGAATGGCAGGATGGAGCGGGCCTGTTGTCCACCGTGCGGTTCTTGAACGCGGTGAAGATGTTTCCCATCGCATTGCCGACGCCGGCGGCCGAATGCAGGTTAACGAAGGCTGCGTTGCGCGTCGCCTGCGCAAAACCGTCGGCCATGCCAACGACGACCGCCTCCTGAAGTCCGAGAACGTAGCGGAAATCGTCGGGGAAATTGCGGAACAACGGCAATTCCGTCGATCCCGGGTTGGCGAAGACGGACGTCATGTTGAGACGACGCAGCAGAGCGATGACGGCATCGCGCACGGTCGGCGCGGTCACGCGTCGTTGCTCGAACGTATCCGTCCCAATGGCCATGTCCGTTCCCATCCCGGTTTTTCTGTCGCGCGAACACTAGGGGAGGGACGCCGTTGCAAAGAATTGAAAAAAAGGACAAAAGCCAGGAAGCAATTTTCTTGCCATCATAGGCACAGGCGGAGCACCGACAAAGGAATTAATTCAGGACGCAAGTACCTTGCGGGATTGTACGAGTAACGACTGCGGTCGAAGCCCGCCGGTCATGCCGCTCGAAACCGCGCGTTAAGCTTTAGCGTCGATAGTGAGTTGGCGCGGAAATAGTCATGCGTACCGCGCTCTGAGACCCACAGAACCCGGTCCCGGTTTGGCCGCCGGGCGGGGCCCCCATCTTGTGTATCGGCGGCGAGAGCGCAGATCAGACCGCCGCTTCGCTCCTCAATGGTTTCCAGGGCGCGGATATCAAGTTTAACGTGCGAGTCTAGTTGCGACTTGCGCGCCAGCGGCTAAGGTTGGCCCCATCCGGGCAATTGCCCACGATCCGGGCCGCCCAGCCGGAGCACGCGCATGACCGTCATCGCGGCGACGATCGGGACCTACATGCTTTTCAGCTTGGTTTTCACCCCGCTTTTTACGTGGGCCTTTTTCCGCAGCGAGCGCAACCATGGGGCGGCCACTGAGGGCGAAGGGAAGGTCCTAAAGTTTTTCGCAGACACTCCGCAATCGTCCGGAGGTGACAGCGCGGAGTCGAGACAGTGAAAGGCCTCATTAGCCGGACTGATGCGAGCCTGGTTTGATGGGATGCGACGGATCGGCGATTCGGACGCCAGTCCCTTGATAAAAAACGGTCCCGGCTGTGGCGTCTGGGGGCCCTGCCGGGGCCGTTGGAGGTCCTTGGCCTCTCTTAGGGGACGTCTGGCGAACGTAGATGAATTCGACCGCTAAATCGGTTCGCTTTCTTACTTTGGACCCGATGGCACGGTCCGCGCCCCCATTCTGCGTAGACTCGTAAGAGCGGCGCCAGCCGGTACGACCGTTGCGGCAAATCCGCCGCCGTTGCTCGGCACCCTGCGTGTAAATACGCAGGCTGCCCGCCGTGCGCCATCGCGACACCTCCCGGCATGCAACTGTTTAACAATCCGTTAACCATTGCTTAGTCATGATCCTGCTCGTGAGTGTGTGTTCGCGACGAGCTCGAACTGCATGGCGCAGCGTAGTTCCACAGCACCGGTTGGTGGGGATGAGGACGTCCTAAGCTTTCCCTCACCGCTAGCACCAGACAAGGGAGCAACCGCCCTCGATCTGGTATATCAAGCGGCCGATGTCTTCCGCGGTATGGAGGAGCGCGCCCGCGAGATCGAAGCCCGTGCCCAGTCGCTTTGCACGAGTGCGCTGGAAAGATTGCGGCTTGCGGAAGCGCGAGCGGAGGCCGCCGAGCGGGCACAGCGTGAACTGATCGTCACTGCCGAACGCAAGATGCAACATGCGTGCCGTGCGCTGGAACAAGCCCAATCCTGTATTGAAGTGCAGAAGGACAAGTTGACGGCCGCGGAGCTTCGTGCCGAAGTTGCCGAAGCCGAAACGCGACAAGCCAAGGAAGCGCTCGCGCTCGTCGAAGAGGCCATTCGCAAGCGTCTGCTTTGCGCAAACCCGCATGCCGATGGCAGGATGGCAGCGGTAGCCTGATCGATTGGGACTGCAATGGCTTACCGCGAGGTAGGCCGCCGCAGGGCGAACTCACCCGCGCTGTCAGCTTAGTGGTACCCGCCGCCCTTTGCATTGAAATCGGGCGGGATGCGGTCAACCAAACAGGGGCCGGTGCAGGCTTATTATTCCTGACGGGACCACCGCGCCGCGTGACCGCGCGCGCCAATTCAAATGAGAGAGCCAAACGATAACTAACTATTAACCACGTTGGGCTATCTGGAGAATTGGGCATTCGGGGCGCGTGTGCTGGCTTCGGGCCAGCCGGTAGCGTAGGCGTGGACCCATGACCCTTGACCCGGACGAGCTCGTCACCCTGACAGATCACGGCTCGATGAAGCTGCGCGCGGCAGTATTGCGCGCGATGATGTTGCTACCCAAGGAACGCAAGCGGACGACTATCGTCCGTGAGGGTGACCCGGCGATCCTGTATTTTGAGCAGATCAAAGACCTTGCGGCGCGGTGGAACGAACCGCCAATCGACTGACCAGTCAGTCGGTTTGACGTTGCTCGCTAATCCGCCAGTGCCCGATAGACTGATGCCCTGCCGATCTTAAGGGCTTTGGCAAGGGCCGATGCCATCCGCCCTCATTTGTTTGATCTTGGCGGTGTCTATGCTCGCGCGCGCGCCGCCTTACGACCCTTGTAGACGCCGCGCGTCTTCGCGCTGGCTATTCCTTCAAGCTGACGTTCTCGCCTCAAGTTCGTTTCAAATTCCGCGAACACCCCGCCGCGTGCGGATTGATCAGGCGCTGGCAATCGCCGGCAGGGCTAGGATCAGGCGGCGTATTGCGGCACCGAGTGATGCCGCTCTGGGGCTGGCGCGAGCTGAGGCCTTCTGTGTCAGCGTCACGTTGTCGAGGCGTGAGGCTGCTACACCTGACACCGCCATAGTTCCACGAAATAGGACACTCGGTCATTCGTCGAAGAACTAGGGGTTGAGGTCCCCGTTGGTAAAGGCTCTTAGGTCTTCCGGCCTAAAAAGGTCTCGTTCCCCGCGGGTCACTTCAAATTCCTCCGGGTATGGTCAGTCAAATTCCTCCACCCGCGAGGCAGGACATGGTGATTGTTAGTTTGCCTTTGTTTCCCGGGCAAGAGTTTCAGCGGCCTCTTTGAGCCGATAGCTGCGTCCGTCGAACTCAAGCAGATGGCAATGATGCATCAGGCGATCGAGGATCGTCGTGCTCATGGTGTTGTCCCCCAGGTATGTCCCCCAGTCCTGCACGACGCGATTGGAGGTAACGATGACGCTGCGGCGCAGTTTGTAGCGCTGATGGATCAGGGTCTGCAGCAATGCGCCGGCGTCGTCAGGGATGGCGCGTGCGAGGAACAGATCGTCCAGCACGAGGAGATCGCAGTCGATGATGGTTCGCAGCCGGACCTCGCGTTGTGCCGGGGAGTTCATGGCGTAGCGGTGGAAGAAGTCGTCGGTCTCAAGATACTGGACCTTGTGGCTTTGCAGGATCGCCTGATAGGCAATCGCCTTGGCGATGTAGGACTTCCCGGTGCCAGGTTTGCCGACAAGCAGCGCGTTTTCGCCGGCGGCAATGAACGCCAGGGTGTGGAGCTGGAAGCAAGTCTGGCGCGGCAATCTGGGATTGAAGGTCCAGTCGAACTCGGCGAGCGTCAGTTTTTCGTCGAGCCCGGATTGCTGGTATCGTCGCTCGATAAGGCGGGACTGACGACGGTCCAGTTCGTCCTGCAGGATCAGGGAGAAGGTCTCGAGGAATGGCTGGTTGGCGCCCTGCGCCTGCAGCACGCGCGTCTGCAGCGTGTCGCGAACGCCCGACAGGCGCAGCTGTCGCAGGCAACGCTCAATTTCCGGCATGGTCATCATGTGGTTTGGTCTCCAGTGTGAGGTGAGAAGCCGCGGGAGCGCTCGTGGCGCCGGAGCTGGCCGGGGTTGCGCAGGCGCCACGAGCGCGGGTTGCAGGGGTGCGGTCGCCGTGAGCCTCGGCCTGCCGGCCATTGTCGCCGGCATCGTGCCGCACGGCACGGCTGAAGAGATCGCCGTATTCGGCTGGAGCGCGGATCAGCGGATGATCCTGGGTGAGCGACGATGCCGGCTGTGGCGTCGCTCCAACCTGCGCGATCGCCTGTTCGAACAACCGCTCGACGGTCGCACGCACGTGCTTGTAGCGGTAGATGCGGTTCTCGACGGCGTGCGCGCAGGCTTGCTCGACCAGCCGTGCCGGATACTTCCGGCCCAGCCCGACAATGCCCCACATCGCGCGCTGTCCGGGGCGCCCCTCGGTGTCGAACACTTGCTGGCACAGCGCCCTGGTCTGCGGCCCGATGCGCTCGGCGCTCGCCAGCAGCACGGCGGTTTGCCGCGACGGATTGAACGGCCGTTCGCTGGTCGGCAGGACGACAGAACCGGAGTGCGTCATCCGGGGATGAACACGCAGCAGCGCATGGGTGTGGCGATCACGGATCTCGATCGTGGAGGCGTAGATCCGCACCACGACCTGACTGCCGATGGGCGCAGGCCGCGCGGCGTAATAGCTGCTATCAACACGCACGGTGGTATCGTCGCAGACGGTCCGAACGACCTCGGTGAAGATGCGGAAGGCAGCCACTGGCAACGGCCGCAGGTGTGGCTTCTCCTCCTGGAACATCGCCTCGACCTGACGACGCGTGCTACCGTGGATGCGCTTGGAGGCCCAATTCTCCTCCCAGTTCCTCAAGAACTCGTTCTGGGCTTCCAGTGTCTCGAAGCGCCGTCCGGCCAGCGCGGTGCCCTGGGTATGTTGAATCGCACTCTCGACGCATCCTTTCCGATTGGGATCGGCCACACGCGCGGGATCGGCGACCACGGCGTAATGAGCCAGCATCGCGCTGTAAATCGGGTTGAGCTCGGGCTCGTACAAATCCGGCTTGAGGACGCCTTCCTTCAGATTGTCGAGCACGACATAGCTGGGGACCCCGCCAAAATACCGGAACGCCTCTTCGTGGAGCTGCGCCCAGACGTGTTGGCTGGACTTCCAGACCACCCGCCGGAAGCTGCGCCGCGAGTAGCGCAGCGTCATCACGAACAGGCGGGGACGGCGGTACCGGCCGCTCCTGGGATCAATCGTCAGAGCGCCCTCGCCATAGTCGACCTGGGCCTCCTCGCCGGGCAGGAACTCAAGTCGATCAAACTGCTCGGGATCGCTGTGTCGCAACGTGCGCACAAACCGCTTGACGCTCTGGTAGCTGGACGGAAAGCCAAAATGATCGACAAGGTCCTGGTAAATCGCCTGCGCATTCCGCTTCAGGCGGACCTGTTCTTCGATCCACGTCCGATGCGGTTCGCAAGCCGAACGGGCCAGGCTGCTGGTGACCGTCGCTCCTGATGCCCCAGAAGCCGGTGGTCGGGGTGGAGGAATTTGGCCGTCCACGCTCACCGGGCCGGTGGTCGCTTCCCCGGGGGAATTTGCCTCCGCACCGGCCCGCAGCGCCCGGTAACGCCGGATCGTCTTGCGATCGATCCCCGTCAGCCTGTGGATCTCGCGCTGGCTGGCGTTGCGATCGAGTAGCGTAAATACCGTGCTTTGCAGGTGTGGCTTCAAGACGTTCAACTCCCTGGCCCCTTGCTGGCTAAAGGGACCGAAAATAAACGTCCTGCCTGACCGGCTACCGCTGTTCAGCGGCGCTGACGGTGAACATCAGGTGGGGGAGTTTCAAGTGACCATACCCGGGGGATTTTGACCGACCCACGGGGCGTTCGCGTTCCCGTATTTGATGAGAGATTCAAGCTGATCCGCGAGCACCTTGAAGTGCTCCGCCATCCTTCCGAACGTGTCGCGCTTCAGAGAATTGGTAGCAGGGTCGGATTAATTCGCATTCGGCGATTTGGGCGCGCAATTTTTCTAAGTGCGCCTGTACGTCTTTCATCAGACGCCTCCCGCTGTGGTTCGGGCGGGAGCGCAACCGGTCTCAGGCACAGATATTAGCCACGATCCGGACGGTGATGTTTGTAGGTTGAGCCTCCGGAGCTTGGCAGTCAATCGAATTAGGACCCCCAAAGTTATTTAGGGCACGCCCAAATTTAACATGGGTTAGTTACGGACAGCACCTGCCATGCTTGCGGCAGGCTATGCGCTCTTTGACATACGCGCCGGCTGGAGGGGCTTTGAGGGCGGAGAGACGGCCCCGACTCGCAGGGGGCTAGGGGGGTATCGGCCGGGGCCGCTCCGCCGGCTCGTGCGGCGAGCCAGCCGATGACAATAGCCAGCCGGTTTCCCTAGTTCCTATTTGACCAGACCTTCGCCCGGCGGCAGCAGCCTCACAGGTGCCGCCAGGGTTGCCAGTGGCGCCTGTCGAAGCCGGCCCGAACACCGGAGTAAGCGTTGATAGGGAAGTCAGCTCTTCGGCAAGGCGATGCTCGATGAAGTGGCGCTCGACATCCGACAGTCGTGTTTGGAGCAAACGGCGATATCGCGCGATGTTGTTTTCGTGCGCGCGCTGGCGAGCCAATTTCACGTCGATCATATCGCCGCAAGCGCTCGTTTTCATCGCTTCCCCCAACACAAAGCTGGACTGAAGGGCGCGGTAAACATTCCCGAGGGGTGCTTCGCGCTCCGCCACGACACGATCCGGCCATGTTACTTGCAGCATCCAGCGCCCGCAGACACTCAGAGGGAGTGCCTCTTTCGAGCAATTGTCAGTCCCTGCAGCCAGACGTAAAATGCCGCGTCCCTTCGGACTTAGGCCCCCCTGCTTCAGAGCCCGAAGGATGAAGCGGCCCCGCCATATGTTGATGCGTTGGTGGGGCCGCTGCCGGGGGACTTCAGAGCTCAAGTCAGCCGCGCTCTATCGCAAGCTTGATGCCGGCCCTGAATTCGGCGCCCGTCGCCTTGCAGCCGTTCTGCGAGAGAAAGGGCGCGTTGATCTTCTCGATGTGGATGCGGCCGTCCTGGATGAGTTTCGATCTTGAGGCCAGGTATTAAGATAGAAAACGCGACTGTCTGGGGACGGCTGCCCGTAGTGCTCCGACCACCAGTGGTGCCGGTACACAAGCGATAGAAAGGCCTCAGCTGGGGCTGGCGCGAGCTGAGGCCTTCTGTGTCAGCGTCACGTTGTCGAGGCGTGAGGCTGCTACCCGCGCCATCTCGCACGCATAGTTCCAGGAAATTAGGACACCGGGTACGTCTATTTAGGATACTGAGGGTCAAATTCGGGCATTTTTGAAAGCAAAAACCACCGCCCGCTTAAATTGAGCGCGGGCGGCGGGTTTTCAGCCCCGGGTGGGAATCAGCAATTCCCCGGTAATGATTAGTCGGCACAACCCATGACAAGGTTCATGCAGGTTCATCGATCATCCCATAGCCATCGGCGGCTTACCGCTGTCAAAATTCGGTCGGACATCAGCACCGCGTCTGCCGCAAGACTCGCAGATGAACCGTGACTCGATATCCGATAAGCGTACATCATCAGCCCATCGATCGGCGCTCAAGGCAATGCTGTGGCCGCAACGGTAGTCGGCGCAAAACACGACGATGCCGCGGAAGCCCATCTGGCGCATCTCTGCAAACGTGATCTTGCGGGGTCGGCCATCGGGGGCGCGTTAACGTGTAGCGTCGGGGAGGACGAGGCATGCCCCATGAAAGCGGCATCGTAAGTACCTCGCAAATTATCAATGCCTTGGGCCTCGGAACGCGCGCGAGCCACTGTGCGTCGTGGGTGTGGAAAAGTGGCATCGCTCCCTCGGCCGCCCACTTGGAAAAAAGACGGCGCGCGTAAGCCATCCAAAAGCCCTGCTAGGCCAATGGAGCTGGCGTCCGGTTTTGTGAGGTGAGCTGACCATGCTCGACCAGGTACGGAAGGCGGCTTCTGACCGTTGCGGACATTCGGTCTTGTGTTCGATCTGAGATATCGTGCAGCCTGTGAGGATAACTCCATCGGCCTTTTTAGAACCAAGGACATTTGCCAATGCCAGTACCCACGCCAAACACCCGTGGAGCAGAGTTTTGGAACAGCACCATGGGTCACTCATGGGTTGCGCAGCAAGCCGTGATCAGTGACGTCTTCACGTCAGTCACGAGCGTCAGCTTGGACGCGGCGGCCGCAAAGCCGGGCGAGCACGTGATCGATATCGGATGCGGCACCGGCGACACACTGTTGGCGTTTGCCAGGGCTGTTGGACCATCAGGCGCTGTGTTGGGCGTTGACGTCTCGGTCCCGATGCTTGACTTCGCCAAACATCGTGCCGCCGAGGCGACACTTAGCAACGTCGACTTTGCACTGGCCGACGCGACGAGCTACGGCTTCGAACCGCGCTGGGCGGATCTAGTCTATTCGCGCTTCGGCGTGATGTTCTTCGATGACCCTATCAGGGCCTTCACCAATATCCGCAGCGGCATGAAGGCAGGCGGGCGGCTGGTGTTCGTCTGTTTTCGGACCATGCCGGAGAGTCCGTGGTTTCGAGTACCGATTGAGGCTGCACGGCCGCATGTGCCGCCTCAGCCGCCGGTGGATCCATCGGCACCGGGGATGTTTTCGCTCGCGAGCGAGGAGCGCCTGCGCGGCATCCTGACTGGGGCTGGGTTTCGCGAAGTGGTGCTCAAGGCGACCGATGTGCCGATTGACGGCAAGGACACCGAGCAAAGCATGGCATTCATCACGCAGGCTGGTCCGTTGCCTGCTTTGCTCGAAAATGCCTCTGGCGAGCAACGGATACGCGCCACAGAAGCAGTTCGCGACGCGCTCGCCGCAAACATCGGAGCAGACGGGCGCGGCCTGCATGTGGGTCTGTGGCTTGTGTCGGCGTTAGCCTAGCGAAGCCAATCCGCCTCAAGAGCTTTTGCCAAGTCTGCTCGTGGCCCATGGCGAAGTTGCGCCTCGGCGGCCGGTAGCCCGCTCGTCGAGTCAGAGCGGACCAGATTTACTCAACCTAAGTTCTTCGCGTTTTGTGCCTTCGCGACCAACTGCATCGCGAACCAACTCGGTCGCTAACGGGGCATAGCAGAAATCGACGGCCCGTCATCAATCGCAGAGACCGACGCTCGTGGCCCAAGGCAGACATGGCGCGAACGTCGACTGGCGCGCGCGACCGTAAGTAAAGTTCTCTTGTTCTAAGACGCGGACGGCGATGTCATCGATGCGACCTCCGTACTCGCCGATCTTCCTGAACGCGCGGCGTCGCTCGGTGCCTGGAGAGAGGCCAACAGTTGCCTCGACTAGGGCGAAGAACTGCTCAAACAGGCGATCTAGCTCGGCTAAGCTCACCTTCCTATCCTTTTCAAGCTGCGGGAAAAGGAGAAAGAGGTGCGATATCCCGCACCTCACGCTCTTCGCGGATCTATAAGAATCCAATGGAAATCCATGGCACTGCAGCAACTACAAGTGTGCCGAGGAGCAAGGCCACTATGTACGCGACGATCGGACCCATACCTTCGTCGGGATGAATTCGACTGATCGCGCACGCTGCGTAGTAGCCGACCCCAAATGGCGGCGCGAAAAGCCCGATGCCCATCGCCAGAACGACAACCATCGCGTAATGCACCTCATGCACGCCCACTTGACGCGCAATGGGGAAGAGCAGTGGTCCAAAGAGCACGATGGCAGGAATGCCTTCGAGTACGCTTCCGAGGATTACGAAAGCAATAATGGTGACGATTAGAAATATTGGTACACCGCCAGGCAAGGAGGTCATGAACTTCGCCAGAGAGGCCGAGAACCCTGACTGGGTCAAGGCCCAGGCCATTCCCGTCGCGGCGCCGATGATGAAAAGGATCGCGCCGGAGAGAGCCGCGGTCTCAACTAACATCGGATAGAGGCGGCGCCAGTCGAATTGGCGGTAAATGAGAAGCCCAGCCAATATGGAATAGACGATGCCGATCGTCGAGACTTCGGTGGCTGTAGCGACACCTTCAACAACGGCGGCGCGGATCACAAAGGGAAGGGCGACAGCTGGAATCGCGATCAGGAACGCACGACCAATTTCACCGCCCGTCGCACGCTGAACGTGCGATAACTCCTCTCCGCGGTATCGCCACCAAACGACTCCACACAGCCCGATCGCAAGCACGATGGCTGGCAGTAATCCGCCGGTGAATAAAGCCGCGATCGAAACGCCGGTCACCGATCCGATCGTGATCAGCACCAACGACGGCGGGATCGTCTCGGTCTGGGCGCCGGTGGCCGCCAAGAGTGCGACGAGGTCACCGCGCTTTGCGCCGCGCTTGGTCATTTCGGGGAAAAGCACGGGCGCTACTGCGGCCATGTCGGCCGCCTTGGATCCTGAAATACCTGAGACCAGGTACATCGCACCGACCAGGACATACTGCAGCCCACCCCGAACGTGGCCGAGCAGACTGGCAAGGAAACCTACCATCGCGCGGGCCATGCCTGTCATTTCGATCAGCAAGCCGAGAAACACGAACAGTGGTACCGCAAGCAGTATGAGATGACTCATTCCCTCGTCCATGCGGCCGATGACGACCACCTCAGGCGTGCTCGTCGTCAGTGAAAGGTAGCCGACGGTCGCAAGGCCAAACGCGAAGGCGATCGGCACCGCCGCAAAAACCATCGCTCCGACAATGAATACAAAGAAGATCAGCAAATTGAGATTGCCGAGCGGCTTCAGCACCGGTGCCAGGAGCGCCAAGATACCGATCAGCGCTCCAACGGCTGCGGCTGCCCCAAGGAGGTGTTTGACATTGGCCGTGGCCACCAATCTCAGACTTGCGACGATAAGCATCAAGCCGATGCCGACGGGCAGCGCGGCGGCGCGCCAAGTGTTAACTATTCCCAAAGCGGGAGTGGTTACAAACACCTCATCGGCCGCGAATTCATACGCTGGGTGAATCACCAGAAGCAGGAATGCCAACGATGCGGCCGTCGCGAAGACGTCGAGAAATAGTCTAGCCTCTGTACGGATCATGCCAACGATCGCCGTCATCCGCATGTGTTCGGCTCGCTGGAAAGCGACGACTGATCCGAGCATCGCAAGCCAAAGGAATAGAATACCGGCGAGTTCGTCTGACCAGACGATCGGTGCGTGAAGCACGTAGCGGGAGATAATGCCAACAAAGAGGACGATCACCTCCGCGACGACCAATATCGCGGCAGGGATGGCCACGATAGGGTTAAGCGCTTGGTTTAAGCTTACAGCGATCTTGCGCCATCCCGTCGCCGGATCCGGAAGAACGAGTGTAGGCCCATCTATGGGTGCGTGTTCCATAGCTCTCACCCCAGCTTGCCAGCGGATTTCTCGAGTTGAGCCCAAGCTTCCTCACCGAACTTGGCTTTCCAGTCGGCATAGAAGCTCGTTTTCGCCAACGCCTGTCGGAAGACCGACCGGTCCACTTCGAGAAATTGCATTCCCTTGGCAGACAAATTGGCGCGCAACGAGTCGCTGAGCTTGGCGATGTCGGCTCGTTCATCTTCAGCCGAGCGATCGAACTCCCGCGTTACGATTGCCTGCACGTCCTGAGGAAGTTTTTGGAAGGCGCGCTTGTTGCCAAGAATCCAGTAGTTGTCCCAGACATGGCCCGTCAGGCTGCACGTCTTCTGCACCTCATACAGACGCGCGGTGGCGATGATGGGCAGGGGGTTTTCCTGACCGTCGACGACCTTGGTCTGGAGCGCGGAATAGACCTCGTTGAAGTTGATCGGCGCCGGTCCCGCCCCAAGGGCAAGGAATAACGAAGTCAGATTGGGTGCAGCAGGTACCCGCAGTTTAAATCCCTTGAGGTCATCCGGCGTCTTAATCTCTCGACCAGACGACGTAATATGGCGGAAGCCGTTATCCCAAGGCTTGGAAACCGTCATGATCGGTGTTTTGGCGATTTGTGCGCGAATATAGGCGCCGAGATCGCCATCCATCGCTTTCCAAACGGCGTCATAGTTGGGGAAGAGAAAGCCCAGATTCACGATCCCGGCTGTCGGCACGAGGGTAGCGAGGATCAGAGACGACAGATTGAAGAACTCGACGCTACCGTTGCGAACCTGCGTTAGGAGATCCGTATCCGAGCCGAGTTGATTGGCCGGAAAGGCATTTATCTCCAGGCGCCCGCCCGTAGCTTCCTTGATGCGATCGGCCGCCTCTTTGGCTCGAACGTTCACTGGATGCGTCGGATCCTGCCCGGTCGCAAGCTTATAGGTAAACTCCGCTGCCGCAGCGGGGCGGCTGAGCACGGCGCACAATGGGACGGCTGCGCCGGCCAGAAGCAGCTTGCGACGAGTTATGGCAATCGGTTTCCGTTGGGTCATTGCTTCCTCCTTGTTGAGTTGAATCGGCGCCGGCAGTTGCTTGTCTGCAGCTTCGGCCGATTCTCAGGCGCCGGCCGTCAGGCAGTAGCTATCGTTCTCCGCGGCGATGCCGCGAAGCCGATCTTTCTCAGTTGAAATTTGCGAATGACGCTGCGCGCTTAGCGCAGCCACTCCATGATCTGCCGGCCAACTTCGGCCGTGGAGATGCCGTAACGATCGTGCAGCGTGGGAAGCGCCCCAGCGGCGAGAAACTCGTCGGGCAATGCGATCTGGCGGAAGGTAGGGTGCACGCCGGAGCGCATCAGCAATGCCGCGACTGCCTCCCCGAGGCCGCCGATGATGGTGTGGTTCTCTGCGACGACGACGAGGCGGCCGGGTTTCCCGGCTTCGCGTAAAATCGCTTCATTATCGAGAGGCTTGATCGTTGGTACGTGTAGCACCGCCGCGTCTGCGCCGTCGACTGCGAGTTCCTTTGCGGCTTCTAGCGCCCTCATGGTCATGATCCCGGAAGAGATGATCAGGACCTCTCGACCGTCGCGAATGAGGGAAGCCTTGCCCAGTTTGAAATGATAGTTGTACTCGTCGAGCACGAGCGGCACCTGACCGCGCAGCAGCCGCATGTACACCGGCCCATGATGTGCAGCGATGGCGGGGACGATCTGCTCGATTTCATGAGCGTCGCAAGGATCGATCACCGTCATGTTTGGCATGGCGCGGAACAGGGCGAGGTCTTCCGCCGCTTGGTGGCTTGGGCCGTAGCCGGAAGTGAGACCAGGCAAGGCGCAGACGATCTTCACGTTGCGGTCTTCTTCCGCGATCGTCTGGTGGATGAAATCGTAGGCACGACGCGAAGCGAACACTGCATAAGTCGTGGCAAAGGGCATGAATCCTTCAGCCGCCAGCCCCGAGGCTGCACCGTAAAGCAGCTGTTCCGCCATACCCATCTGGTAGTAGCGATCAGGGAACTGCTTCGCGAAGATGTGCAGATCCGTGTACTTGCCGAGGTCGGCGGTAAGTCCCACGACTTCGGGACGGGTCTTAGCCAGTTTGACGAGTGCGTTACCGAACGGCGCGGGCTTCGTCTTTTGGCCTTCCCCAGCGATCGACGCAATCATCGCAGAGGTGGTGAGACGCGGTTTCCCGGGCGTAGCTTTGATTGCCGACTTCATGACCTGTCTCCTGCATCGAGTTCTGCCAGCGCCAGTTTCCACTCGTGCGCCTCGACCCGAATGAAATGGTTCTTTTCTCGCTGCTCCAGGAATGGAACGCCTTTTCCCATAAGAGTGTCAGCGACGATTACGCGCGGTTGGGGTTCGGGATGCGAACTGGCCGCGTCAAAGGCAGCCACGACGGCATCGAGGTCATTCCCATTGACACGGCGCACGAACCAACCGAAAGCCTCGAGCTTGTCGACCAGTGGCTCGAATCCCAGCATCTGCTTCGAGGGGCCGTCAGCCTGCTGGTTGTTGACATCGATGACCGCGACCAGATTGTCGAGCTTGTGATGCGCAGCCGACATCATCGCTTCCCATTTAGAACCCTCGTCGAGCTCTCCGTCGGAGAACAACGTGAAGACGCGGCTCTTGGAGCCCTTCTGTTTCAACCCCAGGCCCATACCGACCGCGATGCTCAGTCCGAGCCCGAGCGATCCGCCGGACATTTCCATGCCGGGGGTGTAGGAGGCCATGCCAGACATCGGGAGACGGCTTTCGTCGAAGCCGTAGGTCTCGAGTTCAGCCTCGGGGATGATGCCAGCCTCGATCAGTGCGGCGTAAAGAGCGATGGCGTAATGGCCGTTGGATAGAAGGAAGCGGTCGCGATCTTCCCAAGTGGGCTCCTCGGGCCGGTAGCGCATCGCGTGAAAGTATGCGACCGCAAGCACGTCCGAGATGTCGAGTGCCTGCGCGATGTAACCTTGACCTTGAACTTCGCCCATGCGCAGGGCGTTACGGCGAATGTTGCGCGCGCGCTGCGCAAGGGACGGCGCGTTAACAAGCCTATTCGTGGACATGCTTCTCTCCTTCGCAACCCTTAATGAATGAGCATCCCGCCGTTGACATCGATCACGGCGCCTGTGACATAGGCCGAAAGGTCGGAAGCGAGGAACGTGTAGATTCCCGCGACGTCGTTCGCCTCGCCGAGCCTTCCGAGCGGAATGCCTTCCAGGATCTTTGCCCGCATTTCATCGGTGAGCTTGCCGGACGTGATGTCGGTGCCGATCAATCCCGGCGTGACGCAGTTGACGCGGATTCCATCGGCGCCGAACTCGCGCGCCATCGCCTTGGCAAGCCCAAGAACGCCCGCCTTGGCCGCCGAGTAGTGTGGTCCGCCGAAAATGCCGCCACCGCGCTGAGCAGAAACGGACGACATGCACGCGATCGATCCGGACTTGCGCTTCTGCATGTGCGGAATCACGGCCTGTGACAGGAACAGTATGCCCTTGAGATTGACGTCTTGAATCCGGTCCCAGTCGTCCGGCTTGATGTCGAGGAACTTCACCGGCTGCGTAATCCCGGCGTTGTTGATCAAGATGTCGATTTGGCTGAAGGCATCGGCGACGATTTCGACGGCTTTCAGGCAAGCAGCCTGGTCGGCGACGTTACAAGCCACTCCGATGTGAGAGTCGCCCAGGTCTCGCGCGGCGGCTTGTGCCGCAGGCCCGTCGATATCGAGAATGGCTACGCGAGCACCCTCTTCGGCAAATCGTTGGGCGGCGGCAAGGCCGATCCCGCGCGGCGAAGCCGCACCTGTAATTATTGCCGTTTTGCCGCGAAGCAGCATTCGATCCTCCCTGTGTGTTCTTCCCAGGCCCTGCGGTAAGCAGCCGGTGCTCTTGACACCAGTCCTAAGCCCGGGGCCATGCAGCGACAAACGCGCTGTTGTCTTGGATAGGTGAATCTGGTTCACTCATGAGCATGCTGCTGTCGAACATCCCGATCTCGGCCATCCGAGCCTTTGAGGCGGCTGCGCGCACCGGCTCGTTCAGCGACGCGGCCGACGAACTGCATTTGACTCCCAGCGCAGTCAGCCACGCCATCCGCAAGCTCGAGAGTACAATGAGTACCACTTTGTTTGAGAGGAGTGCACGTTCCGTCCGTCTGACGCCAGCGGGCGAAAATCTGATGCGTCACGCCGGTGCGGCTTTCGACAACCTGAGACGTGGTATCGAAGAGGTTGCCGGTCGCGGGCCGCAGCTCTTAAGGGTGCACTGTGCGCCAAGCTTCGCCGCACAATGGCTCGCTCCGCGCCTTACAAAATTTCTAGCTGCCGAGCCGAAACTGGAGGTTCGCCTCGCTGCCAACACGGAGTACGCCCGCTTCACCAACGACGATTTCGATCTGGACATCGTCTACGGTTCGCCTCGCGGCGACGGTCTCGAAGTGATCCCGCTCGGCGAGGAGACGGTAACCCCCCTTTGCATTCCTCAGATTGCTAAGAAGATTCGATATCCAAAGGATCTGTTAAGCCAGGTGCTAATCCGCTCAGACGTTAAGCAGGTTCAGTGGCATCAATGGTTCACCGCGAACGGACTGGAAGCTCCAGCAATTTACGGAATGCGATTTGACCGCAGCTTCCTTGCTATAGCGATGGCCTGTGGTGGCGTTGGTGTAACTTTGGAGTCAACGCGCCTGGCGGAGCGCGAAATGGCATCGGGGCGCCTGATCGCTCCGCTGGCAGGTCGCTCCACCGATATCCGCTATGTTGGCCATCATCTCGCCTTTCCTCGCGCGAGTCGTCAGAGACGCGCCTTGCGGACATTCGTGGAATGGATCACGTCTGAGCTCGCCCAGCCCGGGGAGAAGACTAGGCAATCCGGCCATTGGTGAGGTCTGCTCCTTGCCCCATCGCTACCGTTAGCGCGTTGCGGCGAGTTGTCCGGGGTCGGGGGTAAAGCGAAACCCCCACCGTTGGTCAAATCGGCGCTGTTGACCCGAAGCCGACCTCCGCGGCAGCTGACGTACTTTCAAACTGGCGCGGGTACCGTAGCGTTTCTCTTCGGCCACTCAGCCAAGCAGAAAACGGGTCTAGGGCGGATCCATGCCCTTGGACTTGAGCACGGCGGCGCCGGTCGGACCGGTCAGAAGCTCGATCAGCGATTTGGCCACTTCCAGATCCTTGCTCGTGGATCCAACGCCGACCGCGAAGACTATCGCACTGTTCAAATCGCCGGGCAAAGGGCCAACCACCTGAGCCCCCGGCACCGCGGCAATTTCCGAGGCCTGTGCGACACCCATTTCGACCTCGCCTTTCGCGACGAGTTCACCCGCTTGGGCACCCGGCACCAGGACGGTCTTGGATTTCATCTGATCGGCGATGCCGAGACGATCGATGACTTTGGCGAAATAGACGCCACTCGCACCGCCCTTCGCTGGGTCAGCGTAGGAGATCGATTTGGCGGCGAGAAGCGCATTCTTCAGTTTCTCCTGCGTGCTGATATCTGGCTTGGGCGTACCAGTACGTACCCCGATGGCGACATAAGAGCTCCCCACGTTCACGATGCTGTCCGGGGCAACCTTGCCCTGAGCCTGCAGACCGTCGAGGACAGGGCGCGACAGGATCACCACATCCGCGGTTTCGCCCGCTTCGATCCGCTTCTTTAGATCCGCGATTGTGCTGTAGACGACCGCTACCTTGTTGCCGCTGCTGCTCTCGTACTTCGGTATAAGCTCGTCAAGTGTAGGGGTGAGCGCGACCGTGCTTATGACCTTGACCTCAGCGGCTTGGACGGCGGGTGCTGCAGCTCCAAGAGCTAACAGGAACGAACACCGGGCAGCCACCGCAAGGGTGGCCCGTCGCGAGAAATGATATCCGATCATGGCCTTCTTGCCCTCCGGTTGGGTTAATCCAAAGCACTTCGCGAAGCTCAAGAATAACTTCTTTCCGCGTGACTTTCCCATTTCTGCGAGGACTCTACCAGCAATCTACTCTCAGCCAGATATGGCACAGCTAGGTGTCTTTAGCTTCCTATAGCCCCTCTTTGGTTCATATCGTTCGCGATATCTACGCTCGACAAGCCGTCCGGCTTTTGCGCGGCACCAAGGTAGCTGACGTACCGGTCGAAAAGCCGTTTAAGTTCGAACTTGTGATCAACCTCAAGACGTCTAATGCCATGGGCGGGCGTTACCATGCTTCCCGCTCTGCTGGCCCGCGCCGACCAGCTGATCGAATAGCAAGTTTTGCGGCCATGCGTAAGTCCGAATTGACCCTGAGCTGGCCAGAACATTTCGCAAAGTTCTGCTTTCAGGTATTCTAAAATATGGTTGCACCCCAAACAAAGCAGGAGGTTCGCATGAAATGTCGAATGCAACTGCTGTCGATGTTGCTGACGGTATTAGGAGCTTACTCTGCCGCGGCTGACGAAAATCCATTGCTAGGCACATGGCACCTGACTTCGTTTATTCGCGAAGTCGTGGGTAGCGGCGAGCGCTACGATCAACTGGGCAAGCAACCGAACGGGTACCTCAGCTACAGCGCAGACGGAAGAATGATCGCCTTTTTTGTCGCGGAAGATCAACTGCATCCGCTAAATGAGCCGACTGGGGAGGAGCGGATCAAGTTGCATAGGGCAATGTTGGCTTACGGCGGCACCTACACGCTGTCACCGGGCAAGGTTGTCCACCACATTGACATTGAGTGGGACGGTCGCCGGCTTGGAACTGATCAGGTCCGCTTTTACGTGATTGATGGCGACAAGCTTAGCATCAAGACGGAAACCAACAAGAGCCCGATTGATGGACGTGAAGGAGTCGGGATCTTGACGTTCGAGCGGGTCAAGGGACGATAACTGATTTGGAGCGGTTGACGAGCGGCCGCGTCGGGCGGCTTTTGTCTGCGCGACTACTTGCGGTGTTGGCCGAAGCCGCCTTGTAAGGTCAGAGCAGAGCCCGTCTGCTCTGCCCCCGAAGTCAGACGTCAACTTGTTCCGCTATCGCGAGGGCGTCGTCGACCTCGATGCCGAGATATCGGACGGTACTCTCGATCTTGGTGTGTCCCAGAAGGAGCTGCACGGCTCGCAGGTTGCCGGTTCGGCGGTAGATCAAGGTCGCTTTGGTTCGGCGAAGGGAATGCGTCCCGAACAGGTGCGGGTCCAATCCTATGTCAGCGAGCCAGTGGGATACGGGCATACTGGCGGGTCGTCATGTGTCGAGCCCCTCGGCGGCCAGTGAACAGGTATTCGCCTGACTTCTTGCCGGTCACGCGCAGGTATTCGTCGATCGCCTGGCGCGTCGATTCCGTTAGTTCAAATTTGACTGGTCGGCCGGTCTTCTTTTGTCGGACGGTCGCGCGGTCGGCCGCATATCCGCGTGGTGCAACGTTATCGACCTTCACGGCCACGACGTCGCAGCCACGCAGCTTGCTGTCGATAGCCACGTTGAACAGCGCCAGCTCGCGCATCCGGCCATCCACTTGGAGCTTTGTTCGAATTGCCCAGACGTGCTTCGGACGGAGCGGCGGCTTTGCGCCGACGATCTTTCCCTTATTCCATGGTATGCGCTTGGCGAGTTTCTCGTTGAAACTTAAGACATCGGTCATAGCGACCTCCTCAGTTAATGAGGCCGGTCATTCTCAGGTGAGAAACCCTCTTACCCTATGTCCGCTTTCAGACAATTGGAGATGCCCTCCGGTCCAAGCCGGTCATCAGGAGGGGCGAAAATGACCCACAAGAGACATGGCGGATCTCCAACTTGACGCAGGTCAACACGAGCTGGGCCAAGCTCGGAAATAATTGATCAATTAGTCAAGGAGATGGTCATGCCAGAACAGAGCAGCATGCATGTACACCTGAATTGGGCCAAAGAGCGGATCGACGAGATGGACGCCGCATTGGCTTCCTTCGAGGTCAGAGCTGACCAGGCAAAGGCCGAGTCCAAGGTCAAGGTCGATCAGATCGTCGCCGATCTGAAAGAGCGTCGTGACGAATTTCGAGCGCTGCTCAAAACGCAAGTGGAAGCCACCGAATCCGCTTTGGCCCGCGCCAAGACGGATCTTGAAACGCAATGGGACGGGTTCGAAGCCCAGGTAAAGACCTATTTCGAAGGCGCCGGCAAGCAGATCGAGCAGCAGCAGGCCACATTCAGGGATATTGCAGCGGCGCAGGCGAAGGCCTGGAGCTAGGCGGCGGATAAATTACGTGAGGCGGCGGCCAAAGTGGCCGCGGCCCGCAGCGTCGATGTCGATGCCGCACTCAAACAGATGAAAATCGATGCGGCTGAAGCGGAAGCGCGTCTTCAGAAGCTAAAGCAGGCGGGGAGCGAGTCCTGGTCGGTCCTGAGCGCCGCGTTGGCGGAATCCCGCAAGGCATTCGATCAAGCCAACCAAGCCGCATGGGACGCCTGAAGGGCTCTGGCTCGAAGAGCTGAAACCACCGCTTGGTTCGCAACACTGAGTCCAGGAGGGATGTATGACAACCGATGTCCTGGTTTCGCGCGAGTTGAAATCGCTGCAGGACGAGCTTGCGAGTGCCAAAAACAATCGCATCGCAGTGGTCGAGCAATCGGCTGCAGCATCGCCCCCACCGGCAAGCGCCACGGATGCTTCGACGCCGGACGAAGCCGAGCTGCAGGGCTACCTGCGCCAACTCGCTGACGAAGTCACCGAACTGTTTGGTGAGGCCGAGAAGAGCATTTCGGCCCACCCGACCCAGAGCGTTGCCGGCGCACTGGTCCTCGGCATCTTGATCGGCCGCCTGCTCGGCAGGCGCTGAGGGAGCCCAACCATGATCGATCATCTTCTGCGCGATCTTCAGGTCCTGCGCAAAGCGGACATGCTGATCGGAAAAATTTGGCTCAACGTGCTCGCGCGCCGGCTTGGCTTGTTGGCTTTTGCGGCTCTGATCGCGGTGTTCGGGCTCGGAATGGCAAATGTCGCCGGTTATAACGCGTTGCAAAATTCGCTTGGAACCGTCTGGGCGGCTACTGTTCTGGCGCTCGTGGATTTTACCATTGCAGCGATCGTGCTCCTGATCGCTCTAAGGTCCCATCCGGGACCGGAAATTGACGTGGCGCTCGAGGTCCGCAAGACCGCGCTAGAATCCCTTCATGAGGATGCGCGCGAAATCAAGCTGACCATCGATGTCTTGGGCCAGGAGATCAGGAACGTGAAGCAGAGCGTGACCGCGCTCGTGCACAATCCGCTCGACGTCGCGGCGGAAAAACTGCTGGTGCCAGCCGCCTTATCGGTGCTCCGAGGACTGCGGTCGAAGAAGGAGCATTCGTGACCACACCGGCGTCGATCGGATCAAACTGCAACCCGCGGTGCCTCATCTCTCTTTCAAACGTCTCCGCACGCGCTCGAGCATCCTTATCCAGAAAACGATAAGTGCCGATCGGCACATCCGGAGCAGGTTTGAGATGGTTTTCGGTCCGGTTGTATTGAGGTCGTGATGAGTATTTCCAATCGAATTTTTGAGCCGGGCCCGTTGTTGCTCTGCACCAACGTACCGTGTTTCTCGAAAGTCGCGCGCATCTCGCCGAAGGTATCGGCCGGCCGCCGGCGTGAATTGGCGTTCGGCGTCGAGCAGAGCGGGGCATGCCGTTGGAGCGCGGCAACCGGGAAGGCCATGCTGTTGTCGTTGGATGTAGGCGATTTCTCCCGCAAGATCCGTCCAAACACCCATTCTCCAAAGCCGGTCTGCTACGAGGGAGTACAAACGAAAACGGGGAGGGATTAGCGGTTGCCTGCCCGTTCACCTTTGCCTGCTATTTGAGACTGCCTGAATTAGCAAGGTGCTGGCCGACACGAAGGTTCGAGAACTGCAAAATCGAAAGAAGTAGAGGTTTCACGCCCCTCTCGGAAACGCTCCGGCGTTATTCCAGACTCGGAAAAGATGCAGCGTCCGCATCTTTTCTTGCTCTCGCGCGGCCAGTCGGCAGGCAAAACTCGAAACGCATCATCCACTTCGGAATTGCGGATCCTGCCGGCTATTTTCTCTTCGCCTTTAGGGAAACCAATTGCGGACGCGATCTTCCAACTCCCGGCGTTTGGTCTCCGGATCAGTGTGTCTTTTCCAGATGATCCGGGAAACGATAGCGCCAGCAATCATGATCAATGCCGCCGATCCAGCACCCATCCAAGGCGGATTGAGAAATATAAAGGCCGCCAAAGCCAAGGGAATACTGGCGCACCAAACCGCAGTTGATAGAGCAGTGCCACTCATTTCTTCGATCTCGACCAGCCGGGGGATGGCTGGCTGCTTAAATCGCACCCATCTTCACACAATCGCGTAGGCAAAAACTTACCTCACGAACATAACGGGCAACCGTCCTGCAGAACGGGATGAGCCTGCGGGACGCATCGGCGAGCAAGCACTAGCAGGAAGGCCGCACTTCAGTGGCCTTGGCGGTCTCTCGGTCCAGCTTTGCCCGAAGCTCTTCAATCTCTCGAAGCAGCTCGTCGCGGCCTGGCTGTTGCTGGAGCGCACGGGTTTGTGCTTCCAGCTCGCCTGCCTGCTTTTCATGCTCTCCAACACCGACGTGCTCATTCTTCACCTAGCCTATTGCTTGTCAGTTGCTTCCGGAGGGGCTGCCGGCGCTGCGGGCTCTGCAGCAGGTGTACCGCGGAGCTCTGGAGGCGCCATGCAATCGCCCGCCCATAGCTTGGTCCCCTTCACCGTTCCCACGAGCTTACAACCCATTGGGGCCGGCGGCTGTTTTTGCGGCTTGGCCGCGCGGGCTTTGGGCGGCGCGGTCCGCTTGGGCGCCGCAGTTTGAGCGAAGGCGGATGCCGAAAAGGCGAGGATGGCAGCGGCGAGAATCAGCGGAGTCCTCATGATCATCCTTCTCCCCAGATTTACTCTTTGGCGTCGGGCGTCACGTCGTCCTCGACTTCAGAGCTGATTCGGCGGGATCGTCGGATCAGCAGGCCAGATGCGCCGAGAACAATCAAGACGCAGCCCACGATTATGAGCCAATGCCCAAGCCTCAGCGACCGGAGTAGCTCGGCGAACGCGTCCATCCCCTATCTCTTTTTGGGTCGGGGTTGATCGAGACGGTCTTCCCGGAATTCCGAGGGTCCTTTCACCAGCCTGCGCCTGCGAACCACGTTCCCTTCGGACGGAGTGTCCGGATCGACCAAGCGATCGATGGTTTTTACGGCCAGTCTTTGGCTCGATCAGCGCTGGCGACGCGGGTCTTTGCCATCGTGGCCTTGCAAAGGAAAAGGCTCTGCCCAGCCCGATCTCAACCGGCCCGCGGATGGCCTCGGGCCGGTTGGGCAGGTCGGGCTGCTCTCGGCGCCACGCCTTACCCCAGCTCTAAACCTCGATCACCAGAAGGGTTTCAAAAATGACCGAAGCTAACTGCGTGCTTAGCACGCCACCCACGAGCTCGGAGGCTGGTACTACTCGTCAACCGCAATCTGGCTGACACTCTTAGGGTCCTAGTCTAGTCCAGATATCCCTTGGCCCGCCGGTTCCCGCTGGCGGGCCTCTAAATGCCGCGAGACATCTGCTCCCAAGAACTCGTTTCGCAAGTGTCGCTTGATGTTCTCGGGGTGACGCTCTCCCTGAGCCGCGAGCTTAAGGACGCGCTCAGCGACCTCCACGGCAGATCGCTGCCGCTGACTGGTGAATGACCGCCACGGCTCCTGGGCCTACACGGGCGCGGCTTTTTGCGTCTCGGAGAACTAGCCGCTTTGGATGCAAGCCCGAACGATTTCGACAACGCCAACAGTCACGAGAACGAACAAGAGCTGTGACCCGATACCATCCGGCCAGCTGAGGTTCTGCTCGGTATGAATCCAGACGTGAAAGCGCTGAAGGGACCCGCAGTGGCTCCCTCGGGTAGAGCTTATGTGCGAGTTGCAGGGGATCTGGCACCATACCCCTATCGCGCCCAGCAGCACCGCAAGGGCGGCAGTCGGAGTTGCGTAAATCCCCCGAACTTAATAGCAGCGTCGCACTGTTGGCAGTGTACGCGGCCATGATAAATCTTCCGCTCTAGCACTATAAGTTCGCGCCAATCTTGCCGCGCCAGCTGAACTGCAGCACGTCACTGTTGTGCCGGCGCAGTGGAACGCTGGGTTGGACGGACTGTTGTCTTTTCAAATATCTACGAGCTTGGAGCCTCAGATGAGTAAGCGTAAACCTATCAAGGCGTCAAAGCGCGCCCGCACCCCCGCCATTGCCACGCGAGCCCATGGGAATAAGCAAGCGGTTGTTAGAAGCGCGAAAGACAATCTGTTGCGCTCTGTTGCCGCTGGGCTGATTGAATCCCCCCTTGAGCTTCATAGCGATCCAAAACAAGAAGCTCCCAATGTTGACAAGCAAGTGGCCCCCATTCCGAAACCGGTGCAAGAGGCTGCCATCGCTGCGAAACCGGTGATGCAAGACGGCCCCGGTCAGATGCTAGGGTTTGATTTTGCTTCAGTGACGCGAAATATGGTGGCTTATCAGCTGAAGCTCGTGGAAATGACGCAAGCCAACATGCGATTTGCCTTTGAGTTAAGCCAGAAGCTTCTGACGATCAGGTCGCCGTTCCAATTCGTCGATTTCATTGGAGAATCGATAAAAAGACGTGCTGACATGGTGGGGAAGCAGTCGACGGAACTGGCTGCACTCACAAGACGATAATCGCGCGCTTTGAGCCTGCCAGGAGCGACCGGACCGGCTACTTGCCGGCGACGGCGGCGGGCGCATGTTGCCGTCGTGCCTAAGCGCCGTCGAGGATCGCAGAAAAGATCATTCACCTCGGAACGGCATCACCCACATCGCGTTGCTCGGGAAGGAAGCTGGGTCGGTCATCTACCCTACAGTGAAGGGAGAAGAAACATGGCAAACTTTCGCCAAGATGGAAAACCTACGCACGGCATGGAAGATGCAACCGGCCGCGCGGGCGAGAAGGCTGCTGATCAGACGAGCCATATCGGGCAAGCTGCAGCTGATCATACCGCGCGAGTCGGGCAGGCTGCGGCTCGGGCCGGTGAGGACGTGGCCAAAGTAGGTGCTGATCTGCTCAAGCAAAACGCTGAGACGCTACAGAAAACATGGCGCTCTGGCCTAGAAACGGCCACCTCAGTCATGGGACGGTCTGCCGAGCAATTTGGTCGCACGCTGGGCGTGTCGGGCGACGGGGTGCAACAGGCGACGGAGGCAATGGAGCGGTCGGCGCGCAATGCGCAAACTATACTTTACACCGGCAGCGCGGCTGCCCAAGTCCTGGGTGGAATGTCTCGGGAGTATTTCCAGATGGTTCAGCATCAGGTCGAGAAGAACATGAACCACATCACTGAATTGTGGGCCTGCCGAACGCCTCAGGACTTTGCAGCGGTGCAAAGTGACATGGTGCGGGAGACCCTAGAAACCGCTCTGGAGTGTAGCCGTAGGATAGCCGATATGTCGCTGAAAATGGCTGAAGACGCCGGAAAGCAGATCAAGGTCGCCTAAGTTTGTTGCCTTTAGTCGAACAAGAGCGGTTTAGCCGCTCTTGTCTTTTCGTTTCATCGTAGCCAGCGCCAGCCGTACCGGCAGACCATTAGCGTCGACCACCGCATGGATTTTGCTCGTCAGCCGCCGCGGGACCTTCCCATCGATTGGCGCTGGTTCCTTGTGATGCAGGCTCGATGCTGATGCACGCGGACAATGGAAGTGTCGATCATCTGGACAGTGGCATCATGGGCAGAGGCAAGTGCTTGGCGCCCCTGATCGGAGGATCCGGAAGATGCCCTTCAAGACCCGTCTGTCGTTCACCCGAGGAACGCCATGCGGCTTGTTCGGCAGCATCGGCTTGATGGCGGTCCATTCATAGTCGGCGAGTTCGTAGCGCATGATTCGAGCCCCCGGTTCGGGAGTTTGAAATCACCGGCAGTCCGGCCAAACGCAACGCTCTTGGTACGGCGCTTACGGACAGGAGCGAACATCAACCAGTCCTCAATCTCTGCCAAATGCGTCCAAAATGACCCTCAACGGACGTTCGGTCGCCGCCCCGAGCTTTCATCGCCGGGCGACAATTCTCGATTGTCGTGCGCCGATTTCTCCTAGTCCCCTAGTCCACGCCCTCTGCGTGGATCTGCGCAATGCCAGGTCCCACTAGGCCGAGTTCGCGCGCCGGGGCCAGTGCCAGGTCGAGAACGCGCCCACGGACGAAAGGGCCGCGATCATTGATAGTGACTACGACCGACCGGTCGCCGCGCGACACCCGCAGCTTCGTGCCGAACGGCAAGCAGCGATGCGCCGCAGTTGGCAGTCGATCGTCGAAACGCTCGCCGGAGGCCGTCCTGCTGCCGCTTTCGTTGGAGTAGTAGGAAGCCAAGCCGGAAAAGGAGCGCTCGCAAACCGCGCCAGGGCCGGCAGACAAGCATAGCAGAGCCATCGCCGCTAACGGCGTTTTCATAAGACCTCTCTCGGGTTTGGAATCAGCAGCCGCCGTCTCTCGAGGAGTAGGTCGGTACGCCCTCGAGCACGATCCGGCCGATCGTCCACACGGCCACCTCTATCACGGCCCCGGCGAGCGCCACGACCAAGCGGCCAACGATCTCTGAAAACGGAGGTTCCTAGCCCGCCCAAGGGGATATCAATTGAGCCGAAGTTCGTCGCTCATAGCGATACGCGCGTACCGACGTCGTGCTCTTTTGCTGCGACGCATGAGTCCGGAAATGTGCAGGTTTTTGGACGCCGGCAACAAGGTGGCTCGGTACGCTCGACTGGCCGGCGTCCAAAAAGCGCCAAGGCACGAAGTCGCGGGAGTTTGGCATCGGCTGGGCAGCGGGTGCTATGGGGATTTGATGCTGGCGCCGCCCTCGATGGTGGACGCGACGCAGGCAGGATGAGATCTGCGGGTAGGTTCGGAGGCGAGGTCGGGAGCATGCAATAGGCATCTCGGCGGCTGCTCGGAGTGCATCAACAGGCTCTCAGCGTATTGATGACCGTGATTGGATGCGCATTCCAGGGATGGTGATCAGGTGTTCCAGGCGATGGTGATCACGGATTCCAGCGATCGTGATCAGATGCGGAGGCGAACACGACTGACGGGTTTATGTGTGCTGGAAATGGTCTCCTGGTCAAGGCTGGCGGGTTGGTTCGGAGATCGTTCCGGCGGTCCATGGGAGGGCCCCGTGCGCGGCGCGGAGTGCCCCCATGAGCGACGGAGCGACGCGCGCGGGAGGGGCCTGTGGGCCGGCGGGGCGATCGTGCGCGAGGTGCTCACGGTTTTTTCTTTTCGCCAGCCTGACGCCGTAGACTGTCGCCTTTGAGCTCGAGGCGGTGCGCATTGTGAATGATGCGGTCCAATATCGCATCGCCAAGGGTGGGATCGGCAATGACGTCGTGCCATTGCGACACGGGGACCTGACTTGTGATCAACAAGGATCCCTTGTCGTAGCGATCATCGACAATCTCGAGCAGATCGCGGCGCTGGTCGGCGGTGAGCGGTTCGGGTCCCCAGTCGTCAAGGATGAGGAGATTGACGCGCTCGAGCGCGGCGATCAGGCGCGCCAGACGGCCTTCGCCGCGCGCCTGGGCGAGATCGGCGAACAGGCGGGATGTTCGCTTGTAGAGGACGGAGAAGCCGTCGCGGCAGGCCTTGTTGCCGAGCGCACAGGCAAGCCAGGACTTGCCGGTGCCGGTTGGGCCGACGATGACCAGGTGGTTGGCCTCACGGATCCATTGGCAGGTGGCGAGGGTTTGGAAGAGCGAACGGTCAAGGCCGCGAGCGGTGCGATAGTCGACGTTCTCAATGGCGGCGGCTTGCCGGAGCTTGGCACTGGTCAAGCGGCGCGTGAGGCGGCGGTTGTCGCGGGCGGTGACCTCGCGATCGACGAGGAGGCCGAGCCAATCGGCGTGCGGCATCTCGGCCGCCTCGGGGTTGTTCTGCAGTTCAGTGAGGGTATCGGCCATGGCGGCGAGGCCGAGGGCGCGCAAGCGATCGACGGTGGGGTGAATAAGCATGCTGATCTCTCCTGATCAATTGTAGTAGCTGCGGCCACGGATGTTGGCGTGGAAGAGGATGGGCGCCTCCTCGGCGGGAGGCGCGGTTCTGTCGGTGCCGTTCTTGAGGATGGCGGCGACCGTTTTGTACGAGCGGGCGTTGAGCAGCAGGGCCCGGGCGCAGGCGGCGTCGACGCGTTCCTGGCCGTAGCGCTTGACCAGCCCGAGAATGCCGATCGCGGAGCGGAAGCCCTGTTCCGGATGCGGCCGCGACCGCAGGATGACGTCGATCAGGGTGTCGGCGTCGGGGCCGACCTTGGCGGCTTCGGAACGAATACGCTCATGGGTCCAGTCACGATAGCGGCGATGCGAACTCGGCATATGCTCGGCAATCGTGGTCGGGCGATGCGGCAAGGTGCTGCGCAGATGCGAGGCCACGCGCTTGCCACGGAGGAAGATCTCGACGGTCTTTTGGGTGATGCGAGCCTCGACCTCCTGATGCAAGAGGTTGTGAGGGACGCTGTAGTAATGCTTGGCGATCTCGACGTGATAATCGAGGTTGACCCGGCAGCGCTTCCACTCGGCATACTCGTACGGTTCATCCGGCAAGGGGGTGAGCGCCTGATGATCGAACTCTTCGAACAGATCGCGCCGACTTCGCCCCCAGCTCCGGAGAGGTCGATCGTTCAGCTCGACAAGGAGGCTGTGGATCGCCTCGTTGAGGGCGGCGAGCGAGAAGAAGCGGCGGTTGCGCAGACGCGCCAGAATCCATCGCCCGACGATTTGGACCCCGACCTCGACCTTGGCTTTGTCGCGCGGCCGATACGGCCGCGCCGGGACGATGGCGGTGCGGTAATGGCGGGCGAGATCGGCATAGGTCCGGTTGACCATCGGCTCGTGAAAGCAGGCCCGGGTGATGCCGGCCTTCAAATTGTCGCTCACCGTCTGCCGGGCCACACCGCCGAAAAAGGCAAAGGCCCGCACGTGCGAGGCGATCCAGTCCGGCAGGCTCTGGGTGAGGCTGGCCTCGGCGTAGGTGTAGTTCGAGGCGCCGAGCACGGCGACGAAGATCTGCGCGCTGCGCACCTCACCGGTGAGCCCGTCAACTACCTCCATGGTGTGGCCGGAATAGTCGACGAACAGCTTCTCGCCGGCGACATGGACCTGGCGCAGGGTCGGCTTGAGGCGGCCGGCCCATTCCTTATAGCGTTCGCAGAACCACGCATAGCTGAAGCTGTCGGAGTTTGCGTCGCAATACTCCTCCCACAACAGCATCAGCGTGACGTTCGGGCGCCGCAGCTCGCGATGCACGAGCGCCCAGTCCGGATGCGGACGCTCGTCGCTGGGCCGATCGGAAGGCGGCGGAAACAGGCGGTTCTCGAGCTGGACGTCGTCATCGAGCTCCGTTGGCAACGGCCAGGTCAGACCGGCGCGGCGGGCTCGGTTGACGTACTTACTGACCGTGCCCTGGGCCAGACCGAGGCTGCGGGCAACGGCGCGTTGCGACATGCCGACGCTGTAGTGCAGGCGTAGAACTTCGCGAATGTGGCGCATGGACAGTCTCTCTGTCGGCATCTCGATCCTCTGCGGTTGGGCAAAAGACCGAGCTACCCCGGTTGCAGACTGTCAGCGGTGGGCGCCTCCTGGTTGTCCCCGATCATGATCGCTGGAAATAGCGATCACGATCGGCTGGAAACGGTGATCACGATGCTCTGGAATGGGTGATCACGATGGCCTGGAATCGGTGATCACGATCGGCTGGAACGCGCAGATTGGATCGAGAGCGGGCGCTGCCGGCGTGGAGCCAGCGCCATCGGAGCGGGAAGCTGCGAGGTCGACGGGAGGCCTGGGTCATGAGGTGTCGATCCTATCCGGCGTAGGACGCCACCTCGGCTGACAGCCGTGCGCGAACACCTCGATCACGATCATGCGGGCGCCGCAGCAAGGGCATGAGCAAGGCAGCACGCGTGGCCCATCCGTCGCCCTATCCAGCTGCTCTTGCGAGTCGGCGGCGGGTGGGGTGGCATTGAGGAGTGCGCGGGCGGTCGCGATGTTCTCGGCGCGGTTGGCGTTGGCAAAGAGCCCGTAGTGGCGAATGCGGTGGAAGCCCTTGGGCAGCACGTGCGTCAGGAAGCGGCGGATGAACTCGTGCGGGTGAAGCCGCATGGTCTTCCAGCGGCCCGCGCCGTTGATGCGGTAGTCTTTCCAGCGGAACGCAATGGCGCCGTCTTCGGCCGCGACGAGGCGGCGGTTCGAGATGGCGACCCGATGGGTGTAACGGGAAAGATAGCGCAACACCTGCTCCGGCCCTGCGAACGGCGCCTTGCAGTAGACCACCCACTTGATCCGCCGCAACGGGGCGATGAAACGCTTGAACGTCCTCTTGTCTGCGAGCCCGGCATGGGTGTTGAAGAACGTCAGCTGTTTGGCGTCGTGCGCATCCATGAGCATCGCCAGCATCTTGCCGCGGAACAGACGCGCCAACACGTTGACGTGGACGAGGAAGTCGTCGCGCGAGGTGATCCATCGTGAGCCGTCGAACGAGAGTCCTCCGCCCGGCACGATCATGTGTACGTGTGGGTGATGGGTGAGCGCCGAGCCCCAGGTGTGGAGCACGGCCGTGATACCGATCCGTGCACCGAGACGTTTGGGGTCAGCGGCGATGGCGAGCGTTGTCTCGGCCGCCGCCTTCATCAGCAGGTCGTAGATCACGCGCTTGTTCTGGTAAGCGATCTCGCGCAGTTGGCTCGGAAGCGTGTACACGACGTGGAAGTACGGCACCGGCAACAGCTCCGTGTCGCGGTCGGCCAGCCATTGGCGTGACGCCGCAGCCTGGCACTTCGGGCAATGCCGGTTGCGGCAGGAATTGTAGGCGATCTCCGTGTGGCCGCATGCTACGTTCTCGCAGCGTGCGACATGCCCGCCGAGCGCCGCCGTGCGGCAGCGCTCGATGGCACTCATCACCTTCAACTGGTCGAGGCTGACATGCCCGCGATTGGCCTCGCGCCACGCAGGGCCGTGATCGCGGAGAATGTCCGCGAGCTCCAGAGCTGGTCGAGCCATAGCCGGCGGCGCTATGGCGCCGGCGGCTCCGTGGTGGCCCGCTTCGCCCGCCTACGACGCGGTGCGCTCAGGCCGTCGAGTGGGCTCTCGATCCTGGCGATTATGCCTGTCGCCACGCGGGTGTAGCGGGCCGTCGTCTCGAGCTTGTCGTGTCCGAGCAACGCCTGAATCAGGCGAATGTCGGTGCCGCGCTCTGGCAAATGGGTCGCGAAGCTATGACGGAGCGTGTGAAGAGAGAGCGCCTTGCGCAATCCCCCGTCTTTGACCGCCTCCTTGAACAGCCGGCTGAACTGACGCGTGGTCAGCGGCCGATGTTGACTGCGGCCGGGAAACAGCCAGCGCTGTTCCGGCGCGACAACGGCATCATGCCTGGTCGGTCGCACCTTCCACCATTGCCGCAACAGGTCGAGAACTTCCATCGGCAGCATCACGTTGCGGTCCTTGCGGCCCTTCGACTGCACGATGCGGATGATCATCTGCGCACTATCGATGTCGCCTGCGCGCAGCCGCACCACTTCGCCGGCACGCAGACCGCAGCCATAGGCCAGCGTCAGCATCGTCTGCGCCTTGAGGCTCGTCGCCATCGTCAGGACACGTTTGACCTCCTCGGGGCTCAGCACCGGCGGTAGCTTCTGCGGCTCCTTGATGTGCCAGACCTCGGCCGCCAGATCGTGGCGGCGCAGCGTGACTCGGAACAGGAACCGCACGCCGGTCATGATCCGATTGCGGTTGCAGATGCTGGTACCACTCTCGGTGAGGTGCAGCTGAAAATGCCGCACCTCATCGGGTGCGGCCGTATCGGGCGAGTGCTTAAGCCAGGCGGCAAACCGCTTGCAGCTTTGGATGTGACTGCGTTGGGTTGAGCTTGCGCGCAGCCATATCTTCGATCATACGCTGGCGCAGCGGACTGACGGTGTTGGTCTCGCTCATGGAGAGCTCCATTCTGAGAGAGGTTGACGACACCTCGATTCTCAGGACGGGGCTCTCCAACGGCTATTGGGATCCGACTACCGCTCTCTCGGCTCTTGCCCCCGCGCAGCGGGCTGGAGCGCAGCGACTTTGTGCTCTGGCCTGAATGCGAAGTTCGGGCGACGTCCTCAATTGTCGGCTCCTCGGGGTAGACCGGAAGCAATCGGCCGACATTCCAAACGGCGCTCGTGACTCAGAGCCGACCTCTACCGCAGAAAATGGTTCCCCATTTTGTTGTGGCCCTTTTCATTTGGCAATGGCCGAAAGCAAGCAGCGGCACGCATTCGATATGGGAGATTGCTCGCGCTTAGGTGGCTTTAGCCTGAATGGCTGTCGGCAGAGTGCGGGATTTGTTCTTGCTGCAATAGGTCGAGACAGCAGTCAGATTTTTCTGCAGGCGATCGTAATCCAAGATCGAGTTGCTTGCGTTGGCGTTGTAATAACCACTCATAAAATAGGTGACGAACTCGCGATCGTCCGGGCGATACGCTAACCATTGGCCGCACGTGATCTTGTTGAAATCTGTCGACGGATCGGCGATCCCCTTTACGACGACCGGATTTTCCAAGGCTGACATAACACTCGCTGTCCCATGGCCTTGGCACCAGGTTCTTACGCTTGCGACATTGGCGCGATGGATGTCGAAATCGACATAGGTCTTGTTAGTTTGATAGCTGAACCAGCCGGTCATCCACGCGGAGAATTTGTTCGCCGATGCAGCCGGCATCGCAAGGTAATCGCCACACGTGATGCTGCGCATGTCCACCGTTGCGGCAGGCGCTGAAGCGGCAAGCGCCGGGAGAATCGCGATTGCTAACGTCAAAATCTTCGACCTGAAGCTCATTGTGATGACCTTCCCCCTCATGGAGTAGCTGAACGGACCAATGGCGCTGTGATCAAACTCATGCGCTACAAAACGAGCTAATAATGAATTGTCTTTGAATAGGCGATCTGGAATCTTGATCTGGATCAACAAGCCGAACCCGCGTCCCGCGCTGGCTCAGGATCGGTTCACGCCTTAGACGAGGCATCCCGCCATATGGCAGGGCCGGATCAGTCTCGACATTCTCCGCAAATCCTGATCGCCATCCGCTAAGCGGGCGAACTCTAGCGCTGACCATTGGTAGCTTCTGGACGCTGATACTGTCAAAAGCCTTCCCGGAGCGAGGACGGCCGATCCGCTGTCAAGCAAACGATCAAGACGCGATTGGTCATCTCGTTTGCGTCTGTCTTATTGGTCGCCATATCGAGCGCCGGTTTAGCACGGCGCGCATCGATGCAGATCGCTGGCAAACCTTCGGTGCGCAGAGAATGATAGAACCATACCGATAGCGGTCCGGTCTCGAATACGACGCGTTTCACGGATGGCGCCCGCTTGCGGATGAGCTCGGGGACGATACTCGGATCAGTTGGGCACTTGCCGCGCCAGATCCGCTCACCTCCGCGGCGGATCGAGACTGCCGTCTCTTTCATCGACACGTCGAGACCAATATATTCTTCCATGGCTGTTCTCCATTTGCGGGCCCTGAAGGCCCAAATCCTGGAGTTCGACCGACGCATCATCGCCTGGCATCGATCAAGCACGATGAGCAAACGGCTGGACGCCATCCCGGGCGTCGGGCCGGCGCTGGCAACAGCGCTGGTCGCGAGCGTTGCCGATGCCAACGCCTTCCGATCGGGACGGGACTTCTCGGCCTGGGTTGGGCTCGTGCCGAAGCAGAACTCGAGCGGCGGCAAGGACAAGCTTGGCAGTATCAGCAAGCGAGGCGATCGCTATTTGCGCAGCCTGTTTACAGCTGGCGCGCTCGCCGTGATCCGCTATGCCAAGATCCATGGCACGGGCCATCGGCCCTGGCTCACCCGGTGTTGGCGCGACGCCCCACCAAGGTCGCTGCGATCGCACTCGCCAATAAGCTCGCCAGGATGGCATGGGCGATGATGGCCAGGAGCGAACGCTACAGGGAACCCGCCGCTCTTACGGCGTGAACGAGATCACAGCCGGTCATCCGGGTGTGACGTAACGGTTGGAAAGGACGAACAGCACTTAATGCAGCGCCGGTCGATCCGGCGATCAGGACAACCCACATGGGCCAAGGCATCTTCTGCGGCACTTTCAAGCAAGCTGGTTTGCGCTGTTCGTCAAGCCAATTTTGTCATTGCGTAGTCGGTGCGGCCGCGGGGCGCCCTTGAAGGTCTTTCGCGGGCATGGCCCAATGGGCTGCGCAGACAGCCAACACACGACTCGTCTTTTTGTCGCCGTTAAGTGCTGACTAAGCGGCCACCGGCGCGCCAGTGCGATTCACACCAGTACGTGGTCGACCGACGTGCCCCAGCTCGAATAAATGAAAGACCTCGCATTATCGAACTCATTGGAAATATAGAATCCATTGGCATGCGCGGGATCGAAGGTTGCAGTCGAGTAATCGCCCCAGCGACCGACAGGGTTACGCCCCGGATCGATATAAGCCGCGACGCTGTCGTGATAGTCGATCGGCGTGGCGAAACTTGGCGTCGTACTCGACGTTGCGCCGCCGGCCCCCTTCCAAAAAGTGAAATAATCGGCAGGGTACATATTTGACCCGCTCACATTGAAATTGAAAAGGACGTCTCCGTTGGTATCGACCGCCACCGATCCGTTGAATGTCGCCGCTCCGGCCGTTGCCCCTGTTGTTGGCAGAAGGCTATTCAGATCGCCAACGTGCATGACGGTTGGAGCGGTCGTTCCTCCAGAGGCATTGAAGGCCGTCATATCGAGTTGCACCCACTCGACCGACGGAGTTGCAGGTGTATTGTGCGGCTGCCCTTCGAACACGACGTACAGCTTTTGATTGACAGAATCGTAGGCAGCACTGGTGATTCTGCCGTCGCCGGCATCCAGCTTGTATTTCGTGCCGTATTGACTGACGGAATAACTGCCGTTGCCGAAATCGATGTTGTTGAGGGAGACCGTGACCGGGCTAGTGCTCGCTCCGTTGAGCGACTCGAATATGCTCAGGCTGTTATGCGTATTGGAGACCAAATATTCCCCGTAATACGTCCCCCCGCCGACGATTTCCGCCGTTTGGTAGGATGGCGCCGCGTAGTTCTTCGTGCTGAGAACGGCGGATGAGCTGCCGCTGTACAAGCCGTCGTCCAAAATCGTGACCGCAGTACCCTGAAATGTCCCCGACGAGGAGGGCGTGAACTGGTTGGTCGAGATGTAGATGTTGTGTCCGTCCACGGCGACCAGCGGTTGGTCCGACCAAGTCGTCAGACCATTCAAGCTGTACGTGGTTGAAACCGCCTCGTACTGCCAATTGGCCGATGAGAGCGATGTGGTCGTCAAATCAGAGTTCGAGACGGCCAGCAGGACGTAGCTGCTGTTCAGAGTGTTGCTCACCTCATCCACAGCGACCACGAATTGGTGATGGGTGGCATCGTAGAGCACCCTGGGGTCGGTGAGGAAGTATCCCGAACTCAGCACAGGGCTGAAGAACGTGTTCAGCGATTCGGTTTGCGCGGCGGTGCCCTGCAAAGTCGTGAACTGGATCGCGTCGTTCTCAGCCGTAATGACGATGTGCGCTCCTGCTGCGAGAGCGTTGTCCGGAGGATAGTACCCGCCGCTTTGCGCGAAGGTTATACCGTCCCAATGATAGTCGACATCAGTGATCGTCGAGGAACTGTTGACGAGCGGGGTTGTAGAAGTCGACGATGTCGTCGTGGCGTGAACGTGAAGCGTTACTTGAGACGGGACGTCCGGGTCTGGGAAGAAATTGAAATTATCATTCGACGAACTGGAATCGAAAAACCGATCACCAAATCCAAGATTATGGTCGCCGCCAAAGAGCGGATCACTTCCGTCAAGGTGCTTTCTCATTCCGTCACCTCACAGCTGGGGCAAAGGGCGCAATCGAAGAACGCGCCCAATCCGGGAGCAAAAATTGAAATGTCAATTCAACACGACAGTCTGCGCTAACCAAAGTGTAAGGAAAAGGCCCATGCGTTGCGCCAAAGCGGCCACGGTAAACGGTTTGTTGCAACGAACCAGCGCGCTAGCGTCTCGTCGGCGATAGCATCCACCCTATTCGGAGAGTTGGCGGTAGTAGAGTAGCTGCATCCACGCTTCACCCGGATTATGAACTAGAACGCGCCCGATGATCTTGGAGCGGGTGATGCCAGCATTCGGATGTCCGCTGTTGGTGGCAGCACTGCAGGAAGGTCGCTTTGGCAACAACTACCAATTTTTTGGCGTGATTTAGCAAGTCAGCATCGTTGGTCTTCACTATTGTCTTGCGCTCTCCGGCCGAGCGCAGCGCCTTAGCAGTTGCGTACTTTGACACGCAGAACGTCGCTTGCGGTGAAATTGCGCTGGGCGATAGATCGCTCGCAGCATTCTCGGCGCTGGTGACCACCGGGTGCGAGTGGCGGGCGGACAAGATTACGAGGTTTGCTAGGAGGCGAAGAAGACTGGCCGCTCGGTTTCAGCGGTACAGTCGTAAGAAGGTTGAACGGCGCCTTGGACGATGAGGGACGTAAGAACCGTCGCTTGTTAGAACGAGTCTCTGCCGCCGCCACTTCAATGATCAGTCTTGCGTGCCCCTCCCTCCCGCAAGACCTGGGGCCGGACTAAGCTCCAGCTCGCTCGCGAGTGGGCTGGAGCGTTCCTTTTGCTTTGGATTCACAAATTTGAATCCCTGTTGGATTGTTTCTTGGGTCGAAGCTGTGTTTGCGGCGGCAGCGCGCTTGGTCTCTCAGCCACCGACGCCTACGGCATAGCCTCAGCCGGTGATGGCGGAACAATGCACCCATTAGCCAATGGTTTCAGCAGGCGCCCTAGTTCATCTTGCGGCGTAGCTTCTGAAGCAGCTCTCGGAGATCGGCAGCGTACTCCTCAATGATCCGCCGCGCCTCGTCCAGGCGCGACGATGGAACAGCGCGTTCGGCGTTGATGCGCAAGACAAAGAGGGGATTCCCAAATTCATCGGTGACTTCCATCCGCCATTCGCGACCGAGCCTCAGGTGGCCTTTGAGCCCCTGTAAAATCTGGCCGGCCATGACCGTGGCCTCTTTCCACGCGGCATGCTGATCAGGCAACTCTTCACCTAGGTGGTCCGTGACCAAGCGCTCGTGCGTAATGTTGAAGAAGTAACGCGGCATCGTCCGAAATTCGATTTACCAAAACTGGCCGTAACGTCCGCAGTCTAAGATGAGTTCCGGCCGCAAGGCCGGGGAGCCAGCTCCGCCGAGGGAGCTGCTCTATCAGAAAGGGCTTCTGTTTGAGCCAGGCGCTCGTGATGCCGGACCAACACATATTCGGCTTCGGCTCGCCTCAAGTCAATTCGGCAAACTGTCCAAACTGGACAACTGCGCTTGTGCTTCTTGGCGAAGTCTGGAGAACAGCCGGTGGCTTGTCAGCGGCGCTCGGCCGCGAACTTGATGCCGGCGCCGAACTCTGCGCCCGTTGCCTGGCAACCGTTCTTCGAAAGGAACGGCGCCGCCTCGATGCTCTTGTCAAGGCTCGATCAGCTTGCGAGCGGCGGCCTCTGGATCGGCAAAAGGCCGGCTCGGCGCGAACTTAGTCACGCCGCGCCCTTACTATCGAGTAGGTTCGTTAAGTTGTTCCACGCCAATGCGATGCGCAGCCACGTTTCGCGCTCCAGGGGGCACGTCGCTGCCAGAGCTTTTATCATTGCAGCGAGAGCTTCTGCTTGACGGTCGGGGGGTCGAATCTATCGTTCGTCGGAATTACTAAAACCAACGTAACGAGAGAGGCCAGGAAACTACCGCACATGGGGCTCGTTCGTCATCAGGCGCAAGACGATCAAGAAACGGATGCGAGCCAAGCTGCTGGCGATCAAGATGGAGTTGCGCAGGGTAATGCACGACCCCATCGCGAAAACCGGAGCCTGGGTGAAACAGATGCTGAAGGGCATCTGAACTACTTCGCAGTCTCGGGCAACCACCCGAGCATCTGTGGTTTTTCAACTAGGTGAAGCGGCTTTGGCTCACGCTCAAGCCACGCAGCCAAACGGCACGCCTCACCTGGGAGAGGTTCATCCAACTCGTCGACCGCTTCTTTTCGCCAATCAGAACCATACACCCGCTGCCTTGTCACCGCTTTGACGCCAGAACCCAAGGTAGGAGCCCGGTGCGTTAGCAGCGCACGCCGGGATCTGTACGGGGGGCGGCTGGCGACGGCCGTCGCTACCGTGACCGAACCTCTTTCATGTTGCGTTAGACGCCGAGTGCCGGACTATTCCGAAGCCGGTGTCCTAGATTGCTCACTGCTCGGTTTTAAAAAGCAGTACTATTGGCTGCCGGATCATCGGCAAGCAACTGGGAGGAAGTCATGAAAATTCAACATTCGATGACATTGCTCGCAGGCATCGCAATCGGCGCCATCGCTGTCCAGGGCCTCCACGCTCAAGGGGCCAAGCTGAAAGCCTACGTCATCAGCGAAAATGAAATCCTCGATGCTTCGGCCCAGGCCGCTTACCTGCCTACGGCCCGCAAACTGATAGCAGACGCTCATGGTCGCGCTTTGCGTACCGCGGCCGGAAGGGTTGTTCAGATAGAGGGGGGCGCACCTCCCAAGAGTGCAGCACTCACCGAATGGGACAGCGTAGATGACGCGGTGGCATTCTATAAATCGAAAGTTTGGGCGGACCTTGCTCCCCAGCGTGACAAGGCAGTCAAGGTCGTGCGCAGGTATGCCGTCGAAGTCGAGAAGTAGCTCCCAGACCGCGTGCCGCAATAACTGACGCGGAGGCCGCCCGCCTTGGCGGCCTTCCTTCCGACGTCGACAGCGCGGCTCTAGAAAGTTTTTAGGTCTGTTGCAAAGAACCCCAGCTCGTCGGATGAGGATGAGCTGGGGAAGTCACTGTTCCCCCGCGCCCGACATGGTTGACGACGGCCCGCTACCATCAGCGGTTGATACCGTGGTGCGTGTAGCGCGCCCGGCGTCCCGACGTCGATGCTGCGGATTTCCGCCGCTGTCTCCTCTCATCTGCAAGGGAGGTGGGAAGCGCGGGAGAGGTGATGCCCAGGACCTCGCGTTGGTCGGGCTGGCCTTTCTCGATCGGCTTTCCGACGAGGAATGTTGAGGCGCATTTAGAGCCTTGCGTGCCACTTGGCGGGCGCAAGCGCAAGGCCGGCGTGGACGTTGCTTCCGCTTTCCAACCTTGTTTTAGCCATTTCATTCCAAAGCACGCTCGAGAAGGGCAATCGCAAGCGTAAAAGCCGTGTGAGGCTCAAGACGACAGTGGCCTGAGTCGCTAGGAACGTGATCAACGAAACCTGAAACATACGTCCGGCGTCGCTTCGTACTTCAACCCGACGTCTGTCAGACGCCAATACTGCACGGAAGACGGCGCACCTTGCTGTCAGTCAGCGACCAGATTTCGACGGTGGAGTCTTGCGGGGCGCCGGGGTGATGAATATGAAGCTGAACAGGGGCGCCGGGTATTTCGCTTTCAAACGACGCACAGCCTCGGCTGCGGAATCCGCTGCTACGCGTTCTTCGATAATCTTGCTATCGGACTTGCACTTAAAGCCCACTATGAAATCTTGCAAGATGCATCGCTCTCCAAAGATACTTCTCAGACAGCAGAGATGGTTCACGTTGTGAGCACGATAGAAGCCTCTGGATCAACGACAACTTAATTGCTCTGTTAAGCTTGATGTCCGCGCTGCGCGTTAATTCTGGAACCCGACAGCGGCGCTTTGTTGTCCACAGTGTCGATCGCGACACACAATACCGGCTCGACTCATCGTAGGCTTTACCCGCGTCCTCATGGGCGCCTTTCCTCCAAGCCTAAAGCCCGTCGCCAATGGCGGGCTTTCCTTCAGGGTGGGTGTTCCGATTAGAATGATGGGGCTTGCACGGCTCGCTCTGCAGGGGGAATACCGAGATGTCGGACCCAGGCACGGAAGACGAAGCAATTTCGTGTTACCGTCTCCACATTCTGGATGAACGAGGCGATTTAGTCGGCGCGGTGGAATTTGAATGCGCTAACGACGCAATGGCAAAACGGAAAGCCCAAAAGGTATTGGCTGGCACCCGGGGGGAGCTTTGGCGACGTATTTCTGGGGGCCTAGATAAACCTGGAGCGGGCACACATCGCGCTAGCGACTAGCCAAGAGCGATCGATTTGATACCAGGGTCGTGCGGCCCTTTCATTTCAGCTACATGTCTTGAGGCGATGCGACCAACGCGAAGTTGATCTAGAGCTGCTGCCATGACCATGTCCTCCCCCAAAGCGGAGGCGACGTTCTGCTACGGCCCAAGGCCGCGCACGCACGTCATGGCTCGTGGTTGCCCGACCATCCATTGCAGTGAGCGTACTCGTGGCGGCGAACATGTGAGAGCTGTGACTCAGTCAGTCCATTCGCGTGTATACTCGGCAAATTCCCCCTCTGAACGCGCATCCTCCGAAGTTGGAGTGAACGCGAATGTAGAGAAAGAGCGGCGCTGAATAATTGTCCCTCAGCGGTCAGAGATGCACCGGCAAACGCTGCATTGTGCAATCGGGAGGCTGGCCTGAGAAGATAAGCGCGCCCCCCCTTGAGCTGGGGCCAAAATTTTGAAGATGGTCCCTCGCTTCGATCTACTTTGGTTTTCAGCGACACAACCTGAAGGTGCTTTATCGGTTGTACAAGAACAAAACGTGTCAGTTCTCGTTGGGAAGTAGCAGGAAATCCGCGGAAGCAGATTAGGACATTGGCGCTGCTCGTCCCTGCTTACCTTTCCCGATATACTGGTTTGATGCGCACTGCGGCGGCGGGCGTGTGTGAACGGCTCCGGCGTTTCTGCCAGCCCCGAGCGCCGGGGCCGCTCTTCGAACAGAGCAAAACCGCCGCCCGCTTAAATTGAGCGCGGGCGGCGGGTTTCCAGCCCCGGGTGGGAATCAGCAATTCCCCGGTAATGATTAGTCGGCACAACCCATGACCAGGTTCATGCAGGTTTATCGATCACCCATAGCCAAAGGCGGCTTGCCGCGCTCGAAAATCGGGTCTGGCATCGGCGCCGCGTCTACCGCAGGCACGGCACATGAACCGCGACTCGATATCCGATAGGCGTACATCATCAGCCCATTGATCGGCGCTCGAGGCAACGCTGTGGCCGCCGCGGTAGGTCGGCGCAAAATACGATGATGCCGCGTACACCCATCTCGCGCATCTCGCCGAACGTGATCTAGAGCGGACGGCCATCGGCACGCGTCGACGTGTAGCGTCGGGGAGGACGAGGCATGCCCCATGAAAGCGGCATCGTAAGTACCTCGCAGATTATCAATGCCTTGGGCCTCGGAACGCGCGCGAGTCGCTGTGCGTCATGGGTGTGGAAAAAGTGGCATCGCTCCCTCGGCCGCTCACAAACAGGCCGAACACATAGCTACTCCGGGTTGGCAAGGAGAATCTTCACGTCGCAGGATCGATCCGGCGATCAGGACAACCCACTTGGGCCATCGCATCTCGAATGCGTGCTTTTGACCGGGACCTGATCCGCGGAGGGCATTATGGCCAGCGGTCATGGGTACCGCGCAAACAGGCCGAACACATGGCTGCTCCGACCAATCCAATTAGCGCACGCAAGCCGCCCCGCATCCTTTCATCCTATAGGAGGAGACAATGCGGCCCTGGATGTTGCATGCGCTGGCCTGGGGTGCAGCCGTTCTGTCCTTGGCAGCCATCACTACTGGCCGCCGCACTGAACAACGGCAGCACTCGCTTGGTAACGATTGTCGTCTCTGCAACTCCGGCGGCAGTGCTAACCTCAATCGCGACTGCGAGGTACCTCGTTTGAGCCTCGCGAACGGCGCGACAAAATGGCCTCTTCACAGTCTTGGCGAAGATCTGTTTTCTAGGTCGTCCCGGAAAACTCGGTAATGCCGGAGTGGGGTGAGACGTATGCCGCTCGCGCTAATCGAAACCAGTCATTGCAATGTGGATCTCAAACCATCGCCGATCGAGCCATCCTGGATCATTGAGGGGAATCCAGACGCCCGCAACTGCACGTTGTCGATCAGCGCGGATGGCGCAGCCCGTACGTTGATCTGGTCCTGCACCGAAGGCAAGTTCAATTGGTACTACGATGTCGATGAGACCATCGTGATTCTCGAAGGATCGATCGTGCTGGAGAGCGACGGCATGCCGGCGAAGCGCTATGGCGTCGGTGACGTAATCTTTTTCCGGCGCGGTGCGCACGCCAAATGGCATGTCGAGAGTTACGTGAAAAAGGTGGCCTTCTTCCGTACGACCAATCCGGCCGGGCTCGGTTTGGCTATCCGCGCCATGAACAAGCTGAGGTCTGTGGTTTCGCGGCGGCGTGGTGCAGGTGAGCAAAGAGTGCGCGCCACCGCCGCTTGATCGATCACTGTTTATGAAGGCAAGATTGCCGACATTTTGCCGGATGAGGCCGCCCGACTGAGGCGGCCCTAGTTCCTCGTCAAAGGCTTTGATGGCTGTTCGCTCATCGCCTCTACGTCATCGGGGGTGGGAATTCTCCGGTTCGATCTTTCAGGTCGGCCGCCCGCTGAATCAAGCCGGACGCAACCGCCTGGTTCTTTGTTGTCTTTGCCATACGGAGCAGCGTTGCTGCTGCCTCACGGGCGAAATCATGAAATCGCGACACCTGTCGACATCCGAACACTTAAGCCGTGGGGCGCGCTTCCGTTCCGGGATTGGTGCAAAAATGTACACAAGCGATAAAAAGGCTGCACCGCGATGGAAATCGGCCGTCAGCCTAGGGGGATTCCAGCGAGAGGAGTTGGCGCGATCAGCTACAGGTTCGCGGGCACTGCCCTAACATCATGCAATTTAGTTGTAGCCGGCTCGAGCTCGGCTTGGTCCTACCTTCAGCAGCAATCCTGCGTTCGAGTTCGCGGGCAATGTCCTCAGACGCGTCGCTCGGCCAGCCCTCGACGGGGTTGAACGAAACCACGCGAAGCACCCGGTCATATTGCCCGGCGAGCAGATCGTCGATCAGCGTCGGTCTCGCCGAAGGCCGCACCGTCGCAGGGCGGTAAGGCTGGGGGCGTAGCGATTGACGCGCTCGTCGCGGGCCGATCTGTCGGCCTTGCCGCGCCAGCTGAACTGCAGCACGTCACCGTTGTGCCGGCGCAGTGGAACGCTGGGTTGGACGGACTGTTGTCTTTTCAAATATCTACGAGCTTGGAGCCTCAGATGAGTAAGCGTAAACCTATCAAGGCGTCAAAGCGCGCCCGCACCCCCGCCATTGCCACGCGAGCCCATGGGAATAAGCAAGCGGTTGTTAGAAGCGCGAAAGACAATCTGTTGCGCTCTGTTGCCGCTGGGCCGATTGAATCCCCCCTTGAGCTTCATAGCGATCCAAAACAAGAAGCTCCCAATGTTGACAAGCAAGTGGCCCCCATTCCGAAACCGGTGCAAGAGGCTCCCATCGCTGCGAAACCGGCGATGCAAGACGGCCTTGGTCAGATGCTAGGATTTGATTTTGCTTCAGCGACGGCAGGTATGGTGAGTTATCAACTGAAGCTCGTGGAAATGACGCAAGCCAACATGCGATTTGCCTTTGAGTTAAGCCAGAAGCTTCTGACGATCAGGTCGCCGTTCCAATTCGTCGACTTGATTGGAGAATCGATAAAAAGACGTGCTGACATGGTGGGGAAGCAGTCGACGGAACTGGCTGCACTCACAAGACGATAATCGCGCGCTTTGAGCCTGCCAGGAGCGACCGGACCGGCTACTTGCTGGCGACGGCGGCAGCTTGAAAGGATGCGAACTGACAGGCTCTCAATCGCCGCCGTTTTGCGTGCTTGCTTTTAATTGAGCTTTCCCTGGGTTCGTGTAACTGTCGTGGTCGGGGCGGCTGTCAAGGGGGCCCGTGCATCATGGTGAGAGTTGCCGCGTGGCCCGGTCCCGAGCGCAACGGCCTTGGGGCGCCTAAAGAGCCTCAACGCGCTCGAGCCCCCGGTTCGGGAGTTTGAATTACGGCAGTCCGGCCAAACGCAACGCTCTTGGTACGGCGCTTACGGACAGGAGCGGACATCAACCAGTCCTCAATCTCTGCCAAATGCGTCCAAAATGAACCTTTTGGGACGTCACCTGCCCACGCCTATGCCCAGTCACCTTGAACTCTTAGGGTCCCTCGCTAGGTCACGGATGAGCGCAGAAGGCTGCTGCTGGCCAGAGGGAGATGTGGATGCCGATAGCCGGAAAGAAACCGGCAAAAGAGGCCGTTTCCAAGAAGCCGGCGGCCGGAGCGCGACGTAAATCGGCTTAACGCTCCGCGTGCCATAGCTTGGTTAATGGCGTTGAAGAAGGCCTAGGCAGCAAGATCGAACGATGCGATTAAGGCACGCACGTCCTTGGCGAGTTCGCGATAGTGTTGGCCCGCCCGCTGGTACAGTTCGCGATTGCTTCCTTCCGATCGATTAGCGATCAGCTCGCACTCCGCAGCGAGGTTTTCAAAACGCTCCAACTTGGCTTGGAAGCCACTCATTGCTCGCCCCACATTTTGCTCAAGGGACGGCGACGATATCCGCCGAACTTGGTCAGCTCAAACATATTCAGTGCTGCATGTGCGAAGTCTCGTCGTTCCGTGTCTATCGGCTGTTGCAGATAAGCGATGGTGGGTCGCGCAAAGCGTGAAGCTACTGATATCTTCGTTGAAATTTGACGCTGGTCACCCACTCCATGGCGGATGGGTCACAATGCCAAGCACGTCAGAAAACGTAGGTCAGGTCAAGAAGCCGACGAAGCCATAATCGCCGGATCAAGTGCGAGCGCTTCCTGCAGGGATGGCTCAACACACCCGACAACTTGCTTGTGTCTTGTAGACGCACCGCTCTTGCCTGTGGTTCGAAATAGGGTGAGCGGTCAAAGGTGTGCAGCAACACCGAAGCGGCCGAGGCCGGGAAGCTTGAGCGCCGGACGTCGCAGATCGAAGCCGAGCACGGCGCCGAAGAAGTTCAGTTCAACCCCTTCGACCCAGCCAATGGTGAGACCAACATAACCCGCGAGCGTGGCGAAAATACCCGTCCCCGATGGCGTGATCCCGATCCAACGACCGTCATAAGGGAAGTCCTTACCGATCGCGGTTGGCGGCAAGACTGCCCGCAGCTCTGGTACGGAATCCAGGGCCGCTCGCACGAAAGTGTTCGAGTTGGGACCTGGCCAAGCGCTGTAATCGCCGTAGGATCGGAACTTGTATTTTTCGATCACGTAGCGGATTTTGGGGATGAGCGCTTCCGCGCGCTCGCCGTCGACAGCCACGATCGTTTCCGGCGCGGCGCCAAACCATCGGCCATCTGGCGCAAAGCCGTTGGTTCTGATCGGCTCACCCCATGCCGTGTAGTCGTAACGGGTGTAGGACGTCGCGTCCTTTTTCTTCACAACAATCCAGGTGTGGACGGCGAAGATGCTGCGCCAGCAGACAGTTCGTGCGGCGAAGACCCGGATGACCGCTTCGGGACGCGCCGCCGCTGAAGGCAATAGTCCCGCGCTCGAGCGGTCGGCTGTCTGCCAGTTCCCCCGACCGTCGCCCAGCCAAAAATAGCGCGCTGCGGATGCTGCAATCGGCGCAAAGACGAGGAATAGAAAGATCAGCAAGGGCTTCTTCAATGGGGAATGAGCGGTGGACTTACACTGACATATAGTTCGGGCTGGTACCATCGCCATAGGGGAGGCGGGTCCACGGCTTGGGGTGTCGGCGGCATCGCCGAACGCGAGAGTAGCAGAAAGGCCGAGGGTCCGTCGTGCGGTGACGGTTTGATGATGGCCGCCTTGTGCGGGGTCCCCTAAGCGGATGTCTCGTCGGACCGCCCTTTGATTTCCCGCTCCGCCTCAAGCCAGAAGTCCAGGTCGCGACCCACAGGGCGGCCGGCGTGCTCCCAGAGCTCTTGCGCCCGCATCTTGATCTCTCGGTCTCGCGTGGACGGGAATAGCCTCTGCCTCAATTCGTCGGCGAAGCGTCTAAGGCGGCTGGCGGTGCTTTCGTCGCGAATGTAGCCGGCCGCCTTTGTGGCTAACTCGATCTGGTGCTCCAGCTTCGCGCGTTCCTCCATCTGAGCCGCTCCCGTCCTCCTTTAATGAAGATGACTCCAATGGCGCACGGATGTTTCGCCGCCAGGCTCACTTCTACAATTGTCGTCCGACTCAGAGTCCACTTTTGCACACAATGGGCTCTTAAGTCCTTAGGTGAATACGCCCGACTCCTGATGGTCGAAGGAATGAAGTGCTCGGGGCTCGCCCGGCGGCCGGAACAGGGCGACGCCGAATTCGTTTTTCGTGTATGAGTATCTACGTCGTGGTTCTGATCAGCGCGTTTTTGGTTGTGATGGTAGCGATCTTCGCCTCGCTGAACTAGCCGACCTCCTGATTGATGGTGGTCGAGACTATGACCGAAATAGATCCCCTCGCTCATTCCCCGCGGCTGCTGCATCCGCAGGGGCAGCGCAGAAGGTCCTCGCTGGGGCGGCTATTGAAATGCGAAGCACGCCGCACTGCTATCACCGGGACAACGGCCACTCCTAACAGAACGAGCGGCGACGGTTCATTACCTGTGCGATCGCAGCGCCGTTCCAAAGAAAAAGCCCCGCGTTGGGGACGGGGCCTTTCCAAGCCGGCCGGCCGCGTCGCGCAACCGCCAGCACCACCATGAATGCTGTCACTTCTCTAATCCGCAATGCGCAAAATTGTTCCTTCGGACACAGGCGCAAAGCACTAGGGGATCAGCCGTCGACATCCTGACCGGGCGCGCGATTGCGACCAGGCCGACACGACGCGAGGCGGGCTAGCCTCCGGTGGGGCGGGCTCGCCATCCGATGGCATGAGGCACCTCAAAGCCTCACGGGCAAAGCAGGCGGCCTGCTTGTTTCCGGTCTTTTCGATCTCCTCGATGGCCCAGACCAGCATCTGAACGGCACCGTCACAGTTTTCCCGGTTCATTTTGCACGCTCGTTGTTCGAGCCCCACCATTTTCCAATGCTATACCTGTGGTAGAGCCGGTTCGGTTCAAAATTGTACATGAATAGGTGCAGGGTTCAGGGACTAGGGACTAATGAGCAAAATCTGAGATGACCGACCCAATCCTGTCTCCGCGCGAGAAGCAACTTCTAAGGCGCATTGCGGCAGGGAAAACCGATGCTGAACTAGCAGGGAAGTTCGGAAGGTGGCGCGGAGCGCGCCGCCGAACAGCAGGCCCAACTGCTGGAAAAACTCGGAATCAGCGATCCGGCCGGGATCACTGAAGCGGCCGGCGTGAAGTAGGGCGCGGTGAGCGTTATCGCTTCCAATTTCCAGTGGTCAATCGCTTATCCGAAACATAGGCCGCCCTGTTCACCATGTTGAGCAGCATCCCCGTCGCTGCCGACGTGAACTCGCCCTCGGAATTGATCACGACGTCTCCGTACTGGAGAGCTTTGTGCCGCAACAAGGCGGCAGCGATCCGTGATTGCTGACTGGCTGAACGATGCGGACATCGAGTGCGCGAAGTGATTTCTGATGCGGCGGATTTGGTCGATGCCGTGAAACTCGTCGTAGGAGATCAAGCCGAGTGCGTGGCACATCTTCGCCCTCGAACTGAACGTGCCAAGAGGCGCGTTGCCTCCCCAAAAAAAGGTCAAGGGCGTATACGGCGGCTTAAACTTTCAGGTCAATTTCTGATCGGACCTTTGCCCTGGCGACGGTTGGTCATATGAACATTTCTGCATCACACGGTCATTTGCTGCCGCCCGATCTTCCTTCTCCGCACCGCGCATCACGATCCTGAGCGCATCATCCGGCAAAGGTTCGCTGCAACGCCTTGGCTTCATCCCACGGCGCGCGCATCCAGACATAAATGGCGACGGCCGATCTGCTAAGCCGATCCCGTGTAGCTTACCACGAAGTCACGGATATGCTCTGGTACAGGCTCGGCTTCGATGTCGCAGCGACACCGAATTTCCTCGGCAACATCCCTTGAAATGTCCTTCGACCAATGTCCCAACGTGCTGATGGCAACAACACGAAGCGGATCGAAGAAATGACCCGCGATGAGGTTGGAGATGATGGTTTCGATGTCCGTCCGTTCGACCTTGGTCTTGCGGCAGAAGTTGCCCGGAGAGCCAACGCGATCCACCACGAGATAGATCGCGTGATCGGCCGTGCTTGAAACGGCAGTTTGCATCAAGTCGGTTCGTGGCATCCGCGCCTCCGCAAATCTCAATGGCACGTGTCGCAAGTGTTGTCGGGACGAAGCCTGTGCATGTTGACGTAGCGCAAGACCGACCGTCAGGGCGACTGGCGCGCTCAGGACAGCCCGCGAACTAAAAATGAGGCAATGGGACCAAAGTACGATGACAGCCCGACAAGCGTCGTTACTATGTGATCCGGTCGTGCTGATACGCCGGCCTTATGAGGCTCGTTCAACGGCGGCGAGCAAGCTCAACGAAGTGCGCAGAGGTCTGCTTGCCTCGTGTTCGAAGCGAATGACGACGAGAACGGCGCTTTGTGCGCAATTCCGCCCGCCAAACTGGAAAGGAGGTGCACGATGTTTGTGACCGTCGTTGCCGTGCTCTGTCATCTCTCTGCGGGAAGTTGTGTCGAGGAGATCGTCACCGACAGTAACATGACGCCGGAGATCACTTTTCAGGAATGCGCTAAGGGCGCGCAGGGGCCGCTTGCGAAGTGGTTCGGCGAGCATCCGATCTACCACGCGAATTGGCGCCTCGATCGCTACAAGTGCGTGCCGGGCCACTATGAGATCAGGAGCAGGGCGTAAGACGCGGGACGGAATTTGGACACCGTGCGCCTAACATCGGCGGCAAGTTGCCAACGTAGCGGGCGGAAGAGCGCGAGGATGGCGACTTGGTTTGGTGATGTTGTAGAGGTCACAAATCATCGCGTTCCGTCATCATGCTTAAAGCTCTTCGTCCCCTGTGAACCTCTTCTAACACCTGTGCGATCAAGCGTAACCTCTCGACCAAATGGCACAGGGACGATCCGCTTTGGACGCGTCCAGTTGGCATTCGCGCGTGGCGCGCAATATCCACGTGCCGTAGAACTGTAAGTGAGGTGGGACTGGCCTTGGGACGCGAAGACCTATCAGGTCGCATCCTCCGCTTCGGCTGACCCATCGGCGGGCAAGCAATTGCCGCGGTGGGGTGTTCGAAAACGCCGCATCGTCAAAACCAAGTTTCGACCATGGCCCGCGCAGTAATCGTTCTCCTAGCCTATCGATTGACTGATTGCATTCTTGCCACGTTGGAAAGGCAACAATAAGGACGCGAGCCCGCGGACAAGCAACTGATTAAGAGCTTCGCCTTCATTTTCCGAGCTGTAGTAGTGTGCACGATAGCCCGTCGGCCCGTTAAACAGACAGTTGTATGTCGGTGCCGTGCACGGGATGGTGTGACCTTGACCCGGAAGCAACCCACCATGGATTTGCCCGCTCGCCAGCAAAAGCTGGCGTGCTGAATGTTCGCCTGCATCTCTGCGATGGCCAGGGCTCGAAGTTCTTTGCCATCGGGGGCAGCATACCCGATCCGTGTCGAGATCGTAGGCCACTCAGTGAGCGCGATCCGGACCTTCATCGTTCGCCGGGCCCCCACGTTGACGGCGGATCGCTCGCGCTGATCTTGGTCCGCCGCAGTGCTACCAGATGGCTCCGCTTGAACCGATAGCCGCGAACCTGCGAGCAAACCTTGCAGCGCATGTAGCGCTCCCAGTTCGTGGATCGGGGTCGCTTTCGGTCTCCGCACGATGTCGAGCGCGACGGTATGATTGGTATCGCAGCCAAGGCAACGGACTTCCCGATAGCCGTACCCCGCCTGAAGGCATCGCTCAGTGTCGGCGACGGCTGGGCTGGACCCACTGGTTCTCGACCTGCCGGTTGGCGCGTTCAGCTTCTCGACTTCGGCGAGCATTTTGAAGGCCGGTCGCAGCCAGCGCAGGCGCTCAATTTCGGCCGCAAGGTAGGAATTCGGCACCGCAAAAAATAACACCATGTTAAGTTCGTATAATAAATGATTAATTTGTACCAGGTCAGCAACGCGCTATCGTCCCGCGAGTCGGGCATCCGCATCCGCGTTTTCCCGAAGTGGCACGAAGCGCTTATGAGTCGCGGCCGATGACGATGCCGGCGGCCCCGAGCTGCCAACAGAAAACAATAACAAGTGGGGAGAACCGATGCCGGTAGCGCGAAGGAATTTTTGGGCAATACTGCTGGTGGCTGCGACTTGCCAGGTCACATCGGCGTCCGCCGAGCCGATGGCTTGTGACGACGGCATCAAGGCTGCCTTCCATCCCGACGAGTTCACGACCGTGATCGCGGTCCGCCAAGTCAAGAAGGGTGAGGAGTTGTTGGCTCCTGATGCGCCGAAGCCGATTACGGCGGCAGCCAATCTTTGCCTCGTGAAGCTGCTGGTCGGACCCGGCGTTACGGCTGAGAAAGACAAGACCGCGCGCTCTTATTCAGAAGGTATCGGCATCGAGGTCTGGCTGCCGACGCAGGCTAACTGGAACGAGCGCATCCGCAACTATGGCGGCGGCGGCTGGGTCGGCGGCGGCCATCGCTACGCTGACAAGATCGGCAGCAAGGTGCCGGCGATCGTTAATGCCAATATCGGTTATGCCTCGGGGACAACAGATGCGGGCCAGCCCTGGTATCAGGACGGCTCGTTCGCCTTCCTCTCCGACGGCAAGGTCAACGTCGAGGGCCTCCGCGACTTCGCGGTGCGTGGGATGGTCGAGCAGGCGGTCAAGACTAGAGCGTTGGTCAATCTCTACTATGGCAAAGCGCCGCAATTCGTCTACTACGACGGACACTCGCAGGGCGGCCGCCAGGGTCTGAAGATACTTCAGGATTATCCCGAGCTCTATGACGGCTACATGATCGCGCAGCCTGCGCTGAACATCGCGAAATTTGGCACCACAAGCCTTTATCCGCAGGTCGTGATGAAGTCGGAGCTCGGCTTCACTGCAATCAACAAGCCGGAGGCCGCCGCTTTCGCCGCCAAGGTCGAGGCCGCCAACAAGCGTGCCGTTGCGACCTGCGACAAGGCCGGCCTCGGCTTCCTGCTTGATCCCTTCGCCTGCGACTACAATCCCGCCCGTGACGCGGTGCTGCTCTGTGCGGGCGAAGCGGGCGACGGCGTCACCGGCAGCAATGCCGACACGGCGGCCTGCGTGAGCGCGAAGGAAGCGGATGCGCTCAACAAGATCTGGTACGGCGCGACCCGCGACGGCAGCGTCGATCCGGCTCAAACAGCGGAAGCCCGTAGCGGCAAGGCGCTCGGCGTGAAGCAGCTGTGGTGGACTTTTACCAAGGGCACGTCGATCTCGATGCAGATCACGAGCGCGTCGACTGACAATTTTGCGCTCGGCATGCAGGACGTCAGCTACGCCGCCGATGCCAGCGCGACGTCAGGCATTCCGATCACCAACACTTCGACCGCCAAGCGCAACCGCTGGCTCGAGCTCGACTATGCCGGCCTCGCTGCCGGCGTCGACAAGAACGTCGCGCTGCAGCCCACGCTGTTCAGCAATCTGATCACCGACAAGGCGGATCTCTCCAAGCTGCGCGATCTCGGCCGCAAGGTGATCGTGTGGAGCGGACTTGCGGATGATGCGATCCCGCCGGCCGGCAACGTCAACTATCACGAGCGCGTGCTTGCTGCGATGGGCGGCGATGCCGAGGTCTCAAAATTCATGCGGATGTATCTGGTGCCGGGGGTCGCGCATTCCTCGCAGGGCCGCTCATACACCGTGACCGGCAAGAACGACGCCGTGCCGCTGCCGAAGCTGCCGGGCAACGCCAACCAAGCGCCGACGCGCGACAAGGACCAGTTCTTCTCCGCATTGACCGATTGGGTCGAGAAGGGAGTGGCGCCGGGCGAGATCACGTTGACCTCGCGCGATGGCGGTGTGAGCTATCCGGTCTGCGTCTATCCCCGACGGACGACGTGGGATGGCCAGGGTCCGGCGACGCAGCCTTCGAGCTTCAGCTGCCGCTAGTCCCTCAAGCATTGCGGCACCGAAACCTGATTGTTGCGATATCCGGCGAGGCGGCCCGGAGGGCCGCCGTCTTGGGGCGCGTTAGGAGCTATTGTCCCTCGCCAATTGAATCTAGCCTGGGTCGATCATGGGCGTGCTCAGCGTCGTTAGTTGGGCAGCCATTTGAAGCTTGATGCAAATCGCGTCGTTCGAATGGTGAATGAGAGCACCATCAAAACTAAGCTCTCACAAACGGGTGAGCCGGTCTTGAGCTAAGCGTACGCTTTGAGACACCGGCAACTCGTCGGGGAGACACCGGCAACTCGTCGGGTCCGGTGTATGAGCTGACTAACAATGCGCCGCCGGGGGCAGCCATGATCTGACGGACGATCGACAGATCGAGTCCTGCTCACCAGTGCTGTTACGGGTCTGAAACGGCTCAATGAGCTGTACTCAACGCGTGCCGGAAGCCCGAGCCGGACGGTCCGCCGATCCGCGCGGTGTATCCGTCAAGTCAGCATCTATCGCCGAAGGTTCGCGTCTTCATCGATGCGATCATCGACGCTTGGCGGCCCGAACCGCCCTTGGAGAGGAGAGTCTGAGGAGGCGTCAGGACGCTTCCCTTCTTGGCGCACATAAATTCGCGGCGAACCGGTGCTCGGGCAAGCCTTGCGAGATGCCGTGAATGGCGAAGAGATGACCGGCCTCCGGCTCGGCACTCAATTGGCCCGCGTTCAGAAATTTCCGCGCACTCGTGACGAACATGGTGTTCAGGCCGCTTCCGCCGAAGCAAACGCAGGTGGGGTTCGTCACCGGCAGCGGGATGGCGGTGTCGATGCGGCCGTCCGGGCGATAGCGCACCACTCGGCTCCCTGAGAAGAATGCCGTCCAAAGCCCGCCGTGAACATCGACGCATGCGCCGTCGGGGCGTTCGCCGGACGCGGTGTAATCGGCGAACAGCCTCCTGTTGCTGATCACCCCATCGTCGAGGTCGAAATCGAAACGCCAGGTGCAATAGCGCCTTGTGTCGGAGAAATACAGAATGCGATTGTCCGGCGAGAACGCAATGCCGTTGGTCACGATGACGTCTCCGAACATCGGTGTCACCGTGCGGTCACCGTCTACGCGATAGAGCGAGCCGTTAGCGCGATGTAGTTCGTTGTCCATGGTGCCGATCCACAGGCGTCCGCGCGCGTCGACGCGGCCGTCATTGAGCCGGTTGTCGAGGCCCTGCTCGACGTCACAAAACCGGCTCAGCAGGCCGCTTTCCGGATCGCGGCGTCCCAGGCTCAGATCCTGCGCGAGCATGTGCGCGCCGTCCGATGTCAGGGCCTGGCTGCCGAGAAACCGGCAGTCGTGGTGGGATGAGGTGCAAAGACCCGTCGCCGGATCGAACGATCGATGCAGCTGCCGGTCGATATCGATCCACCAGAGCCTTGCCGACCGCTCGCACCACAGCGGCGTCTCGCCGAGGACGTCCGCGGCAGCGACCGCGACCTCCACCTGGTGAGACCGGATGGTGCTGGTCATCCCGTGCCCCGTCAGCGTAGCGCGCTGTTGGCGAGCGCGTGCGCGACGCAATTGTTCACGTGCGCGGAGAGCACGAGCGTCGCCGTGTCGGCGTCGCGCTTCAGCGCGCATTCGAGCATCGCCTTGTGCTGCGCGGCCGGCTCGGCGCCGCGATAGTGGAAGGCCACCATCTGGTAACGGAAATACCTGTCGAAGACGAGGCTGTGCGTCTCCATGAGCAGGCGCGATCCGCAATTCGAGATCAGCGCCTGGTGGAATTCGCCGTCATAGCGCTTCCACTGCTCCGGCTCGCCGATTCCGGAGTCCATCAGCCGCTCCGTCGAAGCGAGCTTGTGATGCGCCGAGACGATGCGCCCCTCCCACTCGACGTCGGCATTGGCGAAGGAGATCGCCATCGCGTGCGACTCCAGCAGCAGCCGGAGGCCTGCGAGCTCTCGCAGATTGTCGGCGGAGACCGCGGCGACCTCGAAGCCGCGTTTGCCCTCCGCCCCGACGAAGCCCTCGGCGGCTAGGCGGTTCAGAATCTCGCGCAGCGTGCTGACGCTTACGCCATAGGTTTCGCGCAGCGCCTCGAGCCGGAGCTTATGGCCAGGTGCCAGCCGACCGAAAATGATGTCCGTCCGAATCCGGCGGTAGCCGTCCTGGCCGATGGCTGATTCTTCCTTGTCGATCAGAGACATCGCGTCGACCTTGCTGGGCGGAGCCGCATCGGGGGCCCTCGCTATGGGTTCATATGATACAAAAATCGTATGATGAAATTCAATTCATATTTTGACTCCCAGAATATCATATGCTTCCTTTCGAGGCTCAAAGCCGCGGCGCCAGACCGGGGCCTCATCATCGGGAGGGTCGGTATGCGGAGGACGATGCTTGGCTTGGCGGTCGCGCTGAGCGCTGTGCTCACGGCCTTGCCCGCTATGGCACAGGTGCAGGAGCGAACGATCCGCTGGGGGCATCTCAACAATACGGATCACCCCGTCAGCCTCGGCGTGCAGAAATTCGCCGAGGTGCTCGCCGCCAAGAGCGGCGGCAAGCTGAAGGTCCGCGAGTTTCCGGCGTCCCAGCTCGGCAACGAAATGCAGCAGCAGTCGGCCGTTCGCGGCGGCACCCAGGAGGTGTTCTCGGCCTCGACGACGTCGCTCGCGGGCGTCGTCAAGGATCTCGGCCTGTTCGATTTCCCCTTCATCGTCGCCACCTTCGACCAGGCGACGGCACTCGCCGACGGCGCGTTCGGCAAGGCGATGATGGAGCTCCTGCCCGAGAAGGATCTCATTCCACTAGGCTATTGGGGCCTCGGATTCCGCAACGTCACCAACAGCAGGGGCCCGGTGGCGAAAGTCGAGGATCTCGCCGGCCTGAAGCTGCGCGTGATCCCCAATCCGGTCTATCTGGAGACCTTCAAGGCGTTCAAGGCCAACCCGGTGCCAATGGCGTTCGGCGAGCTCTATACCGCGCTCGAGAACAAGACAGTCGATGGCCAGGAGAATCCCTACAGCGTCATCCTGTCGAACAAGTTCTACGAGGTGCAGAAATACGTCTCGGCGACGAACCACACCTTCACCCAGAACATCATCATCGTCAGCAAGAAGTTCTGGGACAAGCTCTCGCCCAAGGAGCAGAAGATGTTGCGCGACACCTACGCCGAAACGCTGCAGTATCAGCGCGATCAGACCCGGCGCGCCGCCGACCAGGCGCTTGCTGAGTTGATGGCCAAGGGCATGCAGTTCAACGACATTGCGCCCGCGGAATACGCCCGGATGCAGGAGGCCGTGAAGCCGGTGATCGACAAGTTCTCCGCCGAATACGATCCCGAGAAGGTCAAGCTCTTCAACGCCGAGCTCGCGCGCATCCGCAGCACGGTCAAATAGTGGGTTTCGGATGGCGAAGATCCTCGATGTTTATTGCGAGGTCCTGAAGGCGGCGATCGCCCTTTGCCTCGCAACGATGGTCGTCCTGGTGTTCAGCAACGTCGTGCTCCGCTATGTCTTCAATTCCGGCATCGCGGTGTCCGAGGAACTGTCGCGCTGGCTGCTCGTCTGGCTGACTTTCCTCGGGGCGATCATTGCCTTGCGCCAGCACGCCCATCTCGGCGTCGATACGCTGGTACGCGCGCTCCCGCCTCGCGGTAGGTTCGCCTGCTTCGTCATCAGCTATCTGTTGATGCTGTATGCCGATTGGCTGCTGACGCTCGGGAGCTGGAAGCAGGCCGTCCTGACCTTCGGCGATGCGGCGCCGGCGTCGGGGATCTCGGTCGGCCTGTTCTTCTATTCGTCCGGCCTCGTCTTCGGCGTTTCGGCAGCGATCATCCTCGCCTATGATCTCTTTCGCGTGATGACCGGCGCGGCGAGCGGCGAAGATCTCATTGCGGTCAAGGAAAGCGACGAGCACACTTGAGCGCCGTGGCACCCTGTTCGATAGCAGCATGACGATCGCCGTCTTCACATTCTCCCTTCTTGGCGCCATGGCGCTTGGCATGCCAATCGCGTTCGCGCTGATCGTGTGCGGCGTCGCGCTGATGCACTATCTCGATATCTTCGATTCGCAGATCGTCGCGCAGAACATCATCAACGGGGCCGACAGTTTTCCGCTGATGGCGGTTCCGTTCTTCATGCTGGCCGGCGAGATCATGAACAAGGGCGGCCTGGCAAAGCGCATCGTGGACATCGCGCTGGCGCTTGTTGGTCATGTGCGCGGCGGACTAGGCTACGTGGCGATTCTGGCATCCTGCGCCCTGGCGTCGTTGTCCGGATCGGCCGCCGCAGATGCCGCGGCGCTCGCGGCCCTGCTGGTCCCGATGATGGTCGCCGCCGGCCATAAGAAGATGTATGCGGCCGGTCTAGTCGCGGCTGGAGGAATCATTGCTCCCGTCATTCCGCCGAGCATCGGCTTTGTCCTGTTCGGGGTTGCCGGTGGCGTCTCGATCTCCAAGCTGTTCCTAGCCGGTATCGTCCCCGGCCTGCTTCTGGGCGTCGGACTTTGTTTCGCCTGGTGGTGGGTGGCTCGCGACGAGAATATCGAGAGCCCGCCGCGGAAGTCGCTGGCCGAGATCGGCCGGGCGGTGGTCGACGGCTTCTGGGCGCTGATGCTTCCGGTCATCATCGTCGTCGGCCTGCGGTTCGGGATCTTCACGCCGACCGAGGCGGCCGTCGTCGTCGCCGTCTATGCGCTATTCGTCGCGACCTGCATCTACCGCGAGCTGAAGCTGTCGCAGCTCTACGAGGTCGTGGTCTCGGCGGCGCTCAGCACCAGCATCGTCATGTTTCTGGTGGCCGCCGCCCTGGTCTCGTCATGGCTGATCACGGTTGCCGAAATCGCGACCCAGGTGGTGGATCTGGTGCGCCCGTTCATGGGCAGCCAGATGCTGCTGATGTTCGCGATCATGATCCTGGTGGTCATCGTCGGCACGGCGCTCGACATGGCGCCGAGCATCCTGATCCTGACCCCGATCTTAATGCCCGTCGTCAAGCAGGCCGGCATCGACCCGGTCTATTTCGGCGTCCTCTTCATCATCAACAATGCCATCGGGTTGATCACGCCGCCCGTCGGGATCGTCCTGAACGTCGTGTGCGGCGTCTCGCGGATCAGCATGGAGGACGTCATCAAGGGCGTCTGGCCCTTCATGATCGCGCAGCTTGTCGTGTTGTTTCTGATGGTGCTCTTCCCGCAACTCGTCACGGGCCCGGCCAAATGGTTCGGTGGTTAGTCATCCCTGGAGAAGGAGCAGCTTAATGACCACGAGGATCATGGTTCTGAACGGCCCCAATCTCAATTTTCTCGGCATCCGGGAGCCGCATGTCTACGGCTCGACGACGCTTAGCGAAATCGAGACGAGCTGCGAGGAGGTTGCAAGACCGCTGGCCGTTTCGCTCTCGTTCCACCAATCGAACATCGAGGGGGAGCTGGTCGGCTTGATCCAGTCGGCGCGGGGCAATGCGGACGCAATCATCATGAACCCGGCAGCGTTCTCGTTCACGTCGATTGCCTTGATCGATGCCCTCAAGATCTTCGATGGTCCGAAGATCGAAGTCCACATCTCGAACATCCATGCCAGGGACGAGCTGCATCGGCACTCGATCACATCGAGCGCCTCGACCGCCGTGATCTGCGGGCTTGGTCCTTATGGCTACATCGTCGCCATTCTGGCCGCGGTTCAACGGCTCGGGCGCTTGCCCGGCACCTTTCCTGCCGCCTTGCGAGGCCTTGCCCCGCCGGCCAAGGCCTGAACCCGAGGGAGAGCAGGATGCGAGGCGCAGGATTCCTGGCGATCTGGAGCGATATCGAACCCGCGGATCTGACCGACTACCGGCACTGGCTGACGCGCGAGCACACCACCGAAAGAGTGACGACTGAGGGCTTCCTGGCCTGCCGCGTCTTCCGTGCCCTGCGAGCCGACATCAATCGCTTCTTCATATTGTACGAGCTCGAAGCGCCCGAAGTTCTCGACGGACCGACCTATCTCGCGCGCCTCAATTCGCCGACGCCCTGGTCGCAGCGCATCATGCCGCGGCTGGGAAACTTCACTCGCGGCGGCGGCCGGACGGTGGTCCGGGCCGGCCGCGGCGAAGGTGCCACCATTGTGGCCCTGCGTACCCAGCGGCACCCGGGCGATCCGGACAGGTTGGCGCGCGTCGTCACCAATTGCGACGGCGTCGTAGCTGTTCAGATCGGCGCAACGGACCAAGCCAGAACGTCGGTACCCACTGTTGAAAAGAGCATGCGAAATCGCGAAGGCTCCTTTGCCGGCTTGCTGCTGATCGAAGCTGTCGACGAGATCGCGGTCCGTGATGCCTGGCGCAAGGCCGCCGAATTGGCGCCTGAAGCGGTCGGCGGCCAGCCGGAGATCTACCACAGCATGTTCAGCCTCGACGCCCGCATTGCGAATTCGCCGGCATGACGACGCCCCCGGGACGGCGGTGGGATCTCGAATGTGACCTTCTCGTCTTCGGCGCCGGCGCAGCCGGAATGACCGCGGCACTGGTCGGCACGCGTGAGGGACTGGAGACGGTACTTTGCGAGAAGTCGGACCAGGTTGGCGGGACTACAGCCACGTCGGCGGGCACGATCTGGATCCCTGGCAGCCGGCAAAGCAGGAAGGCCGGCCTTCCGGACAACGTCGAGGCCGCGCGAACCTATCTGGAGGCGATCTTGGGCTCGTCCGCCGCTGATGAGCGCTTGGACGTGTTTCTCCAGATCGGGCCGATCGTTCTCGACTATCTCGAGAAAATCACCAGCGTGCACTTCCTGCCGCCGCCGGTGCATCCGGACTATAAGAATTTGCCGGGCGCAGCGACCAGCGGCCGTGCTCTCGGCGCCCTGCCATTCGACGGCCGCAAGCTCGGCGCCGATTTCGGTCGCGTGAGAGCGCCACGGCGCGAATTCATGGTGCTTGGCGGAATGATGGTTGGCAAGAACGACATCGCTCCGCTGCTGCATCCGTTGCGGTCTTGGCGCAACTTCCTGCACGCCTTGCGTCTGTTGACGCGACAGGCGTTCGATCGGGCTCGTTTTGCGCGCGGGACCCGCCTCATCATGGGCAACGCGCTCACTGCAAGGCTATTTCATGACCTGCGGAACTCGGTCGATATCCGATTCTCAACCGGGTTGAAGGAGTTGATCCGGGCGGGTGACGACATCATCGGTGCGGTTGTGCAGTCTCCGGCCGGGGAGTTGGCGATAAGCGCACGCCGCGGCATCGTTCTGGCGACGGGCGGCATTGGCTGGAGTGCCGAACTTCGCGACAGATTGCTGCCTGAAGCGGCCCGTCGCTATTCGCTTGCGTCGCCGTCGAACGCGGGAGACGGGATCCTGGCGGCCGAGCGGGTTGGGGCCGTCATCGACACGGAACTGCGGAGCGCGGCCCTGTGGATGCCAAGCTCGGTGATGGCGCAGCCTGACGGTCACCAGTCCATATTTCCGCATATCATGCTCGATCGCGCCAAACCGGGCTTGCTTGCTGTCGACAGAACGGGCCGCCGTTTCGTCAATGAAGCCGATTCCTATCACGACTTGTCGAGGCGATGCTGGATTCCAACAGGACGCCTGCAGGCGTGCCATCCTTTCTGATTTGCGACAGCAGCTTTATCCGGGATTATGGTCTCGGCCTGATCCACCCCGGCGCCAGGCACTTGGCGAGCTATCTTAGCTCCGGCTACCTGTTCGAAGGCGACACCGTCGAAGCGCTCGCAGTCAGAATCGGCGTCGATCCCGGCACACTCTTGCAGACGATCGCCCGCTACAACACCTCTGCCGAAGCCGGCATTGACCAGGAGTTCGGACGTGGTGCGAGCGAGCTAAACCGCTTTAACGGAGACCAATCCAACAAGCCGAACCCATGTCTGCGCAGGATCGGCCCCGGGCCATATTATGCGGTGGCAGTCTGGCCGGCGGATCTCGCGAACAGCGCCGGCCTGAGAGTCGATTGGCGCGGACGCGTTCTTGCACGCGAGTGGGTCCCGCTACGCAGGCTCTATGCCGCGGGCAACGACGCTGCCTCGATTTTTCGGGGGACATACCCCGGTCCAGGCACCATGATCGGGCCCGCCATCGTGTTTGGATGGTGTGCCGCGATGGATGCCGCCGGAACTTTGGAAGGATATCTCGGGCGGAGTTCTACCAGTGTGGGGACTGACTAGAGCGAGTTGGGGTCAAATTGAATCGTAGGGATTCCCAAGGGAGCGAACCGTGATTCATCCTTGAGGCCGGGAGGAGGCCGGCAGGGATGGCGCATGGAGAGGCTCTTCGCGTTCGGGTGATCAAGGCCGTCGTTGAGGATGGCCTTTCGCGGAACGAGGCGGCCCGGATTCCGGGTCGGGATCGCGAGCGCGTGGGTGAAGGCGTTCGAGGAAACGCAGCGCACGGCGGCTTTGCCGACGGGCGGAGACCGGCGCTCTGTGCTGAAGCCGCATCGGGACTGGCTCCTGGAACTTCGGCGTAAGGAGAACGATCTGACGCTGGATGCGATCGCCGGCCGACTGCTTCGCAGGCACGGCATCGAAGCCGACAAGTCGATGCTGTCGCGCTTCTTTGCCGGTGAGGGCGTCAGCTTCACAAAAAACGTGCGCGCCAGCGAGCAGAATCGCCTCGACGTCGTTGAGCGCCGGCAAGCGTGGCGGTGCGCGCAAAGCAGCCTTGGCGGTCGGCTCATCTTCCTCGACGAGACTTGGACGATGACGGCGATGACGCGTCGTTACGCCTGGGCCGATGTCGGCACAGGTGCCTTGGGCCATGCGCCGCACGGACATTGGAAGACGACGACGTTCCTTGCCGGCCTGACCTGCGAGGGGCTGATAGCGCCGTTTGTGCTCGATGGGCCGATCAACGCTGAGTGCTTCTTCGCCTATGTCGAGCAAATCCTCGTCCCCGTGCTGCGCGAAGGCGACACGGTGATCCTCGACAATTTGTCGAGCCATAAAAATGAAGCGGCTGCCCGTCTCATCGCCGGTGCCGGCGCGCGCCTGCTGTTCCTTCCGCCCTACAGCCCCGACCTCAATCCGATCGAGATGGCCTTTGCCCAACTCAAGGAACTGTTGCGACAAGCCCAGGCTAGAACCGTCGACGCCCTCTGGGACCTCATTGCCCGCACTCTCAACCTCTTTAGCCCTGAGGAATGCGCCAATTACATCCGTCGTTGCGGGTACAATCCGCTTTGATCACAACTCGCTCTAATCAGTCGCACCGACGTTGCGCGCGCATGTCGGTCCACCAAAGCTGCGTCCCGGCCGCTTCAGACCTTCATGGCGGCGCCCCCGCCGCCGGATAGGTCATTGCACGTTTCCTTCCCGAAGGCGCCCATCATTTCCGACGAAGGCGTGACCGCAGACGGTGGCATGCATCGATTTGCAGCGACGATCGCGCCACACGACCACCTCGCGCTTTCACGATGATTTGGATGAGTTCTTGAGTTGGTGCCGCGAGCCCCGCGAGCTTCTTGAGTCTCGTAAATGTGCCCTCCCTGTTGGGCGCTTCACTACGCAAAGCATTCTTCAACCACTCCAAGAGGAATTGTCCATCTGAGTTCGAGCCAAGGGAGTTTCCACATCTTCTCGTGTAAGAAATGACGCGGTACTTGCGTTTTGATTGTCATATAGTTGGTTCCTGGGAGAGATAGGGAACCAAGTTGTTTGCTGGTAACGATGGTCAAAAGGCCAACGAGCCCCGCAATACATCAGCTCCAAATACACCGGTTTCGGGATTCGTTTCCGGGCTGATTGTGGTTCTCGTCGGACCGGAAAAACGTCGAGTCCAATGAGGACTTTGCCATCCAACGATTGAGTCGAGGCAGGCTGGGCTTCGGTGTTCATCAGAACTTGCGATAGCTCCGTCGGGCGGTCCGGTTGGACAAGGAGTTCTCTCGGCAACGCGGTGGCGAGGTTCCGACGCGCGACAATCTTTGGTTCTTCGAGATTACGAGCGACCTGCGGATTGATCCGAACCACGGCACGAGTGCCGCGAGCGGCTGCGAGATGAAGCGCACTCCACGCACGGCGCACCCTTGTAAGCCGAATTTCCAGCCGAGCCTCGGGGTTTCGGACGCCGGCCGCCGAATACGCCGCGCCATCCGGCCTGTGGCGCACGAAGAGGTCTATCTGCGCGCCTACGACACCGTGTCCTACGCCCGCGCCCCGATCGGCCGATACCTCGCCTTTTACAATGGCCGTCCCCACTCGAGCCTTTGACGGCGGCACCCCCGATCAAGCTTACTTCAGCCCGGTGCCGTTCCGCGCGGCAGCCCAACTCTGGCAGAAGCTCCACTTATCGGCGCGGAATTGCTGTTCAGACAACAGGGGCCAGCTCTATACGCCGGCAGAATGGTGACACTCCGGCTAGTAAAGTCAGGCCGACGCCTCCAGTGCAGCAAGTCCTCGCCTGTCCAATAGTACAAGCCGTCGCTGCGTGTTGTCCTCAAACCGCACAAGCTGTTCGTCGCGGAACATCGAAAGGGACCGGGAAATCGTCTCGACGGTGAGGCCTAAATAATCGGCGATGTCACGGCGGCTCATGGGCAACGTCATAACGTTAGGATGGGCTTCTCGTTCGTCGATTTCGAGCAGGAATTCAGCAACCCTCTCATGGGAGTTCTTTCTACCCAAGAGAAGCATGTGGTTCTCGGCGTGGCGAAGATTGAGGGTGACAAGCGCGAGAAGGGAACTAACCCGGCCTTCACTTACCGCCAATTCCAACAGAGTTTGCCGGGTCGCCACCCGAACCTCGGTAGCGACCAGCGCCTCCGAAGTAAATCGATGATGGTCGCCGGTCTCGAAACCAAAGAGATCGCCGGGCAGATGGAAGGCATTGATTTGGCGGCGACCATCAGGAAGTAGTTTGTAGGTGCGCACCGCGCCGGAAATGATCTGGTAGACGTACTTGGCTTCTTCGCCCTCACCGAAGATTTGTCTCCCTTTGCGATAGTTGAAGGAGCTACAGGACATCCGCTCGCCGCCGAGCCGAGCCAGATGGCCTTCCACAGGAATGCGCCTATCAGCCTTCACCAGCATCTGGATACTCCTCGGGGCGCAGCATTTAAGTCTGGTGTGCGACAACCATCATTGATCTAGCGCAAGTTGCCTCCGCCAGTGTGGGTGGAACGTAGGATTACGGGCTGCGCTGTCCCTCCCATTGCCGGCAAGCGATCATGTCATCCGACAAGAAGCCAGCAGGTGAAGTGCCCGCGAGCGACAATCAGGAGTCCGCTGATCGCCTTTCGCTCATCAAAGAGTACATCAACGATCTACGTGAGATAATCAAGAAGCTGCGCAAGAAGCTGAACTGAGTGCGCCGGGGGGCTGCGGGCTGATCGGCATCGCCATGGCATACCTTACACTTTGGGAACATACGAGCTGCGCAACGATGGTGCAATCGAGCGATCTAGGAACGATCGCGCTAAGCCGCGGTTGCGGCAATGAGCCAAATGGCGAACGCAGCCCGCGACACATTCGTGGTTGGACTACGTAATGCACATGCGATGGAAGTGCGGGCGAGGGAGTTGTTGGAGCGTCAGTCGGAGCGGCTTGACGAATATCCGGACGAAAGCCAAGGTCAAGAAACCAACGAGCAACTGAGGCGCCTCGAGCGATGCCTCGAGGCCTGTGGTGAGAGCACATCGACCCTCAAGGACACGGCTCAGTCCGTGATGGGCAACATGCAGTCCATGGCGCACTCGGCAGCCAACGACGAGAGTCTCAAGAACACGTTTGCCAACAACGCGTTCGAGAACTTTTAGATCGCCGCTTACAAGTCGCTCATCGGCTCAGCGGTGCTGCCGGCGTTTCTGCGGACAGGGAGCCCCTTGAAGCGGCCTTGAAGGAAGAACAGCGCATGGCCGCCTGGATCGATTACAACGTCGAGAAGGTGACGATGGAGTGTCTGGCCCATCAGCGCCCAGCAGCATAGCGGTCGTCAGGTTGAAATTGTTGCGCGGTGCCCGGTTTCGTCTCGTGGTGCGGAGCGGGCGGCGGCGTCGCCCGTTGCAACCACACAAAACTGTGACGACTTGATGCACATAACCGCTTCAGCGCTACCATGCCTTGCACAGGAGCAGCGTTCGCCAGGCGTTCTCGCGCTTCTGGCGATCCGCGGCGCTAGGACCCGCGCGAATTTCCGCTTCCAATTCATGTCGATATGATCCTAGAAGAGCCAAGTGGCCGGACGCCTCGCCAAACCGGACTTCACGGTGCATCCGACGGCATGCGAGAGATCTGCCTTACATCCTGCCCGACATCAAGACGGTGCGGAAGGTGACGGCAGGGCCGCTCGGCACGAAGCCGCTCAAGCTGCTGGAGCCCAAGGGCATCACCGGCCTTGCCTATTAAGACAACGGCTTCAAGCAGATGAGCGCGAACAAGAAGCTGATTGCGCCCGCGGACCACCAGGGCGTCAAATTCGGCATCCAGTCCTCGCGCGTGCTGCAGGCCCAGTTCAAGGCGCTCGGCTCGCTGCCGCAGGTGATGGCATTCTCGGAAGTCTACCAGGCGCTGCAGACCGGCGTCGTGGACGGTCAGGAGAACACCTGGTCGAACATCTACGCCCAGAAGATGCACGAGGTTCAGAAGTAATCGCCGAGACCAATCACAACTACATCGGCTACGTCGTGATCGTGAACAAGAAGTTCTGGGACGATCTGCCGGCCGACATCCGCGACCAGCTGTTGAAGGCGATGAGGAGGCGACCGACTTCAGCAACGCGCAGTCGGAGGAAAACCACGACGCGCTGGCCGAGATCAAGAAGAGCAGCAAGAGCGAAATCATCAAGCTCACGCCCGAGCAGGACGAGGCGATGCGCAAGGCGATGGAGCCGGTCTACAAGCATGCCACCGGCCGCATCGGCCAGGGGCTGATCGACGAATTCCTGAAGGAAGCCAAGAGCACGACGAGCTGACCGCCGCACGCGGCCGACCATGAGGCCAACAAGCAGAAGAACCCGAATGACTCGAATGCCCGGGCGCTGTCGGGTCAGAAGATAGCGAGCGCCGCACGGAGTCAGTGGAAGCCGGATGAAGATCCGCTCCCACTCGGAGGAGTGCGCGGCACCAATTTCGGTAGGCAAAACGGTCGCCAGCCGTCTCGAAGGACGACGCGTCCACTCAGGCGTCGTCAAGCTCTACTGCCAGCCGGGAACGTCGCGCATGTCGGGCAGCTGATGGGCGATGCCCTTGTGGCAGTCGATGCAGGTCTTTTCCTTGTTGAAGAGGAAGCGCTGGTGCGCCACCGATGCCCGCGGCGATTGCTTGGTGATGTCCATGGAATCGGCGCTATGGCAGTTGCGACATTCCAGGGAATCGTTGGCTTTGAAGCGCGCCCATTCGTGCGCGGCAAGCTCGAGCCGGTGATCCAGGAATTTCTCTCGCGTGTCGATCGTGCCGAAGATCTTGCCCCAGACCTCCTTGGAAGCCTGCATCTTGCGCGCGATCTTGTCGGTCCAGTTGTGCGGCACGTGGCAGTCCGGGCAGGTCGCGCGCACCCCGGAGCGGTTGGAGAAGTGGATGGTCGACTTCAGCTCGGCGTAAACATTGTCCTTCATCTCGTGGCAGCCGGTGCAGAACTTCTCGGTGTTGGTGATTTCCAGCGCGGTGTTGAAGCCGCCCCAGAAGATCACGCCGGCGATGAAACCGGCCAGCACCAGGGTGCCGAGGGCGAACACCGCGCTCGGCCGGGTCAGCACCTGCCAGAGCTCGAGCAGAAACGCCCAGCTTCGCGCGATGAGACCGCGCTTGGCATTCAGCTCCGCATTGGGATGATCGGCAGTCGTCGTCATCTGCGGCCACCCGGGCTCGCGCGCGATAGCAGCGTGTCGATGTCGGTGAAATCGTTGCTGACCGGCGGATTGGCGGTGTTCTGCGGCACGTGGCATTCGGTGCAGAAGAAGCGGCGTGGCGAGACCGAGGCCAGGAACTGGCCGTCGCGATCCATGAAGTGCGTGATCGAGACCATCGGGGCCTGCGACTCGGCGGTACGGGCCCGCGCATGGCAGGACAGGCATTTGTTGCCGTTGAGGTCGACCTGATAGCCGTCGATGTTGTGCGGGATGACGGGCGGCTGCTCCGGATAATTGCGAACCTCCCTCTCGGAGGTGTTGCGGTTCGGCAGCATGGGCGGCGCCGGTCCCTCGTCGTTGAGCGGGGTCGGGCCGCGCAGGCCGGAGGTCACTGTCTGCGCCCTCACCGAGCTCGTGCCCGCCGCGATCGCCAAGGCGAGCAGGATGATTGCGGATCGTTTCATCATGACATGTTCACCCGCTCGATGCGCACGGCGCATTTCTTGAAATCGGTCTGCAGCGAGATCGGATCGGTGGCGTCGAGCGTCACCTTGTTGATCAGCTTGGATTCGTCGAACCACGGCACGAACACGAGTCCGCGCGGCGGCCGGTCGCGGCCGCGCGTCTCGACGCGGGCGCGGATGAAGCCGCGGCGCGAGACCACCTTCACCTCGTCGCCGCGCCGTAGCTTCATGTCCTGCGCATCGTCCGGATGCATGAAGCAGACGGCTTCGGGAAAGGCCTTGAAAAGCTCGGGCACGCGGCGCGTCATTGTGCCGGAATGCCAGTGCTCCAGCACGCGGCCGGTCGAGAGCCAGTAGGGATATTCGTTGTCCGGCGATTCCGCCGGCGGCTCGTAAGGCAGCGCGAAGATGCGGGCCTTGCCGTCGGCATGGCCGTAGAACTGCACGTTGGTGCCCTGTTTGACGTAGGGGTCGCTGCCTTCGCGGAAGCGCCACTTCGTCTCCTGGCCGTTGACGACGGGCCAGCGCAGGCCGCGCTCTCTATGGTAGGTGTCGAACGGCGCGAGGTCGTGGCCATGATCGCGGCCGAACTGCGCGTACTCCTCGAACAGGCCTTTCTGCACGTAGAAGCCGAACGCCTTCGCTTCCTCGTTGGCGTAGCCTTGTTCGATCTCCGTCGTGGGGAATTTGTCGACCTGGCCGTTCTTGTAGAGCACTTCGAACAGCGTCCTGCTGCGATATTCCGGTTTCTTGGCAATTAGCTCCGCGGGCCAGATCTCCTCGATCTTGAAGCGCTTGGAGAATTCCATGAGCTGCCACAGGTCGGATTTGGCTTCGCCTGGTGCCGTGACCAACTGGTGCCAGAACTGCGTGCGCCGCTCGGCATTGCCGTAGGCGCCTTCCTTCTCCACCCACATCGCAGTCGGCAGGATCAGATCGGCGGCGAGCGCCGTCACGGTCGGATAGGCGTCCGAGACCACGATGAAATTGTCGGGATTGCGGAAGCCCGGATAGGTCTCCTCGCTGGCGTTGGGACCGGCCTGGAGGTTGTTGTTGACCTGCACCCAACAGGCGTTGATCAGGCCGTCCTTCAGCATCCGGCTTTGCAGCACGGCGTGGGCGCCGGGCTTGTCCGGAATGGTGCCTTCGGGCAATTGCCAGATCTGCTCGGTGTGGTCGCGATGCGCCTTGTTGGTCACCACCATGTCGGCGGGCAGGCGGTGCGAGAACGTGCCGACCTCGCGCGCGGTGCCGCAGGCAGATGGCTGGCCGGTCAGCGAGAACGGGCTGTTGCCGGGCGCGGAGATTTTCCCGGTCAGGAGATGGATGTTGTAGACGAGGTTGTTGCACCAGACGCCGCGGGTGTGCTGGTTGAAGCCCATGGTCCAGAACGAGACCACTTTCGTCTTGGGATCGGCGTAGAGCTCGGCGAGCGCTTCGAGGCGGTTGAGCGGCACGCCGGACATTTCGGCGGCTTTCTCTAGCGTGTACTCGGACACGAACTTGATGAATTCGTCATAGCTCATGTCGGTTGAGTCGTTGGCTTTGGCCGCACCGGTCGCCTTCTTCTGCAGCGGGTGGTCCGGCCGCAATCCGTAACCGATGTCGGTCTGGCCCCGCTTGAACACGGTATGCGCGGCGACGAAGTCCTTGTTGACGCGGCCGGTCTTGATGATGTGGTTGGCGATAGCGTTGAGGATGTAGAGGTCGGTCTGCGGCTTGAACACCATGCCGATGTCGGCGAGGTCGAACGAGCGGTGCTCGAAGGTGGAGAGCACGGCGACGCGGACATGGGGCGCGGACAGCCGGCGGTCGGCTAAACGCGTCCACAGGATGGGATGCATCTCCGCCATGTTGGATCCCCATAGCACGAAGGCATCGGCGGCCTCGATGTCGTCGTAGCAGCCGGCCGGCTCGTCGGTGCCGAAGGTGCGCATCATGCCGGCGACCGCCGAGGCCATGCAGTGCCGCGCGTTGGGGTCGATGTTGTTGGTGCGGAAGCCGGCCTTGAACAGCTTCGACGCCGCATAGCCCTCCCAGATCGTCCACTGGCCGGAGCCGAACATGGCGACGCCGTTCGGCCCGCGCTTCTTGATCGCCTCCTTCCACTTCTGCTCCATGATGTCGAAGGCTTCGGTCCAGGACACAGGCGTGAAGTCGCCGTTCTTGTCGTACTTGCCGCCTGTCTTGCGCAGCATCGGCTGCGTCAGGCGGTCGTGGCCGTACATGATCTTGGAGAGGAAGTAGCCTTTGACACAGTTGAGGCCGCGATTGACCTCGGCCTTGATGTCGCCGTGGGTGGCGACGACGCGGTTATCCTTGGTCGCCACCATCACCGAGCAGCCGGTGCCGCAGAAGCGGCAGGCGGCCTTGTCCCATTTCAATTGGCTCGCCTCCCGCTCGGCGGCGAGGTTGGCTGCGAGCGCCGGCGCGGGAAGACCGGCGGCGGCCGCGGCGATCGCGGCGGCCTCGAGCTTGAGCATCTGGCGGCGGTCGAGCTTCGGCGATGTCATGATGGCTCTCCGGCCCTTAAGTCGTTTCGATGGCGTGGAACACCAGTGTCGCGGAATAGACGTGTTGCAGCGACTGGATCGTGTTGAGCATGGTGCCGAGGCTGCCGGCATCCGGCGCTTCGGCGACGACGACGAGCTTTCCGCGCGCGTCGCGGGCATGGATCTCGCAGCCGGGAAGCGCCGCGATCTCTGCTTCCAGTTCGGCGAGGCGCTCGGGCCGCGCCTGCACGATGATGCTGGCGATCTCGGCGCCCGGCGGGGGCGCGATGCGGTCGGCGGTGAGCAAGCGCCCGGTGATCAGGGCGCGGCGGTTGAGCTTGGCGCTGCTGGATGCGGCTTGGGCCATGATGCCTGTCTTTCGCTTGGAGCGGATCAATGCGGGGAGGGTGGGGGGCCCGGAGGGCCGGCGAACATCTGGTAGATCCAGACGCCGAGCCCATAGGAGCCGACCGTCCCGACCGCGAGGAGGGGCATCACGATTGCAGTCAGGAACAGGAACGCAAAAATTTCCATGCGCTTACGGTGCACGCGCGGCGTCGTGTCGTCGGGGGCCGACATATTCGGTCTCTCGGTAATGAGATGGGAAGCGGGACGGCATCCGGGCCGTTGCCTTATTGCACTTCTGATGCATTCGGGCCGCCATGGCGTTGATCTGGATCAACCTGCCCGCTTGCGCAGATGTCGCAGCACCAGCCTTACATCGCCTTTAACCTCGGCCCGATCAAGCTGATCGAGTCGATCAACGGCCAGAACCAAGGAGATCCCGAGCAGTGGCGTCATTTGGCCGGCGGCGGATCCCTGCCGGACGTGGGCATCTGCTCCCTCAATGTCGCTGGGCAAAGCGAAATGATCGAAGCCGATGAGGACGTAGCCGGGATCGACCAGCGCTTCGGCGATGGCGTCCGACTGCAGGTGGCGCTCGACGCTGTCAGGGAGGGCGCTTTCTGCGCGGATGCTTCTTGAGGGAGGGGATGTGGGCATAGCCGGAAAACGGAGAAGCGGTCCGGCGCAGCGCGATGACCGGGCGACCGTGTCCAGCCCGGAATCGACGCTCTGCCGCGGCGGACCACCGTAGCCGCTCGACGCACTGGGGGGCTGCTCGAGGCTCTGCAGGCGATTGATGGCCGCTGGACCTCGGGATCGAAGCGTCTGCACGCCGAGGCTCGCGCGGTTGACGCCGCTGAAGCCCAAGGCCACCGCCAGGGCTTCGTCAGGGTGCGCGGGTCGATCTCGACGGCGACTTCGGCGTCCGGCAGCACGAAGTAGGAGTAGCGCAGCGTGTCGTCGAGATCGGCGTCTCCGACGTCATGATCGTGGGTGTGCCGCCGCCGAAGTGGATGTGCGAGATCGGAACGCGGCGCCCGATGATTTCGGCGACCAGGTGTGCCTCGGAGGCCGGTGGCGTAGACGGCGATGGGATCGTCCTTCTTCGTGACCGAGGTGTGGCAGCCGCAGTACCAGCACATCGACCGGCAGAACGGTACCTGCAGACAGATCGAGGCCGCTTGCCGGGGCGAAAGGGATCCGAGCCACGCCCGGTAGTCGGATTCGCCGATCGCGAAGAAAAGCGAGGGGCGGTGGGGTAGCTGGTGTAGCGGGGAAGCCTATCCTGACCGTACGATTGCGCCAGATCCAGGGACGGGATGCCATCTGCCGGATCGAAGCCAAAAAGGCGGTATCGCCCTTGCGGCCAATGGGCGATCTCGTTGGCGGCCGGCCTCCAGGCCCTAATCTCTTGTATCTCTCCTTCGGCTGCCGGACCATCTAGCGGCTTTGAGAAGAAGCGACGTTGCTCTGGTGCAATCCTCTCGTCCTTTGGACTTCCACTCTGCCGCAGCAGCTTGGACACGTGCCTGACGACGCCGGCGAAGACCGACTGCGACGGTTCGACAACGAGGCGAAAGCCCAGATTGGTCGGCGGGACGCCGGCGGCACAGCCTCCCCGATTTCCGGTCGCGGATAAAGTCAGGAACGGTGGCCCCCTCGACGACGCGGACACCGCAATTGGTGTTGATCACGCGTTCGCGGCCGTTGTCGAGCGACGAGCGGACGAAGCAGGTGTCCGTCCACTCCCAGACGGTGCCGGCGAAGTCGTCCAGACCCTTGCTGTTGGTGCCGAAGGCGCCGCCCGGCTGGGGCGCGGAGTTTTGGGGACGGTCACGGGAGAACTCGTTCTCATATCGGGCGATCCAGGCTTGCGCAGGATCGGAAGGATCGACGAGCGGCAGTGCCTTGTCGCGTGCCTTCTCGGCGGCGGCGAAGGCCCATTCCTCGTCGGTAGGAAGCCGGTGCACGACGCCGGTCTTGCGCGTCCTCCAGGCCGCGTAGGCCGAAGCGTCGCGCCAGCTCACGCCGGTGATGGGCACGTCCGGCGAACCTTTGCCGACGGCGATGGGAAACATGCCCCCTCGTCGACACCTGTTCGCAGATGAACTTTTTCATGTTTTTGGGACTGGATGGATCGGGAGACCAGTATGCACCGCAAACGCGGGTCCGGCCATAACGTCCTGCGGGGAGCGGCATGCTGCCGTGTTAACCCGAGATGCATGGCAGGAAGTCCGGCCATCGAAGGGCGACGCTCTATGGCTTCCGTTTGAGATGACGCTGGACGCGCGGATGCTCTGCCCGAGGGCATAAGGATGCCAGCCTTCTTATCCATGCGGCCTCGACGATGACCGTCCCACGCTGCTCTGGTCACAGTGCGGGCATCGGCCGTCCATCGCGGCACCAAGCTGGCGGCCGATCTCTTCGGTCAAGACCTCGGACGCCCAGAAGCTGCCGTCGCTCTTGGCGATCCTTTTGGCACGCTCGAAAGCGTGGCTTTCGGCCGCGTCGTCTCCCACGCGGATGATGACTCCGTCGTGGAAGGGACAGACCATCGTCGCCCGGGTAGTCTCGAGCGCGTAGCGCACGAGGGCGGTGACGTTGTCGCCATTGCTGGTCATGTGGCTCTCCTCGCTCGTGAGCCGGAAGGAAACCAGCCCCGGGGCGTCCGCTGGGAGCGCCGGGGTCGATTTCTTGCTTCAAGTATTTCCTTCTGGCGCTGCAGTAGCCTGCCTGATAGCCGGCTCGTTCCGCCGAAGTCGCTCTCGAGGCGGCTTCGTGGTCTCGTCTGCAGCCCAAGGGCGGAAGCGGAGTCCGGCGTGCCTAAGAGTCCGGACGCCGCAACCGTAGAAGCACCGAACGCGCTATCCGTCCGATGGAAAGCCTACGGGGATGGCCGCGATGCACATTGACCCACCGCAACATCAGGCGGTGGAGCCGCGAATTGGCGCATGAATCGCCTGATCGCAAATTCGAGAGCCGCAGGTCCCGGTGCGCGGTCCCGTGTCAGGCTTCGCCGGAACCGGCGAAGAGCACTGTCGGCGGGGTTGCGCGTGGTGGCGGCGATCACCCTCCGTAGCTCGATCCCGGTCTGCTCCTGAGCTCATACCTTTGGGCCAGATCGAGAAGCCGCCGCCGAGTGAACGGGTCGGGCTTCTCTGCCCGGTCGCGCACCCGCTGCGTGAAGCCGCTGTAGAACGCTTCCATGACGCTACCCCACAAATTCAGCGAAGGTCAATCTTCGATCGCTGGCGAGGCTCGCGCGTCAAGAGATCGCTTGTGCCTGCTTCGCAAACGGCACTACGCTGACCGGGGCGGGGAACCCAAATGTCGCTGCTTCACCCTATCAGGAAGCCGTGCCCGCACTGTGGGCGACCGATGAAGCTCGTCCGCAACGAGGCCGCCAGAGGCAGAGAGCGCTATGTCTGTCCCGATTGCTAGGACCCGCTACGCGATCCAGCCGCCCGGAATTGGGTGGACGGCCCGCTACGGCCGCCCGCGAGATAGCCACGCGAAAAACCGACTTGGGTGGATCAGGTCCTGCGGAGCCGCCACTGGCAAGTTCGGCGTGAGCGTACCAATTCCTTTCCAGCTGCCAGATTTAGGAGGCGGGATGTCGACGGTCGCGAAGCTGCTCGCGCGGAAGCAGGCGCTCCTCGAGCGACTAGAGAGCGGTCCTGGTCCGAACGAGCGAGAAGAAATCCAGGCGCAGCTCGCCCAGATCGAGACGGTACTCAACCTGCTTGAACTGACAGATACGCCCGGTCCAAGCGAGGAGTGAACAGAGGTGGCCGGCGTCAGAGCGCGCTGGATCGTCCGGCACGTCGCCCAACTTCCGGATCAGCTTGGTGTCGCTGAAGTCGCCGTTCGACGGATCGCCGGTCCGCCAGAATGCGACTGCACCCGCGTGCACCGGCTGCCTCGACCTTCGAGAAGGCAGTATGTCTTCCCCGTCGATGCCGCGGCCAGTCCTCCCTGCTTGATTTAGCGCAAGAAACTGGAATCGCTTTCAAGATAGCTTTCTCATTCAATGGTTCATTGGAGGTCGCAATGATCATTGAGCGTCTGTCCCGGGAACATCGCAACATCGAGACGCTGCTCGCCGTGCTTGAGCGCGAGCTAGAGATTTTCGATCGCGGGGACCACCCCGACTATGAGGTCATTCGCGCGATCATCAACTACTTTGAGCTCTATCCGGAGCTGTACCATCATCCCCAAGAAGAATTGGTCTTTGCCAAGCTAAAGCTTCGAGATCCAGCTGCGGCCGCAAGGGTCGGCGATCTGACGCTTGAGCACCAAAAAGGGACCCAGCGTTTGCGCCTCGTGGCGCAGGCGATCGACAGTGTTCTGGCTGATCGAGAGATTCTTCGGCAGAATGTTAACAACATCATTCGCGATTTCATAAAGAGCGAGCGGCGCCACATCATGATCGAAGACCGCGATTTCTTTCCCGCCGCGCTCAAGGCTCTCAAGCCTGCAGATTGGACTGAGATCGCTTCGGCCACAACCAATTATGCGGATCCGCTGTTTAGCGAGGCCGCCGAAGAAACCTTCGACGCGCTACGAGCGCGCATCTTGCAGATGGAGCAAGAGTCCGAAGTCGAACGGCGTTAGAGCGTGCTGCGGCTAGTGACGAGCGTCCTAATGGCAAATTCTGTGCCTTATTCGAGTCTATGGAAGACAGTTAGATCAATTGCGCGCAGAAGCCTCCCGAATTGCACGTGGAAGTCAGGTCGATTGGCACATTTTTTTGCTTCGAGAGCGCTGAAGAAAAGGCGTTCACGCTGTTTGTCCCGCCTGTACCGCAATAGCGATCCGGCTAGTTGCGACCGTGGTTTGCGCGCTTTATCCTCAATTGGAGCAGTCTTTCGCGATGCACGTGTCAGCTATGGGGGAGGGCTAGCAGATCGTTGATCTAGATTATTTCGCTATACCGCCAAGAAACGCATGCAGCGCATCGGATACGAGGAAGGTCCCATATGGCGCCGGTCTTAGCACCTCATGACTGAAATGCCCTCGCTGTGGTTCTGGGCTGTTCCATCGCGAGTGGTATGAACGCATCGATCTCAGGAAGCCCAAGAGCTCTGGCGCTGCTGGAACTGCGAGCGCGAATTTATCGCCGCCCGCCTGAGCGGATCGACAAGGAAATTCGTTTGATGCGCTCGGTCGGTGCGTCGAGATATCGCTTTGGTGCCCGCGCATGACGTCAGTCATTTGGAAAGGCGTTGATAGGAATCGGCGCCGAGCCCGGTCTTGCCTCATCTTTTCGAGCGCTGGTATGAAGTGCCGGACGCTGCTGTCCGCCGCGATCGTGACCATGCTTCCACTATTTAATGCGGGGGCAGAGAATCTGCCTGCTGGCAATACGTCAACGCAACTATCCGACCTTATGGTCGCGCTCCAATTCCAACACATCAAATTATGGTTCGCCGGAAGGCTCAGCAACTGGAGCTTGGCGAATTACGAGCTTCGACAGATTGAAGCCAACTTGCGGAAGGCAATGCCCCATCCATCCGAAAGCTTGCGATTGTCCCAAGCTAATGAACAGTTGCAAGCCCTGGATCGTGCGATTGAACTGAAGGATAGTGCAGCTTTCGCCAAGGCTTACTCGGATCTCACGAACGGATGCAATACCTGCCACCGCGCCAGCGGATTCGGTTCGATTACCATCCAGGTGCCGGTCAATTCGCCGTTCGGCGATCAGCTTTTCGCGGATCAGATCGCGCAGGGTCGTGCGCTCGCTCGGGGTACCTGCGGTCTCTGTCACGTCATCTCGGATTCTTTAAGGGAGACACCAGCCTTTCGTTTACCTGCGCCAAGCTTCAGCGAAATTGCCAGCCGGCCATCTTTTTCAGCCAACGATCTCCGACAGCTATTGACCTCAAACCACCGTCGCGTAGGCCCGAACCAGGCAATGCTCAAGCCAAAGCTCGTCGAATACCAGATTGACGCGATCGTGGCGTTCTTCGAGACTTTGCAGGCCGACCGGGCTCGCTAAGAGCCGAGCCTACGTTGCTGTCGCGGCGATCAGCGTTCTAGCAAGCCTAGATGCCGTAATGGGCCTCGCTCCGAGCAAGGGTCATGATGGTGGCTGTCCCCCGATAGATGATGAGGGGTGACCTGCCACTGCATTTTCATCCAGCGGCAGTTAGAGTCTCGGGGTTTTGTACGCCAAGTGGCGCGGATGGAGCAACGGACGATCGGCGGAGCTGGTCGGGGTTGCGCAGCCGATCGTCCGTTGCGGTGAGGTGGGCGGCGTAGGCCGCGGGGTCAGGTATTTCAGCGACGAGTGGGGACGCTGGAGATTGTAGTCGGCGACCCAGTTGGCGATCTTGGCGCGGGCGTCATCGAGATCGAAGAACAGGGTCTCGTTGAGTAGCTCATCGCGCATCCGGCCATTGAAACTCTCGACGAAGCCGTTCTGCATCGGCTTTCCCGGCGCAATGAAGTGCCAATCGATGGCTGCGTCCTTGCACCAAGCGAGCATGGCGTTGCAGGTGAATTCGGTGCCATGGTCGGACACGATCATTCCTGGCTTGCCGCGTCGCTGGACGATTGCCGTCAGTTCGCGGGCCACGCGCCGCCCCGAGATCGACGTCTCCGGAATGGCGCCCAGGCATTCCTTGGTGACATCGTCGACGATGTTGAGGATGCGGAAGCGTCGGCCAGTGGCGAACTGGTCGTGGACGAAGTCCCGCGACCAGCGCGCGTTCGGCCTCGCCTCGACCAGGATCGGGGCACGGGTCCCCACGGCCTTGCGGCGAGCCCGCCGTTTGCGGACGGTGAGCCCTTCCTCGCGGTAAAGCCGGTAGATCACGAAGCCAGTGGGCAGCGCACAGCGGAGCGTGGCCTAGCTGCGGAGGCGACGGCTACCCCTTGGCGCGCAAGAGCTGATACTCCCCTCCTGTGCCGCCGCTGCTGTTATGAGGCGCTGGAGCGCTTCCTGGGCGCGCACAAGAAGCTGTTCGGCACAGCCATTACACTCGCCGCCGGCTACTGGATCGGCTGGAGCGCGCAAGATAACCGCCCGTTTCATGCTCGAAGTGAGACAGGGCGCGCTTGAGGTACGCGAGCCGGGGGACCACGGCAACAACTAAAATGACCGTACTAACGGACGTTGAGCGACCGTTACAGAGCTCATTGCAAAGCTCGTTTACCGCGACAGGAGACGACAACGCGACATACGCGAGGCGGCCTCGACAACATGGCGGCAGCTACGACACCGGGCGGCTGTGCGGGTGCGCGAGACCTCAATTTGGCCCGACGTAGCTGGCAGGCGTCAGCCCACCCATGTTCCTGGCGGGTGCCGCTCGTCGCGCGCTCTCCTTGCTTCAACCATCGCATCATAGGTACGCCTCAGCTCGGATCCGGGCGGGGCCTCGGCCCCTTCCTTCAACCACTCAAGTAGGAACTCATTTTTTGAACCGGACACGCCTGTGGTAGTTTACTCGTATCACCGGCTTCGGCTCTGTCCGTAGGCGTCGGTGGCTGAGAGACCGAGTGCGCTCAGTTGGCGTGCCGCATCCAGACCGGACTTTAAAGCCTTGATCTGCGCGCTCCCAAAGCGGCGGCCTCTAACGCAGCGTCGATGGTCGTAAACCGCGTTTTCGCCTGCTTGGGAGCAGATACCTTTGTGATCAACCACATGCTGCTAGTGCAGCCAGCACATTCATAAAGCTTTAGCTCAGCGCCTTCAGCCACGGGATAAAGTGCCCTAAGCACTCTAGGTTGGCAGCAACTTATGCATCCCGCTTCGCCGTGCACGCTCGTCTCCATAGAAAGCATTCCGGCCTCCAACAAGAAGCCAGAGTCTGGTGTCGAAGGCAACGGCAGCGAGTGGAATATTGGGAGGCGTGCTAAAGCGGCCACAGGACGCAACCTGCCGATTTCCGGTTGTCATCAGTATTCGACCGGTGGTGCAGCCTACATCATCGAAACTTACTCTGCTGGGCGATGACGCGGGCCAATGCACCAACGCTACTGAAGTGTCCCGAGATAATCCATAGGACGGCTGCACTCCTTACAAACCGCTAAGCTTCTTCGTCGACTGGGACAGGGCCAAGCACGCGCGTCACGACCTCGTCGACAAATTCTGTACTCCTCATGGCCTCCTGCCGACCTCGCCTTGACAGCGATTGCAGCAGGGATCGAGGAAAGGACGTTCCGGAGACTAGCGCGAAGCTACCGAGGTTTCGACTACATCGCCGCGATCGACCGCGATAGTCGTAGGCTCACGCCCAAGCAATTCGCAGACGTGCAAAGCTGCCTCAGGCGCTTTGCGTACTGACATGCGCGTCGACATTGGTTTGATCGCGCGATGCTCTTCCGAGATCGCCAAGCTGCCGCCTTCTAGCGGCTGCCGACGTGCCTTGACAATGGCTCAAGCCTAGCAGATCCCCGACGCGGGACTTCCGAGTTCCTCATCGTACGGACTGACTCTCTGTTCATGTTATGTTCTTTTCGCGGCTGGCGCATGCAAACCAGAAAGCACATGCAACGGATGGCCGCCGCCGGCAGAAAGGCACCTGCCTGGCTCGGACCGGCGCCGCGCGAAGACCTGCCCCCGGAATACTGGCAAGCCCTCCTAGACGACCCTCGCGCCGACGGGGCCAATCCAATACCCCGTGCATCCGGACGCGCGCTGCGCCTGGACAAAATTCGTCAGCATTTACTGAGGGTGAGTTGCCGCCGCTGTGGCCGGACCGTCGAGATCCAAAAGGCCGATGCCATCCGGCTGTACGGGCAGGTCGCGATCTGGCGGGATGTCGGGCAGCGCCTGCTGGACAACACGTGCACGATCCGGCGAAAGCTGGAACAAGCGCATGTGGGCGAACGGCGGGCCGATCGACCCGTGAACGACTGTCGATCAGGCCATCAACGGCGGCTACGCGTGGCTCGAGATCGAGTGCTCGCGATGCAAGACCCGCCGGAACGTAGACCTCGCGACGCTGCGCCACCCTCCGACCACTTTCGTCCACGACCTGGCGAGCCGACTCCGCTGCAGCAAGTGCGCCAAGGCCAATCGCCGACGGCCTGCCGCGCTGCTACAGTTGGCGCAGCGCCCTCGCCAGGCCGCTCCGGAGGCCTGACGATGTGCAATCTATATTCGATCACTACCAATCAGGCCGCTATCAGCGCACTGTTCCGTGTCGCTAACCGATACGTCGGCAATCTCGCGCCGATGCCCGGCGTTTTTCCCGACTACAAGGCGCCGATCGTCCGGAGCGGGGCCGAGGGCCGGGAGCTCGTTACCGCGCGCTGGGGGATGCCGTCGTCGTCGAAGGCACTGATGGACGCTACGAAGAAGCGCGCCGAGAAGCTGCAGGCCAGGGGCAAGCAGGCCGATTTCAACGAACTGCTCAGGATGGAGCCGGATTCGGGAACCACCAACATCCGCAACGTGAAGAGCAAACACTGGACGCGGTGGCTGGGTCCTGAGCACCGCTGTATGGTGCCGTTCAACTCGTTCAGCGAGTTCAACAAGGCCGAGGGCGGCGATATCTGGTTCGCGCTCGACGAGAGCCGTCCGCTCGTCTGCTTCGCCGGCATTTGGACCAACTGGACCTCGGTCCGGAAGGTCAAGGAAGGCGAGACCACCAACGACCTCTACGCGTTCCTGACGACGGAGCCGAACGCGGAGGTCGGTGCCATCCATCCGAAGGCGATGCCGGTGATCCTGACGACGCCCGAGGAGGTCGAGACCTGGATGACCGCGCCGCCAGACGAGGCACTGCGGCTGCAGCGGCCGCTTCCGGACGGGGTGCTGCGGATCGTCGCCCGCGGCGTGAAGGAAGACCCTTCGCCGACGACGTAACATTCTCCACAGGCCCGCGGAACACGTGGACAAGCTCAAGCTCTGCCGTATGGGAATCCCTGACCCGTGCTAACCGCCCGGAACACGCGGGAGGGCGGAAGGATTCGTCCCGGCAGGAGCAAATTCTCGATGCTGATGACGAAGAAACGACGATCGGCGACCCGGACGCTGCGGGGCTGGGCGATCTCGGTGCTGCAGGAGGCAGGTGCCATCCGCGAGTGCGAGGAGCACGGTTGGATGCAGGACCGCGCCGACCCGCACGCCCGCGAGCGGGCCTTCGACATCGCAGGTCGGGATTCACCAAGCGGCTTCTCTTCGGAGGAGGCTGTGGCCGAGGTGCGCGATGTTCTGGATTCGATCGGCGATTCCTGTCCGGAGTGCCCCTCCGAAACCATCTAGGCCGTCTCTTCTCTCGACCGGCGGCCGAACGGGGTTCGCAGGCGAGTGAGTTCGATCCACGCCAACGCGGCGTTGATCCATCTCTGCCGCTCGGCTCCATCGGCTTCCGCGGCGAACTTCATCGCCGCAAACGCCTCGCGCTCGGGGTCGTACTCGACGTTCACGGTCTGAATATAATCGCTGATCGTAAACGATCACGCCGCGATGTGGCCGTAGAAATCCGGGGCGGCCACCACGGCCAACCGTCACGCGGACTTCCGCTGCGGCTTGGCCGGTTTTTTCCCCGTCGCTTCCTTCGCCGCCTTCTTGCCCTCGATGGACATCAGCATTTCCTTCTGGCCGGCCGCCGCCTTTCGCGGCTTCTTGGCGGGCTTTGCGGCCTTCGCCGGCCCGGCCTCCTTGCCGACGGACCGGCGCAGCGCCTCCATCAGATCGACCACGTTGGTCGATGCTGGGCGCTCCTTCGGGGTGATCGGCTTGCCGGCCCGCTTTTGATTGATCAAGTCGATCAGCGCCGTCTCATACTGGTCCTCGAACTTATCGGGTTCGAAAGAGCCGGACTTCTGGTCCACGATGTGACGGGCGAGATCGAGCATGTCCTTGGTGACTTTGACATCTTGGATCTCGTCGAAATACTCCTTCGGGTCCCGTACTTCGTAAGGGTACCGCAGCAACGTCCCCATCAAGCCCTTGCTTAGTGGCTCCATCGCGATGATGTGCTCGCGGTTGGTCAGCACCACGCGACCGATCGCGACCTTGTCCATCTCGCGGATGGTGTCGCGGATCACCGCGAACGCGTCGTGCCCGACTTTCCCGTCCGGGCGCAGATAATAGGGACGGATCAGGTAGCGCGGATCGATGTCGCTGCGGTCGACGAATTCGTCGATCTCGATGGTGCGCGTCGACTCGAGCGCGATCTCTTCGAGCTCCTCCTTGGTGACCTCAATGAACTGATCCTTCTCGAGCTGGTAGCCCTTGACGATATCCTCGTTCGGCACCTCGTCGCCCGTGTCCGCGTCGACCTTCACGTACTTGATGCGGTGGCCGGTCGCGCGGTTCAGCTGGTTGAACGAGATCTTCTCGGACTCGGACGTCGCCGGATAGAGGGCCACTGGACAGGTCACCAGTGACAGCCGCAAGAAGCCTTTCCAGTTGGAGCGGGGGGCCATGAACGCGGTACTCCGGATGGATTGGTGCTGGATTCAAGACGAACGGAGCCTGCCGGTTCCGACATGCTCCGGGCCCGCCAACAGGAAAATTGGCGATCTGCCCGCAGCGCCCCCGGGCACGTCCGAAAACGTCGTGAATCGCTTGTTTTCCAGATACCTCATGGAGCTTTTGGCCGGTATTGTGGACCCATGGACGCGCTGACCCAGCCCCTCAGAGACGGGCAAACTCCGTACACGGCGGACCTGGCCGCAATGGCCGACGCGTTGGCTCAGTCGGCCGATTACAGGGTCCTTCGGCGCCTGATCCCCCGGTCTCCCTACACGCCGGCCGCCGGGCAGGATGTCCGGACGGGCCTTCTTCTCGACACCGAGACGACCGGCCTGGATTACCGCACCGACGAAATCATCGAGCTCGGGATGGTTAAGTTCGACTACACGCCCGACGGCCGCATCGTCGGCATCAGAGACACGTTCTCCGCATTCAACGAACCCAGTGCGCCGATCTCCGTGGAAGTGACGGCGCTCACCGGCATCACCAACGAAATGGTTGCGGGACGCAAATTCGACGATGCCGCCGTGAACGCACTCGTCGACGGGGCGCTCATCACGATCGCACATAACAGTAGTTTCGACAGGAAGTTCGCGGAGCGCTACTGGTCGGTCTTCGAGCGGATGGCCTGGGGCTGCAGCATGAGCGAGATTGACTGGTGCAAACACGGCTTCGCCGGCTCGCAGCTCGGCTATCTGCTGAACGGCGCCGGCTACTTCCACCAGGCGCACCGCGCGGTCGACGACTGCCACGCTTTGCTGGAGGTGCTCGCTTTCGAACTGCCGACGACGGGCTCGCCGGCACTGGCGCTGCTGCTCGAGACCGCCCGCAAGCCGACGATGCGGATCTGGGCGGAGCAGACCGCGTTCGAGCTCAAGGACTCGCTGAAGCGAAGGGGCTATCGTTGGAACGACGGAAGCGACGGGAGACCCAAGTCCTGGTTCATAGACGTCGAGGAGAGCGGCCTGGACGACGAGATCACGTTTCTGCGGACCGAGATCTACATGCAGGACGTCGAGGCGACCGTTCAGAGGCTGACCGCATTCTCCGGCCGGATCTGAGGCGGCCTAACGGCCGAGACGCTTCTCTACCCGCATGCGGCTGTTGCCGACCTTCTTGACGGCCTTCTTCACGGCCGATGCGGAGCGGCCGGTCTTCTTCGCTTCGTAGCGGACTTCGTAGTCCTGTCCCTTGGCGACGCGTGCCCGGTCCTGCTTGCGTCCACGCGCGGTCTTCTTCTTCGCTGCCGCCATCGGCTCCTCCTCCTTCGAACTGATGGCGATCCAAGGCCGCAAGGATTCCCGGGTTCCGGAAACGAATCCTGGGTCCCGGCTTTGAGGCCACCGGTTGTAGCGTTGGAGTTCGTTCCGTGGCGTCTAAAGCGGCGGCGGTCGGCGTGAAGGCGCCGTTCCCCGGCTTCGTAGAACCCTGGCATCATCGATCGAAAAGGTGCGGTCCGGAGCGCGATGGATTTCACGAAATCAAGTTCAACGGCTACCGCGTCGCTTCATCCTTGGAAGCGGCTTCGCGCAAGCCCTCAGCGGCCCGCTTTTGATGATTTTCGTTCGTCACCCACTTGCGGCTCCCTTCTCTAAAGACTTTCCCAGGATTCCCAGCCATCCCAGCTTGAATGTGCCGACGTTCCAATCAGATCGCTTCGCCATCAATCGCGAGTATGCCGTCATCGACGGTATTGCGCGGCTCATGTTCAATCCACATTTCGACGGCAGTGGCGCGAGAGAGGGTGGCCGCACTGGCCCGTCCTCACAATTGCTTGGCCTGTTCCTTGGCGGCGTGAGCGGCATCAGTTCCCGCCTGCTTCATGCGATCGACCGCCTCGGATCCGATGTCACTCGCTTCGGATGCGACCGTATCAGCAGCTTCACGCAACGCTTTCGATACAGCGGTGCCGCGTCTGCTCAGGTCCTCCTTCACTTCGTCGCTGACCCCCCCGATGTAGTTGTCTTCGATCTGGGTCGTTCTGAACGCGCCTGCGAGTGCAGCGCCGACCGCCAAACCAAGGGCGCCGATGACCAGCGGCTGGCGCTCCATCAGTTCGCCGATCGAAGACTGCGCTTTCGTCAAAGTATCCCCTGTCGGCAGAGGATTGCCCATCTTAGCAAACTGTTCGCGGGCGTAAGCGACGCCCTCGTCAAACCGGTCGCGGACCCTGTGTACTGCTTCAGACATCGAGTCGGTTGCCGTTTGCACGGCATCGCGTGAATCCCCGGCCACACTGCCCCCTTCATGATCCATCTCAGGTGCGGTCGGCGGCGCCGGGGTCCGCTGCAATCCTGAGGCTGCAGCCTTCAAATTGCTGGCACCGCTATCGACTACACCAGATGCGGCGTTGGCGGCGGATTGCGCAGCGCCCTTCAATTTGTCGTCGCCGATAAGCAGCCAGAGTGCTCCGCCCCCGATTAGCGCGGCGGAAAGCGGGTTCTCTTTGGCCGCACCGAGTAGACTGTCAAAAAAACCGGTTTGCGCACTGCTCATCGCACCATTCCCTTCACAATATCTTTGTCCTTTTCAAGCTGCCGGATTGTTTCCCGCGGGGTGAGGGTTCGTGCGTCCAACCGTTTGATGCCCACCGCAAACAAACTGCCAGAAATGGCGGCGGCGACGACCGCCGATGTCAGGTAAGCCAATGCTGACGACCACCCTGCGCTGATTAACGCCGATGACAACGCGAACAGCGCCATCACGATGGCGGGGATGACGAGAACCGCGCCGCCGACCAGAAGTCCCAACGCTCCGCCTAGCTTTTGCACCTTTTCGGCAAGTTCGGCCTTCGCCAGATCGACCTCATTTTGGAAAAGCTTCGCGACCTGAGCCATAGCGTCGCCGACGAGGCCCGAGATATTGTGAAGATCGCTTTTCCCCGTTTCGATATCGTGCTTGATGCTCATGATGCGCGGCCGCCCCCTGAAGATGGATTCGGTCGCTGTCCCGTGATTGTGGATCCCATAGAGGTCTGTCCACCGACGGCCTCGCTTGCATAAGACCTCCGAACCCCGGATGCGCCAGTTTCCGCGCCGGTCTGCGAACTTGTCCGCTGCGAGGTCGATGTGCCGCCCGAAGCCTTCAAGAAGCGCACAGCGGCGAACCCGGCCAAAACGGATAGGCCGAGAAATGCCGCCGGTTGCCGCTTCGCAAAATCAGTCGCACCATCGACGAGGTCCCGGAAGCTGCCATCGCGAACCTTCCCGGCTGCTTCTTCGACATAGTCGGCAACCGATTTTATGCCGCGTGCTGCGAATGGCACGTCAGTTTCGAATGCGCCGGCAGCCTGGCGGAAGTTGCCCGCAAGGCGCTCGATGAAATCGGCACCGTTCTGTTGCTGCTCCCGTGCCCGTTCCTGAATCTGGTCCACGGTGCCGCTCGCGACATTTTTGGCTGCATCGGCGGCTTCGCCGAACTTGTCCCGAGCCATGTCCGCCGATGCCTGCAGGGCCTCCCCGGCGCGCTGCTTCATCTCGGCCCCTACGTCGCCGATCTGGTCCTTCAGACCGGTTGAGGAGCTGCTCTTGCCTTTGTTGAAGTTGGTCGGCTTGACCACATCTGAATCGCTCATGCTGTGTCTCTCAAGTGCTTGATTTTGCGGAAGGGCTGAATGCTGCGTCAACAACCTCAGCGGCCGCTTCCTTGAGGTTGTCGGCCAAATTACGGGTCATTCGGCTCGCATGCCGCCCAAGGTCAGCGTCACTCACGCTTCTTGTCGCGGCATCGGCCGCAGACAACGTGGCATCCTTGACTGCTTCAAATTCCGATTGAGCGGCCTCGCCGGCAGCGCGCTTAAGGCTGTCGCTCGCCGGCCCTGCCGCCCTGTCTTCGAGCTTCGTTTCCGGAAGGGCCGCCGCGATGATTGCCCCGATAGCGATACCGAGTCCTCCGATCAGCGCGGCGTTGTCACTGATGATCTGACGCGCCTGTTCTGGAGCGGCGGAGGCCGATTCCTTGATGGAGTCCATCCCGTCCGTGATCTTGTCTCCGATCGTCCCTGCAGCATCCGTTGCCCGGGCCTTGAGGTCTTGGGCCGCTGACTTGGCCGAATCTAGCGCGTCGTTGACCGCGCCGGCAGCGTGTCCTTGGGACTCGGAGATTTTCGCCTGGGCCCCACTTCTCGCTGCTTGAACTCTGGAGGCAGTCTGGTCGATAACCCGACCGGCACCATCCATCACGGGCGATACCGCTCCAGCAGCCCGGTCGCGCATGGTCTTGGAGGTAAGAGCGAGGCCAGCAGCAATCATGAGAATCGGCAGAGGCACCCCTTTCGCCAGTCGCAGCAGCGGCACAGCCACCGCGGTACCGGCAGCGACCGCGCGCATCGGGTTGTCCATCGCCTGCTGTTTGAGCCCCTCGACCCAGCCTTGGGCCTTTTCGCTCACGTAGCCCGACATTTCCGATTTAACGTGTTGAGGCGAGACCATGTGACGCAAATCCCGCGTAGTGTCCGATATCCCCTGCTTGAGACGTTCGACCGTGGCCGCCAATTCCGCCCGGTTACGCTCGGACTCCCGTCGTAGCTCCTCCACCGATCGCGTCATCTCACCCTCTTGTTTTCTTCGATTGTGCTTCGAATACGAACTCCCCCTTCATTGGATGGTTCCTAGTAGCCTTGGAGCACCTTCCGCCGCATCGCGGCGCACCGACGCGGCCGGTGCGTTCTCCCGCAGGCTGCCGCAGAACCGACTGCGGGCGGTCTCACCGGCCGCGCTGGTTCGAGATCTGCTCGTCAGGGGATCCAAGCCTCAGTGGCCGCATTCTCGAAGGAGGACAAGCCGCAGGTGTCCCCTTGAGTTTGCAGTTGGAGCGTGTCCAAATCCGACCCCACGGAGAATCTTAGTATGCGGCTCGATAAAAATGTCCGTTAGAGGCCTCGCGCTGGCAATCCTTCTGGCGGGTCTTCTCGAAGGCTCCCACGCATTCGCGCAGGAGGACAAGAAGACCGACGACGACAAGCCCGCCGATCCCGACACCGGCGAGAGCACCGTCGAGGAGAAGACTCTCGGGCTTCTGCCGAACCCATTCCAAAAGTACGGGATCAAGTTCGCCGCGACCTACATCGGTGAAACGCTGGGGAATGTCTCCGGCGGATTGAAGCAGGGAGCGATCTACGAAGGCCGATTAAACCTTGCGATCGATGTCGACCTGCAGAAGCTCGTCGGCGTCGACAAGCTCACGTTCCACGCCAACATGTTCCAGATCCACGGAGAGGGATTGTCGCGCAACTATCTCGACAATTTTTTCGTCGTGAGCGGCATCGAAGCATTGCCATCTACTCGCCTCTATGAGGCCTACTTCGAAAAGCAGTGGGGCGACAAAAAGCTCTCTTTGAAGTTTGGGCAGCTTGCCGCCGACAGCGAGTTCTTCAACACGAAATACACCGACGTCTTCACGAACGCGTCGATGGGCTGGCCTGTGATCACGTCGCTCGACCTGCCCAGCGGCGGTCCATCGCCGCCGTTGGCTGCGATGGGCACCAGGCTTCTGGTCAACATCACCGGTCAGCTGTCCATCCTGGGAGGCGTCTTCGACGGCAACCAAGCCGGTCCGGGACCGGGCGATCCGCAAGAACGCAACCGATATGGCGTCAACTTCCGAGTCAACGATCCGCCGCTGCTGCTAGGGCAGATCCAGTACGCCTGGAACAACAAGAAGGGCGATCCAAATCTGACCGGCCAGATCAAGTTCGGTGGATGGCGTCACTTCGGGCCGTTCTCCGATCTCCAACTCGCCAGCAACGGCGTTTCGCTTTCGGCGCCGAACAGCAGCGGCACTCCACTCATGTTGGTGGGCGACATCGGCGGGTGGGCGGTCTTCGAGCAGCAACTTTATCGCGTGCCCAAAAGCGATGATCGCGGGATCGGCGTATTCGCTCGTGTCTCTGGCGCTTCGGCCGACCGCAATCTGATCGATCTCTACGCCGACGCAGGCGTCGAATTCATCGGCCTCAGCGACAAACGGTCGGAAGACAAGTTCGGGATCGCGGCCGGCTACGCACACGTCTCGAAGCGAGCCCAGGCGCTCGACTTGGACTATCGCGCACTTGTCAGTCCCGCGTGGCCGGTGCGCAGCTTCGAAGGACTCCTCACGGCGGTGTATCAGTATCAGGTGAGGGACGGCTGGACCCTCCAGCCCAATTTCCAATACATCATCCGGCCGGGCGGCGGAGCGACGGACCCGACGGGCACGATGCCGGGCCGAACACTGAAGAACGCTGCGGTCTTTGGCCTGCGCACAACTTTGAAATTCTAGTAAGCTTCAGTTGCCTGAACTGGATGCTCACCCGTGGCGTCTCGACTTGGACTGGCGCTGGCGCCTGGCGGCCCTCGAGTTCGGCTTCATCTGAGCATCAATCCGGAGCGCACCAGATGCACTCGGGCGTCAGGCTGGCCGCAGGGCGGGGTGCCCCGGACAGGGTACTTGAACGCGATGACCTTGCCCGAGTTTACGGGATATCTCCGCCAGAAGAAGCGCTCGCTTTCCCGGGGCGCCGAATGTCGGTCGGGACCGGCCGACGCTCGCCAGTCAACGGCCAAATTGGTTCAAGTGACCTCGAATCCTTGGTTTGAGGGGCTTACGCCCTTTGAGTCATTCCGGAAGAGTTCCGGGACGGGCGCGAAAAGTAGTAGTTGCCCGTGGCCATCACAGCCCGGATCATTTTCTGTGATGAGAACGCCGGTAGCGCTCCCGCCCTCCTCCAACACGGAAGCAACGCCATGTCGAAGCGGCGTCGTTTCAAACAGACCTTATCCGACGCTGAGCCTCTGGGTGAGAGTTGCGGTACTCGCGACGCCGATGTCTGGCCCGACTTCGAGCGAGGTGACCCGCGCTTTACTATTACGGCCATCGAGCGCGACGGACGCCATGAGAGGCCGACAACTGAGGCCGTGTTACTTTGGCTTTTCGGCTTTGATGTGCAAGACGTAGAGCGTGTTTTGAAATTCGTCCGTGACTTCCATCCGCCATCCGTGCTCCGGCGTTAGATTCCCGTCGAGGCCTTGGAGTATCTTGCCAGCCGTCACTGTGGCCTCATGTCAAGCGGCGTGCTTGTCCGGCAATTCCTCGCTTAGAAGGTCACTTGTGGGTTACGTGAAGAAATAGCGCGGCATTCGCCGGTAATGCTGACAAGCGAGTGCACGTTCCAGAATAGGCGACGGCTCAAGATCAACCTAGGCCACTACGCTCGCAGACAAGTGGCATCAAACCTAGCAGGCCTTACTCTTTGTCCTCAGTCCAAGAGCGCTCACCACACCGGCACTCGAACAGGCCGCGCACTGGGTCCATCATCGTATGATCCAATCGGGGCTGCGCGCCGCATTTGCAGCGCGGCTCTTCCCGTGTCTTCGGTCCCGAAAATCTGTCGCTACTGAAAAAGTTCATGGGAATCACCCTGCCAAGCCGACTGAATAAGTACCAAAAAGGACAATTGTTCCCTCGACCCAATCTACTGCTCGGGAGGGCTAGGCGCCGGCAAGCCGAGCATCCTGGCTCGCTTCGCGGCCATCTTCCGGTAAGCCTTCGCTTGGCTCTCCATCGCCGCTTTCAGCTTAGGGTCCGGCTCTTTGGCCGCCATCCGTTCAAATTGGAGTGCGTGTTCGAGATACTCGCCCAGTAGCTTCACATCCCACCCCTTCAGGACAGCCAGCATTGATTAGTGGAGAGTCATTCGGGCCGCCGTAGGCCGGGTGAACGAAGCCAATCACTCAGATGCGCGCCGGTCTGCGCAATCCTCGCTCGCTTCAGTAGCGCCTCACGCTCGGCCCCAGCGGGTAACTGGCTGGCCTGTTCTTTCAGCTTTGCCGCCTGTTCTGCCATTCGGTCTTCGAGGGAGCGGGTCTGTGTGACCCTACAACGTCGTTGCGTCATAGTGCCTTCCCAAGAAATGCTTTAACGACTTCCAAACGGGGATGGGCCAAGTTCGGTTCCGTGAATGAAACTAGGCCTTTAGTCATGGGAAGGCGCCTACAAGCTTGGGACTTTCGCCGGCTCACCCGCCGAGCTGGCGGAGCACGCTAACCCCTGCGAGGCCGGGTTGTGTCCCCAGCATACTCACCAACTTCATCAACCTTGATCAGTAGCAGGAAGTTTTCCGCTTCTTCTTGAAGCAAGCCGGCCCTTCTCGGCCGTGAGTCGCCCGAGAAGAGCCAAGTACGAACTTTATCCGTGTCAGCCCGGAAAGGCGCGTCAGCAGCTTTTGCGCGGGCCCGCTCGCGTGACCCGCGGCGGCGCTGGAGGCACAGGCTTCGGCCGGATCACCTGGCGGTCAGAGCAGGGGACGCCGCCAGCGCTGAAGCCGGAAGCCTCCACGGCGGCGCAGCGCTCTCTGTCCGCGCCTCCCGTATCGCTGGGGCGCCGGCTACACCAACAACCTACTACAATGCGCCCGTCTTCTGCGGTTATCGCTGTCACCGTCTCTTTCGCCCAGCCTACGCCTATTACGACGGCTCCTATCCGGTCGGTCGGCCACTGGCATCGGCACTACCGGCACTGGTGAGCGAAGTCGATCCGCATGCAACGGGGCCGCGCTATTTAAGGCGCGGCCTTTCCTTTTTCGACATCACGCGCGAGCATTCCGTCACCACCATCCGCCGGCAAATGGGTCGGGCTCTCAAAGGCAAGACGCCTTCTCTGTAGTTTTGCCGAGCGCTTCGGATGCGGGCGGGCCGCTGCGGCCGCGCGCACAGGTATCTCTTTCTTTACCTCGATGGCAAGGGCTGCAGGCACTGCAGCCATGGCTTCGTGCGCGTGGTGCTGCGGTACTACAGGGATCGGATCGGCCTGCGCGATGATCGGCACATCGGTGCGAGGACGCGTGTCGAATACGATCTTCTCCGGTAGGCCTCTCGCGGAGGCGATCCGGATGATGGTTCTGTCCGGATCGGAGGCGCCCGCGCGCTCTACAGGGGCCGGCAGGTACCGGTCCGCAGCGAAGAGCAGCGCCAGCAGCAGCGCGCCGACGAAGACGAAGTATCGGATGATAGGCATGAACGGCCGCTCGCAATGAAGGATTCAGATATCGGCGGGCCGGAGACTGGAGGCGGGTCGCTTGCTTCAGCGACCCCGCCCGGAAGGATTCAGTCGATCTCCTGGACGACCGTGCGCGTCGAAGGATCGACCAGCATCACGCGTTCACCCGAGTACACGTAACGGTACTGGGTGAGCGAGGGACCCAATCGGCGGGCACAGACTGGAGCTCGACTTCGCGAGGCACGGGCTGCCCGACCACGATCTTCTCTCGGGTCTGCACGGGGCGCACCTTGTGCTCGGTGACGTAGGTGCGGATCTTCGTGCGGTATTCCGGCTCGATCTGTACGGCGGCGGCGCGACCCGCGCCGGTGGTGGTGACCACCGTGGACTGCGCCAACGCGCCGGTCGAGATCAGCGCAGCAGCCGCGCACGTTAGCATCAGCTTCTTCATGAAAATCTCCTCGCCGTAGGATGCGGCATGCGAGAACGAGCGAAAGATGGCAAGGTTCCGGATCGCATCAGGAAATTGCCTATTTTTCCTGAGCCAGCTGCAACTGAAATCGACGGCGCGCGCGACCGTGCGGACCCTTAGGATGGCCGGAGCGTTATGGTTCCGTGGATTAAAACGAGTGGAGGGTCGGACGTGACGATGAAGGCGGGTGCGAGCAAGAAGCCGATCGAGAATGAAGATCAGGACAACTTCTTGCAGCGCCTGGGACCGGGTCTCATCACCGGCGCTTCCGACGACGATCCTTCCGGAATCGGTACATACAGCCAGGCCGGCGCGCAGCTCGGATTCGGCGTCGGCTGGACGATGCTGATGACCTATCCGTTGATGGCCGCGATCCAGGAGATCTCGGGACGCATCGGCCGCGTAACGGGCCACGGCATCGCGGGAAATGTTTGCCGCAATTTTCCCGCTCCTGTTATCTGGTCTATGATCGTGCTGCTGTTCGTCGCCAACACCATCAACGTCGCGGCCGACCTTGGGGCGATGGGAGATGCGCTCAAGCTTCTGATCGGCGGCCCGGGAACGCTGTATGTCGTAATCTTCGGTGCGGTCTCCGTGATCGCGCAAATCTTTTTCAAGTATGAGCGCTACGTCTCCATCCTGAAGTGGCTGACGCTGGTCCTGTTCGCCTATGTGATCGCGCTTTTTCTCGCAAAGGTGCCGTGGGGCGAGGCTCTGAAAGGACTGCTCGTTCCGAAGATCGAATGGAGCGGACCTTTTCTGACGACCTTGGTCGCGATCCTCGGCACGACGATCTCGCCCTATCTGTTCATCTGGCAGTCCTCTCAGGAAGCGGAGGAGCAGCGGATCGATCCCGACAAGAAGCCGCTCAAGCAGGAGCCGCAGAAGGAGGAAGAGGAGGTCAAGCGAATCCGGATCGATACGCTCGTCGGCATGGCGGTCTCGAACGTTATAGCCCTCGCGATCATCATGACGACCGCCGCGACGTTGCACGCATCCGGAAAGACCGACATCGAATCGTCCGCCCAGGCCGCGGAAGCATTGAGGCCCGTTGCCGGCGCGCTGGCCGAGTTGATCTTCGCCCTCGGCATCATCGGAACTGGCCTGCTTGCGATCCCAGTCCTGGCCGGCTCGACCGCCTACGCAATCGGAGAGGGACGCAAATGGCCTGTCGGATTGTCGCGCAAGCCGAAGGAGGCCATAGCGTTCTACAGCGTGCTCGCACTATCGGTCGCGCTCGGTGTCGGGCTGAACTTCACGGCGCTAGACCCGATCAAGGCCCTCTATTGGAGCGCGGTAATAAACGGTGTGCTGGCGGCACCGATCATGACCGTCATGATGCTGCTGGTGCGGCGGAAATCGGTCATGGGCGATTTGGTGGTTTCGGGACCTGTCTATTGGCTTGGATGGATCGCAACCATCGCAATGTTTTTGTGCATCGTCGGTATGGCTTTTACTATGTGGAGCTAATCGGCTCACCGATCGAGACTCGAGCGAAACAGTTTGTTAAATCTGGGCCGCCGCTGATGGGGAACCCGGATTGATGACTACATGCTCAAAACACAGCGGCATAAGCGGCCGATGATCTCGCTCCCGCTCCCCGCTGAGGACACTATGTGGTTGCCAGGTTAGGTGGCCAGGTTAGGTGAAAGGGGCGATCCGTCTCCGCGATAGCGGCTTCGTCACGCCTCAGGAATAGGCCGGAAAATCCACTCGCGCCACATCGCCAATAGCGCGGCCATGATGACTGGCAAGGCCGAATGCGGCCAAGCCGCCGAAAATTCCAACGAACGCGAGCAGGAATGGGAGCCTCGCTGAGCCGCTCACCAGCGTCGGCCAGATGAAATGGTCGCCGGCAAACATGACGATTGAGCCCACAAGAGCACTGCGGCCGCAGCGATCCCGCTTCCACCCTCCGATATCGTGACGATGGTTGCAACGGTGAATGCCACCCAGGCGCCGAATGGGATCATCGCGAACGCCGTCGTAAAGATAACGAATATCAGCGTGTTGGGCACGCCAGCGACGAAATAACCGATGCCGATCGCCAATCCTTCGCCAAGCGCTACCAGTACTGTACCGTTCACGGTCGCACGGGTCGCATCAATCATCTTCTCGACCAGACCTTCTCCCGCATTGCCGAAGAGCCTATCGCATGTCTCGAGGAAGCGGCTGGCAACTGAGCGACCCCCCGCGAAGCAAAGCGAACAGCGCCAGCAACGAGAAAAACAAGAGGAACAGCCGGTGTATAAGCTGACCGCCCAACGTCCGAAAGACCTCGGATACGTTGTCCGCATTCACCGACTTCAGCCATTCCGCGGCTGCCTGCGGATCCGAAAGATTGGCCGGCCACCATTGCTCCATGCTCTCGGCGGCGATCGGCAGGCGGGCGATCCAGTCGGGCACCCCGATGCCGCTCTCGCGTGCTCTCTTCAGCCAATCGGCAAGCAAGTTGCTTTGTTGTGCGACCTCATACACGGCAAGTGCAATCGGCGTCACCAGGATCAGTGCGACGAGGACGGTGAAGAGGAACGCTGCCGAGCCGGACGGACCACCCGAGACGCGTGTGGCGAATGCCAGATAAAGAGGCCACAGGGCGACTGCCATAATGGCGGCCCATATAAGAGCAGGCAGGAAGCTCGCGGCGGTCCAAAGTCCAAGGACGACCAACAATAGTGCCAGGACAATTCTGGCCTTCATGCGCGCCCCAGCCCCCAGAGGAAGCGGTTTTTGTTCGGCCGGCGAGGCTGCCGAATGAAGTCTCTTCGGTGTCCCCTTGGCCGTGGCGGTCATGCGACCTTCCGGCCTTTCTCGGCTGCGCCGCTACGGCCTTGCGGTAGCCGACGTTTGGTCCGCTGACGGACCGGACTGCGGGACCACCCACTTGGAGATACGGACCACATGCACTTTGCCTGTCGTGGTCCCTCGTCTCTGGATCCGTCTGCTACGCCAGCTGGCGACCTCGTTTTCCGAGCGCGATACTTCGTCCTTGACTTCGCCGCCGCGTTCGCTGGCCGCGCGCATCTAGTCTTTCCTCCTCAGTCCCTGAAAACGAGACAAGGCGACGTATGTTCCGTTACCAGGAACAATCGGCAGGATGCCCTCGTTCTTCCCCGGAGGAGCATTGCATGAGCTTAAGAAAGTCGATCGAAGGACTGAGCCCCTACCAGTCGCTCTTCTTGCTGGCTCTACCGGCGGCTACCGTAGAGCCTCTGAAGCTCGTCGCGGTAGCCGTAGCAGGAGAGGGCCATTGGATTACCGGGACGGTGATGATCGTGGCCTGCTACGCATTTAGCCTTCTAGTTGTCGAACGGCTTTTCGTCATCGTGAAGCCTAAGCTTCTCACGATCCCCTGGTTCGCAAAGATCTGGAAAGCCTTCGTTTCTGTTCGGACGCGCATGATCGGCACATTCCGTGGGAGCCGAACCGAGAATGCGATTCGCGATACGCCGTCAGCTTCGAAATGAGCCGAAAATCAACGCTCCCTAAGCGCCTGCAGCCGATGCTGGCCACGCTTACCGATGCTCCGTTCGACGATGCCCACTGGGTGTTTGAGGACAAGTACGACGGCTTCCGGATGGTCTCCGAGATCCGCGGGGGCAGAGTGGCCTTGTACAGCCGCAACGGCAAGATCATCAGTCATTCGTATGTGGAGGTTGCACAGGCCCTGGAAAGCGTGAAGGGCGACGCCGTGATCGATGGCGAGCTCATCGCCCTCGGCAAGGACGGAGTTTCGCACTTCCAATTGCTGCAGAATGCGTTGAGACACGAAGCCAAGCTCCTTTACTGTGTGTTCGATCTCATGTTCGCCGACGGCGAAGACCTCCGGAAGCTTCCTCTGCTCGAGCGCAAGGAAAGGCTGAAGGCCATCCTGCCGCGCCACAAGCTGATTGCATTCAGCAAGCACCGTAAAGGCAGCGGCACAAAGTTCTTTGCAGAAGCCGAGCGGATGCATATCGAAGGCATCATGGCCAAGCGCGCCGACAGCCCGTACGCGTCCGGACGCCGGACCGCTGACTGGCTGAAGGTGAAGACCGCGCAGCGGCAGGAGGTCGTTATCGCCGGGTTCACGGCGCCCAGGCGAACCCGGCCTTTCTTCGGCGCGCTCGTCCTAGCGGTGCGCGAAGATGATGGATGGCGGTACATCGGCCACGTCGGCACCGGCTTCAGCCACCAAGTTCTCGAAGAGCTCCACGGAAAGCTCATCAGGCTCAAGACTTTCAAGTCGCCCTTTCCTGCCAAGGTGAAGGACGAGCGAGTCACGACCTGGGTGCGTCCCACATTGGTCGTGGAAGTGAAGTTCGCGGAGTGGACCAGCAAGGGCGAGCTGCGTCAGCCGGTCTATCTCGGGCTACGGTCCGACAAAGACGCGGAGGACGTTGTTCGCGAAAAGAACTGGTCGCGAAAATAATGCCGGCCAGGCGAAGCCTGGAACCTGGAGTTCAGCCGGCGGCGCGCTCGGATGCCGAAGGCCACGGCGGGAGGGGCGGCAACCCGAGAGCGTTACGAACGGGTCCAAACGACCTGCGGTGAGCTGCGCATGCGCCAAGCCTGGCGAGGGCCTCATAATGAGCCGGGACTGGGTAGCCCTTGTGATCCGCGAATCCGTAGCCGGGGTGACGCACGTCAAGCGCTCGCATTACGATGTCGCGCTCGACTTTCGCGAGGATGGAGGCTGCGGCGATGCTGGCGGACTTGGCGTCGCCCTTAATGATAGCCTGCTGAGGGATGTCCATTTCCTTCAACCGCTTCGCATCGATCAGCAAGTGCTGCGGCGCAAGCCCAAGCCCCCGGACCGCACGCTGCATAGCCTGAATGCTTGCCCAATAGATGTTGATCGCGTCGATCTCCTCGACCTCGACGAACGCCACACACCAACTCTCTGCCTTTTCCTTGATCTCTTTCGCGAGTTCTTCGCGAGCCGCAGCATCGAGCTTTTTCGAGTCGTCGATTCCGATGATCCGCGTGCCGGGTTTAAGGATCACAGCGCCAGCGGAGACCGGCCCGGCGAGCGGGCTCATTCCAGCCTCGTCCACGCCCGCTACGGCATGATGGCCGCTTTCCCAGAGAGAAGTCTCAAAGCGGAGCATCTTGCGGAGGCGCTGCCCTTCGGACCTATTGTCGAAGCGCCGTTTGTCAATTGAGGCCAGGATAGCACGCGCTCCCGCACGGGTGTCGGCCCGCAAGATCTGCTCCACGTTGGCCTCGAGTGGTCGTTTCTCATCGACATAGCGCTGACGCAAGACATCGAGTGAATATCGGGGCATCGCCACCTTCGTGAAAACTGATTGTAGGAGCGTATCGGTGATCTTTGTGGCGATTGTCTGAAGTTAAGCCATGCCCTCATCGACTGCGCGACCTCGTCGAAAGGAACCGAGCGGCTCTCATCAGGGGGCGATATTCTGCGCGGCCACTAATTTACGGATCGCGACCGGCGAGCTCAGCGGAACCTAAGGGCGTCTTCATGCCTTTACTGTGAGCGGAGCCTCGATCCCAGGGTGCTTCGGAAGACAGGCCCATGCTCCGACAGACCAGCAATGAAGAACAGATCCTAGATCGTACCGCCGAGGTCGCCGCCACAATCGCTGAAGAAGGCCTTCGCTACGTCAGCGACTCCGCGCCCGGCTACACGCGCAAGGGGACAGGAACCACCTTCAGCTACTACGACAAAGACGGCAAGCGCATCACCGATGCCACGATCATCCAACGCATCAAATCAATCGGCATCCCGCCGGCCTACGAATCCGTCTGGATCTGCCCATCGCCGAACGGCCACATCCAGGCAACCGGGCTCGATGCGCGGGGTCGCAAGCAGTATCGCTACCATCCGAAGTGGCGGGAGATCCGGGACCAGAATAAGTATGAGCATATCATCCAGTTCGCGGCCGCCCTGCCCTCGTTGCGTGAGCGGGTCGCCGCCGACATGAAACGAGACGGACTTCCCCGCGAGAAGGTGCTGGCCACGATCGTCAGTCTTCTGGAGAAGACGCTGATCCGGGTCGGTAACGTCGAGTACGCCGAGAAAAACAAATCCTACGGACTGACCACCATGCGCCGTAAGCACGTTGCGGTCGGCCGCGGCGTCCTTCGGTTCGACTTCACGGGCAAGTCTGGCAAGCAGTGGAAGCTCCGCGTCGAGGATAAGCGCATAGCCTCGATCGTGAAGCGCTGTGCCGATATCCCAGGTCATGAACTCTTCAAGTACCTGGACAACGACGGAGAGCCGCGCACGGTGGATTCGGGCGACGTCAACGCCTACATCAAGGACATTACAGGCGAGGACTTCAGCGCGAAGGATTTCCGCACTTGGGCTGGGACGGTTCTGGCGGCGTTGGCGCTGGCCGAATCCAAGAAGTATGACAGCCAGGCCGAGGCGAAGCGCAACATCGTCGCCGCGATTGAGAGCGTCTCGAAGCAGCTCGGCAATACGCCGGCCATCTGCCGCAAGTGCTACGTGCACCCGGAAGTCCTGAACGCCTACATGTCCGGCGACTTGGTGAGGATGATCGAAGCCAAGATCGCGCAGAAGTTCAAGCGCCAGTATGCCAAGCTCTCATCCGACGAGATCATGGTGCTGGCATTTCTCCGCAAGCGTCTCGATTCTCTGGAGTTTCGCGCCTAGCCTCGCGACTCGTATCCACACGCTTGCGCCCTTCTCGACGCTTCCGAGCGTGCCTCGATGGCGGGGGCTCTCGTCGGCGGAAGGGGGCCTCCATTCAAGTGTGGGGTGCTGGGCGTGGCGCGGGTCGGAGGGAACGGTCGTGGCCGCGATACCGTGCGGGTTCGGCTCCCGTCCGCGTCCTCTCGGGCCCTACCGGCCCTGTAAGACCCCGGTGCACAACTCGGCCGCCTGATGGCCGAATCGAAAAGCAGTCTGTAGATCCAGCGGGCATGGCCGCAAACAAGGTAACGGCGGTACGCGTGGGGCTGGGGAGACAATCGATGGTCCGGGACTATCAAGCGGTCCAGCTTCGCTGGCGTCTTTGACTAGGAGGCGTTCGCCCTGGGTCGTTCGCGCGCCTCGCTGCGGCGTTCTCGGCGCTCGCGCCGCCGCTTCGCGCGGTCGGCAGGCTGCCGCAGCGGAGGAACCGGCGCTTGTTCGACAACCGGTAGCGTGATCTCGTTGACCGCCGTCCCCCGGATTGGACCCGGCGTCAGTTGGGCCTCCATGAATGCGAGGACGTCCCGTCCCTTAAGTCAGTCTCCATCCGCCGTCGTTCGCTTCCGGGCTGCCCCGCTGGTTTAACTGACCGCCGGCGCGGGATTGAACATCCCGCCCAACGGCGCGCGGCTATGTCGCTGGCTGGGCGTCGACCTCGATGGCGGGATCCCAAGGCGCCCGGCCGGGCGGCCGTTCTGGAGTCGACCCGGCAGTTCAACGCGGATGGCAGCGTGACCAAGTTCGATCATGTCACCGCCGCCGGCGACGGCGCCGGCTTCATCACATGCATCGGCTGGACCTGTTGATGTGCCTGTACAAACGGGTGTTCGAGTTCGGTCCCGACAGCGGCGCGCCGTGCCCGATCAGAGTGCACATGGATTCCAGGCTGACACGCTTGCATCAGACCGCGGGCGAGGTGACGGCAACCTCTGCGAATGGTCGAACCGTCACGTCAGAGCTTCTCGTCGGTGCCGACGGGATCAACTCTGCCACATTGCAGCTGGCGTGGCCGAACCCGCGTCCCAAACGCTGGACCGAGGTGACCTGCTTTCGTGGACTGATTCCGCGGGCTGCGGTCGCCGCGCTCCGCAAGGCTGACGGCAGCCCGCTGGACAACAATCCCATCGACTCCCTCAGCATGGATCGCCTTCGCAATGACAAGAGCGGGGCGACGACCTATTGGGTGCGCGGCGGCGAGTTGTTGAACGTCTGGATCGCCCGCTACGAGCCCGACTCTGCCGCATTCGAGAAGGAGGAGGGCGACTGGTTTCCGTCGGCCGGGAGGAGATCCTTCGCAAGGTCGGCGAGACCTTCGAATGGAGCCCGAGTCGGGATGACCTGCTCGCGCTGCCAGGGGCGATCGTTCGTCCCACGAGGTGGGGTCTCTACGATCGTGACGCGCTTGAAACCTGGGTGCAGGGACGCATCTGTCTGCTTTGCGATGCGGCGCACCCGATGCTTCCCACCTTCGGCCAAGGCGCCGCGCAGTCCTTCGAGGACGCCGCCGCGCTCGCCAGCGGCTTCGCTTTGCACAAGCGCGACGTGGCGACGGCGTTGTTGCATTACGAGCGCGTGCGGCATCATCGCGCTACCCGCTTTCAGCTCGGCTCCAAATTCGCGTTCGATCACTTGCGCGCCAGGGACACCGCCGAGCAGAGGGCGCTGCTCGAGACGCTCAATGAGCGGGTGAGCCCGGCATTCGCCCATGACAAGCGTGGGGGCGAGGACGACTCCTGGATCTACCCCTACGACGCCCGCAATATCGGCACCGAATTGCCCTACAAGAGACTGGGGCCCTGGGATTTCCGCCGGGCCGAAGGCCAACTACGCCAGTGACCGGGAAGCTCTGGACGCCGGCCGCTCCCGCCAAGGCGCCAGGTCCCGTCATGCGCGAAGAGGTCGCCCTGCACAACAATCGTGACGACTGCTGGGTCATCATCCGCAGAAAAGTTTTCGACATCACTGAGCGGCCGCCGCATCATCCCGGCGGCGCCGGAATTGCCCGCATATAAGCTAGCAAGGAAGCCACCGCGGAATTCGGCGACTACCACAGTCCCGAAGCTGTCGCTCACATCGCTCTCTTCTGCATTGGCTACCTCGCCACGGACTAAAGCAGCACGATCAGCTCAATGGCCACGATGCACATCAAGACAGCGCACCCTAAGAGATAGCCCCGCCGAAAGCCGGGAAGCTCGCCCGCGACGTCCGGGTCGATATACTTGAAGCACAAAACGTCCTCCATGCATCAATCGGTCATTTGAAATGTGTTGGGTCGTTAATCTGTTCTTCGAGCCGAGCTATTGATCCGCTCAACCGCGACAATGGCACCGGCCGTCAAGCTCCGGAAACGGCTAGAAAACTAACCGGATCGCATCCCGAGTGTCTGGAAAACTTTGCACCTATCGCGCGTCGTATCCAGGGATCGGCGGGTGTGAGAACGGCCGTCCAGCTCGTTCAAGAAAACGCTTTCGCGAAACGGCATGAGTGACCTGACGCACGTTCCGCGCCAAAATGTTTTGCCATAGTTATCCGTGCCCCCGCCATCGGGAATAACGACTTGCACGAAACGGGCTGGGGCACCGCACGGGACGTCGTTCAGTAACGGTTTGGACACGTTTTCATAAACTCAGGGATGTCGCCTCATCGGCCCTCGACCCTAATATTCTGGATCCGACAATGACCACAGCTCGACACATGAGTGAGCCAGAGGCACAGGCCGAGATTTCCGGCGGCGCGATCGGCGGGCAAGACCAGCCTCCACGCCCGGAGCCGCCGCGTGGCAAGAAGCCTGGCTCGTCTCGAAGGATCGTGATCGGAATAGTCGGCGGGCTTGCGATCGCCGGAATAGCCGCCAGCGTCGTGATACCTAGCATCGTCCGCGACAAGCCCGTTGCCGTTGGCGAGGAATCCACCCTGGAAGTGCTTGTGCCAGCCGACATCAATGCCGCTCTTCCGACCCTCGATCCGGGAAGCTCGAAAGCGGCGGTGGACGACGCGAAGAACTGCAAGGTGCCGCTGGCATGGGTGACGTTGACGCAACGGAATGGGCATGGCGGCATGGTGCGCGTCCGATCGGGACAACATCTATCGCCGCCGATCAAGCTCAGCCCCGCGCCTCAGCGCGTCGCCATTCCCTATCCCGCGCCGTATCCCACGGGACGTGGGGTTCTGACATTGGTCGGCGAGGCGGACCAGGTGGGGTTCTACCTCACGCCCGGAGGCGTTCACGACGTCAACGGCACCTATCCCGTCAATGTCAGGTGGCAGGTTCGCAACCCATGTCCATGACTGCTCAAACGGGTAATGTGCAAACAGGCGAACGGGACGCCGTGACCGGGAATTGCCGGCCATGAAAAACTTCTTCCGCAACCATCCGATGGTCGGCATATGCATCGCGATGATTGTGGCCGCGATCGCCACGCAATGGATACTTAATCCGAAATCCGGTCCACTCAGCGCATTGACGTGGGCAAACGCGCTCACGATCGGCGCCGTGCTCCTGATCATGCTGGCCGGGATCGCGTTGACCTATGTGGCGATGCGGCTCGGGAGCGATCCCAGTGGATTCGGACTGGTCCCCGTCGGGGAGGGCTATACGGTCGGGCGCCGGCTGAACGTGAACTCTGCGGCCGTATCTGTCCGCACCGCCGACGAGGTGCTCGACGAGATCGACCAGATGATTGGGCTCAGCTCCGTCAAGGAGGAGGTCAACAAGCTGCTGGCCGGCATCGAAGTCGAGCGCAAGCGCCGTGAACAGGGCTTGCCGGTGGCAAGGGTGAGCCGGCACATGGTGTTCACCGGGCCGCCCGGCGTCGGCAAGACCGAGATCGCGCGCGCTCTGGGGGAGATCTATCGCTCGCTCAAAGTGCTGCGCAAAGGACATGTGATTGAGGTACAGCGCGCCGACCTGGTCGCGGGCTATATCGGGCAGACGGCGATCAAGACGCTCGACAAGTGCAAGGAGGCGCTCGACGGCATCCTGTTCGTGGACGAAGCTTACTCGCTCGCAGGCGAAGGCAAGGATTTCGGCCAAGAGGCCATCGCGACGCTCCTCAAGTTCATGGAAGACAACCGCGACCGCGTCATGGTGATCGTCGCCGGATATCCCAATGAAATGCGGCGCTTCATCGCCACCAATCCGGGCCTTGCGAGCCGCTTCAACAAAACCATCGAATTCCCGGCCTATGAACCGAAGGAGCTGGCTGCGATCTTGCGATTGATGGCCAGGCGGCAGCACGCGGGATTACCTGATGAACTCGAGCAAAGCCTGGTCCCCTGGATCGAAACCCAGTGGAAGAGCGAGGGCTGGGGCAATGCGCGCGAGATGCGCAACCTTCTCGACAAGGCGTCCGAAGCCCAGTCCTTGCGCGTGGCCGCCGACCCGACCGCCGACATCAGCAAGATCGAGATGGTCGACTTCGAAAGCGCAGGCGTGAATCTGGTGCGGACGCGCATCCCGCCTCCGCCTCTGCCGCCTCCGCCCGCGCCGACCATATCAACTTCTGCTCCGGTCCTCGTTCAACCCACGCTGGCGGCGTCTTCTTCGCCAGATCATTTGGCGCCACGCTCCATGCGCAGACTGAAGGTCGCGGCCACCGTTCCCCTTGAACGCACACTCGATCAGGCGCTGGACCACCTCGAAGAGATGGTTGGGCTGGAGCCGGTCAAGGAGGAGGTGAACAAGCTCATCTCGGGGCTTGAGGTGGAGCGCATGCGCCGCGAGCAGGGGCTCGTCACCGCGCCCATCAGCCGGCACATGGTGTTTACCGGCCCGCCCGGCGTGGGAAAGACTGAGGTCGCCCGCGCACTCGGCGATATACATCGTTCGCTCAACGTGCTGCGAAAAGGTCATCTGGTCGAGACCGACCGCTCGGGTCTGGTGGCAGGCTATATCGGCCAGACCGCCGCCAAGACGCTCGATAAATGCAGGGAGGCGCTGGACGGCATCCTGTTCATCGACGAGGCGTATTCGCTTGCCCGATCGGGTCAGGATTACGGCCAGGAGGCGGTCGATACATTGCTCAAATTCATGGAGGACAACCGCGACCGGATCGTCGTCATTGTTGCGGGTTACCCGAACGAGATGCAACGCTTCATCAACAGCAATCCCGGCCTCTCCAGTCGCTTCACCAAGACGATCGCGTTTCCGCCCTATGCCGCGAACGAGCTTGTCGCCATCCTGCGGGTGATGGCCAAACGGCAAAACTTCGTACTGCCAGATGATCTCGAAACCAGCCTCGGCCCGTGGATGAAGGTCGGCATGCGCAGCAAGTCCTGGGGACAGGCGCGCGAGATGCGAACGCTGCTCGAGCGCGCACGCGAGGCCCAGGCCCTGCGCGTGGGGCGCGACCCTTCCGCTGACGTGCGTCAGCTCACCATGACGGATATTGACGCGGCCATCCAGATTTCCGGATATCGCGGGCTCGAGCCGGAAAAGATCAGCGACACCGTGGTCAGGATCTCTGCGCTGCCTCGCTCGGTCACCCCACTGTCTGAGGGGACGTCCGCCCTGCAGGCAGCCGTTGTCACGATCAAGTTAGACGGCGGTCACGGCAGCGGCTTTTTCATCTCCAGGGATGGATACCTTCTGACCAACCACCACGTTGTCGGCAACAACAAATTTGTAACCATCAAGCTGACAACTGGCCGTCAGCTCCCCGGCGAGGTGGTGCAGTCGCACAAGGCGCGAGACATCGCCTTGGTGAAGGTCAACGAATCGGCCATGGAGGCCTTGCCGCTACAGCTCAACCTGCCCGATGTCGCCGCAGAGGTCTACGCCGTAGGTACGCCGAAAGACGAGAAATGGTCGACGACCATCACCAAGGGCATCGTCAGCGGCTATCGCACGGACGATGATCTTTTTGGCACGGGGAACAACGATCTTAAGCTCCTACAGAGCGATGCTGCCATCCATGGCGGCAGTAGCGGAGGCGCACTGGTGGACCGGTTCGGCAATGTCGTGGCCGTTAGTGTGGGCGGAATAACCGTTACGGCTGACAAGACGGGCTCCAGCCTCAATTTCTTCATTCCCATCGCTGATGCGCTCAAGTACGTCGCCGTCGAACTGGTCAACCAGGACCTGGCATAGCTGCAAACGAAACGATCGACCCAAGATGGAATCAGAGCGGACAAACCAGATGACAGCGATCGGCCGAACGGCCGCCTTGCATGTTGCCTTCTGGCAATACGATCCCTGGTATCGTCGCGCATGGTTTGTCTGGCCGCAGCTGACGGCAGTCGTTCTCGCGAGCTGGCTTCTCGTGGGTCTTCCTCAGACGGCGCCAGTTTCGGTGGGCAATTGGGCCAAGCCTGCCGATTGCACCAATGCATCAACTCCGGGCTGTGCGGCCACCCGACGCGCTGTCTTCGTATGGGACGATGAGGTCAGCAGACCCATGGTCGCCAACCAGATCACGGTCATCGTCGACAGATCGACCTTTAGGAAATCCGCCCTGGACGACCAGCAGAAACTTGGCGCGGCGCTCGGCGCTTATTATCGCTTCAATTGGGTCAAGACGATTGACATCCTGAAAACGGCGACTTCGAGCGACCCCAACGTTCAATTCCTCTCGGCACTCGCCTTGTTGATCCCGAATTCGACCGACCAGACGCGCAGCGCGGAGGCGTTGCTGCGCGAGGCGGCAGCCGGGGGACATCGTCAGGCCGGCAGCGTCCTCGGCCGCATCCTCTTCACGGGCGCGAGCGGCGTGCCGAAGGATGAGACGGCGGGACGGAAGCTGATCGACGACGCGGTTGCCGCGGGCGAGCCGTACGCGACGCGGCTCGCCGCCGCCGGATATGTCAGCGGGGAATTTGGCAGCACGTATGATACCGTGAAGGCCGTCGATCTCTTGCGCAAGGCGGCAGATGCCGGCGAACTCGTCGCCATGGCGCAACTCGCATTCTGCATCAACACCGGGCGGGGCGGGCTTGCCCGCGATGATACGAAGACGCTCGACTATTTGCGACGCGCGGCGGATGCCGGGTTTGAAGCGGCACAGTTCACGCTCGCGCGGTGGCTCAGAGACCGATACTTCGATCGGGAAAGCACGGATTTGTCGGAATCGATCAAGTGGTTCGAGCGGTCCTATCGCCAGGGTCACTCTGTCTTCGCTCTCGCGGAGCTCGCTAATGTCATAAGATACGCGCGGGACGCGCCGTGGTTCGATACCAAGCGCTCGTTTGAACTATTCCAGGAATGTGCGCCTTACAGAAATGCCTACTGCCATTATTGGCTCGCCCGCGCCTACCACGATGGGGCCGGAACGACGCGAGACTACACCCAGGCTTACGCTCACTACACGGTGGCGAAAGAGCTCCGGTGGCAGGATTCAGGCAACAACCTCCAAAGACTCGAAGATTTCCTCCAGCCTGACGTCAAGACCAGCGCAGCGGAGCTGGCGAAGAACATTTTGGCAGGCCTCAAACCGGTACCGCGCCCGCTCAGGATCGAAACGGCCGAGACTGAAATCGCGAGCCCCTCTCCGTGGCCAGAGGCCAATCCGCGACCGACATCACCTTGATCCGCCGGAGGAGTAGTTGATGAGCCTCAAAGCAGTCGTCTTCGAGGCCTATGGGGCACTCTACGACAGCAGTCCGTCGCTGACGTCACCGAGGATGCAATTCCCGGCTGCGGCCAGATCATCACGCAGGTCTGGCGGATCAAGCAGCTCGAATACACCTGGTTGCGCTCGCTGACGCGGCGCTATCGGATTTTGCGGCGGTCACCCGCGAGTCGCTCGCCTATACGCTGCGCGTGCTCGGGCTCGACTATGAGAAGGAGGCGTTCGAGCGCGTTATCGCTCCTCCAACCCGTGGGACGTCACCGGCGCAAATCATTCGGACTGAACGTCGCCTGGATCGAGCGGGTAACGCCCGAGGCCATGGCACCGGACACAGCGGCCCTCGGCAAAGCACGCGCGTGCCGTGGATGTCCCGGTGATGGCTCTCATCGTGTCGAGGATCGACGTGTGCTTTGCGGCTTTGGACCGGATCATAGCGATGTGTTCGATGCTAAAGGGGCCATGCGCGGCAGTTTTTAGGGTGCCGGAAGACAGTCGGCAGGGGCGCGCCGGCCGGAAGTTTCTGCAAAGGAGCGCAACACCATCCAGGGCCATGATCGAGACCATGGGATTGTGCGCATTGACCGGCGGCGTCGTGATCCTCTGTCCTGCCTCTATCGTTGAAGTGAAGTGAACCGTCGCCGAAAGGGCGCACATGAAGGTTGCTCTGAGGACTCTAGGCCGCGACGCGAGTGTCGCAGATTGGCTGACCAGGTTGTTCCAGACCATCAGTTGTCCCTCCGCTCGTTGGTTGGCGTCGACATAGTGATGGTAGTCAGCAGGGCAGCGGCGCTGCTCCAGAGCGATTGACCCCATTGCAGAGCGATTGCTACCAGTTTGGGGCCCGCGAGAGGGCTCCCAATGGTCGCTGCAACCCCTTCGCCTCATCGCATGGCGCGCGCATCCACACGTCCCGCTTCTCGCCAGTCGTCAGGATCATCGGCATGCCTTGGAATGGATCGGCTCGACGACCGCGCTTGCTTAGCGATCAGAAGACGTGACGGTCCCTTTGCATCGCTCAACTTCCGAATGTAGTAGCCTTGCCTTTGAACCGCCGACTTGATCTCGTCACTGACTTTGAGAACCTTCTTCCTGGATTTGCGCCATCGCCCCGGCTCGTGTGCGGGTATAGGAAGTCCCTTACTAACGACGAGCAGGTCGCGTCTTTCGTTTAAATAAACGTCAAACATGCGCCACCCCGAGCCAACCTAGCCTTATCGTTTCGGTGCCAAAGCGCAGTTGCAAGAGCCGCTTCATCGCAGCCCTGTCGCTCTGACGATAAACCTGGCTCTCGGCTCGCGTCCTGTGAATAGCGGGGAAGACTCTCGGTGTTCATCCAATTCAGCGCGTTCTTCTGCTTGTATGTTGTTGGGATGTCACACGTACACACCAGCAGATTTCCGCATCGCGTCGCGGTGAGCGCCTCACGGCTTGCGCCCCAGCCAAGGGAACAAGCTGTGCATTGAAGGCAAGTTGAACCCACTAGCCGCGATTAATGGAATCAGACGCCGTGGGAGCCAACCATGCCGATTAACGACCTGATAGACAGATTGATCGAAGAATACCGGGGCGACGTTCACGGGGCCTTGCAAGTGCTCCTCTTGCTCAACGAGCGTCTCGAGGCCGAGTTGCAATACTTCTATGAACAATCCAACATCGCTCCACCGCATCGGGGCACGCTGCACTAGACCATTGTTGGCAGCAGTGAGGTCAATTACCTCGTCCGCCGCGCACGACGGCGACGCTCGCCGCGCATCGTCATCGCGGAAACGTCCGCGTTTCGCGGAGGTTTGCCCACACCGTCACCGCGTCATCCCCACTTTCGCGACTGCCGTAGCAGAGGCAAGAGCTTTGCCTCTTGTTTGTCGGTCAGCGAACCCGTTTTATCGAGCTGCACTTTCATGTTCTCAAGAAAGCCAATTTCCCAGCCGTTTACGTAGTGTAGTTCTACGCTTGAAAGCAGGTCGTCTATCGCTTCCTTGGCTTTTGCGATCCATTCCGCCTTTCGCCTCATCGTCGCCGCCCCTCTTAGTCCTATGACATCTAAGCGGACGGCGGCAGGGCGAGGCAATCGGTCAACCGGCGTCAAGGCCGCACCACCATCACGCAGCGGCGGAGCCAGGGCGCTTCCCCCAAATGATAAGTGACACGCGTTCAAGCCCGTCAGGACGGTCGCAAAGAGGCCGCGGGGCGGAGGGCCACAGCACGCCGGGCAAGGCTTCAGCGTCGCGTCGGTCTCGACCTCCAGCATAGGTTGCGGCAACCAACCGACTCTGGGAAAAATATGGGCGCTTCCGACCGCTCAACTGCACAAAAGGGGTCGGATGTCATTTCTCAATGAGCGCATGAAGGCGCAGCAAACGAGAGCTCTGCCGGATTTCGATATGCTCCGGTAGTTCACCGGAGGTTTCGCTGGTGCCATCCGAAACTATATTGGCGCGCTCTCAATGAGCATATGATGGCAAGCCGCCGCAACCAAGACAATCCACCTATTCTCATCTGCAGCGAATGCAGACGCCCTATGGATTATCTTGCGACACTGCCGGAGACTGCAAAGCTGCCAGCGGTCTATGCCTACAGATGCTTGCCATGCCGCAGGGTTGACACGATCGAGCCGAAGTAGTCCGGCAATCGAACGGGCGGGCTGCCGCACGTGCTCGGCGCTCAGAGCGGCGCAGCCAGGACCACGGGGTGGTGGTGCAGCGGCTTGGCACCTCAATGGACACCTGTCTCCGTACCCTCTACGTTGCGGCCTGGTCACTAGCTACCGTTGGCGGGGTGTTTGCCGGGGTAAGGTTCTGGCAGGAATAATCGTAGTTGCGGCGAGAATGCAGCGCGAAGCATCATCGAATTGTTGGAGCTCGGCTAGGCCTTCGCTAAGTCTGATAAGTACCACGGCAACCAAAATGTCAATCCCACTGACCGACGTGCAGTGATTGCAGAAGTGATAATGCGGATCGCTTCTGAGGCTTTGCCAGTTTGGGCCAATATGTCGCCTTGATGCTCCATTCCGCGAGCCTTCCAAAACAAGGCACCTTTGGCTTCTGCCAAAGAGACAAGTTGCTCGGCTCGCGTACTTGCCGCCTCTAGTTGCCGCACAGGGCATAGGCGAATGCTGCTTGGGAGAGCGCATACAACGAGGCGGCGGCTTGATCAATCTCGATTGCATCTTTGACCCCGCGCTCAATATCCGCGAGCGCGGCCTCAGGATAGCCGAGAAACCACAAAGCCCATGACCGATTCGACAAGATTGCCACCCGGACGTCCTGGCCTAACCTTGTCGCCAGCGAGCGATGTTCGACGGGATCGTAAAGCGCGATCGCACGATCGAAATGCGACCGCGCTTGCGCGATGTCCCCCGTGACCAGCAAGGAGACGCCCAGGATACGATGCCCGATCATGAGCCAGCCAGTCGTTACCTGTTCTTTAGCGAGTACGAAAAATTGCACCGCAAGTTCGCGCAGTGCGTGGCCGGTAAGTCGGAGTGGTTCGCAACCCACAAGCCGTAGAGGGCCGAAAATAACAGCAAGGGATCTTCGGAAGATACGCCGAGTGCCTCCGCTTGTTCGATCAAGAGGCGTGCCCGTTCTGCCGACGGCTCCGTTTCTGGCGCCGCATAGCCTTTGACCTGGAAGAGTGGATCAATGAGCGCGACTTGAAGCTTGATCTGTTCGCGGCGAAGCGCCGGCTTACTGGGCAAAGTCGCGATTTGTCTAAGCGCGCGGGTAAGCTGCTCGACGGCCTCAACCAGTGCTGAGCGCGCAAGCGACCGCAGACCCGACTTACCCCACATCCCGACGGCTTTCTTTATGAGCCCGCCTCGGTGCAATGGCCGCGAGCGAAGAAAAAAAGCTCGGGTTTCGGTCAGGTATTGAGTTTCTTTCCGATCGAAAATCGAATGACTGGCTCCTAGCGAGATGCGAGGTCCAGTTGGAGACCTGAGTTGTGGGGTCGGTCGGGGGTAGACCGGCAGTAGGCAGCCGATGTTCCGAAAGTGATTTCGACCGATCGCGGCTTCCGGCCATAGCGCGAAACTCCGAATTTATATAAGCTTAGGCCCCATTCTGACCCACCCGAGGAAGCGAAATGCAGCGGCGCGGTGGAAGCGAACATCCGATCAAAGGTCGGCGCGCGACTGGGCGCAAAGCGCCCACACCATCGATCGCGGCCACATCTATTGCCGATCTGCAAAAGCAGGTAGGCACTCTCACCCGCGAGCTGAAAGAGGCGCGTGAGCAGGAGACCGCGACCGCCGAGGTGCTGCAGGTCATAAATAACTCGCTGGGCGACCTTGGCCCGGTCTTCGAGGCTATGCTGAAGAAGGCGACGCGGCTGTGCGAAGCCGGATTTGGCGCTCTTTGGCTTCACGATGGCGAGCAATTTTCCGTGGGCGCTGCGTACGGCATCCCGCCGGCGCTCGCCGAGTTTGTTCGCGAATCCGTGCCTGCGCCGGCTTCCGCTAGCCTCGTTGAGATCGTGGGAGGCGCCAGCATTGTTCACGTGCCGGATCTATCCGCGACTGAGCTGTACCGTGCCGGCAATCGCCTACGTCGCGCCTATGTCGACCTTGGCGGCGCCCGTACCCTAGCAAGTGTTGCACTGCGCAAGGACAATGCCTTGCTCGGCGCCATCGACATCTACCGCCAGGAAGCACGGCCGTTTTCCGACAAGCAGATCGCGCTGCTACAGAACTTCGCCACTCAAGCCGTGATCGCGATTGAAAATGCGCGCCTCCTCAATGAGCTGCGCCAGCGGACTGCCGACCTCACTGAAGCCCTAGACCAGCGGACGGCAACGTCGGAGGTGCTTCAGATCATCAGTAGTTCTCCGGGCGAGACCGAACCGGTGTTTGCCGCCATCCTGGAGAACGCATCGCGCATCTGCGAAGCCAAATTCGGCATTCTGATGCTGGCGGAAGGCGATTCTTTCCGATTAGGCGCGGCCCACAACGCGCCGCAGGCATTCGCCGAATTCATGCTGCGCGGGCCGGTGCGACCCAATCCGCACATAACCTTTGGCCGCGCAATAGCGACCAAGCAGGTTGCGCAAACCGCCGACATCACGATCGAACAACCCTACCTTCAGCGCGACGCTCTGGCCGTGGCGGCCGCCGAGCTTGGCGGCTATCGCACTGTCATGGCTGTGCCAATGCTCAAGGAGAGGGACGTCATCGGTGCGCTCATTTTCTTCCGGCGGGAAGTGTGCGCGTTCAGCGATAAGCAGATTGCGCTGGTGCGGAATTTTGCCGCTCAAGCCGTCATCGCCATCGAGAATGCGCGGCTCTTGGGCGAGCTGCGCGAGCGCACGAGGGATCTGGAACAGTCGCTCGAATACCAGACCGCGACCAGCGACATGCTCAAAGTTATCAGCCGCTCGACCTTCGACCTCCAACCGGTGCTGGAGACGGTCGCCCGGACGGCGGCACGGTTGTGCGAGGCAGAGATGGCGTTCATCTCGCGGCGCGACGGCGACGTGTTCCGCTACGTCGCGGCGGTTAGCTCGACGCCTGAAGCGGCGGACGATGCTGTCCGATTCCAGAAGTACCTTGATAGCCATCCAATCTCCGCGCTTTCGGGGCGACGGACGATGACTGGGCGCGTCATGTCGGAGCGTCGCGCTGTGCAAATCGCCGACATCACCGCCGATCCGGAATATCAGTTTCCCGAGACCTTCAAGCTCGCGAAAATACGCGCGCTCCTTGGCGTCCCGCTACTGCGCGACGGCGAACTGATTGGTGTCATGAACCTGTCGCGCCAACGGGTCGAACCGTTTACCGCGCGGCAGATCGAACTGGTGCGGACCTTTGCGGACCAGGCGGTGATCGCAATCGAGAACACTCGGTTGTTAACCGAACTGCGCGAAGCGCTCGAGCGGCAAACCGCAACAGCCGAAGTGCTGCAAGTCATCAATTCATCGCCCGGCAATCTCGCACCGGTGTTCGATATGATCCTGCTGAAGGCACATCGCCTCTGCGACGTCGCCTACGGTAGCTTGCAGGTCTATGACGGCGAACGGTTCCGCGCTGTCGCAGTGCACGATCTGCCTGAGCAATTCGCCAATATGTTGCGACGGGGCCTTCGGGGATCAGACCATCCGGTCGGCCGGCGCCTGCTTGCCGGCGAGCGTCTCGTGCATCTACCCGACTGCGCGGAAATCGACCATCCGGTGATGCAGAGCGCGGCCGAACTCGCCGGAATCCGCACTGCGCTATTCGTGCCGTTGCGTCGAGACGAGACGCTCCTCGGAATGATCGTCTGTGGACGACGTGAGATTAAGCCCTTCTCCGAGAACGCGATCGTCATCCTGGAGGGCTTTGCCGCGCAAGCCGTGATCGCGATCGAGAATGCGCGGCTCCTGGGTGAGTTGCGGGAGCGTCAGGCCGAGCTGCGCACCACCTTCGACAATATGGGCGACGGCGTCGCGATGTTTGACGCTGCCGCGCGATTGGCGGCATGGAACCGCAATTTGCAGGAGATGCTCGAGTTGCCGGAGGTATTGCTTGCCGAGCGGCCGAGTTTGGCCGAGCTCTTCCGTTATCTCTCTGCCCGAGGCGAGTTCGGCTCGGCCGATCTCGAAGCGCAATTGAGCCGCTCGCTCGAAGACACCCGTCAGGAGATGCGCTACGAGCGGACACGTCCGGACGGTCGCGTCGTCGAGGTGCGGCGCAATCCGGTGCCGGGCGGCGGCTTCGTGCTGATCTATGCCGACATTACCGAGCGAAAGCACGCCGAGGAAGCCATTCGCGCGGCGCGCGATGCGGCCGAAAATGCATTGCGGGAGTTGCAAACGGCACAGGACCGGCTAGTCCAGACCCAGAAGCTCGCGTCACTTGGGCAGCTCACTGCTGGCATTGCGCATGAAATCAAGAACCCGCTTAATTTCGTCAACAATTTCTCGAGCCTGTCGATCGAACTGATCGACGAGTTGCAGGAGGCCTTGCAGCAAATGCATGCGGACGGCAAGACGCGGACCGAAGTCACCGAATTGGCGGATACACTGCGCAATAATCTGGGGAAGATCGTGCAGCATGGCAAGCGCGCCGACTCCATCGTCAAGAACATGTTGCTGCATTCGCGTCAGGGGTCTGGCGAGCGGCGTCCCGCCGACATCAACGCACTCCTCGAAGAAAGTCTCAACCTCGCCTATCACGGTGCGCGCGCGGAAAAGCCGGGCTTTAACGTCACGCTCGACCTAGACCTCGATCCCACTGCGCAGACGCTCGAGCTGTACCCGCAGGAAATCACCCGGGTCTTCCTCAACCTGATTGCAAACGGATTCTACGCAGCCACGAAGCGCAAGGAAGTCGCAGGCGATGGCTTTGAGCCGACGCTGAGCGCAGCAACAAGAAATCTCGGCAGGAGCGTGGAAATCCGGATACGCGACAACGGCACCGGCATTCGACCTGAGTTGAAGGAGAGCATATTCACTCCATTCTTCACCACCAAGCCCGCCGGCGAGGGAACAGGGCTCGGCCTTTCGATCTGTCACGATGTTATCGTGAAACAGCACGGCGGAAGGATCGACGTCGATACCGAGCCGGGGGCGTTTACTGAATTCATCATCACGCTGCCGCGTACCGCGACCGCACCATCGCAGAGCGGAGGCAAAAATTGAGTGTCTATATTTTGATCGTCGATGACGAGCCCGATGTCGAAGCGCTGTTCCGTCAGCACTTCCGGCGCGATCTGCGGGCGGGCCGTTTTCTCATGGAGTTTGCTCCTTCGGCGCCCGTAGCGTTGCAACGCGCTCTAGAGATTCGGGAGGCCACCCTCATCCTGATCCTGTCCGACATCAACATGCCCGGGATGAGCGGGCTGGAGATGCTGCCGATCGTGCGCTCGGCCCGACCCGACGTCCCCGTCATCATGATCACAGCCTATGGTGATGCCGAAACCAAGCGCAAGGCGCTGGAGAACGGCGCGACCGACTTATTGACCAAACCAATCGATTTCGCGGCGCTGCGCCAGGAGATCGATGCAAGGCTCGAGCAGGCCGCATGACCGCCGCCATCCTCGTCGGGCCGTCCGACGCGGACGCTCGTCTCGCCGGCTTATGACGCCTTAACTGAGGAGTGGATAGCGACTGAGGTAATGCGCGTCCGCGTTCCTTCGCGCTGCTCTGCGGGCCCGGCATCCGTCTCTAGCTGATGGGATCTTTGTTTAGGACCGGAAGCTGTTTCATCATCCGGCGGCGAAGCTCCACGCGCCTTCAGGCAATCCCGGCAAACACCCATGCAAGGATCTAGCAAATGGACCACACCAGAAAGCCGAAGCCCTTTCCGGCCACCAAGCCAGCTAAGAACGAAAACGCGTACGAGAAGAATAGCCATTTGCGGGGCCCTCCAGCCGAGAGCACCGCTCCAAGCGAGACCAGAAACGGGGCGATGGAGACGACTATGACCACGATCGCTTCGAGCGTGTCGATGGTGTGAGGCCCACACTAGGGAGTTCGCCTCGGGGTAGTATTGAGCGGGACATGAACGAAGCTGGATCGATGGTTAACCTTGATAGGTGCAATGCAATCTATCTCAGTGCGTTTGAGCGCCCCGACCATGGGTTGCCGTGTTTAATCGCGCCTTAAACCAAGCGGGGTCGTCTGCTCTCGGCGCGGCGACGGGCTCGCGGTCTAGCGACCAGCGCCGCGAAGGCGATAATCCCGATGGCGTCGACGACCAGCGTGTATGTTTCGAATAGTCGTTCCCTCGTGTCAAACGCCATCCGGAACTGGCCCCGCATTGCCTCGCTAAAAATGTTACCGGACAACTTCCCTGTCGTGTCTGGGGCGGAGCTGCCGAATCAGTTCGGTGGCGGCTATGGCAGGGAAGATCAGCATGCGCGCAAAGCGCGAGATCACATCAGCGCTGGCCGAGCGTTATCGGGCAAGCGGGCGGCTCGAGAAGGGACGGATCCTAGACGAGCTGTGCGCCGTTGCGGGATGGCATCGCAAGCACGCGATCCGAGCGCTGTCAGCGGACGGGGCATCGGGGTCGGCCGTGCCGCGGCGGCGGGGCCGGACCTACGGAGCTTCCATTCGTATGGCACTGATTGTGCTATGGGACTCGTCTGACCGGCTCTGCAGTAAGCGGCTCGTCGCGATGATCCCGTTCTTGCTTCCGGCTCTTGAACGGCACGGCAGATTGAAGCTTTCTGCTGATGAGCGGTCTAAGGTTTTGAGGGTGAGCGCGGCGACGATCGATCGCCTGCTGAGCGACGTAAGGATCGCAGCAGCCAGAGGACGCCGACGGCCGGCGGGCTTTTCCAGTTGCGCATTCCAGGGATGGTGATCAGGTGTTCCAGGCGATGGTGATCACGGATTCCAGCGATCGTGATCAGATGCGGAGGCGAACACGACTGACGGGTTTATGTGTGCTGGAAATGGTCTCCTGGTCAAGGCTGGCGGGTTGGTTCGGAGATCGTTCCGGCGGTCCATGGGAGGGCCCCGTGCGCGGCGCGGAGTGCCCCCATGAGCGACGGAGCGACGCGCGCGGGAGGGGCCTGTGGGCCGGCGGGGCGATCGTGCGCGAGGTGCTCACGGTTTTTTCTTTTCGCCAGCCTGACGCCGTAGACTGTCGCCTTTGAGCTCGAGGCGGTGCGCATTGTGAATGATGCGGTCCAATATCGCATCGCCAAGGGTGGGATCGGCAATGACGTCGTGCCATTGCGACACGGGGACCTGACTTGTGATCAACAAGGATCCCTTGTCGTAGCGATCATCGACAATCTCGAGCAGATCGCGGCGCTGGTCGGCGGTGAGCGGTTCGGGTCCCCAGTCGTCAAGGATGAGGAGATTGACGCGCTCGAGCGCGGCGATCAGGCGCGCCAGACGGCCTTCGCCGCGCGCCTGGGCGAGATCGGCGAACAGGCGGGATGTTCGCTTGTAGAGGACGGAGAAGCCGTCGCGGCAGGCCTTGTTGCCGAGCGCACAGGCAAGCCAGGACTTGCCGGTGCCGGTTGGGCCGACGATGACCAGGTGGTTGGCCTCACGGATCCATTGGCAGGTGGCGAGGGTTTGGAAGAGCGAACGGTCAAGGCCGCGAGCGGTGCGATAGTCGACGTTCTCAATGGCGGCGGCTTGCCGGAGCTTGGCACTGGTCAAGCGGCGCGTGAGGCGGCGGTTGTCGCGGGCGGTGACCTCGCGATCGACGAGGAGGCCGAGCCAATCGGCGTGCGGCATCTCGGCCGCCTCGGGGTTGTTCTGCAGTTCAGTGAGGGTATCGGCCATGGCGGCGAGGCCGAGGGCGCGCAAGCGATCGACGGTGGGGTGAATAAGCATGCTGATCTCTCCTGATCAATTGTAGTAGCTGCGGCCACGGATGTTGGCGTGGAAGAGGATGGGCGCCTCCTCGGCGGGAGGCGCGGTTCTGTCGGTGCCGTTCTTGAGGATGGCGGCGACCGTTTTGTACGAGCGGGCGTTGAGCAGCAGGGCCCGGGCGCAGGCGGCGTCGACGCGTTCCTGGCCGTAGCGCTTGACCAGCCCGAGAATGCCGATCGCGGAGCGGAAGCCCTGTTCCGGATGCGGCCGCGACCGCAGGATGACGTCGATCAGGGTGTCGGCGTCGGGGCCGACCTTGGCGGCTTCGGAACGAATACGCTCATGGGTCCAGTCACGATAGCGGCGATGCGAACTCGGCATATGCTCGGCAATCGTGGTCGGGCGATGCGGCAAGGTGCTGCGCAGATGCGAGGCCACGCGCTTGCCACGGAGGAAGATCTCGACGGTCTTTTGGGTGATGCGAGCCTCGACCTCCTGATGCAAGAGGTTGTGAGGGACGCTGTAGTAATGCTTGGCGATCTCGACGTGATAATCGAGGTTGACCCGGCAGCGCTTCCACTCGGCATACTCGTACGGTTCATCCGGCAAGGGGGTGAGCGCCTGATGATCGAACTCTTCGAACAGATCGCGCCGACTTCGCCCCCAGCTCCGGAGAGGTCGATCGTTCAGCTCGACAAGGAGGCTGTGGATCGCCTCGTTGAGGGCGGCGAGCGAGAAGAAGCGGCGGTTGCGCAGACGCGCCAGAATCCATCGCCCGACGATTTGGACCCCGACCTCGACCTTGGCTTTGTCGCGCGGCCGATACGGCCGCGCCGGGACGATGGCGGTGCGGTAATGGCGGGCGAGATCGGCATAGGTCCGGTTGACCATCGGCTCGTGAAAGCAGGCCCGGGTGATGCCGGCCTTCAAATTGTCGCTCACCGTCTGCCGGGCCACACCGCCGAAAAAGGCAAAGGCCCGCACGTGCGAGGCGATCCAGTCCGGCAGGCTCTGGGTGAGGCTGGCCTCGGCGTAGGTGTAGTTCGAGGCGCCGAGCACGGCGACGAAGATCTGCGCGCTGCGCACCTCACCGGTGAGCCCGTCAACTACCTCCATGGTGTGGCCGGAATAGTCGACGAACAGCTTCTCGCCGGCGACATGGACCTGGCGCAGGGTCGGCTTGAGGCGGCCGGCCCATTCCTTATAGCGTTCGCAGAACCACGCATAGCTGAAGCTGTCGGAGTTTGCGTCGCAATACTCCTCCCACAACAGCATCAGCGTGACGTTCGGGCGCCGCAGCTCGCGATGCACGAGCGCCCAGTCCGGATGCGGACGCTCGTCGCTGGGCCGATCGGAAGGCGGCGGAAACAGGCGGTTCTCGAGCTGGACGTCGTCATCGAGCTCCGTTGGCAACGGCCAGGTCAGACCGGCGCGGCGGGCTCGGTTGACGTACTTACTGACCGTGCCCTGGGCCAGACCGAGGCTGCGGGCAACGGCGCGTTGCGACATGCCGACGCTGTAGTGCAGGCGTAGAACTTCGCGAATGTGGCGCATGGACAGTCTCTCTGTCGGCATCTCGATCCTCTGCGGTTGGGCAAAAGACCGAGCTACCCCGGTTGCAGACTGTCAGCGGTGGGCGCCTCCTGGTTGTCCCCGATCATGATCGCTGGAAATAGCGATCACGATCGGCTGGAAACGGTGATCACGATGCTCTGGAATGGGTGATCACGATGGCCTGGAATCGGTGATCACGATCGGCTGGAACGCGCATTTCCAGTGCCGTACGGCGGCAAGTCCCGGTGCGTACATTCAATGACTGGGGATCACCTCCGCCGGGGTACTGCGAAGCGGATCTGGTTGCGCACGGCGGCATGTCCGTATCCGGGGCCTTCATTCAGACGCTAACAATCGTGGATGTCGCAACGGGGTGGACCGAATGCTTTCCGCTCGTCGTGCGTGAAGCAGCGCTTGTGGTCGAGGCCCTTGAGCGCGCCCAGAACCTACGACACGGTCGTCTCGTGGTGCCGTTCTCACCATGTCCGAAGTCACTCGTTCCAGGGCCTACAAGAAGAACGATCAAGCGTTCGTTGAACAGAAGAACGGAGCTATCGTTCGACGTCTGGTGGGCTACGGGCGCTTTGAAGGCATTGATGCCGCTCGCTCATTAGCTCACCTGTTTGCCGCGGCACGGCTGCACATCAATTTCTTCCAGCCCTCGTTTAAGCTGAAGGAGAAGCACCGCGAAGGTGCCAAGGTGATCAAGCGTTATCTTCCTCCCGCTACACCGTACGAAAGAGCATTGGTCCACCCGCATCTCAACGCGGCATTCAAACGTCGGCTGCGTGAGATTTACCGCACGTTTGATCCGGTGGCATTGCTGGCACATGAGGGACGCTCAAAATGAGCTGGGCAAGCGTGTTGATCAGGGGGCCGGAAAGCCAGCCATGACCGTCGCGCCGGTGCAAAGCGACTTGACCGCCTTTGCCCGAGAGCTCGGCGACGGTTGGAAGCAGGGTGAGCAGCGCGGCATTCATCGGCGCCGCTATTTGCGGCGCAAACCTGCGCCACGTCGGCCATCGATGCTCGACCCATACATTCACATGATCGAGGAATGGCTCGCCGCGGCTCCGCACTTGTCCGCCGTCGATCTCCTCTCCCGGCTGGCAGCGCATGCGCCGGGTCAGTTCAGTGGCCATCAGCGGCGTACGGTGCAGCGGTTGGTGAAGAATTGGCGATCAAAGGTCGCTCGACAGCTCATCAGCAGCACCGAAACCATACTATCGTTCCAAGCTTCCCACGCTGTCTAAATCCCACGTGTTGCTTCGCCGAATCACCGCAAGCCGCTCGCTCGCTACGGCGCTCTGGAGGGCGCGCTTCGCGAGCGGCTTGCTCGGACCCGCGGGGTCCAATTCGTGCGACAGCTGGGGCGCTTCGGTAACATTGTCATCTGAGGCAATATGAGGGGGCGGTTTTCCATGGCGCGCGACACCTCATATGTGGGCCCCAGCATCCACAGCCTGAACCGATTCCACCATCTCCCCTCGGTTCGCTTGCGACACCGCCGCGCTCTGCGCCCTGGCGTGACCTCGGCCGGCCAACCGTGGCGTCACCCCATGACGCAAATGCAGGACGATGGGCTCACATGAACTTGTCGCTGATGCGCTGTTCCTCGCGCCATAAGGCGCGGCACTGGCGCGAGGCTCGCCAGCCCGGGAGCGCGGGCCGCCCGTGCGTGGCGCCCCGTCGGCCGGGCTTCGGCACCTGGAGGGCTGCTCTACGGGCTCAGCAAGGCCGAATTGGTGATCATTTCCTCACGGCAGTGACCCTCTCAGGTCTGTGACACCAAAGTCCAAGGCGCTACGAGCCTTGCTGTGCTCTGACGCAGCGCTGACTCGAGCCGGTCCTTCATTGCTAATGCGTATCGCGCCAAGTAGGAGCACCGAGACCGTCAGCCCGCCGAGGACCGCTGTCAGATATAGGTTGGACCAATTGCGCATCACTACACCACCCACGCGCATCGCCCCGGCCCGCTGCGACATGCGTCGTTGAGTCGTGGGGCGATTTGGTGGCGCGGTGGTGGCGATCTGCGCTCACCTCGCTTGTTACGCGGCAGCGGACGGCTAACTTTGCCTGGCCCGCCTAATTCCACTCTCGAGCGCCGCCTTCCTCCATCAAACCCTGATCCGGCCCAGCCTCATCGCCGCGGCTTCGGGTCGAGACGCAGTTGCACGTAACGCGTGCTAAGTAATTGATTTCTGGTCACTATTACGAAGATTTATTTTGAAGGTCGGAAGTGCACGATATGTTCGTGCTATGCCGAACGTCATGCTGAACACCCCATCCGACCATCCAACGAAACCAGCACCTCGTCGGGACTGGTCGCGCTGGAAGGAATTGCTGGCCATGCGAGCCGCCCAGCGCGAGCAGATCGTTGCCGGTCTCCTGGCCGGTCTTGGCCGAGAGCCTGGCGAAGCCGACAGGGTCGCGGCGAACACCATTGCGGCGATGCAGGGGGAGGCGGAGCGGCTCGAGACCCTCGGTAAGTCCGCCCTCGAGCAGCGTCGCATTGTTGCGCAGCTGTTGAGGCAGTCCGGCTTTAAGCCGGCGCCGACGACACCGGCAAAGCAGAGCAAGAACATCCGCAGACCTTGCCCAGCGTGGCTACAGGACACCGTCCACTCAGCCGGTGCCGCAGCTCCCCGCAGCGCTCCATAAATCGGCGTCACTTACCGCTAAGTGCGACCTCCGCCGCAAGCATCATGGCGCCTTTTCCTGCCTTGCCTTCGCGCCCACCCTCGCCGGTAACGGACCGTTGCCAGTTGATTTGCGCCGCTGATCCTCCCGGGAGGGCAGCCCACGCGCGAGTGCCAGAGCAGTCCAGCAGCTCATGGCTGCAACACCATCCGACGGCCCCGCCGTAAAGCTTCCGGCTGACCGCCGAATATCACGCTTTTTGGTTTCTTGCGCGATACTGCTGACTTATTCGTGCTGAGGGCATCGGCTGTTAAGAGTTGGTTTAATTCCCGGCATGATCATTGGGGACCACAAGGGCCTCGAGCATGCAACTGCATCATGCCAATACCTTGGAAAGGATCGAGAGGGGCGCCGATCCAGGCAATGGCGAGGTCGCGTGGCCCATCACGCTCGACCAATCAGATTTCTTGCCCTCCAATCAAGAAGAGATCCAGTCGCTATTGGCGCCAAGCGGCCATCCAAATCGCACCATTTGGCTCGTCTTGACCGCATTGGCTGGAGGCTTCGGATTGGGATGGGCTGGGGCTTGCTACGGTCCTGCAACAATCTCGGCTTTCAACCCAATTGCTCAGTTAGAAACGGCTTCACGCCGCATGCCGGACGCCAAACCAGGTGGTAAGGTCGAAAGCGCCCTAAAAATAGCATCAGCATCAGGCTCGCGGACGCCACCTGCTTTAAGTCAGCCCTCCACAGTCAGCGCGAGTCTCACTCCGAAGCCTCTGGCCCAAGCGTCGAGCGCGGCGCAATCGGCGGAAGCTTCGAGCTCGACTTCTTCGGTTGTTAATGCGGACATATCCGTGACCGGATCGCTCGAGTCTGCAGGGCCGCTCCTGTCAGTCCCCGAGACAAGGCCGACGACTATTGAGGGTTGGGCTGTCCTTGACGTTCGAGGCGGAACGGCGGTGCTCGAAGGGCCGGATGGGGTTCGAATGGCAGCACGGGGAGACCTAGTGGCCGGCCTCGGGCGGATCGACTCTATCGTGCGTTGGGGTAACCGCTGGATAGTTGCAACAACTCGTGGATTGATCTCGACCCCGTAGGAGTGCTCCATCCATTCGTACCGTTCTCACCGGGTTCGATCGATATGTCGAAGGAAGCTCGCCGGGACGTTGGCAGCGTCAAGCCATGCCCACGCACCGATAATGCTTCGGAACGCCATGATCACGGAACTTGAACCGCTGATCAGCAAGGGCTGGCGCTACCGCGCGGCTTTGCTCCAACATTCATTGATGGCGCGCAGCTATGCAGCGAGCAGGTGATGGCCGCACGCACGGGTGGCGGAGATGCTCAAGACCGGCGCGATACGATGGCGCAATGTATCTCGCGGCATTCGGCTTCTCCCAGTGAACGGCTTCCTCGGCAAGAATGATGCTGTTAGGACCAACGTGGGTGGCTGTTCGCCCCACGCGCTCAATCCGGAACGGCTATTCGTCCTGTCCTGAATACCCGAAAACTGTCTGTCGCCCGCAGTGCATCGGCAGGCCCTCGACGCGAAAGCACTCGCCGTCTTCCGAGACCCATGTGACGTGGCCCCGCTCGCCATCCGGCCATTCAATAATGTCGTCAGGCGCCAGCTTGGGTATCCATTGGATCATTGCCTAATTCTCACGGTGATGGCGCCTTTTGCTCGCGACGATGCTTAAAATGAGCCGCAGATATGCCGCCGGCTGCTCTTCGCGCAGAGTTGGCGCAGCGCCTGCTTGCCGTGTCGTCTCCAGACCGCAAGGAAGTCGCTAGGGGCTTCCCTACAACAGTCACGCGGCGGCCGCCCTGGTCCACCAGGGCGTCCTTTGGCAATGCGGCCGCGCCCATCGCGCAATGGGAGCGGCCACTCGGATGACGCTATCGCTCCGGTGCTGTATGGCGCACCCAGGATCTGGTGAAATGCGCCGCCTAACCCGTGCTCGAGCTGCGAGTGTGAGTGCTCGTTCAATCTTCAAGATGGCGCTCCACCGACCAAGACCCGTTAACGCGCCGATATTATAACACTTTAAGCGCTTGGGCGCCAACGTTTCGGACTCAATGGGTACGCCGCACACCATCTCAATCGATCCATCAAGTGTTGACCGGGTAACGATCGCTGCCGCGTCGTTCGTTCTCTGACGCTTCCTTTTTTAGAGCCAGAAAATCATGATCGAAAGAAATCTCCGATAATCACATACATGGAAGCTGCAGCATCAACAGACGGCCGAGCCGTCCTTCTCGATGTGGTGGCCGGAAACGACTATAAATCGTCCTTTGGCGTCGAACTTGAGCATGTTCCTACGGTGATTGGGCTAATCATCACGAAAGCGATGCCCTAGCGCCCCCGCCGGTAGTCCTACGTCCTACTATTCAGGCGCAGCCCGTTGTAGCCACTTAATCAACCATATGAAAATCCTTATTCCCTCGTATGCGGCCGGTGTCTCTTCATTGCCTCGGTGTCGCGTGTACGCGATGATATGCCCAATGGCTTGACCCGCAACAGGTCAAGGCCGGGATAGGTCACGCGGTTGATAAGGTGGGTTATTCGCCGTGAGAGGAAGCTCGGGCGCGCGGGTGCAGGCGCCGTAATCGATCTTGCGATCGTCGCGCTGGTGATATCGATCGCATCCGTGGCGCATCTGGTCGAGATCGCGCAATGGGCCATGCTGCTCGTCATGTGTGGAGAATTTCGAGAGTTCGGATTCGCCTGTTATCACCCGGCAGTTAACTACACGACGTTAGGTTATGGGGATCTGCTGCTGACCCCGTCATAGCGGTCGTTGGGTCCATTGGAGGCGACGAATGGAGCGCTCATGTTCGGTGTTTCGGCTGCGATGGTCTTTGCTGTGATACAATGGCTGGTTTTGGCCAGGTTCGAGGATCTCAGGTACTGACCGTTCCGTCGAACCTTCGCCAATTGTGCGGAGAGGGGCCTCAGTCGCAGAAGCGCCATAGCTGATGCGGAATCCACATGCTATGCTCAATCATCACCTTCGTGAGCAACGGCCGTGCGGTCTACAATGCAGCGAAGCGATTTCCGACAAAGGATCATTGATCGTCACGCGCCCCTAAACCGATATGAGGGAGATCCGATAATGAAAAAGATCTCGCTGACCAATCTCAGCATTTCGGCGTCGGTCGCCATCTTGGCAACTGGTGCCGCGATTTCCGCGCAGGACAAATACACTTTGCAAGTACCGAAGGGGCTCGCGTTCTCTGAGTTCAGGGGATACGAGGACTGGCCTGTGATCGCGATCAGTGAGAACGAAGGCCTAATTGCTGTGATTGTGGGGAATCCCGCAATGATCAACGCCTATAAGGAGGGCGTGCCTGGTAATGGCAAGCCGTTCCCGGACGGCGCGAAAATGGCGAAGATTCATTGGACTCCAAAAAAACAAGAGGCGTACCCCGGCCAGCCATCTGTGCCAGGTACGCAGCATGACGTTGATTTCATGGTGAAGGATAGCAAGAGGTTCGCCGACAGCGCCGGATGGGGATGGGGCGCGTTCGACTATGACGCGGCGTCCGATACATTTAAGCCCTCCACCGAAGCCTCCAAACCGCCGCAGGAAAACGATGCGAAGTGCGGGTTCGCTTGCCACACGGTGGTGCAGAACCGCGACTACGTATTCACGGAGTACGGAAAGAGGTGAGTATCCGATAATAAGCAAGGTTGATCAGTCTGAACCGCTGTTCGTCCTGAATTGTCTGGTGTTCACACATGGCCCATAGCAGCGGTTCGGCGATGGATGAATCCTTTGGCTTTCGGGCCGAGCAGGTACCGGAAATCTTCCCCAGCTCTGGTCGCACTGATTCGGCTGTCGCGTTCCGAGATTGCAGCCGGTGTATGACAACTTCATGACGCGCGGAATGCCGTAAGTGCTCGCTGATCCGCGTATTCGACATGGGTAGCTAAGGAGGATCAATGCTATGCGACTTGCGCGGAGAAGAGCACCTTTTGCTGCCCCGAGAGTTCCGCGCGGCGATTGCACCGATATGACCGGTTGAAGTTTACTCTCTTCCCTTACTGACGGCGCCATTAAGCCGCGTTCTTCATCGATCCCTTCCCCAACCAAGAGGACCAAACATTGAGCCAACGCAGCGTTGGAATGCTCGAATTTAACGAACTGATGGATATGGTGCGGTTGTTAGTGAACTTGTGGGAGGCCGCACAACGGCTGCCCGAAGGGGCAGAGCGGCGGGATGTGTTAAGACAGATTAGTGGCTTCCAGAAGCGGGTGGCAGCATTGGTGACAAGCTCCCTCTAGGCGCGCACGAAGTCGCGGGAGGTTGGCACTGGCGGAGCAGCGAGTGCTACGAGGTGCTCGACTTAGGAAAATTCGAGGAGTGGCGGCATGGAAGGCGAGCGTAACTTAAGCGTTTTGGCGCGATTGTTGCTAAATGGGGGATTTAATTTTGTTGGCCCGTGTAATTTCAGATAGTTGGGCGTAGCAGAAATAGCGCATCCGACACTGTTGCGCGATTGATCGGTCGATCCGCATTCAGTGGCATAGTGTGAATCAATTTCTTGCGAGCCGAAATGCCTGCGGCGCTTTTAAGAAAACCGGTTCGCGCTGTTCGTCAAGACAATTTTGTCATTACCTCGTAGGCTGCGAGACGTGGCTCGCCGCGTGAGATGGGCGTCAGCCCCAGATGTTCTTGCTGTTCTCGATGATGCCGACATACGCGAGTTGAGCCACCCCTGCTATCGCAGTCCTCGCCATCGCTACCGGCCTCTCGGCTCTTGCCACCGCGCAGCGGGCTGGAGCGCAGCGACTTTGTGCTATGTGCAGGTTTTTGGACGCCGGCGACAAAGAGGCTTCGCACGCCGAACTGACCGGCGTCCAAAAAGCGCCAAGGCACGAAGTCGCGGGAAGTTGAGCACCGGCTAAGCAGCGAGCGCTATGGGGATTTAATGCCGGCGTCGGGCTCGATGATAGACGTGACGGCGACAGGATTGGACCTGCGTGTCCGGACGTAGGGCAGTTCAGGAGAGTGCATTAGGCTTTTGGGCGGGCGTTCGGAGCGCACCAATGCGCGACGTGCGCACTGATGGATGCCGCTGGGTTGAGCGAGATCGCCGCCGGCATTTAGCCAGCGCATCGGACCAGGACAACAGCAACGCTCACAGGAGGTCTTGGTCATGACGTGTCGATCCTGATCAGTGTCGGCCGCCAGCTCGGCTGGCAGCCGCGGGCGAACACCTCGATCACGATCATGCGGGCGCCACAGCGCGGGCATGGGCACGGCAGCATACGTGGCGTGTCCGTCGCGATATCCGGCTGCTCTCGCGGGTCGGCGGCCGGCGGGGCGACGTTGAGGAGTGCGCGGGCTGTCGCGATGCTCTGGGCGCGGTTGGCGTTGGCAAAGAGCCCGTAGTGGCGGATGCGGTGGAAGCCTTGGGCAGCACGTGCAGCAGGAACCGCCTGATGAACTCGTGCGGGTGAAGCCGCATCGTCTTCCAGCGGTTGGCGCCATTGAGGCGATAGTCCTTCCAGCGGAACGCAATCGCTTCGTCGTCGGCTGCAACGAGGCGGCGGTTGGAGATGGCGACACGATGGGTGTAACGGGCCAGATAACGCAGCACCTGCGCGGGCCCCGCGAACGGGGCCTTGCAATAGACCACCCACTTGATGCGCCGCAGCGGGGCGATGAAGCGCTTGAACGTTGTCTTGTCGGTGAGTCCGGCATGGGTATTGAAGAACTTTAGCTCGCCGACGTCGTGCGCATGCACGAGCATCGCCAGCATTTTGCCCTGGAACAGGCGCGCCAGCACGTTGACATGGACGAGGAAATTGGAGCGCGCGGCGATCCATCGCGCGTTATCGAGCGAGAGCCCTCCACCCGGCACGATCATATGCACGTGCGGATGATGGGTGAGCGCCGAGCCCCAGGTGTGCAGCACGGCCGTGATACCGATCCGCGCGCCGAGGCGCTTGCGATCGCTTGCGATGGCGAGCGTCGTCTCGGCCGCTGCCTTCATCAGCAGATTATAGATCACGCGCTTGTTCTGGTAGGCGATGTCACGCAACTCGCTGGGCAGCGTGTAGACGACGTGAAAATACGGCACCGGCAACAGCTCCGCTTCGCGGTCGGCCAGCCATCGGCGGGACGCCGCACCCTGGCACTTCGGACAATGCCGGTTGCCGCAGGAGTTGTAGGCGACCTCGGTATGGCCGCACGCCGCGTTCTCGCAGCGTGCGACATGGCCGCCGAGCGCTGCCGTACGACAGCGCTCGATCGCATTCATCACCTTCAATTGCCCGAGGCTCACATGGCCCTGATTGGCGTCACGCCAAGCAGAGCCGTGATCGCGGAGGATGTCCGCGACCTCCAGAACTGGCCGAGCCACGGCCGGCGGCGCTACGGCGCTGGCGGCTCCTCATTGTCTCGCTTTGCACGGCGGCGGCGCGGCGCGCTTAGCCCCTCGAGCGGGCTCTCGATCTTGGCAATCAGTCCGATCGCCACGCGACTGTAGCGGGCTGTCGTCTCAAGCTTGGAATGTCCGAGCAACGCCTGGATCACGCGAATGTCCCTGCCGCGCTCGAGCAGGTGGGTCGCGAAGCTGTGGCGAAGCGAATGCAGCGGGACCGTCTTGCGCAGCCCCGCGGCTTTGGCGGCCTCCTTGAACAACCGGCTGAACTGACGCGTGGTCAGTGGCTGACGTTGACTGCGACCGGGAAACAGCCAGCGCTGTTCGGGCGCGACGCCGTTGTTGGACGCGGTCGGCCCCGCCTTCCACCATTGCCGCAACAGCTTCAGGACCGCTGGCGGCAGCATCACGTGCCGGTCCTTGCGGCCCTTCGACTGCACAATGCGGATGATCTTTTGCTCGCTGTCGATGTCGCCCGCCCGCAGCCGCACCACCTCGCCGGCGCGCAATCCGCAACCATAGGCCAGGGTCAGCATCGCCCGCGCCTTCAGGCTCGTCGCTATGGTCAGGACGCGCTTGACCTCCTCGGGGCTCAGCACCGGCGGCAGCCTCTCGGGCTCCTTGAGGTGCCAGACCTCGGCCGCCAGATCGTGACGACGTGGCGTGACGCGGAACAAGAACCGCATCCCGGTCATGATCCGATTGCGGTTGCAGATGCTCATCCCGCTCTCGATCAGGTGCAGCTGAAATCGGCGCACCTCGTCGGCCGTCGCCGTATCGGGCGAGCGTTTGAGCCAGGCGGCGAACCGCTTGCAACTGTAAATGTGGCCACGCTGAGTGTGCGGGTTGAGCTTGCGCGCAGCCATGTCTTCGATCATACGCTGACGCAGCGGACTGACTGTGTTGGTATCGCTCATGGAGAGCTCCTTCCTGAGTGAGGGTTGCAACACCTCGATTCTCAGGACGGGGCTCTCCAGTGCTACCACTATCGTCTCAACTGGCTACCGGCCTCTCGGCTCTTGCTCCCGCGCAGCGGGCTGGAGCGCAGCGACTTTGTGCATTGGCCCTTCCGCGACATCAACATTTGAAGTCTGTCATGTCTGCCTTCGAGGCTATGCAGACATGACGGTGACGCGGACTGATGCCGCCTTTGGACCCCAACCCGATACCAGCGGCAGCCGCAATTCTCTGTCGTTTAACCCTTCCCGAACAGGTTTCGCTCGATAAGATGCCCTTGTCACCCCCGGGGGGCGGAATGGCACGACCAGCGAAAACAGGCGGCAAGAGGAGCGCGGTGAAGACGCGCAAGTCGCGCACGGTAAAGGGCCGTCCACGCGCTAAGGCCAGACGGTCTGCCTCATTCAAGCGCTACGCATCGCCCGACGTTGAATTGAAGGAAGCCCGCGAGCAGCAGGCGGCAACGGCCGAGGTACTTGAGGCTATCAACCGTTCAGGGTTCGATCTGGACGAAATTCTTCAGACCCTTGTGAGTACCGCGGCCCGCCTGTGCAGAACGGGGCCGGCAGGTATCTTTCTCCTTGAAGGTGACGTTTACAGATTTCGTGCGGGCCAACAGCTTTCCGAAGGCTATCGTGAACACCAACAGCGATCCGAAATCCGTGCCGGGCTTGGCACGCTTGTCGGGCGCGTCGGGGTGAAAAAGGACGTGGTGCGCATCGCCGATGCTCTCAACGACGTCGAGTACGAGGACAAGGAAGCGGCTGCAGCAAACAATTTCCGCTCGATGCTTGGAGTGCCGTTGCTGCGTGACGGCCAGCCGATCGGAGTGTTTGCTCTGGCACGCACCCGCGTCGAGCCTTTCGGGGATAGTCAAATAAGGTTGCTTAAGACGTTTGCCAATCAGGCAGTGATCGCCATCGAGAGCGCGCGGCTGATAAACGAGACGAAAGAGGCGCTCCAGCGGCAGACCGCAATGGCTGAGGTCTTGCAGGTCATCAATGCTTCCGCGGGCAATCTGGAACCCGTGTTCGCCGCAATGCTCGACAAGGCGTTGGAACTATGTGGTGCAGCGTTTGGTATCCTATGGAGTTACGATGGCGAGTTCATCCACGCGGCCGCGCTTCGCGGCGCGCCAACAGAATTTGCGGAGCTCTTGACGCGATCTCCCCATGCTGTTGGCCAAACTAATGCGCACGGCCGGCTTCTGCGTGGTGAGCCGGTCGTGCACATAGCCGACGTGGCGAAGGACATTGCCTATGCGTCCGGAGACCCGCTTCGCCGGGCTTTGGTTGAGCTCGGCGGGGGTCGAACCATGCTCGGGGTACCTCTGCGCAAGGACGGGGCGTTTCTTGGTGATTTCATCATTTATCGACAAGAAGTTAAGCCGTTCTCGGACCAGCAGATTGCGCTGCTCAAGGGCTTCGCGGCGCAAGCGGTTATCGCCATGGAGAACGTTCGGCTGTTCAAAGAAGTAGAGCGACGCACCCTGGATCTTGAGGAATCCTTGCAGCGCCAAACTGCAACCGCTGACGTGCTGAAGGTGATCAGCCGTTCAACGTTCGATTTGCAGAGGGTCCTTGAGACGCTGGTCGGGTCGGCGGCAAGGCTCTGCGACGCTGAAAGGGCAAATATCTTCCAACGTGACGGTGATTATTACAGACTGTCCGTCAATTACGGGTTTTCAAGCGAGTTAGAGGAATACCTCAAACAGTACCCGCTGACCGCCGGAAGGGGAACGATCATCGGTCGCGCCGTGATTGAAGGTAGGCCTGTTCACGTCGCGGACGTGCTCGCGGACCCGGAATACACTGCCCATGCTTATCAGTCGCGGGGCAAATGGCGTAGCTGCCTAGGCGTACCCTTATTAAGAGATGGGGAGATCCTTGGTGTCTTCTTCCTCACGCGATCTGAGGTCAAACCGTTCACGAACAAGGAGATCGAACTCGTCTCCACCTTCGCGGACCAGGCGGTGATTGCGATAGAGAACGTGCGGTTATTTGATGAGTTGCGGCAATCTCTACAGCATCAGACCGCCACGGCAGACGTACTCAAGATCATCAGCCGATCCACCGTTGACCTCACGACCGTTCTCGAGACGCTTTGCGAGACAGTGGCGCGTCTCTGCCGCGCTGACCAGACACCTCTGTATCGGCGGCGAGGCGACAAGCATCACTTGGTGGCATCTTGGGGCATGTCGGAGAAAGCGATGCAGTTCGCGATCGCCCACCCCATAACGGTAGACCGGGGGTCATTGACCGGTCGCGTCATCTTAGAGCGTCGAACGATTCACATACCGGATGTGCTAAACGACCCAGAGTACACCTATAGGGAGGGACAGCAGGCTATCGGCTACCGCACCCTGCTCGGCATTCCGCTTTTGCGCGAGGACGCTTTACTGGGTGTATTTGCGGTCAGCCGGACGCGAGTCGAGCCGTTCACAGACAAAGAGATCGAACTTGCCATAACTTTCGCCGACCAGGCGGTGATTGCGATCGAGAATGCCCGACTGTTCGAAGAGCTGAAGCAATCGCTGCAGCAACAAACAGCGACTGCAGACGTGCTCAAGGTGATAAGTCGTTCGGCTTTCGATTTGGAGTCGGTTCTGCAAACCTTAGTCGAATCGGCTGCGCGGTTGTGCGATGCCGACAAGGGAACAATTACAAGGCAAGCAGGCGACATCTTCTATCGACAGGAATTCTGCGGCTTTTCCAAAGAATTCATGGAGCGCCTTAGAAGAATTCCGATCCATCCGGAGCGCGGCTCGGCAAGTGGCCGTGCACTCCTGGAACGCAAAGCCATACATATTTTAGACGTCCTATCTGATCCGGAATACCAGTTGGTTGAAGAAGCGAATGCCGAGGGCTTTCGCACCGTACTCGCCGTTCCGATCTTGCGGGAGGGTACTCCGCTCGGCGTGTTGGCGATGACCAGATCTGAGATGCGCCCGTTTACGGACAAGCAAATCGAATTAGTTTCGAGTTTTGCTGATCAAGCTGCAATAGCGATGGAGAATGCGCGGCTTGTCGCCGAGCTGCGTGAGCGTCAGAGTGAGTTGAGAGTCACGTTCGACAATATGGCTGACGGCGTGGTCATGTTCGATGCTGCAGCAAGACTCACAGCCTGGAACCGCAATTTCCAAGAGATGCTCGAGCTGCCGGAACCCTTCCTGACGGCGCGGCCAAGCTTTGCAGAGTTTTTCCGCTATCTTGCCGATCGTGGTGAATATTCTGTCGATCTGGAAGCTGAACTCAACCGCGCCAATGAAGACCCGCGGAGCGAAATGCGTTTTGAACGAACGCGACCCGATGGTCGGGTTATGGAAGTGCGTCGCAATCCGGTCCCAAACGGCGGTTTTGTGCTGATCTACAGCGACGTAACACAGCGTAAAGGAGCTGAAGAAACCATCCGGACCGCACGGGACGCCGCCGAAACGGCATTGCGCGAGTTACAAGCAACACAGGCGAGTCTCCTACATGCGCAGAAGATGGCGGCGCTCGGGCAAGTGACAGCAGGAATCGCTCACGAGATCAAGAATCCTCTCAATTTCGTGAATAATTTTGCTGGTATTTCGATTGAGCTGTTGAACGAACTAACGGAGGCAACCAGGGCTGGGACGCGCAATCCCCTCGAAGGGTCCGAGAGTTTTGAAATAATCAGCATGCTGACGGAAAACTTGGAAAAGATTGTCGAGCATGGACGTCGTGCTGACGGTATTGTTCGGAGCATGCTGGAGCACTCGCGCGGCAGTAGCGACAACCGGCAATCGACTAATCTGAACGCGCTCGCAGAGGAAGCGATGAACCTGGCTTATCATGGGGCGCGTGCGCAGGATCCGAATTTCGAGATGACATTGGAAAGCGACCTCGAAAGCGATCTCGCACCCGTCGAAGTGGTTCCGCAGGAACTGACGCGCGTGCTCCTCAATTTAATCGCGAATGGGTTCTACGCCGCTAACCAGCGGCGTAGTGCAAGTGATGGGTCGTACCATCCTGTTGTGAGGGTCACGACCCGGGACTTTGGCGAAACCGTTGAACTTCGAGTTCGCGATAACGGCATCGGCATTCCGCCCGAAAACAGGGAAAAATTGTTCCAGCCTTTCTTTACAACAAAGCCTACTGGCGAGGGCACTGGGCTCGGGCTTTCAATAAGCTACGAAATCGTGACGCAACAGCATGGCGGCACCATTGTGGTCGACAGCGAAGTGGGTGAGTTTACGGAGTTAACCGTACGGTTGCCACGCAGGCGGCACGGTGCTGGGGCGGAAGAGAGGGGGTAAGGCACGGCGAGTGCTGACGCAGGTCGTCGCCAGGACTTCGCCAGCTTTCATGCTCCTCGCTGTGATCCTTTCGCAAGATCGTAAGCTCCAGCTCGCTCCCCCGTGGGGCTGGAGCATTCTTTTTTCGCTTCGGCGGGCAAGGCGTGAGTGCTGAAGTTCGTAGCCTGTAGTTGTGGGGTAGCGGCTCGCTTACGCCGCCCACGCCGAGGTCCCGGTCTCTTGGGCACTCCACCTAGAACTGCCCGACAACTCAACACGATCGATACATCGCGTGCAGCGGGTTTCCGCGGAGGAAGATTAGCTTTCGCTTCAACCCACCACGGCTTGCGATCCATCGGCGCACCGGGTCGGGATAACCCGAGTACAGCATCAAGGTGGCTTCACGGTCGGTAAATGTGCGGCCGCCTGGGCCAAAATTCCAGGCCGCATGGAAGCCAAGTGTCGCCCGGGAAGTCACGCAAATTCTGTCCGGGGGGACTTCACTCAGTACGATCGTGCATGCGGAGGCGCACAGACCGTCGATCATCACCGATTCTCCAGCGGAGGCAAGCTGCTGATACTTTTCGACGTACGGTCCGATTTGGCCGCCACGATCGTGTGTGATGCGTACCGTGGCATTGGCCTCTGACAAGCCGAGCAACAGTGAGACGGCCAGCAGCCATCGCGTGATGAGCTTCATCCGCACCCCCCGTTAAACGTAGTTCCCTGTTGAACGCAAACGGAATGGTTATTCAGGTTGATGGCAGCTTAGAGGCGGCGGTGACATCCCTTCTGATCTGAGGCCGAACCGGGGCGGAACACGACGGAGCGTGGCGACGTTGTGGCAAATGCAGGGAGTATGTGGAGGATCGAGCATGAAGTTGCGCCTAACGACGATAGCGGCAGCGGGGCTTCTGGTTGCGAGCATGATCTCTAACCCCGCTCAAGCGCGAGGCTTTGGAATCCATGGCGGCTTCGGCCACATGGGCGGCGGCTGGCATGGCGGGGGCTGGGGCCACGGCGGGTGGGGCCACGCAGGTTGGGGGCGTGGTGGCTGGGGGTGGGGCGGCGTTGGCCTCGGCCTGGCAACGGGAGCAATTGTCGGAGCTGCTCTAGCCGCCCCTTACTACGGCTACTACGGAAACTCCTACGCCTATGACTATGGCTATCCCCTTGAGTATGACTACGGGTACTACGGATACGCGCCTGCGTACTCGGTCGGTTACGTGGGGCCCTCTTGGGGGTATGGAAGGCCGTACTGGCGTCATCGACACTACGGCTACGGAGTCGGAGACCGTGGTTATGGAGTGGGCTATCGTGGGTACGGCGCGAGGGTAGGGGTTGCTGGCTATCGCTCGGGCTTCGCACGCGCCGGCTACCGGTCCGTCGGCATGGCTGGAGGGCATCACGGCCGCTTCCGCTGATTAACCGCACCTCTGTTGCGCATCAATTGCCCCCTGGGATCTTGGCCCGGGGGGGTTAATTGACGCCGCCAGCTCTGCCATCCGCGCATTCCCTGACAAACCTTCCCCTTAGTCAGACGGGAAACGTAGATCAAAGGTGTTAACGTCGCTGGGTCACCCTAATTGGAGGCGCCGCGTTGTCCTGGATGCACGCGCGGAGACCGCGATTGCTAGGTTTAGCGAGCACCCCGCGTTCCGCCACCGAGAGCCGGACACCGGCGAACTCATTGAACGCCGGAAAGTAAATTTCGCGTTCGTACCGATTCTGGCCTCGCTCGGTAGTTCTTAGGAATACGAGCGAGGCCATCGCCTAGTACTTGAACTCAGGCATGCTCTTAAGCTGATCCTTATTTGCATTCAAGATCGCATGATCAGGGTACCAATTCCCGGTGGTACGGTTGTCCGACTCCTTGCGGTTATCGCGCGACGTGCCGGTGGTGGTTTCCCGGTTGGGGGCGTCGTTAGCGGTGTTGCTCGTTCGTACCGGCTCGTTGCTCCACTTGAGCTGGTCATAGTTGACGGCGACGTAGTGTTCTCCCAAGCCAAGAAAGCCGCCCACGCCGATTACCACCGCGGCCGCCTTTCCGCTTTGGTCGAGGATAACGTCGGAAATGTCCCCGAGCTTGTCGCCATTATTGTTGTAAACGTTGACGCCTGAGAGTTTCGCAGCGCGCCAGTGACCTGGCTTGTAAAGATCTGTCGCATTGCGAGCGGCTGCACCCGCTGAAGTGTTGTTTTCCGCAGCGCCACCCGAACTCGTTAGGATCAGCGCCACGACAGCGGTCGCACAAAGAATCCTCAGCATCTTCTTGTCTCCTCCTCAATGCCCTAGCTTCAAACGCGCGGCATCGCGCTCGAGTTCCCGGAGCGGAACGCTCCGTCAAGCACACGGCGAGAGTACTCCGCCAAACGCTTGGACTGGAGGACTGGACGCCGAGACCAGGTTTTGAAGTCGTCGGATCCGCCGCAGCATTTCTGCTGCCATATCGGAGTGAGGACCGTGAACGACAGCTTATGGCCCATCACGTCATTTCGCTGCGCAGCGGAATTTAGTCGCTATCGAGAAATAGCCGACTCTGGCAAGCGCCGCCGAGGATATTTATGAGATCACGGCCTAACCTAACTTGTCAGCACCCGGTAGACTGACGCGCTACCAATCCTAATCGAGCCAGCCGACAGACGTCAGCCGGGTTACGGGCACGGCAAACCGCCGTTTCTGGTCGGACAAGCCGATGCCACACATGAGCGTCGCGCACATCTTCAACGGCTTAGGCGCTAGAAGTGATTCGACTTCGTCGCCGGTGCAACAGCTATTACCGTGTGCTGCAACAGATCTGCGCTACGGAGGTCTCGTGAGTTTGCGCAGAGCGACTTGGTCATGGAGCCTGGATTAAGGCCCGCGGGGTCTAACGGTTGGCAGCGAGTTGCACCATTTGACGTCCATCGTTTAGCGCTTTGAGTTGGTTTACGTATTCCTCAGGCTTCAACAAATGGAATGGAGCCTTCAGGCCCATGAAATTCGCTATGCGACCGATGAAATTAGTGCAGTTGGTTGTTTCTGCGTTCCATACCGGCGAGGTCGCTTGAAGATGCTTGATGTAAGCAAATACCTTCCTGGCGTCAGCCTCATTCAAGTAGACTCGATAGCTAGCCGTTAAATATTGCTCATCAAGGTCGCCGTAGCTCGCGCCCGTTTCAGAAGGCACAAACATGAGATGTCCCAATATGTACGGCAGTGTGTCACCTGCTGGATGCAGGCCGGCAACTTCGACCGCCCTCTCGCTCGTCTTACCGTACCAGATAAATGCGTGTCCGTAGGATGCAGCAGTGCGGGCACGAAAATCAACGTAGTAGGGTCCTTTGAACGCAGATCGCCGAGCCGGCTTTGCATCCGACGTGGCTGGCGGGCTGCTTGGCGGAGCCGCGGCCGTTTTCGTGCCGGACTTGATTGATGTTTTGGGGGCAGTGTCCGGTCGCTGCTGAAGATCAGCGCGCGCCGCGAGTTGCTGTGCACTAGCACTTCCGACGGAAGCCGCCAGGATTGCGATTCCGACGACCAATCGCAGATCGCGGTATTTCCAAATCACTCTTGCCACGTTCGCCCTCTCTTGGACCCAATACAGCCCAAGCTACAAACAGTCCGCGTTATCGGAGATGAACGCCTCCGGCCCCCGAAGGGCCGAAGGCGCTTGTATCTGCGGGACTAACCTTTGGTGACTACCGGAGCCGACGCCGGAGCCTTCCCGATCGGGTATTTGCCGACTGGGGTTTTGCCGATGGGATACTTACCAACCGGCGCGGTCTGAACGACGGGCTGCGGACGAGGCAGATCCGCCGCGACTGCTGCTCCTACCAAGGCCAAAGACGCAGCACACCCAATTACGAATTTTAGCATCAAGTCTCCCCTGAAGTTGCCCACTACCCTACCGATTCTAAACCTAGCCGGAGGCTCAACCCACGCAACAAATAGACACCCGAATTGGCGGTCGCACGACCTCTTTTTTGGCAAATGTTGCAGAAGGGGCACGCCTGCTATTTCAGCGTATTGGGTAGGAAAATCTTGCCGGTCCGCTCCATGATCTTAGCCGTTAGAAGATGCTTCAGGACGGATCAACGAATCGCCGCACGGCTTGAGAATCGCGAGCGACGCTGGGTATGTGCTTTTGTCGCCTGCCACAGCTCTGTGATCTCCCGCATGCCGGGGTCAGATGGCCTCGGCAGCTGGAGATATTCGACAGCCTCGCGTGGCCGGCGGAGAGGAGTTACGGGGTGCGCTACGAGGCGAAGAAGACGCGCCGCTCGGCTTCCGCAGTGAAGAAGGCGGTCAAGAAGGTGGGCAGCAGCCGCAAGAAGGTTGAGCGGCGCTGGGGCGATGAGACGCCATCGCTGTCAGGAACCATAGCCTCTGCGGTGAGTTCAACGATCCGACTTGCGTTCGATCCTTTCGCAAGACGCTAAGCCCCAACTCGCCACCCCAGGGCGGGCCGGGCCCCCCTTGGACTAACGGTTCAGTCGATTACTACAAGCGTCTGGAAATGCCATGTCGTGTAAGCAGTCGTCTCGGTTTACGTCCGCTTGAAGAACCAGCAGGCCTTAGAAGATATGAGAGATCTTCGGCGCGAATTCCTTCAATCCATGTCTTGGCCCCGCAGCCAAGTACGTTTGCGATGATCTCCGATTGATCGAAGATGGGCTGGAACAGCTGCACCGACGTTGGCAAGCGGACAGTAGCAGTAACCGATCGTTTGTAGGTAGACGAAACGCCGCATTATTCAGAGTCACGGCTATTCGTCCCAAACCAGTTCACCACTCGCTGGGTAGCCAACGCCAGTGCTTGTGTCCGCGCTCGGGTGCTGCACGCCGCGGTGTTACCGCCGTTCGACAATGACTGTTCCCCTCACCACGAACAGCGTCTGGTTGCCGTCAGTTACCTCGATGGCGACATAGGTGTTGCGGGAACGCATCGCAGCTCTTCTCAGGTCGGCGGGCATCCGCTGCGCAGCTCGGTGACATGCTTTCGCATCGGTCGGGAATAGTTTTCCAGGCAGGTCTTCAATTCTTTCGCCGCGCACGTGCTGACGAAGAAGTAACGAGGCATTGGGCCTTCTTTCTCCATTCAAAAGCTAACGACCCGTACAGCGGTTTGTTCAAAAGTGAACTTTCCGGGTAAACTGCGGGAACTCCGGCGCCGGAGCCCCAGTGGCCTGGGTACTCCCGGTGCACCGGGGATCAACCCGGAAGCCACCATCTCCATGCATAGAGCGGACGGCGATGAACACAAAATCAATCAGACCACCGCGAAAGCGGGTAATGGCTGACGTTACGTTCGCGGCGGTCGTCTGCGGCGCTGTGACCGGCTGCTGAGGCCACCGGGACCACAGTCCCGACGTTGCTCAGCAGCCGTTTGCCAGCAGATCCTGCCCAGCCTTCCTGAGCCGCACATAGGTCCCGCTCTCGTGCAGCTCCAGCCAGTCGTGCTCGACGGCATAATTGATGCCGGCGCCGAATTCCGCGCCCGTGGCCTTGCAACCGTCCTTCGACAGAAACGGCGCGTTAATCTTCTCGACATGGATGCGGCCCGTCCCGGACCGCCTCGACGCTCTTGGCGAGGTTCGATCAGCCTGCGCCCGGCGGCCTCTGGATCGGCAAAAGGCCGGCTCGGGGCGAACTTAGTACGCGGCGCCCTTGCGATCGGGTACGTTCGCTAAGTTGTTCCACGCCAATGCGACGACGGGCCTAGCCGGTTGGGAGAACCGTCACTGCCGGCGCGAACCGTTCTGAGAATGTTGCGGCCTTTGCATCCCGTGCTGCGGAAAGGGCGGCCGAAACGAACGTCGAACATCCGATGCTTGCCAGCGCCAGGAGAGCCGCACCGAAAATCAGGCTGCGCATTCCACCCTCCCTCAATGGGCGTTACCATCAGAGCATCGGATTGCATTGTTTCAGTTTCGCTTCGTTGGCCGTCTAAAATGGCTTCGTACACGCGGCCGTGAATGCGCCGAACCAGAAGCCTTCTTTAACTGCCGGCTGGCTGGCGACCTGATTGTTCATGATCTACCGCAAGTAACCCAGGTGATCCGATTGCACCCTGCTTCCAGTGAGGCAGCCATGCAGCCCTGGATGCTCAATGTGCTGGCGTGGGGGTTAGCTGCCCTAGAATAGGGTTGGCGGACGTCGTTTCCATGGGGCAGTAGGCCCGTCTCAACTGACGAATTGCGGTGGCCTCCCGCTCTCGAATCCGGCCTGATGTCCGCCCCGCGGCTTCCACAGCCGGCGCAGACGAAGCGCCGCTCGACATCAGACAGGCGAATCTCATCAGGCCAACGATCGGCCCTCAGCGCGAGGTGGTGGCCGCAAGGGCAGTAGACCAGGACGCCGCACAGGCCCATGTCGCGTATCTCTCCGAACGTGATCCTGAGCGGCCGGCCGTGGGCGTGCGTAGGCGAAGGCAAGCCAGTGCGTATGAGCACCGGCTTCCGCGCGGGATCAACGCACGGCGGGCATGACCGCCTGATAGGTCAAGAGGTCACCCTTGGCGTCGTGAGGGACGATCAATGGGAAGCGCCACTCGAAGGACGGCTGGGTCGCGCTGATGTGAAGCTTGTCGGATCATCGCCAGCAACGGGCCAGTCTTATTGCAGCGCCGTCGCGATGTGTCGTCGCCTAAGCTTCGCCCACGGCGGGTCGCATAGAAGAGTAAACGCAGATCACTCTACTGGATGGATGCGCAATTCGGAATCCGCTTTCTTCGGAAAGTACGATTCATCGACAATGGTTGTGAGCGCGAGCACTGCGGTCGTGGTAAGCGGGACGGGGATCATCACCGCGATGTTGCGGACGATTGCGCGTTGGTTCGGTGTGCGCCTTAACAGATACGCCGGCTGCTGCGCCTCAACGACAAGGCCCACGGGTCTCTTTTTGATCGAGGGGAGGGGAGGGAAAAATTTGCGGCAAAGCATCCTTATGCGAGTGTATGGTCGAGGCAAAGCGGACATTCGGAGAACTGGTGCTGCCGCATCGCACAATTTGCCTGCAAGCTGCGCTGGTTCGGTGGAAGCGCGCGGAGATCGATCTCACCGCAATCCAAACTGCGCTCTGGACACGAGCATGGCTTTCAGGTTGGCTAGCATAGGCTGAGCAGGAGCAAATCCACTTCAGGAGCGCACCGATGCCTGACGTCAGGGAAAAGCAGCGAGAAGCCCGCCGGAAGATCATTCGTCAATGGGCGAAGCTTCCGAAGGATAAACGGCATTCTATGGGGGCGATCTCTGAATTTGCCAAGACCGCCGCCCAGCAGAACGAGAACGCATTCGTCCGCAGTCATCGCGATCCGTATGAAAAGATCATGAGCTGGCTATTGCCGCGTGCTCATCTCTGAACGACCGAGCCTTCTGCACATCGCTGCGCTTGACGAAGTATGGCAAGCTTACGTGCGTGTCCGCCGCGTCAGCGGTTTGCGAGCGGGGTTGAAGGAAGGTAACGCGGGTCACCTGTGCGCGATCCGGCTCGAATGGAAGATTCCGTATCGATAGGTGGAGCACGATGTCGTCCGAGAATGCGGTTGGCCTTATCTAGTTACAGTTTTCGATTGGACTGCTTCTCGCCACGATCGGCGTTTCATGCTCCGGGGCAGAGGAGGCAGCGGCTCAGTCCGGCGAGGCGCTCTATCAGCAACGCTGCGCCTCGTGTCATGAGGGCGGTTTGGCGCGGACGCCCGACAGGAATGCGCTGCGGCAGCTGAGCGACCAGCGGATCGGCTTTCAGATCGCCTACGGGCTCATGAGCGCGCAGGGGCGGGATCTGAGCAAGGATCAGATCGGCGCCATCACTCGCTATTTAAAGGGCACCGCGCCGGCACCTGCGCTCCAACTACCCGATTCCAGAAGCCGCGACGACGGACCCAAACTCGCCGATGCCGCCCTCCCGCGCTGGAACGGCTGGGTGGTCGACATCCGCCAGCATCGCTTCCAGCCAGCCGACAACGCGCAGCTTGCGGCCGACGAGGTCCCGCGCCTCAGGCTGAGATGGGCTTTCGGTTTTCCCGGCGATGTCAGGGCCTTTGCGCAGCCGACGGTCTGGGGCGGCCGACTGTTCGTCGGTAGCGCCAGCACCGGATGTCAGCGCATGGCCGATCTCGCGGACGGCAAGCGCGCGCTGATCGCGGGACAGAAGTCGGGCATGGTGCACACGTTCGATCCCGATCATGCTGGCGCGATAGTGTGGCAGCGCCGGGTAGGTCAGGGCTCCTCGCTTGGCGACGTGCAATGGGGCATGGCTGTCGATGACGAGAATGTCTACGTCGCAGTGTCGGACGTCGGCCTTGAAAGCGTGGCGTCGGGCGCGCCCAGAGCGCAGAAAACGATCATGGGCGGCGAGTTGAAGATGGATCCGCGCGAAGGCGGTGGACTGTTTGCCCTCAAGCTCGCCACGGGCGAGGTCGTGTGGCACACGCCGCATCCGGGCTGTAACGACAAGCCCGGCTGCAGTCCAGCCCAGTCGGCCGCGGTCACGGCGATTCCCGGCGTGGTGTTCTCGGGCGGGCTCGACGGGCACCTGCGCGCCTACGTAGCCAAGACCGGCGAGATCATCTGGGACGTCGACACGATCCAGGACTACACGACCGTTAATGGCGCAGCCGCGCATGGCGGCTCGCTCGATGGTCCGGGCTCTCTACGTCAATTCGGGCTACACCAATTACGGCACGCCGGGCAACGTTCTGCTCGCGTTCTCGGTAGATGGGAAGTAGGCGAAAACGCCCGATTGATCGGGGCGTGAGATGATTGCGCGTAGCCGTTCGTAGGCAGGCCCTTTGGGTGCCGCCTGGCGCCGCGGCGGCCACTTGCAACTGCGGGCGGACGGCAGGGGGAGGGATAAATTTGCGGAAATATGCGAGGAAGCGCGCCGAGGGCTGCATCACGACGCAAGTTCGCACTATTGTTGCGGGCTCGCTTTTCTGGAAGGCGCGAACAGGGCAAATACGATTTTCTCGAAGATGCCGCCCGCCCGCGTGTGGGTTTCAGTGAACGCACACCCCTCGGTGTTGAGCCGATGAGCAGTGGCACAACTGCTTACGCCTGGTATGTTGGGATAAAGATGGCGTCGAAGTGGCTTATGCCCGGCTACAAGCAAAGTATCCAGGACTTGGCCATGTTCCGGGGTGGGATGACTCTCGAGGGCAATAGCCGGGATTGAGAGCGACCAGGTACGCGTACCAGTTACTCAGGCATATCTTCGAGAGCACTGCAAACAACGAAGCCTCCCTTGCGGAGACCTCACTTGGCGAGGCAGCGCAGACCCATTTGGCATCATGAGCCAGATTGCTTCCGCTTTCGGCGACCTGTCGGACTCGGCCGGACGTGCGACTGCCTCGGCCCAGTTGCGAATGACCCAGAGCGCTCATTCGGTATCCCCTGCGACGGGCGGGCGTGCCTTGACAGGTCAAGCAATTTCAATCGCTTGATCTGGACCAAGTGCGAAGATCTGGAACGCATACAGAGTCCGTAACTATCAACTATTGCGAGCGCAATCTCACGAAAAAGATGAGCATGGCTGGAGCAATTTTGGTAGGAGCCACCATATTGTGCGCCGCCCCGATTTCGGTTCAGTGGTCACAAGAGAAAGGCTTGTCCATATCGTTGGACAATGCTTACGCCCGAGTAGGACGACCGTTAACTGCAACGAGTCGTCCGTGAAGAGTGGCTAAGCGATTGAGCTAGAATCGCATTTGTCGTTGTGGACTGTTTTGCGTTTGCAGGGGTTTGATGCTTCGGGCGTCGGAACCTTGCAATTTCATTTTCAGGATTCCGTCGAATCGCCAACCATGATTCCGTCATCGCATCGGAGGTGGCGATGCGACCGAAGAAGCACAGGACGACGGGATCGGGCGATCTGTTCCGGGCCAGGCTGGACCAAATCATCAATATGAAGCACGAGCTGGTTCAGCTCGCCGGCAAGGTCGATTGGGACTGGATCGACGGCGAGATCGCGCCGCTCTATAGCGAGAATGGTCGGCCCGGGATCGCGAGCCGCTTCATGATCGGGCTGTTGCTGCTCAAGCACATTTACGGGCTGTCCGATGAGGGGGTGTGCGAGCGCTGGGTCCACGACCCATATTTCCAGTACTTCACCGGCGAAGAGTTCTTCCAGCACGCATTCCCGCACGAGCGCTCGGACCTGAGCCACTGGCGCAAGCGGCTCGGCGACAAGCTGGAGCTGTTGCTGGCCGAGAGCTTGCGGGTGGCACACGAGGCCGGCGCGTTACGCAGCCAGGACATCAAGCGGGTCACAGTCGATACCACCGTGCAGCCGAAGGCGATCACCTTCCCGACCGATGCCAAGCTCTTGCACGCGGCGATCAAGGGGCTCAACCGTCTGGCGAGGAAGCACGGGGTCAAGCTGCGGCAGTCCTATCTGCGCATTGCCAAAACCGCGACAATGATGGCGGGACGCTACGGCCATGCCAAGCAATTCAAGCGGCATCAGCGGCAGTTGCGCATCCTGCGCAGCCGACTGGGCCGGATCATCCGCGATATCCGCCGCAAGATCGAAGGTCAGGCTGTGCTTGAGAACACGTTCGCCCTCCCGCTCAGCCGGGCCTCGCAGATCCGCTCGCAGCAGCAGCGCCAGCGCGGCTTCAAGCTTTATTCCTTCCACGCCCCGGAGGTGGAGTGCATCGGCAAGGGCAAAGCAGCCGCGCCTTACGAGTTCGGCGTCAAAGCCTCCATCGTCACCAACAACCGCCGTTCTCCCGGGGGCCTGTTCGTGCTGCACGCCAGGGCGCTACCCGATAACCCGTACGACGGTCACACCTTGCGGGACGTCATCGACCGCACCGAGACACTCACCGGCTGCGCGATCGAGCGGGCCTATGTCGACAAGGGATACCGCGGCCACGACGCACAAAATCCCCGACGGATCTTCATCTCCGGCCAGAAGCGCGGCGTCTTCGGTGTCATCAAGCGCGAGCTGCGCCGCCGCTCCGCCATCGAACCCATCATCGGACACCTGAAGGCCGATGGTCACCTCGGCCGCTGCTACCTCAAAGGCCGCGCCGGCGATGCGGCTAACGTCATCCTCTCAGCCGTGGGCCACAACTTCCGCCGCATCCTCGCCTGGCTCAGAGAACTCTTGTGCCTCATCCTGCTCCAGCTATGGCGCACGTTCGGCCGTCCCGCCCCGCTCAATTCGCCTTCTTAACGGACGACCAACGAGCGTCGCTGGCGTTGCGCGGAGAGCGGATCGACGGGCGGTGCGCCGCTGCGCAGCGGGAGTTACCTGCTAGGATTCGGGCCCTCACTGTGGATGTCGAGAAAGCGATTTCGGTGGTGACTTGCTGAGGTCCGCTGTCATAGGTGGTGAGGTGAAGCTACTCATCTGCCACGATCCTCGACCGGCGCTTTTGATCCGATGCGGATGGCCGACGCTTGAACCTTTGTCATGCGTCTACCCGCCTGAGCGCGCGGGCGCAGGGTCACGTGCAACTGAAAACCCATCGCGTGCAAAACGCTTAAGACGGTGCTGAAATTCGGATGCGCTTTGCCGCCTGCGAACGCGCGGTAAAGGCTTGTTCGTGTGATCCCAGAACTTCGCGCAAGCTCCGAAATGTTGTGCAGACGAGCAACTTCCTCAATCGCACGACAAACATCGGCGATGTCACCCGCCTCGAATGCGGCATTGATGTGCTCCGCAACCTCTCGGCGGTTCGGTTTGGATCTGATAGAGCGCCTTGCAATGTCAGACATGGGCGTCAAGCAAATAGGCCGGGCAACATGCCCGGCCTATTGTGGCGATAAAAAACGTCTAGACGAAGGTCAGTATCTCGCCGTTCCCCAGCCGCCGAAGCGGTAGTTGAAGCGCACGGTGACCATATCCACGTCCTGGGTGATCCGGCCGCCCAGGAGGGTGACCCCACCGGGCGCGATTATGCCTGCGCCTGCGAAGGTGCGGTCGTCATGGCCCATCCAGAGATGGTCGTATTCAACACCGACCGACCAGTTCGGCGCGAAGCCATACTCCCAGCCGACACCCGCCGTGCCGCCCCACCGCGTGTTACTTGCCGAGACCAGACCGACCCCAGTGAGGTTGTTGAAGACATCAAGGCGATTGCTGGTCACGGCCGCACCACCCTTCACGTAGAGCAGTGATGCGTTCCACGCCCAACCGAGCTGAGCCGTGAAAAGGCCAATGCCGTCGGTTTTCACAGTGGTCGAGAGCGCCGGATTGAGGAGGCTCACCCGCGTGTTGCTGAGGTCGGCCCAATCACCTTGTGCTTCCAATCCGAACACAAACTGATTGGTCTGCCAACGATATCCGATTTGTCCGCCAACGACCCCTCCGGAACGATCACGGCAACCGCTCGCAACCGTTCCTGCGAGCGTGACGAAATCCACGCAATTGTCGCTCTGGCCCCATCCGCCGTTGGCGCCGATGTAGAAACCGGTCCAATCATAGATCGGCGCGACCACCGGGGGCGGCGCCTTGACGTAAGGTTTAGCAGCCAGATCAGCCGCCGACGCGGGTGCCGCCATGCTCACTGCCAGCAAGGCCATGCCACTCAACAACATCTTCTTCATTATTTTTGCTCCATCCCACGTTTCACCCGAAACGAGACCGGTTCTGTTGCCTGTCCAGCATTCCGGCTTGAACCTAGTTGATTCCATCAGCATGCGATGTGCCTAGGCCGCAACACTCGGGAACATTCGGCAAAAACGCGCCTTAGTTGCGTCAATGCTATTGACCAATCGGGCGCAAGTCGGGGTCATTGGGCGCCAGCGGATGTCTGTCGTCGGGCCCATGGCGGGCACTCGGGTGGCTCAGAGCGGGCGATCGACAACTTCCCAGAAAGTGAATTTGTAGGCCCGCCAGCGAACCGGCCGAATATCCGAAACATGGGCACGGCGTCCACCGCGACTTTATTCGGCACCTGTTTAACATATGTGGTGGCGCGCTTAAGTTCGCTGCAGCTGATACCCATGCTATCACCGTTCCGCATTCTGGCATCTGCCGGTGACTGAGAGTGTTGCGCTCCCGCCTGGGCGTAGGGAGTCTCGATGGCCCAAGCTCAATCCCCATCCCCCACCGTTGCACCTATCACAATCCAGCGCCCCGCCTGTTCGAAGTGCAAAGCTCCGATGATGCTCGTCAGCATCGAGCCAGAGCGCCCAGGCGTGGACTTGCACAGGTTTCAATGCGCAGTCTGCAATGAGGTACTCACAATCCGCGCCGCCTACGAAGATCCGATGCATTCCCAAGGCCTTGGCCGTTGGCTGCAAGGTGATTTGCATCCACCAAGGTGATGTCGAGTAGCCGACGCTGGAGTTCTTCGATGGCCCAAGCCGCATGGGTGAGCGGTGGAGGGTGGCTGCGCTGTCGTGGAGATGCCGGGCTCGGCGGAGCTGAAGGGATGAGCGGCCGATCCCGATGGCGACTCACACTGACCCGCGGGGGCCGTTTCTTTTCCGGAGATCTCGATGTCAGAGAGCTGGAAAGTTCTCTTCGCGATAAGCGTCACCGCTGCGACGGGCATCGCGGCCTACTTTGCCATACGGTTCGTGGTCGGGATTCACGGTTAAGCGGCTCCATCTGGCCACCAGATTGGTCGACTGATGTAACCCACTTCGGTTACAGCATCTTCCGACGACGTTACTGGAGTATTCGCAAGATCGGAGGGCCTAGCATGTCAATCGATCGCGCTCAGAGCCTTAAGCCGGATGAAGGCCGCACGAAGGTCGCCCCAGATTCTGCCCGCGCCGTCCCATGCTCAGTCCAGTTCCGATTTCTCGGAAGCGGGAACGCGTGCGGATGATGGGTAGCAATTACTTGCCGGGTAAATGGAGCTGGGGACCAGCGAGGGCGTACCTCGCATACACCTGAACGGCGAAGATGATTCGACTGGCGGAAAACGCGTCGCTGATCTTTGCGATGATCTCCGTTATCGGAGGTTCGGTTCGGCTTAGATCCAGCCCCTCGGCGTCATTCAGTGCAGTGCCCCAAGGCGGCGCAACGAAGATGATCATAGACTCATCGCTTCCGATACTGACGTGTCCCATCATGACCCTGCAGTCGCCCAGCTTAAGATCGATAGATCGGTCGATTACCGCCAGGTTTTCCTTGGTCAGCTGATAAATCTGAGGGTCGGAACTCGAATGCAATTCCGCGCGCACGCGGCACGTGGCGCCATATCCAATATAGCGTGTTGCAGGAGCCGGCGAACGGATCGACGACGATCCATCGGCCGCCGACCGTAAGCGACGCTCCCACGGCGGCAACGTCCTGCCCGATGCGGTCGGCAACGGCATCTCGGGTACACTCGACCGCGGTGCGGCCGAGCAATCTCACTCCGCGTGTGTACCACTGCGCGGGCGTCATTCCGTATAGCCGGATAAAGTCAGAATCGGAGAAGCTGTCGCGGCCATATCGCCGAACTTCTTCCAAGCTAAGCAACTTGTTGCGTTTCGGACCGTGCAACAGCAACGCTCGGTCATAAAGCGGCGTCTCGGGCTCGGACCGGTGCTCGTTCATGGGCGGATGCTCCTATGCATCCACAGCTGAGCTGGCCACTACCAGCAGTGGGAGATGTGCGAAATGGACGGTCAGGGAAGGTACGCGACGACCACGAAGGACTCTTGAGGAAACGTCAGCCTGCCGTTCGCCAGCATTGAAGGATCGAGACGACCCGCCACGTCATCGGCTATAGCCGCGATCATGCGTTCACGGCTGGCGGCGTGCTCCGCCTTTAAGAGCTGAGCCATTGGGGTCGCCGTTAGCTGGAAGCGGACGTAATCGAGCGCGGAGGGAAAGCGGATCTGTTTGGACACGGTCTGGACACGGACACGGTCGAAACCCGCCTGGCGCACCCAATCGCCCACTTCGTCAGCGCCGCAAGAAAGATGCTCGGCGCGTTTGGTCCGCGACGACTCCGCACCAAGAAACTTGTCCAGCGCCCGCACAAACGCGTGAGCGGCCGGAGTGTGCTCGATGGCGCTGTAGACACTGAGCCCGAGACGCCCCTTCGACCTGAGGACGCGAGCCATCTCTCTTAGAGCATGGGGCCGGTCAGGAAAGAATTGAAGCCCGAGCTGGCAGAGTACTACGTCGAAACTGCGGGCCGCGAATGGCAGGTCGAGCGCACTCCCCTCGGTCCACTCTATGTCGCTGGATTTCGACCGAGCGACCGTCAACATCGCTGCGTTGAGGTCTACGCCGGCAAGCCTTCCGACGTGCCCCCGCTCGGCCAGCCGGCAGGCCACGACCCCGGTCCCGCAGGCCACGTCGAGAACGCTTTCCCCGCCCCTCGGTCCGATACGATCGAGCAGATCATCGGCCCAAATCGAAGTGATGGCGGGGACGAGATAGCGATCGTACAGTTCGGGAGCGCTGGCATCCATCTGCCAATGTTCTTGAACCAACATGACTTCCCCTATTTGTCGCTGCCGCGAAGTTAGAGATGTCTTGCGCTATCGATGCTGGCTTATCACCCGGCTAGCTGCAACGGGTGAAGTCTTGCTTGTGGCCCATCGCTGGCGCATCCCACGGCCGAGGATATGTCGGTGGTCAGGGGTAGACCCGACCTAACTTAAACCGGGCCAGACCGTCGCGCTTGACACTTGAGACGCCTCGTCAAAGTGAGCCTGGGGCTAGACACCTTGATCGTCGAGAGGCGCACCGCAGATCAGCACCAAACCCCAACTGAAAGGAGGGATTTGCGATGACCGGTTGCCACTTGTCGGACCGCCACCCGCTCAACCGCAGGTCATTGGCCGCGCCCTTGCGATGCGAACGGCGGTTTATCGAGCAGGGTCCTCGCGTCCGCCAGATCCGCCGTATCGCACCCTGTGTTGAAGAACCGATAGATGTTCAGTAGCCGGTCATGTGCCTCCGCATGCCTCCCCTGATCGGACAAGAAACGGGCGAGGCTCGTGGTCGCGCGCAGTTCGAACGATCGTGCCCCCTGCGCGCAGGCGATGGCGATCGCCTGCTCGTAATTAGCAATCGCCACGGCACTCTGTCCGCGACGGGCGAGGAGATCACCAAACATGCGATAGATTTCAGGTTCAGCCCATCGCTCGCCGGTTTCGCTCACAGTGCGAAGCGCTTCCTCGAATGTGCGGTGGGCGAGATCGGGCTTGTCGTCTGCGGCATAGGCATCGGCGAGGAATGCCAGGCAAATCGGGCGAAATATTCGTGAGCCCGTTTGTGCCCAAATCCGCAGCCCCTCTTGCAGCAGACCGACCGCGTCTCCCGCCCGGCCTGCGCGCGTGGCGCGCCAGCCGCACAAAAAGTCACCGAGTGCCTGCCAATACGGAAGCTGGCGATCAGTCGCGAGGTCCGTTAGCTTACTTCCGATCTCAGCCACCTTGTCGACGTTGCGCAGCAGTACGTAAGTGATTCCGGCATGCCAAAGGGCATAGAGCTGAGACTGATCGTCGTGCCCCAACGCGTCACCTCGTTCCAACAAACTTTCCGAAGCTTTCTCTGCGTCCGCAGCCTGACCGGACAGCCACAGCGCCCATGATCGATACGAGTACATTGTCACGCCCACATCGTGGCCGAAGCGCGCGCGCAGGCTCCGCCCGATCGGCGAGGCGGCTCCGTGCTGGTCGGGATCGTAGCGCAAAAACGCCTGATACAATGCGCCGCTCGCGTCTGCGATGTTCCCGTTGATCAGACGCGACGTTCCGACCAGGCGGTATCCGACCATGATCGGGTCCGCATCGTCTTCCTGCTCGGCAAAGGCCAAGAATTCGTTGGCTTGCTCCAGCATCGCGATGGGTTGGCCACTGAGGTATTGATATGCCCACAGGCCGTAGAGCGCCGCGAGATGCATCCCCGCATCGCCTACGCGTTTCGATAACTCGAGCGCCTTGGAGTAGGCTTCGCCCACCTGTTGGTCCGCGTAACCCTTCTGTTCTTGCAGCGTTCGGGCGAGGGCCGTCTGCAGCTTCAGCTCGCTGCGTCTTCGGATATCATCGTCTGGTAATGCGGAAATCAACTGCAACGCCAGGGTGATGTGCTCGTGCGCCTCCTTCAACGCCGAGTGCGACAGCGCGCGGTCTCCGGCAACAGACAAATAGGCGACAGCCTTTGTCACATCGTCCGCCTCTCGATAGTGACGCGCAATCAGCTCGGGCTGGCTCTCGGAGATTTCCGGGAAGTGACTTTCGAGGGTCTTAGCGATTGTGGCGTGAAGCGTACGTCTCGGCTCGCGCAGCAGCGTGCTGTGAGCCACATCCCGTACGAGCACGTGCTTGAACGAGTAGGTCGCGTACGGTGCGCCATCCTGCCGCAGCAGCAAACCAGCCGAAATAAGGCGGCCAAGCGCGGTTTGCAGCTCCGCCTCCGGCTTGCGTGCGACCAGAGCCAACAGGGGATGGGAGAACTCGCGTCCGATCGCCGCCCCGATTTGCGCCAACTCCCTGACGGGCCCGAGCCGGTCGAGCCGCGCCAATAACGATGCGTGCAAGCTTGCCGGGACCGCCAGTGCCGGCGACGGAACCAAGGCAGCAACCCGCCGCGCTTCGTTTTCGCTCTCTGCCTCCAGCACCGCTTTCGTCATCTCTTCCGCGAACAGGGGGATGCCGTCGGTGCGCTCGATGATATCCTGCCGTATGGTCGCTGGCAGCAGCTTGTTTCCGATGATGTGGTCGACGATGGTGCCGACTTCGCGGGGCGCCAACCGATTGAGGCTGAGAGGAGTCACGTGCGGCTTTCCCATCCAGCCGGGCTGGAATTCCGGCCGGAAGGTTACAATCAGCAACACGCTTGCATCCGAATCCGGTCCACCACCCGGTCCAACAGTTCCAGGCTGGTAGGGTCCGACCAATGCGCGTCCTCGAAGACCATCAGCACCGGACAGGAACGGGCCAGAGCCTCCAGTTGCCGGGCAAGTGCTTGCAGCGTTCTTTGTCGGCGCTGCTGCGGAGTAAGCTCGACCGGGGGATAGCGTTGGTCGTTCGGCAACGATAGCAGCGCGGCAAAGAGCGACGCGTCCGGCGCAGATGTCGAGCTCTGTTTGAGCAACCCATCGAGTTTGTCGAGTTTCGCTTGCGATGTGTCCTCGCGCGCCAGTCTGGCAGCACGTTCGATTTGGCCGATGAACGGGTAGAGCGTGCTATCAGTGTGTTGCGGGGAGCAGGAATAGCGCAAGCGTATATGTGGCTCGCCAGCGAGAAGCTTCACAAAAGCGCTCGTGAGCCTCGATTTCCCAATACCGGCCTCGCCGGAGAGCAGGACTACCTGGCCTTCACCATCCATTGCCTTCAAGAAGCACCGCCGCAGCAACTCGAATTCCTCTTCGCGCCCGACGAGGGCGGTCAAGCCGGTCGCGTGCAGCGCCTCGAAGCGGCTTGCCACGGAGCTCGCCTGCAGCACCGCCCACGCCCGCACCGGTCCAGCAATGCCCTTGAGGTTCCTCATTCCAAGGTCATCGAGCTGAAAGAAACTGCCAAGAAGCCTTCGCGTGCTTTCGGCGACGACAACCATGTTCGGTTCGGCAATGCTTTGCAGGCGAGCCGCGAGATTCGGCGTCTCGCCCACCATGCCGCGCTCCTCCGACTCACCTGATGGGATCAGGTGCCCCACCACAACCACCCCAGTTGCAATACCAACCCGGACTTGCTGAGGAGTGCGCGTTTTGAGCCCAGTAACTACCGCAATCAGCTCAAGACCAGCCCGTACCGCTCGCTCGGCGTCGTCCTCATGAGCATGCGGATAACCGAAGTACACGAGGACACCATCCCCCACATATCGGGCGACGAACCCGCCGAAGTGGAGCACGGTCTCGGCGACGCATTTCTGATAGGCCGCAATCACCTCTCGCAAGTCCTCCGGGTCCAGGCCAGTGGAAAGCGCAGTCGAACCCACCAGGTCTGCGAACATCACCGTGACTTGGCGGCGTTCGGCTTCGTCCCTGGGTCTCGATTCGGACCCATGCGCAAGCTTGGCCGTGGCGGAGGCGGCTCCGGCATGCTCGGCAATCGCCCGGAGCAACTTCCGGCGATCTCCAAGAGGCACGATGCCCAGCTCCTCCTTGAGATCCTTGTCCGTGAGATCCTGAAGGATCGAAAAATCGATCCGGTGTTCGGCAAAGCGGTCCGCATACTCGGCCAATCCGAGCGAAGCTAACCACTCTCTGAGCGACGGCATTGCGCTACGCGTCCTGTTGCCCGAGGTAGTCTACGCGAGAGCAGCCATTCGAGATCGCGACTTGCAGGCCCCCCGCACGCTGAGCTCTCGCATTCGCGCGATCAGCCCGATCATGACATTCCGCAGCCCAATATGTCTAGCAACTCTCAAGAGTTGCCGCCTGCATCCGCTTGCAGTCGCAGCGGCCGGTCTCAGTTTGCACAGTGCGGCGACATGTCCGAAGATAGGGTGAGATCGGAAGTCGGCGGTTGAGGCTGAACCCAGCGCTTTTTACCCGGAGGCGACATCAGAGGGGCCGCGCAATGATAGGCATGACGACCGGCTGAATCGGTCTCGAATGGGCGAAATCATCCCTCCGGCACCCCGGCCAAGCGCATGCCCTCGCAGACGCGCTCTCGTTCGGCGAGATATGTCGGATTGTTGCTTGCTTTGCTGACAAGCAAGCGGCTGATGGTAAAGCCTGGATCGAGCTTAAGTCCCACTTTTGCGGCGCTTCGCGCCTCATCTCTTTCGCCAAGCAGGCCCAAGGCCGCGGCGAGCCAGAAATGGGCAGCAGGAAAGTTGCGATTGGTCTCGATGCTTCGCCGTAGCCAAGCGACGGCTTCTGTATCTGCGCCGATCAGTATCTTGGCCATGCCAGCAATATGCATCCAGCGGTGGGCAAAGATATCGCGAGGGGAGAGACGGAGAGCCTCGACGATATGGCCTTCTGTCTCAGCACCGCGACCCATGAAGAACTTCGCGATACCGATGGCGCTGTGAGCACCGACCAGATTGCGATCAATCTCCAATGCCCGCTCACATTCAGCGATCCCTTGCGCGGCCCGGTTTGTAAAAATGTACGCCCCTCCCAGGATCCTGTGGGCTACTGCGTGGTCCGGCGCCAACTCCAGCGCCTTGATCGCATTTGCCTCGGCTGCCGAAAGGTACGCGGCTCGGTTATCAGCCAAGAGGGAAGCTCCGATCGTTAGATCAACGAGCGCCAAGCCGACCAATGCGCCGACGCTTCCGTGATCGATTGCCAAGGCGCGTTCGAAAAAGCTGCGCGCCTCGCTCATGTGCTCCACGCCCCTGTATGACCAGGCATAACCTTGAAAGTTCAAGTCCATCGCGTCGGGATTTGCAGAGCCTTCTGCCCGGCGCGCCTCAGCTGCAATCATTTGGGCATTCAGCGCGTTAGCCAGTCGCGCCACGATTTCGTCCTGCATGTCAAAGAGATCGGCGACCGGCTTGTCGAACCGTTCGGCCCAAAGGTGATTTTCGGTTTCGGCATCGAGCAGCTGTACGTTGAGCCGGAGTCGCTTGCCGCTCCGCTGTACAGAGCCTTCGAGCACGTAGCGGACGTTTAGCTCACGCCCGACCTTCTTAAGGTCAACCGCTTTTCCTTTGTAGGTAAATGCCGTATGGCGGCCGATCACAAACGAGCCGCTGATTCGCGACAAGTCCGTGGTCAAACTGTCGGTCACGCCATCGACGAAATGGTCTTGGTCGGGATCACCGCTGAGATTGGCGAAAGGCAGCACGACGATAGAAAGACGAGGAGGAGACGGCAGATCGAGCTTCGCTCGCGGCGGCTCTGGCGCCGAGCTGAGCCCATCCCGGACCACCGCATAGGCCCGAACCGAGAGCGCGATATTCTTGAGGTCCTGGACGCCCAGATCGGCGAATTCGACGCCTGCCTTGCCCCGGACATGATCGTAGGCGGACGACGAGATGCAAATGCCGCCTGGTTCTGCAATGCTCTCAAGCCGTGCCGCAATATTGACTCCATCGCCAAAAATGTCGTGCGGCTCGACAATCACGTCGCCGACGTTGATGCCGACACGGAAGGCAATCTGCCTGTTTTCCGCGTCGGCGGCTGTGAGTTCTTTGATGCGGGTCTGAAATTGCACAGCAGCTCGGACCGCTTCCACCGCGCTCAGAAATTCTGCCAAAAACCCGTCGCCGGTGTTCTTCACAATGCGACCGCCGTGTTCGGCGATGGGGGGGTGGACAGCCTCCATTAGGAGCGCAGTCAGTTTGGCATGCGTACCCTCTTCGTCATTGTGCATCAGCCGCGAATAGCCCGCCACGTCGGCAGCCAATATCGCCGATAACCTGCGCTCGACCCGGATTGGCCGCTCTTGCACCATGGCCCGCAATTCCAACTCACCACACTTGTACGACGGATCAGACGGCAGTGCCAAACGCACGATGCCCCGATGCCGGCTACTGCGCAAACGTCAGCCGCACTGACCGATTGTTTGCTCGGGATTGTGCAAACATCTCGAAGACTGCGAAGTTGCGCCGCATCTGCCGGAGGTTCGTCACCGCTGCGTTGGGCTCCTGTCCCTTTTGGCGCTCTCAAGGGATTGACTGCCAAGCCAGTGAGGAACAGGCTGTTTTATGCCGTCACTGAGCCACCTGCCTTCAATGTTAACGCGAGAAGAACATCTTAAACGGAGCAAGGAAGCCGCGCTCGCGCTTCTGAGCGCCGGCCGTATGCGCGAGGCGGTTTCTTCGATAATGACGGATATCATCCAGAGCCCAAGCAGCGCATTGCCGCATGAAATTCATGCATTCGGCATCTGTGCTGCCGCGGCTGGCGACACAAGGGCGGTGCGAGAGTACATCGAAGGCTTTATCTGATATCTCTCGGCTCGCCGGTGGCCCATCAGCGAAGTTGGGGCATGTCGATCGAAGGTCCGCTTATAGAGCTATGGCGGACCCGATTTGCTCAACCTGAGTTCTTCGCATTTTGGACCCTAAGCAGACTTCCGGCGACCGCATAATGGCTTGCGTTTGTAACGGTTGGAAAGGACGAACAGCACTTAATGCAGCGCCGGTCGATCCGGCGATCAGGACAACCCACATGGGCCAAGGCATCTTCGAATGCGTGCTGTTGATCGGACCTGATCCGCGGAGGGCATTATGGCCAGCGGTCATCTGTGTACCGCGCAAATAGGCCGAACACATGGCTGCTCCGACCAATGCTGCAAAGTGAAGATTCTTCTTGCCAACCCGGAGCCGTCCACACAGAAGTTGCGCCGCATCTGTCGAAGGTCCGCTCATACAAGGCGCGAGCGAGGAGAAGAACGACACGATCTCGCCTCGCCGGAGGCGTTGGCGACCGGCCACTTGGCCTTGGCCATCAACTGCATGGATGTGAAATACGTGCTTCGAAATGTCCAACCCAATTGTCGCGACTTCCATTGATGAATTGCTCCTGTTCCTTGTTCGTCCATCGCCAGTATATCGCCGGCGCCGAGGAAGCGGGGCCGTCTTCCCCATCAATGGCCGGATGCGCGATGAGCTACTCAACGAGACCCTGTTCTTCGGTCTCGATGACGCCCGCGCCAAGATCGCCAACTGGGTCGCCGACTACAATCTCCAGCGTCCCCACTCGTCGCTGAAATACCTGACCCCCGCGGCCTACGCCGCCCACCTCACCGCAACGGACGATCGGCTGCGCAACCCCGACCAGCTCCGCCGATCGTCCGTTGCTCCATCCGCGCCACTTGGCGTACAAAACCCCGAGCCTCTAACTGCCGCTGGATGAAAATGCAGTGGCAGGTCACCGCGGTATGAGGAACTCTTTCATGAAGGGCCGCCGCCCGCCGAGAATGCCAACGTCGAACTAAGGTCGAGCAGCCCGGTGCGCCCTCGGGCTGCAAGCCGAAGACCTCTTCCGAAAGTCAGTTTTGAACCGGAATGGCGCTGCAGAGCCGCGTCAATTCGATGCCGGCCTCAGACAGAGGTTCCTTCAGGCTTTGCGCCTTTTCAGGCGTCAGGCGCGTAGCGGGTCCAGCGATGGCGACTGCGCCGATGAGCGTTTCACCCGCGCCGAACACCGGGGTCGCCAAGGCTGCAGTATGCGGGTCGGCCACGCCAGAGGTGTACAAAACCACTCCTTCAGTCGCTTGAACCTTGGCGGTCGACGCATACCGGCGAAGCACTTGGGCTACTGCCGAGTTATCCATCGGTCTGACCTCGCCAGGCTGCGCACGAAGTCGAATGGGATTCGCTCCTTCAACGCGAAAAAGACAAAGCCGCTCATCACCGTGAGGAACGTAAAACATTGCGGTTTTGCCGCTTTGATCCGCAAGCTGCTCCAAAGTCGGCACCACGTAATCCTGCAGGCTGAACGCATGCTGATACGTAGTACCCAATCTGAGGATCTCCGCGTCCAAACGGTATCTTCCGTCCGGCAAGCGCGCGACCAGCCGAAATCGCTGCAGCGACGCGATGTGCCGCAATATCGTGCTCTTCACCAGACCGGTGCGTTCCGCAAGTTCAACAAGGCTCAACGCGCGATCGCCATGCTTGAACGCGGTCAAGATTGCCAGAACGCGCTCGACCGAGGAAGCTCCCGTCGAGTCTTGAGCTTCAAGCTTTTTCTGAACCCGCCATAACCCGGTGACTCCAGCCACGATATCGTACCCTCTACGTAGCGTGTGGACAGCGCCAGCCGCCACCCTTGCTTGATTTGCCAAACGTGCTCCGCACGCCGGCCGGCCCGGCCGACGCCGAACTGAACCGATCTCAGAGTAGAAGCGCCCCGAACACGGCACCGGCCACCAAGGCAAGCCTATCCAGCCCACTGGGGAGTTCGCTCTAAAATGAAACGGCGTTCCATTATTGGAAAACGAACGCTATTTCAATATTCAATTTTTCATGGACGCATGCGGAGCCGGAGTTTTTGTACCTTGCCAAAAATGAAACGCCGTTCTATAATGCTGGAAAATGAGCATTGCAAAAGGGAGGTCGCGCTGATGGCTGTTGGGTTCAAGATTGTGAAGCGGACGAGGAAGGTTGGCGCCGACATCGTCGAGCGATTTTCACGTCTGCCTGTAGCTAACGTGAGCGATGCCATGTCGCGCATGACGGCGGGAGGCGCGAGCCTGCGCCCGCTGCATGCCGGAGGTGGTATGGCTGGCGTGGCTTTGACCGTGAAAACGCGCCCCGGCGACAACCTTATGCTTCACAAGGCGATGGCTATGGCCGAGCCGGGCGACGTCATCGTGGTCGACGCCGGTGGCGATCTGACCAACGCCCTGATCGGCGAGATGATGCTAACCCGTATCATCGAGAGCAAGATCGCCGGTTTGGTTATCAACGGTGCCGTTCGGGACTCCGCCTTTATCCGCAGCAACAAATTTCCAGTCTTCGCAGCCGGTGTCACTCATCGGGGGCCTTATAAGAACGGACCGGGCGAGATTAACGTGCCCGTCGCTTTCGATGGCATGGTGGTCGAGCCTGGCGATCTGATCATCGGAGACGACGACGGCTTGCTCTGCGTTCCGTTTGACGACGTGGACGAAGTCTTGAAAGGGGCTACCGCAAAGCTCGCAGCCGAGCAAAAGCAGATCGCAAACATCAAGGCGGGAACGCACGATGCCTCTTGGGTCGACAAGGCCCTACGCGAGCTCAAGTGCGAGGGGCTGGACTGAAAGCGTATCATTCGAACAGGGATTCCGGAGGCGAGGGCATTGAGGCTTCGCCGCCGGCATCCATCCATCGTTGATCTGACAATTGGCTGCAGCCGTTTCGACGGCCACCGCAAGTAGAGCAAGCGCTCCTATGTCGATTACATCTCCGCATCTTTCCGTGCGTGAAGATTGGTTGAGCTTGAAGACCGAGGAAGTCCTGGATCCCGGTCAGCCGATCGTCGATGCTCATCACCATCTGTGGGATCGGCCCGGAGCCTGCTACCTGTTTCCGGAATATCTCGCGGATGTGCGTTCGGGCCACAAAGTCGTGGCGAGCATCTTCGCGCAATGCAGGTCGATGTATCGCGATTCCGGTCCGGACGAGATGCGGCCCATCGGTGAGGTCGAGTTCATCAACGGCGTTGCGGCGCAGTCGGCGTCCGGGATCTACGGACAATTCCGCGCTTGCACGGCAATAGTCGGATTTGCTGAGCTCACTCTCGGCGCCAAGGTCGCTCCCGTGCTGCAAGCGCTGGTGCGAGCCGGAGGCGATCGCCTTCGAGGCATACGGAACACAACTGCGTGGCATCAGGATCCGGCCATCCGCTCCAATCCGCAGCCACCGCCGCCCGGGCTATTGTCCAGCGATAAGTTTCGCCAAGGTGTCCGATGTTTGGCTCGAGAGAATTTGTCGCTGGATGTTTGGGCCTATCACACCCAACTGAATGAAGTCCTAGAGCTCACACAGCAGAATCCGGACCTCTCCATAATTTTGGATCACGTCGGCGGTCCGCTCGGTCTGGGACCATATGCCGGGCAGCGCGACGCCGTGTTTTTGGATTGGAAGGCAAGTGTTGCGAAGCTTGCAGCCTTGCCCAATGTGACAGTGAAGCTCGGCGGCCTTGGGATGAAAACGACCGGCTTCGTCTTTCACGAGCAACCTAAGCCACCGGGATCCCGGGAGCTGGCGGAAGCTTGGAAGCCTTACATCGAAACGTGCATCGAACTGTTCGGTCCTGACCGCTGCATGTTCGAAAGCAACTTCCCGGTCGACAAGGGAATGTGCTCGTATCTGATCCTCTGGAACGCCTTCAAAAGAATCGTCGAGAGATACAGTCAGCCCGAGAAGCAAGCGTTGTTCAGCGGCACGGCAATGCGCGTGTACCGTCTATCGCCGAATATAGTAGCGGATCATGCAGCTATGCCTTGAGACGGCTCGAATATCTACGACCCAGCAAAATCAAAACCGCTGGTAACAAAAAGACAAATTCAGGAGACGGCCATGGATGCGAGAAAGATGACGTTGGTCGCCCTTTTAGGCGCCGGCATGTTTATCAATGCTATCGACCGCGGCGCTCTCGGCGTCGCTGCTCCCCAGATGCTTGCTGATCTGAAAATGGATCCTGGTGTCATGGGACTGGCGCTATCGGCCTTCTATTGCAGCTACATTCTGTTCATGGTCCCGGTCGGGAGATATTCCGACAAGTATGGCGCGAAGGCCGCCTATGGTTGGGCCGCTGCCTTTTGGTCGTTGGCTTCCGCGGCCACGGGGTTGATCCAGGGATTTTATGGGTTGATGGCCGTGCGTCTTGCCGTTGGTGCCGGCGAGTCGGGTGCCAATCCGCTGGGCGCCAAGGTCATCAATGAAAACTTTGGCTCGGAAGAGCGCGCGAGAGCGATGACGTGGTGTCTGTCCGGCACGAAGCTGGGACTCGCGGCCGTGCCTGTCCTTATGGGCTTCCTGATGGCAACGTGGAATTGGCGCGTCGCGTTCATCGTAACGGGACTCGCAAGCTTGATATGGTGTTTTGCGTGGTACGCTCTTTTCAAAGAGAGCCCCAAGGCGGCTCATCTTGGCGCGAAGAAGGACGAGCAGATACCGTGGAAGAAATTGCTCGGCAACCGGACGACTTTGGGCCTGATGCTCACCAAGTTTTTCCTCGACTACCTCTGGGTCGTATTCATCAGCTGGTTGCCAACCTACCTGGTGATGGAGCGAGGATTCTCCATCCTTAAAATGGGCCTATATGCTTCGATTCCGTGGATCGTCGGTTTCGTCGCACAGCCAGCCATGGGGCATTTCTCTGATTGGCTCATCAAGAAGGGAGTAAGCGTCACCAACTCGAGGAAATATTGTCTCGTCGGATCGCAACTCGTCGCAGCGCTAGTCATTGGGGTAGGCTTTGTCGAAGACCCGATGATCGCGGTCGCGCTTCTCACCATCAATATTGCAGGTGAGTCGGCGTCAGCCGGCATTATGTGGACGATACTGTCCGAAGTGTCGCCCAAAGGACTCGGCGGAACGCTGACCAGCGCCGTCAATACCGTGAGCTCCGTGGCAGGCGTCATGGCGCCGACCGTAACGGGGTTTGTCTATCAATTCACGGGAAGCTTCCAAATGGCCTTGCTCCTCGCCGGATTGGGAATCTTGATATCGGCGTGCTCCATTCTCTTCATCGTTCCGGAAATCCGGCCCATAGAGCTCGGCGACGAAAACGAGGAATTGTCGACCAGCGCACTAGCACAGGGTGGAGGAGCTCGATGAAGTAGTCATCCTCACAGCACCAACCGGCGCGCTTTGGTGAAAGGCGCGTCGGCTAGGTCGCGTGTGAGAACATCGGCATCCCCGGCGTATCGAGTGTCGCCTGTAGGAGCGATCCGGTTCGGCTCTCAGTGATGAAGAGGGTCTTTTGCTCGGGACCACCAAACGCAAGATTGGTCGTCCCCACGCCTGCACATGAAACGATGCGATCCAGGGGTTCCGCCAGCGGCGAAAGACGCCACACGGAGCCAAAGCCGGTGTGGCAGATCAGAAGGTTTCCTGCGTTGTCGAACGCCAAGCCGTCTGGGCCCCCCGGGCCGCCATGCAAGTGCGCAAATATACTGACTTTGGTGATCAGACCGCTGGCCGGTAGCGGCACGCGCCAAATCTGGTTCGCCCGCGTTACCGCGACAAGCAGAAAGCTCTCCTCCGGATCGACGACGATCCCATTTGGGCTCGGTATGGTATTTACAAGGCACGTCAATTGGCCTGCAGGCGTCAGCTTCCAGACGCGGCCGGTGGGATCGTGCATTCCGGTCTGGCCCTGATCCGTGAAGTAGAGATTCCCTGAGTTTGAGAAGACAAGATCATTCACGCCCTTGAAGCTTTCGCTGGCGGCCGTCTCCAGAAAAGGCGTCACCGATCCGCGCATAGGATCGAGCAGCATGATCCCGCGCTTGTAGTCCGTAATGAAGATCCTTCCGTCATGATGGATCTTCAGCCCATTCGGCCAACCATCGTATTCGGTGATGAGCTCCCATTGGCCATCGGACCAAACTCTGAAGATACGACCGTAGGGAATGTCGGTGATGTAGAGCCGCCCCTCTCGATCGAACGACGGGCCCTCGAGGAAACAATCGATCGCACGGCCGCCTTGGTTTGCATCGGCCCACGCGGTGCGACGCGGTTTGCGAAACTGATCCGGCAATCGTGTGAAGACGGTTGTTTCGATCCGACGCGGAGGGGAAAAGAAGGTCATTTGGTCACCGGGCGAAAGCCGTAGAGCTCAACGGGGTTATCAACCAAAATGCGCTTGAACGTCGCGTCGCTGCCCGCCCACTCGGCAAGAAGATCGAACAAGCGGGCATCATCGGGTTTGTTTTCTCTCTCCGAAGGGTGTGGCCAGTCGCTCCCCCAGACCAATCGCTCCGGAGCTGCCTTCGCGTACGCCTTCGCGACAGCACCTGCATCAGTATAGTCAGGGGGACCAGATTTGCTTGATATGTAAGCTCCGGACAGCTTGATCCACGTTTTTCCTCGATCGAGCATTCCGCGGATGACTTTGTACGTCGCGCTGTCCAGCCCGTCGGGCTGCGGTACCTGCGCCAAATGGTCGAACACGAGAGGGCCGGGGAGCGACATCAACAGATCGGCGTTTTCTTCAATCTGCTTGGGGTGCATGTTGATTTGGCAGGTCCAACCGAGGTCCGCCAGGCGAGGCGCAAGCATTTTCAGCGAACTCACTGTCAGCCCGCCGGGAAATCTGAGATTGAAACGAACGCCGCGGACCCCCTGTTCGTTCAGCTGCTGGAGTTCTGCATCCGGGACATTCTCGGCGACGACGGCGACGACGCGAAAGTCTTCGGGACCGAGCGCTTGCCGGGATGCAATCTGCAGCCGATTGTCGGTTCCGTACGTCGATGGCTGGATGATCACGCCACGGGTGGTGCCTGTGCGGCCCTGCAATGCACGGTAGTCGTCGGGGGTGGCATCTTCGGGAAGCAGCGTGGCGCCCGCGATGGGCGGGTATCGCTTGTCATAGGTGTGGAAGTGACAATCAACCGCTCCGGGAGGTGCGACGGCGCGCGCTTTCGAGGCACCGCTCGACCATTTGACCTCTTGAGCAATCACGCTGGAGCCGGTCGAAAGAACGGCTCCCGATAGCGTCCCGAGAAGAGTTCTGCGCGTCAGCGATGATGATGCCACGGCGTCCGCTCCCTGTTCTATTGAGCGGCATTTAAGGCACTTCAGAACGTTCTTGCAAGAAGAAAGGAAACGGCGTTTCGTTTTAGGCCGCGGCTCCCGTAGCGCGTCCTGCTGTGCGTTTGCGTCCTCGTTTGCCCGCGTTTGATGGCGGTGTTCCGCCGCAGGCCGTCGATAGCTTGTGCGCCATTTCAACCAAATGTTCTTTAAGTTGCTCGGCTCGCGTTGCCGTCAGCCGGCTTACAGGTCCGGAGATACACAAGGCTCCCATCAGTACGTTGCCGATGCCGAATATTGGCATGGCGAGAGACGCCGCATGGGGGTCGGTAACGCCTGACGTGAAGAGCGGAAGTTCGTCATCCGAGAGAGGGCCGGATTCATATTTTCGCAGCACCTGTGCAATTGCGGACTTATCCATCGGGCGCGTGTCGCCCGGTTGCACGTGCATGCGGATCCGGCTCGGGCTCTCCACCCGGAAGAGACAAAGGCGTTCGTCGCCGTTCCTCACATAGAAGGAGGCGGTCTCTCCTGTCTTCGCCGCGAGTTCATCCAACACGGGCGCAACGTGATCCGAGAGGCTAAAAGCCTGTTGATAGGCGGTTCCAAGGCGCAGGGTTTCTGCATCCAGCCGATAGCTCCCGTCGGGCAGGCGCGCCAGCAATCGATACTGCTCGAGGGACACTGCAAGACGCATGATTGTGCTTTTGACCAAGCCGGTTCTCTGAGCAAGGTCGGATAGGCTCAACGCGCCATCACCGCGGCGGAATGCAGTCAAGACGGCTAGTGCTCGCTCGGCTGCCGAAACGCCCTTGACTGAAGATGCTGCCTCGCTCCGGGTTTGCTTTGCCATCTAAGACCTTCTACTTCCTTCGATTGGACCGAACACGCCTACTATTGCAGCTGTTCCAAAATGGCGCTGAAAAGCGAAAGACGCCCCGGTCCCGCGTCCATCTTCCCGGCACGTGGCCGCGTACTCGGGGGAGATAGTTGACGCAACCGTGCGCTGCAAGCGCCTTCTGGCGGGAACGAGAATCAGCAAAAGGTTAGCTAAGTTGCTGTTTACCACTCATTTTCTCTTCGTGGGAGGTAGGTCTGTGCAGTGGCCTTCAAAGACCTCTGCCGCCATGCCGACGGATTCGCCGAGCGTTGGATGCGGATGAATGGTCTTGCCGATATCGGCCGGCTCGCAGCCCATCTCGACCGCAAGACAGATCTCGCTGATGAGATCGCCTGCGTGCGTGCCGACGATGCCGCCACCGATTACGCGATGCGTTGTCGTGTCGAACAGCAGCTTTGTAAAGCCCTCGTCGCGGCCGTTGGCAATGGCGCGGCCCGACGCTGCCCAGGGGAAGACCGACTTGCCGAACTTGATGCCCTCGGCCTTGCACTGGTCTTCGGTCTTGCCCGCCCACGCAACCTCGGGATCGGTATAGGCGACGGAGGGAATCTGCCGCGCGTCGAAATAGGACTTCTCGCCGTGCGCGACCTCGGCAGCGACATGGCCTTCATGCACGGCCTTGTGCGCCAGCATCGGTTGTCCCACGATGTCGCCAATCGCAAAGATATGCTCCACGTTGGTGCGCATTTGCTTGTCGACATTGATGAAGCCGCGGTCGGCGACGGCGACACCCGCCTTATCGGCGCCGATCTTCTTGCCATTCGGGCTGCGGCCGACCGCGACCAGAACGAGGTCATAGAGTTGCGGCCCTGCAGGCGCCTGCTCGCCCTCGAAGCTCACCTCGATGCCGGCATCGGTTGCTTTGCCCGCCGCCGTCTTGGTCTTTAGCATGACCTTGTCGAAGCGCTTCGCATTCATCTTGTCCCAGACCTTGACCAGGTCGCGGTCGGCGCCCTGCATCAGGCCGTCGAGCATTTCGACGACGTCGATCCGCGCGCCGAGCGTCGAATAGACCGTCGCCATCTCGAGGCCGATAATGCCGCCGCCGATCACCAGCATGCGCTTGGGGATCGATTTGAGCAGCAGCGCGCCGGTCGAGTCGACGATACGGGGATCCTCAGGCAGGAACGGCAGCTTCATCGCCTGGCTGCCGGCGGCGATGATCGCATTCTTGAACTTGACGGTCTTCTTGGCTCCCGCACTGACCACTTCAAGGTGGTGCGGATCGAGGAAAGCACCGACGCCGGTCACGACCTCGACCTTGCGGGCCTTCGCCATGCCGGCAAGGCCGCCGGTCAGCTTCTTGATCACGCCATCCTTGAAGCCGCGCAGCTTGCCGAGATCGATCTGCGGCGTGCCGTAGGTGATGCCGTGATCGGGCAGATGCTTGACCTCATCGACGACGGACGCGGTGTGCAGCAGCGCTTTGCTCGGGATGCAGCCGACGTTGAGACAGACACCGCCGAGCGTCTCGTAACGCTCGACCAGTACGGTCTTCATGCCGAGATCGGCAGCGCGGAACGCTGCGGAGTAGCCGCCTGGCCCTGCGCCGAGCACCAGCATGTCGCATTCGATATCCGCCTTGCCGGTATAGGACGCGGCAGTGGGCGCAGGCAGTGGCGGAGCAGCGACAGGGGTTGGTTGCGGGGCCGACGCCTGCTTCAGCGGTGCGGCTGCGCCTTCCGCCTCGATCATCAGGATGGCCGAACCTTCACTGACCTTGTCGCCGACTTTGACCTTCACGTCCTTGACGACGCCGGCATGCGAGGACGGGATCTCCATGGATGCCTTATCGGACTCCACCATGATCAGGCTGGTGTCGACCGCGACGATCTCGCCGGGCTTCACGAGGACCTCGATGACCGCGACATCCTTGAAGTCGCCGATGTCAGGAACCTTGACTTCGATTTGCTGAGCCATGCTGTTTCCCCCCGATCCCTAGAACAACACGCGCCGCAGATCGGCGAGCACATTGGCGAAATGGACGTTGAAGCGCGCAGCCGCCGCGCCGTCGATGACGCGGTGGTCCCAGGATAGCGACAGCGGCAAGGTCAAACGCGACGTCCAGGTCTTGCCGTCCAGCGAATGCTGCTTCCAGTAGCCCTTGCAGACGCCCATGATCGCCACCTCAGGCGCGTTGATGATCGGCGTGAAGTAGATCCCGCCGATGCCGCCGAGCGAGGAGATGGAAAAGGTGCCGCCCTGCATCTGATCCGGCTTGATCTTGCCCTCGCGCGCCAGCTTGGCCAGCGCGTTCATCTCGGTGGCGATGTCCGGGATCGATTTCTTGTCGGCATCGCGGATCACAGGCACCATCAGGCCATTCGGTGTGTCCGCCGCAAAGCCGATGTGCCAGTAATTCTTGTAGACCAGCGTGTCGCCATCGAGACTGGCGTTAAACTCCGGAAACTTCTTCAGTGCCGCGACCGCCGCCTTCACCATGAAAGGCAGGAGCGAGAGCTTGACGCCGCTCTTCTCCAGCTCCTTGTTCATCTTCACGCGGAACTGCTCGAGCTCGGTGATATCAGCCTCGTCATGGGTCGTGACATGCGGGATGACCACCCAGTTGCGATGCAGATTGGCTGCCGAGATCTTCTTGATGCGGCCAAGCTCCTTGCGCTCGATGGGCCCAAATTTTGCGAAATCAATCTTGGGCCAGGGCAGGAGATCGATGCCGCCGGCGCCGTTTCCGGCTGCCGCCGCAGCCAGAGGCTTGGCGGATGTAGCCCCGCCGCCCTTGGCGAAGGCCTTCACGTCCTCGCGCTGAATGCGGCCGTGATTGCCGGTGCCCGTGACCTTGCCGAGATCGACGCCCAATTCGCGCGCGAGCTTGCGGACTGCTGGACCGGCATAGGCGAGGGCGAATGCCTTTTCGTCCAATGCGCCGACCTGTGCTGCCGGAGTTGGTGCCGCCGCGGGTGCCGGTGCAGCAGCTGGAGCGGACACCGTGGCCCCGCCACCCGTCGCCAGCACGAGGATGACTGCACCCTCTCTGACCTTGTCGCCAATCTTCACCTTGATCTCGCGCACGGTGCCGGAAAGCGGCGCCGGCACCTCCATCGTCGCCTTGTCCGACTCCAGCGCGATCAGCGGATCTTCCGCCTTCACGTTGTCGCCGGGTTTGACGAAGATCTCGATGACAGGCACGTCCTTGAAGTCTCCGATGTCAGGGACGCGCACCTCGGCTAGTCCAGCCGGAGCGCTGGTTGGCGATGGCGGCGCGCTGACGACCGGGCGCGCGTCGGCCTGCTCGGCGCCCGCGCCCTCGAACTGTACGATCACTGTGCCTTCGCTGACCTTGTCGCCGACCTTCACGACCACGGACTTCACGACGCCGCCGCGCGGCGAGGGTACCTCCATGGTCGCCTTGTCGGACTCCAGTGCAACCAGCGGGTCCTCGGCCTTCACTTTGTCGCCCGGCTTGACGAAAATTTCGATGACCGGGACGTCCTTGAAATCACCGATGTCCGGAACCTTGATATCGATCAGACCACTCATCGCTCTGCCCTCGGTTCCGCTTATCACAGGGTCCAGGGCGCAGCGCGCCCGGCGTCGATGTGATATTTAGAGATGGCGTCAGCGACGACCGCCGGCTTGATTGCACCATCGTCGGCGAGGGCCTTGAGCGCCGCGACTGCCACATAGTGCCGGTCAACCTCGAAGAACTTCCGGAGCTTGACCCGATAATCGCTGCGGCCGAATCCGTCCGTCCCCAGCGTGACGTAGCGGCGTCCGGCGGCGTGGACGTATTCCCGGATCTGGTCGGGATAGTTGCGCATGTAGTCGGTCGATGCGACCACCGGTCCCGGATGAGTTTCAAGCTGCCTTTCAACCCAGCTCTTGCGGCGCGGCTCAGTCGGATGCAGCAGGTTCCGGCGCTCTGCCGCGATGCCGTCGCGGCGCAGCTCGTTGAAGCTGGTTGCACTCCAGACATCGGCGGTGACGCCGAAGTCGGCTTTGAGCAGATCGGCAGCTGCAATGACTTCGCGCAGGATCGTGCCGGAGCCGAGGAGTTGGACCCGCAGTCCCTTCTTTACGATCTCGCCGCCATCCTTGAGCAGATACATCCCCTTGAGAATGCCTTCCTCAGCGCCCTTGCCGGCTTCGGCAAGGGCGGGATGCGGATAATTCTCATTCATCAACGTGATGTAGTAGTAAACGTCCTCCTGCGCCTCATACATGCGGCGCATGCCTTCGCGGATGATGGTGACCACCTCATAGCCGAAGGTCGGATCGTAGGACACGCAGTTCGGGATGGTGCCGGCCAGCACGTGGCTGTGGCCGTCCTCATGCTGGAGGCCCTCGCCATTCAGCGTGGTACGGCCGGCGGTGCCGCCGAGCAGAAAGCCGCGCGCACGCATGTCGCCGGCAAGCCAGGCGAGGTCGCCGACGCGCTGCAGGCCAAACATCGAATAGTAGATGTAGAACGGGATCATCGGCACGTTGTTGGTCGAATAGGATGTCGCCGCGACGATCCAGCTCGACATCGCGCCGCCCTCGTTGATGCCCTCCTGGAACACCTGTCCGCTCTTGTCCTCGCGGTAATACATCAGCTGATCGGCATCCTGCGGCCGATAGAGCTGGCCGACCGACGAATAGATGCCGAGCTGGCGGAACATGCCCTCCATGCCGAAGGTGCGGGATTCGTCCGGCACGATCGGCACGATGTGCTTGCCGATCGCCTTGTCGCGCACCAGAGTGCCGAGCATTTGCACGAATGCCATTGTGGTCGAGATTTCGCGATCGCCGGTGTTCTCGAGCAGCCGCTGGAACGTCGAAAGCGGCGGAATCTGCAAGGATTCTGATTTTCGACGGCGTTGCGGCAAAGCACCCCCGAGCTTCTCGCGCTGCGCGCGGAAATACTTCATCTCCACGCTGTCTTCCGGCAGCTTGAGGAAAGGTACGTTGGCAAGATCCGCATCGGCGACCGGCACCTGGAAGCGGTCGCGGAAGCCGCGCAAAGCGTCCTGCGTCATCTTCTTGGCCTGGTGGGCGATCATCTGGCCTTCGCCGGATTCCCCCATGCCGTACCCCTTGACCGTCTTCGGCAAAATGACCGTCGGCTGGCCCTTGTGGTTCACGGCCGCGGTGTAGGCGGCGAACACCTTTTCCGGATCATGGCCGCCGCGTGCCAGCTGCCAGATCTCGTCATCGCTCATGTCGGCGACAAGCTGCTTGGTTTCCTCGTACTTGCCGAAGAAGTGCTCGCGGATATAGGCGCCGCTCTTGCTCTTGAAGTCCTGGTATTCGCCGTCGACGCATTCGTCCATCAGCTGAAGCAGCCGGCCGCTGTTGTCCTTTTCAAGCAGACGATCCCAGCCCGAGCCCCACAGCACCTTGATGACGTTCCAGCCGGCACCGCGGAATATGCTTTCAAGTTCCTGGACGATCTTGCCGTTGCCGCGAACCGGGCCGTCGAGCCGCTGCAGGTTGCAGTTGATGACGAAGATCAGATTGTCGAGGTTCTCGCGGCCGGCGAGCGAGATCGCGCCGAGCGATTCCGGTTCGTCGGTTTCGCCGTCACCCATGAACGCCCAGACCTTGCGGTTCGACGTCTGGGCCAAATGACGGTTCTCGAGATACTTCAGGAAGCGCGCTTGATAGATCGCCATCAGCGGTCCAAGGCCCATCGACACTGTCGGAAATTGCCAGAAGTCCGGCATCAACCAGGGATGCGGATAGCTCGAAAGACCTTTGCCGCCGGTCTCCTGACGAAAGCCCAGCAGCTGCTCCTCGCTCAGCCGCCCCTCGAGGAAAGCGCGCGCGTAGATGCCGGGGGAGCAATGGCCCTGGAAGAAAATCAGGTCGCCGCCATGGCCCTCAGTCGGCGCGTGCCAGAAATGGCCGAAGCCGATGTCGTAGAGCGTCGCCGCGGACTGAAAGCTTGCGATATGGCCGCCAAGTTCAGAGCTTTCCTTATTGGCGCGCAACACGATGGCGAGCGCGTTCCAGCGGATGAGCGAGCGAAGCTTGTGTTCGATGGCGCGATCTCCCGGCAGCGGTGGCTGCTGGCTGACCGGGATCGTGTTGCAATAGGGCGTGGTCAGCGATTGTTCTATCGGAAGGCCACTGTTACGCGCGGCCTCGATTACCGTATTGACGACGAACGCGGCTCGCTCAGTCCCTCGATGCTCCTTGACCGCGGCGAGAGCATCCAGCCATTCCCGAGTTTCCGCCGTGTCGGAGTCTCTCATCGCGTCCATTAGTCCCTCCCGTGAAATCTTGTTCTATCGTCACTGGATGTAGTTGTGTTGGCCGCGATCAGCTCCCGCGCAGGCAGACCAGCAAGGCTTGCGCCGGATGGTGTAACGTCTGCCGGTCGATCAGTTTGACCTGGGAGCGGCAAGAATAGCCGGTCGCGACCAGGCGGCCGCCCGACGCCCATTTCCCGACGTGCCCTCCCCAGCTCATTTCGTAGATTTTCTCAGATGTGGCTCGGTGCTCGGCCTCGTGGCCGTAGGTGCCGGCCATCCCGCAGCACCCCGACGACAAAACACGCAGGCGGGCGCCAGCGGCGGCAAAAGCCGATTGCCAGTGCCGCAGGCTGGTCAAGGCGATCGAGCGCTCCGAGCAATGCGGCAACAGCAGATATTCCTCGTCGGATTTAGCGCCCTCGGGAATTGAATCGAGGTGGCCAGCCAGCCACTCCTGCACGAGGTGGACAGGAGGCGGCCGGTCTGCATCCGGCAACATAATGTATTCGGACCGGTAGGTCAGTGTCATGGATGCGTCGACCCCGACCAGTTCGACGCCGGTAGCGGCGAGGTCTCGCAGCATGGCTGCATTGCGAGCCGCCGTCCGGATGAACGCACCAAGAAAGCCATGTACGTGCAGTGGCTTTCCATTGGGAAGGAAGGGCGTCACATACGGTTGGAATCCCATGACCTTCATGAGATCGAGGACTGCCAAAACGATCTCTGGGTCGTACCAGCTGGTGAATGCGTCCTGGACCAGCACTACACTCCGCGCCCGCTCCTCGGCAGACAAGCCCTTGAGCACATCAGCACTCGCAATCTTGATTCCGCGCGCTTTCAGTTCCCGCCGCATCGACAGGGACGAGAATTTCGGCGTATGAACCAGCCCGATCGTGCGCATGGCGAGACGACCGATTGGTGTTGCAAGGATCAGATTATAGAGGCCGCCGATCTTGCTGATCGTTGGCAGCATTGCCTCAAGCGAGCCCACCATGTGATCGCGAACAGGCCGCAGATAGCGACCGTGATAGAGTTCGAGAAACTTGGCGCGGAAGGAGGGCACGTCCACCTTGATCGGACATTGCCCGCTGCAGGATTTGCACGCGAGGCAGCCGTCCATCGCATCCTTGACTTCATGCGAAAAGTCCTGTTCCGAAGACCAGGTGTTACGCATTCTGGCCAGCAAGTCGCGCCAGCCCGATCCTGTTCGCAGCGCTGCGGCTTCGGCTTCGGCATTCACACCCATGATGGCCAATTGCCGAAGCCATTCGCGGGTGAGGGAAGCCCGTCCCTTTGGCGAGTGCCGGCGATCGCGCGTTGCCTTATAGGACGGGCACATCGCTTCGTCGGGATCCCAATTGAAGCACGCGCCATTGCCGTTGCAGTGCAACGCCTCGTCGTAGGCGGTGCGTGTTGGGCCGAGGATCGTCCTGTCGAGTTGTCCTCGCGTGACCAGCCCATCGATCGAGAGCAGATGGCCGCCCTCGGGTGCCGCGATTTTTCCGGGGTTAAGTTGATTACGGGGGTCGAACGCTACCTTGATCGATTGTAGCGCGGGGTATAGCGGACCGAAGAAGCGCGGAGAGAATTCAGAGCGTACACCTTTGCCGTGTTCGCCCCAGAGGAGGCCGCCGTATTTTTTGGTGATCCGGACAACGTCTTCCGTCACCTCCCGAATGAGGATCTCCTGTTGTGGATCCTTCATATCGATGGCCGGACGAACGTGAAGCACGCCGGCATCCACGTGGCCGAACATGCCATAGCTCAACCTGCGGGCATCCAGGGCTGCGCGAAACTCCGAGATGTAGTCGGCCAAATGCTCGGGCGGGACCGCGGTATCCTCCACGAACGGGATTGGTCGCTTGTCACCCTGCATGTTGCCGAGCAGCCCGACCGACTTCTTGCGCATCTCCCAGATTGCGTTCACGTCGGCGTGGCCGCGTGCAACGGTGAAGCCGCGCCGCCCATGCGAATGGTTCGCTGATGCAAACGCCTGCGTTATCCGGCTAACTGGGTTTTCGACTTCCGCTTCGGAGTTACCGACGAATTCGACCAGGTTCACACCCGTAGCTCGTTGTCCATCGTCGTCCGGGAAGTATTGCCGAACCGAATCCCAGATGACGTCGCCTTGTGCAAGGCCCAGCACTTTCGAGTCGACGGTTTCGATTGAGGCCGCGCCAAACCGCATCAATTCCTGCGCGTCCCGTAAGGCGGCATCGAAGCTGTCATAGCGCACGTTGACCAGCGCGCTGTGTTTTGGAATGGGTACGACGTTCAGCTTTGCTTCCGCAATCAGAGCAAGCGTGCCTTCGCTGCCGCAAAGGATCGAATTGAGGTTGAAGCGGCCGGCGTCGTCGCGGATATGCGCCAGATCATAGCCTGTGAGGCAACGGTTCAACTTCGGGAAGTGGGCAGCGATCAAATCCGATTGCTCGCGCTGAATGGCATCGACCACTCTGTGGACGGCGCCTACGCGATCCTTTCGTTGCTGGATCTGCCGGAGTTCCTCATCTTCAAGCGGCCGCGACCTCCAGACCGTGCCGTCCAGTAGGACGCACGTTAGCTCAAGCACATGATTGCGCGTCTTGCCGTACAAACACGAGCCTTGGCCGCATGCATCGGTGCTGATCATGCCGCCGACCGTAGCCCGATTGGAGGTCGAAAGTTCGGGCGGGAAAAACAGCCCATATTCGGCGAGTGCGGCGTTGAGCTGGTCCTTCACGACCCCGGCCTGCACCCGCACCCAGCCTTCCGCCGGATTGATCTCCAGAATCCGGTTCATGTGGCGAGAGACGTCCACCACCACACCGTTCGTCAGCGACTGACCATTGGTGCCAGTTCCGCCGCCACGCGGTGCGAACACAATGTCCTCGAAGCGCGGATCGCCGAGCGCGTGCGCGATGCGCGTCAGATCCTCGATCGTGCGCGGGAAGACCAGGAGTTGCGGAAGAAGCTGGTAGATCGAGTTGTCGGTCGCCGAGACGATCCGGTCGCCGTATGCCGGCGCAAGGTCTCCCTCGAACCCCCGCACACGAAGTTCCGTGGCGAGATCGATATGCAGGGAAGTCGAGGTCGGTACCTCGGAAATGCGTGGCAGCATTTTGCGTTCCTACCCGTAACCCGCGCAGCGCACTGCTTTTTCATGAAAACTCGGGGCCTAGGCGATAGTCCAGCGCTTTATCGCCGCGGCCCGCAAAATGAAACACCGTTTCAAAAAAGATTGCAAGTCGTCCCTCTTTGGGTTATTGGGCTTAGACAGGCCGGGGTAACGCTGGCCGAGGGAGGGAGTAGATGCCGAGCAGTCCTGCCGCGTCGACCGGCACAGATTTTACCGCAGTGCAAGAGCGGATCCTGTCCAAGGTGCTTTGGCGGATCGTGCCGTTCCTGCTCATCTGTTACATCATCGCCTATCTTGACCGGGTGAACGTCGGGATCGCCAGCCTCACGATGAACAAGGACATCGGGATCTCGCACTCCGAATTCGGGTGGAGCGCCGGACTGTTCTTCTTTGGCTATTTCTTGGCTGAGGTGCCGAGCAATCTGGCCCTTCAGGCGGTCGGCGCCCGCAAATGGATCGCTCGCATTCTGATTACATGGGGCTTGCTCTCGGCCTGCACCGCATTCGCAGTTGGCCCCACGAGCTTCGGCGTCATGCGCTTTCTGCTCGGTCTTGGTGAGGCTGGTTTTACGCCGGGTGTATTCCTCTATTTCACGTACTGGTTCCCGGCGCGTGTGCGCGGTACGGCGACAGCCGCGTTTTTGCTCGGCATCCCGATCGCCAACATCATCGGAGCGCCGATATCAAGCTCCCTCTTGGCCCTCGACGGCGTTGCTGGACTGCACGGTTGGCAGTGGCTTTTAATCCTCGAGGGTCTGCCTGCGACTATCCTCGGATTCGTTTGTCTCTTCACGCTCACCGACAAACCCGAACAAGCCAATTGGCTGACCGAAGACGAGCGCGCCTGGCTCGTCAGCGTGCTTGCGAGTGAGCGCCAGTACATCGCTTCCAAGCATCCCACGAGATTGAGGGACGCATTCACCAATTGGCGCGTTCTTGTGTGCGCGGTCGTCAACTTCTGCGCCATCATTGGTTCGGTCGGGCTCGGACTATGGATGCCGCAGATCCTGAAGGGCTTCGGCTTTGGCGTCGTGACGATCGGCTTCATCGCCGCGATCCCCTACATTTGCGGCGCCATCGCAATGATGTTGTGGGCCAGGCTGTCGGATAAGGGCGGAGAGCGAAGCTGGTTCGTGGCTTCGGCCCTCATATTGGGCGCCGTTTCTCTGGTCGCTTGCGGTCTGGCGACGTCTTCGGCGCTCCTTTCCATCATAGCTCTTTGCGGCGCGGTCGTTGGGATCATGTGTTACCAATCCACATTCTGGCCGATACCATCTAGCTTTTTGACCGGCAGCGCAGCCGCCGGAGGGCTCGCCCTTATAGTCTCGATCGGCAATCTTGGTGGCTTTGTCGGTCCGTACCTTATCGGTGAAATCCGCGAGTCGACGGGTAGCTTTGCGTGGGCACTGATCTCAGTGGGCGCATTTCTGACCTTGGCCGCGATCCTCATTCGGGTCGTCGGGATCAGTCTCCGACAACCGCAGCCGGCAGTGGCTGGCGGCGGCGTCCACCCGATTTCCACTATGTCAAAAGGAGTTTGACGATGAGCGACAAGAAGCAGTTTCGTCTCGGGTTAGTTGGCTACGGTGAAATCGGCAGTACGCTTGGAAAGGGGTTGCGCGAAGCCGGCCTGCAAGAAATCTTCTGCTACGATAAGTACGCCTTCAATGGTCCTTACGCGGACCTCATTCAGGAGCGCGCCAAAGCAGCTGGCGTTACGCTTGTGAAATCCAACAAGGAACTCGCTGACGCGGCCGAGCTGATCTTCAGTGTAACGCCAGGTTCCGCTTCGCTGGAAAGTGCCGACGCTTTTGCGCCATTTATCACGGATCGGCACACTTTTCTCGACTTCGCGTCCGCCACTCCGAAGATCAAGAAGAGCGTCGCGGACAAGCTTGCGTCAAGCGGCGCGCTTCTCGGCGACGGCTCGATCGAGGGAACGCCGCTCCATGGTTACTCGATGCGCATGCTGTCGAGCGGTCCCGCCGGCGAGCGCGTTCGGGATTGGCTCGTCCCGTGGGGCATGCAGATCGAATTCACCGGGCCAGTTCTCGGGACTGCATCCGGTATCAAGATTATCCGTTCCGTCCTTATCAAGGGCATTGAGGCGCTGACGGATGAAATGCTGCTGGCAGCCCGTCAATATGGGATCGACGAGGTCGTCCTCGCCTCTGCTTCCAAGACGCTGGCGCGGCCCTTCATGGATACGGTCCACAGCCTCACGCCGTCCGGCGTGATCCACGCCAAGCGCCGCGCGGAGGAGCTTGAGATGTCGGCGGATGCCGTCGCAGACGCCGGTGTCGAGCCAATCATGGCGCGTGCGATCGCGGCCCGCCTGCGGTGGAAGGAAAGCTTGGGTCTGAAGGACCACTTCAAGGGCGTTGTGCCGGCCAACTACAAAATCGCCATCGATGCGATCGTCGAGAAGATGCAGAGCAAAGCAAGAGCAGCCGAATAGGGCGATGAATAGGGAGGTGGATGTGGCGAGCGTTCGAACAGATCTGGACCAGTTTGAAAAGGCGACGATGCGCAAGGTGATCCTGCGCCTCGTACCCTTTTTGATGGTCTGCTATTTCTTCGCGTTGCTGGACCGCGTCAATGTCGGCTTTGCTGCTCTGCAGATGAACAAGGATCTCGGTCTTACTCCCGCGGTGTTCGGCTTTGGCGCGAGTCTATTCTTCGTCTCGTATTTTCTCGTTGAAGTTCCTAGCAATTTGGCGCTTCAGAAGGTGGGCGCCCGACGCTGGATCGCGCGTATTATGATCACGTGGGGCCTTGTGACGGCGTGCATGGCCCTCGTTGTCGGGCCGTATTCGCTTTACGCAATGCGGTTCCTGCTCGGTGCCGCGGAGGCGGGCTTCTTTCCCGGCGCAGTCCTCTACCTGACGTATTGGCTTCCGTCGCAATATCGGGCGCGTATCTTGGCGACTTTCACGGTCTCGATTCCGCTTGCGACATTCCTCGGGTCACCCCTATCCGTCAGTCTGCTTGAACTCGACGGCATGCTCGGCCTGCGCGGCTGGCAGTGGCTCTTTATTCTGGAGGGATTGCCCACCGTGCTTCTCGGCTTTGCCTGTCTGTTCGTCTTGACCGACAAGCCGGCGCAGGCGACATGGCTCACAACCGAAGAAAGGGAGTGGCTGACGGGACGCATAGAGGCCGAGGCCGCCATGCGCAAGCCGGTCGGGCATCTCTCGCTCTGGCAACTGGCGACAAATAAGTACTTCCTTGTCATGGCGCTTGTTTGTTCCGGTGCGTCGGCAACCGGCAGCGTCTTGTCGGTATGGCAACCACAGCTTCTGAAGTCGTTCGGATTGACGAACCTGCAAACCGGCTTCGTCAATGCCATTCCTTATGGCATTGCAACGGTCGTGATGGTTCTGTGGGGCCGCCATTCCGACGGGACTGCAGAGCGTCGCTGGCACACCGCTATTCCACTCTTGCTCGCGGCGGGTGGCTTCGCCGCACTGGGCCTGACGGGGACCGAAGTCGTTCCAACGATCATAATGGTCACCTGCTGCCTGGTGGGAGCCTATGCCTTCAAGGGCCCATTCTGGGCGCTGTCGGCAAGCTGGCTCTCGGCAAGCACGCTCGCGGCGGGTCTCGCCGGCATCAATGCTATCGCCAATCTGATCGGCGGCGGACTCATGGTCAACGTGGTCGGCCTCGTCAAGGAATGGACAGGCAGTTTTGTTCTGGGAATGTTGCCGCTTGCTTTGCTGTGTGCGGTCGCTGCCATCAGCGTATTGGTGCTCGGCCGGAACGCGACGCGCGCGGCGGATACGGATGTTGCGACCGTAAAGCCCTGATCAAGAAGGCTACGGACATATCATTTGGAGACTGCGCCAAACTCACTTGAGGATTGGCGCGGCAGGTTCTGACCGGCTCGGGTTCCGAGCCGGAACGGTAGCTCGCGTCCCTGGGTGGGCGGCGAGCGAGCACAGGAAGTCATCGCCGCATTAGGCGGTAGTCGATGAATTGAGCAAGAAAGGACGCGTGATGCCGAAGGGTTCTGATTTGCTGGTCAAGGCGCTGGAGAACGAGGGCGTCGACCGCATTTTCGGTGTTCCCGGAGAAGAGAATCTGGACGTCGTCGAGAGTCTGCGCAATTCGTCCATCGAATTGATCCTGACCCGGCACGAACAGGGAGCGGCCTTTATGGCAGCGACCTACGGCAGGTTGACCGGAAAGCCCGGCGTCTGCATCACGACGTTGGGACCGGGGGCTCTCAATCTTACGACTGGTGCGGCGTATGCGCTGCTGGGCGCTATGCCGATGATCATGATCACCGGGCAAAAGGGCATCATGAAAAGCCGCCAGGCCGGCTTTCAGATCGTTGACGTCGTAAGCGCCTTCAGGCCGCTCACAAAGATGTCGCGTCAGATCGTCTCGACTTCGACTATTCCGACCTTGGTGCGAGATGCTTTCCGCATTGCAGCCGAGGAGCGTCCGGGGCCCGTCCTTCTTGAGTTGCCCGAGGACATCGCTGGCGAGGAGACGGATCCCGTTGCGATCGTTCCGCTTCATCCGATCGAAATCCCCGTGGCTCACCGGGCCTCGCTCGATCGTGCTGCGGAAATGATCCTATCTGCTAAGCGGCCGCTTATCATGCTGGGGGCCGCGGCGTCGCGGCCGCGAAGCACCGCCGGAATTGGCGGCTTCGTGCGGCGGACAAGGATTCCGTTCTTTACCACCCAAATGGGTAAGGGAACGGTGCCGGGTGGCAGCAACCTCTACATGGGAACGGCGGCGCTATCCGAGCGTGATTATGTGCATGAAGCGATCGACCAGGCCGATCTCATCATAGCCATCGGTCACGACACAATTGAAAAGCCTCCATTCATTATGGGTCCTAATGGGCCCCAGGTCATCCACGTTAGTTACACGCCGGCGACGGTCGAACAGGTCTACTTTCCACAATGCGAGGTCGTCGGCGACGTCGGGCCGAGCCTCGAACTGCTCGCTGACCGCGTGGAGGGTCGGTTACACAACAACGGTGCATTGCTCGGATTGCGTGAAGGAATCTTGAGCCGAATTTCGGACCGCGACCGAGAAGACCGTTGGCCGGTGACGCCACAGCGTCTGGTTCACGACGTTCGACAGGTTATCCCGGAGAACGGCATCGTCGCGCTCGACAATGGCATGTACAAGATCTGGTTTGCGCGCAACTACCGAACCTACGTCGCCAACACGTTGCTGCTCGACAACGCACTCGCCACCATGGGTGCCGGCCTGCCGTCGGCGATGATGGCTGCAATGCTGTATCCGGACCGTCGCGTGATGGCGATCTGCGGCGACGGCGGCTTCATGATGAACAGCCAGGAGCTCGAGACGGCGGTCCGCCTCAAGCTTAATCTGGTGGTGCTGATCCTCAACGATGGCGCCTACGGTATGATCCGCTGGAAGCAGGCGGTCGACAGTTTCACGGACTTCGGCCTGACCTTCGGCAACCCAGACTTCGTGCGCTATGCGGAGTCCTATGGCGCCAAGGGCTCGCGCGTCACCTCTGTGGATGGGCTGGTGCCGACCCTGGAGGCCGCTTTCAAGGGCGGCGGCGTCCACCTCGTCGATGTCGCGATTGACTATTCCGAGAACATGCGTGTGCTGGTCGAGGAACTGCGCAACCGCAAGCTCGGCGTCAAGCCGTCCTGACAAGAACCGATGTGCTGGCGCGCGATCGGGCTCCTTGTCCCGGTGGGCTACGTCCCTGCCGCACTCGCGATGCCAAAAGGAGATAACGATGATTGGACGATTCACCTTCCAGGCGCCATCGAACATCCTCTTCGAGCCAGGCGCTTCGGGAAAGATCAGTGAACTTGTCGCGGGCTACGGTGCCAAGCGCGTCATGCTGGTGACGGACAAGGGCGTCCGTGACGCGGGGTTGACCAAGGCTGCCGAGGGCTCGTTTGCCGCCGCCGGCATCAAGCTCAGCGTGTTCGAGGAGGTGGTTGCCGATCCGCCATCGCATATTGTCGAGGCCGCGGCCGCCGCCTGTCGCGCCGACGATATCGAGCTGGTACTCTCGATCGGTGGCGGCAGCGCGCTCGATACCGCAAAGCTTGTCGCCTATCTCGCCAAAACGCCGGATCGTCTGGACGATATCTACGGCGTCGGCCTTGCCAAGGGAAAGCGCCTACCGCTGCTGCTGGTGCCTACCACAGCCGGCACCGGCTCGGAGGTGACGCCGATTGCAATCGTGACCACGCCGACCACCGAGAAGAAGGGCGTGGTATCGCCGGTGCTGATCCCGGATTGGGCGATCCTCGATCCAGAATTGACGCTCGGCCTGCCTGTGCACGTCACCGCCGCGACCGGGATCGATGCCATGGTGCATGCGATCGAGGCCTATACCAGCAAGGTCAAGAAGAACCCAATTTCCGACGAGTTGGCGCGCCAGGCGCTCGCGCTGCTGTCGGCCAACGTGCGCAAGGTCTGCCAAAATGGCCGCGACCTCGACGCACGCGCGGAAATGTTGCTTGGATCGATGCTGGCCGGCATGGCGTTTGCCAACGCCCCCGTCGCTGCGGTCCATGCGTTGGCCTATCCGATCGGCGCGATCTTTCACGTGCCGCATGGCCTGTCGAACGCGCTAGTGCTGCGGCACGTGCTCGAGTTCAATCTCCAGGCCGCAGAAGGGCTCTATGCAGAGCTCGCCGAGATTGTGAAGCCCGGCCTGCGCGGCAGCGTGCCTGAGAAGGCGCGTGCTTTCATCGACGAGATGACGGCGATCGGCCGCGACTGCCAGGTGCCGGCCTCGCTCGCCGATATGGGGATCGGGCGTGACGATCTGAAGAAACTCGCCAAGGACGCGATGAAGCAGACCCGGCTGCTGGTCAACAATCCCCGTGAACTGTCATTGGACGACGCCTATGCGATCTACAGTGCCGCCTTCGGCGACGGCAGCAACCGCTTCGTGAAGGCCTCCCATGGCTGAGAAAGGTCAGACCGATCCGTTCGGCTCGATGGCCTCGCAATGGCTGGAGTCATGGCGTGCGATGGCAGGATCCGCCGCCAGCGTCGGCGAGACCTGGTCGAACTCGATGCTGCCCTTCATCATGAAGCGTGCAGCCGAGAGTGTGCTCGGCATGACCGGCAACGATCTCGCCGAGGCCATCGAGCGGATGGCAAAGGGGCCCCGGCTGGCCGACGTGCTCGATTTCGACCGAAAGCTCGCGAGCCTGACGGCGGCCTGGAACGAGCTACAAGGAAAGCTTGCCGCCTATCAGGTCATCGCCGCGAAGCCTTGGGTACGTGCGGCGGAGCAGTTTAGACAAAGGTCACCGGAGGAGAAGACCAAAGAAGCCGGCTGGCGCGAACAGCTTGGCGCATGGAACCAACTTGCCAACGAGGAACTGATCGCCAATCAGCGCACCGACGAATTCCTGGCCGCGCAGAAACAATTGCTGCAGGCCGCGATCGAATTTCGCGCCCGGCAATCCGAGATCGCCGACACCATCGCGGCCATGCTGGGTATCCCGACGCAGCGCGACTTCGACGAGGTGACGCGCCAACTCACCGAGCTCAGGCGCGAGGTGAGGGCGCTGGAGCGCCGGGTCAGCGAGGCGGGATCGCGGGGGCACGCATGAGCAGCGAGAAGCACAAGTTGAATCCGGCTGGTCAGTTTGCAGAGCTGACCGACAAGTTGATGAAGGCCGGCAAGTTGCTTTCGACCATCAAGGACGACGACGTCGATGTTGGCTCGACGCCCAAGACGCTCGTCATGCGCCGCGACAGGGTCGAGCTCTTCCGCTACACGCCCATTACCGAGCAAAAAGTCAAGACGCCGGTGCTGCTCGCCTACGGGCTGATCGGCCGCTACACCATGGCGGATTTGCAGGAGGACCGCTCGCTGGTGCGCAGCCTGCTGCGCCCAGGCCTCGATCTCTGGCTGATCGATTGGGGCCAGCCCAACCGCACCGAGCGGTGGCTCACTATCGACGATTACGTCGATGACTACATTCACGCTGCGGTGAAGCGGATTTGCCGAGAGACCGGTCATGACAAGATCACGCTGCTCGGCATCTGCGAAGGCGGCGTGTTCACGACCTGCTACGCAGCGCTACATCCAGACAAGGTCAAAGGTCTGGTGCTCACCATCACGCCGATCGATTTTCACGCTGACCGCGACGATCCGAACACCCATCACGGCTTACTCAATATCTGGACCCGGAGCCTTGAACGATCGGATGTCGACAAGCTCGTCGATACCTATGGCGGACTGCCCGGGGAGTTCATGAGCTCGGTGTTCTCCCTGATGACACCGATGCGCTCGCTGACAAAATACAACGTTGATCTGATCGATGTCGTCGACGACGAAGCCAAATTGATGAATTTCCTGAGGATGGAAAAATGGCTCGCCGACCGGCCGGCGCATCCGGGGGAGGCTGCCAAGCAGTGGCTCAAGGACCTTTACCAGGACAACAGGCTTGTGAAGGGCGAGTTCGAGCTGTCTGGACGCCGCGTGGACCTTTCAAATCTCACCGCACCCGTGCTCAACGTGTTTGCCTTGAACGATCACATTATCCCGCCGACCTGTTCGCGAGCGCTCGGTGCCCACGTCGGCACCACGGACTATTCGGAGATCGAATTGCCCGGCGGCCATGTCGGCCTGTTCGTGTCGAGCAAGTCGCAAGGCACGCTCAGCAAGGGCATATCGGCGTGGCTCGCCGCCAGGGATTAGGCAGATGACAAAGGACAAGATCGTCACTGCGGACCAGGCCGTCGCCATCATCCGCGATCGCGACACGGTCTGCACGTCTGGATTTGTCGGCATCGGCACCCCCGACGAACTCCTGATCGCCCTGGAGAAGCGCTTCCGCGAAACTCACCATCCGTCTGACTTGACACTGATGTTCGCTGCCGCGCCCGGCGATGCCGCCGATCGCGGCCTCAACCGCCTCGCGCATGACGGCCTCCTGAAGCGCGTGGTAGGTGGTCATTGGGCGTTGGTGCCGAAGCTCGGCGAGCTGGCTTTGGCCAACCGGATCGAAGCCTACAATCTGCCGCTCGGCTGCATTTCGCACCTGTACCGCAATGTGGCCGCTGGCGGGCCCGGAGTGATCTCCAAGGTCGGCCTGAAGACCTTCGTGGATCCGCGCCTGCAGGGCGGCAAGCTCAACGAGAGCACCACCGAAGAGCTCGTCGAACTGATGCACATCAACAACGAGGAGTGGCTGCGGTACAAATCGTTCCCGATCAACGTGGCGCTGCTGCGTGGCACTACGGCTGATCCCGCGGGCAACATTACCATGGAGCGCGAGGCACTGACGCTCGACAACCTCGCAATGGCGATGGCCGCGAAAAACTCGCGTGGGTTCGTCATCGTGCAGGTCGAGCGTATCGCGGCCAGCAATTCGCTCAATCCACGCGAGGTGCAGATTCCTGGGATCCTCGTCGACTGCGTCGTTGTCGCTGAACCCTGCAATCACGTGCAGACCTACGGTGCGACCTACAGCCACGCTTTCTCCGGCCGGCAACGCGTGCCGATGGACCGCGTCAAGCCGCTCGAGCTCGACGAGCGTAAGATCATCGCGCGGCGCTGCGCTTTCGAGCTTCCGCCGGGCGGTGTGGTCAATCTCGGCATCGGCATGCCCGAGGGCGTGTCAGCGGTCGCGACCGAAGAGCACATGCTGCAGTTTCTGACGCTCACGGCCGAACCCGGTATCATCGGCGGCATGCCGCAGGGCGGGCTCAACTTCGGCACGGCGCTCAATCCGGACGCGGTGATCCATCAGAATCAGCAATTCGATTTCTACGACGGCGGCGGGCTCGATCTGGCCTGCCTCGGCATGGCGCAGGCCGATGCTGCGGGCAATGTCAATGTCAGCCGGTTTGGCAAGCGGCTCGCCGGCGCCGGCGGCTTCATCAACATCTCGCAGAGCTCGAAGAAGCTGGTCTTCGCCGGCACTTTTACCAGCGGCGGCCTGAAGGTCGCGGTCGAGGATGGTTCGCTGCATATCCTGCGCGAGGGATCGGCGAAAAAGTTCATTGCCGCGGTCGAGCAGATCACCTTCAGCGGCGAGCATGCTGCCGAGACCGGCCAGCCGGTGTTCTACGTCACCGAGCGCTGCGTGTTGCAGCGGACGCCTGTTGGCGTCGAGCTGATCGAGGTCGCGCCCGGCATCGACATCGATCATGATATCATCGCCCAGATGGAGTTCAAGCCACTGATCCGTAACGTTCGCCCGATGGATTCCCGCATCTTCCGCGAAGGGCCAATGGGGCTTGCGCACATGTTGCTCGGTCGCGGCCTTGCCGATCGCATCAACTATGATGCCGAGCGCAACATCTTATTCGTGAATTTCGAGGGATTCGACGTGCGGACCGTCGAGGATGTCGACCTCGTCCGCCGAGAGGTGGAACGGGCCTGCCAGGCCGTCGGTAAACCGGTCGCGCTCGTGGCGAATTACGACGGCTTCTATCTTGAGCCGGCCGTCAGCGATACCTACTTCTCGATGATCGCCTATCTCCAGCAGCGCTACTACAGTTCGGCCTCACGCTATACGACGAGTGCCTTCATGCGGCTAAAATTGGGAGAGGGGCTTTCCGAGCGTCACGTAGCGCCGCACATCTTCGAAACCCGCGCCGAGGCTCAGGCATTCGCACGGAGCCATCGGAGGGACGATGTGTGAAGGTCGGGCCTCAAACGGCGGCTCAGGTGAACCGGCAGCCGACGCATCGGACTGGGCGTACAGAGCCGCGCCGGGGTTGTCCGATCACGTTGCGGTCCGGCTTTGGAAGCCAGATCGCGAAAATTATTTACTGGGGCTCTCGCCGGTGGGTTTTCCATCGCTTGGCATATACTGATTGGGGACCCATAGATGCGAAGAGACTCATCTGTGTCCATGGTCTGACGCGGCAGGGGCGCGACTTTGATCATCTTGCCCACCGGCTTGCAGCAGAAGGACGGCGTGTCATCTGTCCGAATTTGCCGGGGCGAGGCCGTAGCGGGTGGATCAGCAATCCGGATCACTATTCGCTGCCACAATATTGCGCAGACATGAATGCGCTGATCGCGCGTCTCGACGCATCCGAGGTGGATTGGGTCGGAACCTCGCTTGGTGGGTTGATCGGGATGGCCGCTCCGCAGCGACCAGTTTCGCGACCCTGTTCTATCTAGTGCCCGCCGTGACCGCCTTGCTCGCTTACATTCTACTCGCTGAGCGGCTGGATTCAATTTCGATGGCTGGAATGCTGATCTTTGCCAGTGGTGTGGCGCTCGTCAATCGCAGTATCGCAGGGGCTACCGAAGCGTGAGGGCGGGAGATTACCGATTGTGGCTTGGGAGCAGCACAGTGGAGTTGCTGTTGATAGCTCGGCTTTCGGGGGCACACCGGCAGTCACGGGTCGGAGCCTTGACGGCAGGCTTTGACCCTTCGCCCCTATGTCGCTCGCTGTTGCATATCGGCGCAGGGGTAGAAGATTAGTGCACTTTAGAGGGAGGAGGGTATCGATGACGACGATGTTTGTCAGACACACAGTCTCCGACTACAAGGCCTGGCGCAAGGTTTATGACGAGTTTGCGCCGGTTCAGAAGCGAAAGGCGTGACAGCGGAGGCTGTCTATAAGTCAACGGACTTAACTCGATCACGCGGCATCGTCCTACGTTCCCCCAGGTTCGCCCTCCGAAGCCGACCTCGATCTCAGCATTGCCGAAGGCAGAAACGGGCCAGCGGACTAGAATAAACCGCTCGCGCGGCGCAGCACAGGCATCCGTCAAAAAGCCTCGAATCAAAATCTGCAGCTACTTGCATTTGGCGCCACGAATTCAGTCTCAAGCTCAGCAACAGCGTTCTCGGGCTCGCATTAAGCGCGTCCTGAGCATGCTTGAACTCGTGTCCTGAAACGATCCCTTCGGCGGCATCGTCGCGAAACGAAAGTTAGGGCTGTTGCGGCGCGCGCCGAAGTTGCAGGTGGCTTTCTCGGCGCTTGATGTTCGCAGGACGGTGAGGCCAGTGCGCTTGCGAGAAGTTCGGGCGTCAATCAGACGTTGAGGATAAGCCCACACTGTCACCCAGCTTAGCCATGGGATCATTCGCTAACGAAATCTCTATACACGGTTCAGCTTAGATCCGCTCAACATGCGATGCCGGCGATGTAGCAAGTAAGACGAAAAGAACTGTTAAATCAGGATTTTGCCAGCTGTAGATAATCGATGCACGCTTTGCGACACCGTCCACATTTTGTCCTACACTCTTTGCGGCAAAGCCGATACTCTTCAGCTAGCACAGTATGCGGAGCGGATATGGGGCGGGGACCCGCAAAACGCAGCTCGCCGAACAACAAGCCAGGCGGGCAGGGTGCTTCCCGGCCGTCCGGTCCGCGGGCGCGTGACGTCGAGCACGCACACAAGAAATCCGGCAAGGCTGTCGCCCGCGGTGTCAGGGCAAAAGCCTGCCGAACGCCGGGGGCCTCACGACTCTTCAGCGAACTGGAGCAGGCGACGCAACTTCAGGTCGCCACCGCTCGAGTCCTAAAGCTTATCAGCCGATCGGACTTCGACCTACAGAAAGTACTCGACGCGCTAGTCGAGTCGGCTGTTCTCATCTGTGACGCGGACATGGGCCACATCGTGCGTCCCGACGATGCCGGTGTTTTCCGGTTTGAAGCGCACTACGGCTTCACCCAGGAACTTAAAGAGGAGCTGGAACGGACGCCGTTTGGACCGGGACGCGGCAGCGTCACCGGCCGCGCCCTTCTCGAGAGTACGACGGTTCAGATTATCGATGCGCTGAACGATCCGGAATACCAGCTGGTTAGCTCGCAAAAGGTAGGTCGCTATCGCAGCATGGTCGGAACGCCGCTGTTGCGTGACGGACAGCCGATCGGCGCCTTCGGGCTCTCCCGCTTGTCGGTGCGGCCCTTCACTGAGAAGCAAATGTCGCTGCTGACCACGTTCGCCGATCAGGCGGTCATCGCTATCGAGAACACGCGGCTGTTCAACGAGACCAAGGAAGCGCTAGCGAGGCAAACGGCAACATCAGATGTACTAAAGGTCATTGCAAGCTCGCCGGGCGACCTTTCGCCAGTGTTCGACAAGATGCTTGAGAACGCAACTCGCGTTTGCGGAGCCGAGTTTGGGTCTATGAACCTATTGGAAGGTGATATGTTGCGGCAGGTGGCGCTGTACAATGCGCCTTCTTCCTTTGCCGCCGCACGAATGAATAAGGCCATTCGGATCCATCCGCGAACCTCACTAGCTGATGCCATTTGTGGCAAACAAGTGGTTCAAGTGGAGGACATGCGTAAGCATCCGGCCTATCTTGAGCGCAACCCGTCATCCGTTGAGGTAACCGAACTTGCTGGTGCCCGAACGATCGTTGTCGTGCCAATGCTACGGCAGGAAGAAGTGATAGGGGTAATCACTGTCTATCGCCAAGAGGTGCGCGCCTTCAACGACAGACAGATTGAGCTACTGACTAATTTCGCTAGCCAAGCGGTAATTGCGATCGAGAATAATCGGCTGCTCGGGGAATTGCACGAGCGCACCAATGACTTGCAGGAATCTTTGCAACAGCAAACAGCGACGGCCGACGTGCTCAAGGTGATCAGCCGCTCAGCATTCGATCTGGAGACGGTGCTTGATGTCCTGCTCTCGTCGGCCTGCCGGCTGTGCGAAGCTGATATCGGCACGATCCGTTATCGGGAAGGCAGCGAATTCCGGCTTGCGGCCACGTTCGGCGCTAAGCGGGAATGGATCGAACATTTCAAGAGATACACGACAAAGCCGGACCGAAGCTCGGTTTTCGGGCGAACGATCCTCGAAGGTCACACCGTCCACATTCCAGACCTGGCTGCGGACTCCGACTACAATCGACCGGAGGCGCAAAAGCTCATGGGCTTGGGGGCCGCCCTCGGCGTCCCACTTATGCGCGAAGGGGAGACATTCGGCGTCATCACCCTGTTCCGGTTCAACGCTGGCTCGTTCGAGCACCGGCAAATCGAGTTGGTGCAGACATTCGCCGACCAAGCGGTGATCGCCATCGAAAACGTGCGGCTCTTCAAGGAAACGCAGGAGGCCCTGGAGCGTCAGACCGCGACGGCCGAGATCCTCGAAGTTATCAACCGCACGCCTGGCAATCTAACTCCGGTGTTCGAGACGGTTCTCGAAAAGGCGACACAGCTCTGTGAGGCGAGCTTCGGCGGACTCACGCTCTATCTCGGCAACGACATGCACCGAGGCGTCGCGAACCGCAACATGCCACCCGCGGTGGCCGATCTCGTCATGAATAAGACCTTTTATCTCGGTCCCGAAACGGGCGTTGGCCGCCTCGTGCGCGGCGAAAGCTTCGTTCACATCCTTGATGCGGCCGATGACGAAGGCTACCGGCGGGGCAACCCGGTCCGCCGTGCTATGGTTGATATTGCCGGAACCCGCACGTATCTAGCCATACCGTTGCGGAAAAACGACGGGCTTCTCGGCGCTTTTACGATCTACCGCCGGGAAGTCCGACCTTTTACCGACCGGCAAATCTCCTTGCTGCAAGGTTTCGCAGCACAGGCGGTGATTGCGATTGAGAACGGGCGGCTGCTTGACCAATTGCGCCAATCACTTCAGCAGCAGACCGCGACCGCCGACGTGCTTAAGGTCATCAGCCGTTCGTCCGTCGATCTCGAGACGGTTCTCGACACGCTCGTTCAAACGGTGTCGCATCTGTGCCGCGCCGACCAGGCGGCGATGTTTCGGCGAATCGGCGACCGCTATCATGTGGTGGCCTCGGATGGGCTTTCAGCGGCGGCAAAGGAGTTCTTGCTCGCTCATCCTCTTGCGCCTGATCGTGGTACGCTTATGGGGCGTGTGGCGTCCGAGGGCCGGCCGATCCAGATCGATGATGTATTTCATGATCCAGAATATACATATGGCGAGGGGCAGAAAATCATCGGCTACCGCACGTTGCTCGGCATTCCTCTGTTGCGCGAGCAGACCTTGATCGGCATGTTTTCGATTCAGCGCAGGCGCGTCGACCCGTTCACCAATAAGGAAATTGAGCTCGCCACTAGTTTTTCCGATCAAGCGGTGATTGCCATCGAAAATGCGCGCCTGTTTGAGGAATTGCGCGAGCGCCAAGCAGAGCTGCGCGTAACCTTCGACAACATGGGTGACGGCGTCGCGATGTTCGGTCCCAACAGGCAGCTGGTGGCCTGGAATCGAAATATGCAGCAGATGCTCGATCTGCCGGACGCCCTGCTTGTCAGCCGTCCGAGCTTTGCCGAACTTTTCCGTTACCTCGCCACGAGGGGAGTTTGACTCCGCAGATCTTGAGGCAGAGCTGAGTCGCAGCCTCGAGGATAACAAGCGGGAAATGCGCTACGAGCGCACACGCCCCGATGGTCGGATCATCGAGGTGCGGCGAAATCCGGTGCCCGAGGGCGGCTTCGTACTCATCTACGCGGATATCACCGACCGCAAGCGCGGCGAGGAGGCAATTCGCGTAGCGCGGGATGCCGCTGAAAATGCATTGCGCGACCTGCAGACCGCCCAAGACCGTCTGATCCAGACGGAGAAGCTCGCTTCCCTCGGCCAGCTCACGGCGGGCATCGCACATGAGATCAAGAACCCGCTAAATTTCGTCAACAACTTCGCCCAAGTATCGGCTGAACTCCTGGACGAGATGGCCGATATCTTCGAAAATCCCGCACGCGATGAGGCCAGCAGACGAAAGGAGTTGGATGAAATCCGTGAACTCTTAAAAACCAACCTCGAAAAGGTCGTGCAGCACGGCAAGCGCGCCGACTCCATCGTGAAGAATATGCTGCTGCACTCACGGGAGGGTTCAACCGAACGACGGCCTGCCGAGGTTAACAAGCTCGTCGAGGAGAGCCTCAATCTCGCTTATCACGGCGCCCGAGCCGAAAAGGCTGGCTTCACGATAACCCTGAAGCATGACCTCGATCCGAAGGCCGGCGCGCTCGACCTTTATCCGCAAGAGATGACCCGAGCACTGCTAAACTTAATTTCGAACGGCTTCTATGCGGCGACCAAGCGTAAGGAAGAGGGAAGTGATGAAGCGTTCGAGCCGGTCCTTACCGCGACCACCAGGAATCTTGGCAAGGCCATTGAGATTCGTATTCGTGACAACGGGGTAGGTATTCCACCTGAGGTGAGGGAGAAGATGTTCAATCCCTTCTTCACCACCAAGCCGACCGGCCAAGGAACAGGTCTGGGCCTATCAATGACCTATGACATCATCGTCAAGCAACATGGCGGCCGGATCGATGTGGAGACTGAGCCCGGCGCTTATACCGAGTTCATTATCACGTTGCCGCGCGATGGGAGCAGTATCATCGGCGAGAAGCTGGAATGACGGCCTTTGCCCCTCAGCCGCTCATTGGTTTCAGTGCCACAGCGGAAGCAATCGTTTGGAGCCCGCCAAGGCAGAGATTGACCCCATCTCGGACATAATTTTGCAGGACCACTTAAACGAGACAGACGCTAAGCTTTACTACCTCGCTTCGTAATTTAGGGCAGGGCCTTGGCAACACTCCATGCCGATGTTCAAATTCGGCCTATCAACCCGGCAGAGTTCGAGCGCCATACTCTTACCAAGCTGTTGTTCGGAAACTCGAAGGCTATTGAGATGATTGACGTTAACGGAATTGCCCACGTCATCCTGACCGTCTCTGATTTTTCCACGGCGCGACAGTTTTACGGCAAGCTTCTGCCGGCCATGGGAATGACGCCGGTCTGCGACACTGATAAATTTTTCTATTGCGTCGGTGGCAGGACCGCAATCGGCATTGAACCTTGTGCTCCTGAGCACGCAGCCGCGCGCTTTGTTCAAGATAGGGTCGGGTTGCATCATTTATGTCTGCGTGCCCGGGCCCGAGAAGACGTCGATCGCTGCGCGGCCTTACTTCAAGAGATCGGCGCCAGGATTGTTCGAGGACCTTTGGAGGGGACCTGGGCACCAGGCTACTACTATGTTCTATTCGAGGACCCGGACGGGATCCGGCTTGAGCTTAATTACGTGCCCGGCGCCGGCGTGTTTGCGTCTGGTGCGACCTTCAACCCGAACGACGGTTACACCTGAGATTGTTGGTGCCCATAAACCCAGCGGCGTGATGCGACGAAAGCAATGTCTGCTTTGCCCCTATAGCGAACGACTTCGGGCGGCAGCGCAATATGTCGCGACACGGGTCTGTAACTGGTGCGGCAGCAGCGGGTAGACGTTCCACCGCGCGCTCAATCGTGGCGTCCTCACCAAGAAACCGCGCGGCCAATACGACGTTCAGGAGGTCGCGCGCGCTCATCAAGCATGGTCAGGCCGCCAAGGGCGGTCACGGTGATTTCGCGTCCGAGCTCGCATTGTCCGATGCCCGCGCGGCGAGTTGGTTCTGCGTGAGGAATACTGGGAAGTACTGGATGAAGTCGAACAAGCCAACACGTGGGCGAGGCAGTGACGAACGACGAGAAGCGACAACTTGCCATGACTGATCATCAGAACACACTCGCCACCGAGCTTGAGCGCATTGCCGACGGCGCGCGGCGGCTCGCTGATCGGGTACGCCAGTGCGAAAACAAAGGCAGCGTGATTGCCCGCATCCTACGAGGGGAACTGTTGAACCTAGATCAGGCGGCCGACGTTGAAAAACTGCGCAGGCGCTGCGAGCTGAGCGCCGAAATGAGCCGTCCGCTTGCTATAAAGTTCGCAGGCCGATGGATGGTTGGCAAACTGGAACTGCTCGACGAGGTCCGGAGGTGCACCAACGCGCTGAGGAGCGAGCCAGCAAGTATGAGGGCTGGGCGCGACCGCGGGCGGCCCTCCTGCCTTGAGGTGAGGGGACAATCCTACTCAAGACAGGAGTTCTCTCGTGATGGTTACCGCAACTGCTACTGTCGGCTCATGCCGATCACACCCGGTTCATTGTCAGTCATCAATTCGAGGCTAAACCGACCAACGCCCATTGGCTTGGTCTCCCATCTGACGGCTTTCCCGGAGAGTGCGGCAAGCGTGCCGGAGGCGAACTTGTATCGCGCTTTTCCGGAGCTTTCGACGCCGGCGGGCTTGCCGTCCTTCATGATAACCGTCCCCGTCCCTTCGGTGAGTAGCGTAACAGCGAACCCTCCAGCCGCCCGCACAATTCCGCCGCCAGTAAAATACGTGCCCTGAGGACCGTCCCACTCACTGGTCGATGCCCCTGTGTACAGTGCGCCTTTCACGGGGCCTTCCACACCAAGACAGGAATATTGGACACCGCGGAGTAGGTGCCCTTCTTTGTCGCCAATGGGGTCTTGGCTCACGGCACCGACAATGCTGCATTCGTAACGCCCCGCCGGTTCAGCCTGCGCAACCCCGGTTGCCCCGATGAACCCGAGCGTGGAATACACGACCGTGGTGATGAAACGTTTGTCCATGTGAAATCTCCTCTCATACGCGCTCGTGTAGGCACTCGATGCATCGAGTGCAGTGGAGACCGTCAAAAAGCAAATTTGACCAATTGAGGTGAAGTGCCCGCCGGTGGCCTGTCGCTGCCACTTAAGCAATGGGGACCTCGGCATGTCCCCTCTGGCAGCTCGCAAAATAATGCTTCAACGATACACCAGGCGACAGGACACCGAAAGGACGAAGTCGCGAGATTTTCAACCACCGATAAAACTTCCGTCTTTCATCCACGGCGGGCGCGGCCAACCTCGTTCGTATTTGGTTTGCACCATAACAATCGCTTCCCCGTTGGCGTGCGCCACAGGTCGAGCCTCGGTAAATCGCTTTGCACTCCATAGGGTTGTCGGCATGTCACCATTGTACCAACGAAAATCACCGATGGAAAAACTTGAAGCCGGACTGGCCTCGCTGCGCACGCGTGTCGCGGCCTTGAACAGCCGCCATTCCGCTGCGAAGGCGGCCCACGACGACGCCAAGGCAAAGCTCCAGCGTCATCACCTCGAAGCCGATCTCAATGAAGAGAAAGTCGCACGAAGTTGGAGGCGGCGGTCGTCGCCACCTGCGCGGTGACCCGTGAAGCGTATGCCGACGCACTGGCGGAGGTGCAGACCAAGATCGCCGACGCCGAGCAGAAGCTCGCGGCCGAGCGCGCCACCGTCGAACGCGAGGCGGCAAGCGAAAAGCTGGCGCAGGACCTTGATGCCGTCGAGCGGGCGCTGCCGGATTATCTGGCGGCTGGCAAGCGCTTCGCCGACGCCCTGGAGAAGCTTCACTTTCACCCGGAAAGCAGCGCAATGGGCCTTTTTATCGGCAACACCGCTGCGCAGGTCGAAGTTGCTGCCGGTTTTGCGCTCGTTGAGCTGCGTTGCATGGTAAACGCGATCCGCGACGGCGTGACGCCGATCCCGGCAGCCAAGCCGGTCTCCGCTTCCGTTCCGGTGACTGAGCCGTTGCCGCCGACCCAGACCGTCTTCATGATGAAGTTCGCAAAGTATCGTACCATGACGGCCGCTCCCGCTTCGCCCGACAATGGGAAAACGCCACCATGCCCGTGGCGACTGCACAACGTGCGCTGCGCCTTCTCAAGCTCGCTCTTACGCCACTCGGCCCGGCGCCGCCGCAGGCGAGCATACGCTTATTCCAGGCTTCACAGGCAAGACGGTCGGCTATCTTGCGTGCCTCCGCCGGCTGCTCGGCCGCAATGCGCATTGAGGTGCCATACAGCCTGTCGCGGGATTGGTGCCCATCGGGGGAGAATGCGCCGAACGTGCGGGGGTCGGCAAGCCCGTAGGATTGGTGGCCGCCGCTGCGCCGCGAGCTAGTGTGTCCCAATTCCCACACCACGAATGAAAAGCTTGCTATTTGTCGGGTTTCGGACAGACGGGCGAGGGTCGCCGTTCAAACCTTGAGGCTATAATTCGCGATCCATTACAGGCGAACGGCTTCCGATGGCGCTGGAATTCCACCGTGCCATCGAGCACATGGAAATATGGAGCGCAAACAGCGAGGGCTTTTCGTTCGTGATCACCTATGGGAGCCCTACTGGCCCCGGCTTTCGCGGGCGCGCTGGCTACGTGGCGTCGTGGCGCCGAGCTATCGGCGGCGGCGGCGCGATCAAGGTCGGCGGCTCGCCCTTCAAAATGCTCGCCGAAGCAGAGGAGGCTTGCAACGCCACCCTAAAGCATCTGACCAACGTCGATTGAACGCCGGTGCTGCTGCAGGGAGCCGTGTTACGCGCTGCTGCCTGCAACCGCGTGGGCCACATTATGCGGGGTTGGGCGCATGTTGATCTCATTGCGGCCACGCTGGCATTCGGGTTGCTTAGGTTTGCTCGAACCCAAACGCCCGTTTTCAGGCCGTACCAAACCGGAGCAGACCAATGCAGCCAACGTCCCGTTTAGAGACGCTACCGAACCATCCCCGCACCACCATAAAACGTCAGGCGCTCATCGGTGATCTGCGTTGGCGCGTTCAGCTTCTCGACCGCGACATTCAACACGAGGAGCGGACGGGTATCTCCGATCCCTCCCAATAGCGCGTACCCGATCCTTGCTCGAATTCTGAGAACCAGACGCGGCAATCTCTTGGCCACGATCACGATGCTGGAGAGCCGGTTGGCCCAAACGGACATGGCCGCTTAGTTGACAAGGCGCCGGTGACGGCTGCACGGGCCTCCGAAGCTGAGCATGCGCTTGTTCCAGGCTTCGCAGGCGAGCCGGCCGGCTTGCCTGCGCGCCTGCGCCCCTCGTTCCGCTGATGCCAGGACAGAGCCGCCGTAGATAGTCTCTCCTGAGGGCCAGAGCAGTCGGTTATGGTAAGCCGCAACGGATTGTAGATAACGAGGAAATTGGCGCGACAAACCGCGTTTGGCGTCCAATCGGTTCGGTAACTTTTCATTAACCATCGAGGATCATGGTTGAGCATTGGAAATCGGGGCTGGAGTGGGCGACAGACGACGGTCTGAGACGAATTAGGCCGACAAGGAGTGAATTAAATGTACGATCTGGAACAGGCCGTTCGTGAACGTGCCTATCATCTTTGGATTGAAGGCGGCTGCCAGCATGGACACGCCAACGCTCATTGGCTGGCAGCCCAGCGCGAGGTTTTGAGTGCGTCGCTGAGCAAGGCTTCCGAGCAACCTCTTGCGACGAATGCGAAGAGCCCACGTAAGGCTGCCGCGAAGAAAAAGAAGTCCGCGGTTTAAGACCGTGGCGCTGCGACAAGCCCCGGGAACAAGCGTTTTCGATGAATCGGTGTTGCCTTCCGCCGTTGGAAAATATTGAGCGCGAAGGTCCGATGCGTTTTACAGCCGAGGCATTTGACTCAGGATATTGATAGCCTGCATTAAAACCATAACCTTAAGACGGGCGATGGCTGGGCGGAACGCAAGCATGCGTTTGTTCTAGGCTTCGCGAGCAAGCCAATCGGCTTGCTCGCGTGCCTCGGGGGCCATTCGGACGCGGATGGGGTTTTCACGCGCCTCGAGGCGAGAAGCGCACAAAGGAATATCGCATCATAGGCTGATGCAGCTCGGCTGGCGTCCGTAGCCGCGGCTAATGACGCTTCGTTCTCGTTCTCGGCGTCCCGTCGAGCGAATTCAAGGTGGTATTGATGCTCGCCAATAGGCGCTCGATTTCATCTTGCTCGTTCAAGCGGCGCCCCTCTTGCAGCCGCTCTAAGAGCGCTGCTTTCGCGTGAGGAGTTCGGGAACAGTCGGCGTCATTGCAATCCTCTCAGAAAAAAGCAGCTCGTACAACCAGCCTTCGTCGCAGCTTCCAAATCATTGCTTGCGCCGACGTCGCGCTCGTCGCGAGAGATGTTCCGCGTCTCCAGCATCAGCTTGCCGCCATTCGGCAGGGCGTCGCGAGCGTTGAAAGCAAGGTTCAAGAGCGCCGTCGTGAGCTGGCCGGGATCGGCGCGCGCGGGCCAGGCACCTTCGGCCAGCCTCATGCTGACGACGATGCGTTCGCCCAACGTGGGACTAAAGAGCTTTTCGGTTTCCGGAAGCGCCGACAGGCTGAGGCGCGCCGAGACCACAACTACGGCTCTGCCTAGACTAGCGGCCCCGATCGGCAACACGGACAAGACCGCGCCAGCGCCTGGGCGATCCGGGACGATGCACCCAGCAGCACGAGCCGGTAGCGTAGTTCTCCGGTCCGAAGATCGCGAGCGGGAGCATCCCGCGACGCGATGGTGAGGACGCAGTTGCCGGCGCCGTGCAGCAAGGCGAACGCCCGCTCCGCCGCCGAGCAGACCGATGACGCAGGCGCCGATCGGATGCGTGAGACACGCGAGGCTGGTTAAGACGAGCGCATGGAAGCGGTTCAACAGGCTTGCCTCGATGATCTACGCGCCGACCTGGGCCGGGCCGATCATCATGCAGGCGGAGACGGCCTCGGCCGGGCCCGCTCCGAACTCCTCGATGACGCGCGGCAGATGCGCCGCAATCGCCGACGTCATCGCCCACGCGGCGGCAAAACACAAACGAGAACAGCACCATCCTCCGGTCGATCCGGATGTGCGGCTTGACCATCGGGCTCTGCGCAGCGGTTGCCCGTTCGGCTCGAGGTAGCGTCAGGTTTATTTCGGAGCGATCCAGAAGCGCAAGGCGAGCGAAATCAGCGCCACCGTGCCGACGCCACCAAGCCAGAGTACTACGAACCACAACAGGCGTTGCGCGAGCGGGCGCCGATTCCGATCGAGTGGCATCAATGATACCCGCTTTCAGGCCGTACCTTGCCACGAAACACCCAATAGGCCCACGCGGTATAACCGAGGATCAGCGGGATCAGTACGGAGACGCCGACAAGCAAGAAGATCTGGCTATTCGGCGGCGCGGCCGCCTGCCAGATGGTGATGCTCTGCGGCACGATAAAGGGATACATGCTAATTCCAAGCCCGGCATAGGACAACGCGAACAATGCAAGCGACAGAAAGAACGGCTGGTAGTCGTATTTGTTCGTGAGCGCGCGGAGCAGCAGTACGGTGACAGCGGCGACTGCGATCGGCACCGGCGCGGTGAAGATGATGTTCGGCCAGGCGAACCAACGCTGCGTGTACTGCACATGCAGGAGCGGCGTTGCGAGGCTGACCGTAACGATCGCCCCCAGCATAGCGATCAACAATAGCCAGCTCAGACGATAGGCGCGGTCGCGCAATGTTCCTTCGGTCTTCATGACGAGCCAAGTCGCGCCGAGCATCGCATAGCCGATCACGATCGACACGCCGGTGAGGATCGAGAACGGCGTCAGCCAATCCCACCATCCGCCGGCATATTGCCGCGCCTCGACATTCACGCCCTGCAGGATGGCGCCGAGCGCAATGCCCTGCGCCAGCGCCGCAAGCCACGAGCCGCCGGCAAAAGCAAGGTCCCAAGGGTTGCGTTCTCCTCGCGCGCGCCAGCGGAACTCGAACGCGACGCCACGGAAGACGAGCGCGATCAGCATTGCGATCATGGGCGTGTAGAGCGCGGGCAGCAGCACGGCGTAGGCGAGCGGAAATGCCGCCATCACGCCGCCGCCGCCGAGCACGAGCCAGGTCTCGTTGCCGTCCCACACCGGCGCTACGCTGTTCATGATCACATCGCGGTCGGCTTTCGCCGGAAACAACGGAAACAGGATGCCGAGCCCGAGGTCAAAGCCGTCCATCACCACATAGACAAACACGGCAAAGGCAATGATGAGCGCCCAAATCGTTGCGAGGTCGATGGCGAGGCTCATTGGATGACCCCTTCGATCGCGGGCGTGATGCCGGCCGTACGTGTCGGCAGCTCGTGCGGCGGTCCGGCTTCACCGGGATGCGGGGGCTGCGCCATCAGCCGCAACAGATAGGTCACGCCTGCGGCATACACCACGAAATAGACGACGACAAACGCGAGCAGTGAGGAGCCGACCGCGGGGGCCGCCAGAGGCGAAGCGGATTCCGCGGTCCGTAGCAGATTGTACACCGTGAACGGTTGCCGTCCGGTCTCGGTGGTGATCCAGCCCGCGAGCACGGCGATGAAGCCGGCCGGTCCCATCAGAATCGCAAAGACATGCAACAGCCGCGAGTCGAACAACGTTTGACGCCAGCGGCACCAGAGGCTGAACAGGCCGAGGCCGAACATCAGGAAGCCGATGCCGACCATGATGCGGAACGACCAGAAGGTGATCGGCACCGGCGGCCAGTTTTCACGTGGCACGGTGTCGAGACCCGGCATCGGAGCGTACGGCCAGTGCTTCAGGATCAGCGAGCCCATTTTGGGAATTTGAAGGGCGTACTTGACCCTGCCTTCCTGCTGGTCGGGCAGGCCGAATAAGATCAAGGGCGCGCCACCGGGATGGCTCTGGTAGTGACCTTCCATACCCATGATCTTCACGGGCTGGTGCTCCAGCGTGTTAAGGCCGTGCTGGTCGCCAGCGAGAATCTGGATCGGCGCTACGAGGGTGGCCATCCACATTGCCATGGAGAACATCACGCGGGGCCCGGCGAGATGTGGGTCGCGCAGCAGATGAAACGCACCGACGGCGCCGACCACCAGCGCCGTGGTGAGGTAGGCCGCCAGCACCATATGCACAAGGCGATAAGGAAAGGACGGATTGAAGATCACCTTGAGCCAATCCGCCGGAACGAACTGGCCGTCGGCGCTCACTGCATAGCCACTTGGGGTCTGCATCCAGGAATTGGAGGAGAGAATCCAAAACGCCGAGATCAGCGTGCCGATCGCGACCATCAGTGTCGCCAGGAAATGCAGCCGGGGGCCGACGAGCTTGAGGCCGAACAGCATTACGCCGAGGAAGCCGGCCTCGAGGAAGAACGCGGTGAGCACCTCATAGGCCATTAGCGGGCCGATCACAGGGCCCGTCTTGTCGGCGAAGGCCGACCAGTTGGTGCCGAACTGGTAGGCCATTACGATGCCCGACACCACGCCCATACCGAAGGCGACTGCAAAGATCTTGAGCCAGTAATTGAACAGGTTGAGGAAGATCTCGTGACCCGTCAAAAGCCACCTCGCTTCCAGCACCGCGAGGTAACTTGCAAGCCCGATCGAGAACGCGGGGAACACGATGTGGAACGACATCGTGAACGCGAATTGTGCGCGGGCGAGCGCGACCACATCCCATCCTTCGAACATGACGCACCTATATCTTCGACCCTATGCGATCGAGTTTCCTTCGGGATCCCGGCGTGTGCAATGCCGGTAATGTTACCCCGTACGCAGAGAAAAATCTCGGTCACCGCTTCCATTAACCGTGCGAAATAGACCGAGCCGGTTCCGGACGGAAGGAATCCGCAGGTCTCCTTGCGACGCTACTTACGGTCCATCTGCCACGCCCCGTCCCAACCCGCCGCCGGCGGAGTCTTCGGGGAAGCGTCTACCCGCGCCATCAAGGTGATCGACGGGCCATCACCAGGCACGGCATCGAGGGCCGCCGCGAAGGCTCGCGTCGCATCAACGCGTCCCGTATGACTGGTAGCAGGGCCTAATACCGGGTGCCGCCGACGCAAGACAACCTTCTATGGCGGCTGCACTGCCGGCGCAACTGATGGCCAGTTTTCTACCTTCCAGACCGGCCTCGCACGCGAGCTCAAGTCCCCGGGTCCTTGCCATGCTGCCGCCAGGCGCCGCCAAAATACCGGATGATGAATCCGCGGCGCGTCAGGCCTCCACCACGCGTATGAAAAGCCAGTAGCCGCTGAGCAGGCTGATCACAGCGGATACGGCATAGACCAGCCCACTCGCCCTCATCGGCTTGGTGCGGTCGGTCGTGATCAGCCGGTCGAACAGGCCGAGCACCGGGAGTACGATCGCGACGATCGCGACTTGGCCGATTTCGACGCCAATATTGAAGGCCGCAAGCGCCGGCACGATCGCATTCGTCGGCAGGCCGACCTCATGAAGCGCGCCGGCAAAGCCGAAGCCATGGATCAGCCCGAAGAGGAAGGCCACGTGCCAGCGTCTGTCTATGTCGCGCGAGAAGAAGTTCTCAACGGCAACGAACATAATCGAGGCCGCGATCGCGGGCTCCACAACGCGGCTCGGGATCACGACGAGGTCGAGCGCGGCCAGCGACAGCGTGATCGAATGGGCGATGGTGAAGGCGGTGACGATCTTGATGACCGGAATGAGCCGGCGCGCCCACAGCACGATCGCGATCAGAAAGGCGATGTGATCGTAGCCGAGAAAGATGTGCTCGATTCCGGTGAGGAGATAGCGCTGCATTGTCGACCCTAGCGGCGGCGCCGGCGCCGAGAGTGTGACAGTGGTGTTGCCGGCGTCGAGCAGCGCCTGCACTTCGGACTTGCCCTGCGTGACAAGCACCACCTGGCGCGCTGTCGGATCCTGCTCGGTCAGAACGGTCGAGCGATAGACGATGTCGCCGGCAATGCCCTCGCAGGCAAAGCTGTTGCGATAGATGACACCGTCGCCATCGGCCAGGATCGCCGCAATCCCGCGGGCGCAGGCCGGCCCTTCGGCCGCCGATACGGCGAGATGTACCTTCATGTAGGCGAGGATCGACGCAGCGGCCGCGTCGACCGCGCCGGGATCGACCGCGTCTTCCTTTGCGTCGTAGATCTTGGTGCCGACGAGCTTGTCGATGTCGCTGCCCTTGAGCGCGACCTCGACGGTCACGGTGCGATCGGTTGTCAGCGCAACGCGCGCTGTCGAAAGGTTGACCTGATGCGCGCGAACCGGCGCGCCGAAGCTGAGCAGAATTAAGCCGAGTAGCGAGAGGCGAGGTAAGTTCATGATCCCGCTCCGATGGCGCGGAGCAGATCCGTCAAGCGGCGGATCTCGAACTCGGCCACGGTGACCACCGCGCCATTGGGCGCGAGCCGTGCGTAGCGGTCGAGACTATCGGCGGATGCGCCGAACTCTAACCTTGCCAGCGGCGCGGCCGCATCGCGCGAGAACACCAGCACGATGAGAGTCGGCAGGTTGAGCCCATAGCGGGTGACTTGCGACGGATCAGCCGGTCCGACGCGCGTCTCGACTGCGGCGGCATCGAACGCGCGTAGCGCCGCGTCGATGACCCGGGCCTGCTCGGGATCGGCGACGTGCACGACATTGCCGGCGGCGTGGTTGTGCTGGCCGAGGTGGCGGAACCAATTGCCGTCAATGTCGCGCTCGAAGCGGGTGAGCTTGCCCGCGAAGACGATCTCGAACGCCCACACTTGCGCGATAGAGATTGGCAGCAACAAGCTCTTGCCACGGCTTGCGGCATCCGGCCCGGCTGGGCCGCGCAGGCGGCGCGCCATATCGAGCGTGACTCGCCACTCCTCGCTGAAATGACGCGGCATCAGGTACACAGCCGGACGCCCGGCGATCCGGACATAATGAGAGGTGCTCGCCGGATTGAGCGCGCCCAAATTCACGGAGATCGTTGAACCATCGGCAGTCTCGATCACTGCCACGGTTGCGGGCGGGTCGAGCCCAAATGCAGCGAAATGTTCCACAGCGAGCGAGGCGGCCGGAATTTCGCGCGCGGGCTCGCTGACGGCGACGAGCCGCAGTGCCGTTTCGAGATGCGATCCGAGCTCGGCCGGTACGGCGCCATCGATCCCCTCGATCATCCACTCGTCGGCTTTGCGAAGCAGGACAACGCTCCCGCTAACAGAACGAATCTCCACCCGCCGCGCCTCGCCGGGCGCGATGGTCACGAGGCCCTTCGGCGCAAATGCGACCTTGCTGCGCAGCTCCGGCCACTGCCCGCTGACGATCAGGACACCCAGCAGCGCCACCAGGCACACAAGGAGGAGCAGCATCAACCATCGGGGCATCCCGCGCCCCGCCGCCCCGTCCGTCACCGTCGCCTCCACCACATCGCAACACCGAACACTGCTGTGCTCAGCGGCAACAGCACCTCCAGCACGATGAAGGTCTCGCGCATCTGTCTGCTGGTCAACACGATCTCCGGAACCTTGAAGGTCTGCGGTGCGACGCTCGGCGTGGCATCATCCTCGGCAAGCCAGCGCAGCATGGCAAGCGACAGCTCGCCATTGGAGACGTAGGGGAAATATTCGTTGCTTGCGAGCTTGCTGGTGCCGGCCACGACGAGGCGGAAGCGCTTGCCCGGCGAGGCCCCCGGCCAGGTGCCTTCGAGCGCGACCGCAAGCGGCTGTGCGCTCCGCCGGATGTTCGTCGCGTCTCTCTCCGTCAGTGCGGGAGCAGACTTGGGCGAGCGCAAATAACTATCTTGGCTGCTCGCTGCCAATATGATCAAGCTGACCCCGGACGGCGGGTGCGCAACCTCGATCGGCCGCGCCTGCGGAAACACCGTCAGCGCCAGACGCTTCGTGATCGGATGCGGCGGATAATAGGGCACGGCGACCTTGTCCGCATCCGTACGGAAATGATTGAGGGGATCGATGACGATCATGGCCTGGCTCGATAATCCCACTGGCTTGAGCAGCAATCGCTCGAAATCGCCATCGAGCTGGGAGAGCGGATCTATCAGCAGCAGAAGCCTGCCTCCACCTCTTACATAGTCGCCGAGCAGCGCCGCCTCGTCAGCGGCAAAGGCTGTGCGCGGGCCGACGTCGGCCACCGCCGAGCAGTCAGGTGGAATGCTGGACGCCGTCGCCGTGACGAGCTCGCGCATCTCGAAGCCGATCTGGTCGAGGGCAAGCAAGAGCCGGTCGAGTTGCTCGGGCGCCGCTTCCAGCACGTCGCCGGCGCCGGGGGTCTCGTGCCCCTTCAAAGTCTCAACATGGCTGAAATGAAAATGCGAAGGCAGCGGGCGGAACGTCTCGCCGTGGCCGGTGACGAAGCAAACGGTCTCCACGCGCTTGCGCAGCACGCGCAACGCCGCATAGCCGATGCGGACGGGATCGATGACGTTTTCGGCCAGGATCTTGCGATCGTCGGCCTGCAGCACGGCGGTATTGTATGCGCGCACACCGAGGTCGCGGGCAAGGCCGGGCTCCTTGTCCAGATCAATCGCGCGGAAGGCGAGCAGCGGATGGTTCCGCGACGCGGTCTGAACGAGGTCACGGACCGCAATCGCGTTGGCATCGCTCGCATTGTAGAAATAGGTCAGCGCGAGCGGTGTGCGCAGTTGCGCGATCACATCGGTGAGCTGTTGCGGCGGCGTATTGCGACCTTCCCGGCTGACGTCGAAATGCACGTCGTGGCGATAGAGCGCCACGTTGGTGCCGAAGACCGCCGCGACCGCCGCGACAACGATCGACGCGTTCCCGAGCCACGCCGACCAGCGCGACCCGCCGCCGCGCAAAGGGAGCCGGATTGCCAGCATGAAGAGTGCGAGCAGCGCGAGAGCGCAGGCCACGAAGAAGAGGATGTTCGATGCAGTCTCGCCGAGCCGCGCGAATCCAAGCGCGCCGCAGAGGATGGCACCAACCGCCGGGACGAGGAGAGCGACATTCGTTCTAACAGATCCGCTCATCGCCTGCGCCTCTCACCGCCGCGCCAGCGCGCGGACCGTCAACAGCAGCGTCAGCAGGCTGACGCTGAGGAAGAAGCCCACGTCGGACAGATAGATCGAACCGACGGCGAAGGGGCGGAAATGGACCGAGAGCGACAGGTTCACCACCAGCGTGTCCGCGGGGCTCGGCAGCAGCCAGCCAAAATTGTCGATGATCCAAAGCAGCAGGAACACGCTGAGCGAGATCAGCGCGGCGATCACTTGGTTGGCCGTCAGCGCCGAGGCGAGCAGCCCCGCGCCGACCAGCGCCGATCCGAACAGCAGCAAGCCGAAATAACCGCTGTAGATCGGTCCGAAATCGGGATCGCCGAACCAGGCGAGCGCGGCCGCGTAGGCGCCCGACAGCACGAGCATGACCACGATCAGGCTCATCGCCGCAACGAACTTCGCCAGCACAATCGCGACTTCGGAGAGCGGGGCCGTCAGGAGAACCTCAAGCGTCTTGAGCTTCCGCTCTTCTGCGAACAGTCGCATCGTGATCAGCGGCACGGTCAGCATGAACAGCACGAACATCTGGAAGAAGATGTGCACCATGCTGGGCTGGTGGCTGAGGAACAGGGTGAGCGTGAAGCTGTAGCCCATGATCAGCAGGAATACCGTCATCAGCACATAGGCGATCGGCGAGGAGAACAGCGCCGTCGCTTCCTTCCCTAGCAGCACCGCAAAACTTCTCATGCGGCCGCCTCCGGTCGCCGGGTGAGTTCGAGGAACACCCTTTCGAGATCGGGGCGCAGCTCGGTCAGCTCGCACAACGGGATCTGGGCTGCGACCAGGGCGGAGACCAGATCCTCCGCGAGCAACGGACGCCGCTCCGCCCTGATCAGAAAGCGTCCGGCGCTGCTCGGATCGGCGATAATCTCGCGAACGCCAGCGACGGTCTTTGTCGCACTGCGCACAGCATCTTCTGTCGCGTCTGCCGACAGTCGCAACGCGAGATCCTGCGCGGCGCCCTTCAGCGCATCGTGCGTCAGAAGCACGCCGTCGAGCAGGATCATCACGCGGGACGCCATCTTCTCGATTTCGTGCAGGATGTGCGAAGCCATCAGCACGGTGTGGCGTCCCGACAGCGACTGGATCAAGTTGCGCACGGCGATCACCTGGTGCGGATCGAGACCGCTGGTCGGCTCGTCCAGCACGAGAACTTTTGGATCGCCCAGAAGCGCCTGCGCAATCGAGACACGCTGGCGGAAGCCGCGCGACAGTTTTCCGGTCGTGAGCCTCATGACGCGGGCAAGGTCGAGCCGCTCGGCGGCCTCATCGACCGCCGCCCTCGCCTTCGGCCCGTGCAATCCCTTGATGCCGGCCATGAAGTGCAGGAACTCGCCGACCCGCATGTGGTCGTAGAGCGGCGCATCTTCCGGCACATAGCTGATGGCGCGGCGCACGCCGAGAGAATCTTCGACGACATCGTGGCCCGCGACCTCGATCCGTCCAGAGGTCGGCACCAGATAGCCGGTAAGCATGCGGAAGAGCGTGCTCTTGCCGGAACCGTTCGGCCCGAGCAGGCCGACAATCTCGCCGGGCGCGATCGCAAAGGACGCATCGGCAATTGCGCGCCGCGGCCCGTACCATTTTGTTACGCGCTCGGCGACGGCAACCGGAGAGACAGCCGACAGCATGGAAGCTTTACACACCCCTGTGGCAGCCACCGCGTAAGACTACCGCGGAAATCCCGGGCGCGAAGGCCCGGGATGATGACGCGTGTGCGATGGCCCGAAGTCGGGACCAATCACTCGTAAAATTCGGGCGAATGCTTGTGGGCCTTGAACGTATCGGGGTCATGGGCATAGATGATGTCGGCGCCCTCGGTGTCGCGTACCCGCTTCACCCAAGCGTAGGCATCGAGCATGCCGACCGGATCGTAGACGCTGCCGATGCTCGGCAGGATGTTCTTGTCTAGGTTCTCCTGAAGATAAATGGCATCGCTGGTCAGCACCACCGTGCCGGTCTTCGGCAGGCGCACGACCAAGATCTGGCTTCCGGGCGTATGCGACACGGTGCGGTGGATGAAGACGCTGTTGTCGCCGAACAGGTCGAGATCGCCGTCGAGCTCGATGGTCTTGTACTTGGAAGGCATTCCTCCGCCGACGCTGTTGCGAAGCATGGCGAAATCGTCGGTGATGAAGAAGGTCGCGTAGCCCGGCGCAGGCCAGAACGCGTTCCTCATCTCGTCGCGCTGGTACACGAACGTCGAATCCAAGAACTTGCCGATGTTACCGGCGTGATCGACGTGGAAGTGGCCGAGGATGACATATTTGATGTCGGACGGGCTTACGTTGATCTTAGAAAGTTGCGCGTCGATGGCGATGTCGGGCGAACGGCCGGGATCAAGCGCCTTGACGAACGGGCCCCAATAGTCGGGATCCTTGATGATGCGGTCGTTGTTGCCGCAATCGAACAGAATGTCGCCCTTTGGGTGGCGGATCAGGAAGAAGCCCACAGGTATCTGAACCTTGCCGCTACTGCCGTTCTGAATGATCGACTTGTCGAGATTGAGCGCTCCCGAAGAGAAGACGTAGAGCTTCATCTCCTTGGGCGGTTCGGCGGCCGGCGCGGCTGCCGACATAAAAAAAAGTCCTGCGGCCAGCGGGCCAAGGACCTTCGACGCAGTCACCCGCATGTCGTCCTCCCTGTTTTCGACGCGCTTTTTTTCAGCGGATTGCAGCACCCTACCATAGTCTAACGCGGCTGTGCAGGCTCAATGGGACGCTAGCGGCCAATAAAATAAGGCTACGCGAGGCCTGACATTTTTGTGCGGTGCAATTGTCCCGCTGATGACCCCTCCTGCTCAGGCGACTACGCCGGCCACGGCTACCTTGAGAACGTTGCGCACGTCGGCTGGTTTGAGCCGAAGCTGCAAGCCACGTTGGCCGCCATTGATATAGACCTGCTCCTGCTCAAGCGCGCCCTGCTCGAACACGGTGCGCGCGAGTCTTCGCTGCCCGAAAGGGCTGATCCCGCCGTCAGAATTCCTTGTCGGACGGGACAGTGACTCGGGCCGGCTTCCGGTCAACCAACCCAGAGTCTTCAATACGCGCAGGATCCTCGCAGATTGCTGCAGTCCGATGCTCTCGGTGTCGGGATCGTAGTCGTCGGTGTGAACGGCGAAGACAACGCCGGCGACCGGGAGCGCGTGCGTTGCGCGGCGTGGCGTTGGACATGCGCAGGTCTAGCCCCGTCCTTGCGAGGAGCGAAGCAAGGACGATGTGGATGTAACGGCCAACAAGGTACCGGGGCGCAAAAGCGTGGTGGTTGCCGTGTCGAACATGGGCGCCCCGTCCGGGAAAGCTCCATCGTAACCCGGATTGACCGGGTTTGGGATTCAGACATGTTAAGCTTTGCTTGCGATGCGCACGGATGCAGGCAGCAGCGGCGCTGCCGGCGTGCCGAGATGGGCGGCGATCGCCTCGATGCAGCGGGCGTGCTCTGCCCGTCTCGCCGCGAAGGCCCCAAGGTCGGATCCGACTTGAGCGTATACCCGGCCGCAGAAAGCCGCCTGCAGACAGCGTCGACCTCGGACGTGGTCGGTCGGGCGCTTCTTGGCTCAAGGCCGATCAGACCAGCGATTTCTCCGACGAGACGCAATCCCTCGTCGCGCAGCAGGACGGCAGCCGCCCGGCTCTTTGGATCGTCGATCAGAAGCTCGAAGATCAGCGCGAGGTCCATCATGGTGCCCAGGGCGCCCGGCCACCCTGCGCCGGTCCCCACCGAGCGGAAGTAGATCAGGGAGGGGTGGGAAGCGTGGCTCTGCAGTACCGAGGCGCACCAGTAAAGGGTCCGCCGGATCTCCTCGGGCACATCGAGATCGGCGTAGCGCTCCAGCATCCCGAGCGCCGACGGCGGCTGGCCCGATGTGGTGGTGATCTTGAGGACGCCGCGATCCCGTCGGGAAATACCCTCCTGCACCTCGATCAGGTAGGTCGCCGCCATTGTGAGCACTGCCAGACCACAAATTCCCGCCGCGACCAGCACCCAGTGTGCTGGCCCGTATGCCTCGATGCCGGACAAGCCGACAGTGGCGAGCGCACTGCCCGCGATGAAGGCCGCCCGCTCGAAGCTGTCGGCCGGCGGGGAGAACCAGTTCCCGAGGCCGTGAGCGATCAGGCCGAATCCGATCAGCAGCAGCGCCATCCAGGCCACGAAGGACGCCATCAGCACGGACGGAGCGAAGCTGGTCGAGACGCCAGCCGCATCCGTAGCGGGAGCATCGCGAAAAGGAGCCGCCTGGCCACGCGCAAGGTGCCCCTGGATTCGCCGGGCACCACCACAGTGTCGAACACGTCCCGCAGCGAGAGACCAACGAGACCAGTACCCGCCATGACCTCGATGATTTGGCGGATCAACACGCCCCACCGCCAGCCTGCGCGCGATCGACTACCTCGCTGCTCTGAGCTTGACCAGAGACCATCCGACTTGAACGAGGGCAAGGTCTACCGGTTCCTCGGTACGCTCCGGACGACAGGAACGAAACATGCGGCGGGGGCTTATCGCAGAGGGAATGACGACATGAAGCTCTCTCGATTTGCTCTACTCGCCGCTGTTCTCGTCCCGGTGGCCGCGTTCGCCCAAGGGGGAGGTGGCGGCGGCGGATCCGCTGGCGGTGGTACCGGCGGCGGCGCCACTTCAGGTGCTACAGGAGCAAGTTCAACGAACGAAAATGCGTCGTCCGCGACAGGCAGCTCAGGACCGAGCGGAAATGCGGCGACCGGCAACACCAACAACCAGACAACCGGCAACACGAATAGTCAGGCTACCAGCCGACTCCCCAATCATCAGACGGTGAATGGCAATGGGCTCAGCACAGGATTAACGCCGGGCACAAATACGGCCGGCACGGCGGCGCCGTCGGGTGCTCCTGGGGCCAGCGCACAGAACACCGCGCCTGCGGGCGGCATCGGCAAGCCGACGACTACGAACGAACAGGACAGCGACGCCCAGATCGATCGCGAAAACAACAAGGCCGACAAGACGGTGGGGAAGATTTGCAAAAATTGCTGAAGCTCATAGTGTCAACGTCGGTCATCGTAGTAGCAGCGCTCCCTCCGGTTCATTCTGCAGAGGCCAAGAGCAAACGACACAACCAACGCTCGCCGACGCCAGCGGTCGAGCAGCGGACCATGGATAAGTCCGCCGGCGCGCAATCGCGCGATCCAGCGGATGTCGTCTTGGAAAAGAAGATTAAGAGCATCTGCCGAGGTTGTTAGGAGCGGCAGAGGGAGGCGCAACGGGCCCAATAGGAGCGGAACGGCAGGCGCCCCGCCGCCGTTCTGTAGATGCTCCATTCGGCAAGGTCAATCCGAACATGCCCAATCGCGCGCAGCAGATCTTCGAACCCCGCTTTCGTTTCGGACTAGGCGGAGTTTCGCTGGGCAATGAATTCAACAAACACACGGACAAGGAGGCGGAAAGCACCCTCGAAGCGGCCTGGGAGGTCGGAGTGCGCTACTTTGACGTTGCGCCATGGTACGGGTTCGGGCTGGCCGAGCGGCGGTTCGGACGGCTCCTCCACACCAAGAACCGGGGTGAATATCTGCTTTCGTCGAAAGTCGGGAAACTATTCAAGGCGTCGAAGAACAACCGGCATGCGGAGATCTATCCTCTCTCGGATTCGCCTAACGACGTCGTTTTTGATTACACCGCCGACGGCGTGCGCCGTTCGATCGAGGATAGCCTACAGCGGCTCGGCGTCGACAGTCTCGACATCGCCTTCGTACACGACATTTCTCCCGACTTTGCCTTCTTCCCCAACGGCTGGGAGGAGCAGTACGAGACAGCCCGCAAGGGCGCCTTCCCGGCACTCTCGAAGATGCGCGACGAAGGAATGATTCGCGCCTGGGGCATCGGCGTGAATACGCCCCTGCCGATCCTCAAGGTGATGGAAGATGCCGACCCCGACGTATGCCTGTGCGCCCGGCAGTATTCGCTTGTCGATCACGCCAGCGCCGTGCATGAACTCTTCCCGGCGGTTCGGAAGCGGGACATCTCGCTCGTGATCGGCTCGTCGCTCAATGCCGGGTTCATCTCCGGAAGTTCGCGTTACAATTACGGCAAGGAGAACTTCAAGATTCCCGCTGAGGCGATCCAAAAGCGCGAGAAGCTCCGCGCGGTTGCGGCCCGATACGGCGTGGATCTGCGAACGGCGGCCCTGCAGTTTTCCGCAGCGGCTGATGTTGCCGTCGCGCTTTTGGCGGGGGCGCGTAGTGCCCAACAGATCGAGGAGGACTGGAATTCTTTGCAAGCCAAGATTCCGCCCCCGTTCTGGGACGATCTGAAGAGTGAAGGCCTGATTGAAGCGGGCGCCTCCGTCCCCGTGCTGTAGAACCGGGGCGAGAGAGACCTACGTACCCGACTTGTCCGTTTTTTCTGAACTCTCAGGCAGGACGATCGGCATCGTATTGGCCGCCTTCGGTCTCCTGTACCTGAACGGCGGCGTACTTTGGAAGCTTCGCTCTTACGGCACAGTACCGCCTTCTTGCCGGTTATCTGCTTCAGCATCTCATCGTGCCCACGGCGGTTTGTTCTCGGCCCGGGGCATCAGGCACGTCATGACGAACCCAGCGGCGAAGCCCTGACCGCCTCCATCCCGCTTTTCGGCGATAACACACGGAAAGCCTAATCGCGTCACTCCGGCGGCATAACGCGTTTCTTTAGAAACTCGCCCACTATCTGCAGCAGCAGAACATGCATCTTGGTCCTCTCTCGATGCGCGATATCCCGCAGCGCGTCGTGGGTCGCCGGCTCCAGATAGAGCGACATCTGGCGCGCTCGCTCCTTCACCCGGAAGCCGCGGCGCGACCTTGACGTAGGCTGCCGCTTGCACAAGGCCGCCGACAAGGCGAACGAGATGGCGGTCAAGATGGTCGCTTAAGCTAACAGGAGTGTTAGATGGCTAAGCCGCGCACGTATTCGTGCTGGGACACGTTTGCCATGGCGGCCGGCTAACCCGGGCTGTTGCGCGATCTTCTCCACGAAAGACCGGTCGCATAGTTCGCGGACTGGGAATGTCGGCGACTCCGAAGTACTCGAACCCGCGCTGGCGGGTTAGTGGCGATCGGGGACTTTAACTCCTTGAAAAGGACGTTTGGTAACTCAAAGTTCCGCCCCGGCCGCTAACTTCCCTCTGGGGGAGGAGGCACATGAGCAAGGACAACACCGAGGTGTGGCCCGAGTCGCCATTGGCCCATTTCAATGCGAAGCGGCGGCGTGGCTTCCTAAGCAAGGCAGGTCCGATCTTCTGGGTATGCGTGTGCGGACTGACCGTGCTGGCGTTCATTGGCGGCGCCACCGCCCTGACCGTCGAGCATCTGCGCGGCCAGGAGCTGCAAAGAAGTCGTGAAACCCTGCAGAATGCGGTCCGGCTGCTTGCGCGGCATTTCGACCAGCGATTTGCGGACTTCGAAGCCGTCGAACGATCGCTTGCGACCGAGCTAGGGCGACGAATTACGTCTCCTGACGAGCTCCAGAAGATTGCATCGGACGAGAGCTTTCACCAGATGCTGCGCGCTAGGGTAAATGACTCTGGAGACTTTGCTGGCGTCAACCTCTACGACGTGGACGGCAATCGTGTTGCTTCCTCGACCAAATGGCCGGCTACGCCGGTCAATCTTTCCGATCGAAACTACTACCGAACGTTCAAGAGAGATCACGGGGGCAGCCCTGTTGCGGTGGAACTCGTCCAGAGCAAGCTTTCGCCCGGCTTGACAATCGTGGTCGCTCGCAAGATCACCGGGCAAGATGGGCAGTTTCTGGGCTTCATAACGAGAAGCATATCGCCAGATGATGTCGAGCGCTTCCTGTCGTCCATCGCGCTCCCGAACGCCACGGTGGCGCTGTTTCATCAAGGCGGTACGCTGCTCGCTCGCTTCCCAAGCGTATCCACCGCGCTCGGACGCGACTTCTCCAGTTCGCCATTGGCGGCGCAAGCGCTGCTGAATGGCGGTCAAGCCACCATGACCGTTACCGGCTTCTTGGACCGAGAGGAGCGAATTGCGTCGGTGAGATTCCTGGACCAGTACCCGCTCGCTGTATCGGCAACTAGCAAGACATCGATAGTCTTGGCGAATTGGCACAGTCAGGCCCGCTTGGTACTTGCGGGCGCCGGCGCGGCAGGGGCGGTCGGGCTGGTCATGATGGCCTCAATCGTCTTCTGCTTGCGGAAGCAGCGCCGACAGCTCGATGTTGCCGTGAACAACATGAAGCAAGGCCTTGTCTTGTTCGACCAGTCGGAGCGGCTGATCGTCTGCAACAGCAGATATCTGGACATGTTCGGTCTCTCTCCGGAGGTCGTCAGGCCGGGATGCGCGCTCAGAGATATTATCCAACACCGGAGCGATATCGGCTCTCTGCCGGGTGGGGTGGATGCATACTGCGAATTCATTCGTCGCGCAAAACTTGGCCGGGCGACGGAGACGTTGACCCAGACCGGTGACGGCCGTTGGATGCAGATCATCAATCGGCCCGTTCCAGGTGGGGGGTGGGTCTCGACCATCGAAGACGTGACTGAGCAACGCAGGGCCGAGGAGCGGATTGCTAGACTTGCGAGATATGATGTGGTGACCGGGCTACCCAACAGGGCCTTTTTTCTCGAGCGGTTACAGCAGGAACTCGAGAAGAGAGTCGAGGGGTCTCTAGCCGTCTGCTTCTTGGACATCGACGAATTCAAGTCAGTCAACGATTCGCTCGGCCACCACATCGGAGACGAACTCCTCAAGAGCATTGCCGCAGCCCTTCGGGACTGCATTGGATCCGAGGCCTTCCTCGCCAGATTGGGAGGTGACGAATTCGCCATTTTTTTAAGAGAATCCACCGATGGCCGCAATAGAGCGGCTGGTCTGATCGCAGACCTCTACCGCGCCTTGCAGAGACAACATAGCTGCGGTCCTTACATGCTCAGCGCCGAAGCCAGTATCGGCGTGGCGATCGCGCCAAAAGATGGGGGGACATGCGAAGAGATTCTACAGAATGCCGACCTGGCCATGTACGAAGCGAAGTTCGCCGGCAAGAAGAGCTATCGGTTCTTCGAACCCGCCATGGAGAAGCGAACGCGTGAGCGCAGGATGCTTGAGGCGGACCTGCGTAAGGCGCTTGTTACAGGTGAGATCGAGGTCTATTTTCAACCGATCGTCGCACTTTCTAGCGGAGAGATTGTCGGGTGCGAGGCGCTGGCCCGCTGGAACCATCCCGAGCGCGGCTTTGTCTCGCCAAATGAATTCATCCCTGTCGCTGAGCAATCCGGATTGATCGATTCTCTCGGAGATCACGTGCTTCGGCTCGCATGCGCAGAAGCTGCGAGCTGGCCCGCGCACTTGAAGGTCGCGGTGAACATCTCTCCCGCGCAATTCAAGACATTTGGGCTTCCTTTGAAGGTTGCTTCGGCGTTGGAAAAAGCCGGCCTGCTTCCAAGCAGGCTCGAACTGGAAATCACCGAGGCCATATTGATCAAGGACGATCAGGTCGCCGTCGACATTCTTCACCAATTGAGAGCTATTGGCGTTCGAGTCGCGCTTGACGACTTCGGGACAGGGTACTCCTCCTTGAGCTACTTGAGCAAGTTTCCTTTCGACAAGATCAAGATCGATCGCTGCTTCATCAAGGAACTGTCGGACTCAAGCAGGTCGATCAGCATCGTCAAGACGATCGTTGCGCTCGCGGCGGAGCACAAGATGTCCACGACGGCCGAGGGCGTCGAGACAGAACGGCAACGGGACCTTCTCTCCGAGCTATCATGTGACGAGATGCAGGGTTTCTTTGTGAGCCGGCCAAGACCAGCAGCCGAGGTCAGAGAGATGCTGACTTCTAGCCGGATGTTCGCCTGGACAGCCTCCAGATAGGACTCTGTCCACAAAAGGGTGCTCCGCCCGGGTGCCGGTCGTACTTGGCAAGGCACGGGCAGCCGGACTGCAAGGGGCGGCAGCCGAGATAACTTTTGCCTCCCAATGATGTAGCTGCTCCTTCATCGTACTCGCGGCAGGCTGACAGCCTCGTTGTCACGCTCTGCTCGCGCGCTTCGCGCATCATCGAACAGTCCTTCTGAGGCTTTACATCTACGGTTATCTCTATCGGGTGCAATCCAGTCGGCGCCTCGAAACGTGAGGCGTGCCGCAATGTCGAGGTGATGCGGCTGATCGGACGCCTGGCCCCCGATCGCAAGACGATCGCCGATTTCCGGAAGGATAATGGCGCGGCTGTCCGAAACGTTTGTGCGAATTTCTCTGCGCTATGCCGAAAAATGGGCCTGTTGCAGACCCCAAGCGTCGCAATTTGTGGCAGCAAGTTCAGGGCAGTGAACAACCGCGATCGCAACTTCAAGCATGCCAAGATGGCGAGGCGGATGGCACAGCTCGAGGAAAGCGTCGGTCGATATCTGCGTCAACTCGATAGCGCCGATGGGCAGGAGCCATCGGAGCCGATCAGCATCAAGACGACGAGGATCAAGGAAAAGATTGCTCGGCTGAAGCAGGAGATGAGCCGCCTGGAGGTGCTTGATGCGCAGATGCGCAACACGCCGGACCAACAGATATCGCTCACCGATCCGGACGTCCGTTCGTTGGCCACCGCCGGATGCGGATCAGGTGTCGTCGGCTACAAGGACGTCATAAACGTCACTAACGACCGTGGGCAGCTCGCTCGGATGTCGAAGAAAGCCAAGAAGTGCTCGAAGTGGACAAACTCGAGGCGGTCGCCGTCCGTGGCTACTTCGATGCAGGGGATATATTAGCCTGCGCAGAGGCTGGCGTTGGAGTCAGCTTGCCCAAGCCCATGATGTCGAACGCCAAGGCGGAGGGCCGGTTCGGCAAACAGGACTTCGCCTGCCTGCCCGATGAGGACGTCTACTGCTGCCCATCCGGCCAGCTACTGCCCTATCACTACACCAACATCGAGCATGGAATGACGCTGCACCGTTAGTGGTCGACGGCGGCGTGCCAAGGTTGCCCGATCAACAACCAATGTAAGCCGTCCAAGGAGCGCCGCGTCACGCGCTGGGAGCATGAGCATGTGGTCGAGGGGTCCAAAGACGGCTCGATTCCGATCCAGACGCCATGCGGACGGGGCGCGAGACGGTCGAGCATCCCTTCGGCACGATCAAAGCCCGTACGGGTGCGACCCACTTCGAGACTTCCGTCGGAAAGCTGTTGATGGCCGCCGTGATGCCGGGCCTGCTGCTGCCCGCGCTGTTCATGACTTTAAATCGCCATGCACGCCTGGTTCAGGCCGGGAATCGTTCCGGCGGAAACCGGCGCCCGGTCGGTCGGCGAACTCCTTGCGGCCTGCTCGACCTCATCCCCTTCAGTGCTGAGCGGAGGTACCATCGACAGCATCTATTCGGGCTGCTCACACCGACCGAGGCAGCGGCCGTCGGTTGCGTGCTGGCGATGGTCATCGCAGTATGCTGGGGCGAGTTCAGCGTCGCGATCTCCGGCGCGCCTTGCAGACCATCGTGCGCGTGTGCAGCAACATGCGGTTCATCCTCTATGCCGCCTTCCTGTTCTCTTATGCGATCGGCGAAGCCAACGACGACCTCGACCGGCATGTCGTCGGGCGAAGCGCGGCGCAACCAGGGGCATCTGAGAAGGTAAAGGCCCATCGCCCGGGAGGACGACGAGCCACATTGAGACCGAAAACGGTTACTGCGACAGCTTCACGAAGTTCGGAAACTTCAGCTTGCCCTCGGCGATTTTCTCGGGCCAGACCACGACCTGCTTCTGATCCTGCCACTGGAAGACGAGGCCGGTCACCGCCCCCGGGCCGGACTTGATGCCGTGGGTGAACTCGTCGTCCTTGCCGTAGAACTGAATCTGGCCGATCGTGCCCTCGTAATTGGTCTTCTCGAGCTCGGCCACCATCTTGTCGGGATCGGTCGAGCCGGCGCGCTTGATGGCCTCGCTGATGATGTAGACCTCGTCATAGGAGGTGTAGCCGGTGTAGGCCGGCGGCGTGCCGAACTTGGCCTTGAAGGCGGCCGCGAACGGTTTGGTCTTGGAGGTCACGGCCACGTCGGGCGTGGCCACCGCCAGCGACGGCACGCCGTCGGCGGCGCCATTGGTGTCCTTCCAGAAAGTCGGGCTTAGCGCCTGCGCGCTGATGCCGAACATCGGGATCGGCACCTGCTGGTTCTTCCACTGCACGGTCGGCTGTACGCCGACATGCGAGATGCCGGTCACGATCACGTCAGGCTTCTTGCTCTCGATGTTGTTGAAGATCGGCGTGAAATCGGTGGTATCGGGCGAGAAGCGGACGTGCTCGACGACCTTCAGCCCGGCCTTGGGCAGGCAGGCCTCGTAGCCGACGTCGAGCGGCTTGGTCCAGGCGGCGTCCTCGCTCATGATCGCGACCGTCTTGAACTTGAGCTTATCAACCAGGAGGTCCTTGGCGGCGTCGCAAACGAGCTGGGCTTGCGCGGCCGAGGTCAGATAGCCGTGGAAGGTGTACTTATTCTTCTCGTACTCGTTGTGGATCGCCTTGGTGATCTCGTTCGAGGCCGCACCCGGCGTGATCAGCGGCATCTTCAACCGCGCCGCCCAGGGCTCCAGTGCCAGCACGACCTCGGAGATGTAGCTTGCGATCACGGCGGAAACCTTGTCCTCGCTCACCGCGCGCTGGAAGGCGCGGACGGAATCGGCCGAGGAGCTCTTGTTGTCATAGGTGACGATCTCGACCTTGCGGCCGAGGATGCCGCCCTTGGCGTTGATCTCGTCGGCGGCGATCTGCGCGCCGCCGGGCGTCGCCGCGCCCGCGATCGACTGCACCTCGGCGATGACGCCGAGCTTGATCGGATCGTTCGACTGCGCGTAGGCGGGGGCGGCAAGGCACAGCGTCAGCGCCGAGGCGATGAAGCTGCCGCTGAGAACTGAGGATCGCATGGTCGTTTCCTTTCTATGCTTTTTGTTGATGTTGAAGACTTACAGAAAATCGGCGCCGGCCTCCGACGCGAAGCGGCCGGGATCACCCTCCCAGACGATCCGGGCATGCTCGAGCACATAGACGCGGTCGGCGTGCGGCAGCGCGAAGGTCACGTTCTGCTCGCCGAGCAGTACCGTGATCGACGTGGTCTGCCGCAGCTTGGTCAGGGCCTTGGACAATTGCTCCAGGATGACCGGCGCAAGGCCCAGCGTCGGCTCGTCCAGGATCAGGATCTGCGGCTGCATCATCAGCGCGCGGCCGATTGCAAGCATCTGCTGCTCGCCGCCCGATAAGGTCTGCGCCATCTGGCCCTGACGCTCCTTGAGAATCGGGAACAGCTCGAACAGCCAGGCCAGCTGCGCGGCGCGCTTGTCGTCGGAAAGGTGTTGCCCGCCGAGGTCGAGGTTCTCCCGCACGCTCATCTCGCCGAACAGCTCACGGGATTCCGGGCACTGTACGAGGCCGCTGCGCGCGATCTTCGCAGGTGACATGCCGCGCAGCTTGCTGCCGCCGCGGATGATCTCGCCGGTGTAGGGCAGGAAGCCGGAGATGGTGTTGAATAGTGTGGTCTTTCCGGCGCCGTTGAGACCAACAACGGAGACGAACTCGCCCTCATGGACGTGGATCGAGACGTTCTCCAGCGCCTGGGCCTTGCCGTAGAACACGCTGACATTCTCGACCTGGAGCAGCGGCACCTTGTCCTTGAAGCTGGTCTCGGGCCGCGCATGGGTCTCGATGGCGCCGCCAAGATAGACCCGGCGCACGGTCTCGTTTCGCATGACGTCGTCGGCCTTGCCGGTCACGATCTCCTCGCCGAGATACATCGCGAGCACGCGGTCGACGAGAGCTGCGACGCTCTTGACGTTGTGGTCGACCAGCATCACGGCGCGGCCTTCGTCGCGGAAGCTGCGGATCAGGTCGGAGAAGATATCGACCTCGGCCCGCGTCAGGCCGGCGAAGGGCTCGTCGACCAGTACGACCTTGGGATCGCGTGCGATGGCCTTGGCAAGCTCGAGCCGGCGCAGATCGGCGAACGGCAGCGTCGGCGGGCGGCGGTTCATCACGTTGCCGAGCCCGACGCGCTCGGCGATCCACTTGGCGCGCTCAACCAGCGCCTTGTCCGGGAACAGCATGAACAGGCTGTCCGGCAGCAGCGCGACCATGATGTTCTCCAGCACCGTCTGCCGGTTCAGGGGGCGCGAGTGTTGGAACACCATGCCAAAACCCTTGCGCGCGATCTTGTGCGCGGGCAGGCCAGCGACGTTCTCGCCCTCGAAGATCACCTCACCCGCGGTCGGGCGCTCGATGCCCATCACGCTCTTCATCGCGGTCGACTTACCCGAGCCGTTTGGCCCGATCAGGCCAAAGATCTCGCCGGCGTTGACCTCGAAGCCGAGGTTCTTGACCGCCGTCAATCCGCCGAAGCGTTTTGTCAGGCCGTGAACTTCGAGAACGGCCCGGTTTGAAAGCCTCATATCCATCACGAACGAGCCTCGCGCGAGAGGGCCGCTCCGAGGAAGCCGCCGGGAAGGAACAGCACGACGAGCAGGGCGACCGCCGAGACTATGAAGGTCGCAAGCTCGCCCGTGGGCCGGAGGAATTCGCCGGCGACGATCAGGAAGATCGCGCCTAGCGCCGCCCCGAGCACGGTGCGCCGGCCGCCGAGCACGGCCGAGACGATGACGTTCACGCCGACCGCGACGTCGACGACGGTGCCGACCGAGGCGGTGCCGAAGTAGAACACCAGCAGCGCCCCTGATAGACCCGAGAAGAACGCCGAGACGATGAAGGCGGCGAGCTTGTGCTTGACGATGTTGAAGCCGAGCGCGCCGGCCTGCACCGGATCCTGACCGCTGGCCTGGAGCACGAGGCCGATCGGCGATTGCGACAGGCCGTACAGGATCGCCGCCGAGATCGTCATGAAGCCAAGCGCGATCCAGTAATTGGCGCCGGCATTGATGGTGATGACATCAGGGATGGTGAGGCCGATCTCGCCGCCGGTGAGATCGGCGAACACCACTACGAAGTTCTGCAGCATCAAGACCGCGACCAGCGTGGTCAGGCCGAAATAGGGCCCGCGCACCCGCAGCGCCGGCAATGCCAGCACGAGGCCGGCGATGACCGAAGCGAGCGCCCCGAGCACGATGCAGAGATAGACCGACCAGCCGAACTGGTTGTTCAGGATGCCGGCGGTGTAGGCGCCGACGCCAATCAGGAAGGTCGGGCCGAAGTTGACCTCGCCGGCGAAGCCAAACAAGAGGTCCCAGGCCATCGCGAACACGCCGAAATAGAACGCGACGGTGAGCAGCCCGAGCACATAGCCGGAGACGTAGAGCGGCAGGGTCGCCGCGATGACGACGAGCGCCAACGAGACGAAGAACAGGCGCGAGGTGAAGAAGGTGGACATCTCAGCGCCTCCCCAGAAGGCCCTGAGGCCGGATGTACATCACGAACACGAGCAGCAGCAGCGCCGGGATGGTGCGGTAGGCCGGCGAGACCAGATAGGCCGTGATGGTTTCGAGATAGCCGACCACGAAAGCTGCGATCAGCGAGCCGGAGACGCTGCCGAGGCCGCCGAGCACGACGATCGAGAATGCGCTCGCAGTCAGCGGTCCCACGCTGTAGGAACTGACCCCTAAGAACATGCCGAGCAGCACGCCGGCAATGCCGGCGAGGATGCCGTAGATCGTCCAGACCACGATATAGATGTTGGTGAGCTCGAGCCCGAGCAGGGTGACGCCACGCGGGTTCATCGAGGCCGCCAGCACCGCCTTGCCGGTGCGGGTGCGGTTCACCAGCAGCCACAATAGCGCGATGACGAGGCAGCACACGATCGCCGTGAAGATCTCGTTGCGCGGGGTCCGCACGCCGAGGATCTCGACCACGCCCTCGACGATCGGCAGCACGGTCTTGGCGTTGTTGGTGAAGAAATAGGCGATCAGCTCCTGGATCATGATGCCCCAGAGCAGAGTTCCGGTGAGGACGAAGATCTCCTTCTCCTCATTCGGGATGCGGCGCGAATCCTGGATCGGCTTCACCACCGCGAAATAGGTGGCAAAGGCGGTGACGAGGGCGACCGCGACGCCGATCAGCGCGCCGGCATAGGTGCCGACGCCGAGAATGCTGGCGGCGGCCCAGGCGGCGACGGCTGCGGCCACCATGATGGCGCCGTGGGAGAGATTGAGCACGCCTGAGACGCCGAAGATCAGCGTGAAGCCGGTGGCACCGAGAGCGTAGAGAGCGCTGATGGCGAAGCCATCAATCAAGATCTGGAAAACTCGCATGAATGATTGGCCAGGTGACAGTCAAACTGTCGCTTCGAGGGAAGGTGCTGCGGGGCGCCGCAAGTGGAAGCTCCCGGGAGGTGGTCCCGGGAGCTGTTCCTGCTAGTTCGAGAGCTTGATGAAGCTCGGGAACTTGACCTCGACTTTGGCGACGTCCTTGGGCCAGACCGCGCTCTGCTTGCCGTCCTGCCATTGCAGCATCAGGCCGGTGATCAGGCCCTTGCCGTATTTGATCGAGTGCGTGAACGGATCGTCCTTGCCGTAGAACTGGACGCGGCCGATCGTGCCTTCCCAGTCGGTCTTCTCCAGCGCTGTGACGAGCTTGTCGGCCTCGGTCGAGCCCGCGCGCTTCACTGCGTCGGCGATGTAGTAGACCTCGTCATAGGCGGTGTAGCCGGCATAGGACGGATAGTTGCCGAACTTCTTTTTGAAGTTCTCCGCGAACGGCACCGATTTCGGCGTCACCGCGACGCCGGGCCCAGAGACGCCCTGATAGAGCACGCCTTCGGCGGCCTGGTTGGTGTCCTTGCCGAAGGTCTCGTTGGTCGCCTGCGAGGCGATGCCGAACATCGGAATCGGAACCTGCTGGTTCTTCCACTGCACCGTCGGCTGCACGCCGACGTGCGAAATGCCGGTGATGATGACATCGGGCTTCGAGCCTTCGATCTTGTTGAAGATCGGCGTGAAGTCGGTGGTGTCTGGCGAGAAGCGGATGTGATCGAGCACTTTCAACCCGACCTTGGGCAGGCATTCCTCGTAGCCGACGTCAAGCGGCTTGGTCCAGGCTGCGTCCTCGCTCATGATAACCGCCGTCTTCATCTTCATCTTATCCACGAGAAGGTCCTTGGCCGCGTCGCAGACCGACAGCGCCAGCGCCGCCGAGGTCAGATAGCCGTGGAAAGTGTACTTGTTCTTCTCGTAGTCGGCATGAACGCTCTTGCTGATCTCGTTGGAGGCCGCGCCCGGCGTGACGAAGGGCGTCTTTAGGCGCGAAGCCCAGGGCTCCAGCGCCAGCACCACCTCACTGATATAGCTGGCGATGACGGCATTGACCTTGTCCTCGTTCACCGCGCGCTGGAATGCTCGCACCGAGTCGGCCGAGGAGGAGTGGTTGTCGTAGCCGATGATCTCGATCTTCCGGCCGTCGATGCCGCCGGCGGCGTTGATTTCCTCAGCGGCAAGCTGGGCCGCCTGCGGGATCGAAGCGCCGGCGATGGCCTGGGCCTCCGCAATCACGCCGATCTTGATCGGATCCGCCGCCGTCGCGGCGCCGGTAGTCGCAGCAAGCAGAGCGAACGCCCCTAGGAATAGTGGGAAACCTGCCATCCGCGGCAATCGAGTTGTGAACTTCATTGCGTTTCACTCCATTTTTGTTGTTGGCTTCTTTATGAGCGGTTTCATCGACGCTACACCTACCGTCACAAACGCAGCAATGCGACTGCGCGCAGGTCGCCATGCAAACAGAGGCGAGCAACTAAAGTAGTGGGTGGAACTATTCGCATCTGACTGAACGCGCCGCTCGGAAGGGCTGCAAGCAGAGGAGAAAACTTGATCCAGCAGCCGCTTAAGAGCTTTAAGGAGAAGTCCAACGTCCGTCGGGAAATGGCTCGCGCGACGTCCAATCGATCTGAAGGGGCCTGAGACCTCCTGCATTCTGCTTGGTGGCGTGTAGCGACGGAGGCGGACAGATAGGGCGCCGAGATCACGACCTCGGAGGCGGCGGGAAGCATGGCGTTTAGAGCGCAAGGCAGGCGCACCGCGGGCGACGCGCGCTGCATCTTCGACTAGACTTCTAAGTTTTCCAATTCTGAGAACTGGGAGGCGAGCTCGCAAAGTCGTTGCAGATAAAGCATTGCGCGAGAGATTCGCATAAATGTCCTCCGAGCACAAACCTGAGTCAGGGCATTCATGGAACAGAAACCGACACGCCCAGGCAACCTAGTGGTCGGACTGATCAAAGGTGCACCCCTTCGTTAGCCGGCCCAAAGGTGGCCGACACGATCGATAGTTTATCGAACGATAAATAGCAAATCGTATTGCCGATTGGGCCGGCGTTCGTTTTGCAGCTCTCAACCTCGACAAATAGCGAGGTCGCCAGACCAAATGATTGTCCGGGATCGCTGACTTTAGCGCGCTTGCGTGCCGGGAGCTCCGTCCGACGATTTCATCTACCCCGCGGCTTTCGGCAGGACGGAGCGAACACCGCCGAGGAAGGTTGCTATCTTTGCGTCGATTATTGAGTCGACGTCGGCTTCAAGAGGCATTGAATAGATGAATTGGCGAACTCCGAGGTAGAAGATCGCGGCGTGAAGTCCCCACACCATCTCTATTTCAAGGACAGTGACCGGGACTTTGTCGATTGACGGGCGCCCATACTCGGCGCGAAGCTCTCCAATGACACGCTCGAAGGCGCGTTCCCGCAGCATTTTGAGGTAGCGAGCATTCAATCCGAGATCTTTCAGGCCGGCGAACATAAAGAGGCGAATCCACTCGTACGTGAGAATGACCTCTGCGTACTCCCGGTAGAAGTGGACCAGTCTGGCTTTCAATGGGACCGAGCGATCGGTAATGATTTTCTCCCAAGATGGCTTCCACCGCTCCACGAAGACTTCTTGATAGACGCGTTCAATAAGGGCCTCCTTGCTGGGGAAATAGCGATATAGGAGGGGCTGGGTTATCTGCAGCCGCCTGGCGAGCTCGCGGGTCTGCCCCTCGAACCCGTGCTCAGCGAAAAACGAAACGGCTTCTCGCGCGATTATGGCTTCGCGTTCGGACGGATCCAGTCTCTGTTGTTCTCGAATCGGCGTCTTCAGACGCGCCTTATGGCCCTGTTTCACACCTGATTCGCCCGGTTTGAGTGCGCTCCCCCTCATTCATATACCGATTTGCGGCAAGCGCCGATGGCCCGACGGCAATCACGCTTTGTTTATCAAATGATAAATAATTCTTGACTCACGTCAGCGCCGGCACAATAATTGATCAAACGATAAATAGCGCGCGGGAATGTTGCCCGGGCCGTGAGCCAAGGGAGGAAGCATTGAAGGACAATCGCCACAAGTCACCAAAGGCGCTCGTGATCGGCGGATCAATGGCTGGCCTGTTCGCGGCCCTGCTGTTACGTCGCGAAGGCTGGAGCGTCGATATCTATGAGCGTATCGGCGCCGAACTCGCGGGACGGGGTGCGGGCATCGTGACACATGCCGAGTTGTTCGAAGTGTTGGGTCGCGCGGGCATCGATAGCAAAGCGGCAGCAGTTGGCGTTACGGTCCCGGGAAGGCGCGTCCTGGATCAGGACGGCCAAATTGTCGGCGAGCTTGGGCTCCCACAGGTCTTGACCTCCTGGGGACATCTCTACCGGCTCTTGAAGGCTGCGCTGCCTGCGGAATGCTATCATCACGGTCGAAATCTCCAGGACGTCACAGAGCTTGACGACCGCGTCGTGGCACGTTTCTCGGACCGGTCCGAGGCATCTGGGGATCTTCTTGTCGGCGCCGACGGTATATTTTCGAGCGTCAGAGCGCGGCGTGCGCCCAGCGTTCGGCCCGCATACGCCGGTTACGTCGCTTGGCGCGGCCTCGTAGACGAACGAGAGCTTTCGCCTCGGACGCGAGCGGAATTGTGCGATTGGTTCGCCTTCAGCCTGCCTCCACGAGAACAAATGTTAGGCTATCCTGTCGCCGGAGCTAACGAGGAGATGGCCGTCGGCGAACGCCGGTTTAACTTCGTTTGGTACCGTCCAGCCGATGCTGATCACGGATTAGGTGATCTCCTAACGGACGTCGATGGCGTCCGGAACGAAATGTCTATTCCCCCGACAAAAATCCGATCTGATGTGATCGCCTCGATGCGGCGAGACGCGCAGAGATTGCTTGCGCCGCAATTTGCGGAGGTCGTTCGCCGCACGTCTCAGCCCTTCATTCAGGCAATCCTTGATCTGGAAACACCGCGCATGGCCTTCGGGTCTCGAACGGTGATCTTGGGCGACGCGGCCTTCGTGGCCAGGCCACACGTAGGGATGGGCGTAACAAAGGCCGCCGCCGACGCGGCGGCCCTGGTAGACGCATTGCGCAGTCATCCCGACGATCGGTGCGCTGCGCTCGCGCAATTCGAGGCAGCTCGAGTTCGATTCGGATCCGCTGTTGTTCGTCGCGCTCGCGACCTCGGCGCGTATATGCAAGCGCAAATCGCAACTGTTGAAGAACGAGAAAAGGCTGAGAGACATCGCAGCCCTGAGGCGGTGATGGCCGAAACCGCCGTCGCGACAGGCATCGCCGCGTAAGCGAATTCTGGGAGGGAGGACAACGACCAATGAACCTACAGAGCATACAGAATCACCCCGCGTTCAGACAGCTTGCGACCGAACGCTCGCGTCTCGGCACTGGTATGTCGATCGTCATGGCGACCGCGTACTTTGCCTATATCCTGACCGTCGCATTTTGGCCCCGCTTGCTTGGCCTTCCATTGTGGAGCGGCACCGTAATCACGTGGGGCGTTTTGGTAGGTGTCGGCCTGATCGCGCTCGGCTTCGCCCTGACGGCGATCTATGTCCGTCGAGCCAACTCCCGCTTCGATAAGCTCAACAAGCTTTGTTTAGAGGATCTCCAATGATGTCGCGCACGGTATGCGGAGCCCTATTCGCAGCAGCATTTACTGCCTTTTCCCATCCCTCAGCGGCTGACGCGCTCACTGCTACGTCTGGCGACCGGCAACCGTTGAACGCGACGGCTATCACAATGTTCCTAGCCTTTGTTGGGGTCAGTCTAGCGATTACATGGTGGGCGGCCAGACGAGGCACGAGCACAGCTAAGGATTTTTACGCCGCCGGCGCAGGCCTCAAGGGATTCCAGAACGGACTCGCGATCGCCGGCGATTATACATCGGCGGCGACTTTCTTGGGCGTCACGGCGCTGGTCTACAACTCCGGCTACGACGGCATGATTTACGCTATCGGCTTCCTCGTGGGTTTCCCAATGATTTTATTTCTGATCGCCGAGCCGCTGCGCAACTTGGGCCGCTACACGTTCGCCGACGTAGCTGCGTACCGGCTATCTGAGGTTCCGGTGAGGGCGGTTGCTGGTGTTAATACCCTCGTCATCGTGATCTTCTACCTGATTGCTCAGCTGGTGGGAGCGGGCAAGTTGATCCAGCTGCTGTTTGGCCTGCCTTACGCATATGCAGTGGGCATCGTGGGTGTGCTGATGATGGTCTACGTTACTTTCGGGGGCATGCTCGCAACGACCTGGGTTCAGATCATCAAAGCAGTGCTCTTGATGTCTGGCTCGGTGCTGATGTCGATCCTGATACTTGGTGAATTTGGCTTTAGCCTTGAAGCTCTCTTCCGAGAAGCCGTCACTTTGCACCCGAAAGCCAACGCGATCATGGCTCCCGGCGGCCTGGTCAAGGATCCGATATCGGCAATCTCTCTCGGACTCGCTCTCATCTTCGGCACAGCCGGGCTGCCGCACATTCTCATGCGGTTCTTCACGGTAAGTGATGCCCGTCAGGCTCGCACTTCGGTGTTGGTCGCGACCGGGTTCATCTCGATTTTCTATAGTTTACTGTTTGTGTTGGGCTTTGGTGCGATCGCGATCGTTTCGGCAAACCCCCAGTTTCGAGACGCGTCAGGCGCACTGCTCGGGGGTGTCAATATGGTAGCCTTGCATCTGGCGGACGCCGTTGGTGGTTCACTTCTGCTCGGCTTTATCTCGGCCGTGGCATTTGCGACCATTCTCGCAGTTGTATCCGGACTAACACTGGCGGGTGCCTCTGCTGCGAGTCATGATCTCTACGCGCGTGTAATCCGTAAGGGGCGTGCTGATGAGAAGGAGGAGGTGCTCGTCTCGAAGATCGCCGCGGTCGCAATCAGCCTGTTATCGATGGGTCTGGGCGTCGTCTTTGAAAACCAGAATATCGCGTTCATGGTGGGGCTGGTCTTTGCGATCGCCGCGAGCGCAAACTTCCCTGTGATACTGTTGTCGATCACCTGGCCGAATCTCACGACGCGAGGCGCCGTGAGCGGATCGGTGGTTGGTCTGCTAACTTCAGTGGGGCTCGTAGCTCTCAGTCCCGGGGTGTGGTCGGTCACATTCAAACTGGGACCGGCGCCGTTTCCTTACGATAATCCGGCTCTTGTCTCCGTTCCATTGGCTTTTGCTGTGTCTTGGCTGGTTTCAGTGTTGGACCGCAGCACAGCGGCAGCATCTGTTCGGGCCTCGTTTGGTGCGCAGCACGTGCGTGCTCAGATTGGGCTAGGCGTCGAATAACGTAATCGATCTAACTCACCAAGGGAGTTCCAACATGAGTGTTACTGCGCCGGAAAAAGCCGAGACCATTTGGCCCGATCTCATTCGTAAGGAGTTCGAGACCAACCAGTTCAACGGACGCGTCGGCACGCGGCTTCTATCTGAAACGGAGCGCGTTCGAGTTTGGGAAATTCGACTCGCTCCAGGTGAGCGTATTGCGTTCCATCGTCATGTACTCGATTATTTCTGGACGGCGGTAACTCCTGGCAGCGCGCGCTCACACATGCAAGACGGCACGACGGTGGAAGCCATCTACCGCGCGGGTGATACACGTCACTTCAAGTACGGAAAGGGCGAGTACAAGATCCACGATCTCGAAAACACGGGCGTTAACGATCTCTGGTTCACCACGGTGGAGTTTCTAGATAGTGCGAATGAACCAATCAAGCTCGATCAGGAAGCATAGCCTCGCGAGCCCAGGTGGCCTAAGCTCACACCAAGTTCGGGCGTCGTGTCGCGAATTTGGCCGAAAGGGCCACCAGTTGTGACGTCTATCCGGCCTTGGCAGTGGCGGGATGATGAGGCGCAAAAACCGAGACGGCAGCGGTGAGCAGTTCCGTTGAGGCCGCCGACGTGTGCAGCGGATCGCTTAGGCGTCCACCAAAAAGGTGTCCATAGCTTGAAAGACGGTCTGCTGTGATCCCGGCTTGCCCATGCAAGCCGATGAGATTGGAGTGGATCTGCTCGCGATTGCTAATGAACGTCTGCATAAATGCGGTTCCGACTTCCCCTCCGAGCAAGCGGCTAGTCTGCATGAACGCACCGAGCGTGACCGCGTATTCAGGCTTGATGTGCGGGGACGCGAAGGCGGGCAGCAAGGGTGGTTACTATGCGTGAGCGCCGGTGCGCGGAGTCGGGGAAAGGGGCAATCGGCTGCCTCGGTATTGGAACACCGTAGTATCCCGGAATCCCATAAAGTTGCGCTCATTAATATAGAAAATCTGCGAGCCCCAAACTTTTAGCCATTTGATTCCGGAGCATGTTCGATTGGGGGGCCGCGCGTAGCTCGTGGGAGATTGCTTAGTGATCCGGCGCGGCATCCTTACTGCAGAAGTGCTTGCCACCATCCCAGCGCTCGTCGCACAGGGATTGCGTAAGTCTGAGATCGCCGAACGCCTCGGCTGCAAGGAAGCTACCTTGCAGGTGCGATGTTCGAACGCAGGCATCAGCCTGCGGCCTCGCAAAAAGATGCAGCTTCGGCCCGGATCGCCACTCACCTTAAGCCGCGACACTCTGACCAGCTTGCGCGCTCGGGCGGGTTTTATGGGCTGCACCGAGTCTGAACTCGTAAGCGACTTACTCAAAGTGATTGCTCAAGATAATCTTTACGACGCTGTTCTTGACTCGGCACCGTTGCAGCCTGGGCCGCAAGAATCGATTGCGATGGCGCTGCCGGCTGGATCAACGTTTAGGACTGGAAAGCATCTGAAGGAACTGTCCTAGCTAGCGTATATAGCCGTAAGGCTGGCGGGCCTTGCACGGCCCTTAAGCGAGGGATCACTTGGTACATCGCCGGGTGACTCCGGTTCTTAACCTTGATCCAGTATTTCGATCGGCCGGCCTGGTAGGGTCGATCACGGTGTTTCGAGACGATTCCTTCCAGGCCCATTTTATAGGCCGTCCAGCCCGATCTCGCTTGCTCAAACGGGCTGACGAAGATGCCTTCTGGACGCCGCGCTAGCAGGCGTGCTTCGAGCTCGTTCCCGCGAATTTTGGTGTGCTCCAATATGGCGGTTGGTGGCTGACATTTTGACTGACATCGCTGTTGGTGCAGAGCGGACGTCAGCGTCAAGGGCGAGGCCGACGCAGCCCCTTCCGCCAGACGTGGATAGTTGTCCGTGAACCGGCTGCAGGCGCTCCGGACTACGGCGAACGCCGCTGCCGCCTGAACGACCTCGCCAAGGAGCATTGTGCCGGCAATGTATTTCGGCGTTGCGCTTTTCCAGAGGCGTAGGAACAACTTCCGTTCGCTAGGCGATCGGTATCCGACGGTGCTAGGCATGGTAGTCGGCGATAGCTGATATGGTCACACCCGCTGCGAGGCGATGAACGTCTGCGCCTAGGCAAAGCTCCGTTCCGGGATTGAGCAGCGCCGCCGAACCGCCGGCAACACCATAGCGCAGCGCAGTGTCAAGGTTATCGCCGTTGGCCAGGCTCGACACCATCGCCCCAAGGAAGCTGTCGCCAGCCCCCGAAACGCTGACCGGCTCGATGGCTAGGCCATTCGCACGCAAGGCGATGTCGCGCGTCAGGAGCAACGCACCGCCGGGACCCAGGGAGAGCGCAATGATCTCGATGCGATACCCGTCGAGCAGGCGCCGACCGGCCTCCAAAAGCGAAGGCTCGTCGGCGCAGCTGATCCCTGCGAGCTCCTGAAACTCCCGAAGATTGGGCTTGATGAGATAGACACCCGCGTCCAGCGCGGATTTGAGCGAAGCACCGGATGTATCCACGATGACCTTGGAGGTCGCTTTCGATGCTCGAACGACCTTGCCGTAGAAATCAGCCGGTGCCCCGGGGGGCAGGCTACCACTTGCGATGACGAACGCAGCCTGCGGACTGACGCGCGAAATTGCGTCGAGGCACTGCTGCCACTCAAAGTCCTTGAGGAAGGCGCCTGGGAAAACCAGTCGAAACTGCTCCCGACTTGTCTCGTCGAAAATAGTGATGTCTTCGCGGGTGTCGTGCGATGTCGGGATCACGATGCTGCGCACGAACTCGCGTTCAACCAGCGCTGCCAAGGTTTGCCCGGTAGCGCCGCCGGCGGGATAGATTGCGGTCGCTCCGAGGCCGAGCCGATTGAGCACTCGGGCCACATTGATCCCACCGCCACCGGGATCGCGCCGAGCCTCGGCGCAGCGCATCTTCGTGTAGGGCACCATCTTCTTGACCGAAGTCGAGATATCGACAGCCGGATTGATGGTCAGGGTTACGATTTCGAGTTGCGCTATCTCAGCCAAGGCCTTCTGCCTCCATCAGGTCGCGAAGGCGGACGAACGCGACGTTCGTCATCCAGAATGAGACAGGCTGGTATCGATTCAAGGAATTTCGGAGGCTCCCCGAAGTTACTTTCATCATCGCTGCATCCCTTGATCAGCCCGGCATACATTCTCGGTGTTCGCCGGAAGGCGTCACGCTGCGGATTTCGCCTGGTTGGTCTCGGCGTCGGACACCACGGCCATAGTACGAAAAACGCTCAGGGGATTGACGCTGATCGAATCGATGCCGAGCCCGGTCAAGTATCGTGCAATCTCCGGATAGTTCGCAGGCGCTTCGCCGCAGATGCCGATATGGCGACCGTTGCGCTTGGCGCCGACCACCGCCTGCCGGAACATCTCCAGCATTCCCGGGTCGCGCTCGTCGAAGTCGAAGGCCACGATATCGGAATCGCGGTCGACCCCCAGCGTGAGCTGGGTGAGATCGTTGGAGCCGATCGAAAAGCCGTCGAATAGTTCCGCAAACGCATCGATCTGGATGACGTTGTTCGGGATCTCGCACATGACGTAGATCTCGAGCTCGTCTTCGCCGCGCTTTAGTCCATTGGCTGCCATCGTCGCGATCACGCGGTGACCTTCAGCGACGGTTCGGCAGAATGGGACCATGACCCGGACATTGGAAAGGCCCATCTCCTTCCTCACCAAGCGGAGGGCCGCGCACTCGAGAGCAAACCCTTCAGTATAGGCCGGATGGCTGTAACGAGAAGCGCCCCGGAATCCCAGCATCGGATTCTCCTCTTTGGGCTCGAAGCCTTCCCCGCCGATCAGCCTGGCATATTCATTGGTCTTGAAATCGGAAAGCCGCACGATCACCGGCTTCGGATAGAAGGCCGCCGCGATGGTGCCGACGCCTTCCGCCAATCGTTGAACAAAGAAGTCGGCGGGACTCTTAAAGTCACGGACCAAGCGGGCGATCTCGGTCCGCGCCTTAGCTGACTTGATCTTGTCCTGCTGCAGCAATGCCATCGGGTGAACGCGGATATGTTCACTGATGATGAATTCCATCCGGGCGAGACCGACTCCGGCTTGTGGCTGCATCGCCGTGCGGAACGCCATTTCCGGCGTTCCAACATTCACCATGATGGCCGTGCGCGGCTGCCGAATCTCGCTCACCGATGTCTTGGTCACGTCAAACGCAACCTTCCCCTGATAGACGCTTCCGACGTCGCCCTCGGCGCAGGAGATCGTGACTTCAGTTCCAGTCTTGATCCTTTCCGTCGCGAGCGTGGCCCCCACCACGGCGGGAATGCCCAGCTCTCGCGCCACGATTGCCGCATGGCAAGTGCGACCGCCCTTATCGGTGACAATGCCAGCGGCGATCTTCATGACCGGCTCCCAATCAGGACTTGTGGCTGGCGCCACCAGGATCTCGCCAGGCTTGAAAGCCGCGAGATCGCGCCCGGACACGACGCGGCGCGCACGTCCTGAAGCGATCTTCTCTCCCACCGCCCGACCGTGGACGATCACCGAACCTGGTTCCTTCAGGTTATACGTCTCATAGACGTCTGCCGAACGCCGCGACGCGACCGTCTCAGGCCGGGCCTGAATGATATAAAGCCGTCCGTCGGCGCCGTCTTTGGCCCATTCGATATCCATTGGCGTCGGGACGCCGGCGTGTTTCGAGTAGTGAGCTTCGATCCGGACCGCGATCTCGGCAAGGCTCAGCACTTCGTCGTCCGAGATGCAGTATTTCTGGCGTTCGGCTTCCGGGACCTTACGGGTGAGCGTTGCATGATCGCCGCCCCGTTTGCCGTAAATCATGCGTATCTGCTTGGCGCCTAGCCGGCGCCGCAGCACCCGGCGGTATCCCTGGCTCAGCGTCGGCTTGTGGACGTAGAACTCGTCCGGATCGACCTGACCTTGCACGATTGTCTCGCCAAGGCCGTAGCAACCGGTGACGAAGACGACATCACGAAAGCCGGATTCGGTATCGAGCGTGAAGACGACGCCGCTGGCCGCCAGATCGGATCGCACCATTTTCATCACGGCGACAGAAAGCGCGACCTTGAAGTGATCGAAGCCATTATCGATGCGATAGGAGATCGCGCGGTCGGTGAAAATAGACGCAAAGCAGCGCCGGCAGGCCTCGAACAACTCCTTTGGCCCGCGCACATTGAGAAAGCTTTCGTGTTGGCCTGCAAAGCTCGCTGTCGGCAGGTCCTCGGCCGTTGCAGAACTGCGGACGGCCACTGCAACTCCGGTCCCGGCCTCACGTTCAAGCTGCCGATAGGCTTCCTCGATCTGACTGCGGAGGAGGGGCGTGTCGATCGCCTTGTATATGACCACGCGTGCCTTGGCCGCCTTGCTGGCGAGCTGCCTGATGTTGCTCTTGTCGATCCCGTCGAGGAAGTGATGCAGCTCGTCCGCAACGTTGTCTCGCGATAACGCTTCGCGATAAGCGTCGGTCGTAATCGCAAAACCGTTCGGGACGACGATTCCTTGCGAGGCGAGGGCAGAATACAGTTCGCCCAGCGAGGCGGTCTTGCCGCCGACCAGATTGACGTCCGCCAAACCGATTTCGAGGAACGGTCTGATATAATTGGTCATGAACGTAACAGACCACGCCGTGCCCGTCTGGGCTTGAGCCAGGTCAATCCTTCCTAGGCAATGATGCGCTGTGCTTGCTCAAGCCATACCCGCGGTGAAGAAGTGGCTGCTCTCGGGGTGGCCGCCCGAGCCCGCTGGATAGTGAGCGCGACCAGCGGCGAAACCAAGCACCACGCCCGGCGTCCCAGGGACGCCGTTTTGCGCCGCAAGCTGCATCCGAACTACGGACAGCTTGCGCCATTCAGCCAGGCATTGCCGGGGGTCCCTTGATCTAGCGCAAAAATTGGGACGGGGCGCGGATCTTGCAGATCGAGCAGGAATCCGAAGTCGAACAGCATTTGAAGCGTTGTGCTGGCTTCTGACCGCAAGGCGAACGGCATTGTCTTGATCCCGGCGCCCTCGAAGCTCGTCGAATACCAGATTGACGCAATCGTAGCGTTCCTCGAGGCCTTGCAAGCCGGACGGGCTCGCTTAGACCCCAGCTTACCGTCACAGTCGTGCCGATCAACGCTTTAGTTCTGACCCTTTTAGACTGAGAATGTAGTTCGCGAGAGCGTCGGCCTCAGCGGGCGCGATGACAAGGTTCGGCATGTTCTGGTGGCTGCTCTTCAGGAACACTTTGAGCGAAAGCGCTGTCGTTCCGTGCCTGTTCGCGATTGCCGCGAAACTCGGTGCCTGATCCGACATTCCCGCCATGTGCGGTTCGATTGCATGACACGGCTTGCATCATGCTTCCGCGAGGCGTCGTCCCTCCAATTCGCTATGTGCAAGAAGCTTAGATCCGTCCGCATTGTGCACGCGAATGAGGAAAAAAGTCGCCAACGCGATCAAAATCGCGAGGCTGACGCCGAGTCGGGTGCTGCGGAACATGTTTTCTTCTCAACTCATGATCGGGACTCGTACGAACACGCGCAGGTACTCGCATCGCCAAGAACTTTGCCGATCAATCGCTGCGGCGAGGGGAGTGCCTTAGCGGGAGACGCGATTCCTCAGCATGTGATTAAGTCGGTATGTCCAAAGCCCTTTGAGTAGTCGAGCAGGGAGACGATCGTCGGTGTCAGGCGGAAGACGCAGACATCCGAAGTTTTCGGCATGGCAAGATCAAGGCCCTTTTGGTTTGGATATCGCGAGATCAGGAGCCGCAAGGCTTTTTCGAATTCGGCGGGATCCGTTACGAGCTTCGCGTGTGCCGCCATCGACAGACCGGCGATGTTCATCACTTGGGCAGGATCGTCGTCCACCGTTAGCGAAACCCGATCGTCCCTCGCCAGGTTAGCTGCCTTCTGGCCGTCTGCTCCACAAAGGAAATAGATAACGAGCCCGTCATTGGCGTAACCGACCGTGGTCACCTGAGGCCAGCCGTCAGATCGTAGCGTCGCGATCCTCGTGGTCCGGTGCTGATCCAGAAGCCGAAGGATTTTCCGCCTGAACGTTTCGTCCATTGGTCGCCTCCGATTTTAATCAGTGTAGCCCCGAAGTGGCTTGCATGTTTTGAGGCAGGTCAAGTATTGGAGAAGCCGGCCGTGAAGCCTGGGCGCGATCGGCCCGCCTACCCCTGAGGGCAATTGCACCAATCGCTTCGGGAGGTCGCGGCGCCATTTGGCCGTCATACTTGTCACTATAGCCGCCCTGTCACTCACCCTTGAGGTGCATCAAGCTGGCCTTCAAGGGCGGTGAGATCGTGCGGGTAGGAGGGCTGCTTCCATGCGTCGATTTGCCATAAAAGCCCTATTCGCGGCCATGGCTTTCAGAAGAGCCGGGAAGTATCGAACCGATTGGGATCGAAATATTTTGATCTTCTCGACGGCGGTGACCGTCGGATTGGTTGCACTCTATGTTTACGGGAAGGCGACCTCGCGTTGGTGAACTGCTTCCGGAAACGGACTGCGTCAATTCAGGAATCATCAAAGCCGAAACAAGCTCCGCAACGTGGCCGTCTCTAGGGCTGTGGCGTTCCGCGCATGGTGTTGATCCTGCTCAAGGAACGAAGCTGATTTCGGAACAGAGTAATCTGCATGTGAAAATGTGGAACCAAATCATGCCGTTCGAGCGAGCCCTGAGGTGGAGCCTGGTCGCGATCGCAATCGCGGGATTGACCACGGGTATTCTTGCGCGAGCCGCAGGGCGTCCTGATCTGGCCGACTTTGCCTGGGCGATCGGCACGGCGCCCGTGATAGGAGGACTGGCGGTCTCGATTGTCAGGGATTTGCTGGGCGGTCGCATGGGCGTCGACGCGATCGCACTCTTGTCGATGAGCGCGGCATTGGCCCTCGGCCAGCCGCTTGCCGGGGCCGTGGTGGCGTTGATGTATTCCGGCGGCAACGTGCTGGAGGATATTGCGACCGCGCGGGCTGAGCGCGATCTGAGATCACTGGTGGATCATGCACCGCGCCGGGCACATCGGAAGATTGAGGAGGGCATCGAGGAGGTGCCAGTCGAGGCAGTCTCGGTCGGCGATCAGCTCCTGGTACACGCCGGCGAGATCGTGCCGGTTGACGGCATCGTCGGTTCGGCTGTGGCGACCATCGACGAGTCCGCGGTCACGGGAGAGCCGATTCCGGTCGAGAAGACACGAGGTAGCTCTGTTCTTTCTGGCACGCTGAATGCGGGCGAGACGTTCGAGTTGACCGTGACCGCACCGGCTGGCGAGAGCACCTACGCTGGTATTGTGCGCATGGTGACGGCGGCGCAAACGACGAAGGCTCCTTTTGTCCGCTTGGCCGACCGCTATGCGCTGATCTTTCTGCCGGTGACGCTCGTCATCGCCTTCCTCGCGTGGCAGATGTCCGGCGATCTGACGCGCAGCCTCGCCGTGCTGGTGGCGGCGACACCTTGCCCCCTCATTCTGGCCGCACCGGTCGCCTTCATTGCCGGCGTTGCGCAAGCGGCCCGCCGTGGAATCTTGGCCAAGGGCGGAGCCGCGCTGGAGGCGCTTGCCCGCGCGCACACCGTCCTGTTCGACAAGACCGGCACCCTGACGGTGGGAGGCGCGCGGTTGCTTTCAGTTGAAGTCGCTCCAGGGAGAAATCCGGACGAGGTCCTTATGCTGGGCGCATCGCTTGAGCAGGCTTCGCATCACGTCCTCGCAAAGACGGTTGTGGCTGCGGCCGTCGACCGCGGCCTGAAGCTGAAGGCGCCTGAACAGGTCAAAGAGATCATGGGCACCGGCTTGTGCGGCCTGATCGAGGGCCGCCAGGTAACCGCTGGCTCGCGAGAGCTGCTTCGCTCACATGCCGAGCTGTCGCCGTGGGAGCTGCGGGCAATCCGGCGCGCATCTTGGCGCTCGGCGTTGATCGTCTTTGTTGCCCTAGACGGCTGTCCGATCGGTGCGTTGCTGCTGGCTGACGAGCTGCGGTCTGATACGCCGCGAGCGATCCGGTTGCTGCGCGATGCGGGCATCGCGCGAATGGTCATGGTCACGGGCGATCGCGCCGCAGCGGCGCAGGCAATCGGAGCGGCGCTCGACCTCGATGCCGTGCTGGCGGACCGCGTTCCCTCTGACAAGGTCGAGGCCGTGCGCGCTGAACAGCGGCTGCATCCGACCATCATGGTCGGCGATGGTATCAATGATGCACCTGCGTTGGCCGTGGCCGATATCGGGATCGCGCTGGGCGCGCGCGGCGCGAGCGCCTCGTCCGAGGCGGCTGATGTGGTCATCCTGACCGACCGGCTTGATCGCGTGGGCGAAGCGATCATAATCGCGCAGCGAGCGCGGCGTATTGCACTCCAAAGCATCATTATTGGGATGGGACTGTCGATAGCGGCCATGGCGGCCGCCACCGCTGGCTGGCTGGATCCGGTGCCGGCGGCGATCGCGCAGGAGGTGATCGATGTTGCGGTCATCCTGAACGCGCTGCGGGCGCTCACTCCAGCCCATGGGAACGCCGGTCCTCGGATATCCGCAGCGCAGGGCTTGGCTTTGCATCACGATCATCAGGCTCTGTTCAGGGATCTCGACCGGCTCCGCAAGATCGCTGATGCGATCGACGATGCGACGCCAGATACCGCGGCGGCCTTGATCGAAGAGGCTCATCGCCTGGTCCAGGGCAGCGTCGTCAAGCACGAGCGCGACGACGAGGGCAGCGTCTATCCGAAGATTGCAGGGGTCCTGCGAGAACGCCATGGCCTTTCGGCAATGAGTCGCGCGCATCGTGAGATCTTGCACCTTGCGCGGTTGCTCGCGCGGATCGCGGCTGATCTGCCGTCAGAGAAAATCGACCGCTATCTTGTCCGAGACGCCCAACGTGTAATCGAGGCGATCGAAACGCTGGTGCGTATGCATACGGCTCAAGAGGAGGACATTTACGAGGCCGTGGCCGCGCAGTAATCAGCTTTGCGAGCTTTACGCAACCTGAGCGCCAAGTAAAAAGGCCTTGTTCGTTAGGACGCTAACTCTTTAGACTAGCACACGGCCAATACATCTCGGGCAGCTGGCATCAATCGCTAACGGCCTGGCCTGATTTACTTCAACTTTCGGCGATCTAGCTGAGGACTTGCTATTTGCCTATCCGATCGCGAATGACGTGAGCAGACATGCCGCTCCGTGGATCGCAATAAGTCAGGCGCGAGGTAGACCTGCCGCGAGCGCGGCGTGAGACCGACCGGTCCTGGCTTCTCTCCGACCTCCGTAGAAAGAGGGGTTTTTACACGGCCGAGACCCACTTCGGACATCACGGTTGGCAGGCGGCGCAGCAAGCGTCCCAAGACCGCTCATCAGCGGCGCTGTCGCTTGCTACTCTTGCTGAATGCGGCTCAGATAATCGATAACAGCGAGGATGCGTTTTCGCACGACGACTTCGGGGTTTTGCTCCGGTCCAGCCTTCTTCCAATAGTACGGATCAACATAGTGAGGCAAGTTGACGACGGGGTTGAATCGCTCTCCCCAAACTGGCATTTCGCGAGTGCCGTGAGCTGGAATTGTCTTCAATCCGTTTATAGTCTCATAAACAGCGTCCATAGGAAATACGCCGTGGTTATTCTTGGCCAACATCGTCAAATCGGGAGGCGGTATCCTAAGTTGGCTGCTAACCGGTCCTTTGCCCCTCGCGTCCGCACCATGACAGCTGGCGCACGAAGATTGAAATTCTGACCTACCGATGTCGAGGTCTTCGGCCTGGGCTGCGGCGGCGAAACCAGCGGTCAGACCGGCCATTACTAATTTTCCACCAAAGATCACCATGTCGCACTCCGACGCTGGTTGGGAAGATGTAAACTATTAGCGGCTTCGCACCCCGACAGTTTGACGCGCATCAAGGCTGGCTTCCGGCTTAAGCTCATAAGTGGTTTGAGATGCAGCCGCTCCTGTGCATGAGCCCCGTTTGTGGCCCTAAGGCGATATCGAGGGGCGTCTGGCACGTCGGCGATTCGGGGCAGACCGGATATGGCGACTTTGTCTTAGGCCACTGGTCCTGACAACATTAATGGCCTAGTCGATCGTGCCGAATTCCGTCGTGGGCAGGATCCAGTAGACGAGGTTGGTGCCGGTAAACGAAGTCCGAAGCCGTTCGAGCAGGCGCTCAGCATCGCGCCGTGGCAGGATAATCCATACGATGACCTGATCGGCGCGCCCTTTGACGCGCTCGGCCGTGCTTTGGAGTCGCAAGCCAGCGCCGTGTCCGGCAGCATCGGAGGCCGTGAAACCCCTCACCAGATCGGTCTGTTCGCCGAGATAGTCGAACAGCTCGTCGCGAAGTCCGCGCGGCAGGATCAATGTGAGGCAGACGGAGCCGCTCGTCATTTGGCCCCCTTTGCAGCGCCGCCGTAGCGGCGATAGAGGATCGGCAGCAGGATCAGTGTCAGCAGTGTGGACGAGACCAGGCCCCCAATCGCGACGATTGCCAGCGGTCGCTGCACTTCGGATCCTGGACCGGAGGCGAACAACAGCGGGATCAATCCGAGCGCCGTGATACTTGCCGTCATCAGAACGGGCCGCAGTCTTCGCATGGCGCCTTCGACGACGATCCGCCCCTCGCTCAGGCCGTGAGCGCGGAGCTGGTTGAAACAGGAGACCAGCACGACGCCGTTCAGCACGGCTATGCCGAGCAGCGCGATGAATCCGACCGACGCCGGAACGGACAAATATTCGCCGCTCGAGACCAGCGCGAACACGCCTCCGATCAGGGCGAAGGGGATGTTGACCAGTACCAGCAGGGCATGGCGCACTGAGCCAAATGTGGTGAACAGCAGCACGAAGATCAGGCCGATGGCGACCGGCACCACGACAGAGAGCCGCGCTGCGGCGCGCTGCTGGTTCTCGAACTGGCCGGCCCAGGTCAGCCGATAGCCTTCCGGCAGCGGAAGCTCGGCGGCAACCTTATGCTGAGCAGCCTGGACGAATCCGACCATATCGCGGCCGCGGACATTGGCGCGAACCACGCTCATCCGATTGCCGTTTTCACGGTCGATCTTCACGGGCCCATCGACGCGCTGGATACGGGCGACCTGCGACAGCGCGACGTGCTGCCCGGACGAGAGCGTCAATGGCAGGCTGGCGAGCAGAGTCGGCGCCTTCCGAGTCGTCTCGCTGCCGCGGACCAGGATGGGCGTGCGGCGTCCCTCCTCGAGCGCCGTCCCGATGGTACGGCCCTCGATCTGCGTGCGCAGCGCGTTGGCGATGGAGTCGACCGTCAGGCCGAGGCGGCCGGCTTCCATCCGGTTGACGCCTACAGTGTAGTATTGTGCGCCTTCGTTGAGTGTGGTGTAGACGTCCTCGGCACCGTCAATGCCGGACAGGATAGACGATAGTTTCGCCGCTATCTCATTGAGTCTGACGATGTCCGGGCCGAAGATCTTGACCGCCACGTCGCCGCGCACTCCGCTGATCATCTCTTGCACGCGCATATCGATCGGCTGGGTGAAGCTGAGCGATATGCCGGGAAAGCCGGCCAGAACCTCGCGAAGTTTCTGCAGCAAGGCCTCCCTGTCCGTAGTCTGCCTCTCTGCCGCAGGCTTGAGCACGAGAAACGTATCGGTTTGATTGGGGCCCATGGGATCGAGGCCGAGCTCGTCAGACCCAGTCCGTGCGATGATGCCGGCAATGTCCGGCACCTTCAACAGCGCCGACTGTAGCCTCGCATTGATGGCTAGCGATTCGTCCAGGTTAACGGAAGGGAGCGTCTCCACGCTGACAATGACATCGCCCTCGTCCATGGTCGGCATGAAAGTCTTGCCGAGTTTTGTGTATGCAAAGCCCGCGGCGATCAGGCCGACCAGCGCGGCCGCGATGACTTTGCGCTCATTGTTTAACGCCCAGCCTAGGGCAGGCGCGTAGGCGCGCCGCGCGGCCCGGATCAGGAGGGGATCGCCATGCGAGGCGGACTTGAGGATGAAGGAGGTGGTGACTGGAACGACGGTGAGCGCAAGCAGGAGCGAACCGGCCAGTGCGAAAATGATTGCGAGCGCCACGGGAACAAAAAGCTTTCCCTCAAGCCCTTGCAGGGTCAGGAGCGGCACGAACACGATGATAATGATCAGCACACCGGAGGCGACAGGTTGCAGGACTTCGCAGACCGAGCGGAATACGATGTGGATCAGTGGCGTGGCTCTCCCGGGATCGTGCCTGCTGAGATTGCCGACGATGTTCTCGACCACGACCACAAGTGCATCGATCAGCATGCCAATCGCAATAGCGAGCCCGCCGAGGCTCATCAGATTGGCCGACATCCCGACCGCCCGCATCATGACCAGCGCGATGACGATTGCAAGCGGCAGGCTGAGCGCAATCACCAGCGAGGCACGCCAGTTACCTAGGAACAGCAGCAGGAGCACGATCACGAGCACAGTAGCTTCACCGAGTGCCCTCACTACGGTGCCGACGGCACGGTTGACCAGGTGGCTCCGATCGTAGAATGCGTTGATCGAGACGCTCTTGGGCAGCGACGGCTGCAGTTCTGCAATCCGCGCCCGGACGTCGCGGACGAGTTGGCCGGCATTGGCGCCCCGCAGGCCGAGCACCAGCCCTTCGACGGTCTCGCCGCGGCCGTCGGCCGTGACTGCTCCGTAGCGGGTCAGCGTGCCGATCTGGACTCGTGCCACGTCGTTGACCCGGATCGGAATGCCGTCGCGGGAGTCGACGATGATCGCCCGGACGTCGTCGATGCCACGAATGCTGCCTTCGATGCGAACCAGTGCGGTGTCTTCGCCCTGGTTCACGCGGCCCGCGCCGTCATTACGGCTGTTGGCCTCGATGGCCCGGCGGAACAGGTCGTAGGAGATGCCGCGGGCCGCAAGCGCGTCGGTCCGCGGAACGATCTCGAAGGCACGGACATAGCCGCCAAGCGCGTTGACGTCGGCAACGCCGGGAACGGTGCGCAGGGCCGGGCGGATCACCCAGTCGAGCAGGGTCCTCCGCTCCGCGAGCGAGAGCTCGGGGCTGTCGATGGTGAACATGAACATCTCACCCAACGGGCTCGTGATCGGCGCAAGTCCGCCGCTCACGCCGTCCGGGAAATCGCGCGAGATGTTTGACAGGCGTTCCGAGACTTGGTTGCGCGCCCAGTAAATGTCGGTGCCGTCGTCGAAATCGACTGTAATGTCTGCCAACGCATATTTGGTGGTCGAACGCAGAATTGTCTTGTTAGGGAGCCCGAGCAGCTCAAGCTCGATCGGAACCGTGATGCGCTGTTCGACCTCCTCGGGGGTGAGGCCCGGCGCCTTCATGATGACCTTCACCTGGACCGGCGAAACGTCCGGATAGGCGTCGATCGGCAGGCTCGGTAGAAACACGGCGCTAGCACCGATCAACAGCAGCGCGCTCAGGACGACGAACAGCCTCTGTGAAAGTGCGAATGCGACGAGGCGTTGGAGCATCTATTGCCCTAACCCAGAGAGAATACCGCGAAGCGCCGAAATGCCGCCGATCGCGATTTCGTTCCTGTCCGTGATGGGACCGGACACCACGACGTGGTTCTGGTCTTCCGCGAGCAGAGCGACCGGAACGAGGCGGAAGCCGCCGTCGATGGCCACGAAGACCCAAGTCTGCTCGCCGCGGCGGACTAGCCCATTATAAGGTATTTCCCAGGCGCTTTCTCCAGGGGAGAGGAAACCGATGCGTGCCGCAGCTGTCTGGCCGGGATGCAGTTCCCCGTTGTTGGGGATTTCCGCGCGAACCAAGATGGTCTGGGTCGCCGCGTCCGTGGTCTCGGAGACCAGCACGACCTTGCCCGGCGTGGCATAGCCTTCGATTTCAATTTTCGCACCGGTGCGGATTGCATGGAGGTTCGCCGCCGGAATTGCGATTTCTGCCCAGAGTGACGAGAGCTGCGCAAGCTTGACGAGCGGTGCTGACTGCTCGAGCCGCTGGCCTGGCGAAACCGCGATATCAACTACGGAAGCCGCCTGCGGCGCGTAGACAGTCAGCCTCGCGCTGATCGCCGCCTCGTTGGTCAGCCGCGAGACCGCCTCATCGGATAGTCCGCTCAGACGTAGCATCTGGCGTCGCTCTGCGACCGCGATGCTCGCCTGCCGCGCCTCAGTCTGGCTCGCCTCCAGCACACGTTGCGGCACCGCCTTCCCTTCAAACAGGTCGGCGTTACGCTTGAGCTGCAGGGCAGCCAGAACTTCTTGCGCGACCGCTTGCAGATACTCGCGTTGCTGCGAAACGAAGCTTGGGCTTTCCAGCGTGACGAGCGGCTGGCCGGCGTTGACGCGATCTCCACGAGCGACGGCCAGATTGGAGACCATCCCCGCAACGGGAGCGCTGACGACCCATAATTGCGGCGTTGGGATCACAATCTGGGCCGGATAGGGCAGCGTTTGGTCGGTACGGCTCGATACCGGATGCGTCACCCGGACTCCAAGATTCTGAGCCTGCTCCGCGCTTAGCTTCACCTCATCCTGCGCCACCGACACTGAGGGCAAAAAACTGAGTACGAGCGCAAGGAGAGCGCGGGCCGCGCGCCGAAAGAGGCTCGGACCGAGAATCGCCTGCCGGAGCTGCATGACCGGATGTCCTCTGTCGCCGGGCAGCCGAAGCATCCCGTGATTGCGGATTTTGCTTACTCCATCAGAGCCTTGATGGGTTGATTTGCATCAACTGACCACGATCCACTGACCGCTCGGGGAAGGGAATGCAGTCGGATGCTCCAACGCCAAATGGGTCGCCAACAGCTCTCTCTTGATCTCGCTCAATCCGTTCGCCGTGCGAGAGGTTAGACTTTATGTCCTGAGGAGTTGTGGCCAGTGAAGCCAAACAAAATCGCGGTCATTGCAGGCGCCCTTATTGCATTGTTCGGGCTTCGGCAGCCGGCGCTCTCACATAGCGGGACGGCGCAGGACCCTTGGAATCCTGCGCACCTTCAAATGCTGCCTCCTGAAGTTCGGGCGGACGTACGAAAATGGGATGCCAGGTGCGGAGGCTCGGTAGCCGCGGCCCAGCGGTTCGCTCTCTACCTCACGGTTCCGAGCGCGCAGTTCTTAGCTCTCCATTTCGACGATTTTCGCTGCCGCAATAAGACGGCTTACTGCGGTGCCGCTGGATGCCTGCACGAAGTCTACGTCTCCACCATGGGCCGGTATCGCCGTGTGCTTTCTGTTCATGCCCGCGACGTTCGGTTGTCGTCTCTTCACGATCGGGCCGTCCTTGAAGTCGTCGATGCAAAAGGTAACAGCAGCTTGCTTCGGTGGAATGGGAGCCGGTTTGTCGGGAAATAAACTTCGCACAGTCCCAGTCCAGGTCAGCTGATCGTGCACGGCGCGCAACGAAACACGGAGGATATGACCATGCGTTCTAAATTTACCTTGCCCGACTTGGAGGCGAGGTTGCAAGAGCTGCAGGACGGAGCGCTCGTTCAGATTAGCCGCCGTGACTACGAGCGCCTGTTCGGATTGAACGATGCGGCGCTCGGTCGGCTGCGAAATTTCGCTCGCAGTCATCAATGCGTTGCAAGTTCCGCGGACACCGCCATACAGTTTCGCAAGAGCGTCGCGTCGATTGCTGAGAAGCGGGAGCCGCGACTATAGGATCCGTGGCGAGCAGCGAGTAGATCGTCGCGGCGCACGACACTCGTATGGACCGCCACGGCACGTCGCCAATCCGCTTAAGGCGGAAAGTCGGCCGGCTCCACGTCGATTCGATCGGCATGAAGTGACCGGTGCCGAATTGCGCGCCCCTCGCAGAACTTTGGCTTCGCTAGGTAAGCCGCTTCCGTCTCGTCCCGCGCATCGAGGTCGATGGTGCGCTGGCACGCTTCGCAAAATTGGCCTTGGTCGCCGACTATATCTTTGATAGAGCGGACGACAAAATGTGCCGTGCATACCTCCTTACGCCAATCGTGAGTTCCGCCTCGCGTCAATACACAAAGACCGGTGTCTCAAGCAGGTGATCATTCACTGTCACGACGCCAGGAATAGCTTCGGCTGCTACGCGGATGGCTGTTCGTTCGGCCACGGATGGTGCGAAGCCCCAGAGGTCGACGACTCCATTCCGTACCGTTGCGTTCAGGTTCGACGTATGCGCCCAAGACTGCTTCTTGAGCTCCTCGAGGAACCTCGTCCTGATGGATGCATCGGAAAGTGACACCTCGAGCTTCGGCCTAGCGCTTGCGATCGCCTGAAGCAGGTTGGGCCGACTGACGATTCCGATAAGCTGGCCGTACTGGTTGACGATTGGCACACGTTTGATTTGATTGGCCTCAAGCTGCATTGCGATCTCGTGCAGCGGCGTCTCCGGCGCCGCGGTTACGACGTCGCGCGTCATGACGTCCTCGACCTTGACCGCGTGCGATTTGACATAGTCGGTGGCCAGTTGAGCGTCGCCGGTCAAAAGACGCAGCCACCAGGAGTAGGGGCGTTCGGTGCCGGCTTCGGCTCGGTGGATCAGATCGCCTTCGGTCACAATCCCGAGGATCTTGTTGTCGGCATTGACGACAGGCACCGCGCTGATGCGTCGAGCAAGCAGGAGTTGCGCGACCTCGCGGATCGTGGCGCTTGCATCGACAGTTATGACGGGGGAAACCATCACGTCTCTTGCCTGCATGGCATCCTCCGTATTAATCGCTCAGCTTCGATTTGTCTGCATCTTGCCGGATTGGGGGCCGTCGAGATTGATCGGGATCAAGCGACAGGCCTGCTGAGCGGTCAGAATGTTCGACCTTCGAGGGAGGACATTCGCATGACCAAGATACCGCATCGTGCTGTGGTGTTCGTCGGTGATGGGCGAAAGGCGCTATTCTTCCGGAACGAAGGCGACGAGAAGTTCCCGCATTTGAAGGTAGAGGCCGCCTTCGAGGATCAGAACCCGACTGCCCATGACCAAGGAAGCGATCGGCCTGGCCGGGTGAGCAAAGCCTCGCATAGCGGGCAGAGAAGCGCCGTGGAGGCGACCGATTGGCATGAGCTCGAGGAGCGCCGCTTTGTGAAGCAAGTGGCGGTTGCCGTGGAGCGCATGGTGCGCGGCGAGCCGTCGACGGCGCTGATCATCGTCGCACCGCCGCGCACTCTGGCGGCGCTTCGGTCGGATTTTCATCCCGATGTAAGGCGACGGATCGTGGCGGAGCTTGCCAAGGACCTCACCAGGCACCCGGTCCGCGACATCGAAAAGCATGTGCTGGACGAGTAGGGCGGACCGTCTGGAGCAACCTGTCCGAGACTCGCCTCCGACCAGAAGCGATTCGAGGACAGACGGGAATATCCCGCTTGATGTGCGTCAAGTCTGAAAACAGCCGGATGCAGGATAAACGGCCATCGCATCAGGTATTGGAGCATGTACATGTCTCTTGCGAGCGTCATGGTGTACGTCGACCCAAAGCAGCAGGAAGAGGGACAGATTGCTGTCGCTGAAGGCATCGCAGGAGGGTTTGGAGCGTCCCTGGTTGGTGTCTCAGCCGTCGCAGTAGAGCCCCCGTTCGTTGCCGAGGGCGTTATCATCGAGCAGACAACGGCCGAGGATCTCGATCGAATGCGGGCGATGCTTTCAGAAAAGGAAGCATGGTTCAGGCGGATCGTCCGCCTGCCGAGTGAGAAGGTGGAGTGGCGCTCGGCGATCGCGCCTCCGACCGAGTTCCTGGTGGAGCAGGCCAGGGCTGCTGACCTTATCGTGATCAGGCGTAAGAAGCCTAACGTCAATTACACCCGGCATCTCGATCCCGCCGGCGCCATGCTGCGAATGGGCCGTCCAACGCTTTTGGTGCCGGACAGTGTCACGCAACTAGCCGGCGATCGAATCGTGATTGGCTGGAAGGATACCCGGGAGGCGCGTCTCGCCGTTCGTGAAGCGTTGCCGTTCCTTAGGAGGGCGTCGAGGGTCGCAATCACCGAAATATGCACATCTGAGGAGCAGGATGCGGCGCATAGCCGGGTGCGGGATGTGGCGGGTTATCTCAAGAAACACGGAGTGAGCTGCGAACACGAAGTTCGTGTGCATACAGCAGAGCCAGATGCTGGCTATCTCATTCGCCTGGCGGCGGAGGTGGGCGCCGACCTCATCGTTGCAGGAGGTTATGGACATAGCCGGTTGGGCGAATGGATGTTCGGCGGCATGACGAGTAGCCTTCTGCAGCAGGCGCGAGTCTGCCTGCTGATGGTCCACTAGGCCGCGACGCTCGGTCTCGACGACGGCGGTTCGACGCTGCAATCGAGAAGGCCCGACTCGCGATTCCGATGGGAGAAAAGAAATGCGGGCGTCAGATATCATGCGGAGGTCGTTCGCAACTGTGAAGCCGGAAGCGCCGCTGCTGGAGGCACTCCACCTCCTGCTCGAGACCAATCAACGCGGCCTGCCGGTCCTCGATAATGCAGGGGCGCTTGTCGGCATCATTGCCGAAGGCGATTTCCTCCATCGTCACGAGCTGGGCGTCGACTATCCCGAGGGGTGTTGGCTCGAATGGCTACTGGGAAAGCAGGAAGGCGAGCTCGCTCGTGAGCGAACCAGAGGACTGCGGGTCGAAGCAGTCATGAGCCGTCATCCCGTTTGCGTCGACGAGAATGCCACAATCCATGCGGTCGTCAAGGAAATGGATGTCTACCAGATCTCGCAGGTGCCGGTGCTCCGCAAGAGAAAGGTCGTTGGTATCGTCGGGCGAATGCAGGTGCTCACAGCGCTGGAGAGCTGTCTTAGGGAGCCTGGCCAAGCCTTACGGGAATAGGATTAGCGGGCGGAGATATTCCGAACAATCGCGATGGACCCACTCGATAATATACCAGACCGAGCCATTCGGCTCGATGCCTGCAGAGGCATTGCACTCTGGTTCGGAGATGTATTCGGCGTTTCTGCTGTTGACGCTATTTCTGGTCGCGGCCGTTCATTCAATGGATGCCGATCTCGCGGACGGCGCAAATGTGGCGATCGTCCTGCAGCAGCCGGGCTAAGCGCTCTCGCGTGCTGCGATCCTGCAATACCGCCCCGTCAATACGGATGTGCTGCCGACCTTCGTACCTGGCAGTTTCTCGTCACGCTCGGTGGATTGTGGTGGTGGTGGGGCGTTGGCGGTTATTGCCACTCGTGACGTCACGTCCGGTGTTCGCATTGTCGGCCGTATACCTGATTTGGTCGCTTGCTGTTGCAATGAGTTGGATCAGTCCGGCGCTTGAGCTCGCAGTTCCGCAATTCCCGAAAGGCTTGCTCTACCTGATAAACAAGCCGGATCTTGACCCGCTGCGACTTCTGCATTTCCTTGCGCTTTCGATTTGTATCACCAATCTCGTCCCGGCGCATTGGGCCGCTCCACGGTCGAGCGCGCTGCTGGGAGCCGTTCGTTGCGGAGAGATTTCGCTTGAGATCTACTGCGTGGGGGTCTTGTTGTCTCTTGCGGCATATACCGTTCTGAGAACCGTATCTGACGGCGTGCTCGCTCAAGTCATCGTCAGCGGCACGGGCATCGCTCTTCTTACCGTCTTTGCGACCTTGCTGATCGGGTTCGCTGGCCTTCGCGCTGCGAATAAGCGACTTTGATCAAATAAATCGTCGACATTTCGGATCGTTCACATGCCTTCAAGCGCTCTGCGCAATTTTCGGATGATCACGCCCCGTGATCGATCGTCTGCGGCCGCTTCGATCTGGTCATTGATATCGAGAAGCAGTTTTGACATATCATTGTGCCAATCGAGGTTGACGACTGCATTGGGAGCGAGCCTGCGGCGGCGAGCAACGTCGATCGGTGTCGGTGCGGCTGTCGATAATTCGTAGACGTCGTCCAGCATAGGCGTGAAAATCTGCGCGGTTGGCACGGTCCGCTCGGCGACCCGGTGCAGAAGGCCTCCGAGCGCATGCTCTTCTCCATGCACGATGAACAGACCACGTTGAATGGGGCGCCGAGCGGCAATCCAGCGCGCGAGTTCCGGACCGTCGGCATGCCCGGAGTATTCGTCGATATATCGAATCCTCGCAGCGACTTTGATCTCTTCGCCCTGAATCCTCACCGCTTTCGCGCCATCTCGCAGGAAGCGGCCTAGGGTCCCTTGAGCCTGGAATCCCACAAGCAAGACCGTGCACTCCCTGCGCCACAACCATCGCTTCAGATGATGGCGGATGCGGCCGGCGTCGCACATTCCGCTTGCGGCGATGATGATGTGAAAGCCGGAGAGCCTGGCGATGGACTTGCTCTCGTCAACGGTTTCCGTGAAGTGCAACTGACTGGAAGTCAGAAGCCGGTCCAGACCGACGCTCGGATCGAGACTGGCCGCGTGATTCCGGAACACTTCCGTCGCACGGATCGCCAACGGCGAATCGAGGAAGATCGGTGCTGTCGGAATCTCACTGCGCGCCATCAAGTCGGCCAGATCGACGATCAGCTCCTGGGTCCGTTCTACCGCAAAAGCGGGGATTAGCAGTGCGCCGCGTCCGCTGGCGGCATCGCACACCTCCTGGGCGAGATGCGCGCGGCGCAGTGCGTGAGTTGTGGACGGGCGATCGCTATCGCCGTAGGTCGACTCGCAAAATACGTAATCGAGGCCGGTCGGTGACTCCGGATCCGGCTCCAGCAGTTTGGCGTCTGGGCCGATGTCACCCGACATCAAGACACGCAACGGCCCACCGTTTCTGCCTTGATCAGCGAATTCCAGCTCGATCGAAGCCGAGCCGAGTAAATGGCCGGCATTCCAATAGCAGGCGCGTACGCCCGGCACCACCGTGTACCACGTTTGGTATTCGACCGGCCGGAAGGCATCGAGTGTCGCAATCGCATCGGCCTGCGTGTAGATGGGCGTGACCGCGGCCCGCCCTCGCGCGGCGTTTCGGCGGTTCAGGGCGGCAACCTCCGTTTCCTGGATGTTGCCTGCGTCGGGAAGCATGTAGGAGCAGAGGTCCATCGTGCCGCGCGTCGCCAGGATCGGGCCCGAAAAGCCCTCATGCTTGAGCCTCGGCAGGAGCCCGCTGTGGTCGATGTGGGCATGCGTCAGCAAAACGGCATCGACATCCGCCGGGCGGAACGGGAATGCACCGTAGTTGAGCGCTTTCAACGTTTTCGGTCCCTGAAACAACCCGCAATCGACCAGGAATTGTCCTTTCGGCGTAACAAAGAGATAGCAGGAGCCGGTAACGGTGCGGGCGGCGCCGCAAAACTGGATGGTGACGCTCACGGGGGGCTCGCAGTCTCCGGCATGCCAACAACTTCCCGCCGTAACGCGCGGGCGAGAAGATCGTCGAGGCGGATGGCATTGGTTGGATGTGGCACGCTGTTGGTGGATCGGACGGACCGAATGCCGGCGCGACCGAACTCTGTCATAAGCGCCGGTGGAAATAGTGCGTGAACGATGATGGCCTCGATAGAAGAGGCTCCTGACGCGGCCAGAGCTTCCGCACAGGCGGTAAGCGTCCCACCAGACGACACGATGTCGTCGATGAAGAGGACGGGACGCCCGGCGAACAGTGGCGCGTCTGCGAAGGCGATCTGCACCGACTGATCACTCCGGCGTACTTTTCGCGCCACGCTGTATGCAAGTCCGAGACGGCCGGCGATGTCGGCCACCCAAGATCGCGATTCCTCATCGGGACCGACCACGACGGTCGTGGGCGCTACTGTCTCGGCACGAAGCACAGCTTCGATCGCAGGAGCCGCCGACAGGTTGTGCGCTTCAATGCCAGGAAAGACGCCGGCGAGGTTCGGCGTCCGATGGAGATGTGCATCAAACGTGATGACGCAATCGAAGGTGTTCGTCAGAAGGGTACCGATTGCGCGCTGACTAATCGCCTCACCCGGATGGAACGCTGTGTCCTGGCGCATGTAGCCGAGATATGGCGAAACGAGCACGAGACGCTTGGCTCCTTCGCGCCGCAAGGCCTCTGCAGCAAACAACAGCGCAATCAGCTTTTCATTGGGTTGATTGAGCGAGCAACAGACTATCGTGATGGTTGCCGCTGGGCCTACCGTTACCCGCAGCTCCCCATCGGGAAATCGATGCAAGATGATTTCATGGCCGACAATACCCAGAGTTTCAGCAAGCCGAGGCCCGAAATGGGTGGAAGTGGGCAGCCATTGAACCGCACTCCGGATCATGGTGTTGCCCCGGCTTGCGGTTCGATCCGGTAAGCAGAGTCCAGCTGGGCCATGCCGACGGCAAGGTCAAACCCCGATGGTTCGAACGCGTGAATACGAAAGAGCGGCTCTCCTTGCGCGACCCGATTGCCAATCTTCTTGAACAACTTGATGCCAGCACCCTTGTCGAGCGGGGCACCTGCCGTCCGCGCCAGCCGGTTGAGGCGCAAGCAATCGATCGCGGAGATGACACCATCGCTTGCGGCGGGAATGTCGAGGGCAAGGCTGCCGATTTCGGTGGCGGAAGGCGCCGGGCCCTGAGCCTCGATTATCTTCACCATCTGTCGAAGCGCCGCCCCGCTCTCCAGGAGCTCGCTTGCGCGTGCATAGCCAGTGCCTCCGCGCAAGTCTGGGTCGTGTTCCAGAAGGTGGGCGGCAAGCCGCAACGACTTCTCACGAAGATCGCGCGGGGCCTGGGGCTCATTGGCGAGCACTGCCATCACGTCCTGTGCCTCAAGCGCCGGGCCGATACCGCTGCCGATGGGCTGCCGTCCATCGGTGGTCACGACCTCCACCTCGAGGCCAAAACGGTCGCCGACAAACTGAAACAGCTTGCGGAGTCGCATAGTCTGGGATGCAGTCGTAAGCTTGGCGTTGGGTCCCACCGGAAGGTCGATAAGAAGATGCGTCGAGCCGGCGGCCAGCTTCTTCGACATAATGGATGCAACCATCTGTTCGTGCGTATCCAGCGCCAGCGGTCGCTCGACGCCGATCAGGATGTCATCTGCCGGCGACAGATTGACATGCCCGCCCCAGGCAAGGCAGCCGTTGCAGGAGGCGACGACTTCCTTCATCGCTTCGACGCTGAGGTCGACCCGGGCCAGCACCTCCATGGCGTCGGCCGTTCCGGCAGGCGACGTGATCGCGCGCGACGACGTCTTCGGGATCGTAAGCCCGTGCGCGGCTACAATCGGGACCACGATCATGGACGTGCGATTGCCAGGAATGCCGCCAATGCAATGCTTGTCGACGACGGTCCTGGCATTCCATCTGAGCTGCGTTCCCGCTCTCGCCATGGCCTCCGTAAGAGCGATCAATTCGCCGGATGTCATGAAATTGGCGGAGCTCACGAGGAACGCGGCGATTTCCATATCGGAATAGCGATAATGCACGAGATCGTCGATGACGGCGCCGATCTCGGAAGCCTCGAGCGTCTTGCCCTGAATCTTGGAGCGAACCGCGTCCAGACTTGCTGGCGATGGAGCAGGGGTGACTGCAATGTAGCTGCCTGCCGGCTGACCAAAGCGGCGAAAGGCGGGCTCAGCCATGCCAAGCTCGTTGGGTCCGACCAGGCTGTCGTCATCGGTGAGGAGGACCGTCGCCAGCTGCGTCTTCGAGCCGCTGCGCAGCTCGACTCTCGAAAATCCTCGAAAAAGGTCCGGCCGCAGCGCGGTTGAGCGACGGGAGATTACAACGACGTTTTCCCGGCCGGTGTCGAGATTGACACGGCGGGATCTGAGCTGGGCGCGGCCGGGTGGAATGGCGTTCATCGATGAAGCTTCTTTGTCGCGGCGAAGCGAGGATAGGCCTGGCCGACGAGCCCGATTTGCGACAGATCAACCCGCCGCCGGTCCTCAAGCACAGAGAGGTCGTGGGGTGCAGGCGATGCGGCTGCCTGAGCGAGACAGATGCGCTCGTAATGTCTCCGGGTACGCGGCAGGTAGAGTGGGGCTGGCGGACTCCTTCAACAGTTCGTCGACTTGATCCGTGTCAAATGATAGGCATCGGAAGCAGCTAACGTTAGATCGGAGGCGGAGCAGCGATTACGTTGCCCTTTTCTGTCGAGCAATTTTTCGGGGTCTTCGCAAGCTATAACAGAGCGATCTAGCCGGCACAGATCGTTGCTTTGATGATGGGGGGCCTGGCGTTCGCACTAGTATTCGGCAGGTGCAAGCGATCCGATGAGATCATCGCCGGTGTTCTTGCCGCGATGTGGGCGTGGCTCATCTACCATTTGTTGTTTTCGCGCCCACCAACAAATGGCCTATGCATTCGGTGCGCTGTTTGCAGGGTTTGGATACGTTGGTAACATACAGGGTCGAATGACTTTCGGCCGGAGCAACGGTTCGGCCGCGTGGATTGGCATTGCATTCGTTCTCTATGCGGCTGCCATCTACTGGCTTCTTGGAGTGGCGGCCGGTCATGACCTTGCGGAACTGCCTGCGTTCGGTGTAACGCCATGCCCCGTCACGATCTTCACGTTCGGGATGTTGCTGCTCACAATACGGCCGATTCCCCACCTGCTGCTGATTATTCCTATCCTCTGGTCGCTCATCCGCGGCAGCGCGGCAATCCTGCTGCATGTGTCGCAGGACTGGGTGCTGCTCGTGAGGGAATCGTATCAGCCGTTTTGCTCGCTGGCCGCGACCAGAATCTGGCGTCAGCCTCCTCTCGGCGAGGGGTAGGGTTCTGCAATCTTGCTTCAGTGCCCCTCCCTGGCCTGCCTCAAGCTCCGCCAACATCATCAGCGCCTTCATTGCGTCTCTAGTCATCTCAGGATCCCGAGGCGATCTAAATCGGATCCCTCTCACGTGGCACGATCTCCATAAGAGCATGGTTTGATCGAGGTTCGTAGACAGTATGGGTCGTCACCTTCACGTCTCTTTCCGGATGGGTCAGCCGGGCGGTCAGTGTGATCGCCACGATGGCGATGCTGGTGAGCACCACAGACACAACCACCTTCAGGTGCGTTGCCTTATCCGCGGTGTAAATCGAGTGATTCATTGCGGGCCCCTTCGTCGAGCCAAATGCGTGCTGGGCGAAATCGTTCTAGGCCATCGGCCCGGCGGCAAAAATGTGGGAGCTTCACCTAAGGAAGTATCCATAGGCCAGGAAAGGAGGGGGCACGGCTGAGGCTGAGCTTGAGGCACCTCAAATTGCATCCGATCCCAGATCAGTAGGCTCTTCAGCGTCGGTCCTCTGATCACTGGGGCGGTATCCTATGTCACGCAGCACGTTTTGCCGATATCTAAGGTGGATAAGCTTCTCCGTGTGGGATCTGGCGTTTGCCGTCGGATCCGGGGCCTGTTCGGGCGACGATCTCTACAGAGAACAACGCGAGACGTCCTCGATGACAAGCCTTGCTCCCCTCGTAAAACGCATCTCTCCGGCTGTGGTAGGGATACGCGGCTGGGGCGTGCCGTCAGAGCCGCGCATATTCGATCCGGAAGCTGGAGTTCCAGATCCTCCCTTGCTTCGAGAATGGCAGGGAGCCGGCGTCATCGTGGATGCCTTGGCGGGCCTGATCGTCACCGCAAATCACCTGGTTGCAAACGCGACGGTCGTTAAAGCGCTGCTCTGGGATGGGCGAGCGCTGAGCGCAGCCGTGCTGGTCCGATCCGAGCGAGATGACGTTGCGCTGCTCCGGATAGAAGCCGATGACCTTCACGCGCTGACTCTGGAGAAACCCGGCGCACTTGACGTCGGAGAGCCGGTCTTGGCCGTTGCGAATCCCCAGAATTGGGGGCAGAGCGTGACATCAGGGATCGTTTCAGCGTTGCATCGGTCGTGTCCAGGCATCGCCAATGGCGATCTGGTTCAATCAGATGTACTCGTGGACCAGGGGAGCTCGGGAGGCGCGTTGGTGAATCTAGAGGGTAGGATGATCGGAGTGATCGTCGCGCGAAGAGGCGGCTTTGCTTTTGCGGCACCGGTGGAAGCAGTCGAAAGGCTCTTTGTGGCTGCCCAATAGGAAGTGAGTGCTTCTCAGAATCATCGCGAGAGCCGTCACGTCGAAGAGTTGCTGCTGTTTCTTGGGCCCGTCGCAATCGCGCTGAAGGGCACCATGAAGCCAATGCATTCAGTGAAGAGCGCGTTTGCGTCCGGAGTAGGTCGGCGATCAACCCGACCAGGGCCGTGACGAGGAGTATCGCAACCAAGGTCTGAATTAAGTCGAAGTTCAACGCGTCGCGCGCAACGAACAGCGCCGTGAGCGGCGCTTTGCGATGACAATTATTATGGGACCATCCCGTCCAAGCATGATTGCCCCGATCTGCGGATTCTCAGCCCGCCGCCTTCATATCTTGCGGGGACTCCACATAATAACCGGAGTAGGTATCAACGCACCAGAGATGATCGTGAACTTCCTTGACGCCATTGGTGTTCTCGGCGGCGATGATCGTCGCTCGCCGCGCCTCATCGGTCATGATGAGGCCGTGGTGACCTCCCGCGTCATGACGTCCTCGACGTTTCCGGCGCGCTCGTGAATGAACTCCGCGGCCGCCCGCCGTGGTCCCATAAAGAAGGTCAACCAAGCCGCGTGGCGGCCGCCAGTTCCGATCTCGCTGCGGCGGAGAAAATCGCTCTCCGAGACGGCGCCGACGAGACTGCCAGCATCGTCGATGACAGGGAGCCCGCCGATATGCATCCGAAGCATATGAATTGCGTGCATTATGTGCCGTCGGAGAACAGAGTGGGAGTTTGGGTCCTGCGTCGGCGGGAGGCTACGACTACTGCAGCGTCCCGCCGGCGAAGGTCGTCAGGCCGCTTTCACGTTGATCGTCTTGGCTGGCTTTTGCGCTTCTTCCGTCTTCGGGAGCGTGACCTTGAGCACGCCGTTCTTGAAGGTGGCCTCGATCTTGTCGGCGTTGACGCCGTCCGGCAGGGTAAAATAGCGCTCGAAAGTGCCGTAGCGGCGCTCGGAGACGTGGTAGTCCTTTTTCTTTTCCTCGGTCTCTTCTCGCTTCTCGCCCTTGATAGTAAGGGCGCCGTTTGCGACCGTGATGTTAATGTTCTTTTCGTCGAGGCCAGGCAGCTCAGCCGTGATTTCGTACGCCTTGTCGCTTTCGGCGACGTCGACGGCCGGCGCAGAGATCGACTTGGAAAGCTCGCGTTCGATCCGCGCGAGCGATCGGAATGGTCGATTCCAGAAGCCGCTGCCGAAATCGTCGAAGATCTGGTCGATTTCGTTTCTCAATGCTTGAAACGGCCGCCACGTCTCAGCAGCGGTCGCGGGCGTAGTGGACGATTTTGTGACGGGCAATTTTGTCTCGGTTACCATGATCATGTCTCCTTCGAGGTCTGACCGTCTCGGTCGCCGGGAAGAATAGTCTTGGCCATCGAGCCGGGCTTGATTTCGCTCAACTCGAAAAGGATGTCTCGCAGCTCTTCTGATCTGGGAGGCGATGAAAAGGGGTGCGAGTGTGTGCCTGTCCGATGCGGTGCGAGCTCGTTGACCAGAGCTCATCCGGGCAAATGAGGCAGGAAGACAGACGCTGCTCGACGTCGGGCGCACATCGGCTATGCTTCCGTTTCTCTTGGCACCCAACGGTCCCCAAGTTTCACGTAGGAGCGCTTCACGGCCGCCCAAGCCGTTCGATTTGCGATCTCTTCCCGCCGTTGGTCCCCGAGATACGAGATATAGGAGTGGTTGAAGGCTTCCCGGTAGATGTTCAGGGCATGAGGCGGCAAGTGGTGTCGTACGCCCGAGGGAAGGTCTTCGTTTGACCGATAAGGCATCCCTGCTTCCTGTGCCAGGATCTCCCCGGGCCCGAGATTGGCGATGGGCTCCTGGAGTTCGCGGCTCTGCAGCTACATCGCCATGTCGGGCTCGCGCATCCCGTCGCGCTTTGGCTCAGAGACTTCCGTCATTGTCGCCTCCGTCAGAAGAAGCACGCTTGCGACCGAAACCGCGTTTTCAAGCGCGGTCCGCACGACCTTCACCGGGTCGACGATGCCCGCCTCCACGAGGTCGACATAGACCTTCCGGGCCGCATCGAAGCCAAAATTGCCTTCGCTGTCGACCATTCGTGCAACCACGACGCCACCGTCGGCCGCGGAATTTTCGGCGATCTGCCGGGCTGGGGCTTCGAGCGCGCGCCTCAGGATCTGTACGCCCGTTCGTTCGTCGCCCTCGCAAGCGGCCTCTTCTTTGGCCACAGCCGCGACAGCCCGAAGCAGTGCAAGACCGCCGCCCGGCACAATGCCTTCCGCGACCGCAGCCTTCGTCGAGCTGATGGCATCATCCAGCGCTTCCTTCTTCGCTTTCATCTCGGCTTCGGTCGGTGCTCCCACCCGGATCACGGCGATGCCGCCCGACAGCCTGGCGAGGCGTTCCTCGAGCTTCTCGCGATCGTAGTCGCTGGTCGTCTTTTCGATCTCGACCCGAATTTGCGCCAGCCGAGCGTCGATCCGGCCGCGATCGCCACCGCTGCCGATCAGCGTGGTACTCTCCTTGTCGGCGACTACGCGCGCGGCGCGACCGAGGTGTTGCAGAGTGGCGCTTTCCAGCTTCAGGCCGATCTCTTCCGAGATCACCTGCGCTCCCGTGAGTATTGCAATGTCCTCCAGCATGGCCTTGCGTCGATCGCCGAAGCCGGGGGCCTTGACGGCGCAGGCTTTAAGCACGCCGCGAAGTTGATTGACGATGAGAGTGGCCAGGGCTTCTCCCTCGATATCCTCGGCGATGATCAGAAGCGGGCGGCCGCTTTTTGCGACCTGCTCGAGCAGAGAAACCAGATCCCGTAGAGCGCCAATCTTATGATCGCATAGCAGCACGTAGGGGTCCTGCAGTACTGCTTCCATCCGGTCAGCATCCGTAACGAAATAGGGCGACAGGAAGCCGCGATCGAATTTCATTCCTTCGACGACGTCCAGAAGGGTCTCGGTGGTTTTGGATTCCTCGACCGATATCACGCCTTCGCCGCCGACCTTCTCGATAGCATCTGCCACCAGTTCGCCGATGGAAAGGTCGTTGTGCGCTGAAATCGTGGCGACCTGTACCTTTTCCGCCCTGGTCTTCACCGGCTTCGCCATGGCGTGCAAAGCGGAGATGGCGGCCTGCGTCCCGCGATCGAGGCCGCGCTTCAGGTCGATCGCGCTCGCGCCGGCAACGACGTTACGAACCCCGTCCGAAAGGATGGCGTGAGCGAGGATGGTCGAAGTGCTGGTGCCGTCGCCGACGACGTCGCCAGTCTTCTCGGCTGCCTGCCGCAGCACCTGAGCACCAAGGTTCTCTTCCGCGTCCTTTAGGTCGAATTCCTTCGCAATGGTAACGCCATCGTTGCAAACAATGGGCATCCCCCACGACTTCTGTATCAGAACGGATTTTGACTTCGGGCCCAGAGTGACGCGCACGGCGTCTGCGAGCAGCGATGCGCCGCGCAAGACTTTTTCACGCGCCGCTGAGTGAAACAGGACTTGCTTGTGCGCCATTTGAATGCCTCAGGTTTGCTGCCGTTGCCAATGCGGGCTGGGCACCAGCTTGTGCGATTGCGCTAAAGTAATTAAGCGATCGTTGGCGGCTGGCGATGTTGACCTGAATCAAGCGAAGTGCGCCGTCCAGGGTTACCATTCATATCACAGCCGGCGTCAATGGGAGGAGCAATTGGGGCCCGATCAAGTGTCGCGAAAGCAGGCTATAGCGATGGGCATCATTTTCGCGGGCGGCATGCTGCTCGTGATCGTGCAGTTCATTCTGTCGGCGTACAATTCAATCGAAACCATTGCCTACAGCCAGTTCGAGCAGTTACTCGCGCAAGATAAGGTCGCCGAAGTCTCCGTGGGACCCGATACGATAACTGGAAGATTGAAAGAACCTCTTCCCAGTGGAAAATCCGCGTTCGTTACAGCGCGGGTCGACATGGCATTGGGCGAAAGGCTCGCAGCCAAAGGCGTGAGCGTTACTGGCGTTCCCGGAAATGGCGCACTGCAGACATTGCTGTCTTGGATATTCCCGGTCGTCGTCTTCTTTGTGATCTGGCTTTGGATAGGTCGCAGTGTGGCCGGCCGTCAGGGATTCGGTGGGCTGATGGCCATCGGAAAATCCCGGGCAAAGGTCTATGTCGAGAAGGATATCAAGGTCACCTTCGCGGACGTGGCCGGCGTGGAGGAGGCGAAGTTCGAGCTCCAGGAAGTGGTTTCGTTCCTTAAAGATCCCGGTGGCTACGGCCGGTTGGGAGCGCATGTGCCGAAGGGGATTTTGTTGGTGGGCCCGCCGGGGACGGGGAAGACCCTGCTTGCCCGCGCCGTGGCGGGCGAGGCCGGAGTGCCATTCTTCTCGATCTCGGGCTCGGAGTTCGTCGAGATGTTTGTTGGGGTTGGTGCTGCGCGCGTTCGGGACTTGTTTGAGCAGGCCCGTAAAGCGGCACCTTGCATCATTTTCGTCGACGAACTCGACGCGCTGGGACGCAGCCGCGGGCCGATGTCGTTCGGGAGCCACGACGAGAAGGAGCAGACCCTCAATCAGCTGTTGTCCGAGCTCGACGGTTTCGACCCGAGCGTCGGCGTCATTTTGCTGGCTGCGACCAACCGTCCCGAGATTCTGGATCCCGCGCTGCTGCGGGCGGGGAGGTTCGATCGACAGGTTCTCGTTGACCGTCCTGACAAGGTCGGGCGCGTTGCCATTCTCAAGGTGCACGTCCGCAAGATCTGTATGGGCAAGGATGTCGACCTGGACAAGGTGGCGGGTCTTACGACCGGGTTCACGGGTGCTGACCTCGCAAATCTCATCAACGAGGCCGCGATCTCTGCCACGAGACGGTGCGGCACGGAGGTCACGTTCACCGATTTTGTTGCGGCCATCGAACGGATCGTGGCCGGGATCGAGAAGAAGAGCAGGGTGCTCAACAAGGACGAAAGGCGCAGGGTTGCCTATCACGAGATGGGCCACGCCCTCGTTGCGGCGAGCCTGCCCGGCGTCGACCCTGTACAGAAGGTATCGATCATTCCGCGCGGGATCGGTGCACTGGGGTACACAATCCAGCGCCCGACCGAGGACAGGTTCTTACTTACCGTTGAGGAGCTAAAGAACCGCATTGCTGTGCTGATGGGAGGGCGCGCGTCGGAGCGCATGATCTTCGAAGGTTCCATTTCGACCGGCGCGGCCGATGATCTTCAACGTGCGACCGAAGTCGCGATGGAGATGGTGACCAAGTACGGCATGGATGAGACAGTGGGGCAGCGCACCTACGCCCCCAAGCCGCAAGCCTTCCTCGCTGCGGCGCAGGATGCGGTCCTTGCGGCCGCGGAAGAGACAGGCCGCGAGATCGATCTCGCCGTGCGTAACTTGATCGAGGAGGGCGATCGTCGCGCCAGGGAAATCCTAAAACGACAACGCACCGAGCTCGAAGCCGGTGTCGAACTGCTCATCGCAAATGAAACGGTAACGTCGGACCAGTTTGCTCCGCTGCGCGGCACGTGCAGCAAGGAAAGAGAGCCGGTCGCCGCATGATTGCCGCGTGAATCGGCCCTTGAGCCGAGTTCGGAGTAGCTTGAGTTCAGCCCGCGGGGCGCACTAGCGGTTCCCGACGGTTCGCTGGCGCCTCCTGACGAACGACGATGTCGTGCCACAGCCTTGCGATGCTCGCTTGCGTTTCGATAGTTAGGAAACAGTGACCTTCGTTGTCGAAGTCACAAAAGCGAGCGCCTGGATCACCGCGCAGTTCAGCAAGGGCGGCGTTGATGGCATCGAGGCCGGTCATCACCTGCTCGATGCTCTCTAGCTTGGCGTTGTGCAGGACATCCATCAGCCGGAAGCTCTTGAGGGGTGGGTTTCCAAAGGCGATGCCCGGCTGCCTGAACTCGAATAGGACGCTGAGCGCGACAGGCATTCCTCGCAATTGGCCGAATATCGCTGCGATTTCGTCCTCACTGCAGATAGCTGGATGGGCGGAGCGTTGAGGCGACGAAGCGGGAGCTCGCGGCGCCAGGCGGAGGTCGGCAATGACCTCATGTTCAATCCACCGTCGTACCTCAATGGGTGCATTGCAAATCTGATCTGCGGTCAACGTAATTCCGATCATGGCGATGCCTCCTATTTCTCAGCATAGGACGTCGCCTGGATACGATGTTGATGCCGATCAAGCAGAGGAAATGGTGACGCCAAGCGCGGTGCCGTCAACGGCGCGCTGAATGTTTCAGTAGGCCGAGCGCAAAGACAGGAATGAGGAGCACTAAAGGCCGCCCGATTTTATTTTATCGCGCAGGCGATGACAGAGGTCCTCCAGAAGGGTCTGAAGATTTTCGATGTTAACCAGCAGCTTGTCCGCTTGTTGGCGCTCCTCCGTCCCGAATGCGAAGCTCTCACGCAGGTTCTTGACATGGTTCAAGCGTCTGCGTCCCTCCACAGCTCTACGTTCGGCGAAGTCGAGATGCTCCAGATCGTGACTGAGCTTGTCTTCTTCCGAGATCAGCATCTTAGTGATCGCGGTTCGGCTGTGAGGCGCTAGCTCGCTGCCATTCAACAGCGCGAGGTAACGGTCGACATTCGCTCGCGCAACATACCGATACATGACGCTAATCTCTAGAGCCGTTAAATGATACCACTCAAAGATGGTACGGTGAAGATGGCGGCTCCGCCCCGCTTAAAAGGTGTCATGGTAGTGGAGCGACTGCAGTCACGAAAAGTGATGGTCCTGAACTGCTTTGGGCGAGGAAGCTAGTGGCCGGCGCGGAGACGCTTTGCCGCCCAAAGACCGGCATGAACCAGCATCCCGCCAACGTGCGGTCCGCTGAAAGCAATGAGATTGCTGTCGTGCAGAGCGACGATGAAAATGGATCACCCGACTCATGACCTTGCTAGCCGATCCGTGCGCGTCCTCCAGATGGTCGACGGTCGGACTTTTAAGGTGGCACCCAAGATGGCTGGACGGATGGTGCAGTCTGGCGATCGTCTTCCACGATATCCGCAGCCACCAAAATCTCCAGGAGCGAACGCCCGAAGCGGATTTTGTAGCTGTCATACCGTGACGCGATGTTGCGTCCAAAGATATAGCGGCTCGACCAGATGCTTCCCGCAACAATGATGACGACGCTCCTGAGTTGATTTCGATCAAGCCCGGACGGATTTTGGCGGGCTCTACTATGATGCGCCGGTGCATCATGCGACGGCACGCGGTAGTTTCTTTCGCCCCCAAGGGAGCCGGATATGCAAGCCCGAGACGTGATGGTTCGTGGGATTATCTCGGTTGGCCCCGATATCCCAGTTCAAATCGCGGCCAATGCGATGGTCAGCAACTGCGTCAGCGCGCTCCCGGTCATCGATATCCACGCCAAGCTGGTCGGCATCGTCTCAGAAGGCGATTTGATCCGACGCGTCGAGATCGGCACCGAACGACCCTGCTCCCCCCTAGGGAGCGAGGCATTCACGTCAAGCGACGCCTTGGCGAAGGAGTTCGTCAAGTCGCATGCCAAGCGAGTTAGCGATGTGATGACGCGGGAGGTAATAACGGCGCAGCCGGAAACACCGTTGCGGGAAATCGTGAACCTGATGGAGAAACACAGCATCAAGCGGGTTCCGATCGTTCAGGACAGATTGGTGGTCGGTATCGTCAGTCGTGCGAACCTGTTGCAAGTCTTGGCCCGAGATACCAACAATGCGAATTGGGCTGAGAGCGATCGCATGTTGCATCAACGGATCGTCGACAGCATCAAGAACCAGCCGTGGGCGGGTAGGCCCTTCAATATCATCGTTGAGAATCGCCGCGCCGATCTCTGGGGATTTGTCTACAGTGCGGTTGAGAAGACCGCCGTTCGCGTTGCGGCCGAGGCGACGCCAGGAATCGAGTCTGTCTCGGATCATTTGGGCATCGCGCCTCAGCCTTCAATTGAAAATGAAGGCTATACTTGTCTGAAAACCTAGAAAAGCACAGGGTTTGATGGCCGGTTTTCTGAGGTGGTTGATAATTGCCAGTGTTGTCGGCGACCGGTCAACGCTTCGAGCAGGTCGCCAGGAGTGGCTCCAGTGACGGGAACTCTGGGGGCGGATTGCGGGCGGCGCGGGGAATGAAATCGAAGGTCTTTCGCCAGCGCTGTGATTCTTGCTTCAAATCTCAACCAAAGGAGCTCGACGCCGATGGCATACGAGCAACTGTCATCCCTTGGTTGATCAACAGCCTCATCGGCGGGCCGCGTCTTATCGTTTCCCGCTCTAGCGCGTTGCTTCAGTGGGTCACTTCTTCTGAGTTCCTCCGATCGGCGCAAAAACTTGATTGGCGGGTGGCTGCTGGTCGGTCGGCACCCGGATGAAGATGAAACTGCGCTCGAGCGAGGTGTGGCAGGTATTGCAGCCGTCGGTTAGTGCACGCACGGAGGCGGCGAACTTGCGCTCATCTCCCACTTGGACCGCATCTGCGATTGCGAGCAGCGGTTCCTTCATCGTGGTGATGTTGCTCACTGGAATGCCTGGATAGAATACGGCAGCTTCGGCCAGACTGTCGGTCAGCTGGCGCAACTCATAAGCCGCGAGATCCCAGTTCTTTGCTCTCCCGGCAAACCACAATTTTAAGTGCTGGAGCTGTGCCGCGCTCATGATCTCGACCAATCGAGGAGCATATTGCCTAACATTTGGGGATGGCTGAAAGTCCGATTGGGCAATCGCGGCTGTGGCCGCGCCCGACCAGATTGCAAGGACCGCGCACCAATTTCGTAGCGTCATCCAACCCGCTCCTATCGATTGGCAATTCAGATAACAGGGGCCGCAAGGCTACCCTTTGCGCTGAGTCAAACAAATTTCCCGGGCGCGCTGCCCCGGAGCGTTAGGTCGAAAAGATCCAAGGCGCGCCTGCAGCAAATTCCGATCGCGCGAGAACCTTGCTTACTCGCCCTGAACATGGTCCGGAATTAAGTTGTGGTCAGCGCGGACGCGCTGCCAAAGCCGGCTCGCCGCTCGTAAGGCCAACTGCCAGCCCCTCGTGTTGAATTCTTCCCACCGCCCGATCTTCCGGCTCTACCCGCGCATCACGGTCATAAGTACATCGTCCGGCAACGGCGGCTGCACGCCTTTCGCTTCACTCGACGGCGCGCGCATCCAATGTGGACGGGCTGAGCAAACGACGTGGAGGGCCACAACTTCGGGTCGCGATTGTTGATTTGCGTCAACGCACCCACCGCGGGCCAGGGGACACTTGCGTCGATAATCTTCAGCTAAACCTCAAATCGGGGAGAGAAGCTCATGAGCATGCGGAGTGCACCCCTCCTTTACTCCATATTTGCGTTGATCAGTCTTGCGGGATCCGCAGCTGCTGATCCTGTGGGTCGGTATGCATGTAATACCATCGGGACCGCCACTCCTGAACCGGTAGGCGATCGCGACGGACATACGGTTGTAGCTAATCAGTTCACCTGTGTCGGCATGGACGGCCTTCTTAAGGGGGCCATCTACACCGCAGTAAATGTCACCGAGTTCGATGGTCCGAAAGGGAAGTACTTGCTAGCCGGCGGAGTTCATCGCGGGCAGGGTGGGCTTGTCGTCACCCAGGCCCTGGAAGGTGTTACGATCTTCAACATGAAGGATGGTAAGCCTGGCTCGTTCGAAGGAACAGGCAAGGCAGCAGTCAAGTTCGCTTCTGGCCCGTTCGCTCAGCTTTCTGGAAAGACACTCAATCTGACGGTCAAGCAGACTGGCTTGAACCGCTGGGACTTGGAGTTCTTTGAGTAATAAGGTTGTCTTGGAAGGTCGCTAGAATTTGGCGGCCTTCTCTAGTTCCAAGGCAGCCTTTCTAAGAGTTTTGGATGACTTGTCAGCTCCGCAGACAGCCGGGTGGCAGCACTAAATCCACCTGCGGCAGCGAATCTATCTCCGTCTACACTGATAAGGGCTCTGCAACAGGAGCGTCGCCGGGTGAGCTGCCTCCGTGATACGACGGCAGGCACATGGAGCTCGGCCGCGGAGCGGTGGGCCATCGCTTTCTCGGAAGATGCCAGACAGGATTGAACTGTTGCAACAATCCCATGGAGGGTTGAGTTTATTAGTTTTTTTCGGCCCGGCGGTCTGTTTTTGTGTGGCACCCTTGAGAGGCACCCCACCCGCAACGTTTAGCAAATTCATTGCAGGCTCACCAAGGAGGAGATCGTATAGTCAGACGGTGAATGGGCTCCCCCTTCGAAGGTCGCTGCGTTCTATAGCGGTGCCAACGATGCCACTGGCGGAGAGAGTGGGACTCCCTTCCCCTAGGCCGGCGGATTTCGCGCAATTGCGCGTACCTGAACGGCCGTGACCCGCGGAAGCTTCCTCTTATCCAACGGAAGGCGGAGCTCAAGAAGAGCGATATGATGCCGCTGCGCGGTCCGCCACCGCACAACGGATTTCTCGTCCCGCCATCCGGAGAGCGACAAGAGCCAGCCCGGCCGGGTGAGGCTCTTGTAGCGGACGTTCTCGATGAAGCCGTCGCCTTCACGGCTTCGTTCGCCAGATGCACCTGCACGCGTTAGCCGTCGAACTTGATTTCGTGAATCCATCGCGCCGGACGGCACCTTCTCGATCGGTGATGCCAAGGCCGGTTCTACGAAGCCGGGGAACGGCGCCTTGCGCCGACCGCCGCCGGTTTACGTCGCTCAGACGCCACGCAATGAACTCCAACGCTACAACCGGTGGACTCAAAGTCGGGACCGCAGGATTCCTTTCCGGAACCCGCGAATCCTTGCGGCGTTGGATCGCCATCAGTTCGCAAGAGGAGGAGCCGATGGCGGCAGCGAAGAAGAAGACCGCGCGTGGACCCAAGCAGGACCGGGCACGCGTCGCCAAGGGACAGGACTACGAAGTCCGCTACGAAGCGAAGAAGACCGGCCGCTCCGCATCGGCCGTGAAGAAGGCCGTCAAGAAGGTCGGCAACAGCCGCAAGCGGGTAGAGAAGCGTCTCGGCCGTTAGGCCGCCTCAGATCCGGCCGGAGAACCGTGTGAATGCGGTCAGCCTCTGAACGGCCTCGACGTCCTGCATGTAGATCTCGGTCCGCAGAAACGTGATCTCGTCGTCCAGGCCGCTCTCGTCGACGTCTATGAACCAGGACTTGGTCTCCCGTCGCTTCCGTCGTTCCAAGGATAGCCCCTTCGCTTCAGCGAGTCCTTGAGCTCGAACGCGGTCTGCTCCGCCCAGATCCGCATCGTCGGCTTGCGGGCGGTCTCGAGCAGGAGCGCCAGTGCCGGCGAGCCCGTCGTCGGCAGCACACAAAGTCTCCACGAGGTTATCCGAATTTCAAGCGGTTCACGGGCTTTTCGAATGAATCCGCCGGGTTCGCTCCGCCTGCGGGTGGTGGAAGGCCCCTCCAGAGGCAGCGGACAAATTGTGCTCCGGGCGGATGCAGTCTGTCTGAGGCGATGGCAGTCCTGCGCGCGCTGCGGGGAACGGCTGCAACATCGCCTCGTTGGCCGAAATGGGGCGCAAGTTGAGGAGCCGACACGATGCTGGAAACAAACGATCTGCTGGTCAAGTGTCCGAGGTGCGGAGCGTGGCCGATGGCCGTCAGTTCGGGGAAGGACACCTTCGGCCAGCGCGAGATAACTTTCAAATGTCCGAAGTGCGGCAGCGAGGAACAGAGCCGGCTCGGCCATGCGGCTCTCCCGCAGGTCTCTGACGCGGCGTGAGTGGGCTCTCTGGTTGGTTCCTCGGAACGCATGCCCGTCGCGCGACTTGATTAGGAATTACCGGAGAGTGGAGGACAACCATGAAGCTGATTCTTGCCGCCGTGTGCCTGCTTGCTCTTGCCTCGGTCTCGCCCGCGGAAGCGAAAGGCTGCATCAAGGGCGCCATCGTCGGCGGCGTCGCCGGCCACATGGCGGGTCATGGTAAGCTTGGCGCCGCAGCGGGATGCGCGATTGGACATCATGAGGCCAACAAGCAAAAGAACCCGAACGATTCCAATGCCCAGGCGCCCTCGGGACAGAAGTAACGAGCGCTGGACTGAATGCCAGGGAGCGCCTGATGAAGATCCGCTCCCACTCCGAGAGCCACGTCGTCGAGCTCGAGGACGGCGCTGGCAGATCTTCCCGGGCGATCTCGACCGGACGCTCGACTGGAAACCAGAAACCGAACTGACAGTCGTCGAAGCCGAGGACGAGATTGCCACGCACGAACTGCTGGGCGGCGGCAGGGTGCGCGTGTTGGCGCACCGGACCAAGAACAATCTTGCGATTCTCGGGGGCATGATCCGGCTGGAGGCGCGGCACGCCAGCCCCGAACTCGCGGCCGCGCTGGAGGCCACCGCCCGGAGGCTGCAGGTCATGGCGGAGGTCTACGGTCAAGCAGGACTCCCGCTCGGTCAACATGCGGTACTTCCTGAACGATGTTGTCGAGAAGGTCTTCCAGTCTCTGGCGCCATCCGGACCTGTGGCCTTCAAGGTGATTTGTGCCGACTTCTCCTTGCCGCACAATCACGCCTTGGCGATTGGCATCATCGCCAATGAGCTGGTCACCAACGCCCTCAAGTACGCTTTTCCGAACGAGACTGCGGGTCACGTCGTCGTCGAACTCTCGAAAGCCGACGGCATCGAACTCTTGGTCTCCGACAATGGAGTCGGGCTTTCGGGTCCTGGCGAACCGCGAGGGCTTGGCTCGCGTATCGTCCAGCTTCTCACGCAACAGCTCGAGGGGGAGATCACCTATGAACGGCTCGACCCCGGCCTGCGGGTCCGTGTTCGGGCAAAGCCCCGCTAATTGCGGGCGTCTTCCGATCCACGCAGGCGCTCGACGAGGGTCGCCAGAGCTACCGTGCTCTACTAAACCGACATCGGCATCGGCGCGGAGCTCAACGGTTGGGCGTTCGCCATAAGGGTCGGGGAGATCAATCCCGATTTTCCGGTGGGCCACTCGCAGAATTGGAAGTCGCAAAGGGGTTCCGAACAGCGTCCCCGCCGAAAAGCCGTACGCGCGGGGCAACTCGTCACGGCCATTTCCCAGCTTCTGAACACGGGCTCAACGCCCGCCTAGATTGAAAGGCTGTGCTGCTTCAGAGGAGCGTTATGACGGCGACCACCGCGATCAGACCGGCTGCGGTCACACACCAAACGGACAGTTCAAGGAATCGCATCCAGCGCCCGGACCGAACGTCCTGCCCGCGCGGACGCTATACCCGCTGGCCGTGCCGAGGAACCGAAACTCCTTCCTTCATGAATTCAGGACAGGGGCTGCAACGCGGGGCAGCAGCAATGTCCACCTATGCCGATAGGCGACATGGTTCTCACGGTCGCAGTCATGACCATCGCCTTCCTGGGCGAGGTCGCGGTGTTCGCACTGCTCGGGATCTTCTAAGCGCGGACGCGCCACTGGCGCTTATGTGTCAGCGCACCATCTCATGGTGCGGGCAGTCATGAACCCGAGGAGGAGGCAATGCCGGCGGTCGCAAACTGCTCGCGCAGAAGCAGCAGCTAATGGAGCGGCTCGAGAGCGATCCGGGACCCAACGAGCGCCAGGAAATCGAGACGCTCCTCGCCAAAATCGAGACCGCGCTGAAGCTGCTGGACTCCGCCGCTCCGATTCAGGTCAGCGACTAGCGAGCACTCTTTTCGCGGCCATAAGCGCCGCAAGAGGCAGCATCGCAAAGCAGCATGGGGGGCGGAGCCCGGAGTGCCTAGGAGTCCGGGACGCCGCAACCGCAACGGCACTGGAGCGCGAGCTCATGCCGCTCGGTACAAAACCAACTCTACACCCCCCTGGCGCGGTTCATCTTGAGCCAGCTCAACTTCGCGTGGCTGAACCGGGCACGCTCGACCTTCAATCTATGAGCACACGGCTTGGAACTCGCTGGCTCATGGCTGGATGAGTGCGGTTCTTGGCCTCGAGCCATTCGCGCGTGCGGCCGACGAGGTAGCGGCGATCCCGGCGCTTGGAGATGATGCCCTCGAGGCGGAGGTCGCGGGCCGCGCGAAACAGGTTGGGTCGGATCGCACCTCTCTCGAACGGCCCGATGAACATGCCGTCAGGGCGGCCGCGCAGCAGCCGGGCGAGGTTGGTCTTGCGCATCTCCAGGGGCAGCTGGCGCTGATCCTCGCCGCCGAGCGCCAGGATGTCACGGGACGCTGAGCGTCACCGATGGTGTCCATACCGCCAATATCGGGCTGCTCGGTCAGTACACCTCAGATGACTTCGAGCTCTCAAGCGACGGAGCTGGTGGCAAACTGATCAACTTGCACGGGTAATCGGCGGGCGAGCGAAAGGGGCGGAGGATGCCGGCGTCACGCGCGACCGTCACATTGATGCTCGAGCAGACTACGGAAGCTGTCGAGTGTCTTGATCATTGCGGGGCCAGCGGCGACCATTGCCTCTTGACTCGCCCACTTACCGATGAGGCAGAAGGTTTGCATCAGCAGAGGCTGCCAAGCCGTGCCCAGGTCATTTCTAATTTTCGGAGGCGAGTAGCGCCTGCCGCCAATTGCGTAACGAGTACTAACCGCGTTAGGGCGTGGACTACAGCGATCCGGACGCTCCGGTGGTGGCGCGGAATAGGTCCGGTTACCCAATGAATGAATCGAAGAGGGCGCCGGAGGCAGGGCTAGTCCAAGCTTGACGAAAAAAAAGATCGCAGCTTCGAAAGAGCTGGGATCTTTTCGCACAGCCGCGGGCGGGCAGGGGAGCTCCCTTTTGCGGGCGTCAAACGAGCATACGCTGACTGAGGGTTGGGTTCACGCCTCGAGCGCCGCCGGCTGTTAACCTGCACTAAAGAACACGAATTTTGGGCAGCGTGGAACCAGCCTGCGAAGAGTTTGCGGCGCGATAGAGCGCGTGTCACCAGTGCTCGTAGAAGTGGCGCCGATGGCCCCAACCGCCGCGCCAATGCGGACCTGCGTATGCATACGCATGCGGTGCGGCATACATGCGCGGTGCCGCGTAGACCGGGTACTCTTCAACGACAACCGCGGGCGGCGGCGCCACAATCACAGGGCGGCGAACCACCACGGTTTCGGAAACCACCGGAGCTGGTTCTTCGACAACAACGGCGGGCGGAGCGCGATATTCGTACGCGCGCGAATAGTGTTCGCTGTAAGGCGTCACGGGCATATCGGCGGCTATTGCGGGGGAGGCAAGAGCGAGTGCACTCGCTGCTCCCAGGATTGCGCTACGCATTTGTATCTCCTTCTTTTTGGGTTCTTACTAAACGCTGAGAAACCTCGTTAGGTTCATGAACGGGAGTTCAAGTGACTGACCAACGCTGAGCACCCCTCGCTTGTGGAAGGATGCCAAGAAGGCCGACCCCATGCCTGGCAAGCTGGAGCTCCGGATCTGCGTCGTGATGAATATGCCTGTCCCTAGGGAACTCCAGGCCTCCCAACTTTCCCAGACTGCCGGGAATTCGCTCCAAAGGAACGGTTAACAGCGCGGGCCTGAACTCCTGATGAACAGTTGGAGCACGCCGAACCGCGCGAAACCAATTTGCCCGTATTCGTCAAATTGGGAAGTTGCTCGTGCCGCGCGCGACCGAACTGCGTCATCCGGTCGCCGCCGGTCGCGCCGACCTTGCTAACCCGGAACGTTGCGTGCTTGTCGATTTAGTCTGGACAAATTGCAGATGCATCAATCGGCTGGTGGCGTCGTCGATAAAGACGAGCAGGGTGCATTGCGGGCCGCGGTTCTCAAACCACCAGTGTTCGGAGCCGTCGATCTGGACCAACTCACCAACGCAATCGCGGCGATGCCGCGGCTGGTGCACCGGCTTCAACCGTTGGCGGCGGTCCTTCCAAATCCCGTCCATCAGCATCCAGCGCCGCACCGTCTCAACGCCGAGATGCAAACCATGCCGCTCCGCCAGCTTCTCTGCAGCAAGCGTCGGACCAAAATCCACGTAGTGAGCTTGATCAGCGCCAGTGCCTCGCTCCGTACGATCGCCGGATAGGCTCGATTGCTCGGCTTGCCGCGCTTCTTCGACAGCAGTGCCGCAGGAGCTCCGATCCGATAGGCCTTCAGCAGCAGGAACGCCTGTCGCGATGTTACCTGAAGCAGTTGCGCCTCTCGCACTGTAATCCGTTCCGCCACGACATCCCGCAACACATACACCCGTCGATCTCAGCCCGGCTCATCGACAGCACCGTCATCACTCAAAACCCCCAGGCCCGATGATTTAGACAAGTCCGAGCGTGACATCTCTAATGGGGAGGATGTGACCTTTCTAATGAGCGTCTACACGAACGATTCGCATAACCTTCATTATGGAATATCCGAAGTTGAGTTTGCATCAAGATCGTTGTTGCGAAAAGCCCGTCTGGTTACTTACTGAGCTAGAGGGATTCCACGTATGGCCTTAGCACGTCAACCGTCTCAATCAGCTCCGCAGCTTCCATTGACTGAAGCGGCTCCTTCGCCGCGGACTCAAAGTTCTATCCCATCGAACGAGACTTTCCCGGGCGCAATTGGTCAGGCCACGTCGAACTTGACGCCTTGCGCCAGCGGGAGCGTACGACCGTAATTGATGGTGTTGGTGACACGCCGCATATACGTTTTCCACGCGTCGGATCCGGACTCGCGCCCGCCGCCGGTCTCCTTCTCACCGCCGAAGGCGCCACCAATCTCCGCCCCGGATGGGCCGATATTGACGTTGACAATGCCGCAGTCGGAGCCGCGGGCCGACAAGAAGGTTTCCGCTTCGCGTAGGTCGTTGGTGAAGATCGATGACGACAACCCTTGCGGAACGGCATTGTGCAGCTCAAGCACGGAATCGAAATCATCATATTTCATCACGTAGAGGATTGGCGCAAAAGTCTCGTGCTCTACCGGTCCGGTCTGTGCCGGGATCTCGACCAGCGCCGGGCGGACATAGTAGGCATCAGCCATGCCTTCGATGGCAACCCGCTCGCCTCCCTGAACCTGCCCTCCGGCAGCGGTCGCAGCCTCGAGCGCACTCTGCATCGCGCGATAGGCCGCGCCATCGATCAGCGGACCTACCAGGTTACCGCCTTCCAGCGGAGAGCCGACGGTGACGGAGGCATAGGCCTGTTTCAGCCGCGGCACAAAGCTGTCGTAGACGCTCTCGTGGACGAACAGGCGCCGCAACGTGGTGCAGCGCTGTCCCGCCGTTCCCATCGCGGCAAAGGCAACGCCACGCAGCGTGAGGTCGAGATCGGCCGTCGGCGCGACGATCGCCGCATTGTTGCCGCCGAGCTCAAGCAGCGCCCGGGCGAACCGACTGGCGAGCCGCGGACCGACCGCGCGTCCCATCGCTGTGGAGCCGGTGGCCGAGACCAGCGGCACCTTCGCATGGTCCACGAGCACCTCGCCGATCGCACGACCACCGAACAGCACTGCCGCAAGTCCCTGCGGCGCGCCTCCGCCAGCCTCATTGAAGCGTTTGAGCGCTCGCTCGAACAGAGCATGTGTCGCAAGCGCGGTCAGCGGCGTCTTCTCCGAGGGCTTCCAGACCAGGCTGTTGCCGCACACCAGCGCCAGGGCTGCGTTCCAGGCCCACACCGCGACCGGAAAATTGAACGCAGAGATGATGCCCACGACGCCAAGCGGATGCCAGTTTTCCATCATGCGGTGCTCGCCGCGCTCGGTCGCGATCGTCAGGCCGTAGAGCTGCCGTGACAGGCCCACCGCGAAATCGCAGATGTCGATCATCTCCTGAACCTCGCCGAGGCCTTCAGAAACGATCTTGCCGACCTCGATCGACACCAGTCGGCCCAAAGCCTCCTTGCTGGTACGTAGCTCCTCGCCGAAGAGGCGCACTAGCTCCCCTCGCTTGGGTGGCGGTATCAGCCGCCAGCCAAGGTAGGCCGCGTGCGCCTGATCGATCACGTCGGCGGCTTCGGCTGCACTGATCTCCGCGACGCGGCCGATAATCCCGCCGGTGATCGGCGTGTGAACGACGATGGCGCCCTCCGCGTAGTCGGAGCGCTTGACGCCGAGCGCAGCGAGAAGCCTGTCGACTTCGCCGGAAAGATCTGCATTGGCAGCATGCATGTGCGGTGCGGATTTGATGGACATGTTGGTTTTCCAAATGTTGGAGTCAATCTTAGTTGCGTTGCCGGCTCGCTCGCCCGTCCCGCAAGGCCGGCACGCAATGCGCTCCCAGGAAAGCCATGGCAGTATCCATCTCACGCAGGACCATGCGCAGGATGGCTTCGGCGCCCGCCTCTCCCCCGGATGCAAGCCCCCAAAGCGGCAAGCGGCCGAGAAGCACAGCTTCCGCGCCCAGCGCTAGATACTTCAGGACGTCGGTGCCGCGCCGGACGCCGCTGTCGGCCAGAATCGTCAGGCGACCCTTCACGGCGCCGACAATCGCCGGCATGCAGTCCGCAGGAACCGGCAAACAGTCGAGATTGCGCCCGCCATGGGCCGATACCACGATGCCGTCGGCGCCGATCTCGACTGCCCTTTCGGCATCCTCCACCGCAAGCACGCCCTTGATGGTGAGCTTGCCCCTCCAGATCTCGCGTAGCCAGCGCATGTCGTCCCAGTTGAGCCGAGGCTCGAGCCGGACCGCCTCGGCGATGCTCGCGCGCGTGATGGCGGTGCGAAATGCGTCTGGATAGTGGCCGTAGGTCGGCATTCCCTCGCCAATGAGATAGCGCGCGAGAACTCCGAACAGCCAGCTTGGATGCAGTGCCACGTCGATCATGCTGCGCAGATGCGGCTTGAAGGGAATGCCGAAACCGTTGCGTTCATTATACTCCCGCTTGGGCGAGACCGGAGTATCGACCGTGACGAGCAGGTTGTCGCAGCCGCAGGCGCTCGCACGCTCCAGCAGGCGCGCGGTCAGGGCGCGATCGCGCCAAACATAGAGCTGGAACCAGAGCAGCGCATCCGGCGCGCCGCGCCGGATTGTCTCCACGGTTGTCACCGATTGCGTCGAGATGCAGACGGGGATGCCGACGCGCGATGCCGCGCGGGCAAGCTTCGTCTCTCCATCGTGCGAAACAAGACCGGCGAGCGCCGTTGGCGCGACAACGAGGGGCGCGGCGATCCTTCGATTGAACAGCACCGTGTCGAGATCGCGCCTTTCTTGTCCCGCCAGTACCGCGGGGAGCAAGGTAATGGCGTCAAGCGAGGCCCGCAGGCGCGTCAATGCCGTTTCGTCCTCCGAGCCGCGATCAATGTACTCGAACAAGCCGCGCGGGAGGAACCGTCGCGCGCGGCGGCGATAGTCGCTGGCATTGAGGAACATCGGCATCGGCGTTTCAGGCCGCGTAGCGTTTGAACTTGGACTTCGAGATCGACGTCGCGGCGACGTGAACATGCTGAACGAGCTCGGCCTCCACACGCTCCGTGGTCCAGCGCGTGGTGGGTACGGAGATGTTGACCGCGGCGATGGCCCGTCCGTGCTCGTCGATGATCGGAGCCGCAACGGAAATATCGCCCATGACGCTTTGGTTGGTCTGGATCGAATAGCCGCGCTTGGCGGCGAGGTGCACCTGCTTCATGAGCTTATCCGGATCCGTAATTGTGTAAGGAGTGAGTGGCTCAAGGCGCGTACGCTTCAAGAGCTCCTGTTGCTCTGCCCCAGGAAGGGCCGCCAGGATGGCTATGCCGGAAGCCGTGAAGTACGCCGGCAGACGGCTTCCGATCACGAAGTCGATATGGATCAGGTGCTGGCCGGGAAAGCGCGCCACGAACACGACCTCGTGGCCGTCGAGCTCATGCAGGTTGCAGGTCTCGCCAAGATTGCGGCTCATATCGAGAAGATAGGGCGAGGCCTTGTCGAAGAGCTCATTGGCCTTGAGATAGCTGTGGGAGAACTGCAGCACTTTCGACGTCAGCCCGTAGTCGCGCGTGCCCTCGATCCGCTTGAGATAGCCGAGCGATTCCAGCGTGTAGACCACGCGCTGCGTGGCGCTGCGATCGAGACCGGCAGCCCGCGCGATATCGGCAAGTGTCATGAAGCGTCGCGGTCCATCGAAGGCATGCAGGACCTGGAACGCCTTCTCGGTCGAGCCGACGAACAGGGACGAGCGTCCTGGCTCTGCACCTTTGGCGACACGCGTCGCAGCACGAGCTTTTGCCGGGCTCTTGGCCTTGCCGGACTTCTCGGAGCCACCCTGGCCACCACGCGCCATGTCGCTATCTCCCATCATGCAACGTTCTCGGAAACCGCCAACTGCTTGCCGAATTCGGCGCGGAGATCGGATACCAGCGCCGGCATCGGTTGGACCAGGGGTGCCAGCATGCGCGGTGCGTCGACGCCAATCATGTCCATCACCGCCTTCATCGGCCCAGGATTGGTTTCGGCAAACGCCATGTTCATGAGCGGGATCAGGCGACGATGCAGACTCAATGCCTCCGCGGTTCGCCCGGCAATCGCCGTCTCGTAGATTTGCCGCCAGGCGCGCGGCAGCAGGCACGCGGTCACGATGATGCCGCCCCTCGCGCCGGCCGCCAGATGCAGTGGAAACAGGCTGTCTTCCCCGCTCAGCACCGCAAAGCTGTCATCGACGCCGGCGATCACTTGGAGGAAATGATACATGTCGAGATTGCAGGCTTTCATCCCGATGATGTTGGGATGTCGCGAGAGCTCATGCAGGATCTTCGGTTCGATTGCGATGCGGGTACGGTAGGGGATTTCATAGATCAGGACAGGCACCGGCGAGGCGTCAGCGTAGCGCAGGAAATAGTCGCGAATGCCGAGCTGAGTCGGGTTGGTGTAATATGGCGTGAGAACCAGGAGGCCGTCCACGCCCACGGCGGCGAATTCCCTGCCCGCGGCAAGCGCGTCGTGAAATCCGGTGTCCAGCACGCCCGCGATCACCGGACCTCTGCCGTTCATGGCCTTCACGGAAAGGCCCGCCATCTTGATGCGCTCGGCACGTGCCAGAGCGCCGTACTCGCCGGTGCCGCCGAGCGGCACCACGCCGTCGATACCCTGCTTGTTGAGCCAGGCGAATAGCGCCGAAACGGCGGCGGCATCGACGGTGTCGTCTGTCTTGACCGGGGTCGGAATGGCGGGGAACAGGCCGCGAAGTCGGGAAGCAGCGAGCATGTGAGAGAACCTCTATTCCAGAGTGGAACGGCTATCGTGCGGCAGCGCGCCGACGCAGGCGTTCGGCAGTGAATATCAAGAGCCCCATGAAGATGAACAGGCAGGTCGAGACGGCAGCGATCACGGGCGAGACCTGGAGCGTCACCTCGTCCCAGAACTGCTTCGGCAGCGTGGCATTGAGACCGCCGGTCGCAAACAGCGCGATAGTCAGCTCGTCGAAGGAGGTGGCGAATGCAAACAGGAACGACGACATCATGCCCGCGCCGAGGATCGGAAAGGTGATGTGGCGCAGCGTGGCGAACGGCCGCGCACCGAGGCTCGAGGCGGCATGATCGAGTCGCGTATCGTAGTTGCGCAGCACGGCCATCATGGTCATCACGACATAGGGCACCGCGACGACGGTGTGGCCGAGGATCAGCCCGAAGGCACTGCCGACGAGGCCGATATTCGCGAACATATAGAAAAGACCGACCGCGATGATCATGCGCGGCACGACGATCGGCGACAGGATGAAGGCTAGCCAGGCCCCCTTCCCCGGAACGTTGCTGCGCACGAGCAGGAACGCCGCCGGCGTGCCGATCAGCATCGCAAGCAGGCCTGTGCCGATGCCGACCATCAGCGAACGCAGCAGCGCTTGCGTCCACACTGTCGAAGCCAGCACTGTCTCGTACCAATGCAGCGTGAAGCCCTGGGGTGGCCAGTTGAGGCCGCCTTTGCCGAAGGACAGCGGGATCATCAGGATCGTCGGCAGACTGATGACGAGGACCATGGTCCAGGCGAAAACCTGCAAGCCGAGGCCCGGCTGATCCGGATTGCGGTCTCGCTTGCGCGACGGCACAAGCGAGATGACGGCGTCCGAAATCGCGCCGAGCATCGTCAGGAGCGCGTCGCCGGCTTTCGCGAACGGCCCCGCGAGGTGCGACGGCTTGGACTTGCGTGCCGATGCGGCGCCCGGCATCATCGACAGGCCGAGCAGCCGATCATAGGCGGCAAAGACGATCAGCACGGCACACAGCAACAGCACCGAGATCGCGCCGGCAAAGCCCCAGTTCATGGTCTGCTGGATCTGATCGATGATGAGCTGCGTGATCATGGTCTCGCGCCGGCCGCCGAGCAGCGCCGGCACGATGAAGAAGCCGATCGCGGTGACGAACACCATGATGCCGGCCGCCGCCACGCCGGGCAGCGACAGCGGAAAGTAGATTTTCCAGAACGCCATGCCGGGCCTAGCGCCGAGCGTTGCCGCTGCGCGCGGCAGATTGCGATCGATGTTCTCCATGACTGAGAGCATGGTCAGCACGGCGAGCGGCAGCAGCGCATTTACCATGCCGACCAGCACGCTGCCAAAATTATAGAGCAGGCTTGCCGGACTCGAAATGATGCCGAGCGACAACAACAGCTTGTTGATGACGCCGTTACGGCCGAGCAGCACGATCCAGGCGAAGGCGCGCACGAGAAAGCTGGTCCAGAACGACAATAGGACCCAGAACAGCAGCGTCGCCTTGCGCTCCTTGCCGACCATCGAGATCAGGTAGGCGATGGGATAGCCAGTGACGACGCAGACCAGCGTCGTGACCAGCGAAATCTTCAAGGTGATGAGAAGAACGTCGACATAGACCGAGGAGGCGAAGAGCTGGCGATACTGCGCCAGCGTGAAGCCCCTGTCGTCGTGGATGCTGAGCAGCAGCAGTTGGCCGACTGGATAGACCAGGAACAGCACGAGCAGCAGCGCGAGCGGGCCGCCCATGGCGGCCCAGCTCCAGATCTGCCTCTGCGGCAGCGCGCGCTGCTTGGCCGGCCCCATTCAATGCCCTCCGCCGTCCCGGATCGCGACCGCATCCGCCGGGTTCCAGCCGAGCGAAACGAGCTGCCCGATCTCATGGGGCGGAGATCCCGAGCGGGTTGGATAGGCCGCGACGAGCTGCGGCATGCCCGAGGTCTCCGGCGCGATGTAGAGCCGCGTCAGGCTGCCGCTGATCATCACGTCGACCAGCCGGCCGGTGAGCCCGCCGCTATCCGCGGCGACGGTCCCGACATGCAGGTTCTGCGGCCGGACCATGATCTTGATGGGCTCGCCGGCAGTGAATCTGGAGCCATTGCCGACAGCACGCGAGGGCGCGGCCTGGTCGGCCAGCACGATGCCGAGTCCTTCCGCATCGACGTCGCGCACGGTGGCGCTGAGCAGGTTCGACTCGCCGAGAAAGTCTGCGACGAACACCGAACGCGGACGGAAGTAGAGATCCCCCGGCGTGCCGAGCTGCTCGATCGCGCCCGCATTCATCAGGCAAATGCGATCCGACATTGTCATCGCCTCTTCCTGATCGTGGGTAACGTAGATGATGGTGGTGCGAAGCTCGCGATGGATGCGCTTGATCTCGAGCTGCATCTGGTCGCGCAGCTTCTTGTCGAGCGCGCCCAGCGGCTCATCCATCAGGATGATCGCGGGCCGGTAGACGATGCAGCGCGCGAGCGCAATGCGCTGCTGCTGGCCCCCGGAGAGCTCGCGCGGATAGCGTTTTGCAACATGCGGCAGCCGCACCGTCTCCAGCGCTTCCATGGTGCGCCGGCGCGCCTCGGCTTCGCTCACCTTTCGCATCTTCAGGGGAAAGGCGATGTTGTCTTCGACGGTCATGTGAGGAAACAGCGCGTAGTTCTGGAACACCACGCCGATGTCACGCGCATAGGCGGGGCTGTGCGTCACCTCGGCATCGTCGACGAGGATCTGGCCCTCATCGGGATGCGCGAGCCCGGCGATCAAGCTAAGCAGCGTCGTCTTGCCCGAGCCGGAGGGGCCGAGCAGCGTGAGAAATTCGCCCTTGGCGACGTCGAGACTGGTCGGCGCCAGGGCGACGAAGTCGCCATAGCGCTTGGACAGTCCTAGGATGCGCAGGCTCGACGAGACCATGGGCTGCTCCAATCAGGCAAGACGGTTTAGGACAGGACCCAGCTGTTGAATCGCTCGATGACCGCGGCCTGATTGTCGAGCCAGAATTTCGCATCGATCTTAAGGCCGACCTTGATGTTGTCCGGATAGGTCGGACAATTCTTGGCGATTTCCGGCTTGACGAAATTGAAGGCCTCCGGCTGCGTCAGCCCGGCCGGGAAGTACTCCGTCAGCGCTGCCTGGCGCTTCGGGTCGGAGGCGAACTTGATGAACTCGCGACATGCATCCGCGTTCGGCGTGCCGGCGAGGATGGACCAGTTGTCGCCGCCCCAGATGCCCTGGTTCCAGACGATCTCGACCGGCGCGCCGGCCGCCTGGGCCGCCTGCGGACGGGACACCCAGGTCGGCAACAGGTCGATCTCGCCCGAGGTCAGCATCTGCTCGACCTGCGCTCCGCTCGTCCACCATACCGCGACCGATGGCTTGATCTTGTCGAGCGAGGCGAACGCCTTGTCGAGGTCGCAAGGGTAGACCTGCGCCGACGGCGTGCCCGCCCCCATCAGCGCCTCCTCGATCGTGTCGAAGGGGTGCTTGCGGACGGCGCGGCGGCCCGGAAATTCGTTCACGTTCCAGAAGTCGGCCCAGGATTGCGGCGCCTTGCGGCCCTTGAAGGCATCGGTGCGATAGGCGAGCACCGTGGTGTAGACGTTGGTGCCGACGCCATAGGGCGACATGAATTCGGCGGGAATCGACTTGATGACCGGCTCGGCCTCGAGGCCATGCTTCTCAAGATATTGCTTGCTGCCGGTGGTCAGCAGCAGGATCGCGGGCCAGCTGATCTTGGCCATGTCCCAGGTGTAGTTCTTGGTGTCGACCATGGTTTTGATCTGGGCGACCGGCTCGGCATTGGCCTGCACGCCGACGACCTCGATTCCCGTCGCCTCGGTGAAGGGACGGTAGAACACCGCGCCGTAGGCCTTGGTGTAGATGCCGCCATCGTCGCGCACCACGATGCGCTTGCCCGCGGCGCGGGACGGAGACCAGACGGCGGGCGCGGCCAGTGCGACGGCGCCAAGCAGCAGAAGGCGGCGGGAGGTGATGATCTTCGGAAGATGGTTCATGTCAGTCCCCTCTTTGCAATGTTGCGATGGATGGCGAGGCACCTGGTGATGGCGGCAGGACGCGGCCGGGATTGAACAGGCCCTTCGGATCGAACGCCTGCTTCACCGCGCACATCAAAGCGAGCTCTGGCTGAGGCTTGTAGCGGCTCATCTCGCCGGTCAGCGTCCGACCGACCCCGTGCTCAGCACTGAAGGTGCCTCGCAGCGAGCTTGCCGCGTCGTTCATGGCGCGGCGGATGTGCTGCGCGATGGCGTCGCGATCCGGCAGAGCGTCCCATTGCGCAAAGCTGAAAAACGGAATGAAGTGGACGTTGCCGTCGCCGAGATGGCCGACGATCACGAACCGAACATCGGCCACGATGGCGCGTACCGACGCCATCGCTAGGTCGATGAACGCGGGCACCGCTGAGACCGGCACCGCGCAATCCGACGTGAGGCCAACGCCCGCCTTCTTGTTGGCCTCGGACACGCTGTGCCGCAACAGCCACATCGCCTTGCGCTGCGCCTCGCTCGCGGCGATGACGCCGTCACGGATCATGCCGGCCGCAAGCGCCTGCTCGAGCACGCCTTGCATGGCCGCAGCCAACGCCCCGGCATCACCGGTGTCGGAGAGCTCGACCAGCACGTGCCAGGTATCGATCTGGGCGAGCGGACAGCGACGGCCCGGCACCTGTTCAAGCACGAGCCGAACCTGTTCCGCATTCATCATCTCGAAGGCGGAAAGGCGCGAATTCGACGTCGCCTGGAACAGGCCGAGCACGTCGAGCGCCCGCTGCGGATTCTCGACCGCGAGCCACGCAACGGCTTCCGCCGTCGGCAGCGGATGCAGCTTCAGCACCGCCCCGGTAACGATGCCGAGCGTGCCTTCCGAGCCGATGAAGAGATGCTTGAGGTCGTAGCCCGTGTTGTTCTTGCGCAAAGCGTAGAGCCCGTCCCAGACCGAGCCGTCCGGCATCACGACTTCGAGGCCGAGCACGTTCTCTCGCGTGTTGCCGTAGCGCAGCACGCCGGTGCCCCCGGCATTGGTCGCGATGTTGCCGCCAATCTGGCAGGAGCCCTCGGCGCCAAGGCTGACGGGATAGAGCCGCCCTTCGGCCGCGGCCGCTTCCCGAATGGTGGCGAGCACGCAGCCGGCATCGACGACCATGGTATTATTGGCCGGATCGATCGCGCGGATCCTCCGCATGCGCGTCAATAGGACGATGACCGGACGCTCGCCTTGATCGGACGGCGTTGCGCCGCCGCACAGGCTGGTGTTGCCGCCCTGCGGCAGCACCGGTACGCCGCTCTCGACACAGAGGCGAACGACTGCGGCGACCTGCTCGGTTGTCGAGGGCAGCACTGCGCAAAGTGCCGGCGCCCGATAGCGGCCGCGCCAATCCTCGGTGAATGCGGCAAGATCCTCCTCGCGCGTCAGCACCGCCGCGTCGCCGAGCAACCGCTTGAATGCCTCGATCAGAGCCATCGAACCTGCCTCCCGGGCGGGCCGACAGTGGCCCCGGTCGCGGACTGCAAATAATCGCATTCCGATTATTTCAATTGCAGTATGGTAACTATGAATTTCGCGAGACGGCGAGTCAAGCAACTCCTACGGAGCCAAGAGAGAGCAGGTCTGAAGATTTCATCGCTTGCGCAGCGGTCTCCGGCCCGAGAGTACTTCTCAAGTCCTGGCGCCAGTCCCACTATCGACAGCTGGGCTTGCTTCGTTCATCAACGGGATACACTCTTGAAGCGCAAGCTGCTGCCGTCAGCAGTGCAAATCGTGGAAATTTGAAGCTTGGCGTGCAAAATCGTACAGTTGGTGGCGGGGCCCGCTACCCCCCTTCCCCACTCCAAGCAGTGCCGCCGGCAAAGTTGGCTTCGCCGAACATCGACCACGGCTCGCAGCGGCAGCCTGCGCAGGCCGCGCCGATCGGCATCGAGGCGGCATACGCGTTCATGGCGTTGCCCATTCCGAACGGCGCTTCCCTCGGGCGACCCCGCTGGGCGCCTTCCACTTCTCCTCGCCGGATTCCGTCTACGCAACGGAGGGCGTGAGTATCAGCGCAGAAGGTCTCTGGGCCATTGTCGTCGCCTTCGTCATCGTCGCATCGTTGCCGCGGTCATTACGCGGCGCAGACGTGACGCCTCCGGTGTTCTCGTTTGCCGGGAAGGAGTCATGCAGTGAAGGCAGCCATGAAGCTCCCGACCTGTGCAGCTCCAACCCGCCTCAAACCAACAAGTGTGAAGCTGTTCACGCCCGCCGCATCTCTCCTCGCCTACAATAGGAACGTCTCCGTCCCGGACGCTCTCCGGGAATGGACGAGTCGGAGCTGGCGAAGCTGGAGGCGCGGCCATGAAGCGCCACGCAATGAGCAAGTATTTCGGTAAGGGCGCCGGCCACGTTCTGCGCCAGCACAACAGCGCCGTGCTGCTGTTCAGCTGGCGCGGCAGGCCCGATGGATCGGCCCGCTATGTCGAGCGCGTCAACCGCTACTCTCGCGCTGGCGTGGACATATTTCCGCCTTGCCGCCCTGCTCGGGGCCGTCGAGGCCGAGTATGCTCAGCAAACCCGTAAGGGACCCGTGGGAGTTTACCGGTCTTCACCGGCCGTGGCTCTGCCCGTAGGCGTCGGTGGCTGAGAGACCGATCGCGCTCCCACCTGCACAACCAGGGAGCGCTACCCTGGCCGAGCATCCCCATTTTTGCACCACGCGCGAATTCGAGCTCGCCGAGCAGAGCGCGATTATGCGGGAGGCGGCGGCCCGAGCGGCCAAAGTTCTCAAGCAGTCGGCTCCTGATAAATTCCTCGGCCGCAAGACGCATGAGCCATTCCCGATAACTAATGATGAAGCCGAGCGGTGGGTCGATTCTCCCGGGTTGCAGCCGCCAAAATGTGTGTCCAGGGAACGCCGCTGACTTCAATCAAGCCGCGGTCCGGGATGACTGCCGGTGCTGCGATGGCAGTGTCATACGGCAGCCAAGTGCTCGCGCCCGTGCGGCGCGGTGAAGTCAAGCAGAGGCCCGACGGGTACGATCCCCGTCGGATTGATCGAGCGGTGGCTCTCGTAATAGTGCCGCCGGATATGCTCGAAATTCACGGTCGCGGCGATGCCGGGCCATTGGTACATGTCGCGCGTATAGGCCGACAGGTTGGGATAATCGGCAATGCGGCGGATGTTGCACTTGAAATGCCCGACATAGACCGCGTCGAAGCGGATCAGCGTGGTGAACAGGCGGATGTCGGCTTCGGTCAGGCTGTCGCCGAACAGAAACCTGCGGTCGGCAAGCCGTTGCTCGAGCCAGTCGAGCGTATCGAACAGCGGGACGACGGCTTCCTCATACGCTTCCTGGGTCGTCGCGAAGCCGGCCTTGTAGACGCCGTTGTTCAGCGTGTCGTAGATGCGGGCGTTGACCGCGTCGATATTGGGGCGTAGCGCTTGCGAGTAATAGTCGCCGAATTTCGCGCCGATCGCGTCGAATGCCGAATTCAGCATCCGGATGATTTCCGAGGATTCGTTGCTGACGATCGTGCGCCCATGCTTGTCCCAGAGCACGGGAACGGTCACGCGGCCAGTGTAGCACGGGTCGGCTGCGCTGTAGATCTGATGTAGAAACCGCGCATGGCAGACGCTGTCGGGGACGACGCCCGGGCCGTCCCCGAAGGTCCAGCCGTTCTCGAACATCAGCCAGTGCGCCACCGAGACGGAAATCATGTCCTCGAGGCCTTTGAGCGCGCGCATGATCAGCGTGCGATGGGCCCACGGGCAGGCGAGACTGACGTAGAGATGGTAGCGGCCGGCTTCGGCCTTGAAGCCGGCCGCCCCGCTCGGGCCGGCGCTGCCGTCGGCCGTGATCCAGTTGCGAAAGGCTGCATCCTTGCGCACGAAGCGCCCACGCGTCGACGCGGTGTCGTACCAGACGTCGCGCCATTGACCTTCGACCAGCAGTCCCATTTCAGCCTCCTCGTTGCCCTGTGTGTTGGCGTCCCGCTCAGGTGCGGGTGATGGAAAGGCCGCCGTCGATCAACGACGCGGTACCCGTGACAAAGGTGGAGTCGTCGGATGCCAGATAGAGGACCGACCGCGCGACTTCCTCCGGCCGCCCGACGCGCTTCAGGGCGTGAAGATTGGTGATGAACGCCGTCTTGTCGGGGGTGTCGTTCATCTCACGATACATGTCGGTGTCGACCGCGCCCGGCAGGATCGCGTTGACCCTGACATTCTGCGGGCCGAACTCGGCGGCCAGTGTCTGCGTCAGTCCGATCAGGCCCGACTTGCTTGCGGCATAGGCGGCGACGCCGGGAAATGAGGAAGTGTGGCCGACAAAGGTCGAGGTGAAGATCACCGATCCGCCGCCATGCTTGACCATCTCGGCGATCTGATGCTTGGCGCCGAGGAACGAGCCGGTGAGATTGATGGCGATGGCATCGTTCCAGCCGGCCTCGGAAACGCCTGTCGAGGGCCCGCCTTCGCCGAGCGTGCCGGCATTGTTGAAGGCGATGTCGAGCCTGCCGAATGTCTTGACGGCCAGCGCGACGAGGGCCTGGGCATAGGCTTCGGAGCGCACGTCACCGGCGAGTGCCACGGCCGTACCGCCGCTCGCCTTGATTTCGTCCACGAGGCTCGCAAGTTCGGATTCTCGCCGTGCGCCGACGACGATCTTGGCACCTTCAGCTGCGAAGAGCTTGGCGGTCGCGCGGCCGATGCCGGAGCTGGCGCCCGTGACAATGGCGACCTTGTTCTGAAGGCGCCCTGTTTGCTGCTGTGTCATGTACGTTTTTCCCGTTTGCGGCTGCGCCAATCGCGGCCTCATGGATCATAGGTAAACTCGACACATAATTGAAAGAAGACACAGAAATTGGTTATATCATTCAGTTTTTATGAATGATGCGAGGCGAGACATGGACCGGTTGCGGGCTTTCGCAGTTTTCGCCGCTGTCGTAGGCCAAGGCAGCTTCACCCGTGCCGCGGACAAGCTCGACACCTCGCCGGCGAATGTCACCCGGTACGTCAACGAACTGGAGGAGATGCTCGGCGCCCGCCTGCTCCACCGCACGTCGAGGCGCCTGTCGCTGACCGAAACCGGAAAGATGTTGCACGACCGGGCGCTCGCCATCCTCGAGGACGTGGCCGAAGCCGAAGCAATCGCGTCCACCGCCACGATGCAGCCGCGCGGACGGCTACGGGTCAACGCGCCGTTGAGTTTCGGCATTCGCCATCTGGCGCCGCTCTGGCCGCGCTTTTGCGCGCTCTATCCGGATATCGAGCTGGATGTCAGCCTGGTCGACCGGGTCGTCGATCTCGTCGAGGAGGGGTATGATCTGGCCGTCCGCATCTCGCGCGGCGGATCGCCGGCCCTTGTCGGTCGCAAGCTCGCGACCACGCGCCACCTGATCTGCGCTTCCCCCGACTACGTCGCGCGCCACGGCGCGCCGCTGAGCCCCGAGGACCTCAAGGATCATGGCTGCATTGCCTATGTCTATTCGGAGTCAGTTGACGAGTGGCGGTTGCTGGACAGTGCAGGCAACGAGCATTCCGTCGCCGTGCGCCACGTCATGCGCACCAACAATGGTGATACTGCCCGCGCAGCGGCGCTGGCCGGACTTGGCATTGTCCGGCAGCCGACCTTCCTGATCGGCGAGGATTTGCGGCGGAAACGGCTGGTGCCCCTGTTGACCGGCTACCGCATGCCTGAAACCGACGTGCTGGCGGTCTATCCCAGCCGCCGCCACCTCAGCGCCAAGGTGCGCGTGATGGTGGATTTTCTGGCCGAGGCGTTTCGCGGCACGCCGCCATGGGACTAGGGACCGTGCGGCGCGCGAGCTGCATCGGGAAGGTGACGGTTTATGTCCCTCGCTGCATCAACCGGCACGTTCATGCTGTCGCTGCCTGCAGTCAACGCCACCAATAAGAGTGAGTCGCTAGCGTTGTACGCGCGGCCCTGTCACGCCGGCAGTCACGGCGACCTTTCCGCCTGACCGGGCAGCGGAGGCCACGAGTTTCCTGCAAGATCGCGATGCAATGCTCGTGGTGGCGATGTAAGATTTCAGCAACGAGCGGTACCGGGAGGAATCCATGAGCAACCCCTATGCGCTGGAAGGGCTGGACCGTTTGCAGGTCGGTCATATCAGGCATTTCGACAATCTCTCCCGTCAACTGCCCAATCAATGGGAATTGATGAAAGGCAAGGGGTACGGGCAGGAGGATTTCGGCGGCTTCCGCTTCCAACTTGCCTACATGGCCTTTGCCCTGGCGCTGACCCATAAGCACCGACTGCCGGCGGCGCCCGGTCTGTTCAAGCCGATCTTCGAGCGGCTGATCGAAAAGATTCTTTTGCCGGAAGTGTGGATATATTGGCGCGACGTTAGCCGCGGTGGGAGCATTTTCAATGCCCATCTCTCGGCCAATTATCGGGAGGAATGGAATCCGGTCGGCCACGACAACATCATGTACAGCGCCTACGTACAATCGATGGCGCTATTGTATAATTATCTCTTTGGCGACAATCGCTACGCGCAGCCCGGCGCGCTGACTTTCCGTTTCTGGTCTTATTTCTGGGGAGGCGACGAGAAACGCTTCGCGTACGACCAGAATTCGCTGAACAATCACATCTACTGGCAGATGGTTCAGTCTGGCTACCTCGGCGTCGCCTGCGAGCCGAACTGCGTATTTCAGATCTGCAATCAGCCCGCCATTCTCGGCTTCCGCATGCATGATCTGATCAACGGCGGATCGATCGCCGAGGAGGTGACGCGGAGCTATGAGCAGGCGTGGAAGGATTTCGGCCGCATCGGCGACAACGGCCACTATCACATCATGATGGCCCAGGACACCAAGGCGGTGCGTCAGAATGTCGGCAAAGCGCCGTGGGTTGATGCGTGGACGGGTGCCTTGCTCAACATGTGGAACCGCGAATTTGTCCATGAGCATTATCCGAGGCAGATCCGCGACTTTCTGAAACCCGGCGACGATGGCGCGCTTTCGATCAATGTGCCGGTACGGCCGGAAGTCATGGGTCAGCGTATCATCACCGACGATTGCGATTTCGGTTGGGTTACTGCATGGGCGTCGGAAATGGGAGATGCCGAAACGCTACGCGGCCTGCTGGCGCACGCCGATCGCTACATGGCTCCGACCTGGCTCGACGGTGGATTGTACTATCTACGTAACGATATGGTCGAGAACGCAGACGGGATCCGGACGTTGGTCGAACCGATGTCTGGAAACGTGCTGTTGGGGTACGCTCGGCTCAATATCCCGGACGGGCTTTGGCATCTGTATAATGAGCGCTGGGAGTCGACGCACTTTGAAGAGCCGGCCATTGTCGCTGTCGGATCGGATGTCGACATCAGCCGTGCGATATTTGATTCAAAGAACAACAGGCTAAACTTTGCCGTCGAACGCCGGCGCGATATTCGCGGTAGCGGTATAGTGCGGATCGCAAAGGCGCTGGCTCGCGGTCCGTGGTCGCTGGCCTGTGATGGGGTGGAAATCGCACACGGCTCGGCAACCGACGTGAATATTGCGGGAGCCGTTCGAATTGAAATCGAAGGTGGCGACGTCGTGCTTCATTGTCCGGAGGCTTTTGCACATTTGTGCGCAATGAGTTTTGGACTCGGCGAAGAGAACTTCAGATGACAAGCGTCGAAATTTCGCCGCTGACGCCGATCGGCGGCTCGTTTCGCCTGATTGACCACGACGGTCGCAACGTTTCTGACGAAACGTATCGCGGGCACTATGTTCTGATCTTTTTCGGTTTCACCCACTGCCGCGTGGTGTGTCCCCGTGCGCTTGCGAAACTGTCCGCCGTGCTGGATTCGCTTGGTCCACTCGCCGACCGAATTCGACCGATCTATGTCACTGTCGATCCGGAACGCGACACGCCGGACGCCATGCGATCATTCCTGCAGTTGTATCCCCGCTTTACCGGGCTGACCGGCTCGCGCGAGCAGGTTGATCGTGCCAAGAAAGCATTCCGTGTCTTTGCGCAAAGAGATCCCGCCGCGGACGGCGAGTACGCGGTTCCGCACACCGCGATAACCTATGTTATGGATCCCCGCGGCCGTTTCGTTTGTCACTTCACAGATGCGCTTTCTGCGGAAGAAATTGCTGTCCGCCTAGAACTGCTTTTAGAAGCCAATAGCTCGTCTTGCGAAGCCCGTTCAGTCAAGACAACTTGACCCGCCTCTCCTTTTTGCCGGAGGCGCGCTGCGTAGGCGCGGCACAATCTGTTGAGATCACGAGCCGAGTTCAGGCCTTGAGCAATGGAGGATGTGTCAGGACCACACGTCTATATTTTGGCATTCGGTGAAACACGCCGAAACTAAGAAAACCCTTCAAAACAAGTGCTTTTCGACTACCCTGATGCGGGCTGTTTCAGCGGACTTCACCAAAACAAGGGCCCGGCCCTAAGCCTTTCAGCGTCCGCACGACAACTGAAAGCCCCAAAGCCGAGCCCTATGGTCCCAAGCCTTAGGAGCCGAAACCACATGGATACTACCACTGTCCCCTCCCCCGCCGGCAAGCGGGGCCGGAACAGCAGCGTCATCCTGACCGACCGCCTGTGTGAAAAAAGGGTCGCCAGGCGAACCAAGCTCTACGACCGCAAGTGTCCTGGCCTGTACGTCAGCATCACCACGGCCGGCGTCGCGACCTTCTCCTTCAAGTTCACCGACAAGCAGACCGGCAAGCAGCGCACCGGCTGGCTGGGCGTCTACAATCCGGAGACCTTCACGGTCGAGGACGCCGGCAGCAAAGTCTACGGCCTCAAGGCCATGGGCGGCGACGCGCTCGCCGAGACCTTCCGCAACCAGAAGACGGCGAAGGTGAAACGCGGCAAGACCGTCGCCGAGATCATTGACGAACGCATCAGCTGGATGAAGCCGCCGGTCAAGAAACCGGACGGCGAGATGCGCCCCCGGCTGGAAAGCTGGGAGAACACGGCCAGCCACCTCGACCGTTTCGTCCGCCCCCGCCTCGGCAGTAAGCTGGCGATGGAGGTCACCAAGCACGACATCGCGACACTCTCGAACGACATCGTCGCAGGCAAGTTCGGCAAGGCCTCCGTCAGCAACGCGCGCCATATGCGCAAGGCAGCCTCGGGCCTGTTCAACTGGGCAGCCGAGGCCGGCCGCGACTATGTGACGGCCAGCCCCTGCGTCAATCTGCCCAAACTCGACCCCGAGCATCCCCGCACCCGCGTCCTCTCCGAGGACGAGATCAGGATCTTCTGGCATGGTCTGGACCGGGAAGATCTCCCCTATGACCGCCGGACGCGGCTGGCGCTCAAGTTCGAGCTGGTCACCATGCTGCGCTCACGTGAACTGCTCAGCGCACATCGGGATGAGCTGTTCGACCTCGACGGCAAGCATCCGCGCTTCGACGTTCCTCTCAAGCGTGTCAAGAAGCGGCGGGTGATCCAGCAGCCGTTGTCCGATCTGGCCGTCGAGATCATCAAGGAGGCACTCACCTCGGATGATCAGCAGTTTGTGTTCGAGAGCTCGATGTATAAGGGCCAGCCAATCCACCGCAAGGCGATGGCGCGACGCGCTGCGTGGCACCAAGAACGAGAAGAACAAGGACAAGACGAAAACTGCGGGTCTCTGCGAGCTACTTGGTCTCAAGCCGTTCACGCCGCATGATCTGCGCCGGACGGCCGCGACATTGGCCGGTGACCTCGGCTTCGATGACGCAGCTATCGTAAAATGCCTTGACCATGCTGTCAGCAAGAAGGGGGACGTGATCGTGCCGACTGTCACCGGCAAGGTCTACAATCATTCCAAGCGGATGAAGGAAAAGCGCGCGGTGCTAAATGGCGTAACGGCGGAGCTGCGGCGGATTATCAGTGAGGCTACCGGCAAAGCCGTAGAGGTGAAAGTACGGCTGGCGGCGTGATCCAGCGCAAATCCGCAACAGTTTCGAACTTAAGCAGCCCGGCCAGCACCTCGCCGGCGGGGCCTTTTCGCGGCGCAACACGGTTGCAAAGTTCTGGCAAATAGCGCTTCATAGGTCCATGATCTTGCCCTGACCCTCGGCGAGGGAGGCTTGGCCATGCGTCACCCAAGTCAGCTACTCCAAAGCGAGAAGGCCTATACCGCTGGCGTGATCGGGCTCGGGTTGCTCCCTCTGGCGATGGCTCTCGCGGCGGTCCTCGTGCCTTGACCGACGTGCTGCAACGACCATTGGCGTTGCGGGCTCCGATACTCAGCCCGCGCGAGAAGAGGCTGTTGCGGTGCTTCGCTCAGAGCAGGTGGGCTGGGCCAATCCGATCGCAGATTGTTCGGGTTATTCCGATCGAATAAGTCCTGCCTAATAAGGCCGCTCAGGCGAGGATCAATTGCGGGTTCAATTCTGCGAAGCTCATGGCTTCGTGTGACTAGGACCCCGGATCTTACGACGCAATTAGCAGGATAACCCGCGTATTGGGCACTCCCCGTTTTAGTGCTTGAAACCATATTGGCCTGCCCGCGTGGTGCCGCCCAAAGGTGCGCCGAACGTGTTGCTGATCATGACCGACAACCAAGGCTATGGAGTTTCGGGCACGTTTGATCAGATGATCGGCCACATAATGGGTTTCAGGATTTCCTTCAGCGGCAAACTCGACAAGGTCACCGTAAAAGTCGGGCCGGAGCAGCTCACCAGCGACGAGCATCAGGTCACGCCGTGTGAGGATGTTCGCAGTTTTTGAGCCTTGGTACCAACTCGGACACAAATGCGCTGCGCAGAGTCGCTTACGCAAGCCGTGATCTTCATGGTTGGAACTCGGAGACCGACATAAGGTTTACTTTTGGCGCATCATCGCGCTGCGCTGACGGACGCGCGCTGCATTGGAGGCGCCGCATGAAAGTCATCGTTGATGAAACGGGCGAAGTCATCGCCATAGCAACGGATGATCATATTCTGCTCGGGGGCCACCATCGCCTGGCGGTGGCGGGCAGCATGGGCAAAAGATTGTTCTGGAGAGATACCGGCGAACCTGTGAAGCTTGATCTCTTCTTCAAGCACCATCCGCAGGGAAATTCCCGTTCAGCCTGAGCCGTTCGCCCTACTACCCTTTGAGTGGGTGAAGAACGCGAAGCATCCGACATATCGGCGCGTGCAGGATCAGTTCTGATTTGTAGCGCTCTCGCTAAAGGTCAGGCATTCGCCCCTTTTTCCCGTCAGCTACTGTGCTGAAATACCGCTCTCTAGCGCTGGGGAAGTAAGATGAGGCATGACCGGATCGTAACGGTCGCTATCATTGCGATCGGCGCCCTCAACACGGTGCTCGCGGCAATAGCGCTTCTGTCCCTTTGAGCGTCTGCTGAAGTGTGCACCGCAAGGTCGGACATGGTGCAGCGTGGTCAGCGGCTGCTGGCCGTGCGAGCGAGGCTAGCGTCACGTCGCCCACAAGAGAACCCACTTGGGTACGACCGCCCGGCCCGGCTCACCCGGAGTAATCGCCTCCAAGCTAACATGCCGACCAACGATTGCTGCTAGTCGAAGCTGATCCCGCCGCCAACCGAAGATGATCCCTACGAGTACGAAGCCTACCGGCGGTGCGCGGTCAAGGAGCAGAGCAAGTAAGCCCTGCCGTCGAAGGATCAGCGCAATTTTCGCCTGCGGCGTGTTTGCTTGCGGCTGAGCCGTTTGGCGTTGGCCGCCACCTTCTTTCGATACTGCGCAACAATCTTGTCTGCGGATGCTCCAGCCATCAGGCTTATACCGGCCTTCGCCGCCGCAAACATTTTTTCACTCACCATCCGATGGGCTTCACGTTGAGCGGCTTTGCCGCCGCGCATCAGCTTCGCCATCCGTAGGCCGATCACGCGGTTGCTTTCCAGCCCGAGCATCATCCAGTTCCACATGTGGCGATATTCCTAGCCAAGCAATAGCTCTTCTCGTTTCCGGGCATAGACGGCTCCCTGTTCGTGCCGACGCCTCCGGCAGAGCCTCAGCCGGTGATTGGCAACTCATAAACCTTTTGTTGAAGGGTTCCCAATTGAATTGGAAGCCAACGGCTTCACGTACGCAGCGGCTGCTTTGCGCGATCAGTTCTCTACGCTCGCGCATGCCCTCAAGGCTTTGGACAAAAGCGAGCAACGCACGCTCAGCAATGATGGTGTCCCGTCCCGCCACCCGGAGTTTGTCGATCTCGACGATCTGCAGCATGACAGCCATTTCTGCCCGAGCGATACGACTGTTCGCCTCTCGCAGGTCCATGCGCAGCAACCCTTGTGACCTAGGGCTCCAACGATCTGGCAACTGCGACGTTCCCCATAGAAGGGCGTTCGGGCCTGTGTCTGGGGCGTGGAAGAGATCAGCGCGGCACGGGCCGATCAACCCTCCAGATTTTGCGTTCTCTCCGGCAGGCAAGTTCAAGCCGGCGCCCAACACATTCTTGTGCCGCCCACGAGCAGTCCTAAGGCACCCATCTCGCAGCTCGGCTGGGATCGGCAGCGCGTGCTCTCCTATGTCGAGCGAAAGTGATGGCCGGCGTGGGTCGACTGCCCCCCGCCCCGCGCGAGGCGCGCCAGGGCCCATCAATTGCAAAGGTACTTTGGGAAAGCCGAGGCGGCGCGGGATCGCCGGGACCGCCCCGTTCGGATGTATTTGGCCCGGGTAATTCTCCGCTTTGTTTGCGACCGGAATTCCTATGAACGGCGGTTGAATGCTCTGTTCAGGGGCGGAACATCACGGTTACGCTATCTCAAGTTATTGCCGTATGTTCGTGGCGCGCCGAAAATGTTCCGGCGGAGGCGGGTCCCAGATGGAAATACTCAGGCGGTCGATCGATCAACTCAGCGCCCCGATTTGCTCGGAGTGTAATGTTGCGATGTCATGGTCGCGGTCGATGCTTCGCGCGGCAGAAAAGACAATCGAGCACGTATTCACTTGTGACCATTGTGGTCGCGTCGGCGAAGTCATTACTCTCATGAAATCAGAAGCGAAGTAGTGCGACCGCCTGTTGTATTAACCTCGTGTGCGCTTCCTGCAGTGCAAGGGTGGGTCTTGGCTAGCTGAGTTCACGCCCATATCGACCCGGTCGGTTCGCCTGGCCTATGCCCTCATAGGCTCGCACCTGTTCCTCCGCACTGCGTTGCGCCTTGAACCTCTCCCAAGCCACCTTGAACCGGCCCTTGGCCTCGTCGAGCGTCTGGGCATCACCCAACGGGGGGCCGTGGCAGCGGCACGGTGACGTATCGGGGGGCGCGCGCTCGTGGGCCAGCCTGATGCGGCCGATTGGCCGACCGTCTTCGCGGACGGAGTAGTCAGCTGGCGCGATCAGGCGCAATGTGAGCATTCAGAAACATGCTGGCCAGTGTCTAGCAACGTTTCGCGCAAGGGTTTGTTTCTATCACTATCACCCGCCAAGAGTTTGCCAGTAGGCGGTGGCTGAGAGACCGATTGCGCTCCCGCCTTTAGCGGAGGAGCCAAAATGGAATCGGTCCCGCTAACTTCAACATTTAGAGGAAGCTGAGCATCACCTGTTGCGTGGCGAGCAGAACGTCTTCGAGCAAGAGCAGGCTGACACTTCGGCTCGGTCTTCCTTGATGGAGATGGCGGGACTTTTCCTCAGGGCGCACAGATTTGAATCGCATTGCTGCAATCAAGCTTAACCTCGACTTAAGGGCTGCAACTGATTGCGTCGGTGTACGTAAAGCAGGATCATTCCGAAAGGCTTATGGACGCTGTTGCGAGGAGGAACTGCCAATGACCCTGCAGGACGCTTTGGCGGTCTACCTGTATGTTTGGATGAGCGACAAATCTCTCGACGACAAGCACGAGCGGGTGGTCGACGCAGCGGTGAAAGTTATCGAGCAACAGGCGCGGAAGGCACTCACCGCTCATTCGCAAAGCGACGAAACTCCATAGCGCAGCGCGGATGGTCGCCACGCTCTCGGGATGCTGAATGCGCGGGAAGCCGAGGCGGCTCCGACGCACATGCCTAGCCAGCCCGGCAGCGGCGGAGCCGTTCCGTTCTTGGTGCGTCCGCGTATCGCCCCCGGCGAGCGTTTCCGCAAACGCGCGCCATCGTCACCGCGACATCGCGGCAAGCACCAGCCCCTGACGACTGATAGGCACGAGAAAAGCCCCAGCGGGCGAGTGTTAACGACGCTTAGCGCATCGTCTCGACCGTCGCGACGTGTTCACGGATGAGCCTCGCGACATCCGACGCATGAGTCGCGGGCATGAAATGACTGGCCCCTGGAACGGTCACCAGTGACGATCTGGAGACTACGTTAGTCAGCACCTCGGCGACGCGCTTAACGACTGGGTGGCCGCGCTCCCCTCGCACGAAGAGGCTTGGCGCAGTGATGCCCGCATAGGCGGCAAGCGGCGCATCGAAATCCCACGCCGACGACCAGTCGAGAAGGTTCGTCGGCGTAGTGGCAACAATGTAGTCCTGGGTCCGGGCCGGGAAACTATCAAAGCTGCCGTCGCCGCCGTAGAAGTCGATGATGCTCCGCGCAGCCAGCAGCTTTCCGTCGTCACACGCGCGGACATAAGAGTCGGCCACCGCGCGCGCTTGTTCATACAGCTCAAGATCGCCGGAGTGGCGAAGCAGATTGAACGGGGTCGCCTCGATCAAGGTCATGCTTGCGACCTTGGTCCGGTCACGGAGGACGGTCGCCAAGCATACCGTGGCACCCCACGAATGCCCCACAAGGTGGACGGCGCTGTTGGTGCGCTGGATGACCGCCTCGATGACGTCGATCTCCCGTTCAATCGAAAGGTCGTCCGGTGTCCGGCTCTCATCGGTGTCGCCATAGCCGAGCAGGCTCGTTGTCACCGCCCGAAAGCGATCTCCTAACGGGGCGATCACGCCGCGCCACAGTGCTCCCGTACTCCATGAGCCGGGCACGAAAAGAATTGTCGGCCCCGATCCTTGCTCCCGGTAGTCGATCCGCCTTGCAGGATATTCGACCATGGCTGCCCCGGCTCGTGGGCGTGTCCGTATCCATAACATTACCACGAGCCTCGCGTGATGGGAGGACTGTCGCGCGGCAGGAAGGCCGCACAGCGCGCCGTCTAGTGGGATCTCTAAAACGTTCGACGACGGCCAGTCGGCGAATGCTTCCGGCATCAACGTCTGCGCCGATAAGACGCTCAACTTGACCCATTGACACAGGCGCTCTTCTCGCGCTCCGCATCAGCAACAGCACGACGCTGGCAGACGGCAGGCGCAAGGCCACAGGAAGCCCGCACAGCGCAACCGGACGACGGGTGACGGGATCGGGCCGCGCCAGCGCCATGTGAAACTAGGGCCTATTAGGGCCCAGCAGGTCGGCCCGGGCCTTTCGCTCGTCCGACAAGAACAGAAAAATCCCTTTATTTTCAATCGTTTTCGGGCTTTTTCAGCCGAAAATATCGCTGGCGGAAAGGACTACACGTTTCGCAGGCTCGCGGTCGATCCTCGGACAACGAGTTCCGAGCGGAGCACGACGTGCCGGCGCTCAGACGAGCCGCTCTTGATTGCATCGAGGAGCAACTTGGCGGCTATGCGGCCCATTTCCCTGTGCTCGATCCGCACCGTGGTGAGCGGCGGCGAGACCACGTCCATCAGCGGCATGTCGTTGTGACCGACGATCGAGACATTTTCCGGGCAGTGCAGTCGCCGCTGCTTCAGCGCATCGAGGACGCCGAGGGCGAGCAGATCGTTGGCGGCTACAACTGCGGTGATGTCGCGCGTGGAATTGAGCAGATGCGTCGCCGCTTGCGCACCTTCCTCGCGGCCGTAGGCGGAGGCCTCGCGGATCAGACCGCTCAATCCATGCGATGACATCGCGCGCTCGAATCCGTCGCGCCGTAGCGCGCCGGTCGATGTGGACGGCGGCCCGGCGACATGTGCGATGTGCCTGTGTGCAAGACCAACAAGATGGTCGACCGCAAGGCGCATGCCCATCTCGTCGTCAGAGACCACCGAAGAGACTCGATCGCGCGCTTCAGAGCGGTTGACCAGGATGACTGGAAGGCCGCGCTCGATGCAGAAGCCGACCAATTCATCATCCTGCGAAACCGTTGCGAGGATCAGACCATCAACGCGCTGGCTGAGCAGCCTCTCGACAAAAGAGATTTGTTGCGACGATGCGTTGCCGGCATCGGCAACGATCGGTGCATAGCCTTGCGCAGACAGGACCTCCGCGATGCCGCCGAGGATCGGCGCGAACACCGGGTTGGCAATATCGGGCAGCAGCACTCCAACCAGATCGGACCGGCCCAGGCGCAGGTTCGCGGCCAAACGGTTAGGCTGGTAGCCGAGAGCCTCCGCCCGCGAAGCAATCCGCTTCGCCAAGTCATCGGCGACGAGATGCCGCTTCTTAGGATCAAGCGCGCGCGACACCGTGGACGGGTGCACCCCGGTCGCATCGGCGATCTGCTTGATGGTAGCGACAGGTCGATTCACTGAGCGATTTTCAACATTTAGCCAGCTCTTGCAAATGACGATAGCGCCCTACTTGACGGATTGCAATCGATTGCAATATGTATGCAATCGATTGCAAGAAATAAATGTAGGAGTGAGGCGATGGAGACAGGGATAATCGCGACGCTCGAGGACGTGACGCCCAACGTGCTCAAGGCGATGTCGGCTGCGGACAACCCGAGGCTCCGCACGGTCATGGAGGCGTTCGTCCGGCACATGCACGCCTTCGCCCGCGAGGTGAAGCTGACCGAGGCGGAATACGATCTCGGCGTCGACTTCCTCAACCGGATCGGACAGGCCACCCACGACAGCCACAACGAGGGCATCCTGTTTGCCGACGCGATCGGCTTTTCGACGCTCGTCTGCCTCCTCAACAACGGAAATGCCGGCGCCACCGAGACCGCCGCGGCGCTGCTCGGCCCGTTCTGGCGCGCCAACTCGCCGCGGACCGCGAACGGCGGATCAATCGTCCGCTCGACGACACCCGGCCCCGAACTGTTCGTGAGCTGCGAGGTCGTGGATGTCGCAGGCGAGCCCGTCGCGGGCGCCGACATCGACGTCTGGCAATCCTCCCCGGTCGGCCTCTACGAGAACCAGGACGACACGCAGACGGACATGAATTTGCGCGGCAAGTTCACGACCGATGAAGCAGGCCGATTCTCGTTCCGCTCCGTAAAGCCGGCCGGCTATCCGGTCCCGACCGACGGCCCCGTCGGCGATCTCCTGCGTGCCCAGAACAGGCATCCCTACCGTCCGGCGCACATCCACTTCCTCGGCTTCAAGCCCGGCTACAAGACCCTCATCACGCAGGTCTTCGTCGATGACGACGAGCATCTCGAAAGCGACGTGGTGTTCGGCGTCACTCGCGCGCTGGTCGGCGACTATCGCCGCCATGACGCGGGCGAGCGTCCCGCACCTCGCGTCGAGGCGCCCTGGTACACGCTGAACTACCGCTTCGTCATGGAGGCCGGCGAGGCGATCCTTCCCAAACCACCGATCAAGTGAGAGAAATCATGAACCAGTCCATGGACGGCAAGGTCGTCCTCGTCGTCGGCGGCGGCGGCAGCATCGGCGCCGTGTCCGCCCGAAAATTTGCCGAGCTTGGCGCCCGCATCGCGATCAGTCATCGCGATGTTCCGGAGGAAGCCGCGGCGGCCGCGAAGGTGGTGCAAACCCTGCCCGGAGAAGGCCACGCGGCGCTGATCGCCGACGTGTCGCGGACCGATACCTTGAAGCTACTGCGCGCCGAGATCGAACGCCTTTTCGGCCGGCTCGACGTTCTCGTCAATGCCGCCGGCTTCACCAAGCCGGTACCACATGCCGATCTGGATGCGCTGGACGACGAGCTGATCGACCGAATGTTTGCGGTCAACTGGCGCGGACAGTTCGCGACCATCCGCACGTTCGCCCCGCTGCTCAAGGCTTCCGGAGACGGGCTGATCGTCTCGATCTCGTCCATTGCCGGCACTAACGGGATCGGCTCGTCGATCGCCTATTGCGCGGCCAAGGCCGGCATCGACGTGATGACCAAGTCGCTGGCCCGCGTGCTCGCACCCGAGGTGCGCGTGCTCGCCGTCGCTCCCGGCGTGGTCGACACCAGCTTCGTTCCGGGGCGCGGCGCCGACTTCAACGCCAAGACCGCAGCGACCACCCCGCTGAAGCGGATCGGCACGGCCGAGGACATTGCCTCAGCGATCGTCGCCTGCGCCACGCAGCTCCGCTTCGCCACCGGCACCACCTTCGTGGTGGACGGCGGCCGCTCGCTCTGAGGAACAACCCATGCGAACTCCACGCGACAAGGTCATCATCACCTGCGCCGTGACCGGCAATCTCACGACGCCCGAACAGACGCCGCATCTGCCGATCACGCCGCAACAGATCGCCGATGCCTGCCTCGGCGCCGCGGATGCGGGCGCTGCCATCGTCCATATCCACGCGCGCGATCCCCTGACCGGGCGCCCGTCGATGCTGCTCGACCACTATGTCGACGTCGTGCAGCGCATCCGCGGGCGCAATCCGGAGCTCATCCTCAACATCACGACCGGTCCGGGCGGCCGCTTCGTGCCGTCGCAGGATGATCCGAAGGTGGCCGCCGAGGGAACGACCCTGATGGTGCCGGAGAAACGGGTCGAGCACATCGTCGCATTGCGACCCGACATCTGCACTTTGGATCTCAACACCATGAATTCCGGCCGGGAGGTCGTGATCAATACGCCCGGCAACGTCCGTCGCATGGCGAAAGTAATCAGCGAGGCCGGTGTCAAGCCGGAGATCGAGTTGTTCGATTCCGGCGACATCGCGCTGATGCATGATCTCATCGCCGACGGCATGCTGAGCGGGCCGGTGCTGTGCTCCTTCGTCATGGGCGTGCGCTACGGCTTCCAGCCCTCTCCCGAGACCGTGCTCTACGCGCGCAATTTGCTGCCCGAAGGCACCGAGTTCACCGCCATCGGCATCGGCAAGGCCGCGTTCACGACAGTGGCACAGTCCTATCTCGCCGGCGGCCATGTGCGGGTCGGCCTCGAGGACTCCGTCTATCTCTCCCGCGGTCGGCTCGCCGTTTCCAATGCCGCGATGGTCGCCAAGGCGCGCCGAATTGTCGAGGACCTCGGCGGCACGATCGCGACCGTCGAGGAGGCACGCCGCATCGTGGGCCTGCCGCCTTCAGCCAAAAGCGCAGCATAGGAGCGGCCCGTGTCCGTCATGACCAGAGCGAAAGCGAACCTCGTCGTCGAAGCCACCAGCGTGCGGCTCAACACCAAGGCCGCCGACACCGCGTCGATCGAACCCGTCGTCGAACGGCAATCACTGTCCCGGCAAGCAAACGAGGTCATCGTCGCCATCGACGCCGCGGGCGTCAATCCATCCGACGTGAAGGCCGCCACCGGCCTGATGCCCTACGCGCTGTTTCCGCGGACGCCGGGCCGCGACTTCGCCGGACGGGTGATCGACGGTCCGAGCGAATGGGTCGGCAAGTCCGTATTCGGCACCTCCGGCGATCTCGGCATCCGCCGCGACGGCACGCACGCGTCGCATCTGGTCGTCGAAACCGCCGCGCTGGTCGAAAAGCCCGCCGGCATCTCGATGGACGAAGCCGCCGGGCTGGGCGTGCCGTTCGTGACGGCCATCGAAGGCTTCCGCCGGTCCGGCCGACCGAAGCCCGGCGAGCATGTCCTCGTGATGGGCGTCAACGGCAAGGTGGGGCAGGCAGCGGTGCAGCTTGCGACCTGGCGAGGCGCCAAGGTGATCGGCGTGGTGCGCAAGGACGAGGCCTATGAAGGCCACGCCAACGCTCCCGTCGAGATCGTCAACTCGGCCACGACCGACGTCGCAAAACGGGTCCGCGAGCTGACCGACGGCAAGGGCGCCGATATCGTCTTCAACACGGTCGGTGATCCCTATTTCGACGACGCCCACCATTCCCTTGCGAAGGACGGACGGCAGATCCTGATCGCGGCCGTCCACAAGATCGTGCAATTGAACATCCTGGAGTTCTACCGGGGCCGGCACACCTATGTCGGGATCGACACCCTCGCCTTCTCCTCGGTCGAGAGCGCCGACGTCCTGCGCAGCGTGCTGTCCGGCTTCGCCGACGGCTCTCTTCGCCCGTTCCCGATCACGGGCAACGCCATCTATTCCCTGGCCGACGCGAAGGCGGCCTACGCCGCGGTGATCGGATCGTCACGCGACCGCATCGTGCTTCGTCCGGGGACTTGATCATGCATGTCGTTCGCTTCGCCGACGCGCCGGAATATACCGCCCCGGGCCATCACGAGATGGCGATGGTCCGCCTGCAAGGCAGAGAGGCCGGCCCCTCCTCCGACCTCTGGATCGGCGTGTCGGTGATCGCCCCGGGCGGCGGGACGACCTTGTCCTCATCGCCGCAGGAGAAGATGTACGTCGCGCCTGACGGGACGCTCCACGTCTCGAACGGCGAGACCGAAATCACGCTGGGCAAGTGGGACTCCTGCCGCATCGCCGGCGGCGAGAACCGCCGGCTGACCAACAGGACGGACGCACCGGTGGCCGTGCTCTTGGTGATGCCGCTCACGGCCGATGAGCGTCAGCGGGGTCTGTAATCAACATTCAAAATAACGACAGGGAGAAACCGATGGGCACGAGCTCGACCGGACGATCAAGGAAGCCGTTCTACACCATTCTATACGTGCAGGTCCTGGCCGCGATCGCGGTCGCGATCGTCCTGGGGCACTATTGGCCCGCCATCGCGGTCGACATGAAGCCGTTCGGCGACGGCTTCATCAAACTGATCAAGATGGTGATTGCCCTCGCGATCTTCTGCACGGTCGTGACCGGCATTGCCGGCATGTCGAACATGAAGAAGGTAAGCCGCGTCGGCGGCAAGGCGTTGCTCTACTTCGAGGTCCTCTCGACCCTGGCCCTGTTGATCGGATTCCTCGCCGCTCATGTAGCGACGCCCGGCGCCGGCTTCAACGTCGATCCCGCAACCCTCGATGCCAGGGCCGTCGCGCAATATGCCGGCAAAGCAAAAGAGCAAACCATCGCCGAATTCCTGCTCAACATCATCCCCAATACCGTCATCGACGCATTCGCGCGCGGCGACATTCTTCCGGTGGTCCTGGTCTCGATCCTGTTCGGATGCGTCCTGTCCCGTCTTGGCGAGCGCGCCAGGCCCGTCCGGGACACGATCGACGGGGGATCGATGCTGATCTTTGGCGCCATCAACGTGATCATGCGATTCGCACCGATCGGCGCTTTCGGAGCAATGGCGTTCACTGTCGGCCGCTACGGCGTCGGCTCCCTCGGCCCGCTGGCCAAGCTCATCGGCCTTTTCTATCTGACGTCGGCTGTTTTCGTGTTCGGCATTCTCGGCCCGATCGCCTGGTGGTCCGGCTTCAGCATCTGGAAGTTCCTCGTCTACATCAAGGAAGAGATCCTGATCGTGCTGGGGACGTCATCTTCCGATCCGGTGCTGCCGAGCCTGATGGAAAAACTGGAACGCCTCGGCTGCTCCAAGCCGGTCGTCGGACTCGTCGTGCCGACCGGCTACGTGTTCAATACCGATGGCTCGTCCATCTACATGACGCTCGCCGCACTCTTCGTGGCGCAAGCCACCAACACCGATCTCTCGCTCTCGCAGCAGATCGCGATCTTCGCCGTCGCCATGCTGACCTCGAAGGGCGCGAGCGGTGTGACCGGCGCGTCCTTCATCGCGCTGGTCGGAACGCTGTCGGTCGTCCCCACCATCCCGGTCGCGGGCATGGCGCTCATCCTCGGCATCGACCGGTTCATGAGCGAGGCGCGCGCGCTGGTCAACGTGATCGGCAATGGCGTGGCGACCATCGTGATCGCGCGGACCGAGGGCGAGCTCGATCCCGCCCGGTTGAACGCAGTCCTCGAAGGCAGAGTGACCGGCGCCGAAGATGAGCGTGTTGCGGCGGATCTGGTCGATGGCCCCCCGCTGCCCGCCCGCAATCAGGCTTAGTCCCGTCCGGCGTTTGCCTCCGCCTCGCTCGTGAGCGTATTCTCTGACTGACGTCATGTCGCACGGCATCCACACGTATGGCTGGCGATCTTCCGGACCTACGCTCAACGGGTGGCGGTCTGAGGAGCCATCAGCTCTCCGCCCGTTGTCCTCTCCAAAGACCGCTTTACGTTGCGGGGACTACGCTAGCATTCGTGCCTTGATTGCGAGACGGGCGGATAGAGGCCGCCAAGCTGATCCGGAAGCTCAGTGACGTGCGCGAAGACAACCCTGAGCGCCCTTCAAAACCAGATTACCCATCGAGCGAATGCTCAAGAAAGAAGCGCAGCATTTCCCTTGTCGCATCCGGCCCTTGCGGATCAGTGTAAGACCCGACGGGGCTGCCGCCTGACCACGCGTGTCCGGCGCCATCGATGTTCCACTGTTCCGAGATCGCTCGACCGGCCCGGTCGATCAGGACGGTGCGCGTATAGGCATGGCCGTGGGGTACGCGTCCGCGAAGTACCTTCCTCGTCGGCCTCGCCCTGGCGGACTGCTCGATAATCTGGTCGCCATTCTTTGGATGCACCGTAGTGTCGCGATTGCCGTGGAAAACGATGGTCGGCACGGGAGTTTTGCACTCCGCATTCGCCTTGGAGCCGCCTCCCTGCCGCATGGCGACGAACGCGGAGGGAAGATCGCTCGCGGCCCCGCACGCGAGGCCTGAATGAATACCGACGGCCGCGTACAGGTCGTTATACGTTGCGCCCATGATCGCGGCGGCGGCCCCGCCGGCCGACATACCCGCGACGTATACGCGCTTCGGATCGATCGCATGAGCGCGCATGATCTGGCGGGTAATGCCGGCGATCATCGAGGGCTCGCCCTCGCCGCGACGCTGGTCACCGGTGCGAAACCAGTTCCAGCACTTCGACTGGTTGGCTCCGCTCGGCTGCTCAGGATAGACCACATAGCAATTCTGCTCTTCCGCCAGAAAGTTCATCCGGGTGCCGGCCGCGAAATCATCCGGCGACTGCGTGCAGCCATGAAGCATGACTACGAGGGGAAGCCGTCGCCCCTGAAAGCGGCTTGGGATGAACAGCTTGTAGGTCCGGCTTCCTGCGGCGTTACTGAAGGTACCGGTGATAAATTGTGTGCCCTCGGGCACGATGTCCGATCGGGCCAGAGGAGCGCGCGTGATCGGACTTCGCAGGCCGAGCCCGGGAAAATCTCGCATGCCGTCGAGCGGTAAGGAGCGTCTGCGCCCCCGAGCAGAACGGGCCGGCGATATCTGCGGAGCTTCCCGCTGCTCGACGACGTCGGCAGTGGCGTCGATAGTAAGCGGATCGAGCGGAAACCGGGCCTGAGCGGCGCTACGAGGCTCCGGTCTTGGAGCGTAACCGCCCTGGAGCATGCGCTGCAGGAGCGCGGTGGCCTCGACCAGTTGGCCGGCACGCGTAAGACGGGTTGCCTCACGGACTATGTCTTGATTCAGCATCGTTCACCTCATTCTGTCGGCGAGAGCGGCCTTGACCGCGGGAGGGGCGTGAAGGGCCCCCAGCACCGAGACCGACGCGATTGTGGCGCGCGCCAACTCGGGGGTGACGTCTTGGGCGATGGTGGCTAAGCCCAAAACATTGATCTGCAGCATCTCGCCGGCGCGGCGCGCCGCTTCGAGATCCTCGCGCGCGTAGTTGCGCAGCCCGAGGTCCAGGTTCTTCCGGACCGTGGATTGTCTGACGACCTCCGCGTGGCGCTCAAGCTGGTTCCGGATTGCTGTCCGAATGAAATCGGTCCGGTTCGAATAGAACCCTTCCTGCACCATGAGATCGACATGACCGAGGTCGACATAGCCAAGGTTGATCGTGATCTTCTCGGTGTCGGGGGGCTTGGGTCGCAGCTCGCGCACATTATCGGCCATCGATAGCATCCATTTTTACCATCCGATTGGATGGCGTGTGGATGCTATCTAGGGTGCTGGCCGGCATCCTTCAAGGGTTGGCAGGTAGACCTGCGGCCCAAGAGCACGACTGGAGCTGCAGCTGGTCGGCGTCTCGAGACCTCGACGGAGTTCGGGATGGCGCATGCGGTCGGGGGTGACCGGACCTCTGCCGCGACCGAGACACGCTCTCCGAGTGACGGCGCTCCTGCGCGAGCTGCTCGTCCAGCGTCATTGGATGCATTTCCAGAGGGAGCGCAATGCTCGCCGGATGGACATCGATGCCTGAATGGGTGACCTCCATTCTGCCGCCAATGCAGGACTTGAGTTCATCGGCCTCAGCGACAAGCGGCCGGATGACAAGTTCGGCATCGCGGCCGGCTATGCGCACGTCTCGAAGCGAGCGCAGGCGCTCGACTTCGACTATCGCGCACTTGCCGGCCCAGCGTGGCCGGTGCGCCGTTTCGAGCGACTCTTGACGGCGGTGTATCAGCATCAGCTGAGAGACGGGCGGACCCTACAACCCAATTTTCAATACGTCATTGGAGGCGGAGCGACGGATCCTGCGGGCCCGACGCCGGGAAGAGCGCTCAAGAACGCGGCCGTCTTTGGCCTGCGGACCACGTTGAAGTTCTAGCGCGGCGGCTTCAGAACACCGCCAGTCCGCAGCAACGGAATTCTGAGATGCGGACCTCGCCGCCGGATTGCTCGTCACTATGCAGGGCACCCGGTTCGGTCAGATGCGCGAGCTGCCGAAGTCGGTATACTTTGCCGATGAGCCACTGCGGCATGCAGGGCGATCATTCGCAGTGGCGGCCGACCCCAGCAGCATCAGGAAGAGTGCCCGACCTGCCTGGTCTCTGGCGGCCGCGCTGCTGGTCTCCGATCCGAGCATGAGCGGTGGGCCGTTGGACCTGTAGAACCGGACCGTCCCGCGACGCCCTCTCAAATGGATTTCAAAGAGCGGCAGATTATTGGGCATGGCCTTCGTCGGGTATACTTCCATGTCATCAACGCGGGTCTCGGGGTTCAAGTAATCACGAAAAAACTTTTGAATCAGCAAAGGATTGAAGATAGCCTCTCACAGCCGCAGCTCGGCTGCACGACGGAACGACAGAACGGCCCAAGCCGCCCGACCGTCGAGACTGAATATGGGCGCGTGCGGAGCGCACTTTCCGCATTTCGAGGGTCTGGATGTATCCCGTACCTCGCAGAATCGCCCTTTTCATCGACGGGGCCAACCTTTACGCCACGGCCAAGACGCTCGGCTTCGACATCGATTACAAGCGCCTCCTGAAGGAGTTTGAGGCTGGGAGCACACTGCTCCGTGCCTTCTACTATACGGCCGTTCTCGAGGATCAGGAGTTCTCTTCGATTCGCCCTCTGGTGGATTGGCTCGACTACAACGGCTACACCGTCGTGACCAAGGCAACCAAGGAATTCGTCGACGCTTCCGGACGCCGCAAGGTCAAAGGCAACATGGACATCGAGCTGGCGGTCGATGCAATGGAGCTCGCTGGACGAATCGACGAAATGATCCTGTTCTCCGGCGACGGCGATTTTCGGCCTCTCGTCGTTGCGGTGCAACGGCGCGGCGTCCGTGTCGCAGTGGTCTCGACGATCGCCACTCAGCCGCCTATGATCGCCGATGAGCTGCGGCGCCAGGCGGACGTTTTCATTGACCTGGCAGAGCTGCGGGCCAAGATCGGTCGCGCCCCCTCCGAGCGGCAAGCGGCGCGCGAGCGCGAGGCGCGCGGGCATTACGCTCAGCGTCAGACCTCTAGGCCGAGCAGCGGCAGCAACGAATTCGGCCGTTGAATGCCGCTTCGGCGTCGTTAAGGTTCCGGCTGTCTGGCCGGCTCCCGCACCCGAGACGGGGCGCGGGGCCGCGTGATGTCCGGTTCGCCGTCGCCATCATGGAGGCGCAGCTTGCTCAAGATCGAAGCTAGCGATTGCGAGCTATGGTCCATGGCACTCTCATTTGCACGACGGGCGATGCTTGGAGCCGAACCCACCCGCGCCCGTTCTGACGAGACCCTGCGGGATCGCCGTCCCCTGAGCGTGACGCCGCTTCCGTCATCAACCACGCACCTGGGGAGCGGCCTCGCGCGTCGTCCTTTACGTAGTCATCCGGGGCCGGCTTTAGTCGCTCGTTAAGGGACGGGTTTGCGATCGCGGCAGGATGTTGCGTTCCGGCGACCGTTGTCTCGTCGTTGATCTTGCGCTCCAGGGTGATCGTCCGTTAAGGGACGTAGCGCGAAAAGGAGCAAGCTCGCCAAATACCCGCCGCGAGGGAGAAGGCTCTCTTCCCGTTGTGGGCGGCATTCGTGGCCTTCAGGCGTCTCCATTCTGGTGTTGAGCGGCTGGCGCGAGTGGGAGACCTGCCAGGTCGAGCTGCGCAATGCCGAAGTCGACATGGCCAATCTCGCCCAGTCGCTAACGCAGCACGACAGAGACACGTTCGAGCTCGCAGACACCATCCTCGTCGGAATGGTCGACCAGATGGAGGTCGGCAGAACCAGCCCGGCGGCGGTCGAGAAGATCCAAAGCTTCCTACAGGCCCGCAAGTACAACAGGCACCGCATCCGCGGCAGCATCAACGCGATCACAGCGGTGATAGTTAATGCACAGGTCGGACTACACTTACTGCGTGAGCAGCGATTTCACTTGAGAACGCTCGGCTTCACGCCGACCTGCGGCGGAGCGAACCATTCCTGGGCGCAGGGGCAGAGGGTCAGCCACAGTTGGAGCTGGAACGCGCGCAACAGCCTGGACTGCCTACTTACTCACTTGCCGGAGGATGGAGGTCATGGTGATGGAGCGGACCGAAGCGGCTGCCCCGGCCCCCGGCGAGGCTGGCAGGTTTCTGGCCCTTGATTGGTGCACCGGCAATCCGATCGACGCGCAGTCGCGGCGGAGCTTCCGAGTTTACGCCGGCGCAATATGAGGCGATTGGGATTATCTACACATGCGCAACGAGGTGCCTCGAATGCGTAAAGTTGGGCATTGCGCGCACCATTCCTTTTCAGCGTCAGTGCGGAGCTGCCGTCGCATCCCAGCCGTCAATTCCCAAGGAGGTTCTGATGCGCATTCTGATCTTTGCGATGTCCGCGATCGGAACGGTCTCAATAGAGCCGGCGGAGGCTCAGACCTACGATCCGGCTTATCTGGTTTGCCTGCACGTGTATCACCCGGACGCGAACTATTACGAATGCCGCTACCCGTCGCTGCCCCAGTGCATCGCGATGGCATCCGGCCGCCGGGCTCAGTGCATGATCAATTCGTATTTTGCGAGCACGCGAGTGCCTGCGGGACGCCTTGAATGATAGCCGTTCAGACACGTTCAGCTCCCGTCGGGAAACGATTTTAGTAGACAGGATATTGTACGATAAGCCCTGACATTTTGGACACATTGCTAGTTGCGAACGCTGCTGACGATTGCTAACAGCGACGGCTAGTGATGGCTCCGTTTATCTGACGGTGTGCTGCATCTCAGGGCGGGTGTCGCGGACCTTGTTTGCCAGCGCGAAGGCGCAGGTGTAGCGCAGCCATGTGCGGGTGGACCTAACAACACCGGAGCTTACAAGCTGAAATCAACGAAGAAGAAGGCGATACCACAGCGCCGTGAATGGACATCGGCGGACGTGCGGACTTTGAAGAAGCACTCGAAGTCTCGCACGCCGGTCACGAAGATCTCCAAGGAACTCAAGCGAACGATCAGCGCGTTACGCGTCAAAGCGTCCCAGCTGGGGATCGGCCTAGGTCATCAGCGCTGAGCGCCCAGGCGCGGATAGGCAGCGCGTCGTTCGCCCTCACGATAACAACGTGCGGTGGCGCGGCGGCGCGCCGACTCGCGGCTCGATCATCCTCGCCGCGCTCAGACGATGACGTGCCGATCAGCGACGATTTAATTCGGGGAGCGGCGGGATAAACGACGCCAATTAACGCGCTCAGGGACGCAGATCATTCCGCAGCCGCCAAAAGCGCTCGCATCGTCCGAACGGTCGCGCGGCCTTTCGCCTCGCTTAATTACACATGCGAATCGCCAGGGCTCTACGTAGCTGCTCGCCCATATGCCTCCTCGTACTTGCCCTTTGAGTACAGAGGCCAATCCAACGCGAGCCGTTGCGAATCAGCCACTGCGCAACGTCAACGCCAGCAATCGAACTACTGCCATATCGATCCACGCTCACCGGCACACAGCTAAGCGGCCGGCTCGCTATGATGGCATCCAGCTCATTCGCAGCCTTCGCTCCGCAACCCCTCGCAAGCCAACCCGCATGCAGCGCCCTGAAGATCTTCGGCAGTTTCTCGGGACTGACACCCTGCCCTGGTGGAATCACAAATGTCGCGACTTCAACCTGAGAACTGCACTTATTGCTTCCACCAGGACAGTACCCGACTTGGCTCGACAAGGCGGCCGTCCCCGGAGGGAGACTGAACGCACGCGTGAAGCATGCTTCACCTTCCGCAATCGATTCCGCCACTCGTTCGCGGCGCCTACGGGCATTATGTGCCTAGGTCCGGCCGCTTTCCGGCTACGGGTCCCTCTCAACGGACGCGCTGGGGCCAGATAGAACAGTAAGGGTTCCTTCCGTAGTTCTCCCGCCGTGAACATAGTTCCGCCTCGTCGGCTAGTTTAAACACCCAGGGACAGTTCAGGGATGAACTCACAAAAAAGACGGTGACGTGCAGGCTGTATTATCAGCGCTGCGAAGGATCGCAGCTGCAAAAACTATCTGCGCCCGTCGAAAGTTAGCTCGCCGTTGCGGGGCTGTGGATCGCTCTCGCGCGGGTGACATTTGTGTTTAATACGGAGCACCGAAATGGATCCCACGCTGGACGACAAACTCTCGGAAGGGATGTTTGCGAGCTTGGAGGAGCAGCTTTCGAACCTAGCGCGCGAAGCGTGGGTCAATCCTTCGGACCCGCCGACCAGCACGAAGACGTTTAGTCCTCCGCCAACGATTCATACACCGGCCGATTGGCGTTACCTGGCTTTGGTCGGTTCTCTGCTGGCAGCATCCATCGGCGTTGCTGCCTGGTGGTGGTCGTCTTCCGTTCATACGGAAACCATGCCCTCCTCAGACCCAGCACCTCTGAAACAGGACGCGCCGACTGCAGTCGCCCTTTCGTCCGACTTGGCGCAGCAGCTCCAACCGATAGCGAACGATCTCGCTGCCTTGAGGCAAGCGGTCGCGCAGCTCGAGATGAGGCAAGGACAGTTGGTCCGCGACAATGAAAATGTCGCGAGCCAACTCAAGGCGAGCCAGGCAGAAGCGGCGCGCAACAACACTATCATGGAGCAGATCAGGGCGACCCAAATACAGTTCGAGCGCGAAAGAGAAACGGTTACCGAGCGGCTCAACGAAAGCCAGAAACAACTGGCCCGCGTCATCGCCACCGCTTCAGAGCCAAAGGTGAGCCCTGAAGAGTCAAAGGCGAGCCTCGAAGAACCAAAGATGAGCCCTGAAGAACCAAAGGTGATGCCCGAAATACCAGTGCCACGTCCGCGGCGGCCGACCAATGTCGCCCAGACGCACAAGCCGGTGCCAACCCCGGCGCGGCCGCAAGCCAACAAACCGCAACCTTCATCGGCATGGCCATGGTCAGTGCGCTAATGCCGTGACGTACTTCTGCACGCCTGATACTGTCGCAGAGCGCAGCGGAGAGGACGATCCATATACGCTCAACCTAGCACTGGTATACCACGCACCACGATACGGAGGCGGCTGAAAAAGAAAACAAACAATGCTCAGCAAGTAATTTCGAAGACGTATACGTCAACATGGACCTGGTGGTCTTGATGGTTCGATTTCAGGACCAGTACACAACCCCTCAGGTTTGCCAAAGAAGCGCGCAAACACAGCATTACCGTGCGCGAGACGCCCGAGCAGATCATGGAAATGATTCGTCGCGGCCGCCAGTAACGTGGGTGGCATCGACGACCTTCCGCTGATGCGCCGCATTGACGGCTTCCATCCCAGGGTGTTCTCTCTAAAGCCTTGGCCGTGCGGTCCCGCGGGGAGTGGCAGCCATGGTACAGAACATTTTAGCCGCATGCGTCGCAGTGGCCTTGATTATAATGGCCTCGATCGGCTTCGCGCAAACACACCATCAATGTTGGAACGGGCACGTGCTCCAAAATTGGCGGCATGGGCACGTGCTCGTAACCCGTAAGCCGTGCGGATCCGTCAGCCCTTCAATTTAATCGCGCGAACGCGGCATCCCGCGGTTCTGGCCAGTGGACCACCACCCGTGATCGGGCGGTCCTAGCGCTGCCCTGCTGGCCCGGCATCCTTCTCCGGCTGATGCGATCTTTGTTTAGGACCGGGAGCTGCTGCATCATCCGCTAGCCGTAGCTCCACGCGCCTTCAGGGCAATCCCGGCAAACACCCATGCAACGATCCAGCAGATGGACCACAGCAGAAAGCCGAAACCTTTTCGGCCACCAAGCCAGCTAAAAACGAAAACGCGTACGAGAAGAATGGCCATCTGCGGAGCCCTCCAGCCGAGAGCACCGCTCCAAGCGAGACCAGAAACGGGGCGAAAGGGACGGCTATGACCCCGATCGTTTCGAGCGTGTCCATGGTGTGAGGCCAAATAGGGAGTTTTCCTCAGCGTAGTAGTCAGCGGGTGAACGAAGCTGGATCGCGAGTAAACCTTGACAGGCGCAATGCAATCTATCTCAGTGCCTTTGAGCGAATGGACGGTCGCTGAGCGGCCTCCGGACGAGACGCTGACCCCCGTGAACCGCCCGGTGACTATATTCGTACGTAGGTGATCAGGCGGCCGGGGACCGTGGCAACGGCCATCACCCACGACCATTGCACCCAACTGGGGACCGCGTAAGGCGATCTAGGAAAGGCATTGGCCGTGGCGCGTTGAGCCGAGATCGCGCCCGTGACCACTACCTCAACATCCCCCCGAATCAGCGGTCCGCTCCTGCGCGGCAAGGCTCGCATGCAAAGCTAGCTAGCCGAACAGAATGAGTCCGAGCCCCGCTAAAGGCCCTACACTGAAACAAAATTTGATGGGATAAGTCAAAATGAGGACTTGATCTGCCATCCTTCTGTAAACGCGCAACTGCGAATAGGTAAGAAGCGATGACCGATCAGCAATTGGCTATTCACGCGATCAGCGAAGCCCGATGCATACTGGACGAATACCTTCAGCCGCGCCCCCATGACAATGAGCGCCTCCTCGACAAGCTGGTGGAGGTTCTTGAGCGGCCCGATTTGGTAGTTGCCATGGCTCGATTGCAGCAACGAACTAGCGCTTAGTCCTCAGATGGCGAAACAACTTCCATCGATTCCTCTTGCCATTTGCGTCGCTGCGCTCCCTTTGATCGAACTTCCAATTGTACAGGCAAAACAACAATGCAGCGCGGCAATGCCGCAAAATCCCCGCGAATATTGGTCTTGGCGCCTGATCGACGGACGAAAATGTTGGTACGCAGGCAAGCCTCTGCTTTCGAAATCATCGTTGGAGTGGCCTGCTCTAGCTTCGACGCGATCTGATGCGGGCGCGCTTAGAGAAAAGCTTGGGGATCCGATCGGCTCAGAAGCGCTGGCGCTAACGCACCGAGACACTTTCGATTCCCTTTGGCGCGCAAGAGTGGAGCGGCGCGAAGCACCAACCAATTAACGTTGGCGGGTCGAATTTCCCCCCTTGTGGATCGTCAAAGCGCCGCGTTATCAAATAAAAAGATCCGAGCGCATGGTGGGCCCATGGGTCCTCACCATCGGATCGGATCGCCGCCAGCGCCGTGCGCTCCGCGGTCGTTCCGACGGTTTTTATCTCCGCCCAGCCCATGTGGGCGCCAAAAGCTATGCTGGTAGCGAGCACGCCGAGCGCCGGGCCGTAGTTGGGATCGATTGCAACGGCCCGCTCGAGAAGGTTCTGCGCGATTTCGTTATCCCGCCGCGTAACCAGCCAATAGTGCGACAATGCACGCATCAGCAGTTCCCACGCATCCAGACTTTTTGGATGCTTGCGATGAGCGTGAACATCTTCGGCTGCACATAACTGCGGTTCGCGAGCAGCCGCCGCCTGGTGAAGGGATCCGCCTTCTCCGCCAGATCGCGTGCCCGCTGCGCAAAGCTTTTGTAGAACTCTTCCACGACGCCACCCCCTCATCACCGAAGGCCCGATTTCAATATCGACCGCCGGAGAGGTCAAGAGCGGACAACATCGCGGACAACTTTCCGCGACACTGTTGCACGACTGGGCGGATGGACCTGCGCTCCAGCCGGGTGGGGAAAACACGATGGCTGTGCTCTTTCGAGCCGGAAGCTGTGCCCGACGTTCTTGCAGCCGATGAGCCATCTGAACTTCGCGTGGCCGAGCCGGCGCCGTTCCGCAACGCGGGGTGGCGGCAAGGTCTCCGACCTTCGCTCGCATACGCGTCAGCAGGAGCTCGGCTGATCACGTCGGGACGCCGGCGCGCTGCAGCATCCGGATCTCGCGCTCCTGCGCGCGTAGATTTCCGCTGGATCAAGTCGCGCGGACAAGGCGCGTTCCAAGCGACCGAGCCGCGGGCCGGCTCAGGCAGCATCACGACCGCCCTCCGCCGAGACCGCTGTAAGCGCGGCGCGGCGGAGTTGTCCCGTTTCCTCGCTGCCCCACTTTGGGCATCTGAACGCAATTTCACGTTTCGAGAACGTGCCCTTCCCGGAGCTGGCGGCCATCGGCCAGGTGCCGCACCTGGGACACTTCACCAGCAGGTCATTCGTCCAGGCATGCCACTCCTCGACCTTGCGCCCATGATCCTGCAACGACGCGAAACTGGCGCCGTTCCGCATCATCGCGCGCGTCTGCCTTGGCGCCCCGGGAGGATCGATCTCCAGAAATCCGCATAGCCCGCTTCGCCCAAGTCGTGCCGAGCCGGCAGGACTGCACTCACGGAAAGTCATTTCGGAGTTGTGTCCACCGGCCTCAGCGGAGGCAAACCAAGCAGATCCTCTCGAAAAGTCCTCTTTGCGTAGATGCTTCGGTCCCTTAGGATTCGATTTCGTCATCAAATTCCTTTCTTGTCCGAAAATCTTGATTCACCGCGGGACCCCGCGCACGAATTTCCCATGGGCCGGTTAGAGCCCTTCGTTTCGCAAAGATCGAAGCCCGCTACCTCATTTGGTGTGATGCACCGCAGCGAAATGGCCGTTTGCTGCGCCGCTCCTAAACATCTCCGGAACGTCACGCCATCGGTACCAATTCACCTTTGTTCTGCACGTGAATGCTTGCGCAGGAACGCGGGCGAATGAGTTTGCATTGTCCATCAGTGTCATTTGTGCGTGAGGCCGATCATGCGACTTCTTTGCGGAATGATCGCGATTGCAACAATGCCGGCGTGGATGGCAATCCATGCGAATCCTGCTGTGGCGCAGTCCTTCGATGACCGGTGGTCCATCATCCCAAAGGCTCACGCGGAGCCACCTCCTGACGGACTTAATCAAACAAAGAAGGATGAGCCGCAATCGCAAGCGCAACCCGCGCAAGAGCCCCCGAACGATCATCCGGCTCAATCTTTCAAGCGGGTCTTTTCCGGAAAGGCTTCCTACTATTCGTATGCCAAAGGCAGGACAGCTAGCGGTTCATTGTTTGATCGAAATCTAATGACCGCGGCGCACCGCCGCCTGCCGTTCGGTACCAAGTTACGCGTCACTCATGGCAACCGAAGCGTCATTGTCACCGTCAATGACCGCGGGCCATGGGTCAGGGGCCGCATTCTAGACCTATCCCTGGCCGCCGCGCACAGCTTAGGGATTACGGATCGTGGCGTGGCTCAGATTCGCGCCGAGGTGTTGTAGAGAACAATGCTGATAGAGGGCGTTCGCTTAGCCAAGCACCAAAGCCGCTGTACGGCCTCGCCAGCCTGTCCTAGGGGCATGACCATCGCCCAGTCGTAGTACCTTCGTTTTGCCGTCCCTATTTTCGACATGCTGCACCGCCAAGTCGCCGTTCTGAACCCAAGTTCCCAGCATCTTCGCGACTCTTTGCTTCTAAGCTCTCTCGGTCACGTCGAGTTTTTGAGCTCCGCGACATAGGCTTCTGGAAGGCCCATCTTTCGTGCGACGGCCTGCAGCGCACTAGCATACTCCGGGTTGCCGCTAGATCCCTCCGGAGTGCTCGGCAGGTTGAAGCAAAGAGCCAGCTCAGCTGAGCCGTCGGCACCTGCGCCAGCACGGGCTCAGGCCGGTAAGCAGCGACGCTGGAGTCCGAATACAATTGGTCAACCTCAGCGTAGGTGAGTTGCATTACGTGCCGTAGACTCGCCCTTGCTTCTCACCAGTGTGGCCCGCTCACCAAGCTTGAGGCAAAACGCTCGACAAAAGCCTGCTTAACCAGCAATGGCCGCAGGCCCTTGGCCTGGAGGCCTTCCGGATCCATGAACAGGCCGTAGAAGAAAACCGTTACTCGTTCCGCCATACGAACATTTTAGCGCCTTCGAGCGCAAAGCAAAACCCGCCGGCCTGGGAGCCGACGGGTTCTCAATGCCCATGCGTTCTCGCGGTGCTTGTCGTCCGCGACAGCAACAAGCCGCCACCCCGGCGCCGTCCCTTAAGTGTCCTCATTCAAGTTTTCCGGCGAAGCTAAAGGGGAAATGGCCGCAGGACCTACTCGCCAATTTTACCGAACGGGAAAAATTGGTTCGCCAGCTCCGGCCCTGCGGCCTGTCCGGGAAAATTGACTGTTTATTGAATGGCCACTTCCAGCCCGGTTGATCGGATTGATTCCAGAATTTGCTGCGCGGTTTGAGTCGAGAAATCCTGTTCCAAAAAGGAACATCGCTACTGTTGCGGGGGCGCCACGTTAAGGTCAGGAAGGCTGCCAAGTTGAGGCCGCCGCGCGCAAAGCTGATCGAGCTCGCCATGAGCATCGAGGCGGTCCAGGACGACCGCATCCACATCGAGAAAATAAACGCGCCCTTCCTTTCCAAGAACGGCTGGCAACGCGACAGGCCCAGAGTTTGGCGCGGCATCAAGTATGCCGTGGAGCGCAACTGGCTGGAATACACGAGAGCGGGACTCGTGTGCGGCTAAAGAAGGCCGGCGAAGATGTTCGATATGGCCGCGTTGGTCGCTCTTGCGCTCCCGGAGCTCGCGTACGCGATCCTCAACGTTGGGGATGACGTCGATCACCGGGACCATCGCCAGTTGGCCATCCCGCGCGCGCTCAACTCGTCCGCAACCTTGCGCAGTTGCTGGAGCGAGATGCGGTACTGCTTACGGAGGACCGCGATCTTCCGGAGGCCGACGACATCCTGGAACTAATAGATGCGGCTATAAGGCTGGTGCCGATCCTCATAGGCGTAGTCCGGCTTGAAGAAGCCGATGCGGTCCCAGGCGCGCAACTGCGATCGCGACAGGCCGTCAGCCGAATCACGTGGTCTTCCGTAAAGGCCTGAAGAATCGAAGAGACCATTCGTCCTACACCACCGCCGCAGATGCGGGATTATACGGGCCTTAGACACTATATCAAACGCTTAAGCCGCCCCCGTTGTCGAGTGGGGCAGCCTTGCAGGCCGCCCAGCGCCTGGCGTGACCTCGGGCGGCCCCTGGGACCCGCGCTCGCGGGCTGGCGAGCCTCTGGTCAGCAAGAGCGGCGCCCGGAGGCGGGCCGCCGAGAGTGAGGGGCAACACGCCACGCGCTGCCAGAGCACGGGCGCCGCTGGCGCATCGGAGGCGGCCACGGAAAGGGCCGCCGAGATGGCGGCACCGGCTCGATCGGGAGCGCCACTTCAGTCGACAGCCGGCAGACCACCGGCCTGATCTGAAGGCCGGGGTCGCGGCGTAATGATGCGCGCGTTCCGCGGTTTAACGATCCGTAGACTTTCGACTCAGCCGCGAAATCATCGATACGTCGACCGCAAAGCTCTTGGCGAGTTGCATGCGCAGGTCGACTATCTCTTTCGCGCGCTCGTCGGCGACCTGCATAGCGCGGCGCTTGGCATCGCGCAGACGAACGATCTCGGCTTTTGCCTCGCGCAGCATCGAGGCCGTGCGCTCGATCTCGCGTGCTGCCTCGAGGCAGATGGGGGATCGCTCGGATTGCAATCGTTGCACCAAATCGGTCATGGGTCGGCCCTCCCTATTCGGCCAGACGCGAGATCATGCTGAGATCGACCGCGTAGGACTTCGCGATCTCGGCCAGGGTCTCACCGGCGGCGCGGCGCTTGAGCGCTTCCAGCCGCTGGTATTCCGACAGCTTCGGCTTGCGGCCAAACTTGACGCCTTTGGCCTGCGCGCACTTCCGGCCCTCACCGGTGCGCTCCCGGATCAAGTCCCTCTCAAACTCAGCGATTGCGGCCAGGAGCGTCGACAGCAGCCGGCCTTGCGATGAGGACGTATCCCAGAGCGGATCACCAAGGGACCGAAAGGCGGCGCCGGCCTTGCCGATGCGCTCGATCAGGTCGAGCAGCTCGCGCGTCGAGCGGCCGAGCCGATCGAGCTTGGTGACCAGGACCATGTCACCAGCCTTGAGTGACGCGATCAGCTTTGCGAGCTGGGGTCGATCGGCCCGGGCACCGCTGACCTTTTCCTTGAAGATCGTAGTGGCGCCGGCCGCCGTCAGGGCTTCGATCTGGCTGAGTTGCTGGTCGAAAGTGCTGACGCGGGCGTATCCGAGAATGGCCATTTGCGCGCTGCACTTTTACAAGTAAGTTTCGCAAACTATAACACGTTGTTTTTCCTAATCCAGCAGTTTGTCGCCGGGTCGCGATGCTTGCTTATGTGAGTTGCTTCATACCGGTTTGCGCATTTCGCTGGCAACATCAGGGGTGTGCGGAGGGCCGATAGCATGGCCGAGCAACCTGCAAAGCGCATACCTCAGTGGCTCGCGATCGACGTGCTGGTGATCCTGGTATCACTGACGATCATCGGCATTGGGATCTGGGGCATAGGACTCTGATCGACTGGTAGGCTCGTGTTCGGAAAAAATTCGGCGACGCGGGCGTGCGTGCCGCCATGCGTCACACACCTGTCATAGACCATGTGGCTGACTGGCCTGCATGGAGAGGTTTACGATTGCAACCGACCTAGGCGCGATCGTCGTTTTCGTGGTGGCGCTGTTGGTCAGCAAGGGCGGCGCCCGGAGGCGCCCCCGTCGAGAGTGAGGGTTGTTTTGGAAACAACTCCCTCAGACCGCGCTTGGCTACTCTACGCGGCCGCCGCAAGGCGATCGCGGGCTCGGATAACCGTCATCGCAGACCACGGTTTGCCTGTGGGCGTGGCGCCATTGCGGTCGTTCAGGATGCGCGCAATCTCGCGGGCAGACTTACCCCGCGGATTGGCCTCCACCCGCTGGATCAGCTCCGCCAGTTCCTCGAGCCCGCGTAGCTTCATATACCGTCAGAGATCAGGAAAGCGCTGGTTTGGTGGTTCGCGCGCCGCTCACCGCACTACTGCCCGCCATCTATCCGGTCCGCTTTGCGCCAAGAACGGTCGTTCCTGTAGTCGGACGGCTCTGGCGGCCGTCCACAGCAACGTATCTCAGACAAGCCGCGCCAACTGTCGTTTGACAGCAATAGATGTCCAGTTTGAGCCAATCAGAGAAAGGTTTGTCCATCACTCATCCCCCACGAGCCCCCCGCACGTTCATATCGGGGTGCCGCTTCCGCTCCGACCTCAAGCGGCTTGGCCTTTGCGTGCTATGCGAAATGCGTCCTGCGGTTTCCTGGCGGCGGGTTTAATGGACAAGTAGTGGAGCGGAGAGAGCGGGACTCTCACCGAGCGATCTAACGAGAATAGAAAACCCATTAAAATAAAGCTTTTCGGAGCCCGGTTTCGGTTGTGTGGTGACCTTTGTGCTCTTTTTCGGCGATTTCAACCGCCATTCAGCGCATGCCAAATCGTCCGTTCGAAATGGAATGAGATGCCTGCTCGCCATCAAGTTCGATGTCGGTAGGAAGGTGATGGGACAGCGGCCTTGCAAGGCTGGGGTCGACCTGGCGCCCCTATGCCTCGGCGCAACTCAAAAGGTTTAGGAAACCGATTACCTAATATCGACGACTTAGCTGCTGCCGAGCTATTGCCGCAGCAGCGTTGCTACAAGCCGGCATACTACCAGCTCTCTCCGAATGGTCGCAGTTCAACGTTGAACGACCATGCGGAGCGATCCTGGTGGACGACGTGCCATATCTCGTCCGCGATGGCATACGGTTTGATGAAGAAATCGTCCGAGCGATCCGGCCAGCGTTTCCGTGTCCACTCGAGATCGATCACGGCATCGACAACGACATAAGCGACGTGAACGCCCCGTGGCCCGAGATCGCGCGCCATCGCTTCGGCCAGGATTCGCTGCGCCGCCTTGGTCGGCGCGAAGCCGGCGAAACCGGCTTTGCCGCGCAGGGCCGAGGTGTTTCCGGTGGCAACGATGGCGCCCTTTCCGACCGTCACCATCGCGGGGACGAACCGCCGCGCGAGATACAATAGACCCATGGTGTTGACCTGGAAGTTGCGATTCAGGATCGATGGATCGATCTCGCGAAAAGTGCCGAACGCACCACCAACGGCGTTGTGGATGACGATGGCGGGATTGCCGAGATCGCGCTCCACGGCCGCCCCCACCGCTTCGACCTGCTCGGGATCGGAAACATCGCAGCGGAATCCTTTCGCACCCGCCAGTTCTTTCTCCAGGGCGGCGAGACGTTCCTCGTTCCTGGCGAGCAGAGCGACGCGATAGCCGCCCTCGGCAAACCGCCTGGCGAGAGCGGAACCTGTGCCGGGGCCGACACCGGATATCAGGCAGACAGGCGCGGTCATGCGATCAGTCCTCCACGTTCGGCCGGCAGCTCAGTCGCCAGCCTTCGCCAACAGCTTTTCGACGTATGGCTTCAGATCAGGTTGGAAATCTGCGTGCTCGACGAGACGAGCGAAATGAGCAAAGGTCCGCGGATATTCATCCCGCACCGCTGGATGCAGGATCCTGTCCAGCCCAAGCTTGTGCAATTGGTCGGCCCGCGTATGCTCGTTCATGAACAGCGCAAGCTCTGCGGCAAAGCAGATATCGGCCAGCGATAATCCCGTACCCACCAGTGCCTCGCGCCGCGGGGACAACGCCTGCTCAATCCCCGATGCATAGATCGCAAACGCTTCTCTTGCTCGCGCGTGAGCGGCCGCGTCGACCGTGCCGTCCGACAGTGCCAAGAGATAGATCTGCGAATCCCGGGCAAACACCAGGCTGACGTCGAGAAAGCTGTCGATCCTGGACGCCTCATAGGCGTCGCGACCATAGAGCGCGGACTTCGACTCGCCGAGCCGCGCCACCGCCCGCATGATGCTGTTCGACTCGAAGATGCCGATTTTGCCATCGGGCCCGAAGGCAGCAGGCACATTTCCGAACGGCTGCGCTGCCATGAACGCATCGGTCTTGAAGAGTTGCGAGCCGGTCAGCCCAACGCGACCGGTTCGCGCCAGCGAAGATAGCGAGGAGCGTTCATGCTCCGCCAAAGGATGGGCGTCATAGTCCCACAACCAGTCGCGCAGCTCCTTGGGCGGCGCTCCCCTGACCTCGACCTCCACTCCGCAGCACCGCGCTGCGATGGTCGCCTTCCAGACCCGGGGGTTCGGCAAGTAGGAGAATATCCGCAAGTCAGGCATGATGGCTTCCTCCTGGTCGTCTCCGCCCTCGTCGCTCCTCGCCTCGAGGCCGAGAAGTCACGCGGCGGATAGGCTACTCCGAGCTCGCGTCAAGAATCCCACCGACCGGCTCCCAGCGGCTCCCGGTCCAGCGCTGAAGCTGCAGTTGCGTCCAGACCATGTTGTTGGCTTCGCTGGTGTTGATCCGGATGCCCGGCAGTGCTGTCGACAACGTGAAGTTCTTCAGCGACTTCGCCTGCTTGATGATGTTCTCGCGCGAGAGGTCGTCGCCGCTTGAGGATCTGCTCTAGCAGCATGCCCTGCTGATAGCCGGTCAGATAACTCGTATTGATGATATCGGAGCCTGCTAGATACCGATCGAAGAAGGCGCGATAGGCCTTGATGGCCTCATCGTCCTTCCAGCTCTCGTCGTTTGGATCCTTGTTGAAGGTGCCGACGATGACGCCCACGGAATTCTCCAGCTCCGCCGGCTTGATCGCGAATGATTGGTCGCCAGATGGGCCGCTGCTCAGCGCTCGTTGGGCAGTTGCCCCAGTACTTGCAAATAGTGCTGTGAGAAAAATCACAGACAAGGCGGCGGATTTCATCTTGTGATCTCCGGTCGGCTCGAACGATCGGGAGTATGCACACATCACATTCAATGTGGCATAGAATGCTTCATCCGGCCGCGACTGGCAAGGCGACGATCGCGCCGCGGGATTTTGGTTTACATTGGGCGGCAAATCGGACGGGCATATTATCAATGTTTGCAGTTATTTCCGATTCTCCGACATCATCAACGTCACCGTGGCGGAGAGCGGCCAGCCGCCGAGAAAGCGCAAGTACCGCCATCGCTCCTGGCGGGGTTACTTATGCAGCGATGAAATCGCGCCGGCTCTTGATCTACGTCCTCTGCCTCATCGTTAGCGCGATGTTCGCCGATGCGGCCGCAGCGGAGCGTCGGGTCGCGCTGGTGGTCGGCCTCTCCGCCTATACGAACGCACCGACGCTGCCCAATACCGGCAACGACTCCAAAGCAATCGCAGCGCTCTTCAAATCTATCGGTTTCGACGTCGTCATTTCGCGCAACGATCTCGGCGTCGTCGACTTCAAGCGCACTGTGCACGAGTTTCTCGTTACTGCCGAGAATGCCGATGTGGCGGTGGTCTATTACGCCGGCCACGGCATGGAGATCGGCGGCATGAATTATTTGATACCGACGGATGCCAGGCTGAGCCACGACTACGACGTCGACGATGAGGCTATCGCGCTCGATCGCATCATTTGGGCGCAAACCGGTACGTCGTTTTCGTTTGATACTGCTCGACGCCTGCCGCGAGAACCCGTTTGCGGCCAAGCTGCGGTTCGCAAGCCGCTCGCCGACCAGAGGCGGACTTGCTAAGCTTGATGAAATCAGCGCCGATACGCTGGTGGCCTTCGCGGCTAAGGCGGGCTCGATTTCCTATGACGGCGACGGCGTGAACAGTCCCTACGCAACTGCGTTGCTCCGGCATCTTGCCGAGCCTGGTGTCGACGTTCGGATCGCGCTTGGCCGCGTGAGCGATGAGGTGATCACCATGACCGGCGGACGGCAGGAGCCATTCATCTATGGCTCTCTCGGCGGCGCAACCATCTCCTTAGTGCCGCAGTTGGGTGCAACAAATGTCGCGCCGGTACCGCCGCCCCCGGCCCCCCCCCCGCCAGTTCCGGCGCCAACCCTGCCGAAGCCGGCCGTGGTCAATCCGCCGCCGCCAAGGACGCCACCGGAGGTGAAGGCGAAACTGCCCAAGGCGCCGCTTCCCGCTCAGCCGCCCCCCGAAATCACGGACCACTGTGTCCGCGGTCGCGTCTGCGCACCAACCCTGCGCCGGACGAGATCACCAACTTCCAACGCGAGGTCGCCTGCAAGCGGCTGCGTTCACAAGTGCAGCGTCTGTTTGAGAGTATTGTTGGCACTACCTCTCTGCCTTCTGGCGGAAATGCGGCGCCGCAAGCGGCTCCGACGCAGCAGGCACAGAATGAGTCTGTCCGTTCCGAAGATACTTGCGCCCGCGACATGGCACGGTTGCAGAGCCTGCGCGCTGAACCTACACTTCAGGCGATCACCACTTTTGAAAAGGAATTAGGCTGCGAACGGCTCCGGTTTCAGCTCCGCCGATTGCGCGAGAGCGTCGCTCCGTGATCTAGTCTGCACACTTCGCGGTGTGTCCGGGACATTTCTCGATTGAAGCTCGACACAACAATAGCCATCCGACCGTGACCGAATCGGAGCACTCTCCAGACGCGCTCAAGGAGTGCGCCGAGTGCTCCGCGCGAGCGGTCTCTTCTACGCACCTGCCAATCAGCTCGAGTATCAGACAACATCCGCTCGAGTGCGTCGCTCTGAGGTCAGCTGCGTTCGAAGACTTTGGCGCCAGGGTAAATCCTCCGGGCGTACGTTACGACCAGCTCCCGGTCCTGAGTCTCAACGAAGGGGGTTCGGAGCTGGCACGATCCGACGACGAGGTGCCACAGGCCATTAAGTCTTTTGATCACGACGTTCATAGTGTGCTTCCTCAAAGAACAGCAAACAACTGATAGGCGCGACAATCTTACAAGTCGTACGCTAGGGCCGTGATCCTAATCACATGTTGCAAGACGCGCGTGCTTGTTGGCTGCCTTGCGGCCCGATAGTTGACCGGCTTCTTGTTGAGAAGCCCGGCGACCGCCGCTCGGCCGTATTGATCACCAGCGGGCGTCCGAATCCGCTAGAACATGGACGCGTCGATTTGTGCAGCATAGACGCGCTGAGAGCGCCGGCCGAGAGCACCGACCTCACCCGCCGCCCAGTCTAGTGCTACAAGCCATCAGCCAATTTAATCCTCGAAGTTACCGTGACGCGCATCACGGTCATTGACCTTCCGATCGGCTATCCCGGGCGTGAGTTGCAAAGCACGACGCTGAGCCAACCGTCGCTATTCACTCGACCTCGGAGGCTAAATGACTCAGATTAGGAGTTCCCATAGCTGGCGGACCATTCGCGGTGCGCATATCCGTATCGTCCACCGGCGTAAGGTCGCGGTTAAGTCGGTTACAAGCACTCTCCGATCTGCATGTCAGGGAGTGGCGGCCTCCGGTGAGGAAAGGGCCACCACAGCGATGAAGGTATCGCCAGCATCGTGACGCCATCCTGTTAGCGGGGGCGACGGCAGTTGGCCGCCTCGGTAGGGCGGCCTGTTTTGTTTCCGTTTGCCGCAGCATTCGGCGACTGTGTCAGCCGTTGGCAATGCTTCGTGCGATGAGATCGGCGCCACCCCTTCTCATTCCGGCGGGTCTTCTTCGCTCTTCCTGAGGGCGATCGCGCGCCGAATTCTGTCTCCAGTCCTGCCCAGCCCAGCCGCTTTCGTCCTTGCTCTCGTCGCGACGATCCGTTCTTCGCTACAAACACGACCGCGGGAGTATGAGCGCTAACGACCGACTTGGACACGAGTGTGAGCAGGCCCATGACCAGCGATAGGCCCCACGCGGGCGGCTGCGCGTCTTTACTTTTTGGCACTCATTCGTACCTCCTTTGAGCTCATGATCGTTCCTCCCTAAAAATGGCTGCGCCGAGAGCCCGCGCGTGCGGCTAGTCACCTCCTGTCACGGCCGAAACATGCTCAGGACCGCAACAATCTCTGCTTGCTTCAGGGCGCGAGCTAGCAACGTAGCGCACGCCACCCGGGACTACCGCCGCTTCAGTTGACTTGAATCGCTCGCGGCTTGGCTTTCTCGGCCAAAGGCAGCATGAGCGACAGCACGCCGTCCTTGAGTTCAGCTGCGATCTTGCCCTGGTCAATCTTGCTCGAGAGACGAAAGCTTCGCGAGAAGTGCCCGACATTGTATTCGGTGTAGAGGGGTTGGAGACCGCGGTATTTGGAGAAGTCGAGCTTTCCGTCGACCTTCAGCACGTCGTCCTCAACTCGAATGTCGACACTATTTTTCTCGACCCCCGGCATCTCGAGTACCACATTGAGCCCGTCCTTGGTCTCATAGATGTCCGCGCTTGGCATAAATATCCGGGCAGGGATGGTAGTCTCCTCCTTCTTTTCCAACTCGCGCTTCTGCGGGACCTGCAGTTCCTTTTTGGAAGCCATGATAGTTACTCCTCAAAGCTGCCACGCCACGCGGTCCTCCACCGTTTGGTCGAACTGGTGGCGGCAGAGGGGTTCAGGTGATCTTGATGGTGCGCGGTTTGTCGTTTTCCGCACGCGGCAGGAAGAGCGCCAAGATGCCGTCCCGATATTCGGCCTTGATGCCATCCGGGTCGATCTGCACCGGCAATGACAACGTTCGGTCGAAATCACCGGAAACGCGCTCGCGCCGATGCAGGCTCGACTCACCGGGATAGCCGACCGCCTTCTTTCCGAAGATGCGGATCGAGTTCTCCTTGGCTTGGATCTGCAGGTCGCTTTTGCTAACACCCGGCAATTCGATAATCGCTAGGATGTCGTCGCCCTGCTGGAAAACGTTGATCGGTGGGAATGGCCCGCGACTGGTGGTCAGATCTTGCAGCCAGTCGCTGGCCAAAGTCGATTCAAGGGAGCGTTGTAGGTCGAGCAGTGTGTCGAACGGATCAGCAAATCCCATGATCATGTTTGCAACCCCTATTTGGTTAACGGGGCGAGGAAGGATCATGGTCGCCCCTCGAGGCTTTGATTTGGGACGATCACTGGCACTTTCAAGAGGAGAGTGCTAGTCAGCGGCTTGTGGGCCGGCGCAGGTGTAAGTTATTGAGTTAACACAATAAATCATTGCGCTCATGAGCGGCACGCAGGACCCTTGCTTCTCGTACTGGCTAGATTCTGAAAGTGTCAGGGAGGGCTCTAGCCGAATCCGGACACCCATCTCATTGGCCTGGCAATTCGCTCCTGATGGCCGTCGTGACGAAATTCACGCCGATCGCTGCGACGATGAGGGCCGTGACGCGGGTCATGACATTAAGCCGGCCATGCCCAAGAAGCGTTCGATTGCTGCGGCCATCCACAGCGTCAGCCCGATGAGAAACGTTGCGAGTGCCGATGCAGCCGCAAGCAGTATCATGGCAAGCCATCGTGGATCGTCATTGGAAAGGGTGATCATGACGCTTAGCTCGGCCGGTCCTACGAGGAGCGAAAAAGCAAAGGGCGTGATGACGCCGCGATCCGCGCACACGCATCTGGAAACAAGCGGGTTATCTGCCAGCTTTTTCCGAAACCGTCCCGACGACTATGTCTGCCCTGGGCAAGATGCCACAACAGTCCCCTGTGGAGCAGGAGTTTTGGTGTGGAGGCCGAGAGGGCGTCTCGCTGCAACTGAAGCCCGAGCCTGCACCGTGGCGAATCCCAAGAGCCCTCCTAGTTTGCGAGTTGAGAAATTACCCAGTCGCGAACTACCCGTGCCTCGACTGATAAGCTTTGCCACCAAAGCTTATCAGTCGGCAATTCGGCTCCGTTCTCACCGTTCGTCCGTCGAAAGTGGGCAGCGAGGTGAGTACACGGCCCGCCTGGGTTCAAGGCTTGGACGATCGAACATTGGGCATGAAGGTCTGGACCGTCTCAGCCTTCGCCCTGACCTTGCTGGAAGCAGCAAGTTCGCGCGAACCACCATATGGCGGTACTCGCTGTAGGGCCGGTCGTCGGATGATGGTCGAGTAGCTCGGCCATTTGGCTTTGCCCTCATAGATCGGGGCGGGCGGCTTTCCCGCACCCGGCTCTTCCCGAGCGTAACCCGCGTCATACCCGCGCCCTGCGCCCATGTGCGAGTGATGCGTGGAGTTGGCAGGCGGAAGCGCGCTGTCAGGGTCTCGAACTTCGGCCACCCCATGCGCCGACTTTTCTGGCTGCGCCGTCTCAGACAACGCGGCCAGGTCCGATGCACTTCGCGGTAGGAGCCGTTGAGCGCTGGATAATTATTCGGCCTACCATAGTAGCCGTAGTGCCCGCGCAGAACGGCGGCGAACCACTCGTGCTGCGTGCCAGTGCCGCGTGGCCATGAGTCCTGACGCAACGCCGTCAGCTTGCGCGACAGGCATGGAAACTTCTCGATGAGCTTAGGATAAGGTGGGAAAGGCGCGCTGCTTAGCGTTACATTTCTGGATCTGAAATACGCGTCAGCATCTTCACGTGCGGTCCCGCCCGTTTGAAGATCGGCTCCCAAAAGGCATAGGCCTTCTCGGCGAAACTCGCGCTCACGGTGAACTTCGTGAGCGCCCCCCTATATGCGGCCTGTCGCCCGCAGCCCTGCCCCTCGACAAGGTGCCAGATGAACTGAGCGACCTGGCGCGCGTACGTGCTCGGACGACCTCGGTGGTTGGGTATGATCTCGAGCCGCATGGTCCCCATGTCGCGCGTCTCCGGTTCGGTGATATTGGCAAGCCAGGTGAAGATTGATGGATCAATGCTCGCGGCATAGCCGTCGCGCCTGAGCTGCTGATTGATCATAGAGAACGCGCTGGCGGCTTCTCTGAAGCATTCGCTCAGGATGAAGTTTGCCTGATTCTCCAGCTCGCCGCTCCGAAGATCGTCCAGCAATCTGACCGCCTCGTCAGTGAGCCGCCGCATGTATCGCGGTTGCGGCTGCCCTGCGCTGTCGGCCGGTTCCTTCTGCACAATCAATTCGACCACATCCGCGCGGAGCTCCGGCGCGGCTTCTACGGTCAAAAAATTGCTTTCAAGACTGGAGCCGCCGAGGTCTTTCCACGTCGCGTCGCCTCCCACCCGTGTCTCTAATGGATCCTTTGCATGGTCCAACGCAGCATTTAGGCTGGCGTTGATGTTTTCAAAAGCTCTGTTTTGATAGTCCTTGGCAATCTTCACCATCTTGTCGGTAGCAGTGTCGGAATCTAGGCGTTCCTCCGTGCGCGGCGCCGCCGCATTCCGAGATTCAAGCACCGCAACGGGACTCGGAGCCATCGCTTGCCTTGCAAGGATTGTTTGATCAAACGTCTTCTCGCGTGTGTGCTCCGATCGCGAATTGGAAGCAGCAATCCCGCTGGGCAACAGAAACAGTCGATCGTCAATGGCTCGGCTCGCCGCCGCGGTAAGCTCCACGAGCGAGCGTCGCGCACAGCGCTTATGGCTAGCACGCCGCCTTTTTTGCGGGTGGCTCATGATCTAACGACCCCTCGACAAGCTTTTTCAAGACCCAGCGCCACAGTTCACGAACTTCCTCCGAGGCTCTTCCCTCTTGTGCAAACTCGGTCACGCCCAATCCTGTCCCCAGCGCGTCCTGGTGGTCGTTGCGCTGTCCGACGTAGGGAAGCGCTAGCACGCCGAGCGAATTGAGCGAAGTTGCAGCTTCGCTCAAACGGCAGCCCCGCGGTGGCGTCTGATTGAGGACGAACGCAAATCGGCGCTTAAATCTACGAATAGCAATCAGCGTCGGTATTGCAGCTTCGATATCGGCGGGACTTGGACGCGTTGGGATCAGGCAAAGATCGGCCTTCGTGATGGCGTGCGTGGCAAGCGCATTGTTGGTGGCGGCAGTATCGATGATCGCAAGCCAGATCCCCTCGGCTTCGAGGCGGACCAGCGCCCTTTCTATCTCGGCAGGATCGGCGACCCGAACGACCCGCGGAAAGGGATTGCCGCGCCGCTCCTTCCATTTTGAAACCGTGCCTTGTGGATCAGCCTCGACAAATGCGACGCGCTCCCCGTTCTCCATTGCCGCGACTGCAAGTCCGACGGCCAGCGTGCTCTTGCCGCTTCCGCCTTTTTGGGTGACCAGAGCAAGGACGTACATCTCCCGCGCATCCCCGGTAAACAACTACATGAAACGCACGCGTCGTCGAAAAAATTAGAGCCTACCAATTGGTGACCTACCACTCCCCATAGTGAATCGCATCAAGAGCGAGCGTGGAACTCACAACCAAATCATGGCCCAGGCACTAACGATATTCCGCGCTATACGTCGCCCAACGCCGCGCGGTCCAGACATTTGGGCCACTCGCGGACATCCCAAGCTCGGGGAACATCTAGCTGCGGCTTATGAATTACTCGCCTAATTGGCGCGTATTCATGGACCGACTGGACAAGGAATTCCCCCCAGTGGGGCCTAATCTCACGCTGCCATTCCATGACGATTATAAGCCGCCGGAAACAGGAGGGGCCCCCCGAGCTCTTCGTCGCTGCGGGATCTGCGCTGGGCGAGCGATTCAGCCAGGCATGGAAGCCCCGACCGCGACACCTCCAGCGCATCGCATAGCCATGCCACCGGCCAGATCGCCCGGTGCTTCGCGATGAAGACGAACTTCATGTTCCTTCCTTCGCGAAGAAGTCTTCGAGGGCTCTCTTCGAACTGCCGAACACGGGGGCAAACACGATAAGCAAACTCTTAAAACCTTATCAGTCCAAGAACCGACCGGTGAGGTGCTGGTCCAAAGTGCTGACGCGCGCGTATCCGAGAATGGCCATTTGCGCGCTCCACTTTTACAAGTAAGTTTCGCAAACTATAACACGTTGTTTTTCCTAATCCAGCAGTGGCAATGTCGCGGGGTCGCGATGCTTGCTTATGTGAGTTGCTTCCGGCCAAGCCTTCGCGGGTTGAACGGACGGCTTGCCGTATAGCCCGGAGATGAAGATCATACGAGTGAGGTCTTCCGGTCGCCGCCTCGTCGTCAATGCAATTTCTGCTTGAAACAACTTTGGCTGAATAGCTGCGACAACGGCGAGCGTGACTTCGTCCTGCAACGCGAAAGATGTCCGTCATGTCACGCTCGAACTTGTCCGCCCAGATGTGCGCGCCCGTAGCCCCGTGATGCGGGCGATTACCTGATCCGCAACAGGGAGCGGGTTGTCAGCAAGGACGACCTCATGAAGGCCATTTGGAAGGGGCGCAGTGTATCTGACGTGGCGTTGACAACCCGCCTGAATGCCGCCCGCGGCGCAATTGGCGATTCCGGCGGGGAACAGCGTTTCATTAAAACTACCAAGGGCTCTCGCTTCGTCGGACAAGTGCGGGAGGCGCGCCAAGTTGCGGACTCAACTTCGAGCGATGCGGCCGAGAGCGCTCCTGCAGTTCCCGACAAGTCCTCCATCGCCGTGCTACCGTTCGCGAACATGGCTGCGACGAATCGTTGGCGCGCTGACAAGCAATGACCGAACCGAGGTACGCGATGCCGCTTGAACATCTGGCCCGAAGACCGATGCTTCGAAGCGCTACTCTCTAAGACGTTCGCGGTGGGCTTGCATAGGCAGGCCATACTGCTGCGCTCGCTCGATCGCCAACTTCCGATAGGCGTCAGCCTGCTTCTGTGGCTGGGACTTGAAGGTCTCGTCCTGTTCGGTCGCGGCGAGCTGTTCCAGCGCCACGGCTCGCTCCAGATATTCGAAGAGCATTTTCATTATCAACGCTTGAGCATCTCATTTTTCAATTCGTCAGGAACGGAGCTAAGATGCGCGGCCAATCGATTAAACATTTCGCGCTTTGCTTTGTCAGCGGCTGGATCGCGGATGAGGGCACACTCAAGCGGCCTCTTTCCAGAACCTTTCGACGTGTGCCAGATAGTCCTTCATGGCCCTGCACGCCAAACATAATTTCACGACGAGGTACCGACACGTCTTGATACGAATCCGAGCATCCGCCTAAGCAACCGCGCCGAGCTCTGGATGTTGCGCGCGTCTTCGGGCAAAAGGAAAACGTTCTCTGCTGGGCTTAATGAGCCGTAGGCGACCTCAAGGCGCTGAGAGCAGATGCCAAATCATCTATTTGATAAGGCTTCGGAAGAATCTGAATGCCTTCCAGCTTCGCTTCGTGAGCAACGGCTTCTGAATAGCCGCTAGTCAGGAGGATTGGGATGTCGCTCCGCCTCTTCTTGACCTCATGCGCAAGTTCGACCCCATTCATTCCTCCCGGCATCATGACGTCGGAAAAGATCATATCTATTGGTCGTCCGTCTGCTAAGGCTCCCAGCGCCGCAGCGGCACTGGCTGCTCGCATCACCTCGTAGCCAAGTTGCCGCAACATTTCGCTCACTAACGCGGCCACTTCATCATCATCTTCAACCAGTAGGACCTTGCCTTGGTTAATTTTGTTCGGCCTGACCTTGTTGAAATCGATGACGCGTCCCGTCCGAATTGGCTCGCCGGAAGATCGAGGTAAATAGAGATCTATACACGTTCCAACGCCGACCTCAGAATTTATGCGCACAGCACCGCGTGATTGCGTCGCAAACCCATGAACCTGCGCAAGCCCAAGGCCGGAGCCCTTGCCGATCTCCTTCGTTGTAAAAAATGGTTCGAACACGTGAGAAAGAGTTTCGGCGCTCATGCCCACCCCAACGTCAACGACTGATAGACGTACGTAATCACCCGCGAGCTGATCATCCCTCAGGTTTGGAAGATTGTCTGCCTTTACAGTGATCGTTCCACCGTTAGGCATGGCATCTCGGGCATTGACAGCCAGGTTCAGGATAACCAGCTCAAGCTCCCCCGGATCCACCTCGACCGGCCAGAGGGATTCCGGAAATTCAAATTCAACGTGCACATCACCTCTCAAACTGCGGTCGAGAAGCTCGCGCATACCGCCGATTTGCAGAGCGACGTCGACAGTTTCGGGTCGAAGCTCCTGACGGCGCGAGAAGGCTAGAAGCTGTTTCGTCAATCCAGAACCACGCTGGGCAGCTCTAATCATTCCGTCCATCAGCTGACGGCGCCGCTTGGGATCAGCCTGACGTTCGAGCATCTCCAAGCCGCCGGTTATGACCATCAATAGATTGTTGAAGTCGTGGGCAACTCCGCCGGTGAGCTGACCGATAGCTTCTATTTTCTGCGCTTGACGAAGCGTCTCTTCCACCTTTGCGCGCTCGCTCATTTCGACCCTGAGCTGATTATTGGCTTCCTCCAATTCACGAGTACGATTTATCACAAGCTGTTCAAGCTCCTGAGCAGTCCGCTCGCGCGCCTCCAACAAGGCTCGTATCTCATATTGCCGGCGCCTGGCGCGCATTGCAGCTTGAACGGCGCTGGTCAGCGTGATCGGCTGGACCGGCCTTTCAAGCAGCGAAACGTTTTGGAGTAGTTGCACGATGCTTCGCCGCCAGGCCAGGACTGTTGGCTGCTCTCGATGGCTAGTGAGCATGACGAACGGAAGGTCCGACCACGGCGGCTGAGTCTCGATCCATCGCTCCAAGGGGCCTGTATCCTTCCCAAAAAGCCCCTCCTCTGCGATGAAAACGAGTCCTGTTTCGGCGTTCAACCCGCTGACGAGTTCTTCAAGACTCCGGCAGGCCCTAGCCTCGAGGCTCGCGTTTCGAAAAAGTTCTACCGCCGCGGGTCCGTCGCGGCCGATCGGAGCAAAGACGAGAACCACATGGTCCCGGTCGGCGCTCATCCGACCGATCCCTCAGGCATGCTCGTTCCCGTATAGTGTGGATTGCCGGAGAATATCCCACTGAATTCCCTGAGTGGCGGGCCGAGCTTAATTCCCTCACTAGTGAGACGAAACTCGCGAATTGTATGCTCATGGTTTCCACTGCGCTTCTTGACAACCGACAAGGCTCTCCGAACCGTTCCTCCCAGTTCGAAGTAACGCAGCATGAGCACAGCATCGCTCAAGTAACTGATGTCCAGAGGCGTATCCATCGGCCCCACCAAGCCGTGTTGAGCGAGCACCAGAATGGTGAGGACGCCCTGCTGGCCCAAATACGTCAGCAGCTCGTGCATCTGCAAGACTAGAAAGCGCTCATCAGGCATGGCGTTAAGATAGCCGTTCAGGCTATCGATAACGACGATGCGAGCATTGTCGACTTCAACACTCCTTCGCACGTTGGCAGCGAATTCACCTGGCGACAATTCTGCGGGATCGATTTGTTGAAATCGGATATGTCCGGACTCGACGAACTTTAAGAGGGGGAGACCTAGCGTACGAGACCGAGCTTCTACCGTTCCGCGTCCCTCGTCGAAGGCAAAGAAGACCGCATGTTCGCCGCGTTCAGCAGCCGCGATAACATAAGTGAGTGCAACGGAAGATTTCCCTACCCCGGCAGCGCCTATAAGAAGTGCATTTGTACCCCGTTCGAGGCCACCGCCCAACAACTGGTCAAGCTCGACGTTGCCGCTCGGAGTGAAGTCACCCAGGAAGGCCTTGTGATGTTCCGCGGCGATCAAGCGAGGAAAAATGCGAAGCCCTCCCTCTTCAATCGTGAAGTCGTGGAAGCCTCCGCGAAATCGTATCCCTCGCATTTTGATCACTCGGAGGCGGCGCCGCTCGGCCCCGTAGTCGATCGCCAACTGCTCGAGCATCACCACGCCATGAGCGATGGAATGCAATTGCAGGTCGTCCTGCGATGAAGAGAGATCGTCGAGCAGTACCACCGTGCAATTGCGATTGGTGAAAAAGTGCTTCAACGCCAACACTTGCCGACGGTAGCGTAAAGGGCTTTGTGCCAGAAGGCGCAGCTCGGACAAGCTATCCAGTACCACGCGGGTGGGATTAATCCGTTCTACTTCCTTGAAGATCACAGCTGTCGTTTCGCTCAACTCCATTTCAGCGGGATGGAAGACTGTGAGTTCTCGCTCTGGGTCAAGCGTTGTCTCCGCTGGAACAAGTTCAAAGATGTCGACGCCCTCCAGCGACCAGCCATGTCGCTGTGCCACGAGGTCCAACTCTCCCTTTGTTTCAGACAGGGAAATGTAAAGTACGCGTTCTTGTGCTTGCCGGCCCCTTAGTAGGAACTGAAGGGCTAACGTCGTCTTTCCCGTCCCGGGCCGGCCTTCATAAAGATACATTCGGTTAGGGTCGAGGCCCCCGCCCAGAATGTCGTCCAGACCATCGCTGCCCGTCGAGACTCGTGGCAACTCTTTGATTTTCTTGCCTCCACCGACGGATTTGGTCGACATCCGCACTCCCCTTGCGTCTACTCAGAGCCTCTCGGCAGAGTAGAGCGATCCCAATTTCGGCCATGACAGGGAACGCAAAAGAGGCAAGTCGGGTTCCCGGTGACGCACAGCACAAGAGGCAGGTCTAGGCCTCAGCCTCCTCGGCTATGCGGACCGTCGCTGGGACCTAGGCGCCGGCCCTTTGGCACTTTTCGCCCTTACTTGCTTCGTACCGGCGATAGGCATCAGTATTTCCTTCTGTCCCGGACACGGCCTTGGGCGGCTTCTTGGCTAAGTTTTTCGACGTGCTTTTGGGTCCGGCCGATGCTTCCCTTCCAACGCTCTGCCGCAGCGCCTCCATCAGATCGACGACGTTCTCTCCCTTTGGCCGTTTCTTCGGACGAATCGGGAGTTTTGCAACACAATCGCCAGTCGAGCAGACAGCGGGCCCATTCCCGTTGTGAACGGGACGCATGCGAGACTGTATTCGGGCGGTCAATTACGAGGTCCGAGGAGTTGGGTACACCGGGGCACTCGCCATCGGCCGCATGCACCAGTTGGCGTGCAATCTCGTCCATCAGATCGTCGTGGTCCCAGCGCGAGCCATCGCTTTTGACGATGTTCCGGGCGCGATAATAAGCATGGGTCTCGGCGCAATCATCGCCGACGCGGATAATCACATCCGGATGAAATGGACAAACAGTGATAGCTCGCGTCGTCAACAACGCGAAGCGCACGGCTAATTGAAGGTTATCTGCATCAACTGACATCAGGAGCTTCCCGGCCCGAGTCGCACGTGACCGATCGAAAGCGCACTGAGTAGCGAGCCCCGGCGCGGGTATTCGGGGGCGCCGAGGCTGTAACAACCCATTGCGGCTGTCCGCCTTCGCGTAGATACAGTCTACGATTCCTGCGGTGCGCACTTGAGCCAAGTCAAATCGTGTGAGTTCGTAGCGAAAATTTGCGCGCCAAATAGCGTGCCTGGACCAAAGCCGGACGCCGCCGGATTGATTAGACGACCGCTGCTTTTGAGCCAGAGGCTGAAGTTATTCATGCCACTATAGTGACCGCGAGAGCCCCCGAGCGACGTCCCTACGTTCTCACTAGGGCGCTGCGAAGGGCCTTCAGGAGGACAATCGGGCCTCCACGATCTTCCGACATTGACGGCATCTCGTAGGACTGGTTCGGCCTAAGCGTGATGCGCAGCATGGCTAAGCGTTTAACAACTAACGGCTGTTAACTTAAGCTAAGAACCAGCGGAATCGTTCCTATCTCAAATCAGGCCCCTGCGGTGGCCGTTTCCGTCCACCGCATTCGCCGATTGCTCCGCCTTCGTCGATCCGCCCGCGGAGCTATTTCTTCAGCGCGAACACCCAGATCACGCCGCCTTGCGGCACATTGGCCTCGATGCCAATGTTGTTGGTCACCAGCGCATCCTGGATGCGCTGCGCGTCCACGCCCCATCCCGACTGGATCGCGATGTACTGGGTGCCGTCGATCTCATAGGACACCGGCATGCCCATGACGCCGGAGTTGGTCTTCTGCTCCCACAACAGCTCTCCGGTCTTGGCGTTGAAGGCACGGAAGTTGCGGTCGTTGGTACCGCCGGCGAAGACGAGATCGCCCGCGGTTGCCGTGACCGATCCGAACAGCTGCGACTTCGGGAAGTTGTGCTGCCACACCTTCTTGCCGGTGACGGGATCCCACGCCTGCAGCTCGCCGAAATGATCAGCGCCAGGCTTTGTCTTCAGCCCGATGTCCTCGGGCTTGGTACCGAGCCAGAGCTCACCCGGCTTGAGCGCAACCTTCTCGCCGGTGAAGCCGCCGCAGAAGTTCTCGTTGGCGGGCACGTAGACCAGCTTGGTCCTTTCGCTGTATGCCGCCGACGGCCAATCCTTGCCGCCCCACAGCGATGGGCAGAACTCGACGCGCTTCCCGATCCCTGGCTTGTGCGAGGGATCGACGATCGGCTTGCCGGTCTCGGCATCGATACCCTTCCACACGTCGGTGGAGACGAACGGCCAGCCGGCAACGTAATTGATCTTGGTCGGCGTGCGCTCGAGCACCCAGAAGATCGCATCGCGCCCTGGATGGACCAGGCTCTTGATGTTGCGGCCATCGCGTTGCAGGTCGATCAGCATCGGCGCCTCGACTTCGTCCCAATCCCAGGAATCGTTCTGGTGATACTGGTGATAGGTCTTGATCTTGCCGTTGTTCGGATCGAGTGCCAGCACCGAGGAGGTGTAGAGATTGTCGCCGGGATGAGTCTCGCCGGGCCACGGCGCCGCATTGCCAACGCCCCAATAGATCGTCTTGGTGTCCTTGTCGTAATTGCCGGTCATCCAGGCCGAGCCACCGCCGTTCTTCCAGTCGTCGCCCTGCCAGGTGTCGTGACCGGGCTCGCCTTCACCGGGAATGGTGTAAGTCCGCCACAGCTCCTTGCCGTCCTTGGCGTCATAGGCGGCGACATAGCCGCGCACACCGAACTCGCCGCCGGAGCCGCCGACGATAACCTTGCCGTCGACGATCAGCGGCATCAGGGTCATGTACTGGCCCTTCTTGTAGTCCTGCACCTTGGTGTCCCACACCACCTTGCCCGTCTTGGCATCGAGCGCGACGACGTGATCGTCGGTGGTGGCGAGATAGAGCTTGTCCTCCCAGAGGCCGACGCCGCGGCTGGTCGGATGCAGCTGGAACAGATCGTCGGGAAGCTGCCGCTTGTAGCGCCAATATTCGTCGCCGGTCTTCGCGTTCAATGCGATGACCTGCCCCATCGGGGTCGCCACGAACATCACGCCGTTGTTGACGATCGGCGGCGCCTCGTGGCCTTCGACCACGCCAGTGGCAAAGGTCCAGACCGGCGTGAGATTCTTCACGTTCGAGGCGTTGATCTGGTCGAGCGGGCTGTAGCCCTGCCCGTCATAGGTTCGGCGGTAGAGCATCCAGTTGCCGGGCTCCGGATTTTCCAGCCGCTGCGCGGTCACCGGCGAATAATTCTCGATCGGACCGGCCGTCGCAGCGGTCGCGGCAAGACAGGTGAAGGCGACAAAGCCGGACAGGTACCATTGCTTCCTGGTCATGGACGTTTTCCTTTTGCTTCCGTTTGAATTCTTGTCGTTCGTTCCGTCGTCCGCCCCTAGGCGAATGCGGCCTCTCGTGCGGGCACAACCCATCCGTCTGTCATCCTGGCTGAGCGCCTCCCAACTTTCCGATGAAAGGACCTGCGACAGTGAGGGAGCCCTCGTTCACCGCCAGCGGAAGCGCGGCGAGCCGCCGTGGCGCCGGTCCGAACACGACCTGCGCGCCCGCGCGGGGATCGAACTCGGAGTTGTGGCAGGGACATTTCAAGACCTCCTTGTCGCCGACATCACTCTTGACCCATTCTGTCACTGGACAGGCGGCGTGAGCACAGACTGCGGAATAGGCGACGATGCCATCGACGGCGCGGGCGCGCGTAGTCTCGTCGAGTTCGCCTGGATCAAGCTTCACCACCAGGATCTCGTTTAGCCGCGAGCCGTCGCGTACCACCGAGGTCTTGGGATTTTTCGGCCAGGCGCGAACCGGAGGCCCACCCTGCTTTAGGTCGGTGGCCTTGATCACTTGACCTTCATTGTCCCCATCGGAGATGACCAGCAGGTCGCCCTTCTGCGGGCGCTCGTCGGCGCCAGGCTTATCATCGGCGGCGGCCTGTCCGGAACTAACGAGATACGAGGTCACTGCGAGCGTACCGAGCAAAACTGCTCGTCGAGTTTGTTCCGCGGGGCACTCGGTTTCAGGTCCCGCACCAGCCAAAACCTCCGGCTGAAATCGTTCACCGCTTGGGCCAGTGATGTGGACTTCCCAACCTGCACGCTGCAGCTCCAACGCGCGCTCGACGGCTGCATGCAAGCTCAATCTAAGCGTTTGTTGAACATTACCGTTTTTGGACGAGTGGATCGTGAAGGTCATGGGTCGCGTCTCGCTCCTGGGTTGATCGATTGATTGTCAGTGCACAAGTGTTGTCGGGCATGCGAACCAGTTGGCTCGAAGTTTGCCGAAAAGCCGACGCTTGCGGCCGGTCATTGTGTGAATGCGTCGCTTCCCGATCGCTGCGAAGCGTCAATCGGGATGTGAACCACTGTTCCGTTAGCTCGCCTTGCTAAGGCTCCTGCCCGCGCAAGCGTACATGTTGATTTCCATGCCGACTGGCAGTTCAACGATCTTGGGCGTGGTCCACTTCATTTTCGTCTCCCAGGAGAGCAAGGTTATTGCTGTCACTCACGCGGGCAGCGTTCTTGCATCGAACAGCAACTCTTCCAGCCTGCTTGATGCAGAAATTCGACAAGCCTCTTCATGCGTCCTCTCGGACTTCTCGCGCCATTTTCACTTCGTATGACCGCGGAGCTCCTCGCATCACAAGCCGGCCGACCAGACAAATCGGCTTAACGACGAGTGCGCGGACTTCACAAATTTCGTCGATTCAGAAAAACAACCCAAACTTGCCAGTCTCGATTGCGGGTGCCGACGCATTTCCATCCTAGCGGAACGAGTGCTATCGTACTCTGAATTCAGAGTTCGCGCAAGACTTCGGACTTCTGAATGCAAATCGCTCCTTGGCGCGACTGGGAATAGCGGTTATAATTCAATCCACTAGCTGTGAGGTCGACAATGCGAACTCTGACCGCGCCGCCGAGCATGTCAGAACAGGTTTATCAAGAAATACTTGGCGAAATCGTCTCCGGCCGATTGCCTCAAAATGCACGCCTCATACAAGAAGACGTTGCGAGAGACTTGGGCGTATCGCGCCACCCAGTTCAGCAGGCGTTTATTTTGCTGAGAAATCAGGGATTCGTGCGGGAGGCGCCAGGTCGTGGCGTCGAAGTCACTCCGATCGACATCGAGTTCGTTCGCAATCTTTATGAGATCAGAGCAGCAGCAGAGGGCCTAGCTTGCAGTCTCGCCGCCAATCGAGGAGCGGACAAAGCAGCGAAGCACGGAGCCAAATTAATTGAAGAGGGTCGAAAAGCTGAGCGCGAATGCTCGGTATCAAAATTGATTAATGCGGATGTCAAATTCCACGAATTCCTTTACGAGATTTCTGGCAACAAACTCATCAAGGAAATGACACAACCGTATTGGCTGCATCTGCGACGTCTTATGGGTGAGGTCTTGATGCGTGATGAGACACCACGGCGTATATGGGATCAGCATCAGGAGATCCTGGATTCAGTAATCGAAGGGGATGCGTCAAAAGCCGAAAAACTAGCGCGTCTTCATATCTCAAGAACCGCAGAGGTGTTTGTTGCTCGTCTTGAGAAGCAGCGATCACATGGAAACTTTGCTCTCGCATCCTCGACTTGAGCGGCCTCCGGTCGAGCCGACCGGTTTGACTAGGACCCTCACGGCGCCCTTCACGACGATCGCGGTGTGTTCAACGCCACCTTCAATTGGGAATCCGCTAGCCTTACCTCCTGCGCGCGCCAGTCGAACTGACCGCCAATAAGCCATGAGGTCGCGCATATAGGCTGGGTCAGCCCAGTAGGTTCCGGGCGCGTCCGGTCTGATGGGATAGCAATAGACCCGGCTTCAGTCTTTCGTTCTGGCGCTTTAGCATCTGATTAAAAACGTGTCCAGATATGAGTGCTTCGCAGCCGAGCACTGGTGACACCCGAAGCATCATCAACGGATTCGCCGAACGGGGCGATCCCGTAGTTTCTTCTCTGACGCCTCCTGCTTGGCCTCGAGTCGCTGCACAAATATTTTTGCAGCGCGCGAAATGTGATCGCGACTGAGCGTCTCCGCGCGCGGACCGTCGCCCGCGATGATCGCGCCGAGGATGGCAACATGTTCGCTCAGAATGGACTGCGGCATCTGCTCGTCGTCCCGGAGAACCTCGCCCATGACACGGCGCAGGTAGGGCCAATGCGGAGCCGTCGTCTCGCCAATCAATGAATTGCCAGCGAGTTCATTGACAAAGGCGTGAAACCGCATGTCGGCTTCGATCTGCTCGCTGAGTGATCCGCTTTCGACCGCAGCGCGCCCCAGGTCGAGAACGGAGGGCCCTTCAGCCCGCGCCCGCTCTGCACCGCGCTCAGCGGCAAGGCGTGCCGCCAGCCCATCCAACATGGCCCGAATCTCGTACAAATTGCGAACAAAGCCCACATCCAGCGGTGAGACGATCAGCCCCCGCCCGGGCGCCTCCTTCACCATTCCGCGGTCTCGCAGCAATAGCAAAGCTTGCTGAACCGGCTGCCGCGAAACGCCATAGGCGCGGGCCAACTCATCCTGGATGAGCCGGGAGTTCGCAGGCAGTTCCCCCTCCACGATCTCAGAAACGATAGCATTTACAACCTGTTCGACCAGGGTCGGCGGGGATGGAATTTGAGGCATAGGGAACTCCAGGAGCGGCTGCCAAGCCTTAACACTGCAATGTCAAAAAATCTATTGCGTCGAATTCGAATTCAGAATACGAATTCCGTATTCGAATTCAATCCGCCTCGAAGCGGTCATCATATGGGAGGATCCAATGCTCGCGGTTAGCCGTCGTTCGCTGTTGAAATCCGCTGCCGGGATCGCCGCGGCAGGAGGCCTGTTCAAGAGCCCCACCGTTTTCGCGCAGAGCGCTCCGCTCAAGCTGAAGTTCGGCAACGACCTGCCCGTCACCCACTCTGTGAACGTGCGACTGAAGGAAGCGATCGACGCGATCACCGCCGAGACCAAGGGGCAGGTCGCGATCAGCCTATTCCCCAATAATCAGCTCGGCAGCGATACCGACATGATGGCGCAGCTGCGCTCCGGTGCGCTCGAGCTGGCCACTATGCCCGGCACAGTGATGTCGACGTTGATCCCGACCGCCTCGCTCACCGGTGTCGGCTTCGCCTTCACCAACTACGACAAGGTGTGGGCCGCGATGGACGGCGAGGTCGGCAAGTTCATCCGTGGCAATATAGAGAAGACGGGGCTCATCCCTTTCGAGGCGGTCTGGGACAACGGCTTTCGCCAGATCACCAGCAGCACGCGCGCGATCAAAACGCCCGAAGACCTCGCCAACTTCAAGATCCGCGTTCCAGTCGTGCCCCTTTGGGTCTCGATGTTCTCCGCACTAGGCGCGGCACCGGTCAGCATCCCACTGAACGAAGCCTACTCCGCGCTTCAGACCAAGATCGCCGACGGTCAGGAGAATCCGCTTGCGCTGATCGAGTCGGCGAAGTTCTACGAAGTTCAAAAATACTGCTCGCTGACGAACCACGCATGGGACGGCTTCTGGCTTATCTCGAGCGGCAGGGTCTGGAAGACCATCCCGAAGGACTTTCAGGAACTCCTGCAGAAGCATTTCAACGCCGCCGCCAAGCAGCAGCGTGGCGACATCGTGAAGGCCAACGCAGAATACCAGAAGCTGCTGGAGGCGAAGGGCCTTACCTTCAATACGACCCAGGCTGACGTCTTCCAGGCGGCGCTGGCCAAGACGCCCTTTTACAAGGACGCCAAGACCAAGTTCGGCGAGGAGGCGTGGTCCCTGCTGCAGAAGTATGCCGGTAACATCGGGTGATCGCCATGCATTTGGCAGAGAACATCGACTCGGCGACAGGATTTAACAATGCGAATGCAACCGGCAGCTTGCGAACGATCGAGCACTTTCTGGCTTCGATCGTCGGAATCGTCGCGGCGGCTCTCGTCCTGGCAGAAATCATCGTGCTCTTTGCGGGAGTCTCCTCCCGCTATCTCCTTCACAAGCCGCTGATCTGGACCGATGAGCTTGCCGGCATTCTGTTTCTCTGGCTCGCCATGCTCGGCGCCGTGCTCGCGTTCCAGCGGGCCGAGCATATGAGAATGACGGCGGTCATCGGCATGTTGAAGCCGAGGGCGAGAGCGTTCCTCGACATTCTCGCGATTGCCGCGCCCCTCGCTTTTCTGCTGCTGGTCATTCATCCTGCCTACGAATTTGCGTCCGACGAGCTGTTCGTGACGACGGCGGCCCTCGACATTTCCAATCTCTGGCGCGCCGCTGCCCTTCCGGTCGGCCTCGGTCTCATGACCCTGTTCGCTTTCCTGCGCCTTGCGTCGGTCGGTGACTGGAAACTGACCGGGAGTGCCGTCGCTCTCATATTGGTGGTTGGCGGCGTACTTTACTTGCTCAGCCCGGCCCTTATTCCCCTCGGCAATATCAACCTACTGATCTTCTTCGTTGGCCTTGTTGCCCTGATGGTCTTCGCGGCCGTGCCGATCGCATTCGCCTTCGGCCTTGCAACCTTCGCCTACATCACCCTGACCACCTCGACGCCGGCAACCGTTGTTGTGGGACGCATGGACGAAGGCATGAGCCACCTTATCCTGCTGTCGGTGCCGCTCTTTGTCTTTCTCGGTCTGCTGATCGAAATGACGGGAATGGCGCGTGCCATGGTCGGCTTCCTCGCAAGCCTGCTTGGCCACGTTCGCGGCGGTTTGCAATACGTTCTGGTCGCGGCCATGTACCTGGTCTCCGGCATTTCCGGTGCAAAGGCAGCCGACATGGCAGCCGTCGCCCCCGTGCTGTTCCCGGAAATGATCAGGCGCGGCGCGCAGCCCGGCGATCTGGTCGCACTACTATCGGCAACCGGCGCACAGACTGAAACCATCCCGCCGAGCCTCGTGCTCATCACCATCGGATCGGTGACCGGCGTCTCGATCGCCGCGCTGTTCACCGGGGGTCTGCTGCCGGGTCTAGTCCTGGCGGTCATGCTGTGCGCGGTCGTCTGGCGGCGCTATCGGAATGATGATCTCTCTCACGTCAGGAAGGCTGCCGCGAGCGAGATCGGAAAGGCCCTGCTGATTGCGCTGCCTGCGATCGCGCTGCCCTTCGTGATCCGTGCAGCGGTTGTCGGCGGGGTCGCGACCGCGACCGAGGTCTCCACGATCGGCATCGTCTATTCGACGCTAACAGGGCTTCTAATCTACCGCAAGTTCGACTGGAATCGGCTCTACCCGATGCTTGTCGAGACTGCGGCGCTATCAGGCGCGATCCTGCTCATCATCGGCGCAGCAACCGGAATGGCCTGGGCGCTCACCCAATCCGGCTTCTCCTCGTCACTTGCGATGATGATGACCGGCCTGCCGGGCGGCGCACCGACGTTCCTTGCCGTCACCATTGTTGCGTTCATCATCCTCGGCAGCGTGCTGGAAGGCATCCCCGCCATCGTGCTGTTCGGACCCTTGCTGTTCCCGATCGCCAAGCAGGTCGGCGTACACGAGGTTCACTACGCGATGGTGGTCATTCTCGCGATGGGTATCGGCCTGTTCGCCCCGCCGTTCGGTGTTGGCTACTACGCCGCCTGCGCCATCAGCCGGATCCATCCTGACGAAGGCATCAAGCCGATGCTCGGCTACATTCTGGCACTGCTGATCGGCACCATTGTGATCGCGGCTGTGCCTTGGTTTTCCATCGGACTTTTGTGAACACGCATTGACTCACGCCCTGCGGAGCAAAAACATGAAAGACCTTCTGAACTTCGGACAAATGCTGTCGGTGCACGCGCGGGTCACGCCCAACCGCATTGGCGCCCGCGACCTCGAACGCACCATGACCTTCTCGCAATGGAACGAGCGTTCGTGCCGACTGGCAAACGCCCTCCTCGGGCTGGGACTTGCCAAGGGCGATCGAGTCGCTGTCCTCGCCTATAATTGCGTGGAATGGTGCGAGATTTTTGCTGCCAGCGCAAAGGCCGGCCTGGTCGCGCTGCCGATCAACTTTCGTCTGATCGGCAAGGAAGTGCAGTTCATCGTCGAAAATGCGGAAGCCTCGGCCATCATCGTCCAGGACGAACTGCTTGGCCTTGTCGAGGAAATCCGCAAGGATTTGCCGATCAAGCAGGACCGCTTCATTCATTTCGGTACCCGGCCGTGCCCGGCCGGCTACCGGCCATACGAGGACATTCTTGCAGCCGGCAGCGGCCGCGAGCCGTCACAGATCGTCGTGCTCTCGGATCCCTGGACGCTGATGTACACTTCCGGCACGACCGGCAACCCGAAGGGGGTGGTGCGCAGCCACCGCAGCGCGGTTCTGCTGTCGATGGTCACCGAGATTGAGCTTGGTCTGCACCGCAATGACGGCGCCCTGCTTGTCATGCCGATGTGTCACGCCAATTCGCTGAACTTCTTCGGTGCGTTCGGTTATAGCGGCGGCGTGAACTCGATCTACTCGCGCAAGAGCTTTGATCCCGAGCACGCGGTCAGGACGTTGGCCGAAGGTGGCTCGACGTTCACCTCACTGGTGCCGACGCACTACATCATGATGTTAGGCTTGCCTAAGGCTGTTCGTAGCAAGTTCAACTATGATGCCGTGACCAAGCTGATGATCTCATCCGCACCCGCACGTCCCGAGACCAAGCGGGAAATCATGGAGATGTTCCCAAACTCCGGCCTGTTCGAGCTCTATGGCGCCACCGAGACAGGCTGGGTCACCATGCTTCATCCGCACGAGCAATTCAGCAAGCTGGGCTCCGTCGGCCGCGAATGCGTCGGCGCAGCTCCGATCAAGATTCTAGACGACGCGGGCAACGAGGTTCCAGACGGTCAGGCCGGCGAACTCTATTCCTGTAACGCCCATACCTTTGACTGTTACTGGCGCTTGCCTGAGAAAACCAAGGAAGCTTTCCGCGGCGACTACTGCTCGGTTGGCGACATGGCCCGCCGCGACGAGGATGGCTACATTCACCTCTCGGATCGCAAGAGTAACATGATTATCTCGGGCGGCGAGAATATCTATCCATCCGAAATCGAGGCTCTGGTAGGCGCGCATCCGCTCGTCAAGGATGTCGCGGTGGTCGGGCTGCCTGACGCAAAGTGGGGTGAGCGCGTTCACGCAGTTATCGTGCTGCATGATGGCGCGACCCTGAAGGAAGCAGACTTGATGGAATGGTCGAAGGAGCGGCTTGCCGGGTACAAGCGTCCGCGATCCTATGCTTTCATCGCAGAAAGCGAGATGCCGCGCAACGCGACCGGCAAGGTTCTTCATCGCGAGCTGAGGAAGAAGTTCAGCGGCTGAATATAAGTATCAGATCGCGAGGCTTGCGGCCTAGAAGCCGGCGTGACCTGCTCGCCTTCGCCTCACTATCCGCTGTCCTGACCGTGCCGGTGGTCGGATGATTAGCCCAGACTAGATGAAATCGGTCACCCGAAGAGGGAGTTGTCATATGAAAGTCCTGCCCGATAGTGCTGCCGACCTGATTGCACGTCTCCTGAAGCGTCGCGGTATTGCGCGCGTGTTCGCGCTCTGCGGCGGGCACATCATGCCGATCTGGATGCGCCTCGATGCGGAAGGCATCCGCATCATCGACGTTCGTGACGAACGCGCCGCTGTGCACATGGCGCAGGCCCATGCGGAACTGACCGGCGAGCTCGGCGTCGCACTGGTCACGGCAGGCCCCGGCATGACCAATGCCATCACCGGGATTGCTAACGCTCATGTGTCGCGCGCACCGGTGCTGGTGCTCTCCGGCGGCAACCCGCGCCCTCAGGAGAACCGCGGCGGACTTCAGGACATGGATCACACACAACTCGTGCGTTCCATCACCCGCTATGCCCGTACGGTTCGCGAACCCTCCTTGGTGCTTCAGGAGCTGGATGAGGCCATCTCGCGCGCCCTTGGCGAAGGAGGCGAGCCGGGCCCGTCTTACATCGATTTCCCCACCGACACGTTGCGCGGCATCGTGCCGAAGGCGCTGCAACTAGAAGAGCACCTCGCGCCAAAGCCGCGTGCGGTCACGCGGCCTGATCCGACGCAGGTCTCAAGAGCGGTCGACATGCTCTGGTCCGCTCGCCGCGTTCTGGTAATTTCCGGCCGAGGCGCCCGTGGCGCGGGACCCGAGCTGATTTCATTGCTCGATCGCCTTGGCGCCGTCTACCTCGACACCGGCGAGAGCCGCGGACTGGTGGCGGACAGCCATCCATCGGTCGTCGGCGCGATGCGCGGCGCAGTGATGAGCGACGCCGATGTTGTGCTGACGGTCGGCCGACGGCTCGACTTCCAGCTCGCCTACGGCTCTCCTTCCGTGTTCCAGGACGCGAAGTTCGTTCGCATCGGCGATGCACCGTCCGAAATGCGCGATAACCGCCGCGGCGCGGTTGAGATCCTGGCTTCTCCTGCCGAGACATTGCGCGCCATGGTGGAGCATGCAGGCAATCGGGAATCCAAGGTCGATCGCCTGTGGGCGGCGAAGCTGCGCGCCGGACACGAGCAACGCGCAAAGAAGCTGCAGGCATCCATGGCGACCGCACCAAATGGTTCCGACGGGAAACTCCACCCAAACAAGGTGCTGTCGGCCTTGCAACGAGCGCTCGGCAATGACTCCGTCGTCATCACAGATGGCGGCGATTTCCTCGCTTTTGCGCGCGTCGGACTCAACGCTCCGCTGACGCTTGATCCCGGTCCGTTCGGCTGCATCGGCGTCGGCGTGCCATATGGCATAGCTGCCAGCCTTGCCTTCCCAGACAAGCCGGTCGTGGTGGCGACGGGCGATGGTGCTTTCGGATTCAACGCCATCGAGGTGGACACTGCCGTTCGCCACAAGGCACCCGTCCTGATCGTCGTTGCCAACAATGGCGCCTGGCAGATCGAGGTTCATGATCAGACCGTCACGCATGGCAAGGTGGTCGGGACCCGATTGCAAGTGGCCGACTATGCAGGCATGGCACGGTCGTTCGGCATGCACGCAGAGCGGGTCGAGACCGAGGAACAGCTTGGACCGGCGATCGAGCGCGCGCTCGCCAATCGTCCTGCCCTCCTCGATATGGTTGTGACGCCCGACGCCATCTCATCCGACGGCAAGACCGGACTTGCGTGGGTTCCGGACCTCCAACCGCTCGCGGCTTGGGATGAGGCCGAGCGCAAATGGCGGGCGTCTTCATAAAGCCGTCTCGCGGACGCCAACTTTGGAGAAAGCTGTGTTTGAAATACGCGATCGACACATCCTGGTGACCGGCGGTTCGAGCGGGTTTGGCCGACATTTTGGACGATTCCTAGCCGGCCATGGCGCGAAGGTCACGCTGGCCGCGCGGCGTGTCGACGCACTGAGATCGGTGGTCGCCGACATCGATGCATCGGGGGGTACGGCGCAGGGCCTCATGCTCGACGTCACGATGGCCGATAAGGTCGATGAAGCAATCCAGCAAGCCGAAGCGACCTTCGGTCCCATTCATGCCGTCGTCAACAACGCCGGTGTCACGGCAACCAGGCCCGCGCTCGAACAGGATGAAGGAAACTGGGACAGCGTCGTCAACACCAATCTCAAGGGTGTCTGGCTCGTCGCGCAAGCTGCAGCGCGGCGAATGATCACCAACAAGGTTGATGGCTCGATCGTCAATATCGCGTCGATTTTAGGGCTGCGCGTCGCCGGCGCCGTCGCTCCGTATGCTGTTTCCAAGGCCGGCGTGATCCAGATGACCAAGGCGCTCGCGCTCGAATGGGCGCGCTACGGCATCCGGGTGAATGCTCTTGCACCGGGCTATTTCGCCACCGAACTCAACGAAGACTTTTTCGAGAGCGATTACGGCAAGGCGCTGATCAAGCGCGTGCCACAACGTCGCCTCGGCAAGATTCATGAACTTGACGGACCGCTGCTCCTGCTGATTTCTAACGCGGGATCATTCATGACCGGCAGTGTCGTCGCAGTTGACGGCGGTCACCTCGTGTCTGGACTTTGAACTAAACGAGCGAAATGACGATGCAAATCGCTGGGGTCAATGGGATCGACATCGCGTACCAGGTGCAGGGTAGCGGGCCGCCGCTGGTTCTCGTGATGGGTTATCGGCTGAGCTCCGCAGCATGGCCGATAGCGTTCCTCGACACGCTGGCGCGCCAGTTCACAGTCATCACACTCGATAATCGCGGGACCGGACGAAGCGAGAAGCCGGTTCACGGCTATGCCCTGGCCAACATGGCGCGCGACATCCATGACTTGCTCGACGTGCTTGATATCGGGCGAATCCATCTGATGGGCTATTCGATGGGCGGCGCGATTGCCCAGGAATTCGTAAGCCAGTTTCCCGAGCGCGTGACCAGCCTCATCCTCTGTGCGACCATGTGCGGGGGCGTTGACGCCACCTACGCAGATGCTAACGTCGTTCGGGTCATGCGCGATCTCGATGGTCTCTCGCCAGAGCAGGCCGCACGGCAAATCTGGAAAGTCACCTACGCGCCTGCATATTTGGCTCAAAATCAAAGCGCCGCCGTGGATCAGACACGGCGCGAGATCGCGTTACCCACGCCCCTGCATGCCGCCGATCTGCAATTTCAGGCATTTGCAGAGTTCGATGGATCGAAGTCGCTGAAGGACATTCGCTGCCCTACTCTCGTGCTCACTGGCGGTCTGGACGAACTCATCCCGCCCCAGAACTCGCGCTTGATGGTCAATCGCATTCCGAACGCGAAGCTGATTGTCGTTCCTGACGGCGGGCATCGCGTGCTCTGGGAAAGCACGGAAGAATGTATCCACCACATCGTCGCGTTTCTCGCTTCCGTGGACCAAGGACAAGCCACCGCACTTGCTGCCCAGCATCATGAACACGTGGGGCGGGCGGCATCGAACCCGTTTGCATCCGTGGTCGACATGTTTGCGACGTGGCCGCTTGCCTTGACGTCAGCCTCATACAAATCTCTCACTTCCGCCCGACAGGCGATCATGGCGGGCAGCGTGTCCTGTTACGGGGACGGCAAGCCGGTTCTCCTGGTGACACCGCAGCTTGGCACCGACCTCATGATTCTGCCGCTGTCGGCTTGGCTCCGGGCCATTGGTTACCGTCCGGTGATAACGAGGCTTTCTGTCGGTTTCCACCGGTCCGCGCATGAGCGAGCGGCCTCAAATGCCATTCGCGACGTTGCGGAGCGCGTGGGCCGAAAAGCCGTCCTGATCACACATTCGATCGATATGGCTCAGGCGCTGGAAATCGCGAAATCGCACGACAAATGGATTTCCGACGTGATCGTTCTAGACGCAGCCAAGCGAACAATACCGAACGGACCGCGGACGCATTTCATCTCAAGGGGTTGGTTCACGCTACAGAGTATTCTCGAACTCCCTCAGATGTTGCGCGGCATCGGCATCGAATTGATAGTACGCCCACTTGCGGGATCGGCTCCGAACGGTGTCGAATAGGTGGAGCAGTTCATAGTCGTGCAGCGGACGGATGTCCGCTTGTGTGAAGGGTTTTCTGTACAACATCGAGCGTGTTCGCAGTTTTCTCGAGGCCAATCTGGGCTGAAAAAGAAGGAAGTGATCTGCGCATTGAACTTTAACCCGCGCACAGTTGCCAAAGCAATCAAGATGCATTCGGGGACAAGAATGAACGTTCCCTAGGAGCGGCCCGGGTTGCCTTGAGTCGCATTTCCATTGACAGTGGCTAGGGTTGACACGCCCCATTCCGCAAGGCGTCCTTCACCGGCTTTCAATTACCCACAAATTCTCCTCCGACCATGGCGCCCAGTGCGATGTCAGTGAGGCGTGACAGCCCGCGCCACATGACCGTATTGCCGGGCGGCGGATCGCTGGCACGGGCGAGGTAACCGCCGAGTCGGGCAATCTTGATCAGATAGTGCGAGAGCGTTTTGCGTCTTGCTTTTGGTTTATCGTTGACGAGGCGATCGAGCACGCCGATTTCAGTCGCAGTCAACGCGAGGGTTGGCGGCGCGTCTGGGGCGGAACGGTTGAGCATCGTCATCCAGAAGACCCGCCAACTCAGGATGCAAAAGAGCGAGATCAGATTGGTCAGACGCTGGGCGGTCCTGAGCTTCGACTCCTCAGCTTTGCAGCCCGATTTGAGGATCTTGTGGAACACCTCGATCTTCCATCTCAAACCATACCATTCCAGCTTCTCAATGGCGTCGGTGCGGGAACCAACAGGCAGGTCGGTGATCAGCTTCCAATCGATCTTCTTCCTGTTTTTCGGCGTTCCGCGCTCTTCGGCATGGATCACCGTCAGGGTCAGAGCGGGATAGCGCTTCTGCTTTCCAATCGGCGGCAGGACGCGAATCTTGCGATACCTGATCTCAAGAATGGCCTGGTCGGGATCGCCGTTGCTGTCTCTGACTTCGATGCGATGGAGCCCTTTGACGGCGACCTCGTCCATTTCGTCAGCGATCGTGTGATCCCCGTCTCCAGCCAAGCGGTCGACGCAGGTCCTGATCAGGAAATGGGTTCCGATCTCCTGCGCTGCGCAGAAGAGCTCGTAGATGTCACTCTCGCGATCACCAATATGGATGCATCGTCCCGGATGATCCAAGAGTTGCGTAGACTGCTTGAGATTTTCCAACCACCGGACGCTTTCCTTTTTCTCGATGGGAACCCGGGTCGGATTGATCTTCCTTTTAAGCGCTGCCGTCCCCTTGAATTTCTTCCGGGTCCAGAACTTAACGGCCGCCAACCCCAGCGGCACACCCTCGATTGTAACTGCGAGGCTCGAATGCATGAGGATGCCGCAAACCGTGTGAGATCTGAGGCGCCCCGCCTTATCCCATCCACTGTTTATGCTCTTGGTGATGCCGATTGCTTCGGAATTTTCGCGCCGATAGCTAAATTCGGTTGTGTCATGCAGCACAAGAACGAGACCTTTTGTGGCTGCGGCGCGATCACTTGTCGATTGGAAATGGCCGGCCAGAATGTCCGCTTCGCTGACCCGGTCATTAGAGAAGAAGCGGTAGGCTGCCTTGGTATTCGCCCAATCCTGGCAGACGAGCGGAATGCTTTGTCCCATGGCGCTTCCAATCTGCGTGAGCAGCTTGCGGAATCTGTCGCCCAGCCGCGCGTCCCTAAACTCGCATCCACTAGTCTCTCGATCAATCCAACATTCACCCTCCAAGGATCGCAACCGGCCTCTTGCCGATCGATCCCTTAATGTCAGCCCCATAGAGCACCCCCCTCGCGAATCAGGTGCTCAGCAAGGAATCACAAGTGATTCTTTCGACTCAAGATTTCGCCGATCAGCAAATCAGGCCGAGTGGTCAAAGTTATGGGTAATTGAAAGCTTCACCGGACGGATACGTGGATCGTCAGGGCGCGGCGTGACTAAGTTCGCCCCGAGCCGGCCTTTTGCCGATCCAGAGGCCGCAGCGCGCAAGCTGGTCGAGATCGCGGGCGGCATCGAGCCGATGCAGGACGGCCGGATCCACATCGAGAAAATCAACGCGCCGTTCCTGTACACCCCGAAGGCCAGCGGAGCCGAGTTTGGCGCCGGGATCAAGCACGCGGTCGAACGCGGCTAACTCGAGCTGCACGAGAGCGGGACATATGTCCGGCTCCTTAAGGACGGCGCGTCTTAATCTTGATCACTTACGTAAATATTGAAAAGACGTTGTCGCGCGGCTGCAATCCAGGGACGTTTGAGCAGCCGAGCGGGATGGCCAGATGCTCGGCCTGCGTACCAGCACGGTTAGGGACCGACCATCGAGAGATGGCACCCCGCCGATGTGATAGCGCAGTCTTTAGGTCCCGCCTCTCGCAAAGCGAGGGCCATTTACTGCATCGAAGGAAGCCCGCCATTCCCGGCGGGCTCAAGTGCAGGGAGTAAGCGCCATAAGAGACGCATCTGGAGCCTACGGCGATTCCGGCCGATGCGGTGTACCGCGATCGACACAGTGGACAATAAAACCAAGGTTATACGCATTAAATCAGCAAGGGGATCCGATGTTGTCGCGCGCCGTTGAGCGCTTCTGGTTAAGACGGGCAACTACCGGATCCTGACTTGTACAATTTTAAAGAGTCAACCTCCCGGCCTTTTAAGCCTCAGTGCGATCGAGTAGTCTGTGCCGATTACTGCCTCAAAGGGCTTTGGTCCTATGACTTCTTGGAGGTGGCCCGATGATTGAGCGACGATCCCTAGAGCGCATTGAAATCAACCAGCCCGCGATGCTTCATTTTGATGGAATTTCCGGCGTTCACGTCTGCATGGTAAAGGATGTCACCGAGCGCGGAGCTAAATTGCACAGCCCGTTTTACATTTTTTCTTCGGATTTTGATCTGTCGCCTGATGGCTTCAAAACGACGACGCGCTGCTGTGTGGTATGGCGGCGCGGAACGACGTGCGGCGTCAGATTTTTCAATTGACTTCGGGCCGCTCCCGCAAAGCCCGGCACATCGCATGCCGCTCCAATGCAGCTAAAGACGAAGCGTAACAAATGATAGTGGGCGCCTCCGTCTTCGCGCGCTAAGCTTTAACCGCTAGGAGCATCCGTCCGCGTTGCTCACTACGGATTCCGGCGCCACTAAATCTATTTCCAGACTCTATTCAGGCTGAGCAAAATGCCCTAACGTGCATTTGATTTGCTTACTCGCTTTTTTCAGTCGGAGAATTTCCATGGCCCCGCGACTAGTATCCCGTGAGGATTTCCGTGGCTTGTTCGCGCTCTATGCTTTCGCCGCACAGCTGAACAACAACCACGCTGGTGCGTCTCGACTTCTGAAGCTCTTTGCGTCGAGTCCAAATATCTCTGATAGCCTCCTCGATCGGTGGTCCGAGCGCGTCGAGGCACTTAATCCGGAAATTGTGGGTAGCGTGCTTGGTCCATGCGCTCACGCGGTAGCCGACGGCAACTTAAATTATGATCATGCGAGCGCGTTTCTCCACGCTTTGCTCAAAACACTAGATCAGACACAGCACTAAACCTGTGGCTCAGCAGCAGGGCAGTTCCTTTGAGTGGCAAACTCGCGGCGCCCTTCCTATGGAGCGGGAGCTATAGGGCTTGGCCTCGGCTGAAATTGCGCGGCTTCCGCGCGACGACGCAGCGCGGGAGGGTTGAAAGCAAAACGCGGGACCGCCCCGAAGCGCCGTGCAATCGCCTTGATGTCTTCAACAACCTCACCGGGGTCGGTCTGGTCTCGGCAAGTAACACGCGCTGGGGCGGCACGGCGGGTGTCGGCTGGGAGTATGGCTTCGCGCCGAACTGGTCGGTCGGTATTGAATACCACCATGTCTGGATGGGGCATGACGACCGCACCTTCGCAGGCGCAGGCGCGATCGCGCCGGGTGGGGTCACCCTCCTAGGCGGCCGGATCAGCCAGGACGTGGATATGGTCACCGTGCGCTTCAACTACCGCTTCGGCAGCTGGGGAAAAGCCCCTGTCGCGGCGAGATACTGACTTTCGTCTAGACGTTTTTTATCGCCACAACAGGCCGCGCATGTTGCCCGGCCTATTTGCTTCCACGTCCATGTCTGAAAAGATTGCAAGGCGCTCCATCAGATCCAAACCGACGAGACGTTCCGAGGATCTGCCCTCTCCCCGCAGAGCCGAGGCTTGTTAGCAGTGTGAGCTGCCCGAAGGCGGCCTTTGCAGATCACGATCGGTATCGATCGGGCGGCGAGCGCCGGTTTGCTCTTGCGCCGACATGCGAGGAAGCCGAGACCAGAGAAGCCAAGGATCAGCATGGCCCCGAAGAACTCTGTGTGAGCATATCAAGTCCGCTTCAGCCCGCATGAGCAGAGCTGGGCTCAATAGCAAGGCGAGTTATGGTTGTTGCCCGCCGTCTGATCGCAGTGCTGCTGCTTCTTGTCGTTCGAGGCTGGCTTGGCGACCGGCGACGTTTACGGCGGCCCTGCCCAGCCCTCACCCACGATCGGACAGTGCCTCAACGGAGGCTTGGGCTGGCTTGAGGTCAAGTGCGCTCGCTGCAAGACCCGCGCGAGCCTGCCGCTTGACGCTATCCGCCGGCCACCGGATACGCCGCTCTGGACCCTGGAAGCTTCCCTGAAATGCCGCTCTTGCCGGACGCCCCGGTACGCACCGCCCGCGCGCATGATCAAATTAACCGAGGCGCGGCAGATCACTCCTTACAAGTGGGTGCACCCCACCGAAGAGCGGTAGCCATGACGAAACTGAACGAACGAACGCCCCTACTCCGATCCAGGGGCCGCCGCGCGCAAACTGATCGAGCTCGCCAAGAGCATCGAGGCGGTCCAGGATGGCCGTATCGAGCTCGAGGAGATCAACGCGCCGTTACTGTCGAAGAACGGATGCGGGGCCACGGGCGCAGAATGAGGCCGCCAACTGAGGCCGCCTCTTATTCATGGCGGGTGCTCAGAAGGACAAGAGAGCTATCGCTACGAGCACCGTGTTGATGGCGCCAACTGCAATGATGGCTGCCGTAACAATCCGGTCATTACTCATTGTACTCCCCCGCTACTAAAGCGATGAGATCTAAGCACAGCTATCTAAGCGGGAAAAGGTTGCAGCACCGACCTAGCGCTAACTGAGGCGGCCTTATCTGCGGCGTCTTGGGCGGTGCGGATCAACTCGGCGCGTCGGGCTATCTCGTCAAAGGCATTGGCAGCTTTGCTAAGCGTTTGCCTAGTCTGTTCGTGCTCGCAAATGTCAGCCTTTGCCCGGAACTCCGCCGCGCGGTCTCGAAAATACCTAGGGTACCGGCGCTCGATGCCCAAGGCCAATTCCCGTTGGCCGTTCATGTCGATTAATGGACGTACGGTCCAAGTGTTCCGATGGTTGCTAGCGAATTAGGACGCCTCGGGATTCTACTTAGGACAAATAGGGACAGTACAATTTTTCCGGATCGAAGAACGAGCTGGGACCGAGGTGTCTGACTTGATTCAAAAAAGGATCCCAGGCGAATTCACTTTTCTGAATCCGACGCAAAAAACGAGCGCTCCAGTCCGCTGGGGCGAGCTTGAGCTTAGTCGGCAACAGGTTTCGCGGAAGGAGAGCACGCAAGACTCGTCGTTTGAACTGGGCCTACGCACACGAGTGCAGAACGCCGCTTCGCGAGTGGGCACTACGCTCGACAGACTCGAACTTGTCCAGTCCCGTTTATCAGCCGCGCAGCCAGCGGCTCTCGGACCCGCCGTGCCGAAGGAGATCATCGAGACCAAAATATTCTCGGCGAACGGCGATCAGGACAACTACTTCTTCGAGGTGATCTGGCCGTCGAACAATATCCGTCTCGTCTATTCCGCCGCGAGTTGGTCCTCCAAGCAGGTGGAATTCGATCTCGGCACGGCACCTGTGCGGCTTTGGTTCGATCTTCGCGACGACAACGGGTCCAAGACGTGGACGCAAGAGTTGAGCGGCGGCCCAACCGCGACGTCTCGCCTCGTCTTGAGGCGGGTCAGATCGGGCTCGACTGTCGGCCCAAGTGAACTGAAAATCGGTAAATCTCATCAACACCGCAGCGCTGCTGGTCGCGCTATCCCAATAACCACCCCGAAAAACAAGACCGTCCCGACCACTCGATAGCGGCAGGATGGTGCACCGTGGGCCCACGCCCTCTCGGAGCGAGCGCCCATTTAACTACGCCCGCTGGCATCGGAGAATGGCAACCGCTTCGAGTTCCGAGGGCTGATCTGGCAAGGATGAATGTGGCCCGTTACGCGATCATGGGAGCCGGAGCAAGCGCCATCGCGATCTCCTCAAGTCGTCTCCGATAATTCCAGATCATGTGATCGTCGTTGATTAGGAGCTTGCTTGTGCGCAGTGTCACGAAGACTATTGCAGCGATATTGTAAAGAAAGTCGGCGTACCGGTCGCGGCGAAGTGCAAACGATGCTTTGGGCGTCAAGAGCCTCGGGTCCCCATTGTGGCGATAGCCACGGAAGAATCCTAGTGGAAGGCCAGGGACAAGGTCCCAATTGTTGATCACTCGGTAGTGTGGGCACTTAACCTGCTCATCAAGGCCAGCGGTACCGACTCGCGGAGACCCAAAAGTGTAACACGCCGCGAGGTTATCTCGGTTGAGCGCAGCCGACGCGATCTGAGCGAGTGCACCGCCGAGGGAATGCCCTGTAATGTAGAACGCGAGCGTCGACGGCACGCTTTCATTAACAGCAGCTTCAATCTCTGTTTTGCAGCGACTGAAAACTTCAAGAAAGCCACAGTGCACCATCACTCCACATTTTCCGGGTAATGGGACGAGTCTGAGATTAAGATCAGTCTCCAGCAACTCCTTCCCCTCGGTGCCTCGAAACACAAGAACCGCAAAATACCCTTCCCGAACCGCCAGGAAACCTTGATTCTTGTTGAAAACCTGTACCAACCGAAAGCTGCCCGCGTCCAGGCGCCGCTTCAGCTCATCGCGGCCTGCCTCTCCCGCAACCGTTGGAGCGCCAGCCTGTTCTGCAGGCCACTGGTCGGCCACAAACGTATCGTGGGCAAGCTCACAGAAAAGCGCCATCAGTGCTGAGATGCGATCCGAATACGCAGCTCGTAAGGTTGGTACTGCCTCCGACTGCCTCGGTGAGAGATCGGGCGGCCAGTGCTGTTTTGGGTGGGCAGACATGCCTGCCTCCAGTAGCGGTCGAAGCAATCAACGTTCCGTCCTAGACGCGTTGCGGGAGATCCGTTCCTCGTTCCGCGCGACAAGCTTTGCTGAAATCGCGAACATAGTCGAACGAGTGAAATGTCCGACCTTTCAACGTCTCTCGCAGTCCATCAGAAGTGATTTTGGGCGCAAGGTAAATTTCGGCGATAACATCGCAGACCTTTTCAGCGCATTCGATAACCGCCGCTGAGGATAAGATGCGCATTCTGCTGATTATTGTGTAGAGCCCGATCACTGCAGAAGGGTTTGGAGTTTCGTGCTCTAACGCGTCGACAAAGAGCTTCGAGGCCTCCTCGATGAATTCATTGTAAAGCTTTATTCGACGCCGCTTGTGCTGCGCGAGCTGCTTTGCCCTGACTCGTATCCGTTGAGTCACCCACGATGCAACGATAGATGTCAGTCCGCCTATGACGGCTCCGCCCAGTGCCGCGACAGCGGAAATCACTGATGGATTCATGATGTATCATCCAATCTCGAAGGTGCCGATCTTGACCCTGGAGGATCCGACCTCGAACGTGAGCGGCAGGTCCACGCTCGCGCGCGGGCCTCGTTGATCGGCTCATCGACGCGATCAAAGCCCGAGTCGGTGTGTCGTTCGGCCTGGGCAAGGTAGTTCTGAATATGGGTGGCGTGCATGACGGAAAAATGCCTTAGCGCTCGCGGGACAGCGCCAGTCTCGCGGCCGCGAGCTCTTTCTTCTTCGCCGCATCGACCTTCGGGTAGGCGAGATCGAGGCTCACCATTGCCTCCACGGTTGCCGCGGCGACGAGGAGCCGGCTGAACCACTTATTGTCGGCAGGTACGACGAACCACGGCGCCTGCTTCGACGCTGTCGCCGCAATCGCTTCCTCGAACGCGTGCATGTACTCGTCCCAAAACTTGCGTTCGCGTACGTCGGAAGGCGAGAATTTCCAGTTCTTCTCGGGTTGCTCGAGGCGCTCCATAAAGCGCTTCTCCTGCTCCTGGCGCGACACGTGAAGGAAGAACTTCAGAATTTTCGTACCCTGTCGGGCGGCGTATTCCTCGAAATGCGCGATGTCGGCGAGCCGTTCGTCCCAGATCCGCTTGCTGACGAGCGGCTGGGGCAGCTTCTGCCGTTCGAGGAGCTCGGGATGGACACGGACGACGAGGACTTCCTCGTAGTACGAACGGTTAAAGATGCCAATGTGTCCTCGCTCCGGCAGGCGTCTGGCGTAGCGCCACATGAAGTCGTGGGCAATTTCTTCCGATGATGGTTGCTTGAACGAGAACACTTGGCATCCCTGAGGATTGACGCCCGACATGACGTGCTTGATGGTGCCGTCTTTCCCGGCCGCGTCCATCGCCTGGAAGACGAGCAGCAAGGACCATCGGTCCTGGGCATAGAGCATGTCCTGCTCTTCGGCCAGCCACGCGGTGCCGGCTTGGAGGAGCTCCGTGGCCTCGGCCTTTTCCATCTGCAGGCCGCCGGTGTCACCCGGATCGAAGTCCTTTAGCCGGAAGCCCTTGCGTTTGGTGACCCGGTAAGGGATGACGTATTTCTGTAAGAGGTCGAGAACTTCTTCTCTCGGCATTCTTTTCACAGTCCTCCATTTGCCACATCAATTACGTCGCAAAATGGTTCGGGGAACATCATATAATTGCCTTTACCGCCGAACTCTCGCACGTATCGCTTGTCGAGCAGCTTGGAACTCTCTCGAGAGGATTACTTGGCAAAAATACACAAGCCGTGCCGAATGCGATTGATCTACCGCAACAGCGCTCACCGACCGGACTGTTCAGTTCACGTACACTCTTATGAGCGCGTCAAGGACGACAAATTGCCAGGGTGATAAATATTCCAATGGAGGTTCATCATGAATCGTCACTTGCTCGCGATCCTAGTTCGCTGTGCTGCACAGCCGCTTGCTACGGCTGCTGACGCTCGCTCTTCGCATGACGGCTCGTGGAACATCATTTTTGTTACGCCAAGCGGAGGTTGCAATCCGACGTACAATTACTCGGTCAACATAGGGGATGGCGTGATAACGTCGCCTAACGTGGAGACCTTCAGGCGCAATGTCACGAGCGCGGGAGTGGTTCGTGCGTCCGTTACCAAGGAAAGACGCGCACGGGGAGCAGCGCTGCGCCGGATCCTGGACAGCCCAGAAGCCTGGTAGGTGCCCTAGGCGTGAAGGCACGCACGGCAATTGTTTGCGATCACGTCGATGGCGTCGCTGCGCTCAGACAGACTGGCTAGGCGGGAAGTTCCGAATCTCGTCTCGCCTCGGTACAATGTGCTGAGAAGACGCGTCATTGACCTGCAGGTCGACGTATGGTTGCGTCTGGTCTAGGGTTGGCCGCGTTGCTTCTTCCGCTTAGCGATACCGCCGGCCCCATTACTGGGGCGCTGCCATCCGACGAAGCCGATGCCAGTGGAGTGTCCTTGGACCCTTCGCGTCCAACTTCGCGGCGCGGCCAGACGAAATCGTCGGCGCGACCGGCCGGTGGCGACGAGAGCTCGCCTTTGACCAAGACCCGCGCTGCCAGCGCATCGATCGCCACCGGCGGCGCCCCCGGAGCGCCGAGCAATTGATCGCGCCAATGGAGGGGGCCCCCAAGGGAAGGATCGGTCCGGCAAGCGGGCGCAGGCCGGTTGACCCGGCCGCACATTGACGTCGGGCACGGTCATCGAGTCCGAGCATGAGGACAATGGCGTCCGCTTTTTGTTAGCGAGGATGCCCTCGGCGGCCGCGGCCCAATCGGGCGGATCGCCTTTCGGCTGA
>NZ_CP193982.1:7807500-8506302 GCF_051861855.1 Bradyrhizobium sp. PMVTL-01 | reverse complement strand
CGTCAAAAACTTCTCTTGAGAGCTCAGATTGAATCGGTGAGCGCCATGCAGGGTCCTGCCGAAATCCCTGGAATGACGCGACCTCAAGCGAGTCCATCGTCGGGCATGGCTCGACCGTTCGGCGCGAAGCGCCGCGGGTCAGATCAGCGATGTCCTTGATGGAGGGGTCGCGAGGTCAGCGCGTACTCGACGCGCCCGTGCATGTAGGAGGCTGGACGCAGGACGGATCGGAAACGGCATCGTCGAACGATGGAATTTGAATCAATACCGCATTGAATCCGTAGGACATGATACCTCCCCGTCCTGCCGTAATCGCTCACGGCAAGGTCCTGCGTAAAAGACAACCGCGCCGTACTCCTGTCGCGGATGTCCTGCCCGTCTGCACTAGTCGCCGCTCGGCTTCGCCATCACGAATGTCGGGGTAGCTGCAAGATGCCTCTCGGTGCGCCTGGCGCGAGCGGGATATTTGAGATCCCGCTTGGAGACATTCAGACAAAAAACTACCGTTCCCACATTGCTGTGGGTTTTGTACCGACAATCGCTTGTTGAAGCGTCGCCAACGTGCTCACCGCCGCCGATTTGCACGCTCGCCCCGTTTCCGATACCGCGCTGGTCTCAAGATCGTGGGCGCTGCGAACGACTTAAGGAATACACCATGGGGAAAGACTCGCAACGAAATTGATTCACACTTGAGGCATCAAAAATCTTGACCTCGGTTAACGCACCACGCGACTTGTACACAGGCTCTGAAGCAAGTTTTTGGATTCGTGCACAGAATCGAAGATGCGGCGCCTGGTGTGACAATTTCTCCGCCACCGCCAAAAAATATTTACAAAAGCGTCACGCATCCGAGGCGCGAGCGAATTTTCCAAATGCTTGTCGCAGCTATGTCGATAAGTAATTAGCGAGACATCGTTTTTTGAGTCTCATTTCAGAGGGTAACTCCACCTGTGGCAGCATCCCGGTGAATCTACGGTGTGCAGAACTTTTCCGCGCGGGAGTTCATCTTAGCCCCGCGCCGCAGGGGTTTTTCGCAACGCGGTGAAAGTTTCCGCTGTTGCAAAAACACCCGAAGGTAGAATTGCCGAAGGCATCATGGTGCGCACGATGAAAATAGGCGGGTGCCTGCTCGCGTGAATATGACAGGCAACAAAAAAGCCCGGCGCGATGCCGGGCACTTTGTCGTGCTGATCGGATCAATCGATCAGATGATGACGTGAGCTCACTTGCGAGCGTGCTTGCAAGTTTACCTGCAAATTTACCTGCAAATTTACTTGCAAATTTACTTGGCGAGCTTGGCGATTTGCGCGGTGAGGCGCGAGACTTTGCGGCTGGCGTTGTTCTTGTGAATGATGTTGCGCTGGGCGGCCCGCATCAGGGCGGGCTCGGCAGTCGCCAACGCCTTCACGGCGGCGTCGCGATCGCCGGTCTTGATGGCTTCCTCGACATTGCGCACGGCGCCGCGCATCTGGGTGCGGCGCGACTTGTTGACGGCGGTGCGGCGGGCGATCTTGCGCGTCGCTTTCTTGGCGGAAGTGGTATTGGCCATGGTCTCAATGTCCTTTGCGGGTACCGGTCGCGTCTTGGTCGGGTAGCGCCGGCTTGCTTGACCGCGGAATCGACGCTCGGATTTAGGGTGTTCGGTTGCTGGGCCGTTCCTGGAACATGAGGCCTAAACAGCCTGCAACTGCTCAAAGAACAGCGGCGGCAGGATTGCGCCCGCCGCCAGTTGGCGCCCTTATAGAGAGGGTCTGGGGCACCGTCAACGCTTTCCGGGCTGGAAAACCCGGCCTCAGGCGGGCCGGACGGGGGCCGTAACGCCCTGAAGAGGTTGAATTTCTGCCGTCCCCCGGCTATTGGCTGGCGGCATTTCCAGAGGCTCGTCCGGTTCGACGACCGTAGAGGGTGAGGCATGATCCGCGGCTTTTTCCGACTGATTGGGCTGTTGCTGCTCGCCGGCGGGTTCATCTTCGTGGTCTATGACGGCGCCCGCTGGGTCGCCGACCAGACCCTGCGGTTCACCCGGTTCGGCCAGTTCTGGAACGACATCAACCAGGCGAGCCAGACCGCCTTTCGGACCTGGGTCGAGGCCAAGGCGCCCTGGCTCTGGACCTCGGTGGTCCGCCTCGTGCTGGACCAGCCGGTCTTCGCCGTCCTCGGCATTCTCGGCATCCTGCTGATGGTCCTGTTCCGGCCACGCAAGCCGTTGATCGGCTATTCCCGGGATTGATCTTTCAAATCCCGCCCGGATTGATCCTTCAATTCTGGCCGGGACCAAGCACCTCAGGGGGCACGGCGTAACAACGCTGCCCCTTCGTGCGTAAACACCTATATTCCCACCTGATCGCGAGCACGCCGCCTGAGCATCTGGCTCGAGCGACGCACAGCTCGTTTCGGAGGTCCGATCATGCTGTTCATGCGCAAGACCACCGCATTGCCGAGCGCAGCTGAAGCGCTGCCCGGCCGTGCGCAAGCCATCCCGACCGCGACTACTCATTTCGTCAACGGGAGCAAATTGAAGCCGCCCTATCCCGCCGGTCTCGAGCAGGCGGTATTTGGGCTCGGCTGCTTCTGGGGCGCCGAGCGCAAGTTCTGGGAACTCGGCGATGGCATCTACACCACCGCCGTCGGCTATGCCGGCGGCCACACGCCGAACCCGACCTATGAAGAGACTTGTTCGGGACGCACCGGCCACACCGAAGTGGTGCTGGTCGTGTTCGATCCGAACAAGATCCCTTACGAGCGCCTGTTGAAGACCTTCTGGGAGAGTCACAACCCGACGCAGGGCATGCGCCAGGGCAACGACGTCGGCACGCAGTACCGAAGCGCGATCTACACTTGCTCGGATGCGCAGAAGAAGTCGGCCGACGAGTCGAAGGCGCTCTATCAGAAGGCGCTTGCCGCAAAAGGTCTCGGCGCCATCACCACCGAGATCGCGCCCGCCGGTGAGTTCTATTTCGCCGAAGACTATCATCAGCAATATCTGGCGAAGAATCCCGCCGGCTATTGCGGCTTGGGGGGCACCGGCGTGTCCTGTCCGATCGGTGTGGGCGTGCGCGTGTAGTCGTAAGTCGCAGAAGCTTGCTCCGCGCTCGCTGCACCGCTTGCGGGGGAGGTCGCATTGCGTCGCAAGATGCAATGCGGGAGAGGGCTCTCTCTCTTGTGTGGAAACACCCTCTCCCCAGCCCTTTCGCGCAAGCGGGAGAGGGAGCGCACCGTCTGCGTAGTAGGCACGGTCGCACCTCAGGTCCCCTCAACCCTTTATTAACCATAACCGGTGCATCACTGGAGCCAGCTCGTTTCGAGGGACAGGTCCGGTGCCGGTTGCACGCGCGTTTCGATGGTCGATCTCGGCAGCGTCCCTGGCAGCGTCCGCCGCGCTTGCCCTGGGCGGCTGCATGCAGACCGCCGGCCCCGTTGCGATGGTGCAGCCCCGTCCCGATCTCGACGCGATGGCCTATGGCGCTCCGCAGCCGGTTGTCGTCGCCGATGGTGGCGGCGCCATCAGCGCCCTGCGCAATTCCTTTGCCTCCGCGCCTGCGCCCATGCCGGTCGGTTACGCCGCGCCGATGGCGGCACCGGTGCACTACGACGCGTCCTATCATCTCGACGCCGGCGACAAGCTCCGCGTCGTGGTCTACGGCCAGGAAGGCCTCACGAACAGCTACGCCATCGATGCCGGCGGCTCCATCACCATGCCGCTGATCGGCGCGGTGCCCGCGCGTGGCCGCACCACCGCAGGACTGGCCGGCGAGATCGCCGCGCGCCTGCGCAATGGCTACATCCGCGAACCCTCGGTCGCCGTCGAGATCGACACCTATCGCCCGTTCTTCATCCTCGGCGAAGTCTCCGCACCGGGCCAATATCCCTATGTACCGAACATGACCGTCGAAAGCGCCGTTGCGATTGCCGGCGGCTTCTCGCCGCGCGCCAAGCGCGACGTGGTCACCGTGACGCACAGCGAGAACGGCGGCGCCATGCGCGCGGTGGTGCCGCTCGGCACGCCCTTGGCGCCTGGCGACACCGTGTTCGTCGGCGAGCGCTGGTTCTAGTTGCAGCCGAGCTCTCCACGTCATTCCGGGGCGCGACGAAGTCGCGAGCCCGGAATCCATAACCACGATCGGAAGTATGGATTTCGGGCCTGCGCCTTGCGGCGTATCCCGGAATGACGGAGGAGCGCGCTATTTCAAATGCTTCGCGAAGAATTCCATGCTGCGCGGCCAGGCGATGTCGGCGCTGGCCTTGTCGTAGCTCGGCCGTTCGTCGCAATGGAAGCCGTGCTGCGCGCCGGGATAGATGAAGACCTCGACGTCCGGCCGCTTGGTCTTGATGGTCTCGACATCGGTCAGCGAAATGCCGGCATCCTTCTCGCCGAAATGCAGCTGCGTCGGCACCTTCGGCGTCTCGTCGGCGAAGCGCACGACCGCGCCGCCATAATAGCCGACCGCGGCCTTCAGGCCGGTCAATCGCGTCGCCGCGACAAAGGCGATGCTGCCGCCGAGACAGAAGCCGATGATGCCCACGGGGCCGATGCTCTTCACCGCATCGATCGCGGCCTGGGTGTCGCGCAGCATCGCGGCCCAGTCGGGATTGGCGACGAACTTGCGCGCTTCCGCGATCTCGTCGGGGGTATAGCCCGACTGGAAGTTCGGCGTGGTGCGGTCGAAGATCGACGGCGCGATCGCGACATAGCCTTCCTTGGCGAGACGATCGCAGACCGAGCGGATGTGATGGTTGACGCCAAAAATCTCCTGGATCACCACGACCGCGCCCTTGGGTGCGCCTGCGGGATCGGCGCGATAGGCACCAAGCTGGAAATTGTCGGAAGCCGTCAGTCTGATGTCTTGTCCCACGCGGGTCGTCCTTTGCTTGGTGTTCAATCCACTCTCTCCCTCATCCCGAGGAGCGCGCCCTTGCGCGCGTCTCGAAGGATGAAGGGCCGAGATCCAGCAGCGGGACCGTCATCCTTCGAGACGCTGGCTGCGCAAGCTCCCCAGGATGAGGGCAGCACCTACTCCCACATCCAGTTCTCGCCGTAGTCCTCCTTCCATCCCGCCAACCGTCCGTGGCGGAATTGGAGGAACAGCCGATGGCGGTAGGGGATCAATCCGCTGCCGCCGAGATTGCGCAGCGCGAGGTAGATCTCGTTGCCCGGACGCCCGCGCACATATCGCAACGGCTGTCCGAGGGCGCGCGCGGTCTGCTCGGCATCCATGCCGAAGGCGAGCGGCGTGTTGTTCGACAATGTCGTGACGAAAGGCTGGCGCGGCGCCACGGCACCGAACGGCTCGGCCTGCGCAGACATCGACAGCAACACGGCGCCCACAACCACCATCGCCCGCTTCATTGCGCAAATCCTTCTGGCCTATCCCGGCAAGTTCTTCAGGAAAGGCGCGACCGCGTCAACAAAAGCTTGGGGCTGATCGATGTTGACGGCGTGTCCGGCGGCGGGGATCACGACCTTTTGCGCGCCGGGGATTTTCGCGGCCATGTAGTCGGACGCGGCGAGGAACGGCGTGTCATCGGCCCCGACCACGATCAGGCTGGGCACCTCGATATCGGGCAGCAGCTCGATGACGCGGGCGTCGCGCTGGGTCAGCATGCCGCGCGCGGCCAGAGCGAGTCCCTTGGCATTGCGATGGCTCGCAGTGGCGCGCTCGCGCGTCGCCGTCTTCAGCACGTCGAGGCCTTCGCGGTCGAGACTGTCGGCGGTCGCGAGCGCGCGAGCGTTCCAGGCTTCGCGCGCGTCGTCCTTCCTGAAGCCCGGGCCAGTGTCGATGATCAAGAGCGCCCGGGCGCGTTGCGGATGGGCGCGATAGAAGGCGAGCGACATGTAACCGCCGAGCGACAGGCCGCCGATGATGGCGCGCTCGGTACCGACGGCATCGAGTATCGCCGCCATGTCGCCGACCGTGAGCGCTTCGCTGTAGGCGTTGGGATCATCAGGATAATCGGACTGGCCGTGGCCGCGCATGTCCCACAGGATCACCTTGTGATCTCTCGCGAGCGCATCGACCTGGCCATGCCACATCGCCGAGGTCGAGGAGTACCCGTGGGTGAGCAGCAGGGGCGGGCCCTCGCCGTGAACCTCATAGTAGATTCCGACGCCGTCCCGATCGACCCTTGGCATGGTTTTCCGCCCTTTCTTGTTTATCGTTCATTCTAGCCGGGATGATTTCGGTCGCGCGAGACGCTCTTGCGCATGAGCCCGATGTGTCTCGATGCCCCTCGCGTCGGCGCTCGAAAAGCCCAGCATTTACAATGGCCGTCCTACTGTGCATGGGGTTGTTTTCGAGGTTCATGGTTCCTTCCGGGAACCCCGACTTCGTAAAATTGCTTCCAATACCGAAGGGTTCCATTGAGCACGCATCTTAAGGCCCGAAGAACCTGATCCGGCTTAGGCTGACGGCTTAATCCCGTCCCGTGCCTTTGGGGAAGCCATGAACGCGCCAGCCAAAACCGCAGCCAAACGCCGGCTTCTGCTCGCTTCCGACCGGAGCGACGAGAGCACCGAGCTCGCCAGCATTTTGAAGGCGGTCGGCGACGTCTCGACGGTGACCACGCAGGACATCCCCGAGCAGCCGTCGCGCGATCTCTCCGGTCTCGTCGTCGACATCAACCTGCGCTCGCCCGAGAGCGTGCAGCGGGTGCGTAACAAGCTGCGCGGCGATGCCTATCGCTCGATGCCGCGGCTGTTCGTGCTTGCCGACGCCCTGCATCACGGCACCATGCAGGCCTGGGCGCTGGGCGCCACGGACACGATCTCGCGTCCGCTGCAGCCCGACGCCATCCTGCAGCGCATCCGCGCCGCGTTTCCCGACACCGCCACCTATGACGCGACCGATCGCGGCAAGACGCTCAACCGCGGGGTCGAAGCGGCGCACGCGGTGCTGGCAAAAATATTCGAGAAGCTGCCGCTCGGCGTGCCCCTGACCTTCGACGACGTCGTCGCCGCCGAGAGCAAGATCCTGAAGGCGATCAAGCACTCCTCGCTGCGCGAATGGCTCACGACGGTGGGTTGCCACCATGTCGGCAGTTATCGCCACTGCCTGTTCGTCACCGGCTTTGCGGTCGCCTTCGCCCAGCATCTCGGCATGCGCGAGGATGACCAGCGCCGCCTCACTCGTGCCGCGCTGCTGCATGACGTCGGCAAGGCCTTCGTTCCCTCGGTGCTGCTCGACAAGCCAGGCAAGCTCACCGACGAGGAGATGGCCGAGGTTCGCCAGCATCCGCGCCGCGGCTACGACGCGCTCGCGGCCCAGGGCGGCTTCCCGCCGGAGATGCTCGACGTCGTGCTGCATCACCACGAATTCCTCGACGGCTCGGGCTATCCGAACGGCCTGTCGTCGAACCAGATCAGCGACATCGTGCGGCTGACGACCATCGTCGACATCTACGCCGCCCTGGTGGAGAAGCGCGCCTATCGCATGCCCTTCACCCATTCGCGTGCCTTCACCATGATGGAAGGCATGGGCGGCAAGCTCGACCAGCAGCTGCTGCAGGCGTTCCGCCCGGTGGCGCTGGGGTCGTTCTGATTTCGGTATCGTAGTTAAGGCGCGCGGCCTGCTTACTCTCCTCCTCCAGGGGAGGGTGAAGTCACTCGACCATCTTCCTGAGCTCCGCCTTCGCCACCTTCTCCAGCGTCGAGCGCGGCATGTCGTCGACGAGCCTGATCTCGCGCGGCAGCTTGAAGTCGGCGAGGCCCTTGCGGCACGCCGCCATCACGCGTTCCTGCAGGTCGGGCGGAGCCCCGGCGACGCCGCCATGCGGGATGATGAAGACGACCGGCACCTCGTCCAGCATCGGGTGCTTCTTCGCCACCACCGCCGCTTCTCGCACGCCCGGCACCAGCGCGATCACCTGCTCGATCTCGGAGGCCGCAACGTTCTCGCCGCCCACCTTCAGCATGTCCTTGGCGCGGTCGCCGAACTTGATGAAGCCGTTTTCCAGCCGCTCGACGCGGTCGCCGGTGAGGAAGAAGCCGTGCTCGTCGAAGCTCTCGCGCGTGGCTTTCTCGTTGTGCAGATATTCGGCAAACAAGGACAGGCCGGGGATACCCTTGATCGCGAGATTGCCGGTATCGCCGACCTCGGTCGGCCGTCCGTCATCGTCGGTGATGCGGATCTGATATTCGGGCGCCGCGCGGCCGATCGACATCGGTATATTGGGCTGGTCGACCTCGCCGACGATGCCGTGGGTGATGGTCTCGGTCATGCCCCACCAGCCGATCATCTTGACGCCGAACGCCGCAAAGGCTGCCGGCTCGTTGATCGCGGTGCCCCACAGGCGGAATTTATGGTCCTTCGGGATCTCCTGCTCGAGCAGCGCCTTCATGCAGAACGGAATGGTCGATGTCCAGGTCGCGCCGTGCTCCCGCGCGACGCTCCAGAACCGGCTCGCGGAGAAGCGCGGCTGGATCACGCAGGTTGCCCCGACCCACAGCGTCGCCAGCATGGAGTAGGCCAGCGCATTGGTGTGGAACAGCGGCAAGTAAGTCTGGTGCACGTCGCCGGCGTGAAGGTCTTCGTGTGCGGCGTTGATCTTGGCGCCCCACAGCGCGTTGGCATGGGTCCATAATACTGCCTTCGGTCGCGACGTCGTACCTGAGGTGTACTGCACGCTGCACGGTGCCAGCGGATCGGTCGCGCGCTTGGGACGGTTGGCACCGTCGGCGAACAGGGCTTCAAAGCTGTCGCCGCGCGAGACCGCTCGCGCCGGTGCCGCGCCGGCATCGTGCGACGTCACCGCCAGCCAGCGGATATTAGGGCAGTTCTGCGCGACGAGCTCTGCATAGGCCGGCTGGGTGATCGCGGCGACTGCGCCGCAATGATCGGCGAAATACGCGATCTCCGCCGGCGCCGAGCGCGTGTTGGTGGTGACCGCGATGGCGCCGAGCTCGACGCAGGCAAACCAGGCCAGCAGCGCCTCGATGCAATTGTCGAGATGAATGAGCACATATTCGCCGGGCTTCACGCCGCGCTTGGTCAGCCCCGCAGCGAGTCCGCCGACCCGCTCGTGAAACTCGCCATAGCTCCAGCGCCGGGCCGGCGCGTCGAACGGCGCCCAGATCAGGAACGGATGATCACGCCGGACCTCGGCGCGCATCCTCAAGAGCCAGGGAACGTCGAGCCCGTCGAACGGACCCACGATTCCGGATGCGGTGTGTTGAACAGGCATGGCGACCTCCCTGCAGCCTGCATCTTGCTAGCGGCTGCCCTTAGATTATTGCGTCTTCCTGCCATTGGATGACGCGGGGCGCAAATCCGGGGGAAAGGGCCGAGCCCTTTCCGCCGTCATTGCGAGGAGCTCTTGCGACGAACCAATCCAGACTGCTTCCGCGGAGACAGTCTGGATTGCTTCGCTTCGCTCGCAATGACGGTCGTTGAGGCAGGCAGGGGTGGCCCTACCGGCCTCAGTCCTCGTAGGACGAGATCTCGATCAGACTCCCGTCGGGATCCCGGCAATAGACCGAGCGCAGCGTGCCGCGGGCGCCCTGTCTTGGGCCCGGGCCTTCCTCGATCGCGACGCCCTGGGCCTTCAAATGCGCCACCACCTCGTCCGGAGCGGAAGAGGTGAGGAAACAGAGATCCTCGCTGCCGGCCGGCTGGTGTTCCGCGGTGAACCACTCGACCTTGTCGGCATCGCACGGCCGGACGTTGATCTTCTGGTTACCGAAATGAAGGGAAGTCCGCGGCGCTTTGCCGCCGCCGGGGTCGAACATCTTGACTTCCATGCCGAGAATCCTGCGGTACCACTCCGCGGTCACCGCGACATCGGCGACGTTGATCACGAGATGATCGAGGGCTTCGACCTTGACCGGCATGCCTTATCCTTTCGTCGTGATGCGCCCTGCGCACTATCCGCCCGCAGCAAGCTTTGTTACAACCGCGCGGCCGCCGCTTTCAAGAGATCCGGCTTTCAAGAACAACGGCCCTTCAAGAACAACACTGGGAGAATCCTTGAGATGATCACTCGCCGTACCGCGCTGGGCCTGCTTGCCGCCACGCCTCTTGCAGCCAGCCCGCTGTCGAAGGCGCTTGCCGCCGATTATCCGGCCCGTCCCGTGAAATGGGTGGTCGGCTATCCGCCGGGCGGCGCCACCGACATCCTGGCACGGCTGATCGGACAACGGCTGTCGGAAAAGCTCGGCCAGCAATTCGTGATCGAGAACAAGCCGGGCGCCGGCAACAACATCGGCACCGAATCGGTCGTGAATGCCGAGCCCGACGGCTACACGCTGCAGTTGGTCAATCCGGCCAACTTCATCAACGCCTCGCTGTACAGCAATCTCAAGTTCAACTTCGTGCGCGACATCGCGCCGGTCGCCTCGTTCCAGCGCGTGCCGAACGTGATGACCGTCAACAAGGACGTGCCGGCCAAGAACGTCGCCGAGTTCATCGAATATGTGAAGGCCAATCCCGGCAAGGTGAACATGGCCTCGTCCGGCAACGGCACCTCGGTGCACCTCTCCGGCGAGATGTTCATGGCCATGACCGGCTGCAAGATGCAGCACGTGCCCTATCGTGGCGCGGCGCCCGCGATCACCGACATGCTCGGCGGCCAGGTGCAGGTGATCTTCGACAACATGCCCTCGATCATCCAGCACATCCGCTCCGGCTCGCTGCGCGCGATCGGCGTCACCACCGCAGAGCGCTCGCCGCAGCTACCCGACGTGCAGGCGATCGCCGAGACCGTGAAGGACTACGAGGCCAGCGCGCTGTTCGGCATGGGCGCGCCGAAGAACACGCCGAAGGAGATCATCGTCAAGCTCAACAGCGAGATCAACACGCTGATGAAGGAGCCCGACATGACCAAGCGCCTGGTCGAGCTCGGCGGCGAGCCGCGGGTGCAGACGCCGGAGGCGTTCGGCGAGGAGATCAAGGCCGAGACCGAGAAGTGGAAGAAGGTGGTCGAGTTCGCCGGCCTGAAGGTCGAATAGCTAACTTGTGATGACCGGAAATTGGAGCCCTGCCGTTTGGCAGGGCTTTTTTCTTGTGAGCGTTGCTTTGTCGATCTGGAATAAAACGCTGCGGCGAAACCTGATGATAGATGGCGCGTAGCTCGCGCCGTGAGCAAAGGAGTTGGGATCATGCGCAGGACGCAATTGGCGCTGCTGTCGTTGGGTGCGGCGATCCTTGCCGGCGTTGTCACTGTCACGCCCGCCGCTGCCCGCGAATATCCCTGGTGCGCCCAGGGCGGTGAATATGATTACCCCGGCGAATGCGCCTACAGCACCTATGAGCAGTGCCTGGCCAGCGTTTCCGGCCGCTTGCTGTATTGCGGCCCCAATCCTCTCTTTGCCTACGGCCAGCAGGTGCCGCCGCCTCGCCCACCCCGGCGCCCACGGCCCGTCGCGCCGTACTGATGTCGTTTCGGACGAGCGCCGCCTGATCACGCAGTCGTGCGGACCCGCGCCGGCGGGTTCCGCCTTGACGCATTTTCGCGCGCGCTTATACTAAACCACATGGTTAAGTATAGAGACGAGGCGCTGGACCGGACCTTTGCGGCGCTATCCGACCCGACGCGGCGCGCATTGCTCGCGCGCCTCGGCGAAGCGGACAGCCTGTCGGTGAGCGAGTTGGCTGCGCCGTTTCCGGTGTCGCTTCCGGCGATCATGAAGCATCTCGACGTGCTCACGGATGCCGGGCTGATCGTGCGCGAGAAGGTCGGACGCACGGTCTCCTGCCGACTCACCGCGCAGCCGATGGAGCAGGCGATGAACTGGCTCTATGGCTACGCTCAATTCTGGTCCGACAAATTCGATCGTCTTGCGGCCTTCGTGGAGAAAGAGAGATGGTCAACACCGCCGTCAATGCCGCCGAGCGACCCGCGGAACGCCCGAGCCTCACGCTCACGCGCCGGCTCCGTGCGCGGCCGGAAAAGGTCTACGCCGCCTGGACGCAAGCCGAGCAGCTAGTGCAGTGGTTCGGGCCGCCGAACACGAAGCCGGCGACGCTGCAAGCCGAGCTCGACGTCCGCACCGGCGGCCGCTTTCGCATCAGCTTCGTTCGCGACGACGGCGAATATTTCGAGGCCGGCGGCACCTATCGCGAGGTGGTGCAGAACGAGCGCCTCGTCTTCACCTGGGCCTGGCACTCGACGCCGGAGCGCGAATCGCTGGTCACGATCTCGTTCAAGCCGGACAGTGCAGGTACCCTGATGGTGTTCCATCACGCCCAGTTCGCCGACGAGACCGCGCGCGACAATCACCTGCGCGGCTGGAGCTCGTTCCTCGACAAGCTGGATGCTTTCGTCGCCTGAATTCCAAAGGAGAATGCCATGGAGCAACATCGGGTCGTCTCCCGCGAGCAGTGGCTCGCGGCGCGCAAGGCTCATCTCGCCCATGAGAAGGAGTTGACGCAGGCCCGCGAACGGCTCGCCGCCGAGCGCCGCCAGCTTCCCTGGGTGAAGGTCGACAAGACCTATGTCTTCACCGGGCCGGACGGCAAGGTCACGCTCTCCGATCTCTTCAAGGGCCGTCCGCAGCTCGTCGTCCAGCACGTGATGTTCGCGCCCGACTGGGACGCGGCCTGCAAGAGCTGCTCGTTCTGGGCCGACGGCTTCGAGCGCATGGTGCCGCATCTGGCCGCGCGCGACACCTCCATGGCCGCGGTCTCGCTCGCGCCAAGCGCGAAGCTCGAGGCCTTCAAGAAGCGGATGGGCTGGAGCTTCGACTGGGTCTCCTCAGGCGACAACGAATTCAACCGCGATTACGGCCTAACCTTCTCGCCGGACGAGATCGCGACCGGCAAGCCGATGTACAATTTCGGCACCACGCCGATCTATGGCCCCGAGCTGCCCGGCATCAGCGTGTTCTACCGCAACGAGGCCGGCGAGATCTTCCACACCTATTCCTGCTTCGCCCGCGGCCTCGACATGATGAACGCCGCCTATCAGTATCTCGATCTCACCCCGCTCGGCCGCCATGAGGATGGCCTGCCATATCCGATGGACTGGGTCCGCCTGCGTGATGAGTACGAGCCGCAGCCGACGAAGGCGGCGTGCTGCCACGGGTGAGGCTAGGCCAACCGCATCGAAGGTCTCATCGCCCGGCTTGACCAGGCAATCCAGTTCTCCGAGCCGGCTGTGACGAATCGAGAGGCCGCGGCGCACTGGATTCCCCGCCTTCGCGGGGAATGACGGCCGGAGGTGATGTGACGGTGTGCCTTTCCCCGATAGCTACCGCTTCGCATCCGCTTGCTCCGTGCCGTTGCACGAGATCAGCATCGTATACGGCCGGGCGTTGCCGGCGATGTCGGTGGTCTTGAGTTCGCTCTTGGGCTCCGCGGTCTGATAGGGCACCACGGAGTTGTCGAGGAAGTCGCGCAGCACGCCGGTCTTGATGGCGAAGTTGATGTTCTCAGGAATGTTGCCGGTCGCAGCGGCGATACGCAATGCCGGGATCTTTCCGGTGACCACGCCCACGATCTGACCAGTGGCGTCGAACAGCGGCCCACCGCTATTGCCGGGCTGTATGGGTGCACTGATTTGCAGGAAACGCGAATCGTTGCGCATGCCGCTGAGCGAGCTGACGATGCCGGTAGTCACGGTGAAATCCGAGCTTAGAAGGCCATGGAAGGGAAAGCCGATTGCGGTGACGGCGTCGCCGGAACGGATTGAGCGGTCGCGAATCCGCGCAAAGTCCTTGAATGTCGTGGTCGACGGCGCCTGCAACAGAGCGAGATCGTTGTTCGCGTCGCTCGACACGACGCGCAGCACCATCGAAGCCTCGCCGGTGAGGTTGCCCTTGATGTCGCCGACGCAGCCGTCGATCACATGGTTGTTGGTGACGATGTGGCCGTTCGCGCTCACAACGAAGCCCGTGCCGCTCTTGGCCCTGACAGGCTTGCCGCTGGCTGACGGAGGCGCCTGCTTCTCCGCTACCGCTGCCGGCTTGGCCGCGCCCTTGGTGAAATCGCCGGCCTTGTTGAGCCCGTCGGCTTTCACCCTGGTGACGCAATTGGAAAGCGCCGCGATCACGGAGCCGGTCGAGGTCAGGTCGAAATTCAGGACGGTGCGGCCGCTCGTCGCGACCATCAGGCTGGACTTCTGAAACGTTCGCACGACATTGGCGGGCATGACGGCCGTGAGCATGTTCGGCTGATTGGCGGTGGCAAACAACCTTGCCTGCTCCTGGCCGTCGAAGACGACGTCGATCGCGGCGCTCTCGCCCTGCTTGAAGCGGTAGCTGGGACTCGCAAAGGCCAGCGACCATGTGCCGGCGGCATTGTAGCCCACAACGAGAATGACGCCGTTGGCGTAGGGCGTCGTCGCCGCACAATGCGAGAACGCGCCGGTCTCGTCGTTGCTGAAGGCGCCGCCGATCCAGTTGCCGACATTGACGGAGCCGAAAGGCCCTGCCGCATTGGCGCCGACGACCACACCCACCTGCAACACGGACGCAACGATCAACGACTTAAGCCACATGCCGGCCCCCGAAACGGTTTCGCGTGCATCTTATCTGCGGGGACGGCTGCCGCGCAACCAGCAGTTGTTTGCACCGTCGAGTTCGCCGGTCGTGCCTTTGGGGCTTGCCATGACTTTGCGATCCTATATACTTTGCATTACAAAGTAAGGGCGTTCACCTCGGAAAATCTGGGCGAGCGAGGTTTTGGCGTTGCCGATGCGGGATCTCGACAAGGCACTGGCTGACATCGTGGCGATCCGCAGCCAGATCGCGGCCGGCACGGCCTTCCGCGGCTATGGCCCGGCGACGATGGCGGCAACCGGCGCCGTCGCGCTGGTCACGGCGATCCTGCAAGCCTGGCTGCTGGGCGATCCGACCAGTGAGCCGGTCGGCTTCTTCTTCGGCTGGCTCATCGCCGCCTTGCTGTCCGGCCTGATCATCGGGATCGAGATGCGGGCGCGCTCGCGTCGCCATCATTCCGGACTTGCCGATGCCATGATCCACCAAGCGGTCGAGCAGTTCCTGCCCGCCGGCGTTGCCGGCGTGCTGCTCGCGGCGGTGATGTGGAAGTTCGCGAGCGAGACGCTGTGGCTGCTGCCTGGCCTGTGGCAGATCCTGGTGTCGCTTGGCATCTTCGCCTCGGTCCGTTCGCTGCCGCGCAGCGTCGCGCTCGCGGGGGCCTGGTATTTCGTGTCCGGCTTCGCGGTCGTGGTGCTCGCGAGCCGAACCCATACGCTGTCGCCATGGACCATGGGGCTGCCCTTCGTGATCGGGCAGTCGGTGCTGGCGGGCATCCTGTATTTCGCGTCCGGAGACAACGATGTCGAAGACTGACAGCGCGCCCTTTTCCTACGAGGGGCTCGATCGCGTGATCCACGAGAAGGCGAGGCTTGGGCTCCTGACCTCGCTGATGGCCCACCCGAAGGGCCTGGCGTTCGCTGACCTCAAGCAGCTCTGCGGCCTGACCGACGGCAATCTCAGCCGGCATCTCGCCGTGCTCCAGGAGGCCGGCCTCGTCGAGGTGACCAAGGGCTATGAGGGCAATCGTCCGCACACCACCTGCCGCCTGACCAAGGCCGGCCGTCGCCGCTTCCTCGATTATCTCGCCGTGCTCGAACGCCTGGTGCGCGACGCGGCCAAGGCCGCCGGCCGCGAGGCGCCGCCGCTCGGCCGCCTCGGTATCGTCTCGACCTGATCCTCCCCTTTTTGACCGGAGACTTTGCAATGCAAAGTGAAATCACGTCCCGTAACGAGAAGCTTCATGTCGGCATCATCATGGATGGCAACGGACGATGGGCCACGCGGCGCGGCCTGTCGCGCGTGCGCGGCCACGAGGCGGGCGTCGAGACCATCCGCCGCATTGTCGAGGCGGCGCCCAAGCAGGGCGTCGGCACGCTGACGCTCTATGCGTTCTCCACCGACAATTGGCGGCGACCAAAGGCCGAGGTCGCTGCGTTGATGGCCTTGCTGCGCTTCTATCTCGCCAACGAGGTGCAGAGCCTCGTGAGGAACGGCGTGCGCCTCACCGTGATCGGCCGTCGCGACCGGCTGCCTGACGGCATCGCCAATGCGATCGCGCGCGCCGAAGAGGCGACCGCCCGCGGCGGCACACTGCATCTGCGCATCGCCGTCGATTATTCCGCGCGTGATGCCATCCTCAACGCGGCGGTCAAGGCGGCAGCGCTGACCAGCCTCACCCGCGAAGCGTTCTCGCAACTCGTCACCGGCGAGGCCGGCTTGCGCGACGTCGATCTCATCATCCGCACTTCGGGCGAGAAGCGGCTGTCCGACTTCCTGCTCTGGGAGGGCGCCTATGCCGAGCTGCACTTCACCGAGCGGATGTGGCCCGAATTCGACGCGAGCGATCTCGCCGAGGCGCTTTCCGCCTTCCACAACCGCGAGCGCCGCTTTGGCGGCCTGCAGGCCATTTTGCCCGAAGAGGTGCCTGCGCTCTCGCGTGTGTGACGTGCGGCACAGGGAAACGCGCCGTTCGTTTTCGGCCGTATGATTGGCAGCGATGTCCGAGCTACTGGCGGGCCTCGCCAAGCACCTCCCGCGCCAGTCGCTCTCGCGTTGATTTGCCGGGTTGCACGGATCGTGCTCTAGTATCGGGCGGGGTGTCCCCAGCGATGGGAGCTTTCGCAAGATGCGCGCAGTCCTGGATTATTGCACCGGCGGAACGGAACGACAGGTTGCAGCCGGCACGCTCGTCGTCACCGAGGGTGGCGCGAGCGGCCATCTCTACGTCCTGATGCAAGGCAAGCTCGAGGTGCTCAAGGGCGACACGGTGGTCGCCACCGTCACCGAGCCCGGGGCGGTGCTGGGTGAAATGTCCGTGCTGCTCGGCCTGCCGCATACGGCGACGGTGCGGGCCTGCTCCGAGTCGGTCATCTACGAGTTCGAGGATGCCGCCTCGTTCCTCAAACAGGAGCCGGGCATCGCTTTGCTGATCGCAAGGATGCTGGCGCAGCGGCTCAACGTCGCCAACACCTATCTTGCCGATCTCAAGCGGCAATATGCCGACCACGGCACGCATCTGGCCATGGTCGGCGAGGTGCTCCAGAGCATGATCAACCTGCCGCCGCTTGAGGTCTCGCCAGGCTCGGATCGGCAATCTGATCCAAGAATGTGAGCCAATCGGGCGGCGCCTCGATGGGAGCTGCGGGCCGCTTCAGCGGCGCGGCAAGATCGATCCACTGCGCTTGGCCGGCCGCCAGCCAGAATGCCTTGTCAGCATCGAGATCCAGCACGATGTAGGTCGGGGGACGGCCGGGCTGCAGGCCGGTATTGAACACCCAGGTCTGGCCCACCCGGTCGAACCACGATCCATCGGTGATGAAGGGCGATTGATGCACATGGCCCGAGATCACCATCGACGGCTGGTACTGCACGATCCACTGCACCAGCTCGACGTCGCCGAAGAAGCGCTTGCCGCCCCAACTCGTCGGTGAATCCGCCGGCGGCGCATGATGCACCCAGATCCAGCGCCGTGGCCGGCTGGCGGCGGCATCGCGCAGCTGCTCGACGAGACGTTGCTTGACCTGGGGCCCGTCCCACCACGGACACACCGTGAACAGGATGTCGCCGATGCTGAGGCTGTCGCCGTCGCATGCAATGCCAAGCTCGCGCACCTCCGAGATCCAGCGCGAGATCTTTTCGCCCTCCGCATTGCGCTCGTCGAGGTCGTGATTACCGGAGCAGAGGATCACGCGGGTCTTTGCGGCGAGCAGCGCGAGGTATTTCTTCACCACCAGGATCTGCGCGCGAAAATCCACCATCGAGCCGATGTCGAGCGCATCGCCGGCGAAGATCACGAGGTCGAATTGGGGCGCCGCGCTGGCCAGCCAGTCGAGCTGCGGCAGCGAGTAATGCAGGTCGGCCACGACCAGGCAGCGCATGGAAAATCCGTCGGCGAGAGATCAGAAATGTCAGGGAATTCCAAAACGACATAAAGCAAGAAGCAGACCAGCCCGGCCGCTCCGTCACGTCAATCCAACGAGCGACAGCATGCTGCGACGCGTCGCAGAGTCAAGGGGGCGGGCACGCGAGGGCTGGACCGGATCGCCGAATTCTGGTGTCGTGGCCTGCCCTCAAGACCTTTGTCCACATGACCTCCTTCAAGACCATTCGTGCCCGCGCTGAGAAGCGCAAGGGCGGGCCCAAGGCGCTGGACAAGCTGATGCCGGACAAGCCCGACCTGAAGCGTCTGGCGAGGCTCGGTGACGACCGCATCCTCGCCGAGATGACCAGGCGGGTGTTTTGCGCCGGCTTTGCCTGGAGCGTGATCGATTCGAAATGGGAGGGCTTTGAAGAGGCTTTCCTGCATTTCCAGCCGGCCAAGCTCAGCTTCCAGCCCGAGGATTATTGGGAAGGCCTGCTGCGCGATACGCGGATCGTGCGCAACGGCGCCAAGATCATGTCGGTGCGCGACAATGCCGCCTTCGTGCACGAGATCGCCAAGGAGCACGGCAGCTTCGGCAAGTTTCTGGCGAAATGGCCGCCGTCGAACGAGGTCGGCCTGCTCGATCTCCTCTCCAAGCGCGGCAGCCGGCTGGGCGGCAACACCGGTCAGATGCTGCTGCGCTTCGTCGGCTGGGACGGTTTCGTCACCTCCAAGGATGTCGTCGCGTGCCTGCGCGATGCCGGTCTCGACATTGCCGAGGAGGTGAAATCGAAGAGCGATCTCGCGAAGGTGCAGGCGCAGTTCAACGCCTGGGCCGAGGAGACCGGTCTGCCCTACACGTATCTGTCGCGCATTTGCGCGCTCTCGGTCGGCGAGAACCGCAGCGAGCAATAGGCGGCCTATGCAAGCCCGGCCTATCAGGCCGCGCACGATTTGCTCGGCGATGGCGCCGATCGCGACATCCGGATCGTCGAAGCCGCCGAGTAGCACCGTCCGCCGCCAGATCGTGTGCATCATGTGGCGATCTCGTGCCGCCCAGGCGGCAGATGAACCGCATGATCACGAAATGCATTTCACAGGAACATTTGTGCGCAGCACCTGTTCGGAAGTCTGAGCCAGGCGGCACAGGCGCAGGGAACCCTGCTTTGCCCAAGCCCATGAACGCGGACAGGACAGCAACGGAGCAGCGCATGAAGCTCACATCCGAACAGGTGAAGCAGACCGTTCATCAACTCGGCGCCCAGGTGCTGCCCGACGAACATCCCGCCATGCCTCAGCTCAACAGCATGTTCGGCGAGCATACCTTTTTCGTCGACGAAATGGGGCTCAAGGTGCTCGAGCCGACCCCGTCACTTGGAGCAGAAAGCCAGAGCGGCGAAGTCGTCAGTCTTGCCGACTGGAGCGATTCGGACCTGACGCGCCTGATGGCGCACGAGCCCGAGCCGACCGGCGTGATCGTGGTGTTCGAGCAGGTGAAGCACTGAGCGATCCGCTTGAGGGCCGGTGCCTTCGCAGGTTACGGGCCCGAACATCCCGTCACCGTCACGCCTCGACCGGGCACTGCACATCGACCGTCAGCGCATGGTGCGACAGCAGCGGTCCGAGCGTGGACATCAACTCCGACAGCCACTCACTGCGCTTGAAGGTGCGCCGGTCCTCCTCGGTCTGGTTGACGGCGACCCGCCTGAAGCTCCGCACCATTTCCGATGCGCGGTGCAGACTATAAGGATCCGGACTTCGAAGCGCAGTCCCAGGCGTATCAATAAGGCAAGCATCCGAGCATCAAGCAATAAGGCATATCCCGTGTCTCCACGACAGCTCGTTCGCCGCGTCGCGGATTAAGACGTCGCGTTTGCCGAGGGCTGGCCTGGCTCAGATGCCCAGAGTAAGCTGCGGCTCCGCATCGTTCCCGTCCTGGAGGGAGGATAGCGACACGCCCAGCAGCCTGACGCGCTTGGGCAGGGGCATTTCGATTTCGAGCAGGCCGCAGGCCAGCCGCTCCAGCTCGTCCCGGCCTGCAACCGCCGTGGCGACGGACCTGCTCCGCGTGATGATCTCGAAATCGGCGAACTTGATCTTCAGGGTGACGGTGCGGCCGCGGTTGCCGGTCGTCTCGCAATGGCGCCAGACCTTGTCGACGAGAGGCTTGAGCTCGGCGACCAGCGCATCGAATGCGTCGAGATCGGCCTGGAACGTAGTCTCTGCGCCGATCGACTTCCGGATCCGGTTGGCCCGGACCGGCCGCTCGTCGACGCCACGCGAAATCCAGTAGTAGTACGCACCCGACTTGCCGAAATTCGCGTTCATGAACTCCAGCGACTGGTTGCGGATGTCGAGGCCGGTGAACAGGCCGAGCGCATTCATCTTCGCAGCCGTCGCGGGGCCGATGCCGTGGAACTTGCCGACGGGCAGCGTCTCGACGAAGGCCGGCCCCATCTCCGGCGAGATCACGAACTGGCCGTTGGGCTTGCGATGATCGGAGGCAAGCTTGGCCAGAAACTTGTTGTAGGAGATGCCGGCCGAGGCGTTGAGGCCCGTCTCGGATTTGATCTTCTCGCGGATCCGCCGTGCGACGTCCCGCGCCAGCGGGATGCCTTGCAGGTTCTCGGTCACGTCGAGATAGGCCTCGTCGAGCGACAGCGGCTCGATGATCGGCGTGTGCTCGGCAAAGATCTCGCGGATCTGCCTCGAGATCGCCTTGTAGACCTCGAACCGCGGCTTGACGAAGATCAGGTCGGGGCATTGCCGCTTCGCCGTCACCGACGGCATCGCCGAGCGAACACCGAACTTGCGCGCCTCATAGCTGGCCGCCGCAACGACGCCGCGTTCGGCGGAGCCTCCGACCGCGACCGGCTTGCCGCGCAGTTCCGGATGGTCGCGCTGCTCGACCGACGCATAGAAAGCATCCATGTCGATATGGATGATCTTGCGCACGGGCGAGGGCTCGCCCGTCACCGTGTCGGAATCGCTCATGTGCTGATGATACAATCGCGCAACACCAAGCGCGAGGTGATGGATGCTTCCGTTGTCGTGGTTCGTGGTCGCCGTGGTGGCGTTTGCCGGCGTGCTCAATGCGGTCATCTGACGTTTGAATTGAGGCGTTCAGCCTCGCCGTGCTGCAATCGCCAAAATGTGGGACTTCTCAGGTATCAAATGATCGTCGAAGCTACTTCATGGGCGTGTTTTCATTTGCCATTATGGGCGTGCTCCATTTCTGAGAAGCATATCCCCCGAGTTGATATTAGTTGATTCACATCAATTGGTGTGGACCTGGGCGAATGTGCCGGCGCGTTCCTTGGCGCCCCCAGTTTGATCTCGGTCAATTTGGATCAGAATATTTTCGCTTAGCTTTGGCACGACGAGGGAGCAAGTCGATGCAAGGCACGATGAAAGCTGCCGTGGTGCGGAGTTTCGGCAAGCCGCTTGCAATCGAGGACGTTCCGATTCCTGCGCCCGGGCCGGGAGAGGTCCTGGTGAAGGTAAGGGCTTGCGGAGTTTGCCATACCGATCTGCACGCGGCTTCCGGAGACTGGCCGGTCAAGCCGGTGCCTCCGTTTATTCCAGGGCACGAGGTCGCCGGAACCGTGGCCATGCTCGGCCCGGCGGTCGACACTCTCAAGGTTGGCGACCCGGTCGGCGTTGCCTGGCTTCATGATGCCTGTATGCGCTGCGAATATTGCGAGGTCGGCTGGGAGACATTGTGCGAGCACCAGCACAACACTGGCTACAGCGTTAACGGCGGCTTTGCCGAATACGTTATCGCGTCGGCCGCGTTCGTCGCGCGTTTGCCGCCAAAGGTGAACTTTGCGGCCATCGCGCCAATCCTGTGCGCGGGCGTCACCACATACAAGGGATTGAAGGAGACCGAGGCCAGACCCGGCGAGTGGGTCGTGATTTTTGGCGTGGGTGGGCTTGGTCACATCGCCATCCAATATGCTCTGGCGATGGGGCTGAAGGTCATCGGCGTCGACATCGCGGAAAGCAAGCTCGAGTTGGCGCGCAAAAGCGGAGCCACTTACGCCATCAATGCTCTTGCGAAGGAAGCTTTGGACGACGTCTTGGCAGCGACCGGAGGGGGTGCGCATGGTGTGCTGGTCACTGCGGTGTCGCCGCCTGCCTTTGCCCAGGCCTTGCGAATGGTAAGGCGAAAAGGCACAGTCAGTCTGGTCGGCCTACCGCCGGGCGAATTCCCCACCCCCATTTTTGACGTTGTTCTCAGGCGTGTCACCGTGCGTGGCTCGATCGTCGGCAACCGGCGCGACCTCGACGAGGCGATCGCGTTCGCTGCCGACGGTAAGGTGCGAGCCGAATTCGCAACCGCGCCGCTTAGCGAAATCAACGCGGTCTTCGACCGTATGAAATCCGGACAAATTGATGGGCGGATCGTGTTGGATTTCGGCTGAGGAGGGCAACTGTTTCGCGTGAAGGGGAGGACGAACGATGATGTCCGTGCGGAGTAAGCTCCGATGAAAAAATCCATCTCTCCAAACAATGCCGCCGCAATGATCCCCGACGGCGCAACGCTCATGATCGGGGGCTTCATGGGTGTCGGTTCGCCGCACCGGCTCATTGATGCCCTTGTCGCGGCCGCCAAACGAAATCTCACTGTGATCGCGAATGACACCGCACGTCCCGGCGTGGGCATCGGAAAGATGATTGCCGCCGGGCTCGTCCGACGTGTCATCGCATCACACATCGGTCTCAACCCGCTGACCCAGAAGGGCATGCTCAGCCACGAGATCGAAGTTGAGCTGGTTCCCCAGGGGACGCTCGCCGAGCGCATCCGGGCCGGCGGTTTCGGGCTGGGTGGTGTTCTGACAAAGACGGGGCTCGGAACCTTGGCCGCTCAAGGGCAGCGCGTCATAGAAATCGACGGCCAGCAGTGGCTTTATGCCTCGCCGCTTCGAGCCGATTTTGCGCTGATCCATGCCGACCGAGCCGATCACGGAGGCAACCTCGCCTATCAGCTCACCGCGACGAATTTCAATCCCGTGATGGCTCTGGCGGCCGGCACGGTGATCTGCGAGCCGCGCGAGATCGTCCCGGTGGGCGTGATCGCGCCCGATGCTGTCGCCACTCCCGGTGTCGTCGTCGACCTGCTCATCGAAAGAATTGCCACATGATGACTCCCCAGGAAGTGATCCAACGCCGGGTTGCGCTTGAGTTGCACGACGGCAATCTTGTCAATCTCGGCATCGGTCTTCCGACCGGGGTTGCGCGCTATGTACCGTTCGGCTCGGGTATCCTGTTCCAGTCTGAGAACGGGATTGTCGGCATGGGCGCGCGTCCTCCGGAAGGTATGGAGGATGAAGATCTCATCGATGCCGGCGGAGGATTTGTCATGGCCGTACCTGGCGCGGCCACGGTGGACAGCACACTCTCGTTCGGGCTGATCCGAGGCGGTCATCTCGACGTGACGGTACTGGGAGGCCTGCAAGTCGACCAGCGCGGCTACCTCGCCAACTGGATGGTGCCAGGCAAGATGGTGCCTGGGATGGGTGGGGCAATGGATCTTGTGTCCGGGGCACAGCGCGTAATTGTAGCAATGCAGCACACGGCGAACGGCATCTCGAAAATCGTCCCCGAATGCAACTTACCTATAACCGCAATGCGGCCCGTCACTTTGATCGTCACCGAGCTTGCGGTTATCGAACCGACCGATTCAGGGCTTTGCTTGCGCGAGCGTGCCAACGGCGTCGATGTCGAGACGATCCGAAAATCGACTTTGGCCCGGCTGATTATCCCAGAGGTGGTGCCGGAAATGCCCATCCTCAGTTGAGTCCTTGCGGCGCTCACCGTTAGAGACAGTCACTGGCGCGTTTTTCAGCGCCGGATTGACGCAACTGCCGGCAAGCTGCGGCTGTTTGCGTCCGCGCGAACGGTGGAGGCGGCCGAGCAGGTGATGCAGCGAATTGTGGAGACGTCAGCAGTTCGATTTGAAGAAACGGCCCAAGATGGCCCAGAGCTCGGATATAATGCGCGAGTTCACCCAAATCTGTCGCGCCAAACTCCGCGGCTGAGAGGCGACGAGACCGGGATCAATAGTCGTCCGTGAAGAGTGGCTAAGCGATTGAGCTAGAATCGCATTTGTCGTTGTGGACTGTTTTGCGTTTGCAGGGGTTTGATGCTTCGGGCGTCGGAACCTTGCAATTTCATTTTCAGGATTCCGTCGAATCGCCAACCATGATTCCGTCATCACATCGGAGGTGGCGATGCGACCGAAGAAGCACAGGACGACGGGATCGGGCGATCTGTTCCGGGCCAGGCTGGACCAAATCATCAATATGAAGCACGAGCTGGTTCAGCTCGCCGGCAAGGTCGATTGGGACTGGATCGACGGCGAGATCGCGCCGCTCTATAGCGAGAATGGTCGGCCCGGGATCGCGAGCCGCTTCATGATCGGGCTGTTGCTGCTCAAGCACATTTACGGGCTGTCCGATGAGGGGGTGTGCGAGCGCTGGGTCCACGACCCATATTTCCAGTACTTCACCGGCGAAGAGTTCTTCCAGCACGCATTCCCGCACGAGCGCTCGGACCTGAGCCACTGGCGCAAGCGGCTCGGCGACAAGCTGGAGCTGTTGCTGGCCGAGAGCTTGCGGGTGGCACACGAGGCCGGCGCGTTACGCAGCCAGGACATCAAGCGGGTCACAGTCGATACCACCGTGCAGCCGAAGGCGATCACCTTCCCGACCGATGCCAAGCTCTTGCACGCGGCGATCAAGGGGCTCAACCGTCTGGCGAGGAAGCACGGGGTCAAGCTGCGGCAGTCCTATCTGCGCATTGCCAAAACCGCGACAATGATGGCGGGACGCTACGGCCATGCCAAGCAATTCAAGCGGCATCAGCGGCAGTTGCGCATCCTGCGCAGCCGACTGGGCCGGATCATCCGCGATATCCGCCGCAAGATCGAAGGTCAGGCTGTGCTTGAGAACACGTTCGCCCTCCCGCTCAGCCGGGCCTCGCAGATCCGCTCGCAGCAGCAGCGCCAGCGCGGCTTCAAGCTTTATTCCTTCCACGCCCCGGAGGTGGAGTGCATCGGCAAGGGCAAAGCAGCCGCGCCTTACGAGTTCGGCGTCAAAGCCTCCATCGTCACCAACAACCGCCGTTCTCCCGGGGGCCTGTTCGTGCTGCACGCCAGGGCGCTACCCGATAACCCGTACGACGGTCACACCTTGCGGGACGTCATCGACCGCACCGAGACACTCACCGGCTGCGCGATCGAGCGGGCCTATGTCGACAAGGGATACCGCGGCCACGACGCACAAAATCCCCGACGGATCTTCATCTCCGGCCAGAAGCGCGGCGTCTTCGGTGTCATCAAGCGCGAGCTGCGCCGCCGCTCCGCCATCGAACCCATCATCGGACACCTGAAGGCCGATGGTCACCTCGGCCGCTGCTACCTCAAAGGCCGCGCCGGCGATGCGGCTAACGTCATCCTCTCAGCCGTGGGCCACAACTTCCGCCGCATCCTCGCCTGGCTCAGAGAACTCTTGTGCCTCATCCTGCTCCAGCTATGGCGCACGTTCGGCCGTCCCGCCCCGCTCAATTCGCCTTCTTAACGGACGACTCAATAGTCTCACCAGCGGTGGTCGATCCAGCCGGGCTGTGAAGGTCGTGTCGGCGCGGGTCGGGCCCAGCTGACTTCGCGCATTCCGGCGGCTTGCCTCTGGGGCGGCGGCCTCCATTGGGCGAAGCTGTCGCGGCTGCGGGCGTTCTGCAGGCCGAAGTTCGTCCACGACCAGTCGAATCCGCGCGCATACGGTCGCTGTGCATAGGCGGGCTGTGGTCGCCTGTTCCGAAGGCGGGTCGATCTGCCGGGTGGCTTTAGCTTTGTCTCTACCTTGCGCACGTCACCTGGATCCTTTGCGATGGATGCAGGACCGTCGAGAGCAGCATTGTGCCCCTCCTGCGACGCCAGCGCCCCGAGGGGGTTCGCGACCGTCTGTGATGGCGGCGCGGGCAGCATCACGGGCTGGCCGGTGTCGATGATGATGGCTCCCGGTGCCTTCAGCTCGGAGTAGATCCGAATCTTGGGACGCTGTGCCGCGGAACCCCCGCGCTCGACGGCCGCTTGGCGCGGGGCAAGCGCATCGAGGGCAAAGAGCAGCGCGAGCAACCCTCCGCCAACCAGCATGAAATACCGCTTCAGCGGTATCACATTGTCGATCAGGCCGCGCTGGCGACTGAGCGTCCTGCTCACATTGCACCGTCCCTTGCACTGGAACGCGGGTGGCAGCCGGGTGGACTGTGAGGCGGCCTCTCGCGTCCTCGCGGACTTCATGCGTAGGTCCACTGCGCTTACCGTCGTCGGCCCCGGAGCCGCCGAACCGGATCAACTCAGCACAATCGCGCATGAATTCACATTCTGCGCAGTTCAAGCTGAATCAGCATTGACCTTAATCAACAAGCACGAGGCCAAGCTGCGCTACTTTTGGCCATCTTTAATGCGGAGGGCATCCAATGCCAAATGATGCATCGGCGGTACCCACCTTTTCGTTCTCGCCTCCCGAATGGCTAAAGCCGTTCAACGGCAGCGCAAAGATCGCCTACGGCGCGATATCGAAGGAGGTCTGGGGATTCACTGCCTCCCGCCTTCAGGAGCAGGCTGACTATTTGAAGAAGCTCGCCGAGTGCGATGACGCGGCCGAGGCGATCAAGTGCCATTTTGAGTTTGCGCAGCAATCCTGGTCGCGCTCGGTCGGCGACGTCGTCAAGGCGTTCGAGCATCTGCGAACGCCCTCGGCGGAGTGAGCATGCGTCTGCTGCGCACTGAAGGAGGTGGACTCCTACGGAGGGGCGGCGCGGCCCGCCCGGCTTGAGGGGGAGGAGCATGCTTTATACGATCGTGTTTGAAAGCAGAGCGACGCGCGCCCTGTCGGCGGCGGATGCGAAGAGCGCACGGCAGGCGCTTGCGCTGGCGGATGCTCTTCGGCTCTTAGGAGAAATAAAGTACATCAAATCGCCTCAGGAAGGCGAATTCGGGCTCGAGATGCTTCGGCTGCTGGCCAAAGAGGAGGGCGAGGAAGTGCCGATGGCCCCAAGATGAGCTGCGGTCCTGGTGCGCAAAACCGGAGGCTCATGCAGCGGCGAAGGGACCTCCCGGAAAATCGATCAGCGGCCATCAACCACTGAAGATCATGCGATTGCGGAGACCGGAAAGCTGAGCTTCGAGGCCGCGTGCCACGCGGAGATCGCGGCCGAATGACCGGTCAAGCGTGTGCCAGAGGCGGAGAAGATCATGGCGCGCTAGTTCACGATCTCAGGTGTCATGCACCCAAGCGAGGGCATTGCGATGGATATGACCGAAAGAGTGGTGCCGATAGCCGAGGCCCATGAGGCCACGGCAATGCCGGTGGTCGGTCGTCCGCGAGCAGCGGCGACCCCCGCGGCCGAGGTCCGCAACGCCGCCACTGCGCAGCCCGTACAATTGCCCGCGGCAGCCGGGAGAACCAGGATCTCGCCGGCGAAGCCCCCATGGTCGCTCGCCAGCGGCCAGGGTGCGCTCAGCCTGGACCGGGCTTTCAAGGCACAACTCGCGCGGCTCACCTTTGGGCTGAGCCCCGCAGTGCTGGCGGAGCAGACCTTCGACTGGATGGTGCATCTGGCGATTTCGCCGGGAAAGCGGCTCCAGCTCGCGGAAGACGCGCTGCGCAACGCTGCGCGATTGGGTCTTTATGCAGGTGAGAGCGCGGTAAAGCCCGGCACCCCACCGTGCGTCGAGCCGAGGCCGACTGATCGCCGCTTCGCGGCGGAGGCGTGGCAACGCTGGCCGTTCAACCTGATCTACCAGGCGTTTCTGCTGAACCAGCAATGGTGGAACGATGCGACCACCGGGATTGAGGGCGTCTCGCGGCGCAATGAGCGAAGTCTGTCATTCACGGTCAGGCAGGCCCTCGACATCGCATCGCCATCCAATTTCATCCTGACCAATCCGGAGATCGCGCAGGTCACTATTGAGCAAGGCGGGCGCAATCTCCTTAAGGGGCTGCAGAACCTCGTCGAGGACTGCGAGAGGACGATCACGGGCCAGGCACCAAGCGGGGCCGATCAGTTCATAGTGGGGCAAAACGTCGCAATCACGCCGGGCAAGGTGGTGCTGCAGAACCGGCTGATGGAGCTGATCCAGTATGCGCCGTCGACCGAACAGGTGCACGCCGAGCCCGTTCTGATCGTGCCCGCGTGGATTATGAAGTACTACATTCTCGATCTTTCGCCGCAGAATTCGCTGGTCAAGTACCTGGTCGACCAGGGGCATACGGTCTTCATGATCTCCTGGAAGAACCCGGGTCCCGATGATCGCGACCTGGGCATGGATGATTACCGGAAGCTCGGGGTGATGGCGGCGCTGGACGCGATCGCCGCGATAGCTCCCGGACGCAAGGTGCATGCTGCCGGCTATTGCCTCGGCGGCACAATGCTGACGATCGCCGCGGCGACGATGGGACGCGACCTCGACGAACGTCTGGCGTCGATGACGCTGTTTGCCGCCCAGGCCGACTTCACCGAGGCGGGCGAACTCATGCTCTTCATCAACGAGAGCCAGATCTCCTACCTCGAGAACTTGATGTGGGACCGCGGGTATCTCGACCCCTACGAGATGGCCGGCGCCTTCAACATCATCCGCTCCAATGATCTCGTCTGGTCGCGGGTCATTCGCGAATACCTGATGGGCGGCCGGCAGCCGATCAACGACCTGATGGCCTGGAATGCGGATACGACGCGGCTGCCCTACCGCATGCATTCGGAATATCTGCGTCAGCTGTTCCTCAACAACGACCTAGCGGAAGGCCGGTATTGCGTCGAGGGCCGCCCAATCTCCATCGCGGACATTCGAATCCCCACTTTCGCGGTGGGCACCGCGGCCGACCATGTCGCGCCTTGGCGCTCGGTGTTCAAGACGCATCTGGCACTGCCGGGCGAGCTCGCCTTCGTGTTGACCAGCGGCGGCCACAATGCTGGCATCGTCAGCGAACCCGGGCATCAAGGGCGCACCTATCAGTTCCACGTCCACCAGCCGAACGACCGCTATGTCGATCCCGACACTTGGCGCAGGGAGACCCCCGTGCTCAAGGGCTCCTGGTGGCCGGAGTGGCATCGCTGGCTGGCGCGCCACTCAAGTGGGCGAACCGCGCCGCCGCCGGTCGGAGCGCCGGACAACGGATATCCGGTACGCGGCGATGCTCCGGGCCTTTATGTGCGTCAGTCCTGACCCGCCAATCCCGTGGAGAGCCTCATGCAGGCCGACGTCATTGAGAACCGGACCTTCGACGAAATCGCCATCGGCGAAAGCGCAGCTCTGACGCGGACGCTGTCCAAGGACGACATCGCCCTGTTCGCGGTGATGTCCGGTGACGTCAATCCGGCGCATCTGGATCAGCCCTATGCGGAAACCAGCACCTTTCACCGCGTCATCGCCCATGGCATGTGGGGCGGAGCGCTGATTTCCGCGGTGCTGGGCACGCGTCTTCCCGGCGCAGGCACGATCTACCTTGCGCAGGATCTGCGCTTCCGTAAGCCGGTCGGCCTCGGCGACACCATCACCGTCACCGTGACCGCCAGGGAGAAGCGCCCCGAAAAGCACATCGTCGTTTTCGACTGCCGCTGCGTGAATCAGAACCAGGACGAGGTGATTACGGGCACCGCCCAGGTCATCGCCCCGACGGATAAGATCCGTCGGCCGGCCGTCCCGCTTCCGGAAGTCCAGATCAGGCGTCACGACCGATACGATGAACTGTTCGCGCACTGCGCCGGCCTGGAGCCGGTTCGGACCGCCGTCGTCTATCCCTGTGACCGGAGTTCGCTGGAGGGCGCCGTGTGCGCTGGGGAGGGGCGGCTCATCACGCCCATCCTCGTCGGACCGGAGCGAACGATCCGGTCGCTCGCCGAGGCGGAGAAGATCGACCTCGCTGGGTGCGAAATCGTCGATGTCGGGCATGCCGCGGCTGCGGCCGCCGTCGGCGTCGAATTGGCGCGCGCGAGCAAGGTGGAGGCGGTGATGAAGGGCAGCCTGCGCGCCGACGAATTGATGCATGCGGTCGTGGCGGCAGGCACGGGTCTGCGGACCGAACGGCGAATGAGCCACGCCTTTGTCATGGACGTGCCGAATTATGCGACGCCTCTCATCGTGACCGATGCAGCCATCAACATCTCGCCGAGCCTGATCGAGAAACGCGACATCTGCCAAAACGCGATCGAACTTGCGAATGTGCTACGCTTCGAGGAGCCGAGGGTCGCGATCCTGTCGGCGATCGAGCACATCACGAAGAAGATCCCCTCGACTCTGGAAGCTGCGGCTCTGGCCAAGATGGCTCAGCGCGGTCAGATCTCGGGTGGTCTGGTCGACGGCCCCCTTGCGTTCGACAGCGCCGTCAGCACGGAGGCCGCCCGGCAGGCGCAGATCACATCTCGCATTGCGGGCAGGGCGAACATCCTGCTGGTCCCGGACATCGAATCCGGAAACATGCTCGTCAAGCAGCTCACGTTCATGTCCGGTGCCGACGGCGCGGGAATCGTCCTCGGAGCGCGCGTTCCCATCATGATGACCAGCCCGGCCGACAAACTGCGGACGCGTCTGGCGTCCGCCGCGGTGGCCGTCCTTGTCGCGGATGCTTGGCGCCGATCCAGCCTGCCCGCGTCGGCAGCGGCTTCGATGGCTTGATACAGGAGGCAGACATGGTCGAGTTTTCCGCGCGTCCGCTCGCCGGCAAGAAGGGCATCGTTCTCGGCATCGCCAATGAGCATTCGATCGCGTTTGGCTGTGCTCAGGCTTTTCGCGGGCTGGGCGCCGATCTTGCAATCACCTATTCGGTCGAGAAGGCAAAGCCATTCGTCGAGCCGCTCGCAAGGGCGCTCCAGGCTCCGATCTTCCTGCCCTGCGACGTCACCGGACCGGGCCAGCTGGAGAGCGTGTTTCAGGCCGTCGAGCAGACTTGGGGAAAGCTCGATTTTGCGCTCCATTCGATCGCCTCGGCCCCGAAGCAGGATCTCCACAGTCCGCTGTCGAACTGCTCCCGCGAAGGCTTTCTGCAGGCCATGAATGTGTCCTGCTACTCCTTCATCCGCATGGCGCATCTTGCGGCTCCGTTGATGCGTGACGGAGGCACGATCCTCACCATGACCTATTATGGCGCAGAGAAGGTGATCGACAACTATAACGTGATGGGGCCGGTGAAAGCGGCGCTCGAGAGTTCGGTGCGCTACCTCGCCAACGAGCTCGGACCGAAACGGATCCGCGTGCATGCCATCTCGCCCGGACCCATCAAGACACGCGCCGCATCCGGGATCGCGCACTTCGACGAATTGCTGGAACGTGCCGCGCAACGCGCGCCTGCGCGAGACCTAGTGTCCGTCGACGACGTCGGCGCGACCACGGCTTTTCTCGCCACCGACTATGCGAGGCTGATGACCGGGGAGGTTATCTACGTCGATGGCGGCTACCATATCGTCGGATAGCTGCGCACGCAGTGTCGAGCCGCGCGAACCGTCGGCCTTCGCGTCGCGGCAGCACCGCGGTCGTTTATGTCTGCGTCGGCGTGATTGTTATGCGATGGACTTCCATCTTTTGACCGATGCCCTTCAGGTTCTCGTAGTTGCGCGACACCGAGCGTGAATTGACGATGTCGCTGACCCCCGGCGCCTCCATGACCGTTGCACTGATGCAAACTTCGTTGACGTCGGCGAGACCTTGCACGCGTGCGGCGATATTCACGTCCTGTCCGAAATAGTCGATCCGGTCGTTGAGGTTCACCGCAATCGCCCGCCCCCTATGGACACCGACCTTGAGGCCCAGCGGCCGCGAAGCGGTCCGGTTGAATCTAGACAGTTCTTCGATCATCTCGATGGAGGCGCAAACGGCATCCTGGGGACGCTCGAACCCCGCCATGACCGCGTCGCCGATCGTCTTGATGATGGTGCCGGATCGTTCCCGGATGATCGTGTTCAAGATCTCGAAGTGTTGACGAACCAAAAAATATGCATTCACGTCACCCACGCTTTCATACAGCGGAGTCGACTGCTTCAGATCGGTGAACAGGAAAGTCATGTCTGAGACTTTGATGCTCTCGCCCTCATCAACAAGCTGCGCCTTGTAGAGTTCGCGGAAGCTCGGGGTGAGCAGCAACCGCTTGCCGGAAAGAAACGGCTCATATTCGACCAGATGGGGCTCGAAACCTGGGGGATACTGGACGAACCAGAAGCGACCGCGATCGTCACTGCGGTTGTCGATCCGGATGGTGTGCTTGCCTGGGCTGAGATCGGCCGTCTGCCGGAACGAAAAGCGTCCGTCGCCGAGGACCATGTCTCTCGGTGCCGTGGGCCGGTCCGGTAGCACAAGGCGGCCCGACTCGAGCTGGACCAGCGTCCCCTGCGGTTCTGCCGGCTCCCCGCCCGCGAAGAAGACTAAAAGAAGTTTATGGCAGAGGTCCAGCACCTCGAAACGGCCAGCCGTGACATCGAAGTCGAAGCTGCGGTGCTCATGGGCCTGGATATCGGCGAATCCTCGTGAGAGCGCAGCAACGAGCTGCTGGTGCGTCATCCCGTGCGGAGCGATGAAGCCCTTGGAAAAGTTATAGCGCAGATAGAAATCCTCGACAGACAACATTTCGGGATGGCGGAATATGATGTCGCGCACGCCACTCGAGACCGTAAAGGTGACCTGAATGTAGTCGTCCAGCGACACATCGTTGATCGCGTCGCAGAACGCGCACTGAAAGCGTGGATGGACCTGATCGAGCTCGCGAAAGCTGCCCGCGACCTGCGGGCAATAGGCGCAGATGAGCAGCCAGTCCATGTCGAACAGGCCCACCTTGGCGGTGTGCACGAACAGCTCTATCGCGTCCGCCTCGGACAGGCCGACGAGGCGGCCGTATTGGATAGGGTTGACGCGAAAGAGATCATAGTCGTCGGCAGTACGGATGAAGTGTTCGAGCTCCGAGAGGACATTCGGCGCCCAGCTTCTTACCGATCCGAGCGCGCCGAGGCGCTGGCTCAGGAGGCTCTCGTTGACCGGAGACAGGACACTCATCTCAAGCACCCCCTTTTTGATGGGCCGACTACGCTATCGGTCTCCCTCCGCGACGGACGGCGCCATCGCCTCGTCCGGATCGATGGCCCCCAAGCTCTCGACGATCTCGAAACGGCCGCTCTTCGCCTGGGCGATATACATGTTCATGCGGACGTGGTGCTGGCCCGGAACCATTTCCGCCGGACCGCCCGGCCCCTCGGCGATCCCGGCGTGATCGAGCGCCGCAATGACGTCCTCCCGTCCCGGCGCCGGTCCCATGCCCGTCCGCGATGTGACCGTTCCCGCCCGCCTGCTCGCCGAGCGCAAACAGCAGGAGGCGCAGGACCTGACATGGCGCGCCACGCGATGTTCGACGGATTTCGCTGGACACCGGCACGTCCGGCCGGCCCCCCAGAGAAGGACGCCCGGCCGGATTGCTGAGGCATCAGTTGTTCGCGCCGGCTCGCGCGTGCCGGACGACCTGATGCTCCTCACTGGTGAGATGTACCGGCCCGACTTTGACGGTGAGCTTGTCAATCTTACCGGTGAAGCGGAAGGGCACCTGATAGTCCTTATCGTCAACGGGGGTACGTGTATCGACACCCACGTCGAAGGTTTCGTCGATAGACATGATGAATGGAAGGGTGTGCGGGACGTTGTTGGTCGCGACCTCCTTACCGTCCACGTTCAGGATGCCCGTGCCACCCTTGCCGAAGCCGGGTCCATCGTATTTGAAATCGAACACGATGGTGTGCTTGCCCGGCGTGAGCGCGTCCTTGCCTTCCCAGCGGAAGCGTTCGAGGTCGGCTAAATTATAGACGAAAACCGGCTTGCTCTTGAGCAGATACAGTCCGTAGCCACCGAAACGGCCGCCGAGGGTGACGATCATCCCTTCGCTGCTATCCTGCGCGCCCGTACGCCCAACCGTCGAAGCAGAACTGCCCGGAATGTCCACTTCGGCGGTGATTTTGTAGGACCTATTCAGGATGCTGGGTGCATCGCTTGTTGGGATCCCCGACAACTCACCTGAGTAGGTGAAAATGTCCCGACCGGCGGTCGCGCTTGGCCTTGGCGCTATGACGCGCGAAAGGACCGAGTTGTCCAGCGGAAACACGTTGTATTTCGTCGCCTCCACCATGAACAGCTCCTGCAACTCGCGCAGCTTGTCAGGCATTTTTGCAGCGAGGTCATTGCTCTCCGAGTAGTCCTCCGCAATGTTGTAGAGTTCCCATTTGTAACCATTGACGACATCCTCGGGCATCTTGGCTGTCCCCAAGAGCCAAGGCGGCGCAGGTGGCGTTGTCGCAGCGATCCAGCCGTCGTGATAGATGGCGCGGTTGGCGAACATCTCGAAATACTGCGTTGTTCGCGCGGACGGCACGTCGGCACTCGACTTGTCGAAGGTGTAGGCCATGCTGACACCTTCAATCGGCTTTTGCGCGATGCCGTTGACCATCAACGGCGCGGTAATGCCGGTTGCCTCCAGGATGGTCGGCACGATGTCAATCATGTGGTGGAACTGGGTGCGGATGCCCCCCGCATCCTTGATACGGTTCGGCCAACAGATCGCCATGCCCTGCCGGGTGCCGCCGAAGTGCGACGCGACCTGCTTCGTCCACTTGAATGGCGTGTCGAAGGCCCATGACCAGGCCACCGCCATGTGCGGATAGGTCGCTGCCGAGCCCCAGGCGTCGTATGCCTTCAACTGCTCGGCAATGGGAAGGTCCAATATGCCGTTGTACGCCGTGTATTGGTTCGGTGTCCCGCGCACAGTGCCTTCAGGGCTCGTCCCGTTGTCACCGCTGATGTAGATGATCAGCGTGTTGTCGAGCTTGCCTTGGTCCTGCACTTCCTGGATCACGCGACCGATCTCGTGGTCGGTGTAGGCGACATAACCGGCGTACACCTCAGCTTGCCGTGCGAACAGCTTCTTCTCATCCGCCGTTAAAGCCTCCCACTTCTGCAGGTCGTCAGGCCAGGCCGTGAGCTGCGTGTTCTCGGGGACTACACCAAGCCGCTTTTGATTGGCGAAGATTTGATCGCGCAGGGCGTTCCAACCCATGTCAAACTTGCCCTTGAACTTGTCGATCCATTCCTTGGTTGGTTGGTGCGGCGAATGGGTGCCGCCGGGCACGTAATAGAGGAAGAACGGCTGATCCGGAGCGGCGGCATTGAGCTGTCGCAGGTGCGCGATGGCTTCATCCGCCATATCCGTCGTCAGATTGTAGCCGGGCTTGCCAATCCAGGGGAAAACCTGGGTGGTGTTCTTGAACAGATATGGCGTCCACTGGTCCGTCTCGCCGCCCAGGAAACCGTAGAAATAGTCGAAACCCATGCCGATGGGCCATTGGTCGAACGGTCCCGACGCGCCGTACTGATAGCTCGGCGTGTTGTGGTTCTTGCCGAACCAGGAGGTGGCGAACCCGTTCTGCTTCAGGATCGTTCCAATGGTGGCACTCTCTGGTCCGATGATGCTGTCGTAACCTGGATAGCCGGTTGCCTGTTCCGAGATGATGCCGAACCCAACCGAATGATGATTGCGGCCGGTGATCAGCGCCGCGCGTGTCGGCGAGCATAGGGCCGTGGAGTGAAACTGAGTATAGCGCAGACCCATCTCCGCAATGCGATCCATCGCTGGCGTCGGGACGACGCCTCCAAAGGTCCCGGAAACTCCGTAACCCTGATCATCGGTCATGATCAGGAGCACGTTGGGCGCCCCTTTGGGCGGCACCACCCGTGCAGGCCAATATGGTTTCGATTGGCTGGCCTGCAGATTGATCACGCCGCCGAACTTCGGCGGTGGCGACGGAAGATATTTTCCGTCAATCGTCGTCGTAGCGCCGGGCGAGCCTGGTGTGCCGGTTGTTTGCTGCGCGAGGCTGGTTGTTCCCAGTGCGCACAGCAAATAAGCGGCGGAGAGTGTGGTGCCGCAAAGCAGCAGTAAGTTGCGGCGGCTTAGAAAGCGGCTTTCTGGCTTTGGGCTATTGTCGTCCTGACGGGTACGCGCCATTGGAAGCTCCCTCTTGGAGACATCAGAACCCTGTGGGCGCGTACCCCAGACACAATGCCGCAACGCATCGTTGATCTAGATCAACAGTCCGCCTACGGGCCTGAAAGGTCGGCTTCGGGTCAAACGTCAGCGCTGCACTGAGCTGGTTCTGGTCTTCCGCCGATAGCCGACATGTACGCGGTGATCGCGCTGCTGCTGCTCGTCGCGCGTGGTCTAGGCGCGGTCAGTCTCGCGACACTCACTCTGCTCGGCCCCGTATATGGGCTTCCATCTGCCGTGCAAGAAAACTTCCAATGAGACAATACTGACCGCAAGAGGATGGAAGGGTTCGCGGGCTTCGTCGAGGCGCTGGTAGCTCGGGCGCTTGCCGAAAGGGCACCCAGGCGCTCGGACGAGTGATGTAGATCACTGTTATATTCTTGCCGTCATATAGCGTTCGCGCGGGTTTCCACACTCATTAAGGATGAAAGCCATGAACAGCATGACACATCCCAGCAAGCCAATCCGCCCCGAGCAGAATCGAGTCCTGAGAGACGACGAACTCGATTCGGTTTCCGGCGGAAGCTCGTTCAGCATGCTTCAAAACGCATTTTCCAACGTCATCAAGAATATCGGGGAGAGTCTGGCGACAGCCGCGCGGAACTCTTAGTTCCAAGCATCGCGATCGGCATCCGCACCTCCACCAAGGAAGCAGACCACGGCTCAGCCTCAAAAGACTGCCCGAGAGAACGAGCCGCCGCGCGCCAATGACGACATGGCGGTCTTGCGAGACGATGAGCTTGATGCGGTCACCGGAGGAGTCGGCAAGATACTTGGAAGTAAAGCCAAAATTATAGACGGCACATTATAGACAGCCGTTTACCGTGAGGGCATCGCCCAGCGTGGGCGGCGAGATCGGTCCCGACCTGTTCGATGCAGCGTGCCCGGATGGGGCTTGAGGGCTTGGTCTCGAAGCATCGCCAGCGCGACTACCGGTGCGGCCACTTGGTGAAGGTCAAGAACCGGGCGCATTCGGCGTTCGGCCGCATGCGGGTGGCTGTAGTCGTCGAAGACCTTAAAACAGAGAGGGCCACACTGCATTGGGACGAGAACAGCACGAGCGAGTAAAGCCGCCTCGGTTGATGCTTGTTTCGATGGTCTGCTTATCGTTATGGCAACAGTTGAGCGAAGCAGCGTTCAAGCTGTTCTATCGCAAACGGCTTTTGCAGCCATGGTCGTCCGCTAAATTCCTCTGGCACTCCGTCCGCTCCATAACCCGTTGCGAACGCGAACGGGATGTTGCGATGCGCGAGAGCCTTCGCCACAGGCGCGATGCTATCGGGGCCTAGCCTTACATCGAGCACGGCGAGATCAAAGGCATCGTCTTTTGCGTGCTCCAACGCCGAAGGCAAATCACCGGCTTCGGCCGCGACGGTATAGCCAAGCTCCGTCACCATCTCGGCGACCATCATGCGGATGAGTACTTCATCCTCCACCAAAAACACCGAAGCCATTGGCTGCCCCTTAGCTACTGCTCAGTGACCTTCTCTAATCAGGAGGGCTGATCTGGTAACATGGAACCGGTCCTAGCGCTCGTCCCCTAATGCAGATTGGAACGTTGTGTGCACTTTTGTACTTAGCACGCAGCCACAACGATGTGGGCTGGAGGGCGGGCCGTGCAAAGTCCATTGCGGATATTGATTGTCGAGGACGATTACCTCATTGCGGAAATGGTCCGGGAGGCGCTGGCAGAGGGAGGCTTTGAGACCGAGGTAGTGCCCTCCGGTCAGGAGGCGCTAGCGCTGCTTGACGACGACCGCAAATACCGCGCGCTTGTGACAGACATTAATTTGCAGGACGAGCACACGGGCTGGCAGGTGGCAAAACGCGCGAGAGAATTATCCGCCGACCTTCCCGTGGTTTACATGACCGGAGCTGCTGCTGACGAGTGGGCGTCGCGTGGCGTGCCCAACAGCGTTCTCCTGACCAAGCCATTCGCGCCCGCGCAGGTCGTCACGGCTGTTTCTCAATTGCTAAACGATACGCCGCCGCCGACTGAGTAATGTCGCATGAGTTGTTGGCTGCGATCATCCTGGCTCGCGCCGTCTACGTCCTGCCCTGATAAGGCGGTCGATGCGGGCATGGATGTCCTTCGTGTGTTCGGCCGCAGCCAGTGAGCGATGCTTAGATAGCGGCTGGTCGAGGCGCGTGTTATCCCACAGCACAAAGCGACCTTCAGCCGCTCGGATCACATAGCGTAAGTCCGCGACAGGATCACTCATCTTCTTTTTCAATGCTGTTCTCCAACGAAGAACGCAGGAACGTGCTGCCGCGCTGTTTGATCAAGAACGGCTTTCGCAGTAGTTGACAGGCGGGAGCGCTGGTCGCTCTCAGCCACCGACGCCTAGTTGACCGCTGCCGGTGACAACAGGATCAAAGTATCGAAATCGGAGTTCCTGCAATAACCTACGACAGCACGCACAAGCTGATAGGGTTACCCACTGCTATTGTCGCGGCAGGCCGCCTCGAACCAACTTTTATCAACCGGCACTCTTAGCCGAGCGCCTCTAACGTCGTCTTCTGGCCCATCACGTCATTTCGCTACTCCGCAGCAGCAGTGTCGCTTTAGGAGCAAAGCGGACCCCTCACTGCGGCCAATCCCTGTAGAGCGTGATCCCAATCATGATCAGCGAGCCGACTGCGACCACCACGGGGCAGATAAACGGCAACTCTTCCAGCACAGCGACAACCGCCGCCCGCCCGATAAGAGTTCTCTTGAACCGCGCGAAGCGCCAGCCTGCCACACCCATTCGGACAACTCCGTTTGGCCCCCAGCAGCGGCTTGTCTGACTCTAGAATCAACGCGAAGCGCTCGGCCATAGCCAATTCTGACGTAACCCTAGATGAAGGTGAAGAAATCCTTATCAACTCGGACGTCCCAGTTTGCAGCCTCACCGCTTCAGCGCGACGAGTTGCTCAGCGGCGGCTCCGTCGCTGGCCCGCGACCTGCCACCACCTGCCTGAAAGATCAGGCCCCGCTCGCGCTTCGGAAGTTGCAAACGGGAGCGCGAACAACAAGAATGGTCGGGGGTAAGGAACCATGAACCATCGCCTTCCGTCGCTCTTAGCATCGCTGCCAGCGCTAAACGCCGCTTATCTACAGGAAGTGTACAAGCGTGAGCCGCCCCATCGCCGGTTCATGGAGAGGATGAGAAAGTCGCCCCACCGGCGCGTGCTGTGGTACGACGGCATGCCGGACTCAGAATCGCGTGAATGCCAATACTGCGGCACCCTCTTCGTGCCGGATTTAGGGCGTGAGATCGCCATTCCAGCAGCACCCCCATCTGTGCTCGCCGCTCACCGGCGAGCGCATTGTTCGGAGTACTGCGACTATGGCCTTACCTATGGCTTGCGCCCCATCGCTCTGAACCGAATGGCCATCTTCGAACGCGATGGTTTCCGCTGCTATCTTTGTGGTCAACCAACTCCCAAAGACTTCGGCTCCTCCCGTTATGCGCCAAACGCCCCTAGTGTCGATCATGTAGTACCGCAAATTCTAGGCACCGATGACCCCGACAATCTGCGCTGTTGTTGCAGACGATGTAACACTGAAAAATTGAACTCGACTCTTTGGGAGAAACTCGCTCACCTCTTGCTGCCAGAGTTGAATTTTTTCCCAGCGGTTCTACTGCGAGTGCTGCCCCGTAGACCCATCCTTTCCGAATTGATCCCGTTCTGGCGCGAACTGCTCATCTGCGACGGAGAACCTGTCGAAGATCGGAAGCAGGACGGATTCGTGCGGCTTTACAACCTATTGCTCATCTCTAAGGACGGTGATGCCAAAAGATAGGCTTTTCCGGCGCCAGCAAGCGACCAAACGGGGCGGCCCCGCGAACGTGAATGCGGAGCATGGAGTTGAAATGGAGGGCTCAGATGGAAGGTGCGGGCTAAATGAGTGCTTCCGGTATGCTTCCGGCAAGCTTTGTTCAGAAGATGAAAATTCAAAAAAACCCTTATTTTACTGGCGCACCCGACACGATTCGAACGTGTGACCTTTGCCTTCGGAGGGCAACTCAACCGGTCTGGTGGGCTTAGCGTCTCTCTAGTCCAAAGCCTCAAAAGTCCCTGAAAACGCAGGCGATCACGAACAATAGGTTAGGGGGATACCCTCTTTAAGGTCAAGTCGGGCTAGGCCGATTTTGTGTGACCGCTGTGACCGGGATGTGACCAGAGCGCGCCCAGACCGGGCGGCCCACGGGGGACTTCCGTCCGTCCAATCTATTGGATGCCCCCACAAAAAAATCCGTCGTTTTCGCGCGTTTAGCTTGGCGCAAACTCTAACTGGCGTCCTGCACGCGCTACGGATGGCGATCGATGTCGTCTATCCATTCGCCATACTAGGGATAGCTCTAGTGGTCTGGTGGCGAACCTCGCGCGGTAGATCACTCTGTTAGTAGCTGGATGCCCGTGGCCCTACTCAGGGCCGCGATCTCGATCACGCGCTGGCATGCAGACTTGAACTGCATTTCTTCCTGCGGAGCATAGATGCGGTCCTTGGCCGTAGCCAACGTGGACACTATACGGAATACCCAATAGCCTTTCCCGGCTGGCTTCTTGCCGTGCCGGTCGTAGTACCTGGCGATGTCGATCCTGATCTCGTCTGACATAAGCCGAATATAGCGAAGGAAGACCGAGAATGAAGAAGATCGTTATCGCGGCTGTAGCTCTCGCTGCTCTCAACAGTTCGGCAAACGCTGGGTATACTGCCGATTTCAAGAGGCCGTTCGACACGGTTCTTTGTAAAGGGGACAGTGAGGTTGAATGGGAAAGCCCGGACCCCGGATTATCCAAACCGCAAAACAAGTCGGTGACTGTCCTGATTACGAGCACCCCGGACGGCTGGACGACAAGTGGAGAGTTTGGATTTCCGATAAAGCGCTGGAAGCGAAACTCGAAAGGAGGTTTTCCTGTTGGTTCCGCTTCATGGGACGAGGAGGGAATATGGGCGCATTGGACGGTTGGTTTTCTAAACGAAGGACAGGTCGTCTTTGAGAAGCATTCACGTCAGGGCGTCGAAGTGGCGGTGCTGAAGTGCGAATACGCACTGGGAGGGACCCGCTAGGGAATCCGCCTGTGCGTTTAATCTTCCGTTCGCCGGGAGGCCACTCAGCGGGCTTCGTAGCCCACTTCCAGCCGGAGCGAATTACGGCTAGGTTCCTTCGAGGCGGAGAAGCAATCATGAAGTCGGTCGTCTACTGTGCCATCCTATACGCGGCGATAGGCGTACAGGCTGCACACGCAGGGTGGTTCAGCTACGACAACTATGAGGACTGCATGCTTGGTCGGATGCAGGGCCAAGACAGGACAATGTATTCGACCGCCGACAAAGCCTGTAAGAAGCAGTTCAAGACAGAGTTCGAGGTGTTTCAGAAGGTCGATTGGGACTTCTCAAAGAACGAAATTGGGATTCTGATTGAGCTAAAAAAGACGCCAGAAGATATTGAGATCACTTCCGCTGAGTTCGCCTTCGCGGGCGGTGATTGTCAGGGCAAGAACGACGCGGACTTCGGAAAGCCTAAGCCGGTTGTGTTTCAAAAGGGAGAGGGTGTTATCCTCGTCCTTGGCAATTCCGATCTCAACAATCGGGTGCTATGCGCGAAAGCAATATCCTTCCGTGGCAGGTATCGCTAGGCGAGAAAACCGGAAGTGCCTAGGCTGTTCGAGCGGCCGTCTGTGCATACGCTGACCGAGGACAGCGTTTAATGCGGGATCTAGACGTAGTGCATCTTCGAGGCTGATCTGATCCCCTGTCCCCGAACCCTTAATTCGCAGGAGTACGGAAGATAGCCAGTAAGTTCGGACATATTACTATCTCGTTGGGTGCACTATGCATCTTCGAGGTTTCAGCTTACTGGGTGGGAAAGCCAACGCTTCTGATCCCATGACGGACCTAAGTTCGATCTCTGGCGACGGCCTCTGCGATCGCCCGATCTAGCTCACGCTCCTCCGCTCTGATCTGGACGATCGATTCTTCCAATACGTGATGAACCCAGTCGAGTTGTTCGATCAACTCGTGCAGCAATACTATTCCGTAATCTTTGAAATGCCTTTCACCATTCCGATCTACAGCATATCGGAACGCATCGGCGCGTCGATCGATCGCGTCATATTCAGCGATCGTCTCGTCAATGGTCTCCAACGTCTTAACGGCCACAAATCGCGAGAGCACTTGCTTAGCTTCCAGCCAAAGCGCGGCCAAGTCATGCCCGAATTTCTTATCGGACTGTTCTAAGTCAAAAGCATTAGATAAGTGTAGTGCATCCTTTAGTGCGCTTTCGATGTACTGCCGATAGAGAAAAAGAATGGGCATCGCAGAACGATTGTCGCCTTTTAGTTGCTTCAGTGCCACCGCTGCTTCTCTAGCGCAGCGGAAATAGCCGAGCCGGTAATAGTCACGAGCGCCGTTCCCATCAATTATTGGAGCCCCCAAATCCGCACTAACGTCTTCAAAAACGATGAACTTGGACATTCCGACCTCATCACAGCAGTCAAATCAAATGCGAAATCCCAATACCGGGACGCCCAGTCAAGACGGAGCCACGCTGCTATCCCGTCGAGGCACTAATGCTGCTGTTGTCGGATCGTATCGATAGTCCGTGATCGTTCCATCCTTAATTCGATCGATGGCTTCATCGATCACAAATCGCGGCACTAGGAACCACTCACGCGGTGTAATCGGATTTCCGAAGCGATCTTTTATTTCTACGTCCAGGCGCGCCGCGTCGAAAACGCGGTGGATTAGGTTTTCAAGGCGCATCCGGTTGATGTTGAAGAGCTCGTAAGTGGCGATCACTTCGACATCGGCCATGAGAAAGGTCGGATCATTCTTCGCAGCGGCAACACGGCGCGCGATGTCGCCGCCCGTGACTCCAATCTTGTGTAACACGTCCCGGTGTGAAGCGATGCTCGGATTGTCGGACTTGCTGCGCAGTACGTAGACGATCCCGCTGGCCTCGTCTCCATCTTCATTCCGATCTGAGAACAAAGGACCGGCCGTAGGCTCAACGATCCGCCGCCCCGCTGGATCCTGTTGGAGTGCTTTTTGAAACGATCGCATGAGCAGATTGCTCTCAGTTCCGTTATCGAAGATAACTCGAAGCCGAGCATCTATATTGCCATGTTCGTTGACCGCAGGCTGCTCCATGGCCGCAACGTACGCTTTCTGACCGGCTAGGATGTAGAAGCGACCGGGTGCGATTTCGGACTTACGCTCGAAGCGGCGGGTCTGGCGCACGCCGGAGCTAAGTTCCCTTTGCACCTGCTCGAATAGCGGTTTGAAGGCGTCGAAGTCCTCGCACCTTTGGCGATTGGCGATTTCCTCGGCGGCGCGTTTTTCGGCAGCCGAACGGACATGCCGCAATTCCGTGATGTCGCTGGCCGTGGCGTCGTCCACCCCGAGTTGCGCCAATAGCTCGTCATCTTCGAGTTCGTCCGCGGCGCTGAGCGGGGCGCTTTGTACGCCGGCAAAAAGTCCTTGATGATCGAGGGGTTCGATTAAAGCGCGGCAATCGGTCAGCTCGCGCAGGCGATCGAGCCGCACAGCATACAGCCGCTCAAAGATGTCGCGGTCCTCGCCGTGCTGCGGAGGGCGGCCTTGCTGAGTCACGAAACGCTGAATCTCCTCGAAGCCAGCAATGATTCGCTCCTCGCGAGGCGTGCGGCTCGACGCCCTTTTTGCGTCAGTCTCGACCCCAAGTTCGGCGAGAAGCGCATCATCCTGGTCGGTGAAGCCATTAGCCACGTTCTGCTTCCGTCTTCGCGCGTTGAAGGAAGGCGACTCCCTCAGCCATGCGCTTTTCCCAGGCGTCGGGCGAGGTGATCGAGGGCAATCGGCCGCGCTCCTGCTTGAACTTCAAAGCTCGCTTAGCAAGGTCCCGCGCCTCCTCAATGGTGAGGTTGACGCGCTTGGCCCCGATCACGGCAGCGACCTGCTTAAGCCTCTCCTCGCTCATCGTCTTGGCGAGGATGGAATAAGCTTCGCCGAAGGGATTAACCCGGTCGATAAGATCGATGTCTAGCTCGCGCACATCCATTGCATATTTGCGAACGCCTTCAATGAAGGCGGTGTTTAGGCTCTTTTCGCCGTTGCCCTCGGCTCCTCTAAGCGCGACTTCCTTGGCCTTCTGTGTAAGATTCAGCGCGGCGACGGCGTGCTGACGCACGGCCTCCCGATCCTCCTCATCCAACTCGGGATACTTGTCCTTGATAATCTTGCCCATGCGAAGCTGGGTTAGCTCCTCCGGTACTAGTTCAGAATCGAACAGGCCGCGCTCGATCGTGGTCTTATCTTGCACGAAGGCGGCGATGACCTCGTTCAGGTCCTGATTGCAGATGCGTTGCGCCTCCCCGCTCTTCGGCTCGATGAGCCCCTTGATCTCAATCTGGAATCGGCCGGTTTCCCCGTTAAAGCCGACATTGGTCTTGCTGGGGTCGTAGCCATCTTCCCCGTAGTCGAAGCCGGGGGTCGGGCCGCTCTGCAAATTCTTCGGTTTGAACTCGAAGCGCGGCGTAAGCACCTGCTCCATGAGAAGGCTGGCAGCGATGGCCTTCAGCGTGTCGTTCACGGCCTCGGTGACCGCCTCTTCCGACGCATCCGGCTCGGCAATCAGGTTGGTGAAGCGGGCGCGCAGCTTGCCCGGCGCGTCGCGGGTGGCGCGGCCGATGATTTGAACGATTTCGGTAAGGCTGGATCGATAGCCTACTGTAAGCGCGTGTTCGCACCAAATCCAGTCAAAGCCCTCCTTCGCCATGCCAAGCGCGATGATAATATCGACATAGTCGCGGTTACTCTTCTGGGATGGGTTTTTTAGAGCGGCGGAAACCCGGTCGCGTTTTGCGGAGTCATCATCCACCAAATCGGCGATCTTGAGCACGCGACCGAGGGGCGTTCTAACTAATTGGAAGCCGGTTGTAGGATCGATCCCCTCCCATACGCCCAATTCTTCGATAATGTGTTCGACTTCCCTGATCTTATCCTTAGTACTCTCGCGAGAATTGACGTTTGGGATGTGGACGATCGTCTTTTCCGTGGGGTCGAGTACCTTCAGGATGTCGTCAGTATACGAACCAGAATAGAAGAAATAGCCGATGTCGAGTTCCTTGAGATATTCGTAGCCATTTAGCTGCTCATAATAAGTGTAGGTAATCGTATCGAACTTCGCCTCATCCTGCGGAGCCAACACAGCCTCGGCATCTCCTCTGAAATACGAGCCGGTCATCGCAACGATGTGAACTTTGTCGCGTGCGATAAAATCGCCGAGATGCAGACCAAGCTTGTTGTCTGGATTGGCTGAAACATGATGAAATTCATCGACGGCAATCAGCCGGTCGTCGAACGCCTCAATGCCGAACTTGTCCACGGCGAAACGAAAAGTCGCGTGGGTGCAGACCAATGCTCTGTCGTCGCTTTCGAGGAAAGCGCCCACGGAATTGACTTTGCCGCCATTGTCTGCCCCGGGCGCATCACAAAGATTCCATTTAGGCACAACTTTCCAGTCGGCCCAAAAACCGAATTGGGTCAGCGGCTCATCGTGGAAGCTCGCACCGATGGACTTCTCTGGCACCACAATCACGGCTTGCTTGACGCCTTGACGATGAAGCTTGTCGAGAGCGATGAACATGAGCGCGCGACTCTTGCCCGACGCAGGGGGAGACTTGATCAACAGATATTGCTCACCACGCCTTTCAAAGGCCCTCTCCTGCATGGGACGCATTCCCAGTGCATTCGAGCGAGTTGATCTCCCAGTCCTGGCGTAAGTGACGGATACTGAGGGAATGACACTCGACTTCTTCGGTTGCCGCAATTTGGCTGCTCGAAAGAATGCCTCGTCCGCCTCCGAAATATCGGAGGTATCAATGGCATCATCTGGCAAAGCCGCCAGCTCAGCTAAACGTTTTTCTGAGATAGGCATCAAAGTACTTTCTTTCTTTCGCCGTCGCCTTGCGGGCGCTGATGATGCGAATCTTTCCGTCTCGCTCCGTGTGCACGACGCAGGCAACAACGACGCCACCGAGAAGGCCGAAGCTCTTTTCTCTGTACTCTTCGGCGCTGTCGTCGGGACCCGTCAAAACCGGTCCACCAAAGATTGAGGCAGCTTCCTCGAACGACAACCCGTGCTTCTGCATATTCGAAGTATTCTTCTCGGGGTCCCATTCAAACCCGTCCATAAGAGCCTACCCCCCCCCCAAGGGCGTCCACATTTGTTCAACATATGTTCTGAGTTGCGTGACGTCTAGATTAACCTGTTGTGGACTTGGGTAGCTTACGCCTCCTAGGTGCTTCCTTCGGCTTCCCGGCCACGCTCTTAGTGTAGAAATCGAACAGCTTTTCGAGCCGTTCGGTGTCATTGCGGAAGCGGCGGCCGATATAGATGCGCTCAAGCACCTCATCGTTACGTTCGTGGGCTTCGCGCAGGTCGGCGGGCATGCTGTCGGGATCATAGAGGTCGGCGATGGTCGCTGGGAAATGCGCCTCGCGCGCCAACAGGATGTCATCGGCGCAGCGAGTCAGGTCGGCTTTGTTCTTCTCGGTCAGCGCGGGGACTGGGAAGGTGTTCCAGCCGAGGGTGTTTGAGTAGCGATAGTCGGTCTTCAGCTTCCCACAAACGGTGGCGATCCAGACAAGGTGCAGACGCGAAGCGATAAGGGACAGGTTCCAGAGCGGAGCGTCGTAGAGGCCAAACGCGAGGTTCGTGAGCGTGGTTTGCTCATCAACGATACCCGTTGGCAAGTATGGACGACGCTCCGAGGAAACACTTGGCACAACGATGGTTCGCGTTTTGCCGATTCGCATTAGTTTGAGCTGATGGGGACGTTTGGAAAGAATGGTGCTCGCCCCCTTGTCCGGGCTTGCCAGACGTAAGGCACGCACAGCCTCAATACGCTCCTTCAATGCAGGTATCGCCTCAGCCTCCGCCAGGTGCTCATCGTCTATCCACAGGCAGAATCGTAGGCCGCCGTTGATGAAGTCCTGTGACCCGTAGATGCGGCGAATGAATCGTTCATGCTGCTGTTCTGATAGCCCAAGGGACTCAAGCTCATCGAGGGTAAGGAGAAGATGGCCGCCATCGCTGGGTTTGTTGCCAAACTCCATCACTGCTAGTTCCGACAACGGCGTATCACGCTTTTCAACGATGACGCGCGAGCCGATCGACAGATACGGCGTGATAGAAACTCCTTCGCGCAGCACTACACTTCCATCGTCTTGATGCTCATACAAACGCCGCGGTGCATTGCTTGATGTTCCAATTCCCACAACAGCGACGGTTACACCTGCATTGTAGCTCGCAAGATTCGACCACTTGAAAGATGTGTAGGCAAAAAGAATGTCGCAGCCGGTGCTGTAAACGATCGGCCAGAGAATCGGGATGGTTTGCCCTTGACAAATGGAGTTCGTGCTAACGAAAGCGGCTACACCGCCAGCACGCTTGATATAGTCCGCCGCTTTGATGAACCAACCCGACACATAGTCAAGAAATCCGGCCGAGCTTGTACGACCATTTACGACATCGCGGATTTCGGCCTTCTGTTCAGCAGACTGCCACGTATTCCCAAGATACGGCGGGTTCCCGCAAACATACGTTTCCCCTCCTTCATTCTCGAAGTCGATCTGCGCCTGATCGAGCGGGCTATGAAACAAGTCGTCCGCGTGGTGCTTGACGCCTGTCCCGGTCGGCGGACAAATGCTTAACCAGTCTAGCCGCAGAGCGTTGCCAGACGTGATCCAGTTCTCGGCGTCTAGCGGCAGGAAATCTTGGAGTGCCTCCTTCTGGCCGCGATAGAGAACGTCGCACTGATACTCAGCGATAATGAGTGCGAGCCGAGCGATTTCGGCGGGAAAATCACGCAGCTCGATCCCCCGGAAGTTGGTGAGCGGAATGTCGCTCTTGCGTCCTTGATCCTTACGCCGCTTGTTGATCTCGGTCTCGATCGCTCGCATCTCCTTATAGGCGATGACAAGGAAATTGCCGGAGCCGCAAGCCGGATCGAAGACCCTGATCCGCGCCAGACGCTTACGCAGGTTCAGCAGAGTGCGAGGGTTTTCGCCTGCTTCTTCCAGACGTGCACGGATGTCGTCGAGGAACAGCGGGTTCAGCACCTTCAAGATGTTCGGGACACTCGTATAGTGCATGCCGAGCGCGTCGCGTTCCTCGTCTTCCGCGACGGCCTGGATCATCGAGCCGAAGATGTCGGGGTTGATCTGCTTCCAATCGAGACTGCCGATGTTGATAAGATAGGAGCGCGCCGTCCTGTTGAAGCGCGGCACGTCGAGACTGCCGGAGAATAAGCCGCCGTTCACATAAGGAAATGCATCAGCCCAGGGACGCAACTTGGTCGCGTGGCGATCGGCGATCTTTGTGTTCATGGCCCGGAAAATCTCTCCGATTACGAAATCCGTATCGGACCCGTCGCGGGCGCTCATCTGGGCGATCGTGTCGGTGAACAGCCGGCCGCCGAAGAAGATGCCAGTATCTTCAGCGAAGAAGCAAAAGATCAGCCTCGCCATGAAGTGATTCATGTCCGGCCGACGCGCATTCGTATCCCAATCAGGATTTTCTTGGCGCAAGGACAAGTAGAGGCGGTTAAGGCGTCCCGTAGCCCGAATGTCAAAAGCGTTTTCGCTGATCTCGCGGACAGTCGAGATTCCAGCGAGCGGCAGGAAGAAGCCGAAGTGATTAGGAAACTCTGCATAAGGACAGGCGACGGGCGCTGCTTCGGACACAAGGTCCTCGGCCTCGAACCATTCACCGTCCGTCGCAAGAACAAATTTCGCTTTTGCCCGCGCCGTCGCGGGGCTCGCCTTGAGCGCGGCAAGCATCTTTGTAACCTCGCCGGGCGCAGCGACGGCAATATGAATATTGTTGGTCTGAAGAACTCCATCCAAATCGGATTTGTTCGTTTCGCCCTTTCGCAGCCGCTTGAGCGTCGTTTCTTTGTTCCCGAAAGCTCGGAGAAAGTCGAACGGAAATTCACTCGGATCGAATGCCTGTTGAGCAAGTGCCGAGACAGCTTCCTCGATCTCAACGGGGTTCATGTGCCACTCCGCGCAGACTCGGAGATGAAAAAGCCGTTTTGCTGAAAATCATTCCCCCGAACTCATTGCGACTTGGCCCCGCGCTCACCTAAGATGCCAACATTTATAGACTTCATCCGAGCCGGCAATTCAAGGACATTTTGAGAACGAGACAGAGCGTCCTGACCAGAGCCAGGCCCGAGCTTTGGCCCCCTCCAAGGGGCCAGGTCGAGGGTGCCCGAGCAAACCATGAAACCGGCAAGAATCGAGAAAGACAGATGCGCCCGGGTGTGGGCGTAATGACCGGGGCGGGGCACTAGGCCCCGCCCTTTCTCAGATTCTCGCTTCGCCACAGCGGTTGCAGGTTACTGAAGTGGCACAGCGCGACCAATTCGACCAGCGTCCGCGCCGACGACAGCGGCGTGACATGATCCACCTCCCATTCCCGATATTTCTCCCAGCACATTCCAGTGCGGAACTGACCAGCGATGTAATCGCGCAATTTGGGATGGTCGCAGCCGACCGCGTTAGCCGGGCTGGCGCGTCCTCTGAGAACCATACCAGCGCGCCTCAGCGTATTACGATACATTCTGAAGGACGGGTCATTGAAGCCCCTCAGGGCTTCTCGCTGGCGCGCCTTGATGGCATTGCAGGCGACGCACTGCCGATTGCTAACGAAACGCTCGGAAAGGTGTCCCGCCCTGCACGGCCTCCCCGTGTAGAAACGAGAAAGGCCGCTCGCGGCGGCCTCTGTTCTCGTGATTGCTTGTTGGACGTGTGCAAGGCCGGATGGCGAGACTACGCCTTCATAAAAAATGATTCAGCTCCTTTGCCTCGTCCCCCATGGTATGTGACCCCTAAGGCAGTAAGCTGCGCACGCTCACTCGATGAAGGATCGTTGAGGCGTCGGATTGCGCGATCTAATGATGCTGCCCCGATTGGCATCCGTGCGCGCGTCTGAGCCTTCGTGTGGACCCCTCTGGGCGCACAGGCTAGGAAGTCCAGTAGCTTCTTGACGCCCCGATCGCTCCTGGCTCTCTTCTTACTTGTATCCAAAGACCACGCCTTGATCTGTATGCCCGGCATGTAGTGAAGAATTGCGTCCCGGACCGCGCGACCATCCGCGTCAGCAGGAAGTGCCAAGAACACAGTTGTTGTGTCGCTCTGCCCTTCTTCGTTAATCACTCTCCGGCACCGAACGCGGGTAATGGTCTGAATGACCGTAGAGGCGAGGTGAGCACGCTGCATCTCGATTACCACGTCGTGCGAGCCGGCCGCACGAACTCGTGAGTTCTGCAACCAGTCGTCTGTCTGAGGTCCAAGCAAGGCTTGTGCTGTGTTGATATGCACCGCGCTGGGAAGATAATACAAGCCGATCAGTGCCACGGCCTCGTAGTCATTCCAGTCATTCCTGCCGTCTATATTTCCGTAATGAGCAAATGTCATTTGGGCGGGATTTTCAGGATCGCCGCAGACCCTCTGCTTAAACTCCTCGTGACAGCAGACTAAAACGCGATCGTTGGCCGGCACTATGCTCTGTATTGCCAGTCTGTATTTGGGCCAAAGTTGATCGACAGCCTTCAATAAGCGTTCCTTCCCGGCGACGTGACCCCACGCGAGATGCAGCGTGACATTATCGTAGCGCCGCGTGTTTTCTGCGGCGGTGATGGTCTTCGCAGGAGGGCTGAGTAGGCCGTAGCCCGGATACAAGCTTGCAGTAGCGTCAAGTATGACGCCCGAGCCGGTACGTAGAGAAGGATGCAGCGCCGCTGAATGCAGTTGCGCAGTCTTGCCCTGATAGCTTATCCAGCCCCAGCCGTTCCTTTGCAGCGCGCCGATTGACTCAACAGTGGATGTGCATAGCTTCCGTAGCGAAGTTCTCTCACTGCTCTGAGTTAGAGTGATGGCGTCATCATCAACGGACTTCAGGTGCTCTAGTATAAGGGCAGTGTCTATTGATTGCAGGTGCTTGAACTCGGAATCTGTAATGCGCCTATTTCCGCTCCCGAGGGCTGGATTGGTGCTCGCAGACAAGATCCGTTCCATGTTTACGTAGAGCTCTTTCTTGGCGTCGCGTAACCAGGCGAGTGCACCGAGCGTCTGAGAAAGTTCCTTGGTATCAATTCGTACAGAGGATACGAAGTTTGGCGTCTCATCGACAATGATCTTGCCTCTGCTTCCAAGCTGCCAGCTTGTAAGTTGATCCCAAACGTTGCTGGGAATGCCGTCCGTCATATCGCGTGACTGATGACGTTCGCAGGCGGCGTGCGTGATGGCGAGGACGGGAAAGCGGATCGTGTCGGCTAGCTTCGTGTCCGAGCCGCTGTGGTATGCAGCGGCGATGGTGCGGCCCGCCAACGTGTTAACTTGGTCGATGAACGTCTTTGCCTCTGAGATCAATCGTGTAACAAAAAGCACCCCGGGATGCAGATTGTTGGATCGGATGTTGTGCAAGCTGAGTGCGGGCTCTTCTAGCAGAGCACAATACAAGGCAGTGAATTGCGTTTTACCGATGCCTGTTGGCATTGCCAGTGTGGTCCAGCCTACTGAGCCATTGCCGGTTTCATTGAGCGCCACGCACATGCGTCGCCACGTATGTTGTAGTTGGCTACTAGCTTCCATACCGAAGCTGCGCCATAGCTTGGTCATCTCTTTGACTGCGATGTCCGCATCGACATGCGTCAAGCGTATTCTCCAAATGAAATGGCCCGCCGACGTTCGCCGGCAGGCCAGTTGCTGTTTAGTTCGTCACTTAGCTCTATAAGAGAGCAAGCGTGATATCTGATGAAGAAAAAGCTCTACGCGCCCCGCAGACGCTGTATTGCGTCTAATTCGGTAAGGTCTTCTAAGACCTCGCGTAAAGCGGTCAAGTATCCCTCGTCGTAAGGGGCGTCTTCCGAAGCGTATTCGCTCAAGCGAATTTGTTCTTCGAGATAATCGAGAAAATACGTGTCCTTCATTTTGCGGTTCTCCAACGTCGGTGAGGGTTGCAAGCTTTTATCTAATAGGGAGGCAAAGCCTTTATGACGGCGGTCTGCTAGGCAGTCGGCCTCCCCGGCAAGCTTACGCATTCTCCCATATTGCCGGTGGCGGCGATCGTCCAAGCAATCGCTCTGACCTTTGCTGAGAATCGTACGGCGAACGGCAGATCGTTCGGACCCACGGGAACGGCTATGGTCTCTCTGAAGTGAACATGGACCGCGCCTCCCTCCATCGTTATAGCGGAGATGACTAGCGTAGGCGCTTTCCTGAACCATCCGCGCTTAGCTATGCACGTCACCACGAGAGATAGTACGGTGCCATCTTCGTACTGAAGCGGACAGCTAATCAGATCGTCTTGAACGTCAGAAGGATGCAGACCCAAGCTTTCCAGCGGTAACGTGATTAGCTGAGCGACGTACTCGGGCATTGTCAGTGCTTGGTTGCTCATGCCGCCAGCACCTTGCTATTGCGTAGCTTCGTAACGAGGTCTTCTGGCTTAAGATGGGTGTACCGAAATAACGTACGGAGGTCCCTGTGTCCGCTGATGGACGCAACCTCAGCTGTGTTTAATCCCTTCTCAAAAAAGCGACTTACCGCCTCGTGCCGTAGATCATGAAACCGTAGCTCTTTGATGCCAATGCATCCGGCTCGCTCTGCACGGCGCTTGCAACGCTCCCATGCAAGCCTGAACGCGTTGGCGCTGACGGGGAATGCGTACTCTGCATCTGACGCGGATGTCGCCTTGCGCTCCGTAAGAATCTCCGCAGCCCGGTCAGTGAGCGGGATCGTGCGAGCCTTGTCCGTCTTGGTGAACGGCACGTGTAGGACTGCTGCATCGAAGTTCACGTGCTGCCATCGAATGCCCAGCAGTTCACCGCGCCGTAGGCCCGTCTCGATGGCAAGCTGAAAGCCGTGCAACAGCCATGAGCCGCCTACAGTGCTGCACGCCTCGATAAGCGCCTGTAGCTCACCGGGTCTCAATCTGCGCTCGCGACCCTCAGGTGCCTTTGGCTTTCTTAGTCCGGCTATTGGATTTTGTAATGCGGTGTAACCCCATTCTCGGCGTGCCATCTCGAAAATTGAGCGGAGTAGCCCTAGCTCTCGTATGACCGTGCCGGGCTGCACCTGCTTCAAGCGCGCGTCACGGTATCGGCTAAAGACTGCAGCATCGATCTTTGCCAACGGCAGGGTGCTCCATCGCTGACGAAGGAACACCTCAATCCGTTTGCGTTCGGGTACGAGCCCACGTTTCTCTTTGGTTATCGTGTCGCGATATCGCGTGAGGACCTGTGCAACGGTAATCGTACTCAGGGACCGTACGTCATTGGGAATCAGCGTCCGATCTAGCTCGGCTTCGATCTGCCGCGCCCAGCGTTGTGCATCGGACTTGGATTGAAACGATTTGGCTCGTGTCGAGTGTCCGTGGCGTCTGACTTGGACCTGCCACTTCCCGTTTCTGTACCGTAGGCTTGCCATTCAAAAAACTCCTCTCGTGTGACCAGCTTGTGACCGGCCGGTTCGAGGAGCTTTTGAGGAGCTACCACCAACGCTCTAAAACGTTGGTAGATCAAGAGAAACGCTGGCGCACCCGACACGATTCGAACGTGTGACCTTTGCCTTCGGAGGGCAACGCTCTATCCAGCTGAGCTACGGGTGCAATGCGGTTCATTTAGCCGATTGGCGCGGAGTGGGCAACCGCTTCTCGCCTCCCCGCGCTAGGCCAATTTGGCGGAAAGAACCAGGAACCGCCACCCGGCCGAGGAATGCGAACTCGGCCAGCGCCCTTTCGGCGCAGATGACGTGGTTGCGGCCGACCCGCTTGGCCACGTAGAGCGCCTCGTCGGCCTCGAGCAGCAGCCGGTCGGCGCAGCCATGACGGCTGACGACCGAGGCGATCACGCGCAGGCATTCGCCGGTCTGGCGGCCTTCGCCCGAGCCTTGTTTGGCCTCGCCATCAGGCCACCGCCGCCACCGGCGCGGCATCGCCCTTGCCGAACAGCTTTCGCACCTCGGCAGCCGGCTTCGGTGCGCTGAACAGATAGCCCTGCATCTCGGTGCAGCCGAGGTTGCGCAGCATCTCGCGCTGGGCCTCGGTCTCGACGCCCTCTGCGACCGTGGTCATGCTGCTGGCGGCGGCGATGTTCACCACCGCCTGCACGATCACGGGCGCGCCGCTGGTCTCCGCGATGTCGGCGACGAAGCAGCGGTCGATCTTGATCTTGTCGAACGGGAAGCGCTTCAGGTAGCTGAGCGAGGAGTAGCCGGTGCCGAAATCGTCGAGCGCGATGCGCACGCCGATCGAACGGAGCTGGTGCAGGATGGACAGCGCCGCCTCGTCGTCGCGGATCAGCACGGCCTCGGTGATCTCGAGCTCGAGCCGGCGCGGGTCAAGCCCCGAGGCGGCGAGCGCGCTGGCGATCCTGAGCGCCAGCGTGTCGCTTTTGAGCTGCACCGGCGAGACGTTGACCGCAACGCGGATATGCGCCGGCCAGGTCGCGGCCTCGTTGCAGGCCATGCGCAGCACCCAGTCGCCAAGCTCGTTGATCAGGCCGGTATCCTCGGCGATCGGAATGAACTCCGCCGGCGACACCATGCCGCGCTCGGGGTGGCGCCAGCGCAGCAGGGCCTCGCAGCCGGTGACCGCGCCCGAGCGCAGATCGACCAGCGGCTGATAGTGGATCTCGAAGCCGCCGTTCACCAGGGCGTGGCGCAGATCCTGCTCCATGGTCAGGCGCGCCTTGGCGCTCGCGTCCATCTCGGGCTCGAAGAAACGGTGGGTGCGGCGGCCTCCGGCCTTGGCACCGTACATCGCAAGGTCGGCATTCTTGACGAGCTGGTCGAGATCGGCGCCGTCCTGCGGCGCCAGCGCGATGCCGATGCTCGCATCGGTGGAGAGCTGGTGGCCGAGGCAGTGATAGGGCTGACGGATTGCCTCGTAGATCCGCGTCACGAAGGACAGCACGTCGGCCGAGGACTGGATCCCGGTCTGGATCACCGCGAATTCGTCGCCGCCGAGCCGCGCGATCAGGTCGCCTTTCTTGAGACAGCCGCGCAGGCGGGTCGCGATCGCCTTCAGCAGCTCGTCGCCGACGTGATGGCCGAGCGAATCGTTGATGCCCTTGAATTCGTCGACGTCGATATAGAGCAGTGCGAACTGCGCGCCGGTCGCGACCTTCTCCAGCTCGCGCTCGATCTGCTCGCGGAACAGCGTGCGGTTCGGCAGATCGGTCAGTGCATCGTAATGCGCCATATGCGCGATCTTCTCGTGGTCGCGCCGCCGCTCGGTGACGTCCTCGATCACGTTGATGATGTAACGTGGCTCGCCAGCCTTGTCGCGAATGCCGATGCGCTTCGAGATGGTATGGCGCTGGCCGCCCGTCCGTCTTTCCCAGCTTTGTTCCCTGAGCAACAGCCGGTCGGGCGATTGCAGCAAGGCGTCGTCGTCGCGCTTGACGATATCGGCGTCGGGTGCCGGGAGGATATCGGTGGCGGTCCTGCCGACGATCGTCTCGCCCGTTTCGTTGAAGACCTCCTCCGCGATGCGGTTGACCAGCAGATATTGGCGGCTTTGAGCGTCCTTCACCGTGATCTGCGACGGAATGTGATCGATGATCTCGCGCAGGAAGGTGTGGTTGCGATCGCGCTCCTGTTCGAGGTTGCGGCGGTCGGTGATGTCCTCGATGGTGGCGACGCCGCCCTGCGCGAGCGGGGTGTTGATGACCTGGAAGGCCCGGCCATTGGGCAGTTGATGGGTCCGCGTGGAGACGGTGCCTTCGGTGACGACTCTCATGACCTCGGCGTAGAATTCCTCCACGTCGCCTTCGAACGCACCGCGCTCCTTGCGGTGGCGCATCGCTTCGAGGACGTGGCAGCCCGGCTTGATGACGTCGTGCGAAAGGCCGAACATGTCGGCGTAGCGGCGGTTGCAGGTGACGATGTAGCCGTTCGCGTCGTAGAGAATCAGCCCTTGCGACATGTTGTTGAGGGCGGTGTCGAGCCGCAGCCGTTCCGCCTCGATCCGCTCCTGGGCCTCGCGGTTCTGCCGGTTGATCTGGCGAATGATCAGGTAGAGGATCAGCGCGATCACGGCGGCCGAAAGCGCGGCCGTGGTGACCATGAAACCGGTCTGCTGCCGCCAGTCCGCAAGCGCTGCAGCCGTGGTGTTGGTGGCGACGATGACGAGCGGGAAGTGCTTCAGCGACGCCGCCGAGCCGAGCCGCTCCTCGAGGTCGACCGGGCCCTTGACGCGAAGCGTGTGCTGGCCGCCCTTGGTCAGCACCTTCCGCATCAGCGGCGCATCCCTGAAGCTCCTGCCGATCAGCTCCTCGACATGGGGGTAGCGTGCCAGCATCTTGCCCTCGCGGTCGAACAGCGCGATCGCCGTGCCTTCCGCGAGCGCCACGGATGCGAAATAGTTCTGGTAGCTGTCCGGATCGATCCGTCGGACCATGGCGCCGAAGAAGGTGCCGTCGGTGCCGTTGAGCCGGCGCGCGACGACCGTGGTCCATTTGCCGATGATGAAGCTGCGGACGGACTCGAGCAGCACCGGCTCGGACATCGGGTCCGACTTGAGCGTCTGGAAATAGGCGCGCGAGGAGATGTTGATCTTGGGCAGCGGCTGGCCTCGCGACCAGTTGATCAGCTCGCCGTCGGCATCGTAGATCGCGATGTCGCCGAGATAGGAGACCGAGCTGACCTTGCTGCGCAGCATCTGGTTCGCAGCGGCACCGGACATGCGCTCGCGGAACATCTCGGGCGAGGTGATCTCCGGCAGGTTCATCTGCCCGATGAGATCGGCCGCGACGACATCGGAGTCCTCAAACTGCTGATCGAAGTGGCGCGCGATCAGCTGCACCGTTTTTTCCAGCTCGCGCTCGCGGTTGACCAGCGTCCGCTCGCGGAATTCGCCGACGGCCATGGCGGTCACGGCGAAGATGCCCGCGACCAGCAGCACGCCGCACAGGGTGAGCCACAGGACAGGGCCACGCCGCGCCAAGGCCGCCCAGCCGTTTTTCGCGGCTGTAGGGATGTTCCGGCTGCCATCGTGGAAAAGACCTGGCGCATTCCCCCTCCCTGCAAGGACAGGAATACACCGCACAAATGGCGCAAAGCTTAGGAAAACCAGTTACCCAACCATTAAGCCCGGTAGCGCTCTCGCTCCCGCGCCCCGCAAGGCGCGAAGCACGCCGCAGTTGCGTTGCGCTCGCGGCAATCGCGGCGCGGCATAATTAATCAATGCTTAATGCGAGGCGCCTTCGGTCTTCTTGCCGCCCCCATGGCGCAGCCGTCCGACCACGCCGGTCGGAAAGAAGTAGACGCTGGCGATGAAGAGCAGCCCGAGCCACAGCAGCCAGCGGTCGGGATGCAAGAGTCCCGGCAGCAGCGGCAGGCCGGCTTCCGACGCCGCCTTGGAGGCGACGCCCATCAGCGACTGCAGATAGTTCTGGGCGAGGATGAAGATGGTGGCGCCGATGATCGCGCCGTAGATCGTGCCCATGCCGCCGATCACCACCATCAGCAGAATGTCAAGCATGATGGAGAAGCTTAGCGAAGTGTCGGGACCTGCGTAGCGGAGCCATAGTGCATTCAGGATGCCGGCGCTGGCGGCGACCAGGGCGGCGATGCAGTTGGCGTAGGTCAAATGGAAGACGGTGCGGAAGCCGAGCGCCTCGGCGCGGAAACGGTTCTCGCGGATGGCCTGCAGCACGCGGCCGAACGGCGAGTTCACCACCCGCAGCAAGGCGAGGATCATCAGCGCCGAGATCGCGAACACCAGATAGAAAGTCAGGATCCGGCCGTTGATCTCGAAGCCGAACAGGTTCTTGGAGATCAGCACGGTGCCGGGGCGCAGCAGCTGCGGCAGCTGGAAGCTGCGGCCGTCCTCGCCCCCGGTCAGCCAGGACAGCTGCGAGGCCAGCACCTGGAAGGCGGAGGCGACCGCGAGCGTGATCATGGCAAAGAAGATCGCGGCGACCCGCAGCGAGAACAGGCCGATGGCGAGCGCGAGCAGGGCCGCCAGCGGCAGGCCGGTGACGATGCCGGTTGCGACCGCTGCCCAGTTCGGCCCCATGCCGTAGAGCGCGATGGCGATGGCGTAGCTGCCGATGCCGTAGAACATGGTGTGGGCGAACGACACCGAGCCGGTATAGCCGAGCAGCAGATCGTAGGAGGCGACTAGCGCGGCGAAGACGCAGATCTTGGCCGCGACGTTCAGCGCCTTGGCGCCCGGGAACAGGAACGGCGTCGCCGCCAGCGCCAGGATGATGACGACGAGGAGGAGCGTGAGCACACGGCTGCGCGGCGGATCGCCGGAGAGGATCATCATCGGCTGGTCACCGCATAGAGGCCGCGCGGCCGCCACATCAGAATGACGACCATCAGCAGGATGTTGGAGACGAGGGCGAGTTTCGGCACCAGGAAGCCGCCGTAATTGGCGACCATGGCGACCAGAATCGCGCCGATGAAGCAGCCGCCGATCGATCCCAGGCCGCCGATGATGACGACGATGAAGATCAGGACGGTAAGGTCGTCGCTCATGGAAGCGTGCACCTGCTCGCGATAGAGCGCCCACATCACGCCGCCGAGGCCCGCCAGCGCCGATCCCGTCATGAACACGCCGAGGAACAGGCGGCGGATGCGATAGCCGAGCGCCTCGACCATCTCGCGGTTCTCGACGCCGGCGCGGATGAGGAGGCCGACCTTGGTGCGGTTGAGCACGAGCTGGATCGCGATGAAGACGGCAAGCCCGATCAGCATCGCCAGCACGCGGTACTTGGCGATTGCGACGTCGCCGAGGATGAAGGAGCCGCGCAGCGAGGCCGGCAGCGGCATCGGGATGATCTGCGGTCCCCACAGAGCATAGAGCGTCTGCTCGGCGACGATCAGGCCGCCGGTCGTCATCAGGATCTGCTTCAGATGCTGGCCGTAGACGGGCAGGATCAGCACCCGCTCGACGACGAGGCCGAGCGCGCCTGATACCGCCATCGAGAGCAGCGCAGCCGGGGCCAGCACCGCGAGGTTCATCCAGAGCGAATCCGCCTGGATCGACGCCGCGAACGGCGCCAGCACCAGGGTTGCGACATAGGCGCCGACGGCAATGAAGGCGCCGTGGCCGAAATTGAGCACGTCCATCAGCCCGAACACCAGTGTGAGGCCCGAGGCCATGATGAAGATCATCATGCCCATGGCAAGGCTCGCTGCGGTCAGGGTCAGCCAGGAAGAAGTCGATCCGATCAGCGGGATCATCAGCAGCGCGAGCGCGATCGGCAGCAGCACCGGCGCGATGTCGCGCTTCGGCTTCGGCAATGGATCGGTTGCAGCAAGGTCAGTCACTGATGCGCCTCCAGGCTCAGGCCGAGCAGCCGCTCCTGCAGCGGCACGTCGGCGGCGAGCGCCGCCATCTCGCCGCGATGGACGATGGTGCCGTTGTCCATCACCAGCACGCTGTCGCCGAGCTCGCGGGCGGCAAAGAAATTCTGCTCGACCAGAAGAATTGTTGCGCCCTTGCGCTTGATCTCCTTCAGGCACTCGATCAGCGCCATGACGATGGCCGGCGCCAGCCCCTTGGTCGGCTCGTCGATCAGCAGCAGTTTGCGCGGCTCGATGATGGCGCGCGCGATGGACAACATCTGCTTCTGCCCGCCCGAGAGGCTCCCCGCGCGGGACAGCCAGAACCGGCGCAGCGCGGGGAAGAAGCCGAAGATCCAGTCGAGCTGGGTGTCGTCGAGCGGCCCGTCGCGCGCCGCGAGCACGAGGTTCTCCTTCACCGTCAGGTCGGAGAACACGGCCATGCTTTCCGGCACATAGCCGACGCCGAGCCGGGCGATGTCGGGCGTGGCGCGGCTCTCGATGCGCATCCCGGCGAGGGTGATCTCGCCGCTGGAAGCCTGCCACAGGCCCATGATGGTGCGCAGCGTCGTGGTCTTGCCGGCGCCGTTGCGGCCGAGCAGCATCGTGACCTGTCCTTGCGGCACAGTGAGATCGATGCCCTGGAGGATGTGATAGCGCCCGATATGGGTGTGCACGCAGGAGAGTTTGAGCAGGTCGGTCATGCGGCACTCTTCGGTGCTACGCCCAGATAGGCCTCCTGCACGATCGGCGAAGCGATCACCTCGGCCGGTGGGCCATCTGCAACGAGTTGGCCGTTATGCAGCACGATGATGCGGTCGGCGAGCGAGCGCACCACGTCCATCTTGTGCTCGACCAGCAGGATGATCTTGCTCCTGTCCTGTTTCAGTTGCGCGATCAGCTTGAGGACGACAGGCACCTCGTCGATGCTCATGCCGGCGGTCGGCTCGTCGAACATGAACACCTTCGGCTCCAGCGCGATCATCAGCGCCACCTCGAGCTTGCGCTGGTCGCCATGTGACAGCGCGGTGGCGGCGACGCCGCGACGATTGCCGAGGGCGACCTGGTCGAGGATGGCATCTGCCCGCGCGATCAGGTCGCCGCGCAGCATCCAGGGCCGCAGCATGTCGTAATGGGTGCCGTTCGCCGCCTGCACGGCGAGGCGGACGTTCTCTTCCACGGTGAGATTGGGAAATAGATTTGTGAGCTGGAAAGCGCGACCGAGGCCAGCACGCGTGCGCATCGGCGCCGAGTGCTGGGTGATGTCGGTGCCATCGAACAAAATGTTGCCGCTCGATGCGCGCAATTGGCCCGAGATCAGATTGAAATAAGTGGTCTTGCCGGCGCCGTTCGGCCCGACGATGGCGGTGAGCTCGCCAGGGCGGAACGTGCAGGTGACGTTGTTGACCGCGACATGGCCGCCGAAGCGAATGGTGAGGTCGCGGGTTTCGAGGGTGAGCGTCATTGAACGTCTGAAAATGATGAAACTGGATTGATCCGCCGTCGCGGTGCGCCCCTCCCCCGCTTGCGGGGAAGGGCAGGGGAGAGGGTGTCTCCGCTCGGGGACAATCCCCAAGAGGAGAGAGCCCTCACCCGGATCTCCCGCAAGCGGGAGAGGTGAACACCATCTCACCGCTTGTTCTTGACCGGAACGTCCATGTCCTCGATCTTCAGCTCGCGCACCGGCTCGAGCACGGCCCAGGCGACGTTCGGATCGACCTTGACCTTGAAGTGGTACATGCTCTGCAGCGCCTGATGGTCTTCCTTGCGGAACACCATCTTGCCCTTCGGCGTGTCGAACTCCAGGCCTTCCATCGCCGTGATCAGCTTCTCGGTGTCGGTGGACTTCGCCTTGGTGACGGCGGCGACCACGGACATCGCGGCGGCAAAACCGCCCGCGGTGAAGAAGTCCGGTGGCGCGTTGAAGCGCTTCTGATGCTCGGCGACCAGCCAGTCGTTCACCGGGTTCTTCGGGATCTCATAGTAGTAATAGGTCGCGCCTTCCATGCCGGGCAGACCCTTATAGGCGGCGAGCGCCGGCAGGATATTGCCGCCGGTGGAGAGCTCGATGCCGTAACGCTTCGGGTCCATGTCCTGGAGCTTTGCCAGCGGATTGCCGGCGCCGGCCCAGATCACCCAGATGATCTTGCGGCCCGGCTTGTCCTTCAGCGCGTCGAACAGGCGCTGGCCGACCGCGGTGAAGTCGGTGGTCGACGTCGGGGCATATTCTTCCGCTGCCAGCGTTGCGCCGGTCTTGGCCAGTGCCTCCTTGAAGGCGGCAACGCCGTCGCGGCCGAAGGCGTAGTCCTGCCCCAGCGTCGCGACGGTGACGCCCTGCTTGCCGATCGCGACCGCGTTGGAGATCGCGTCCTGCGAGGAGTTGCGCGCGGTGCGGAAGATGTAGCGGTTCCACTTCTCGCCGGTAATTTGGTCCGCAACGGCGGGCTCGACGATCAGGATCTTCTTGTTCTCCTCGGCCACCGGGAGAATGGCGAGGGCCGCGGCCGACGAGGTCGTGCCGATCGCGATGTCGGCCTTGTCGTCCTGATAGGCTTCCGCGAGCGCGGCCTTGGACAGGTCCGGCTTGCCCTGGTCGTCCTTGGTGATGACGACGATCTTGCGACCGTCGAGCGTCATGGTTCCCTTGGTGGCGTACTCGAAACCCATCTGCAGGCCGGTCTCGGTCTGCTTGGCATAGGCTTCCAGCGGACCGGTCTTGCCGTAGATCAGCGCGACCTTGAGATCGTCGGCCCGTGCGGAGGTACTCGCGGCGAGGGCAAGGATGGTTGTTGTTATGATGAATGATCGACGCACGATGGTCCCTCCTGATTCAAAGTTTCTCGGCAACAGCGATTTGCACAACACTACGAACATTGCAATTGAACCTCCGGCCGAGCGTGCCGGCTCTTTGGACCATGCATCATTTTTGGGCTCGCCGGACGGCAGGTGCTGCGGCGGCTCCCTCGGCCTGACGTCGATCCGACTGCGCTTCCTCCGCGCTCTCGAAAATATGCGGCGCGACGCCGCGCTTCTCCAGGGCTTCGCCGAGCTTGATGCGCAGGAAGCCCGACGTGGTGTAGCGCGACACCCCGGAATAGAAGCGGTCGACCAGGCTGCGCACCATGGCTGAATAGTCGTCCATCAGCTCGGGCAGGATGGAAAAATTGTCATAATTGACGATGGCGTAGACCCGGCGGCCGAGCGGTGCGAGCTTCGCCTCGACGATATCGGCGATGGTGTCGATCTCCGCCTTGCTGCGCAGCGGATAGCGCTCCAGATTGACGAAGAACAGGTTCTGCTGCTCGTCCAGAGTGAAGCGCTGGTCGAGCGGGATGGTGAGCAGGCGCTCGCGCAGCTCCATGGGACCGTCGCGGAAGATGCGGGCGTCCATCAGCGCAGGGTCGCGCGGGATCAGCGGCTTGAAGTCCATCAGGCGCAGGATGTCGCGCTCGATGTCGATGCCGGGCGCGATTTCGGTGAGCTCGAGCCCGTCCGGCCTGAGCTCGAGCACGCAGCGTTCGGTGACATAGAGCGTGCGTTGCTTGCGCGCGGCGGCGAACGGGCCGCTGAAGGTGACGTGCTCGACCTTGTCGACGAACTTGCGCGATTTGGCTTCGTCGAGAATGACGAGCTTGCCGTCGTTCACCGCGATGCGCTGTTTGCCCGCGCCGAACGTGCCGACGAACACGACCTCCTTGGCGCTCTGGCTGATGTTGATGAAGCCGCCGGCCCCGGCAAGCTTCGGCCCGAACTTGCTGACATTGAGATTGCCGGCACGGTCGACCTGGGCGAGGCCGAGGAAGGCGGCATCGAGGCCGCCGCCGTCGTAGAAGTCGAACTGATAGGGCTGGTCGATCACCGCCTGGGTGTTGATCGCAGCGCCGAAATCGATGCCGCTCGCCGGGATGCCGCCGATCACGCCCGGCTCCGCCGTCAGCGTGATGAGGTCGATGATCCGCTCTTCATTGGCAACCGAGGCGATTCCTTCCGGCATGCCGATGCCGAGATTGACGACGCTGTTGGCCTTGAGCTCGAGGGCGGCGCGCCGGGCGATGATCTTGCGCTCGCTGACCGGCATCACCGGCAGCGAGGCGGCGCGGACACGGATCTCGCTCGAGAACGCCGGATTGTATTGCGTGCCGAAGGTCTGCCAGTGGTTCTCAGGTCTCGCCACCACGACGCAGTCGACGAGGATGCCGGGGATCTTGACCTGGCGCGGATTGAGGCTGCCGCTCTCCGCGACACGCTCGACCTGGGCGATGACGATGCCGCCGGAATTATGCGCCGCCATGGCGATGGCGAGCGCCTCCAGCGTCAGCGCCTCCTTTTCCATGGTGAGGTTGCCGTCGGGATCGCCCGTCGTGGCGCGGATGATCCCGACATTGATCGGGAACGCCTTGTAGAGCAGGCACTCCTCGCCGCGCAGCGTGACGAGCTCCACCATGTCCTCGGTGGTGCGCGCATTCAGCTTGCCGCCGCCATGCCGGGGGTCGACGAAGGTGCCCATGCCGATGCGGGTAATGTGGCCGGGCCGGCGCGCCGCGATGTCGCGGAACAGGTGGGTGATCACGCCCTGCGGCAGATTATAGGCCTCGATCTGATTGGCGATCGCGAGCTGCTGCAGCTTCGGCGCAAGGCCCCAATGCCCGCCGATCACGCGCCGGACCAGGCCTTCATGCGCGAAATGGTTGAGGCCGCGGTGCTTGCCGTCGCCCTGGCCGGCCGCATAGACCAGCGTCAGGTTGCGCGGCTTGCCTTGCGTGTAGGGCGCATCGCCCTCGTTGGACAGATAAAGCTCCTCCAGTGCGATCGCGATCTCCTCGGCAAAGCCGATGCCGACGAAGCCGCCGGTGGCCACCGTGTCGCCGTCACGGATCAGCATGACGGCTTCCGCGGCGGTGACGACTTTGCCCTTCTCGGCGTTGCGCAAATAGGGCAAGGCAGGATGCTGGCTCATGGCATTCCCTCCCATGTCTGTTGCGGACCGCATGGCGGTTCTTCTTGCTTGCCTCCATTCGTATCGCGTGGAGCGGCCGGCGACCAGCCGCTCCGGCGTCGCGGAGGCGCGTTCAGGGCTGGGCGACCTTGCGTGTCTCGGTCGCGAAATAGACCGAGACGATGGTGATGAGCGCCAGCGCGATCATGTAGAGCGAGATCGGCCAGGTCGCCGGCGCGTAGGCCGTCATCAATCCGGTCGCGATCAGCGGCGACAGCGCGCCGGCGAATATCGAGGCGAGGTTGTAGCCGAGCGAGACGCCGCTGTAGCGCACCTTGGTGCCGAACAGCTCCGACAGGAAGCTCGCCTGCGGGCCGTACATCGCGGCATGGCCGACGGCGAGGCCGAGCACGATCGCGATCCAGGCGTATTGCGGGTTCTTGGTCGACAGCAGCATGAACAGCGGGAACGACATCAGCGCCGAGAACACCGCGCCGAAGATGTAGATCGGCCGCCGCCCGAGCCGGTCGGAGAGCGCGCCGAAGGCCGGGATGGTGAAGGTCTCGATCGCCGCGCCGATCAGCACGCCGTTGAGCATGTCCTGCTTGTTCATGCCGAGTGATTGCGTGGCATAGGCGAGCACGAAGGTCGCGTAGATGTAGAAGAAGCCGTTCTCGGCGAAGCGCGCGCCCATCGCGAGCAGGATGTTCTTGGGGTACATCCGGATAGCCTCGAGGATCGGCATCTTGACTTCCTGCTTGGTGTCCTTGACCTTCTGGAACTCCGGCGATTCCGCGATGGTGAAGCGGATCCACAGGCCGACCAGCACCAGCGCGATCGAGAACAGGAACGGGATGCGCCAGCCCCAGGCATAGAGCTGCGCGTCGGTGAGCAGTGCGGAGACCACGGAGAATACCAGCGTGCCGAGCACGAGGCCGAGCGGCGCCCCCAGCTGCGGCCAGCTGCCGTAGAAACCTTTCTTGTCCGCGGGCGCATGCTCGACCGCCATCAGCACCGCGCCGCCCCATTCGCCGCCGAGACCAAAGCCCTGGATCAGGCGGCAGGTGACGAGCAGGATCGCGGCCCAGATGCCGGCGGTTTCATAGGTCGGCAGGAAACCGATCGCCGCGGTCGCCGCGCCCATGATCAGCAGCGTCAGATAGAGCATGGTCTTGCGACCGATCTTGTCGCCGTAATGCCCGAACACGACGCCGCCGAGCGGGCGGGCGATGAAGCCGAGCGCGTAGGTGGCGAACGCCAGCAGCGTGCCCATCATTGGATCGAAGGTCGGAAAGAACAGCTTGTTGAAGATCAGCGCCGCGGCCGTGCCGTAGAGGAAGAAGTCGTACCACTCGATCGCCGTGCCGATCAGGCTCGCGGTGGCGACCGTGACGTGCGAGGGCTGTCTCGTCTGAAGCTGATGGACCGAGATCGCTTCACTCATCTTGCGTCCTCCCTGGTTGTGAATGCGCACGTGCAGCATGCGTCATTGTGCAAAGCGAAGAGCAAGCTCCGCGCCAGATGCCACAGGTTTGCGCAAATTGGCTGAAAATCCAGCAGATTCAGCGAATGCTTCGGGAAAAAGCGGCCAGATCGTATGTCAGGATTCCGAGACTCCGGACAGCCCGAGTCTCGAAACTCAGACGGAGGCCGGTCCCGCGGCGAGACCGAACTTGGCGAGCTTCTTGTAGAAGGTCGCGCGCGAGATCCGCAGCATCTTGGCGGCCTCGGAGATCTGGCCGTTGCTGGCGGCGAGCGCCTGCTCGAGCGTGTGCTTCTCGAACTCGGCTTCGGCCTCGGCATAGGGCACGACGAGACCGACCGGCCGCTCCGGCGCTGCAAGCCTGACCTCGCTGCCAACAGGCAGAATGCGGACGAAGTCGTCACCGGTCAGGCGCCCGGAATCGCTGAGGATCAGCGCGCGCTCGAGAATGTTGCGGAGCTCGCGGACATTGCCCGGCCAGTCGTAACGGGCGAGCGCGGCCAGCGCGCTCGGCGTGATCTTGGCCTTGACGTAATCGCCGGACGCGCTGATGTCGTCGAGCAGCCGGGCGCAGATGTCGGGGAGATCGTCCAGGCACTGGCGCAGCGGCGGCAGGTCGACCGAGAGCACGTTGAGGCGGTAGTAGAGATCGGGCCGGAACGCGCCGTCGCTGACGCGCTTGCGCAAATCGACATTGGTCGCGGCGATGACGCGGACGTCGACCTTGCTGATCTTGTCCGAGCCGAGCGGCTCGATCTCGCGCTCCTGCAGCACGCGCAGGAGCTTGGCCTGGAGCTGCAGCGGCATCTCGCCGATCTCGTCGAGGAACAGCGTGCCGCCGTCGGCGACCCGGAATTTGCCCTCGCGCCCCCTGCGGTCGGCGCCGGTATAGGCGCCGGGAACGGCGCCGAAGAATTCGGACTCGATCAGCGTTTCCGGGATCGCTGCGACATTGACGCTGACGAACGGCTTGTCGGCCCGGGAGGAGGCGTTGTGGATGGCCTGCGCCAGCATTTCCTTGCCCGTTCCGGTCTCGCCGGTGAGCAGCACCGTGACGCTCTGCCGCGCGGCGCGGCCCGCGAGCTCCTTGGCCTGCGCGATGGCGGGCGTCGAGCCGACGAAATCGGCGAAGGTGAAGCGCGCCGCGCGGGCGTTGGACAATTGCCGTCGCGCCAGCCGCAAATCGCTCTCCAGCCGGGCGACGCGGGCGAGCAGCGGCTTGAGGCTCTCCAGATGGTCATAGAGCACGAACCCGATCGCGCCGATGACCTTGCGGTTCTCGTCCTCGATCGGCATGCGCGTCACCACGAGCTGCTCGCCGCCGAGCTCCATGATGTCGAGCAGGATCGGCTCGCCGGTCTCGGCCACCTTCCGCATCAGGCTGTTCGGAATGATCTCCTCGATCGGCCGGCCGATCGCGTCTGCCGTCTGCTCGAGGCCGAGCGAGGCCAGATATTTCTCGTTGACGTAGACGACGCGCCCGCCGCGATCGATCGCAATCGCGCCCTCGCAGAGGTTCTCCAGCCGCTCGAACAGCGTCACCATCGCGCGGGCACGGAGATAGGCGGGATCGCTGACGGCGGAAGTGGGGACGGACATGGCGTGCCTCGCGGGAAGCCCGCCTGTTTATTAGCAAAAGTGTAGCGATTTCAAAGGGAGAAATGGGCGTTGAGGTGCGGCCACACCCGCCACTGTCATGCCCCGGCTCGACCGGGGCATCCAGTACGCCGCGGCGGATCGATTCAACAACGACTGTCTCTGGAATACCGGGTCGCCCGGTCAAGCCGGGCGACGACACCGAGATTGAAGCGGCGCTTGCGCTCTACCTCCGATACAAGCTCGCCCGCGAATAGCCGTGGCGGTTCTGCTGCATCGGGCGGGTGGCGACGCTGGCGCGGGCTTCGCTGGAGACCGGCATTGCGAGCTTCAGCTCCTCCAGGAAGATCGGGCGGGAGAAGTAATAGCCCTGCGCGTAGCGGATCTTGGTCGCGGCCTGCAGATAAGCCAGCTCCTCGTAGGATTCGAGGCCCTCGGCGATCACGGTGATGCCGAGCGCCTCGCTCAGGGATTCGATCGCGCGCAAGATGCCCTGGCTGCGGGGGCGCTTGTGGATGTCAGTGATGAAGGAGCGGTCGATCTTGATCTCGTCCGCGGTGATGTCGGCGAGCGCCGAGAGCGAGGAATAGCCGGTGCCGAAATCGTCGATCGAGATGCCGACGCCGAGCTTGCGGAACATCGGCAGGATCTCGGCCTGGAAATGATTCTTGGCGACGAAGGCGTCTTCCGTCACCTCGATCATGAAGCGCTGCGGAAAGCCGGTCTCCTCCAGTGCCCGCGCGAAGCTGCGCATGAACTCGGGATTGCCGGCCTGCCTGGCGGCGACGTTGATGCTGATGGTCGCTGCCGCGCCGAAGGTGTCGTTGATGACGTCGATCGACTTGACGATCTCGGCGAGCACGAGATGGGTCAGCTCGTCGATCAGCCCGAGCTCGCCGGCGAGGTTGATGAACGAACCCGGCGCCTGGATCACGCCTTCGTCGTCGCGCAGGCGCACCAGGGCTTCGATGCCCTTCACGGCCTGCGTGCGGATGTCGACCTTGGACTGGAAGGCGCAGCAGAAGCGCTTTTCCAGGATGGCGAGCCGCAGCGACTGCTCGATCTTGCTCCGCGCCAGCGCCTCGCGCTCCATGTTGGCGTCGAAGAATGCGGCCAGTCCCTTGCCGTTGTTCTTGATGCGGTACATCGCAATGTCGGCGTTCTGCCGCAGCGTCTCGAAGCTGCGCCCGTGGTCGGGATAGAGGCTGATGCCGACCGAGGTCGAGGCGAACACTTCCGAATGATCGATGAAGAACGGCGCAGTCAGCCGCTCCAGCGTCGACTGCATGAACTCGGCGACTTCCTCCTGGCTCTGGATCGGGGAGAGCAGCAGCAGGAATTCGTCGCCGGAGATGCGCGACAGCATGTCGGAATCGCGCAAGTCGCGCCCGAGCCGCTTCGACAGCTCGACCAGCAGCGCATCGCCCACCGCGTGGCCGTAATAGTCGTTGATGTGCTTGAAGTTGTCGACGTCGAGAAAGGCCAGCGCGAAACGCTCGCTGCTGCGATCCTTCGCGAGCAGGCCGTTGGCGCGATGCTCGATCACGCGGCGCGAAGGCAGGCCGGTCAGCTCGTCGAAATGGGCCGAGCGGAACAGCTGGTCCTCGAAATTCTTCTGCTCGGTGATGTCGGAGGAGGCCGAGATCAGGAGCTCGCGTCCGGCGAGACGAACGGGTCGATGGGTCGTGAGCAGCACCTGGCGCGCGGCGCCGTCGTGAAGCGCTTCCTCGATGACGATGGCCTGGCCGGCGCTCAGAGCCTTGCGGCAGGCTTCGCGGCGCGGCGCCAGGTCCGGCGAGGGACGGCTGCCGTCCATGCCGAGCTGGGCCGCAGCGGCATCGTTGACCAGCAGAAGCTCGCCATGGGCATCCTGCACGGTCAGCCCGGCCGGCAGCATTCTAACGATTTCCTTGAGAAATCCGAGTTCGGCCTCGGTCGCGCCGGAATATTTGTCGTCGTTCATAGAAGTCATGAATCTTGTTGTTCAGCGCGCCTTTGCAATGCACGCGATCATGCGCAGTTCCCTCTTAAGTTTGGTTAAGGGGTGCGGAGAAATACGGGGGTGTCCTCGACGAAACTGGCGACGATGCAACGCGCGCAAATCGTCATTAACAGAGCGTCAACGGTCGCCTGCGAAAGCGCGAGCAGAGCGCGCGGATCGCTTTCGTTTTGCTCGAATCTTGTTGCGAGCTCAGCCTTGTTTGAATCGATGGGAGCCCCGGCGCACCTCTCCCCGTTGGGGAGAGGTGATCCGACCGAGTCTTGCTCTCCGCTAGCCGCCTTTGGGGATGCGGCATTGCATGATGCAATGCAGCCCGGACTTGAGATAGGAGATCTCGGTTCTACCATCGAAAGCCGAAAGTGCCGATTTCAGCAGCTTGGTGCCGAAGCCGGGCTCGGACACCTTGTCCACGCTCGGCCCCTCGGTTTCGTCCCAGGTGATGGTCAGGCGGTCCTCGCTGACGGTCCACGACACCTGCAACAGGCCGCGCGGCGCGGAGAATGCGCCATACTTTCCTGCATTGGTGGCGAGCTCGTGAAACATCAATGACAGCGTGACCGCGAGCTTTGGCGGCAGGAACAGCCGGTCGCCGTTCAGGGTGAAGCGGACATGGCCGTAGGGCCCGAGCTCGGCGATCAGGAGGTCGCGGATATCGCAGCCCCCCTTGTCGATCCGCGAGATCAGATCGTCGGTCGTGGCCAGCGAACGCAGCCGCGGATCGATCCGGGCCCAGACCTGGGGCTGGTCGTGCAGCACCTGATGGATCACGGCGTGCACGGTCGAGAGCTTGTTCTTCAGCCGGTGCTGGAGCTCGTCGACCAGCAGCTTGCGATAATCCTCCTCCTCGATCAGGCGTTTGGAGATCCGGCGCTGCTCGATCAGGAGCGTCCGATAATGCTCGACGCCCCAGATGGTGAGCGCGCAGACCACCCAGTACAGCGCCAGCAGGGCAAAGCGGGCGTTGTCGGCAATGGCATCGCTGAAATTCAGGACCACGCCGAGCACGCCGCCGATGATCGCCGTCACGATGCCGAGCCGAAAACCTCCGAAGGCGGCGGCAAAGAACACGGCCGGAAAGTAAGGCGTGAAGTAGACGTCGGGGCGGACTTGGGCGAGCCCCCAGCGCGCCAGCGTCGCCACCAGCAGGCAGGCGATCGCAAAAGCGATGCTCAGGCCGAGCGAGGGCGGTGCCACGCCCTGCCAGCCCTTGCGGAACTCCTCGATCAGCTTCTCCATGCCCAGCCCGGTTGCGACGTGCGGCCGCCTTGAATGTTACGCATGTCGGGCGCGCAAGCAAAGCTTGCCTTGTCGAAAGCCGGCAGGAATAGTGACCGTCGCGGCAGCGACTGTCGCGGTGCCGTCGTCGATCGGTGTTTGCCGTTTGGCGTCAAGGGGTTCGAAAGCAGGAACATTCCATGGGCAGGCTGGACGGCAAGGTGGCGGTGATCACGGGCGCGACGAGCGGGATCGGATTGCGGACTGCGGAAGTCTTCGTTGCTGAAGGTGCCAAAATTGTGATCGCCGGGCGGCGCGTACCGGAAGGCGAGGCGCTGGCGAGGCAGCTCGGGGCTACTTGCGTCTTCCTTCAGACCGACGTGACGGTCGAAGCGCAGATGCAGGCGCTGATCGCGCTCGCGGTGGAGAAGTTCGGCCGCATCGATTGCCTGTTCAACAATGCCGGCGGCCCGGCGCAGACCGGCGGGATCGAGGGTCTCGAGGTCGAGCGCTTCGACGCGGCGATGGCGACGCTGGTGCGCAGCGTCATGCTCGGCATGAAGCACGCCGCGCCCCATATGAAGAAGCAGGGATCTGGCAGCATCATCAACAATGGCAGCATCGCGGGCCGTCTTGCAGGCTTCTCCTCATCGATCGTCTATGGCGCGGCCAAGGCTGCGGTGATCCATCTCACCAGATGCGTGGCGATGGAGCTCGGCGAGTCCAACGTGCGCGTCAACTCGATCTCGCCCGGCGCGATCGCGACCGGCATCTTCGGCAAGGCGCTGGGACTCTCGACCGACGCCGCGGAGAAGACGCCGGCGGTGATGCGCGAGGTCTACAAGACCGCGCAGCCGATCCCGCGCGCCGGTCTTCCTGATGATATCGCCCATGCCGCGGTGTTTCTGGCCAGCGACGAATCCAGCTTCATCAACGGCCACGACCTCGTCATCGACGGCGCCATGACCGGCGGCCGCAACTGGAGCCAACAGCAGCAGGGCTTGTCGGCCTTGCGCAAGGCGTTCGATCAGGGGGCGTAGGACGAGGCGGTCCCTGTAGGTTGGGCAAAGGCGCCCTTCGCGCGCCGCGCCCACCACTGGGTAGGCTTCCGTCATTGCGAGGAGCCCTTGCGACGAAGCAATCCAGACTGTTTCCGCGGACACGGTCTGGATTGCTTCGCGTCGCTCGTTAGTGACGGTGGTGCCGCTAAACTGCCTTCACCCGCACCCTCAACCCGTCCCGCGGCTTCGGGATCGGCCACATCTGCCAGTCCGGCCTGTAGCCCGGTGCCAGCGACACCTCGATGTTCTGCAGGAAGTGCCGCGCGAAGCACTTGGCCTGCATGTAGGCGAAGTGCAGGCCGAGGCACATGTGCGCGCCGCCGCCGAACGGGACGAAGGCGAAGCGATGGCGGCCACGCTGGGCCTCCTCGGTGAAACGCAGGGGATCGAAGCGATCCGGCTCCGGCCAGATGTCCTTCATGTGATGCGTATAGAGCGGGTTGACGCCGACCGCGGTGCCGGCGGGGATCGTATAGCCCCTGAAGGTGAAATCCCGCATCGCGCGGCGCGGCATCGAGGGCACCGGTGGCTTGATCCGCAGCGCCTCCTTGAACGCCATCTCCGACAGCGGCATCTTTTCGAGATCGTCGAAGCTGCTGGGCGCGCCGGGGGGAAGCCCGAGCGCCAGAACCTCCGCGCGCAGCCTGTCCTGCCAGTCCGGGTTCGCGGCGAGCTCGCCGATGAACGAGGTCAGCGACGAGGTCAGCGTGTCGTGCGCTGCCATCATCAGGAAGCTCATGTGGTCGATGATGTCCTGCTCGGACAGCAGCGCGCCGTCATCATGGGTGGCGCGGCAGAGCTGCGAGAACAGATCGTCGCCGCCGTGATTGCCGCGGCGGAGCGGGATCTGCTGGCGGAAATAGGCGACGATGCGCTTGCGCCCCGCAACGCCGCGCGCCATCTGGGTGCCCGGCAGCGGCCTGCGGATCGGGGCTACGGCGGCCGCGACCATGTCGACGAAGGCGCGGTTGATCTCATCGACCTCCGGCCCGATATCGGCGCCGAGGAAGGATACCGCAGCGAGATCGAGCGTGAGCTGCTTCATCGCGGGATAGAGCTGCATCTCGCCGGGCCTCGCCTTCCACAGCGCCACGCGCGCGGCAATGCCGCGGTCGAGATCGCTGAGATAGGATTTCATCGGTCCGGACTTGAAGGCGACCGACAACGTCTTGCGATGCAGCCGGTGCTCGTCGAAATCGAGCAGCATCAACCCGCGCGGAAACAACAGGCCCAGCACCTTGTTCCAGCCATGGGTCGAGGAGAACAATTTTTGCTGGTCGAACATCACGAGCTCGTTGGCCTCGGGGCCGAGCAGCACGACGTTGGTCTCGCCGAACACATGGGTGCGGTAGACCGGACCGTATTTGGCGCCGTTCGCCTCGATATGTCCCTTGGGGTCGGCAAGCACCTGAAAAGTCTTGCCGATGACCGGCCAGCCCTCGTCGCCGGGAATGTGCCTCAGCTCATTGCGCTTGGGTGCGGTGAACGGAAGCGCAGGGGCGACGTTCTGCATCGACATGACGATTGCTCCGGTTGAGCAAGGCTGATCCGGTCAGCTTAGCACAGCCTCGCGCAGAAGCGATGTGCCGTTCCTACGTGCGAAAGTGCCGCGGCGTGGTTCACCTCTCCCGTAGGGAGAGGTGAACCCAAGCGGCGCCGATCGCAGCCCTACCCCTTCGCTGCTTCCTTCTGCAGATCCGGTGCGTTGACGGCGGGAATGGCGACGCGGCCGGGGCCGGTGACCTTCAGTGCCTCGGCGGCCTTCTCGTTCTCCATGATCTTGGCCATTACGGCCTGGCCTGCACGCTCGAAGATCGCGCGGTTCTCGATGACGAATTTTTGCGACCTGCGCAGCCCGTCGATGTAGCCGTTGATCTCCGGCACGACATAGCGCGCGACCATGTCCCAGCTCCGGCGCGTGTTTTCCGGATTGGCCCAGTCGTGCACGAAGCCGATGATGGCGCCGACGCCGCCGGACACTTCCATCACGTTCTTGATGGTTTTGACGAGATCGTCCGGCGTGCCGATGGTGGACGCGGCGCCCTCGACGAAAGCGGTCTTGTCCACTGCTTCATCCGCCGAGGAGAACGCGGTCAGGCCCGGCCGCTGCAGCGTGCCGACATTATATTCATTGTGCCAGCGCATCAGCCCGGCGCCGGCCTCGCGACGGGCCTGCTCCCGGGTCTCGGCGATATGGAAGGTCAGCAGCACCCGCCAGTCGGCGCGGTTCACCTTGGTGCCGTGCTTCCTGCCGGCATCCTCGGCGAACTGCCATTGCTGCCGCAGCGACATCAGGCCCTGCGTCGTCATCGAGCCCAGCGAGATGATGCCGATGCCGTATTTGCCGGCGAGCGTCATGCCCGACGGCGAGATCTGCGACGCCACCACGAACGGCATCTCCTCCTGCAAGGGGAGGATCTGCAGCGCGGCATCGTTCATGGTGAACCAGTCGCTCTTCGCGGTGACGCGCTCGCCGTTGAACAGGCGGCGGATGATGGCGATCGCCTCGTCCTGGCGGTCGCGCTGCGTCATCGGGTCGATGCCGAGCGTGTGCGCGTCCGAGGCCAGCGCGCCGGGACCTGAGCCGAAGATGGCGCGGCCGCCGGTCATGTGGTCGAGCTGCACCATGCGCTGGGCGACGTTGAAGGGATGGTGATAGGGCAGCGAGATCACGCCGGTGCCGAGCTTGATCCGCTTGGTGCGCTCGCCGGCGGCCGCCAGGAACATCTCGGGCGAAGCGATCATCTCCCAGCCGGAGGAATGATGCTCGCCGCACCAGAACTCGTCATAGCCGAGCGCGTCCAGCTGCTCGACGAGGTCGAGATCGCGCCGGAACTGGAGCATCGGATGCTCACCGATCGGGTGATGCGGGGCAAGAAAGGCTCCGAACTTCAGGCGCGCCATGGCGTTCTCTCCGGCTGAATTTTCTGTTTGTTGAGACGGTGAGGCTACGTGCCGGAGACGACGAACGCAATCGCGCGATGTCCCGCGTGGTGGAATGCAGGCATGCGTCGAGGCCAGACGAGATGCCTCGCCTCCCTCTCCCCATCCTTACGGGGAGAGGGTCGGGGGGAGGGGCCTCTCTCCGCGAGGGCGGACGTCGTGGGATTGCTCGCAATGACGCGTCGAGAGGGGCGTCGTTCCAGGGAACAGCGCGACTCGCGGAGAGTCCCCCTCACCCGGATCGCAAGAGCGATCCGACCTCTCCCCGCAGGCGGCAGGGCTATCGCATATGGATTTCACGAAGATGGTAAGCGGGCTTGCTCCGCCTCTCCCGCTTGCGGGAGAGGCCGACGCGCCCGGGCGGTGCAAAGCATGCAGCAATCGGGCCAAGCGACAAATCCTACCTCCGAGGTAATCGCGCGGATGACTGCGATTTGCGAGCCTCGCGCCGAACAAATTCCGAAGCTCGTGCGCCAATGCATCAAACCGTCACAAAGCCGATCGACTCGACCCGCCGCTGGTGGGTGCTCGCGATCGTCGTCGCCGCCCAGTTCATGTTCGGCGTCGATGCCTTCATCGTGAACGTCGCCATTCCCACCATCGCGGTGGATCTGAAGGCGTCGCCGGCGCAGATCGAATCCGTCATCGCGATCTATCTGATCGCCTATGCCACCCTGGTCGTGACCGGCGGACGGCTTGGCGACATCCACGGCACCAAGACCATCTTCCTGGCCGGCGTGCTCGGCTTCACCGCGACCTCGCTGTGGTGCGGTCTTGCGCAATCCGGTATCGAGCTGATCATGGCGCGGCTGGCGCAGGGCGCGACCGCAGCGCTGATGCTGCCGCAGGTGCTGGCGACGCTGCATCTTCTGTTCAGCGACGAGACGCGCAACCGCGCCTTCGCCGTCTACGGGATCGTGCTCGGGCTCGCGGGCGCCGCGGGCTTTTTGCTCGGCGGGCTGCTGGTCACGCTCGATCTCGCCGGCACCGGCTGGCGGTCGGTGTTCTTCGTCAACGTTCCCTTCGGCCTCGCCATCGCAGCGGCTGCCTGGCGCGTCATGCCGTCGGTGCCGCGACGGGCCGGGACCAGGCTCGACATCAAGGGCAGCATGGTCCTGTTCGCGGGATTGCTGTGCCTGATCGGGCCGCTGCTGTTCGGCCATGATCTCGGCTGGGCGTTATGGTTGTGGCCGGTAATGGCGCTCGGCGGTGCGATCCTCGCGGCGTTCCTCAAGCTCGAACACGCGGTTGCACGTGCCGGCGGCATGCCGCTGATCGATCTGACGGTGCTGGCGGACCCCGCCTTCCTGCGCGGCCTTGGCGCGGCGTTCTTTTTCTTCACCGCCAATCTCTCATTCTATCTGGTCATGACGCTGTTCATGCAGCGCGGCCTGAAGATTCCGCCGCTCGTCGCCGGCATGGCGTTCATCCCGCTCGCGCTCGCCTTCGTCGTGGCCTCGCGCCACAGCGGCGTGCGGGCGCGGCATCGCGGCACCATGGTCTTGATCGAAGGCTGCGCGCTGCAGATCGCGGGCCTCGGCGCGCTTGCGCTGGCCGCATTCTGCGTTGATGCGCCAACACCACTCACGCTCGCGCTGGCCATGGTCATCTTCGGCTATGGCCAGGGACTCGTGATGGCGCCGCTGTCCGGTACCGTGCTCTCGACGGTCAAGCCCGTCGCCGCAGGCTCGGCTTCCGGCATGTATGGTACGACGGCGCAGATCGGAAATGCGGCCGGAGTGGCCGCAATCGGCGCGGTATTCTTCGCGATCGAATCACTGCAATCAGCGCGCGCAGGATTTTTCGTCTCGCTCGCGCTGTTTGTGACGTTAATCATGATCTGCACCGCATTTCTGACGTGGATGCGCCGCGCATCTGCATCAAGTTGAGGCATTGCGGTTAATACATGCGGATTCCCGCGGGATTTCCGGTGATTTTCGCGAGATCGACAGCACGCGGCCTTTTTATTTCGCAATGCAGCAACTATCTGGTTGGGCTGAACGTTGAAAGCCGCCCATCAGGAAAGTGCCGTGTCGTTAGCCAGAAATGTCGATTTGTTGAGACGTCTGCCAAGGCTGGACGGTCTGCGATTCGCCGAGTTCGGCCGTATCCCTGGTTCATCCAGTCCGCTGGAAGAGGTCACGGGCTTCGGCGACAATCCCGGCGCCTTGCGCATGTTCGCGTTCGTGCCGGCGCAACTGCAGAAGCCCCGGGCGCTGGTCGTCGTGCTGCATGGCTGCGGACAGACGGCGGCAGGTTACGATCTCGGCGCCGGCTGGTCGACGCTCGCGCGGCACTACGGCTTCGCGCTGCTGATGCCCGAGCAGCAGCGCGTCAACAACGGCAACACCTGCTTCAACTGGTTCAATCCGGAAGACAGGGCGCGGGACAGTGGCGAGCCGCGCTCGATCCGCGAGATGATCGCGCACATGACGGAGACGCATCGCATCGATCCCAGGCGCATCTTCATCACCGGCCTGTCCGCCGGTGGCGGCATGACGTCGGTGATGCTCGCGACCTATCCGGAAGTCTTTGCGGCTGGCGCGATCATCGCCGGCCTGCCCTACGGCATCGCCTCGAATTTGCGCGAGGCGCTGGACGGCATGTTTCATTCCCCGGCGCGTCCCGCACGCGAACTCGGCGATCTCGTGCGCCGCGCCTCCGATCATCGTGGTCCCTGGCCGAAGGTGTCGGTGTGGCACGGCAGCGCCGATCGCACCGTCAATCCCGGCAATGCCAACGAGATCGTCAAGCAGTGGCTCGATCTGCACGATCTGCCTGAAGTGCCGATGGCGGAGACCAATGTCGACGGCTATCCGCGCCAGGCCTGGTGGAACAAGGACGGCGAGACGCTGGTCGAGTCCTACGCCATCACCGACATGGCCCACGGCACGCCGCTTGGCGTTGCCGACAACGACCAGCGCTACGGCATGGAAGGCGCGTTCCTGATCGAGGCCGGCATCTCCTCGTCCTATCACATCGCGAAGTTCTTCGGCCTGACTGGCTGGATTCCGGATGCGGCGAAGAAAAAAGCAGCGAAGCCTGCCGCTCCGGCTGCTCCGGCGCGCTCACCAGCCCCACATCTCGCCCGCTCGATCCGTGCGAAGGTCGCCGAAGAAGCGGCCGAGCCGAAGCAGCAGGAATCCCGTGGCTTCGATCTCGGCCAGATCATCACGCGCGCCCTGACGGCGGTGGGATTGATGAAGTAAGCTCCTGCTCTGACGCTTGCCCGGGACGACAACCGCGTTTGGGGCGACGCCGTCGCTTCAACTCGGCGAAGCTGCCGTGTGATCGATCACCTCGATCGGCGTCACCGTGACCTCGCCGCCGGCGACCTTTCGCGTCATCTCCTGATAGGCCCGGAAGAAGTCGCGCGACTGCAGCGCCTTTTGCGCGGCATCGTCGCTGACGCTCGCAAGATGGAAATAGCTGCCCTCGTCGCGGGCCTTGAGGACGCGGTATCCGATCCGCCCCTTCAGCTGCGGATCGCCGTCGATCGCCTTGATGAAGCGGCCGATCTCCTGATGCCATTCCTCCGTCGTGCCGTTCCTGAATTGGTATCTGATCATGAAGTGCTTCATGTGACGCTCCCTGTTCGTCATGCGCGTCATCATCTGCGCCTTGGAAGCGATCCCGCAAGTATGGACAAAATTGATAGTATGGACTTTTTCGTTGTCGCTCCTATTCTTTCGCACGCTGGCTAACGCATGGAGGAGACGACATGGCGAAGGCAAGAGTGATCCCGCCGCGCGCCTGTCCGGTCGCGGCGTTTCAAAAGATGATCAGCGGCAAGTACAAGCTGCGCATTGTCTGGGACCTCAAGGACGGCCCACGCCGCTATGGCGAAATCAGGAGCGGTCTGCTGCGCGGCACGTCAGGCAGCGGCGAGATCACCCCGCGCGTGCTCAGCCGCGAATTGAAGGCGCTGACGATGAGCGGCCTGATCGACCGCAAGGACTTTGCGAGGTGCCGCCGAAAGTCGAGTATCGCCTCACCCGCAAGGGCAAGAGCTTCGTGCCCGTCGTCGCCGCGATTCGCGAATGGGGCGAGCGTAACCTGGGCGAGACGGCGGCGCTCGCAGACGCCGCCGAATAGAGCATGATCCGGAAAACTGTGAAGCGGTTTTCCGATCAGATCATGCTCAAACAAGGAGCCTACATCTCGCCGGTGACGAATGGGTTGGTCATCCGCTCCTGACCGATGCTCGAGCCGGCGCCGTGGCCGCAGATGAAGCCGACGTCGTCGCCGAGCGGCAGCAGTTTCGTCTTGATCGAGTTGATCAGCGTCGCGTGACTGCCGCCGGGCAGGTCCGTGCGGCCGACCGAGCCCGCGAACAGGACGTCGCCGACATGGGCAAAACGTAAGTCCTTGTTGAAGAATACCACGCTGCCCGGCGAGTGGCCCGGGCAGTGCAGGATGTCGAACGACAGGCCGCCGATCGAGACGCTGTCGCCTTCGTCGAGCCAGCGGTCCGGCGCGAAATTGCGCACGCCGGTCATGCCGAAACGCGCACCGCTCTCGACCACGTTGTCGAGCAGGAACTTGTCGGCCTGATGCGGCCCCTCGATCGGCACCTTCAGCGCATCGCGCAAATCCGCCGCGCCGCCGACATGGTCGATATGGCCGTGGGTGAGCCAGATCTTCTCCACGGTGACGCCGGTCTGCTTGATCGCCTCCAAAATCTTCGGCACGTCGCCGCCGGGATCGATCACCACGGCCTTCTTGCCAGGCTCGTCCCAGATGATGGTGCAGTTCTGCTCGAACAGCGTCACGGGAACGATGATCGCGCCCGCCTTGGCTTTGGTGTCATTTTGCTCGGTCATGGGCGCCACAATGCCGATTTTTGCCATGCCGCCAAGCAAAAGATTCGTGCGATGGACCGGGGAACAGGTCACACGGGCGTCCCAATTGGCTCTCCAATCTGAACCGGGGCGTTGCTTCCGCGTTCTCCCGCGCGAGGGCAGTCTTTGGATGGTATTCCCACATGGCTCACGGCAGCGAGAACTGGTGGCGCGACGGCATCTTCTATCAGATCTATCCGCGCTCCTTTCAGGACAGCGACGGTGACGGCGTCGGCGATCTCGCCGGCATCCTGCAACGGCTGCCCTATGTGAAATCGCTCGGCGTCGATGCGATCTGGCTGTCGCCGATCTTTCCCTCGCCGATGGCCGATTTCGGCTACGACATCGCCGACTACACCGGCATCGAGCCGCTGTTCGGCACCATGGCGGATTTCGACGCGCTACTCGCGGCCGTCCACGACAACGGCCTGAAGCTGATCCTCGATCTCGTGCCGAACCACACCTCCGACCAGCATCCCTGGTTCGTCGAGAGCCGCGCCTCGCGCGACAACCCCAAGCGCGACTGGTACATCTGGCGCGATCCGAAGCCCGACGGCAGCGCGCCGAACAACTGGCTGTCCGAATTCGGCGGCAGCGCGTGGCAGTTCGACGAAACCACGGGGCAATACTACTACCACGCCTTCCTTGCCCAGCAGCCGGACCTCAACTGGCGCAATCCCGATGTCCGCGCCGCGATCTACGACGTGATGCGGTTCTGGCTCGAGAAGGGCGTCGATGGCTTCCGCGTCGACGTGATCTGGCACCTGATCAAGGACGCCGAATTCCGCGACAACCCGCCGAACCCGCATTACGTCGAGGGCCGGCCGCCGAACGAGAAGATCCTCACGCAATATTCCACCGACCAGGACGAGGTGCATGGCGTCATCGCCGAGATGCGCCGCGTCACGGATGCGTATCGCGCCCGCGTCTTGATCGGCGAGATCTATCTGCCGCTGCATCGTCTCATGGCCTATTACGGCAACGACCTCACCGGGGCGCAGATGCCGTTCAATTTCGCGCTGCTCGCGACCTTCTGGAGCGCGCGCTCGATCGAGACGATCATCGAGGACTACGAGAAGGCGCTGCCGAAGGGCGCCTGGCCGAACTGGGTGCTCGGCAACCACGATCGTCCGCGGGTGGCGAGCCGCGTCGGGCCGGAGCAGGCCCGCGTCGCCGCCATGCTGCTGCTGACCTTGCGCGGCACGCCGACGCTCTATTACGGCGACGAGATCGGCATGCATCAGCTCGCGATCGCGCCGGAGGATGTGCGCGATCCCTTCGAGAAGAACGTGCCCGGCATCGGCGTCGGCCGTGACGGCTGCCGCACGCCGATGCAATGGGATTCCTCCAACTTCGCCGGCTTCTCGCAGGTGAGGCCGTGGCTGCCGCTGCCCGAGGATCATATCCATGAAAACGTCGCCAATCTCGAAGCCGATCCGCGCTCGATCCTCAGCCTCTACAAGCGCCTGATCGCGTTGCGGCGGGATTGCCCGCCGCTGGTCGCCGGCGATTATCACCCGATCGAGGCGCAAGGCGATCTGCTGATCTATCGCCGCGCGGTCGGAGACAGGTCGGTGATAACAGTGCTCAATCTCGGCCCCGACCCGATCGCGGTCACCACCAGCGCGATCCGCCCGGGCAGCGAGATTCTGCTGTCGACGTTCCTGGATCGTGAGGGCGAGAAGCTGGAGGGCGTGCTGGATCTGCGCGGGAACGAGGGGGTGGTGGTAGCGCCGCCATCCTAGCCCTGCTTCCGGCAGGAGAACGGCGGAGGAGATGGCCACCGCTGTCTCCCCGTCATTGCGAGCGCAGCGAAGCAATCGCGCCTGCTGCCCGCGAAAAAATTCTGGATTGCTCGCTTCGCTCGCAATGACGATCGTTGAAACGACGGGGCAAACCACGGCATCCGACCTTACCCCGGATGCTTCTTCCCCCGCATCGTCGTCTCGTCGATATCGCTCCGCTTCAGCAGATAGTCCAGCCCACCGACGCGATACCAGCGATAGCCATAGGGCTCCAGCACCACGCGGTGCTGGCGGCGCTTGTCGGCGTGACTGTGGTCTTCCGCGAGCAGGTTGATCAAATGCGCGCCGGCCTCGCCAGGCAGTCCCGCCGAGAACGCGATCTCGCGCGGCTTTTCGTCGAGATTGTGCACGAACAGCACGGAATTGTTGCGCCAGTCGTAGCGGATGATGAAGACGGCGGGATCCCGCACAGGGATCACCGTGAAGTCGCCCCAGCCGACCTCCGGCACTTCCTTGCGCATGCGGACGATGCGCTCGGTCCAGTTCAGCATGGAGTTGGGATCGCGCCGCTGTGTCGCGACATTGAGGTGCGGAAATCCGTACGGACCCTTGTCGATGACGGGGCAGGAAGGCTTGTCGGCCTTGGTGAAGCCGCCATGCGGTTCGGTCGACCATTGCATCGGCGTGCGCGCGCAATTGCGCTCGGGCAGCGACAGGTCGTCGCCCATCGCGATCTCGTCGCCATAGCGGATCACGGGCGTTCCCGGCAACGTGCACATGAGGCTGTAGGCGAGCTCGAGCCGCCGGCGGTCGCCGCCCAGCATCGGCGCAAGGCGGCGGCGGATGCCGCGGTCGTAGAGCTGCATGTCCTTGTCGGGGCCGAAGCATTTGAACACGGTATCGCGCTGCGCCTTGGTCAGCCTGCCGAGATCGAGCTCGTCGTGATTGCGCAGGAACAGGCCCCATTGCGCCGTCGCCGGCCGCGGTTTTGTTGCTTCCAGCGCCTTGGCGAGCGGACGGCAATCGGCGGATGCCAGCGAATAGAACAGATGCTGGTTGACGTGGAAGTTGAACATCATGTGCATGCGATCGCCGTCGCGCCCGAAATATTTCATGTCCGTCTTCGGCAGCACGTTGGCTTCGGCGAGAATGATCGCGTCGCCCTGCCGCCATTGCAGGAATTCGCGGAAGACGCGCAGCATGTCGTATTGCTCCACCGGCTTCTTCACCTTGGCGCCCTTCGTCGCGATCACGAAGGGCACGGCGTCCATGCGAAAGCCGGAGACGCCGAGCTGGATCCAGAAGCCCATGATCTTCAGGATCTCGGCCTGCACGCGCGGATTCGAGGTGTTGAGGTCCGGTTGGAAATCGTAGAAACGATGGAAATACCAGGCGCCGGATTCCTTGTCGCGCGTCCAGGTCGATTTCTGCACGCCGGGAAACACCATGCCCTTGTTGGCATTGGCCGGCTTCTTGTCGGACCAGACGTACCAGTCGCGATAGGGCGAGTTCTTGTCGCGCCGCGCCTCCTTGAACCAGTGATGCTGGTCCGAGGTGTGATTGACGACGAGGTCGATGATGACGCGGATGCCGCGCTGCTTGCAGCCCTGGGCGAACTCGACGAAATCGCCGAGCGTGCCGTAGCGGGAATCGACGCTATAATAGTCGGCGATGTCATAGCCGTCGTCGCGGCCGGGCGAGGTCTGGAACGGCATCAGCCAGATCGTGGTGATGCCGAGGCCGTGCAGATAGTCTAGCCGCCGGAGCAGGCCCTTGAAGTCGCCGATGCCATCGCCGTTGGCGTCCATATAGGAGCCGACGGAGAGGCAGTAGATCACGCCGTTCTTGTACCAGAGATCGTCGATCATGCGCGAGCAGCCTCGGTGGTTCCGCCGAGGTGCGGCGGCTGCGTGATAAGTGCGTGGGGAAGGAGAGGTTCCCGCGCCTCGCAGCGCTGTGCCGCCCTCGCTCGACAACCGCTCCCTGTGGTCATGGATTCCGGGCTCGCGCTGCGCGCGCCCCGGAATGACGGGCCAAATGGAATCGGTTAATCTCCGCCCATGGACAACACCGCCCGCATCAGCCTCGTGCCGCCGCCGGATCGCCGTCAGTCGGAAACAGCGCTTGCCGTTGCGCGCGGCACCGCGCGGCTCTTGCATTCGCTCGGCTTCTCCTGCATCAGCGAATTGCCGCTGCCGTCGGGTCGGCGCGCGGATCTCGTGGCGCTGAACGAGCGCGGCGAGATCTGGATCGTCGAGATCAAATCGTCGATCGAGGATTTGCGTGCCGACCAGAAATGGCACGAATACCGCGCCCATTGCGACCGCCTGTTCTTCGCCTTCACGCAGGATCTGCCGTGCGAGATCTTTCCTGAAGACACCGGCCTGATCATTGCGGATGCCTACGGCGCGCACCTGCATTGCGAGGCGCCCGAGCACAAGCTCGCCGCCGCCACGCGCAAGCAGATGACGGTGCGTTTCGCGATGGCGGCGGCCTTGCGGATCAACCGCCTGGTCGATCCGCAGGGGCATGCAGATTTCTGGGAGTGAGTTCGCAGGGTGGTTGCGCCGAACAGATGCGCTTCGCGCATCTGCGGAGCTGACCCACGCTACGCGAGCGCTACCGCGGCGCGCGCTTCGCCAAAATACGTTGCAGCGTCCGCCGGTGCATGTTGAGACGGCGCGCCGTTTCCGAGACGTTGCGGTTGCACATCTCGTAGATGCGCTGGATGTGCTCCCAGCGTACGCGGTCGGCTGACATCGGGTTGGTCGGCAGCTCGGACTTCTCCGCGCTGGTCGAGAGCAGCGCGGCGACGACGTCGTCGGCGTCCGCCGGCTTCGACAGATAATCGATCGCGCCCATCTTCACCGCGGTCACGGCGGTGGCGATGTTGCCATAGCCGGTCAGCACGATCGCGCGGGCATCGGGGCGCTTCTTCTTCAGCGCCGAGACCACGTCGAGGCCGTTGCCGTCACCGAGCCGCAAGTCGACGACGGCGAATGCGGGCGCCGCCTTGCCGATCTGCGCGAGACCGTCCGAGACTGTGTCGCACGACGTCACCGAAAAGCCGCGGGTCTCCATCGCGCGCGACAAGCGCTCGAGAAACGGCTTGTCGTCCTCCACGATGAGAAGCGAGCGGTCGGCCTGTTCATTCAGTTCGGCGATGGCGTTCAAGGTGTTGTCCTCTCTCCAGCGCGTTACATATGGCCTCGCAATCGGGCGGTGCCAAGGCCGCCAATGGCCGATCGGCCCCTTTGTGCGACGCAAGGTCGCGGTCTATCCTATTGTTTCTTCGACTGTCTCGGTAGCCTCAAAACGCGGCCTCGGCCATGTGATGTGCACCACCGCGCCGTGTTCCGGAAAGATCCGGTTGGTAAACGAGACCTTCGCGCCGGTGCGCTCCAGCAGCGTCCGCGCGATGAATACGCCGAGGCCGAGGCCGCGCCGTTCGCCGCCGCCGTCGTCCTGGGTGCGTCGGCGCGACAGATACGGCTCGCCGATCCGGTTGAGAATATCGGGCGGAATGCCCGGGCCGTCGTCGGAGATCAGGAGCTCGATCGTGTCCTTGTTCCACCAGGCGTTCACCTCGACCGTGGTGTGGGCGAAATCGACGGCGTTCTCGACGATGTTGCCGACGCCGTAGAGGATCGCCGGATTGCGTGAGCCGACCGGCTCGGCGGCCGCGGCCACCGCGATCCGCACCTTGATCTCGACGCCGAAATCGCGGTGAGGAGCCACCACCTCCTCGATCAGCTCCGACAGCTTCATGCGGTCGAACGGCGCGCCGGTGGAGGAGAGCTGGGTGATCTTGCTGAGGATGTCGCGGCAGCGCTGGGTCTGCTCGCGCAGCGTCTTAAGGTCGGCGGCAAAGATCGGATCCTTCACCGTCTTTTCCAGCTCGCGCGAGATCAGGAAGATGGTCGCCAGCGGCGTGCCGAGCTCGTGCGCGGCCGCGGCGGCGAGGCCGTCGAGCTGGGTCAGATGCTGCTCGCGCGTCAGCACCAGCTCGGTCGCGGCCAGCGCGTCGGCGAGCTTGCGCGCCTCCTCGGTCACCTGGAACGAGTAGAGGCTGGTGACGCCGATGGCGAGCACGATCGAGAGCCAGACGCCGACGAGATAAATCGGCGGCAGCACCAGGGGATCGTCGGAATCCCAGGGCAGCGGCAGATGGAAGAAGAACAGCACCGAGGCACAGGCGACGGCGAGCAGGCCGAGGCCGAAGGTGAAGCGGGCCGGCAGCGCCGTCGCCGAGATCAGCACCGGGGCGAGAAACAGGAAAGAGAACGGGTTCTGCAGCCCGCCGGTGAAGAACAACAGCCCCGCCAGTTCCACGATGTTCAGCGCCAGCAGGCCGGCGGCCTGCATCGGCTCCAGCCGCTGCATCGGATTTGCCGCGGTCTGGAGGCCCAGATTGAGCGCGGCCGACAGCGCGATGATGCTGACGCAGGGGACGATCTCGACGTTGAACTCCAGTCCCTGTGCCACGATGAAGATCGCGGCGAGCTGGCCCAGCACCGCGAGCCAGCGCAGCCGCAGGATGGTGTCGAGGCGGATATGCCGCTGCGCGGGGCGAAAGTCGGAAGCGGCGATTTCGGTCATAACGGCCAATGGGGCGGTGCCTTCTGGATCACAAACGCTGGGCTCGCGGAACCACCCCGATTACAAGCCTTGCGCTATCAGCTGCAATAGCAGAAGAACGGCCAGCATGACCGAGAATGGCAAGGGTTCAAGTCGGCCGACTGTCGCGGAGCAGGCCTCCTCCGCGGCGATCGCGGTCGATCACCTCGTCAAGGTCTACAAGCAGACCCGCGCCGTCGACGATATCTCCTTTTCGCTGCCGCGCGGCAGCATCACCGGGCTCCTGGGCGGCAACGGCGCCGGCAAGACCACGACCATCGCGATGATCATGGGCCTGGTGCTGCCGACCTCCGGCCGCGTGCAGGTGCTCGGGCATCGCATGCCCGAGGAGAGCGCTGCGGTGCTGGGGCGGATGAATTTCGAGAGCCCCTATGTCGACATGCCGATGCGGCTCACGGTGCGGCAGAACCTCACCATCTTCGGCAAGCTCTACGCGGTCAAGAATTTGTCCGACCGCATTGCGGAGCTCGCCGACGATCTCGACCTCACCGATTTCATCGACCGTGCCAACGGCAAGCTCTCGGCCGGCCAGAAGACCCGCGTTGCTCTCGCCAAAGCGCTGATCAACCAGCCCGAGCTGCTCTTGCTGGACGAGCCGACGGCCTCGCTCGATCCTGACACCGCCGACTGGGTCCGGGCGCATATGGAGCGCTATCGCAAGGAGAACAGCGCCACAATCCTTCTGGCCTCGCACAACATGCTCGAGGTCGAGCGGCTCTGCGACCGCGTCATCATCATGAAGCGCGGCCGCATCGAGGACGACGACACGCCTGCGGCCATCATGACGCGCTACAACCGCACCACGCTGGAGGAGGTGTTTCTGGACGTCGCCCGCGGCCGGGTGAACGGTGCGAAGGAGGCGGCAAGGTGAGGGAGAAGCGGGTGCTCCTTTCGTCATTGCGAGCGAAGCGAAGCAATCCAGAATCGTTCCGCGGAAGGACTCTGGATTGCTTCGTCGCAAGGGCTCCTCGCAATGACGTCTTGGATAGACCGTGCGCGGCATTTCTATCCCTGTGCGGGAGCGCACCATGATCGAGCTCTCCCTCCACCGAGGCATCTCGCTCCACCGCATCGGCGCGATGATCCTGCGCTACTGGTACCTGCTGCTGTCGTCCTGGCCGCGGCTGCTCGAGCTTCTGTACTGGCCGGCGCTGCAGGTCATCACCTGGGGCTTCATCCAGTATTACATCGCGGAAAACGCCAGCTTCTTCGCGCGGGCCGGCGGCACGCTGATCGGCGCCGTCATCCTCTGGGACATCCTGTTCCGCGGCCAGCTCGGCTTCTCCATCTCGTTCCTGGAGGAGATGTGGGCGCGCAACATCGGCAATCTCATGATGAGCCCGCTCCGGCCGATCGAGTTTCTGCTGTCGCTGACGGTCATGAGCCTGATCCGGCTCGCGATCGGCATCGTTCCGATGACGCTGCTGGCGCTGTTCCTGTTTCATTTCAACGTTTATGCGCTCGGCCTGCCGCTGATCGCCTTCTTCTGCAATCTGATCTTCACCAGCTGGTCGGTCGGCATCTTCGTCTCGGGACTGGTGCTGCGGCACGGTCTGGGCGCCGAGAGCATCGTCTGGACCTTGATGTTCGCGATCATGCCGCTCGCCTGCATCTACTATCCCGTCAGCGTGCTGCCGGCCTGGCTGCAATATGTCGCCTGGGCGCTGCCGCCGACCTATGTGTTCGAGGGAATGCGCGCGCTGCTGATCGAGAACACCTTCAGGATCGATCTGATGCTCGAGGCGTTGGTCATCAATGCTGTACTTCTGGGCGCTTCTTTTTGGGCATTCCTTGCCCTTTTGCGTAGCGCCAAAAAGCACGGCTCGCTGCTCTCGGGCGGTGAATAACGTCACTTTGTCGTGGATTCAGGCCGATTTAATCGTTTCCTCCACGTAGATGTACGGAACCATGCATTGACGCAATATTACGCATTCGGCAGTATGCTGCGATGCGAAGAGGATTATAGCGATGCCTATTGGTGAGTTTGGTGGCGCCCCGCCCCTGGCTGCGGAAGGCAGTCCGGTCCTGACGACGCCGATGTACTGGATGTACGAGATGGCCCACGCCTCTCTCAATCCCGCCCGTGCAGTCACCGACGCGACCAAGCTGCTGTTTCAGAATCCCCTCAATCCCTGGGCCCGTACCCAGGTCGGCAAGTCGGTCGCCGCGGCCTGCGAATTGTTCGAGCGCACCACGCGCCGCTACGGCAAGCCGGAATGGGGCCTCGACGACACCGAGGTCAACGGCATCCGCGTCCCCGTCGAGATCCGTTCGGTCTGGGAAAAGCCGTTCTGCCGGCTGCTCTACTTCGATCGCAAGTTCACCCGTCCGCTGCGCAGCCCGCAGCCGCGCGTGCTGATCGTGGCGCCGATGTCCGGCCATTATGCGACACTGCTGCGCGGCACGGTCGAGGCCTTCCTGCCGGCGCACGAGGTCTACATCACCGACTGGGCCGATGCCCGCATGGTGCCGCTCAGCGAAGGGCGCTTCGATCTCGACGACTACATCGACTACATCATCGAGATGCTGCACGTCCTCGGCGGCAACACCCATGTGATGGCGGTGTGCCAGCCGTCCGTGCCGGTCGTCGCCGCCGTTTCGATCATGGAAGCGCGCCGCGATCCGTTCGTGCCGACCTCGATGACGCTGATGGGTGGCCCGATCGACACCCGCCGCAATCCGACCGCGGTGAACAACCTCGCCCAGCAGCGCGGCATCGACTGGTTCCGCAACCACGTCATCACCAAGGTGCCGTTCCCGCATCCGGGCATGATGCGCGACGTCTATCCGGGATTCCTGCAGCTCAACGGCTTCATCAGCATGAATCTCGACCGCCACATGGACGCCCACAAGCAGCTGTTCGCCAATCTGGTCAAGGGCGACGGCGACCTCGTCGACAAGCACCGCGACTTCTACGACGAATATCTCGCGGTGATGGACCTCTCGGCCGAATATTACCTGCAGACCGTCGACACCGTGTTCGTGAAGCACTCGCTGCCGAAGGGCGAGATGACCCATCGCGGAACCCGCGTCGATCCCTCAAAGGTCATGCGCGTTGCGTTGATGACGGTCGAAGGCGAGAACGACGACATCTCCGGCCTCGGTCAGACCGAAGCGACGCACGGTCTGTGCAGTTCGATCCCCGATCATCGCCGCGTTCATTACGTCCAGAAGGGCGTCGGACATTACGGCGTGTTCAACGGATCGCGTTTCAAGTCCGAGATCGTGCCGCGGATTCACGACTTCATGGTCTCGGCTGCGAATCCGAGTTCGTTGCAGGCTCTCGCGGCTGAATAAATCTCCTCATGTTGAGAAGCGCGGAACGCGCGTCTCGAACCATGAAGGCCCCGATCTCCCTGTGGCCATCCTTAGAGACGCCCGATTGTGCGCGCTCCTCGGATCAGCGTGGGCATAGCCGTATTTCGGCTTTCCCGTCGAAATTTCCGCCCCTGCCGGAGCCTCCGGCAGGGGCAAGTTCCCCCCAGATTCGCGGTATTTAGGTAGCTTCATAGGAGTGAGTCCGGCCTCACCGCTTGGGGGTGTCGCATGCGTCCCGAGGGGGCGAAAAAAGCCGGTTCCAACCCCAGTCTGTAGGGTCTCCCGGACGCCGGACCCCTGTATATTGGGCAAATGATTTGTTTTTGCGCCGAGCGCTTTCCCTGGCGGTGGTTATGGCAGAATCCGGGTGAACTCCTGCCCCCCGGACTGACAGACATGGCCACTCGCGCACTCCTTTATCGGCGGCCCCACGAACCGAAGACCCTCGTCATCACCCATGGGTCGCAATTCTTTGCGATTCGCCTGCGAAGACATCGCCGAGCGCGCCGCTACACGCTCCGAATTCATCCGAGTGATCGCGAAGCCATCCTCACCATGCCGCCGCGCGGCACGCTCGCCGAAGCAAAAGACTTCGCGACGCGTCACGGCGCCTGGATCGCGGCACGTCTCGGTCGCCTGCCGAAGGCTGCACCGTTCCAGCCTGGCACGGTGATACCGCTTCGCGGCACGCCCCATCGCATCATTCATCGCGCCGGCGCCCGTGGCACGGTATGGACCGAGACGCGCGACAGCGGTGAAAAGATTCTCTGCGTTGCCGGCGGGCTCGAGCATGTCGATCGCCGCGTCAGCGACTTCCTCAAGCGCGAGGCGCGCCGCGACCTGCAGCGGTCTGCGGAATCCTATGCCGCCGAGCTCGGTGTCAGGGTCAAGCGGCTCTCGATCCGCGACCAGTCCAGCCGCTGGGGCTCCTGCACCTCGGCGGGCTCGCTGTCGTTCTCCTGGCGCCTGATCCTCGCGCCACCCTTCGTGCTCGACTATCTCGCCGCCCACGAGGTCGCCCATCTCGTCGAGATGAACCACTCCGCCCGCTTCTGGCGCGTCTGCGGCAAAGTCTGCCCGTCGATGGAGCGCGCCAAGAAGTGGCTCGACACGCACGGCAATGACCTGCACCGGTACGGGGTCGAGGATTAGGGCTCGCGCGTCGTTGCGGGTGGCCAACTCTCCCTCGGTGTCCCGGCCCTCGCCGGGACGACACCGAGGAAACGTGTTCTCGGTATTTCGCGCGACTCTCGCCTTAGGCGCGACGATTGCGGCGCGTGCCAGATTAGCCCCGCCGCATCAAACGCTTCGCACCATCCACCCCGGCGTCACGGCCGATGTCACGCTCTACTGTGCATGGGGTCGTTTTCGCAGCTTTTGTTTTGAGGCCACGAGGACCGCAATTCGCAGCTTAGCGATTGCCGCCAAACAGCCGGTCCATCAGCCAGCCGTCGAGCCCGGCCGCCGCTTCCGGCCGCACATTGGCGCGCGTCGGCGGCGGGCGATAGCCGCCAGCGCTCGCCGGTGCCGGTCCCGGCGCCGCCGTCGGCGGCGACACCTGCGAGGTCGCCTGCGCGAGGTTCGACAGGCCCCAGCCGCCCGGTGAGCTCGGCAGGTTCGACACGGGCACGCCTTCGTGGGCGGTGCGCATGAAGCGCGACCAGACTTCGACCGGCAGGCCGCCGCCGGTCGCCTTCTTGGTCGGCGAGTTGTCGTCGTTGCCGAGCCAGACGCCGGTGACGAGGTTGGCGGTGTAGCCGATGAACCAGGCGTCGCGGTAATCCTGGCTGGTCCCGGTCTTGCCGGCCGCCGGCCAGCCCGGGATCTCCGCCTTCTTGGCGGTGCCCGATATCAGCGTCTCCCGCATCATCGCATTCATCATGCCGACATTGCGGGGGTCGATGACCTGGTTCCGCTCGTCGGGCTGGCGCATGTAGAGCAGCTTGCCGCTGAGCGTCCTGATCCTTGTGACGACGTGCGGCGCCACCGCGAAGCCGCCATTGGCGAAGGGTGCATAGGCGCCGACCAGCTCGACCACCGAGACTTCCGAGGTACCGAGCGCGATCGAGGCATTGGGCTCGAGCTTGGAGGAGATGCCGAGCCGGTGTGCGGTGCGCACCACGTTCTTCGGCCCGACCTCGAGGCCGAGGCGGATGGCGACCGTGTTGAGCGACATCGCCAGCGCCTGCGTCAGCGTCACCGCGCCAAAATATTCGTGGGTGTAGTTCTCGGGCTTCCAGCCCTTGACCTCGATCGGCGCGTCCTGGCGGACCGTGTCGGGCGTCAGCCCCTGCTCCAAGGCGGTGAGGTACACGAACGGCTTGAACGAGGAGCCGGGCTGGCGTCTGGCGGTGACCGCGCGGTTGTACTGGCTCTCGGAATAGTTCCGTCCGCCGACCATGGCGCGCACCGCGCCGTCGGGCGTCATCGCCACCAGCGCGCCCTGGCTGACATTGAACTTCACGCTCTTGGCCGCGAGCTCGTCGATGATGGCGGCTTCGGCCACGCTTTGCAGCTTCGGGTCGATCGTGGTCTCCACCTTGATGCTCTCGTCGATCTGGCCGACCAGATCGTCCAGCACCTCGCCGATCCAGTCGGCGACGTAATTGACCGTGCCGGCGCCGGCCGGCTTCACATTGTAGGAGGGATGGCCGATCGAGGCCTGCGCCTGCGCTTCGGTGATGAATTTTGCATCCGCCATCGCCGCGAGCACGATCTGCGCGCGCGCCTCCGCGCCTTCGGGATTGCGGTTCGGCGCAAGGCGCGAGGGCGATTTGACGAGGCCGGCCAGCATCGCGGCCTCGGCGACGGTGACGCTCCTGGCCGACTTGCCGAAATATTTTTGCGCGGCGGCTTCGACGCCGTAGGCGCCGGAGCCGAAATAGACGCGGTTGAGATAGAGCTCCAGGATCTCGTCCTTGGAGTGCTTGCGCTCGAGCCAAATGGCGAGCTCCGCTTCCTGCAGCTTGCGCTGCATGGTGCGCTCCTGGGTCAGGAACAGGTTCTTGGCGAGCTGCTGCGTCAAGGTCGAGCCGCCCTGCGACACGCCGCGATGGAGCACGTTGGTGACGAGGGCGCGCAGGATGCCGACGGGGTCGATGCCGAAATGCGAATAGAAGCGGCGGTCCTCGATGGCGATGAACGCCTTGGGCAGATACGGCGGCAAATCCTTCAGCGCGACATTGGCGCCGGCCATCTCGCCGCGCTGCGCCAGCATGCTGCCGTCGATGCCGACGATCTGGATCGTCGGCGGGCGCTTTGGAATCTCCAGAGACTGGATCGGCGGCAGGTGTGCGCCAACATAGATCACGACGCCGATCACGGCGATCACGCCCCAAAGACTAACCACCGCGCCCCAATAGACGAGGCGGCCAAGGCCGGCTCCGAAGTGCGACTTCGAGCGGCGCCTGGCGCCGCTGCGGCCGGCCGGTGTCTTGCGCTCGCGCGGTGGCTCCTCGCCTGTATCCTCGCTCTTGCGCTTGGTGGGTGATTTCGCCGATTTCTTCGGCTTGTCCTCGCCGCCGGGAATGCGGTCCGCAGCCGTCAGGCGCAGATCGGCGAGCGCCGCGGGCAAGCCGAACAGCGGCTCCTTCCGCCCACCCTTTTTCTTTCCCCACGCCATACGCAAATACGCCCGGTCAGCCCGCCCCGCTGCACGCTAGCGGTCGCTGTTTAAGGCCGGGTTACCCCGGCGTTAAAGCGCGATTAGGAGGTGCGGCATTCGCCCACCGCAGTTCCGCTTGTCGGGCGGCAAGGCTAGGATCGCCGGCGTAAAACAAAGGGAACTCACGAAGGGAGCAGGCATGGGCCATATCGATCCGACCAAGGAGATCTTTGCGCAATTCCGGGAGAACGATCGCCCGGGCCCGATCCACATGCTCAACCTGGTGCGCTTGCGGAAGGAAGCAGCCTACCCCGATGGCCGCAAGGCGAGCGGCGCGGAGGCCTATGCCGCCTATGGGCGCGAGAGCGGCCCGGTATTCGAACGCCTCGGCGGCCGCATCGTCTGGCAGGGCAAATTCGAGCTGATGCTGATCGGCCCGCAGGAGGAGCGCTGGGACCATTGCTTCATCGCGGAGTATCCGAGCGTTGCCGCCTTCGTCGAGATGATCCGCGACCCGGTCTATCGCGAAGCGGTCAAGCACCGTCAGGCGGCGGTGGAGGATTCGCGGCTGATCCGGCACGCGGTGCTGCCGGTGGGCAAGAACTTTGGAGAGATACCGACCTGAGTTCGTGGGGTCGGTTAGCTCGCGGTCGCGCGAAGCGCGATCCGCGGGCATAACCCACCCTACGAGATCACCACTAACCCGCCGGGCCCGCATCCTCCAGGATCGGGCCGAACAGCTCCCAGCGCTCGCCGTTGAACTTCATCATCTGAAGCTGCTTGTTGACGCGGTAGTCTGTCGGCGAGGTGTTGGCCTTGATGCCGGGCAGCGCGGTGTCGCTGGTGACGTCCTTCAGTGAGGCCGCCTGCTTCATGACGTTCTCGCGCGTCAGATCGTCACCGCACTGCTTCAGCACATGCACCAGCAATTGCGCGGTGCTGTAGCCGTAGGTGTTGAAATTCGAGTCCTTATCGCCATCAGGATAGTACTTCGCCATGAAGTCGAAATACTTCTTCATGCCGGGGTCGTCCTTCCAGGTCGGATCGAGCGGTTCCTTGCCGTAGTTGACGCTGATCAGGCCCTTGGCGGCATCGAGGCCGGCCGGCTTCAGCACCGCACCGACCGAGGTGGCGTTGATGTCGACGATCTGGACCGGATGCCAGCCCATTTCGGCGATCTTCTTGATCGCCTGAGCAGCCTGCTTCGGCGTCGTCGCGCTGAAGAACAGATCAGCGCCGGCGTCCTTGATCTTGAGGATCTGCGAATCGACCGTGGGATCGGAGACCTCGTAGGACGCTTCGGTCACGATCATCTTGGCGGCCTTGTCGCCGAGGCCGGCCTTGAGGCCGTTCAGATAGTCCTTGCCGAGGTCGTCGTTCTGATAGAGCACGCCGATCTTGGCGTTCGAATGCTCCTTCAAAATGTACTGGCCGTAGATTCGGCCTTCGACGAAATAGTTGGGATTGTAGCCCATGGTCCACGGAAAGTTCTTCGGATCGGTGAACCTCGAGGCGCCGGTCGCTGCGAACAGCTGCGGTACCTTCTTGGAATTGAGATATTTCTGCACGGCCGCGTTCACGGGCGTGCCGATGATCTGGAAGGTCAGCAGCACCTCGTCGCTCTCGACCAGCTTGCGGATCTGCTCCACCGCCTTGGGCGGCGAATAGGCGTCGTCATACTGGATCAGATTGATCCTGCGGCCGTTGATGCCGCCCTGATCGTTGATCATCCTGAAGTAGGCGGCCTGGGTCTTGCCGATCGACGAATAGGCCGACGCCGGTCCCGAAAACGGCATGGTCTGTCCGACCTTGATCTCGGTGTCGCTGGCGCCCGGATCATATTTCTTCTGGGCATTGGCCGCAGAGGCCCACAGCGCCAGGGTCAGCGCCGTTGCCGTGGCCAGATGCAGCATTCCATTCCTCATTCGCAATTCCCTCAGTTTGTTATTGCCGGTGATCTGACCGGTGCGCTTGTGCGCACCGGACGTCACCGCTGAGGGCGAGTGTGGAGGAGGCGTTGCTGCGACGCAAGGTCGGCGTTCGGGGGTGGGTTACGCCCAGCAGCTTGCGCTTCGCGCAATCGCTGGGCCAACCCAGCCTACGATCCGTTCGCGAAACTAACCCGACGGTCCCGTGTCCTCGATGATCGGGCCGAACAGCTCCCAGCGTTCGCCGTTGAACCTCATCATCTGCATCTGCTTGTTGACGCGGAAGTCGTTCGGCCCGGTGTTGATCTTGATGCCGGGCAGCGCGAGGCTCGGCGTATAGCCCTTGATGTTGGCGACCTGCCTCATGACGTTCTCGCGCGTGAGGTCGTCGCCGCATTGCTTGAGCACCTGTGTCAGCAATTCGGCCACCGAATAGGCATAGGTGTTGACGGTGTTGAGCTTGTCGCCCTCGGGGAAATACTTGTCCATGAAGGCGAAGAAGGCCTTCACGCCCGGATCGTCCTTCCACTGCGGATCGCCCGGCTCCTTGCCGTACTGGGTCGAGATGATGCCCTTGGAGATGTCGAGGCCGGCCGGCTTCAGCGTCGCCGAGATCGGGCTCGCATTGATGTCGAGAATGTGCACCGGCGTCCAGCCGAGATCGGCGAGCTTCTTGATCGCCTGCGCCGCGAACTTCGGCGTCGAGGCATCGTAGAACACGTCGACGCCCATCGACTTCAGCTTGACCACCTGCGAGTCGACGGTGGGATCGGTGACCTCGTAGGAGACCTCGCCGACGATCATGCTGGCGGCCTTGTCGCCGAGGCCGCTCTTGAGGCCCGCGAGATAGTCGCGGCCCATGTCGTCATTCTGGTAGAGCACGCCGATCTTGGCGTTCGGATGCTCCTTGAGAATGTATTTGGCGTAGATGCGTCCCTCGGACACGTAGTTGGGATTATAGGCGATGGTCCAGGGATAGTTCTGCGGATCGTTGAAGCGTGCGGCGCCCGTGGAGGCCAGAAGCTGCGGCACCTTCTTGCCGTTGAGATATTTCTGCACGGCGGCGTTGGCCGCGGTGCCGATCAGCTGGAACGTGAACAGCACCTCGTCGCCTTCGACCAGCTTGCGCACCTGCTCCACCGTCTTCGGCGGCGAATAGGCGTCGTCATACTGGATCAAATTGATCTTGCGGCCGTTGATGCCGCCCTGATCGTTGATCATCTTGAAGTAGGCGGCCTGCGTCTTGCCGATATTGGCGTAGACGGAATAGGGACCGGAGAACGGCACCGTCTGGCCGATCTTGATCTCGGTGTCGCTCGCGCCGGTGTCGTATTTCTTCTGGGCGAGGGCTTGGCTGGCGGAAAACGCGAAGGCGAACGCCGCCGTGGCAGCTAGGAAGGCTCTGCGATTGCTCATGTTGGGTTGTTCCTCCTGACGGAATTTTCGACCGATGGTCTTTTCCGTTGTTGCAACGGGCGCCATCGCTGCCTGGGATTGTGGAGGAAGGGCAGCCGCCGCGCAAGGATCGCGGCGCTGCGCCGAAGCGTCTCAGGCGAGAATCAACGCAACCAGCGCGACCGCGGCCGGCAACGCCTGCACGATCAGAATCCGCGCGCTGACGGTCGCCGCGCCATAGGCCCCGGCCACGATCACGCAGAGCAGGAAGAATACCTTGATCTGGAACGCGAAGGCTGGATTGCCGTGGACGAGGCCCCAGATCAGACCGGCGATCAGGAAGCCGTTATAGAGCCCCTGATTGGCGGCCAGCACCTTCGTGATTGCGGCCTTCTCCGGCGTGTTGCGGAAAACCTTCAGGCCCTGTGGCTTGTCCCAGAGGAACATCTCCAGGATCAGGAAGCAGGCGTGCAGTGCGGCGACCAGCGCCACCAGGACATTGGCGATCAGGTTCAAGGTGAGCTCCCCCAAAAGCGTCAGCTTTCGGGTGGACGCTAGCATGGCCGCCATGGCAAGTGCGATGGGTGTGTTTCGATTGCTGGTGCCGCAATGCCCGTTCGATCAACCAAGACGCCTGAACGCTTCGGTCTCGATCGCATGGCGACGCCGATCGGGATTGCGTTGCTGGTCACCGATGCCGAGGGCAATCTGCGGGCGCTCGACTGGGACGACTATGAGCATCGCATGCGCGAGCTGTTGCGCCTGCACTATGGTGCCGTGGATCTCAGCCATCGGCCCGCGCCGGCCGGGATGCGGACTGCGCTGTCGGGCTATTTCGAAGGCGATCTCGGCCAGCTGGCAGGTGTCGCATGGCGCGTCGCCGGCACGCCGTTCCAGCAAAAGGTCTGGACCGCGCTGGCGCAAATCCCGGCCGGCACCACGATGAGCTACGGTGCGATGGCCGCAAGGATCGCTATGCCAAAAGCCATTCGCGCCGTCGGCCATGCCAACGGCTCCAACCCGATCAGCGTGGTGCTGCCGTGCCATCGCCTGGTCGGCGCCGATGGCTCGCTGGTGAAATATGGCGGCGGGCTGGAGCGCAAGCGCTGGCTGCTGCGGCACGAGGGCGTGGAGGTTTAGATCTCTCCTCTCGTCATTCCGGGGCTTCGCGCAAGCGGCGAGCCCGGAATCTATCGTGCCACCGGCTCGGCGGATGAATGGATTCCGGTTCGCGCTACGCGCGCACCGGAATGACGAGTGGAGAAAGATGCTTGCCTGCCTCTATGCCGCCGGCTGCACCGCCTTGTCGCTGGCCATCACGTGGGTCAGCGCGCTCTTGATCGCGGACTGCCGGGTCGGCGCGTTGATCTGTGCGCCAAGGAGGTCAGTGACGTAGAACACGTCGCGGGCGCGCTCGCCGAAGGTCGCGACATGGGCCGAGGCGATGTTGAGATTGAGCTTCGAGATCGCGGTGGTCAGCTCGTAGAGCAGGCCGGGGCGGTCGAGGCCGGAGACCTCGATCACGGTGTAGCGGTCGGACCACTGGTTGTTGATGGTCACTTCCGGCTCGATCACGAAGGGCTTTGCCTTGCTGCGCACGGTGCGCCGCGCCACCACTTCGGGCAGGCGCAGCTTGCCTTCCAGCACGTCCTCGATCATCTCGCCGATGCGTGTGGCGCGCCGTCCCTCGTCCTCGTCGCGGTCGTATTCCCTGGAGATCGAGATGGTGTCGAGCGCACGGCCGTCGGTCGTGGTGTAGATCTGCGCGTCGACGATGTTGGCCCCGGCCGAGGCGCACGCGCCGGCGATGATCGACAGCAGCCAGGGATGGTCGGCGGCGAAGATCGTGAGCTCGGTGACGCCGCGCACCTCGTCGAAGCCGACATTGATTGCGAGCTTGTGGCCGGCCTGCTCGCTGGAGCGGACGAAGCGGGCATGGCGGATTTTTCGCGGTAGCTCGACCTTGAGCCAATAGGCCGGATAATGCCGGCCGATATAGGCGTCGAGCTCGTCCTTCGGCCACTCGGCGAAGGCCATGCGGAATTCGGCGTGCGCGACGGCGAGGCGCTTGCCGCGATCCACTTCCGAGAAGCCGCCCGTGAGCACCGGCTCGGTCTCGTAATACAGCGAGCGCAAGAGCTGCGCCTTCCAGCCGTTCCACACGCCGGGGCCGACGCCGCGGATGTCGGCGGTGGTGAGGATCGTCAGCAGCTTCATCTGCTCGACCGACTGCACCACGGCGGCAAAATTCTCGATGGTCTTGCGATCGGAGAGGTCGCGCGACTGCGCGACCGTCGACATCGTCAGATGCTCCTCGATCAGCCAGGCCACGAGCTCAGTGTCGGCCGGGCTGAAGCCGAGCCGCGGGCACAGCCGCCGCGCCACCTTGGCGCCGGCGATCGAGTGATCCTCGGGACGGCCCTTGGCGACGTCGTGCAGCAGCGTTGCGATGTATATCACCGCGCGGTGCTCGGGTCTCGTTTTGCGCATCAGGTCGCTGGCGAGAGCGAACTCCTCGATGCCGCCGCGCTCGATCTCCTGGAGGAAGCCGATGCAGCGGATCAGGTGCTCGTCGACGGTGTAGTGATGATACATGTTGAACTGCATCATCGAGACGATCTTGCCGAAGGCGCGGATGAAGTGGCCGAGCACGCCGGTCTCGTTCATCCGCCGCAGCACGATCTCGGCGTTGTCGGAGGTCAGGATCTCCATGAACAGCCGGTTGGCTTCGGGATTCTCACGCAGCTGCGCGTTGATCAGGCCGAGCGAGCGCGTCACGTCGCGCATCGCATCCGGATGGAAGGCGAGGTTGTTCTTCTGCGCCAGGCGGAAGATGCGGATCAGATTGACCGGATCGTGCTTGAACACGTCGGGCGCGGCGACGTTGATGCGGTTGTTGTCGACGATGAAGTCGTCGCTATCGGGGACGCGCCGCTTCACCGCGGTCGGCCGCAGCCGCGCCATCACCCGGCTCAGCACCGGCGCGGGCTTGGCCTGCTGGTCCTCGAGCTTGGCGCACAGGATGGCGGTGAGGTTGCCGACCTCCTTGGCGACCAGGAAGTAGTGCTTCATGAAGCGCTCGACGTCCTGCATGCCGGGATGCGAGGTGTAGCCGAGCCGGATCGCGATCTCGCGCTGCAGGTCGAAGGACAGGCGCTCCTCGGCGCGGCCACAGTAGAAATGCAGGTTGCAGCGCACCGACCAGAGGAAGTCGGCGCAGCGACGGAAGCTGCGGTATTCCTGCGCGTCGAACACGCCGCGCTCGACGAGCTCGTCGGTGTCGCGGACGCGGTAGACGTATTTGGCGATCCAGAACAGCGTGTGCAGGTCGCGCAGCGCGCCCTTGCCGTCCTTGACGTTGGGCTCGACCAGATAACGCGACTGACCGCCGCGGCGATGCCGTTCCTCGCGCTCCGCGAGCTTTGCCGTGACGAATTCGGACGCGGTGCCCTGCACCACCTCCTTGTCGAAGCGCTCGACCAGCTCGTCGTAGAGCGGCTGGTCGCCGGTGAGGAACCGCGTCTCCAGGATCGCGGTGCGGATGGTCATGTCGCCGCGCGCCTGGCGGATCGATTCATCGACCGAGCGCGTGGCGTGACCGACCTTCAGGCCCATGTCCCAGAGGCAATAGAGGATGGCTTCGGCGACTTGCTCACCCCAGGCGGTCTGCTTGTAGGGCAGGATGAACAAGAGATCGATGTCGGACTCGGGCGCCATCAGGCCGCGGCCGTAGCCGCCGGTCGCCACCACCGCCATCCGCTCGGCGCCGCTCGGGATGTGCGAGCGGTAGAGATGACGCGTCGCGGCCGAATAGAGGATGCGGATGATCTCGTCCTGCACATGGCACAGTCGTTCGGCGCAGCGGCGGCCGTGACGGTCCTTCAGCAGGATCGACTGCGCCGCGGCGCGCGCCGCGATCAGCTCGGCCTTGAGCAGTTGCGCCATGGCGGTGCGGAACGCGTCCTCGCGTCCCTCGTGCTTCTCGGCAAGCGCATCGATCGCGGCGGTGATCCGCGCGGTGTCGAAGCGATCGTCCACCTCAGGCTTGTGCTCAGTTGCGACGCTGTCCATGTCTCACCGGATATAAGAGGCGACAGGCGCTGTCACCCGTCATTCGCTGGCAATAGTCGTTCCGTGCTGGAAAAGGCCGGCTTCGGGCAAATCTGTTCTCAGCCGGTGCCCTTTCAAGGGTCGGATTTTCTCGTTGACCTCTGGATATAACTCATTGAAAAACAACGAAGTTTTTGAGGAGTTCGGGCATGACTGGGATTACGCGACGCATTCTTCTGGCTGGCGCGGTGGCGCTCGCAATGAGCCCGGCGGCAGAGGCCGCCGATCCGCTCAAGGAAATCCGCATCGACTGGGCGACCTACAACCCGGTGTCGCTGGTGCTGAAGCAGAAGGGGCTGCTCGAGAGGGAGTTCGCCAAGGACGGCATCACCATCACGTGGGTGCAGTCGGCCGGCTCCAACAAGGCGCTCGAATTCCTCAATGCCGGCTCGATCGATTTCGGCTCGACCGCGGGCTCGGCGGCGCTGGTCGCGAGGATCAACGGCAACCCGATCAAGTCGATCTACGTCTATTCGCGTCCCGAATGGACAGCGCTGGTGACAGGCAAGGATTCCAGGATCGCTGATGTGGCCGATCTCAAGGGCAAGCGCGTCGCGGTGACGCGCGGCACCGATCCGCACATCTTCCTGGTGCGTGCGCTGCTGGGTGCGGGTCTGACCGAGAAGGACATCACGCCGGTGCTGCTGCAGCACGCCGACGGCAAGACCGCTTTGATCCGCGGCGATGTCGATGCCTGGGCCGGTCTCGATCCCATGATGGCGCAGGCCGAAGTCGAGGAAGGCGCAAAGCTGTTCTATCGCAAGGCCGATGCCAACACCTGGGGTGTCCTCAATGTGCGCGAGCAGTTCCTGAAGGACTATCCGGATGCCGCCCGCCGCGTGCTCGCGGTGTACGAAGAAGCGCGAAAGTATTCGCTGGCGAATTACGATGAGCTGAAGAAGACCTTCATCGCGGTGACGAAGCTTCCAGAAGCCGTTGTCGACAAGCAGCTCAAGGAGCGCACCGACCTCAGCCACAGCCGCATCGGCGCGCCCCAGCGCGAGTCGATCCTCGCCGCCGGCCTCGCCCTGCAACAGGCCGGCGTCGTCGACGCCAAGGTCGATGTGAAGGCCACGCTCGACGCCCTGATCGACGACCAGGTCCCGCTGCCGACGAATTGATCTTCCTGCCCTCCGCCCTTGTGGTCCCTTGTGGGGGAGGGTGGCTTCGCGGAACGCGAAGCCGGGTGAGGGATCCATCCTCACGAACAGTTTTGCGAGTGGAAAGAACCCTGTCGGACGCTTCGCGCCACCTTCTCCCACAAGGGGAGAAGGAAGACGGCAGCATCAGGCGCGGCAATAGTAGTGTTGCATTCCCTCGTCAGACGCGCTTCCTACCGGCCATGATCTCCGACGTTCCAGTGCTGCAACAGACTTCGGAACCCGCCGAAAGCGCCGCCGCGCCGTCGCGGCTGTCGCGCTATGCGCGGCCGGTGCTCGGGCTGCTGCTGCCGGTGACGCTCGCGCTTGGCTGGGAGCTCGTGGTCTGGTCCGGCTGGTCCAACGGGCGCCTGGTGCCGCCGCCTTCGCGCATCTTCACCACCCTCACCGAGCTCGCCCGGTCCGGCGAGCTGGTGCGTCACATCACTGCGACGCTGTGGCGCGTCGGGCTCGGCTTCGCCTTCGGCGTGGTCGCGGGCACGCTGCTCGGCGCGATTTCCGGCTACTGGTCGCTGGCGCGGCGGCTGCTCGATCCGACCGTGCAGGCGCTGCGCGCGATCCCGTCGCTCGCCTGGGTGCCGCTGTTCATCCTCTGGCTCGGCATCTTCGAGACCTCGAAGATCGCGCTGATCGCGGTTGGCGTGTTCTTTCCGGTCTATCTCGGCGTGATGGGCGCGATCCTCTCGGTCGATCGCAAGATCGTGGAGGTCGGCCGCACCTTCCGCCTCTCCGGTTTCGCGATGATACGCCGCATCCTGCTGCCCGCGGTGCTGCCGGCTTACGTGGTTTCCTTGCGCGTCGGCCTCGGTCTCGGCTGGATGTTCGTGGTCGCGGCCGAACTGATCGGCGCCTCCGAGGGCCTTGGCTATCTCCTGCTCGACGGCCAGCAGCTCGGCAAGCCCGCGCAGATCCTCGCCGCCATCGTGATCTTCGCCATCCTCGGCAAGCTCACGGACTGGCTGATCGAACTTGCGGCCGCGCCGTTCCTGCGCTGGCAGGATGCCTTCTCCCGCGCGAGGGGAGCGTAACGCGATGCTCGCGCTCGACCGGGTCAGCAAGACCTACCCCAACGGCGTCGAGGCGCTGGCGCGCTTCTCCGCCGAGATCCGCCAAGGCGAGATCATCGCCATCATCGGCGGCTCCGGCTGCGGCAAGTCCACACTGCTCCGCGCCATCGCCGGCCTCGACCGTGCCAGCTCGGGCACCGTGACGCTCGACAGCGAAGCGATCAGCTCGCCGCACGCAAAAATCGGCATCATCTTCCAGGAGCCGCGGCTTTTGCCCTGGCTCAGCGTCGCCGACAATATCGGCTTCGGCCTCGCCGACCTGCCGGCGGCTGAGCGGCGCGCAAAGGTAGCGCGCGCGCTGGAGCGCGTCGGGCTTGCCGACAAGGCACAGGCCTGGCCGCGCGAGCTTTCGGGCGGGCAGGCGCAGCGCGTCGCGATTGCGCGGGCGCTGGTGCCGCAGCCCGAGGTGCTGCTGCTCGACGAGCCGTTCTCCGCGCTCGATGCCTTCACGCGTCGCGACCTCCAGGATCATCTGCTCGACCTCTGGGCCGACACGCGGCCGACCTTGATCCTCGTCACACATGACGTCGACGAGGCCGTGGTGCTGGCCGATCGCGTGCTGGTGATGCGGCCGCGGCCCGGCCGGCTGTTCGACCACATCGAGATCAATCTCGGCCGGCCGCGCGACCGCAATTCGCCGCTGTTCGAGACTTTCAAGCGAAGTGTCTTGACCTCGCTCGACCGTTCGCTCGACCGCCGCGTGCCCGACCGGGACGCAACCCAGGGTCCCGGCCAGGCCATGTGGTGGTGACAATGTCGCGCTGAGCCGGTAAATCGAGGGACGATTTTTCCGGGAGAGAACGACAATGGACGCCGCCGAACTGCGCCAGATGCAGGCCCCGATCAAGGAGCGCTACAAGGCCGATCCCAAGGCCGCGCTGATCACCTTGAAGGCCAAGGGTTCCACCGAGGGCGAAGGTATCGCGTGCAAGGTCGAGACCGGCCGCGCCATCGCGATGGCTGGCCTGCATCCCGCCACCGGCGGCTCCGGGCTCGAGCTCTGCTCCGGCGACATGCTGCTCGAAGCGCTGGTGGCCTGCGCCGGCGTCACGCTGAAATCGGTCGCCACCGCGATCGAGGTGCCGCTGAAGACCGGCAACGTCTATGCCGAGGGCGATCTCGATTTCCGCGGCACGCTCGGCGTCGACAAGGAGACGCCGGTCGGCTTCGCCGAAATCCGCCTCCGCTTCGAGGTCGAGACGCCGGCGCCGCAGGACAAGCTCGATCTGCTGCTGAAACTCACCGAGCGTTACTGCGTGGTCTACCAGACCATCAAGAACGGCCCGAAGGTCTCGGTGTCGATGCAAAGGATGTGACTGCCCACCTCTCCCATAGGGAGAGGTCGCGCCGAAGGCGAGGGTGAGGGGTTGCGCTCCCTCGTGGGACCTGAAGCCCTCACCCGATTTGCTGCGCAAATCGACCTCTCCTTCGGGAGAGCTGAACGAGCCCGCGGAAAATTCCTCAACAATAATATCCCGCGTGAAATGTCCCTCGACTTCCACTTCATCCTCTTCCTGCTCTTGCGCATGGCGATCGCGGCAGCGTTCGTCGTGACGGCGTCGATGATCGCCGAGCGCTCGGGTCCGGTGATCGGCGCGCTGGTCGCGACCCTGCCGATCTCGGCAGGCCCCTCCTACGTCTTCCTCGCGCTCGACCACGACGCCGCCTTCGTCGCGCAGGGCGCGCTGGCAAGCCTGCCGGTCAATGCGGCGACGATCTTCATGTGCCTTACCTATGTCGTGCTGTCGCAGCGGCACGGCATGCTCGTGAGTTGCGGAAGCGCCATCGCGGTGTGGATCGTGCTTGCCTCGATCATCCGCCAGTTCGAGTGGACGCTCACAGCCGGCCTTGCCGCCAACCTGATCGCATTCGGCATCTGCATTCCGCTGCTCGCAGGCTATCGCCATGCGAAAATGCCGCTGGTGACGCGCCGCTGGTATGACGTCCCGATGCGGGCTGGGCTGGTCGCGACCCTCGTCGCCATCGTGGTCTCGACCTCCGGCTGGGTCGGTCCGCGCATCAGCGGCATCATCGCGCTGTACCCCGTGGTGTTCTCCAGCATCATGCTGATCCTGCATCCGCGCATCGGCGGTCCCCCGACGGCGGCCGTGCTCGCCAACTCCGCCTGGGGCCTGCTCGGATTCGGTATGGCGATCGCAGTGATGCACGTTGCGGTCGTTAAATCTGGATCGGTGATTGGTCTTTTTCTGGCGCTTGCAACCTGCGTGACGTGGAACTTGATGCTGTGGTGGGATGGGCGCCGAAGGCAGCGCATTGAAGCGTAAGCATTCCGTACAGAAATTTTGCGGTGATCCGCCTCGTAGTTCTCCGGTGTTCGGCCGCCGCTTTTTGATAGCGTCGTTAATTTAATCTTTGTGCCTTGTCCGTAAATATACTTGTCAGCGGCGGCGGCCGCCCACGTCAAATGCGGCGGCCTACAGTTCCACTAGAATCGAGCGACCGGCGAGCCGAAATTTTCGAGCGCGCGGGCAACGCTGGCTGCGTCATGAAAAACGATTTCCCAGCGAGGAGACATTTGGATGTTCGGTCGCAAGTCCCATAGTGATGCACAGGCGCGGCTCGATGCCATTGGCCGCTCGCAGGCGATGGTCGAATTCAAACTCGATGGGACGATCATCACGGCCAACAAGAATTTTCTCGATGCGCTCGGCTATCGGCTCGACGAGATCCAGGGCAAGCATCACTCCATGTTCCTGCCGGCCGAACAGCGCGCGACCGCCGAGTACAAGGCTTTCTGGGCCGCACTGAATCGTGGCGAGTATCAGGCCCGCGAGTTCAAGCGAATCGCGAAGGGCGGCCGCGAGGTCTGGATCGAAGCATCCTACAACCCGGTGCTCGACGGCGACGGCAAGGCGGTGATGGTCGCCAAGATTGCGACCGACATCACCGAGAAGAAGATCCGGAGCATGACCGATGCCTCGAAGATCGCCGCCAGCAGCCGTGCCCAGGCCGTGATCGAGTTCAAGCTCGATGGCACCATCGTCGCCGCCAACGAGAATTTCTGCAAGGCACTCGGCTATTCGCTTGCCGAGATCCAGGGCAAGCATCACAGCATGTTCGTCGCACCGGCCGAACGGGATGGTGCCGCCTATCGCGAGTTCTGGGCGAAGCTCAACCGTGGTGAATACCAGGCCGGCGAGTTCAAGCGGATCGGCAAGGGCGGCCGCGAAGTCTGGATCCTTGCTTCCTACAATCCTCTGCTCGACGAGAACGGCAAGCCGTTCGGCGTGGTCAAGTATGCAACCGACATTACCGTGGAAAAGCTGAAGAACGCCGACCGAGCCGGGCAGATCGAGGCGATCGACAAGGCGCAGGCCGTGATCGAGTTCAACATGGACGGCACGATCATCACGGCGAATGCCAACTTCCTCGCCACGCTCGGCTATTCCCTGGCCGAGATCAAGGGCAAGCATCACAGCATGTTCGTCGAGCCCGCCGAGCGCGACGGCGCCGCCTATCGCGAGTTCTGGGCCACGCTCGGCCGCGGCCAGTACCAGGCAGGGGAATACAAGCGCATCGGCAAGGGTGGCAAGGAGGTCTACATCCAGGCCTCCTACAACCCGATCCTCGATCTCAACGGCAAGCCGTTCAAGGTCGTGAAATATGCCACCGACACCACGCGGCAGGTGCTGGTCCGCATGGGGAACGAGCGCGTCCGCGCCATGATGGAATCGGTCGCCGCCGGGTCCGAGGAGCTGAACGCCTCGGTGCGGGAGATTTCGGAGGCGATGACCAAATCGCGCGAGACGGCGATGAGCGCGGTGGACCAGGTCGCCGCCGCTGACGCCCAGGCGCAGCGCCTCACCGAGGCGGCGCAGGCGATGAGCGGCATCGTCGAGATGATCAACAACATCACCGGCCAAATCAACCTGCTCGCGCTCAACGCCACGATCGAATCCGCCCGCGCCGGCGAAGCCGGCCGCGGTTTCGCAGTGGTCGCTTCCGAAGTGAAGAGCCTCGCCAACCAGGCCAAGCAGGCGACCGACAAGATTGGCCAGGAGATCGGCAGCCTCAACGGCATCTCCGGCGACGTCGTCAGCGCGCTCGGCTCGATCAAGCAGGCGATCAACAATGTCAGCGAATACGTGACCTCGACCGCCGCCGCCGTCGAGGAGCAGAGCACGGTCACGAACGAGATGTCGACCAGCATGCAGCGCGCCGCCGCGGAAGCCGCGGCGATCGCGGCGCGGGCGTAGGGGAGAACTGTTGGGTGGATTAGCAAGCGGCTGCGCGAAGCGCAGTCCGCCGGCGTAACCACCTCTTTCATTTCCCAGGAGACAGAAGGGGTGGCTTACACCTTCACTGCTTCGGCAGCCTGGCCTTCAATGCATACAGCGCATCGAGCGCCTCGCGCGGAGACATCTCGTCAGGGTGCAGCGCCTTCACGGCTTCCATCAACAGCTCGGCCCCGCTCGGCGGCGCGGCTTCGGCGGCGGCGCGGGAGGGGACCGCGAACAGCGGCAGATCGTCCACCAGCGCACGCGCGGTCTGGCCGCGGTCCTGCGCCTCCAGCTTGGAAAGCACGGATTTGGCGCGCGTGATCACCGCGGCTGGCAGGCCGGCGAGCTTGGCCACCTGAATGCCGTAGGAGCGGTCGGCCGAGCCCGGCAGCACCTCGTGCAGGAACACGACATTGCCCTGCCATTCCTTCACCCGCACCGTCGCATTGAACATGCGCGGCAGCTTGGCCGAGAGCGCGGTCAGCTCGTGATAATGCGTCGCGAACAGCGTGCGGCAGCGGTTGCTCTCGTGCAGATGCTCGATCGCGGCCCAGGCGATCGAGAGGCCGTCGAAGGTCGCGGTGCCGCGGCCGATCTCATCCAGGATCACGAGCGAGCGCTCGCCGGCCTGGTTCAGGATCGCCGCGGTCTCGACCATCTCCACCATGAAGGTGGAGCGGCCGCGGGCGAGATCATCGGCGGCGCCGACGCGCGAGAACAGGCGGTCGATGATGCCGATTCGTGCGCGCGTCGCCGGCACGAAGCTGCCGATCTGGGCGAGCAGCGCAATCAACGCGTTCTGGCGCAGGAAGGTCGATTTACCGGCCATGTTGGGGCCGGTCAGCAGCCAGAGCTGGCCGGATTTCTGCGCGGGGCCAGGCGAGAGATCGCAGGCATTGGCGATGAACGGCTCGCCGTTGCGCTTGAGCGCCTGTTCGACCACGGGATGGCGGCCGGCTTCGATCGCGAAAGCGAGCGAGCCGTCGACCTCAGGCCGCACGTAGTTCTCGTCGACGGCGAGCTTGGCCAGCGACGTCGCAACGTCGAGCAGCGCAAATCCTTGCGCTGCCGCGCGCAGATCGTCGCTGATCTCGAGCGCCTTGGCGCAGAGCTTCTCGAAGATCTCGAGCTCGAGCCCCAGCGCGCGATCACCCGCATTGGCGATCTTGGCTTCGATCTCGCCGAGCTCGGCAGTCGTGAAGCGCACCTGGCCCGCCAGCGTCTGACGGTGGATGAAGGTCGCGTTCAGCGGCGCCGACATCAGCTTGTCGCCGTGCTGTGCGGTGACCTCGACGAAATAGCCGAGCACGTTGTTGTGTCGGATCTTGAGGCCCTTCACGCCGGTGTCGTCGGCGTAGCGGGCCTGCATCGAGGCGACCACGAGGCGCGAGGCGTCGCGCAGGTTCCGGGCTTCGTCGAGCGCGGGCTCATAGCCCTGGCGAACGAAGCCGCCATCGCGCTTGATCAGCGGCAGCTGCTCGTCGAGCGCGCGGGCGAATTCAGCGGCAAGCTCGCGCGACGGCCGCTTCAGCGCCGCCATCACCGCTGCGATCTCCTGCGGCGGCTGGTCGAGCTCGCCGAGCCGCGCCAGCACCTGGTCGGCGGCCAGGATGCCGTCGCGGAGGCCGGCGAGATCGCGCGGGCCGCCGCGGCCGACCGAGAGACGGGCCAGCGCGCGAGACATGTCCGGCGCGCCGCGCAAAATGCTGCGAATGTCTTCCCGTGTGGCGGAGTCCGTTACGAAGGTGCCGACCGCATCGAGGCGACGCGCGATGGCCGACGCATCGGTCAGTGGTGCCGCCAGCCGCTGCGCGAGCAGACGCGAGCCGGCCGAGGTCACGGTGCAGTCGATGGCGTCGAGCAGCGAGCCGCGGCGCTCGCCCGCGAGCGTCCGCGTCAGCTCGAGATTGGCGCGGGTGGCCGGATCGATCGCCATGGTCGCGCCCGAGGCCTCGCGCGCGGGCGGCGACAGCGGCGGATGCTTGCCGACCTGGGTGCGGTCGACATAGGTGACGGCCGCAGCCGCCGCCGTGGCTTCCAGACGTGTGAGCTGCGCCAGCCCATCCATGGTCGCGACCGCAAAATAGTCGCAGAGGCGCTTCTCGGCGGTGGCGCCGTCGAAGACGTCGCGGGTCAGCGGCGTCACCGCCGGCAGCTCGCGCAGGGTCTGGCCGAGCTCGCTGTCGTTATAGAGCGCGTCGGTGACGATCGCCTCGTTCGGGTTGATGCGCGCCAGCGTCGCGGCGAGCTCGCCGCCCGAAACCTCGGTCACCACGAATTCGGCCGTCGAGATGTCGATCCAGGCGAGCCCGAAGCGGTCGCCGCCTGCGGACGAACGCGCCCGCGCGATCGCCAGCAGGTAATTGTTGGCGCGCGCATCGAGCAGCGTGTCCTCGGTCAGCGTGCCCGGCGTGACCAGCCGCACCACACCGCGGCGCACGACGCTCTTGTTGCCGCGCGCTTTCGCGGCCGCAGGATCCTCGGTCTGCTCGCAGACCGCGACCCGGTGGCCGGCCGAGATCAGGCGGTGCAGATAATCCTCGGAGCGCTCGACCGGCACGCCGCACATCGGGATGTCGGCGCCCTGATGCTTGCCGCGCTTGGTCAGCACGATGCCGAGCGTCCTCGAGGCAATCTCGGCGTCCTCGAAGAACAGCTCGTAGAAATCGCCCATCCGGTAGAACAGCAAGAGGCCCTGATGCGCCGCCTTGATCTCGAGGTACTGTTCCATCATCGGCGTGACGCGCGCAACGGCTTCCGCCTGCGGTGCGGGCGCTTCGTCGGGCGGCGGTACGGGTATCGGCTGTTGCATGGTCATGGGCGGCGCAACCTACAAAATTTCGCCCTGTGCTCCTATCGGTTTGGCCGGCAGGAGCGGGTTTTCCACGTTGTCCGCACCGCGGCATGCGTGGCGGGCCGCAGGCCCCTGCAGATCGCACGCGAAACCGTCAATTGACCTGCCGCGGGCGCCCTCCTAAAACTCCGCCGACATTGAAGAATTTGGCCGGATCGCGGCATTCAGGGAGAACAACGATGCGTGACGTCTTTATCTGCGATGCCGTGCGGACCCCGATCGGCCGTTTCGGCGGCTCGCTCGCCAAAGTGCGCGCCGACGATCTCGCCGCAGCCCCGATCAAGGCGCTGATGGCCAAGCATCCCGATCTCGACTGGGCGCAGGTGGACGAAGTCTTCTTCGGCTGTGCCAACCAGGCCGGCGAGGACAACCGCAACGTCGCGCGCATGGCGCTGCTGCTGGCGGGCCTTCCGGACTCGGTTCCCGGCCAGACCCTGAACCGGCTCTGCGCCTCCGGCCTCGATGCGGTCGGCGCCGCGGGCCGCGCCATCCGCTCCGGCGAGATCGAGCTTGCGATTGCCGGTGGCGTCGAATCCATGACCCGCGCACCTTTCGTGATGGGCAAGGCGCAGGAAGCGTTCTCGCGTTCGGCCGAGATATTCGACACCACCATCGGCTGGCGCTTCATCAATCCGCTGCTCAAGGCGCAGTACGGCGTCGATGCGATGCCGGAGACCGGCGAGAACGTCGCCGAGGAATTCCAGGTCTCGCGCGCCGACCAGGATGCCTTCGCGATCCGCTCGCAGCAGCGCGCGGGCAAGGCGATCGCGGCGGGGTATTTCGCGGAAGAAATCACGCCCATCACCATTCCCGGCGGCAAGGCTGGCCCCATCACGGTCGACAAGGACGAACATCCGCGCCCTGAGACCACGCTGGAAGGTTTGGCAAAACTGAAGCCGATCGTGCGCAATCCGGGCACGGTCACCGCCGGCAACGCCTCCGGCGTCAATGACGGCGCCGCCGCGATGATCCTCGCTTCCGAAGCTGCCGTGAAGAAGCACGGCCTGACGCCCCGCGCGCGCATCCTCGGCCTCGCCTCGGCCGGCGTGCCGCCCCGCATCATGGGCATCGGTCCGGTGCCGGCCACCCGCAAGCTGATGGAGCGTCTCGGCAAGAAGATCAGCGATTTCGACCTGATCGAGCTCAACGAGGCCTTCGCCTCGCAGGGCATCGCCTGCATGCGCCAGCTCGGCGTTGCCGACGATGCCGACTTCGTCAATCCGCATGGCGGTGCCATCGCGCTCGGCCATCCCCTCGGCATGAGCGGCGCACGCCTCGTGCTCACCGCCGTGCACGGCATGGAGAAGCGCGGCGGCAAGCTGGCTCTGGCCACCATGTGCGTTGGCGTCGGCCAGGGTGTCGCGGTCGCGATCGAGAAGCTGAACTGAGCTCTCTCTCCCCCTGCTCCCCGCTTGCGGGGAGAGGGGGGAGGGGGAGTCTCCGCAAGGCCGGTGAAAGTCGGACACCCGGCGAGCCCCCTTTACCCGCCGCGCCTTGCGCGCCGGCCTCTGCCGGCAAGCGGAGAGGCGAAGAAGCCGGGTTCGCGCGGTGTCTCTCGCATCCCGGAATGAAAGTGAGAAAATAGCCCATGATCATCGAGCGCGAGCAGGATGTCACGGCCGCGGCCCTGGCGGTTATGGAGCGGACATCCGATCCGCGGCTGCGCCAGATCATGATCTCCCTGGTCAAGCACCTGCACGCCTTCGTGCGCGACGTTCGCCTGACCGAGAAGGAATTTCGCGATGCCACCGCGGTGATCGCCGAGCTCGGCCAGCTGACCACCGACACCCACAACGAAGTCGTGCTGATGGCGGGCTCGCTCGGCGTGTCCCCGCTGGTGTGCCTGCTCAATAATGGGGACAACGGCAATACCGAAACCGATCAGTCGCTGCTCGGACCGTTCTGGCGGCTGAACTCGCCGCCGGTCGAGAATGGCGGATCAATCGTGCGCTCGGAGACACCGGGTGCGCCGCTGTTCGTCAACGGCCGCGTCGTCGACAAGGACGGTCGTCCTGTCGCGGGCGCGGAGGTCGATGTCTGGCACGCTTCTCCCGTTGGCCTCTATGAGAACCAGGATCCTGAGCAGGCCGACATGAACCTGCGCGGCAAGTTCACGACCGACCAGCACGGACGCTTCGCCTTCCGCTCGGTGATGATGATCGGCTATCCCATTCCGACCAATGGCGTGGTCGGCCGCCTGCTTGAGGCGCAGAGCCGCCATCCCTATCGCCCGGCGCATCTGCATGCCCTGATCTTCAAGCCGGGATTCAAGACGCTGATCTCGCAGGTCTACGATCCCGCCGATCCGCATATCGACAGCGACGTGCAATTCGGGGTGACGCAGGCGTTGATCGGCAAGTTCCAGCGCCACGATACCCCGCATCCGACTGCGCCCGACGTGTCGATGCCCTGGTACTCGCTGGACCACACCTACAGGCTCGAACCCGGCGAGGCCGTGCTGCCGCGTCCGCCGATAAAATAGGGGCGGCGGAGGAGGCCTAAACCCGCTTCCCCAAATTAGTTATATCCTATAATGAATGGCGGAAGCGTTGACCGGCTGGACCGACAATGGCCGGGGAGGAGTTCGCCAATGACATTCATCTATCCCGTCGCCAGCAACAAGGCGCATCCGCTGCCGCTGTCGCCCGAGTACAAGAGCTCGATCAAGCGGGCGCCGAACAAGCCCTTGATCCCGATGCGTCACACACTGTCGGAATTGACCGGCCCGGTCTACGGCCACGAGACCGTGCGCGCGGGCGACAACGATCTGACCACGCAACACAGGGGCGAGCCGATCGGCGAGCGCATCATCGTGCACGGCCATGTGCGCGACGAGGACGGCCGCGGTGTACCGAACTCGCTGGTCGAGATCTGGCAGGCCAATTCCTGCGGCCGCTACGTCCACGTCAGCGACCAGCATCCGGCGCCGCTCGATCCGAATTTCACCGGCGCCGGCCGCACCGTGAGCGATGCCGCCGGCTACTACCGCTTCGTCACCATCAAGCCCGGCGCCTATCCCTGGGGCAATCACCACAATGCCTGGCGTCCCGCGCACATCCATCTCTCGGTGTTCGGCCATTCCTTCGTCACGCGCCTGGTGACGCAGATGTACTTCCCGGCCGACCCGTTATTTCCGTTCGACCCGATCTTCAACTCGGTGCCGGACGAGAAGGCGCGCGCGCGGATGGTCTCGTCGTTCGACCTCGAGAACACCCAGCCCGGATGGGCGCTGTGCTACCGTTTTGACATCGTGCTGCGCGGCAAGAACGCCACGCCCATGGAGAACCACTAACGTGCAGGATAACGGGATCACCCCATCGCAGACCGTCGGTCCGTTCTTCAAGTACGGCCTGGCGCCGACCGGCGAATACGCCTGGAATGACGCGTTCACCAATTCGACGCTGACGCCCGACGTCACCGGCGATCGCGTTCGCATCGAAGGCCGCGTGTTCGACGGCGACGGCGTCGTCGTGCCTGACTGCTTGCTGGAGATCTGGCAGGCCGATGCGCAAGGGCGCTTCGCCGACCCGCAGGACCAGCGCGCGCTGCCCAATGCCAGCTTCCGCGGCTTCGCCCGCTGCGGCACCGACGAGGACGGCAACTATTCCTTCGACACCATCAAGCCGGGCGTGGTGCCTGATCCCGATGGCAGGCCGCAGGCACCGCACATCCTGCTTGCCGTCTTCGGCCGTGGCATGCTGCGGCATCTCTACACCCGGATCTATTTCAGCGATGAGGCCGGCAACGCCGCCGATCCGGTGCTGGCGCTGGTGCCCGCCGAGCGCCGCGCCACGCTGACCGCGGTGCGCGAGGCCGGCAAGCCGGTCTATCGCCTCGACCTGCATTTGCAGGGCGACGACGAGACGGTGTTCTTCGACGTCTGAGGCAATGCGTCGCCGCGGGGCCTGGTCGCCGCGACGCGACCCAGGTCGCACGCACCAGATCGCCAAATCCACCGAGGAGATCGGGCGTCTCATCGCGGAGATCCAGGCTCGACACAGGCGGCCGTGGACGCGACCGAGGCCATGGGAAGTCACATCGTCGAGATCGACGGCGTTGCGACCTCGGTCGCCGCCGCGATGGAAGAGCAGGACGCGGCGACCCGGGAGATCGCGCGATCGATCTCCGATCTGCCTCCGCCGCAAAGGACGTCTCGGCCAAGATCGGCCCGCTGGTGCCCGGGATCGTGATCGTGCAGTATGGCGCGGGACAGGGGCATCGTGGTCATGACACCTCCACAATTGCCGGCGGTCGTTGAGCCCGCCCGACTGACGGCTGCGCTGCGCCGGGGCGGCGTGCTGGACGCTGGCGCGGTGCGCGAGGTGAAGGTGCTGCACCAGCGTGACACCGTCGTGTCACATATCGTCAGGCTCGGCCTGCGTTATGTCGGCGAATCCGCGGGCGCTCCGCAGTCGCTGATCCTCAAGACTCCCAATTCCGCTTTCGCCGAGAGCCTCGCCAATGGCGGCCGGCGCGAGGTGGACTACTACACGCAGCTCGCGCCGAAGATGCCGCCGGGACTCGTTCCGCGTTGCTTTGACGGGCATTTCGACGAGGGCGGCCCCATCTGGCATCTGCTGCTCGAGGACCTCACCGACAGCCACGAAATCGGGATGGCCTGGCCGGTGCCGCCGTCGCGCGAGCAGACGTTCGCCATCGTCACCACGCTGGCACGCTGGCATGCGGCCTGGTGGGACCATCCGAGCCTCGGCGACACCGTCGGGACCTGGGCGAGCACCGAGGAAAGCGCGCAACGCATGGAGACGTTTGCGGGCCATTATGACCGCTTCGCCGACCTTCTCGGCAATCGCCTCAGCGAGGAGCGGCGGATTCTGTACCGCCGGCTCATCGATCAATCGGAGCGGCTGTCCGAGCGTTACCATTCGCGTCGTCATCTCAGCATCACGCATGGCGACGCCAACACCTGGAATTTCCTGCTGCCGCGCGCGGGCGTCGCCGACACCGTGCGCATCTTCGATTTCGATCTCTGGAGCATCGACGTCCCGACCCACGACCTCGCCTATATGATGGCGATGCATTGGTATCCGGAACGCCGCCAGGCGCTCGAACGCCCGCTGCTCAATCTCTACCACGACACGCTGATCGAAAGCGGCATCACCGGCTACACGCGCGGCGCGCTCGATCGCGACTACCGCTGGGCGGTGCTCTGGCAGATCACGCGGCCCGTCTGGCAGTGGAGCATCAACATCCCGCCGCCGATCTGGTGGAACAATCTGGAGCGCGTGATGATCGCGGTCGAGGATTTGGGGTGTGAGGAGTTGTTGGGGTAGCGGAGCGAATGAGGTGCGGCGGCGCCCCCACTTCTCCGTGTCGTCCCGGCCTACGCCCGGCCTTCGCCGGGACCACGGCGGGACCTTGCTACTCCATCACCGCATGTTCCGGCCCCGCGGCCTGCTTGCGCAGCGTGGCCTTGGTCGAGCCGATCATCAGCGCCAGCGGGATGGTGCAGAGGATGAAGATCATCACCAGCATGTAGTCGTGCGCGAAGGCGATGATCTGCGCCTGCACGCCGACCATCCGGTCGGCCATGGCGCGGCCGGCGTCGGTGGAGAGGTTGATGATGCCGCGCACGTCCGGCATCTGCAGGGCGTGGTTGAACGGGTTGATGTGCTCGGACAGGATCGCATAGGTCCGTCGCGTACCCTGCGTCAGCTCGGCGATGACGACCGAAATGCCGACCGAGCTCGCAACATTGCGCATCAGGGTCAGCATGGCGGTGCCGTCGGTGCGCAGATGGTTCGGCAGGGTCAGGAACGAGACCGTCGAGAGCGGCACGAAGACGAGACCGAAGCCAAAGCCCTGGATGACGCTGACGGTGACGATCTCGGGCACCTGGGTCAGGTCGGTCCAGCCGGTCATCTGGAATAGCGAGCCCGCGGTCAGCGACAGGCCGGTGATGATCAGCGTACGGGCCTCGAAATAGCGCATCATGCGGCCGACCAGCATCATGGCGAAGAAGGTGCCGAAACCGCGGCTCGCCAGCAGCAGGCCGGCGGTGATGATGGGATAGCCGATCACATTCTGCATGTAGGGCGAGGCCAGCGCCATGGTCGAGAACAGCACGAGGCCCATCACGATCATGAACACGCAGCCGGTGACGAAGTTGCGGTCCCGGAACAGCGCGAAGCGGATGAACGGCGTCGACGTTGTTAAGGAGTGCGCGAGGAAGAAGTAGAAGGCGACGGCCGAGACGATGAATTCCGCGATGATCTCGTTGGATTCCAGCCAGCCGAGCTGTTCGCCGCGGTCGAGCGCGAGCTGGAGCGATCCGATCGCGATCGCCAGGGCAGCGAAACCAAGCCAGTCGAATTTGAGGCTGAGGTTCTTCTCCGTCTCGTCCATGAAGACGATCAGTCCGAGCACGGTGATGGCGCCGAACGGCAAATTGACGAAGAACACCCAGTGCCAGGAATAGGTCTCGGTCAGCCAGGCGCCGAGGGAGGGGCCCATGATCGGGCCCATCATCACGCCCATGCCCCAGATCGACATCGCCTTGGCGCGCTCCTGGAGCGTGTAATAATCGAGCATGACCGACTGCGACAGCGGCACCAGCGCTGCGCCGAATACGCCTTGCAGCAGGCGGAACAGCACCATCTGGTTGATGTCCTGCGCGAGGCCGCACAGCACCGACGCCAGGGTGAAGCCGGCCGAGCAGATGATGAAGATGCGCTTGCGGCCGAAGCGGTTGGCGATCCAGCCCACCGGCGCGGTCATGATCGCCGCGGCGACGATGTAGGAGGTCAGCACCCAGTTGATCTGGTCCTGCGAGGCCGACAGCGTGCCCTGCATGTAGGGCAGGGCGACGTTGGCGATGGTGGTGTCCAGCGCCTGCATGATGGTCGCGGTCATGGCGCAGATCGTCACCATGTTCCGGCGCAGGCCGGGGACCATCAGGCTGGCATTGGGGCCGGACATGGAGTCAGTCCTTACTCTTTATCCTGGCTCGCGGTCGCCGACAGGCCGAGCAGGCCGGCGAGCGAACGCTTGTGGCCGGTGTCGATGGTGGCATAGACGCTCATGCCTGCCTTCAGCTTCTTCACGTATTTGTCGGTCTCGTCGAAATAGATTCGGATCGGCACGCGCTGCACCACCTTGACGAAATTGCCGGTGGCGTTCTGCGGCGGCAGGATCGCGAACTGCGCGCCGGTGCCGGGCGAGAGCGAGCCGATCTTGCCCTTGAAGACGTGGTTGGGGAAGGCGTCGACCTCGAGCGTGACCGGCTGGCCTTCGGTGACATAGGTGAGGTCGCTCTCTTTCGGATTGGCGTCGACCCAGGGACGGGCGATATCGACGATGGAGAACACCGCTGTGCCGGCGGCAACGAAGCGCCCGAGCTGGATCTGCTCGACCTGCGTCGCGACGCCGTCCATCGGCGCGCGCAGCACGGTGTGATCGAGATTGCGCTGGGCGTCGTCGAGCTTTGCCTTGGCCTGCGCATAGGGAGGGAACTGCTCGAGCGGCAGGTTGGGATCGCCGAGCAATTGCGTCTTTGCGTTGGACAGCTGCTGCTTGACGAACTGCGTCTGTGCGCCTGCCGTTACCAGCGCGTTCGCGGCGTTGTCGAGATCGAGCTGGGAGCCGTAATTGTTCTTCACCAGCGCCTGCTTGCGCTCGACGTCGCGCTGCTTCAGGTCGACGCCCTGCTGGGCGAGGTTGAGCATGTCGCCGTAGATCTTGATGTTGGCGATGAGATTGTCGTAGGTCGTGCGCGCCTGGGCGAGCTGTGCCTTGGCCTCGTCCACCGCATGGCGGAACGGTACGGGGTCGATCTCGAACAGCTCGTCGCCTTGCTTGACGGACTGCCCTTCTTTCACGAGGACCTTCTGGATCTTGCCGGAGATGTCGGGCGTCACCAGCACCTTCTGCGCGCCGACATAGGCATCGTCGGTGCCGACATAGCGTCCGCCGTTGAGATAGAAGGTGACGCCGCCGATGGCGGCAATCACGGGCAGCACGACCATCAGCAGGAAGCGGCGATAGCGGCGCAGGCCGGCGAGCAGGCGGCGGCGCGGATCGGCGCCGGCCTTCTCGGTGGGTTTGCCGCTGTCCGACCTCTGCTCGGGCTGGAACTTGAGAACCTGATCAGCCATAGCGCTGCTCCTTGCGTGCTTGCTCCGCGCCTGATGTCTGGATCGCGTTGCGCACGTTTTCCTTGATTGTTTCGAGCTGGGTGAGGAGACGGTGGGCGTCCGCCGGGCTGATGCCGTCGAGCGCGTTGGCCGTGAGCTCCGACTTCAGGCCGCTCATCCGGCCGAGCAGCTGCCGCCCGGCCTTCTTGAGATAGAGGCGCTTGACGCGGCGGTCCGAGGCGTCGCTGCGGCGCTCGATCCAGTCGCTGTCGCAGAGCTTGTCGATCAGGCGCGTCAGCGTAATCGGCTGCACCTCGAGCAACTCGGCGAGTTCGGACTGCTTCATGCCCTCGCTGCGCTCCACCTTGGCCAGCACCGCCCATTGCGCGCGGGTGATGCCGAAGCGCGAGGCCTCCTTGTCGGCATAAACGCGGAGCAGGCGGTAAAGCTCGGCGAGCGTAAACAGGAAGTTCTGGTCCACGGACCCGCGGGTCATGAGCTTTGTCTCCAATGAGCTTAGGATAATATAAGCAAGCTTATGATTTTTTAGTGGCAGATTATCGGGACGCAGTCCCGCGGGCTGAGCATGGCTGGCAACCCGCCGCCGGTGATGCTTTGGGTTCCACCGCCGGAAATGCTAGAACGCAGGCCGCATGACCCTCGCAAAACCGGCCTTTCCCGCGCCTGACCATGATCACGGCCGCTGCACCGCGGACGCGCTGGCGCATGCCGAGGAGGTTTGCGAGCAGCGCGCGCAGAAATTCACGCCGATTCGCCGCCAGGTGCTGGGCGCCTTGCTTGCCAGCCATCGACCGCTCGGCGCCTACGAGGTGATCGATGAGCTGGCAAAATCGATGGCGCGGCCGGCGCCGATCACGGTCTATCGTGCTCTCGATTTCTTGATGGCCAACGGTCTCGTGCACCGCATCGAGAGCCGCAATGCCTATCTCGCCTGTGCCGCCCATGATCACGATTCGACCTCGGCGGTGGCGTTCCTGATCTGCGAGCGCTGTGGTCTGGTTGGAGAGATCCCGTCGGGGTCCTTCGCCGGGGATCTCAATGCCGCGGCGCGCAGCTCGGGCTTTGCGCCAAAGCTGTCTGTGGTGGAGATCACCGGCGTCTGCGCCCATTGTCAGAAAATGTCTTGAAGCAACAACGGCGCAAAGCCGGATTTTTGGGAAGAAATGTCCGCACCTCAAGCCAACCCGTCCGCCGGCCGTCCGCTCAGCGCCGGCGCCATCGCCCTGATGCTCATGCTGTGCCTGACCTGGGGATTCAACCAGATCGCGGTGAAGCTGGTGCTGCCGGACATCCCGCCGATGCTGCAGGCGATGATCCGCTCGATGGGCGCGCTGCCGGTGCTGTTCATCATCGGCGCCCTGCGCGGCGTGAAATTCTTCGAGCGTGACGGCACGTGGAAGGCCGGTCTGATCGCAGGGCTGATGTTCGGCGTCGAGTTCGTGCTGATTTTCCAGGGCCTGCGCCTCACCTCCGCCTCTCGCGCGGTGGTGTTCCTCTACACCGCCCCGTTCTTCGTCGCGCTCGGCTCCTACCAGGTTCTCGGCGAGCGGCTTGGCGCCTCGCAATGGCTGGGTCTTGCCGTCAGCTTTGCCGGCGTCGCGCTCGCGATCGGCGTGCCGCAGCCCAACGTCGATTCGCACGTCCTGCTCGGCGATCTCCTGATCGTCGGCGGCGCCGGGCTGTGGGCGGCCACCACGCTGGTCGCCAAGGGCACGCGGCTGCGCTTCGCCGCGCCCGAGAAAGCGCTGGGCTACCAGGTCGCGACCTCGATCCCGATCCTGGGACTGGCGGCCTGGCTGTTTGGCGAGTCCATAACCCACACGCCGGCGCCGCTGTCCCTCGGCCTGATGGCCTTCCAGGCGATCTGGGTGGTGGGAACGACGTTCACGCTTTGGTTCGCGCTGGTGAAGGCCTATTCGGCCAGCAAATTGTCGGCTTTTACCTTCATCACCCCTTTGTTTGGCGTGGTGGGTAGCTATTTCATCATGCACGATACCCTGAGCCTGACATTCGGCGCCGCCGCGGTCCTTGTAATTGCTGGGCTTTTTCTGGTTAACCGTCCGAGCCCGACGGCTGCGGCGCCGCGCGATGCATTGCTGAACGTCACCAAAACCTGATATCTGGACGCCATGAACAAGCTCGAAAACCCTCTCGATTCAGACATCGCAGGCCCCGCGCCCCGGCATCGGACCATCCAGGTCAAGGTCGGCAATGTCGCCGTCGGCGGCGGTGCGCCGATCGTCGTGCAGTCGATGACCAACACCGACACCGCCGATATCGACGGCACCATCGCCCAGGTCGCAGCGCTTGCGCGCGCCGGTTCCGAAATGGTGCGCATCACCGTGGACCGCGAGGAGGCCGCGGCCGCCGTTCCGCACATCCGCGACGGCCTCGCCAAGCGCGGCATCACCACGCCGCTGATCGGCGACTTCCACTATATCGGCCACAAGCTGCTCGCGGCCTATCCGGCCTGCGCCGAGGCGCTCGCCAAGTACCGCATCAATCCCGGCAATGTCGGCTTCAAGGACAAGCGCGACACCCAGTTCGCCGACATCATCGAGATCGCGAACAAGAACAATAAGCCGGTCCGCATCGGCGCCAATTGGGGCTCGCTCGACCAGGAATTGCTGACCAGGCTGATGGACGAGAACGCCGCCTCGCCGAATCCGCGCGACGTCCGCGCGGTGACGCGCGAGGCCATGGTGCAGTCCGCGCTGCTCTCGGCCGCGCGCGCCGAAGAGCTTGGCATGCCCAAGGACCGCATCATCCTCTCCGCCAAGGTCTCGGCGGTGCAGGATCTCATCGCGGTCTATCAGGATCTCGCGGCTCGTTCCGACTACGCCATCCATCTCGGCCTCACCGAGGCCGGCATGGGCTCGAAGGGCATCGTGGCGTCCTCGGCCGCGCTCGGCATCCTGCTGCAGCAGGGTATCGGCGACACCATCCGCATCTCGCTGACGCCGGAGCCCGGCGGCGACCGCACCCGCGAGGTGCAGGTCGGCCAGGAACTGCTGCAGACCATGGGCTTCCGCACCTTCGTGCCGCTGGTTGCGGCCTGCCCCGGCTGCGGCCGCACCACCTCGACCACGTTCCAAGAGCTGGCAAGCTCGATCCAGGATTTCATCCGCGACGAGATGCCGACCTGGAAGACGAAATATCCCGGCGTTGAAGAGCTCAGCGTCGCGGTGATGGGCTGTATCGTCAACGGCCCCGGCGAATCCAAGCACGCCAATATCGGCATCTCGCTGCCGGGCACCGGCGAAGCGCCGGCCGCGCCCGTCTTCGTCGACGGCAAGAAGTTCCGCACGCTGCGCGGCCCGACCATCTCCGCCGACTTCAAGGCGCTGGTGATCGACTATATCGACCAGCGCTACGGTCAGGGCGCCAAGGTGCCGGCACCTGCGGCGGAGTAATTTGTACTCCGCTCGCGTTCCACACACTTCCATCGTTCCGGCGAAGAACGGGACGACGGCTGTGTTTGCAGCGCAGATTGCACATCCATTGCCACACGTTACCATGCTCCCAATCAACAACGATCGGGAGACATGCCATGAGCTCACTCGCCGGCAAGCAAGGCCCGCGCTATCGCCATACGGCCGATGACGGCGCGCCATACGAAACGCTTCAGGTCGAGAAGCTCACCCCCATCATCGGCGCCGAAATCTCCGGCGTCGACATCGGCAAGCTCGTCGAGGGCGATGCCCGCTCCAACCGGCAGATGGACGAGATCCACCGCGCGCTCGCCGAAAACCTCGTCATCTTCTTCCGCGACCAGCACATCACGCCGCAGCAGCACCTCGCCTTCGGCCGCAAGTTCGGTGAATTGCATTTCCATCCCGCAGCTCCCCATGAGGACGAAGACCCGGCGCTGATGAAGATTTACGCCGACAAGAATTCGCCGCGCGCTAATGGCGAGGGCTGGCACTCGGACGTGTCCTGCGACCTCGAGCCGCCGATGGGCTCGATCCTCTACATCAAGCAATGCCCGCCGCGCGGCGGCGACACGCTGTTCGCCAACATGTATGCGGCCTATGAGGCTCTGTCGGACCGCATGAAGGCCTATCTAGACGGGCTCACGGCGCTGCACGACGGCGAACCGATCTATCGCGGGCTCTACGCGAATTATGGCGTCGCCGATCGTCCCTCCTATCCGCACGCCGAACATCCCGTCGTGCGCACGCATCCGGTTACCGGCAGGAAGGCGCTCTACGTCAACCGCGGCTTCACCCGCCACATCAATGGCATTCCCCGCGACGAGAGCGATGCAATGCTCGCCTATCTCTACCAGCACGCCGAAAACCCGTTGTTCCAGTGCCGCTTTCGCTGGACCGAGAATGCCATCGCCTTCTGGGACAACCGCTGCACCCAGCACCGCGCGATGTGGGACTACTGGCCGCACACGCGCTCGGGCACACGCGTGACGGTGAAGGGGGAGAGGCCGGTTTGAGGCCTTTGATGCGGCCTGTAACAGCGGCAAGATCCTGCAAATGGTTCACGGTCAATAGCTCGGCGTTGACGTTCCCTTTCGTCCGCGCCAATCTTCCCAAAAACCAATCGGGAGGAGCAGCCATGCTCCGTGCCGAGGGCAACAAATTCCTGACCGAGTCCGGTTCCGGAACGGGCTTCGTCGGCCGGCCGCGGATTGCGGCAGCGGAGTAAGGCTTGTCGCTAGGACGTGGCGTCGTCGCAATTCTTCTCGTGTCGCTGGCCGCGCTGTCGCTGCCGTCGATCGATGCGGGCCGTGCTGCTCCGGTCCGGAAGGTTGCGAAAGTCAGACCTCAGCCGCCGCCATCACCGGCCAAATGCGAGATGCCGAAATTCCGGATCGTCGTGGATGTCGGTCACACTCCGGACTCCTACGGCGCCCTCAGCGCGCGCAACGATCCGGAATTCGGCTTCAATTTCCGGCTCGCAAGTCTCATCACGGCGAAGCTCAAGTCCGAAGGCTTTGCCGCCACCCGCCTGCTCGTCACGGACGGCAAGGCACGGCCGAGCCTGTTCAAGCGCGTCGGCGCTGCCAATGACGGGCGCGCCGATCTCTTCCTGTCGGTTCACCACGATTCGGTGCCGGACAAGCTACTCGAGGCCTGGGAATTTGACGGTGCAAACAGCTATTTCAGCGATCGATTTTCGGGCCACTCGCTGTTCGTCTCCGAGCGCAATCCGCACTTCACCACCAGTCTCAAGCTGGCCCGGATGATCGGCAGACAGTTGAAGGAGCAGGGTCTGCATTATGCCAGCCAATACACCTTGCCGGTGATGGGCCGCTACCAGCGCCAGCTGCTCGACAAGGATGTCGGCGTGTACCGCTATGACGGACTCATCGTGCTGTCGCGAACGAGAAGCGCCGCCGTGCTGCTTGAAGCCGGCTCCATCATCAATCGCGACGAGGAGATGGAGATGAACTCGGCGGAACGGCAGGAGCTGATTGCGGGGGCCGTGGCCGCGGCGGTGGGGGAATTTTGCGAGAAGCGGTAGAACGCTCCGACGCTTCGGCCCGTCATTGCGAGCACCGCGAAGCAATCCGGAGTCTTTCCGCGGCGGCAGCCTGGATTGCTTCGCTGCGCTCGCAATGACGGGAAGCTACAGCGGCCCGCCCCGATACTCCCGGTTCGCCAGGCTCGCCTCCTCCAGGTCCAGGTCCCGCTCGATCCGGCGCCTCGTCTCGTCCGTGATCTGGCCGTTGCGGAGAAGGCCGTGGATGAATTTTCGTTCGGCCTCGATCAGGTTGCGGGTTAGCGCGGTGCCGGCGGCGGAGACGTCGTGGTGGGCGGGATCGAGTGAATCCGGCAGCTGGTTGACGCGGATCTCGTGGCGGGCGCGCAGCAGCCGCATCACCTCGTCGGAGATGTCCTTTTCCGCGGTCAACGCATCGAGCGACTTCAGCGCGGCCTCGAGCGCCTGGCGTCGCGCCGCGATCTCGGCCTCGTGCTCGGCGACATGCTCGTGGCGGCCCGCCTCGGCGACGCCGAGCCAGCGCACCACGGGCGGCAGCGTCAGGCCGACGCCGATCAGCGTCACGAAGATGACGCCGAAGGCGACGAACAGGATCAGGTCACGATACGGGAAGGCCTCGCCGCTAGGCAGCGTGAACGGCAGTGCCAGCGCGGCGGCCAGAGACACGGCGCCGCGCACGCCGGTGAAGGCGAGCACGAACGGCCATTGCCATGGCGGCGACGGGTCCCGCTCGCGCAGCGATTTGGAGAGGATCCGCGGCAGATAGGTCGCGGGATAGAGCCAGGCGAAGCGCGCGGTCACGATGATGGTCAGAACGACGGCGGTCGCGATCAGGATGTCGTCGAGCGGAAACGCCTTCGACTTCTCGTAGAGTGCGCGCATCTGGAAGCCGGTGAGCAGGAACAGCAGGCCCTCGATCAGGTAGATGATGAGGTCCCAGAAGAAGATGCCCTGCAGGCGCGTCGCCGAGGAGATCAGCAGCGGGCCGTTCCAGCTGACATAGAGACCGCAGGCCACGGTCGCGATCACGCCGGAGCCGCCGACATGCTCGGGCAGCCAATAGGAGACGTAAGGCGTGATCAGCGACAGCGTCAGCTCGACCTGGGGATCCCTCGACCATTTGCGGAAGCGCAACGAAAGCCAGCCGACGCCGATGCCGAAGGCGATCTCGCTGGCCACGATCAGCAGGAACTCGCCTGCCGCCAGCGGCAGCGAGAAATGTCCGACCATGATCGCGGCCAGCGCGAAGCGGTAGAGGATCAGCGCGGTGGCGTCATTGGCGAGCCCTTCGCCTTCGAGGATGACGACGAGCCGGCGCGGCAAGTTGAGCCGGCGCGCGATCGCGAGCGGCGCCACCACGTCGGGCGGCGCGACGATGGCCCCGAGCAGGAATCCCACCGTCAAGGGCAGGCCGATCAGATAATGTGTGGCGGCCGCCACCAGCGCCGCGGTGAAGATCACCGCGCCGACCGCGAGCAGCACGATCGGCCGCAGATTGTTCCTGAACTCGCGCCAGCTCATGGCGACGCTTGCGGAATAGATCAGCGGCGGCAGCACCATCAGCAGCACCAGTTCCGGCGGCAGCTCGACCGGGGGCATGCCCGGCACGAAGGCGAGGCCGACGCCGGAGAGCATCAGCAGGATCGCAGGCGCGATGTTGAAACGGCGGGCGACGAGCGCGGTGCCCGCCAGCACCGCGAGCAGGATGAGGAAGGTCTGGAATTTCGCTGCGATCATGGCCTGTCTTCGCCCGGAAGCGGCCATGAGGTCAATGCGCGGGCCTTACGCCAGCCGTTCCGCCACCATGCGTCCGATGCGGGCAAAAGCGGACGCGATCTGCGCCGCATTCGGCGTGCCGCCCTGGGTATAGGCCGCGATCAGGATCGGCGCATCGGGCTTGTTGTCGAACTTGGGCCAGACGACCGCGATATCGCCCGACGCATCCTTGCCGTTGTTGCCGGTCTTGTCGCCGATCTTCCAGTCCGCCGGCAGACCGCCGCGCAGCCGGTTCGCGCCGGTCTTGCAGTTCACCATCCAGTCGGTGAGCTGGACGCGTGAGGCCTGCGACAGCGCCTCGCCCAGCACCAGCCGCCGCAGATTGTTCGCCATCGCCGCCGGCGTCGTGGTGTCATGGGGATTGCCGGGCGGCGAGCGGTTGAGCTCGGGCTCGTTGTGGTCGAGCCGGGAGGTGGTGTCACCAAGTGATCGCCAGAATGCGGTAAGCGCGGCCGGCCCGCCGATCCGCGCCAGCAGCAGATTGGCGCAGGTGTTGTCGCTGAGCTCGACGATTGCCTTGCACATCTCGCCGACCGACATCTTGCCGGCCGCGAGATTCTGCTTGGCCACCGGAGCGTATTCCAGCAGATCCGCCTCACCATAAGGGATCATGGCCGCAAGCTGCTCTTCGCCGCGATCGACGCGCGCCAGCACGCAGGCCGCGAGCGAGGCCTTGAACGTCGAGCACATGACGAAGCGCTCGTCGGCCCGCCAGGCGAGCTTCTTGCCGGTCGCGAGATTCTCTGCATAGAGCCCGATCCGTCCGCCGCTGTCGCGCTCATAGGATTCGAGCTCTGGCGGCGCTTCCGCGGCAAGCGTGGGAGACGCGGCCATCTAGGCGAGCGAGGCGAGCAGGGAGCGGCGATCGAGAAGCATGGGGGACTTTCAGGCGGGTGAGTGGGAAGACGTAGCGTGCGCTTTATCCGCGCCGTCATTGCGAGCACAGCGAAGCAATCCAGAGTCTTTCCGCGGCGGGATTTTGCTCCGTCGCAAGGGCTCCTCGCAATGACGCGGCGAGAGCGGAGCTCGCAATGACGGAGAATGAGGGGCAAGCGCGCCCGAATTCGGGCAGCGCGAGAGTACTCCCTCACTCCCTCAGGTCATACCTGTACGATTTCGATACGATCTGCCAGCCGTCGGCGAGCTTCATCGCGACCAGATAGTCGGTGAAGTAGCGCGGCGGCAGCTGGCAACGCACCTTGATGAAGGCGGTCTTGTCGTCGGAGCGGTCGATGGTGACGATGAAATCCTCACGCGGTTTGCCTTCGGCTTTCGCGGAGGCGCGCTTGCGTACCCAGGCGAGCCAGTCCGGTACGGTCAGGATCTTCAGCTCGCCGTTTTCCACCCAGCGCAGATCGGCGGACGGATGGAAGACGGCGCCGAGCTTTTCGGCATCACCCTCATAGAGCCCGTCAAAATAGGATTGGACGACGGCTTCGACGCTCGAACGGTTCTGGCTCATGGGTCATCCCTTTGCAGATGGCTTGGGCGGAACTTAATCGTACACATCAAAATGCGCTATGGGTGTGTCAGCCAATTGCGCGAAGGCGTCGCCATGACCGGATCAGAAAATTCGAACGCTCGTATCCTGTCCGGCGAATGCTATTGCCGCACGGTACGCTTTGAAGTGACCGACGCGTTCTCCTATGCGATGAACTGCCACTGTTCGAACTGCCGCCGCACCACCGGCTCCGCCTTCAAGCCGTTCGCCGGCATCGCGCAGGAGGAGCTCCGCATCGTCCAGGGCGGCGACCAGCGGCTTATTTACGGGGACCAGGTCACCCATGACGCCCACTGTGCCCGATGCGGCTCGCTGCTCTATTCCCGGGTGCGGGAGGGGAAATGGGTCCATGTCGCCATGGGAACCCTGGTCGATGCCCCCTCGATCCGCCCGAGCGCCCATATTTTCGTGGGCTCGAAGGCGCCTTGGCACGAGATCACGGACGATCTTCCGCAATATCGGGCGCATGTCGGCGATCCCTAGAGGAACCTGGCCCGCGCCCGCTTGTGTCGCCGAACCCCGACCGCGCTGGCGTGACAAACATAAAGGGTCTTTCCGCCCGTCGTCGATGCCGCCTTCGTGACCTCCATCACAAGCGCCGGCGATTGGTCCTGCTAGAGCGGTGCCCAAAGGGGCCCGGGTGGCCCGAACTTCGGATGTCGTGTCATGCGCAACCTGCTCAGACTTTGCCCGCTTCTTCTTGCTGCTGCGCTGCTGTTTGGCACTGATCCCGCTTTTGCCGGAAAGCGCGTGGCGCTGGTGCTCGCCAACTCGGCCTACCAGCACGCCCCCTTGCTGGCCAACCCCGTCAATGACGGTGCGGTGATGGCCAACACGCTGAAGGAGGCCGGTTTCGACGTCGTCGATTCCCGGCACGATTTGTCCGCCCAGGACACGCGGCGTGTGCTGCGCGACTTTGCCGACGCGACCCGCACTGCCGACATTGCAGTGGTTTACTATGCCGGTCACGGCATCGAGGTCGAGGGCTCCAATTATCTGATCCCCGTCGACGCCAGGCTCGAGCGCGACACCGACGTCTACGACGAGGCGCTGTCGCTCGACCGCGTCCTGGTCGCGGTCGAACCGGCAAAACAGCTCCGCCTGGTGATCCTGGACGCCTGCCGCGACAATCCCTTTGGCAAGACCATGAAGCGCACGATCGCCTCGCGCGGCATCGGCCGCGGTCTCGCCCAGGTCGAGCCGACCAGCCCCAACACGCTGATCGCCTATTCGGCCAAGGCCGGCTTCACGGCGCAGGACGGGGACGGCGCCAACAGTCCGTTTACGGTGGCGCTGTCGAAGCATCTGACGACGCCGGGCCTCGATGTCCGCCGCGCCTTCGGCTTCGTGCGCGACGACGTGCTGAAGTCGACCGGCAACAAGCAGGAACCGTTCGTCTACGGCTCGCTCGGCGGCGACGATGTCCCGCTGGTGCCGGTCAAGGCGGTGGCTGCAGCGCCTGCGGCGCCGGTGGCGAACCCGCAGGCCGATATCCGCCGCGACTACGAGCTCGCGCTCCAGGTCGGCAACAAGCCGGCGTGGGAAGCCTTCCTCGCCCAGCACCCTGACGGCTTCTATGCCAACCTCGCCAAGCTGCAGATCGACAAGATCCAGGCCGAGCAGGCCCATGCGGCGGCGATCGAGAAGGCGAAGCAAGCCGAGGCCGAGCGCGATCGTCTTGCTGCTCTCGGCGCGCAGAAGGATGCGCAGGCCAAGGCTGCGGCCGATGCGAAGGTCGCCGAGCAGGCCCAACTCGCGGCGCAGAAGGCCAAGGAGCAGGCGCAGCAGCAGGCGGCCGCCGCCGAGCAGCAGCGCGTCGAGCTCGCCGCCGCGGCGCCAGGCACCGCGCCGGCCACCACCGCGAGCCCGGCGGGCACCAACGTTGCCTCGCTGACGCGGGCGACCAGTCCGGCCGATCTCAGCCGCTCGGTGCAGACCGAGCTCGGCCGGGTCGGCTGCTACTCCGGTCAGGCCGACGGCAATTGGAACACGTCCTCGCAGCGCTCGCTGTCGCAGTTCAACCGCTACGCCGGCACCAAGCTCGACGTGAAGGTCGCGAGCACCGACGCGCTCGACGCGGTCAAGGCCAAGCCGTCGCGCGTCTGTCCGCTGGTCTGCGAGCACGGCTTCAAGGCCGACGGCGACAGGTGCACGAAGATCGTTTGCCGTGAGGGCTATGCGGTCAACGACGACAATGAGTGCGAGAAGCAGCGCGCCGCCAGGCCGGCCAAGCCTGCAACGGCCAAGCGCGACGACAGTGATGAACGTCCGACCCGGCAGCGTCGCCAGGCCGGCGGTGCGGCTGCCGAAGCGTCAGGCGGCTACGGTGCAGCTGCCGGCATCGCTGCCGCCGCCGGCGCCGGCCGTCGCTCGGGTGGGGGTCAGGTGTTCTGCAACAGCAGCGGTTGCCGTCCCGTCAACCGGGGCTGCCATCTCGAATATCGTGGCGGTGGCGGCCCTGGCAACGATGCCAATGCCGAGGTGTGCAACTGACACCACTAGGCCGCGACGGCAGCCTAGTTCGAAATCGCGCTCGCCGCGATGTTGACCGTCAGCGCCAGCAAGGCCGTGTTGTAGATGAAGGACACGATGCCGTGGGCGGTGGCGGTGCGGCGGATGGTCTTGTCGGTGATGCCGACGTCGGAGACCTGCGCGGTCATGCCGATCACGAACGAGAAATAGACGAAGTCCCAATAGTCGGCGTGGTCTTCCTTGTCGCCGCTCGGAAACTGCAAGCCGCCCGGCTTGGCGTTCCGATAATAATCGTGGGCGTAATGCAGCGCGAAGGTCGTGTGCACGGCGGCCCATGACAGCACGATCGTGGTGATCGCGATGGTCAGCTCCAGCGCTCCGCGATGTGGTGTGCCGAGCTCGGAAACGATCGCGGCGATGCTGGCGAAGGCGCCGGTCGCCGTCACCAGCAGAATCACGAAGCGGCCGTCGTCCTGCATCGCCGCGGCGCGGCGGATGTGCTGGTGGTCGTTGCACAGCATCATCGCATAGACCAGCACGAGATAGACCGCGATCAGCGCATCCCAGCCGAACAGCAGCCGCGTCACCAGCCGGTGCGAGCCCGGCAGCAGCAGGCTGACCAGGATGCCGGCCGCGAGCGCAATGAAGGTCCGCGGCCGTGCATAGATCAGCCGCACCGGCCGCGACATCTTGCGGAAGCGGACGAGAACGGGATCTTCTTTGTCGGTGGCCATGACGGTGAGGGCTCTCTCACAGTTGCCGCGGCGGCGGTCTGCTCCCTCGCCCCGCTTGCGGGGAGAGGGTTGGGGTGAGGGGGGACCTCCGCAAGGACGGTGAGAGCTGGCTTCGCGGAGGCTCCCCCTCACCCGGATTGCATCTTCGATGCAATCCGACCCCTCCCCGCAAGCGGGGAGAGGTGAAGATAGTTCCTAGTCAGTTCTTCCGCTCGGCGACGAAGCGCGCGGCGGCTTGCAGCACGGCGGCGCGATCGCCGAAGATCGAGACGGCGCTGTCGGCGCGCGCGAGCAGGTCGCGTACGCGCTGCTTGGCGCCTTCGATGCCGAGTTGTGTGACGAAGGTGGTCTTGCCGAGTGCGGCATCGGCGCCGGCCGGCTTGCCGAGCGCGGCGGCATCGCCCTCGACGTCGAGCAGGTCGTCGGCGATCTGGAAGGCTTCGCCAAGCGCGCGGCCGTAATCGTCGAGCGCCTGATATTCCTTCTGCGAGGCCTGGCCGAGGATCGCGCCGGCGATGCAGCCGTAGCGCAAGAGCGCACCGGTCTTCATCTGTTGAATACGGGCGACATCGATCGGTTCGTTGCCGCCGAAGCGGCCCTCGCCGGCGAGGTCGAGGATCTGGCCGCCGACCATGCCGCCGATGCCGGCGCAGCGCGCCAGCGCGCGCGTCAGCAAGAGCCGCACATTGGCGTCGCGATGGATCTCGTCGCGGGTGACGATGTCGAAGGCGAGCGTCAAGAGGCCGTCGCCGGCGAGGATCGCGGTGGCGTCGTCGGTCTGCTTGTGCAGGGTGGGGCGGCCGCGGCGCAGGTCGGAATTGTCCATCGCCGGCAGGTCGTCATGGATCAACGAGTAGCAGTGGATGCATTCGAGCGCGGCGCCGACGAGCAGGGCGGCTTCGCGCGGCACGCCGAACACCGCGGCGCTTTCGACCACAAGGAACGGCCGCAGGCGCTTGCCGCCGTTAAGGCTTGAATAGCGCATTGCGTCCATCAGTCGCTTGGGCCGGGCGATCTCATCGTGCAGGATGTCGTCCGACAGCAGGCGCCCGAGCAGGGCCTCGGTATCATCAGCGGTCTTGTCCAGACGTTTGGCGAAATCGGACGGGGACGTGCCGGTCATCAAGAAGGGCTCCAGAACTAAAATTCGGCGGGACAATCCTTTATGCGCCTGCATCAGTCAATCGCTTGGAAGGCCTAAAAAGTGCTGGAAAAGAGCCGAATTATCACAGACTTAATGGTCCAGCCCGTGGCCGCGGTTCAGTTTGCGCCGGAAAGGTCGATTTGCGCATCGTCAAGATCCTGCTGGTGGTGCTCGCGGTCGTGGTCCTCGCGCCCTATGTGATCGCGCCGTTCTATCGCGCCGGCCATCCCGTTTCGACACTGATGGCCTGGCGCAGCTTGCGGGGCGCGCCGATGCAGCGGGTGTGGATCGATCTGGCTGAAATGTCGCCCTACCTGCCGCGTGCGGTGGTGGCGGCCGAGGATGCTCATTTCTGCAAGCATCACGGCATCGATTGGGGCGCGCTGCGCGAGGCGATCGACGACGCGAGGGAGGACGGCACCGCCTTTCGGGGCGCCTCCACCATCACCCAGCAGGTCGCAAAAAACCTGTTCCTCTGGCAGGGGCGGGACTTCATCCGCAAGGCGCTGGAATTCCCGCTGGCGCTGTGGATCGACCTCGTGCTGCCCAAGCCGCGGATTCTCGAAATTTACCTCAATATCGCGGAGCTGGGCCCGCAGGGCCAGTTCGGGGTAGAGGCGGCCAGCGCCTATGCCTTCGGCAAATCGGCCGAGAACCTCTCGCCCCGGGAGGCCGCGCTTTTGGCCGCGATCCTGCCGAATCCGGTCAAACGCAGCGCCCGGACCCCGGGACCGGGTGTCCGGCGGCTGGCAGCCACCTATATGGCGCGGGGCCAGGCGAGTTCGCTTGTGACCTGCTGGCGGGAAAATCGCTGATTCCGGGCCCTTTTGGGGCGCATTTTCCGGGCCAAAAGCCTAGCTTTACGGCCGGCCTTCCTCTATAAGCCCGGCCTTGATCGGCATTCAGCTCGCCTCGTATTGCGGGTGCTGAGCCGTCCCCTCCCGGACGATGCCCCGATAACACCAATCCCTAGAGGATATTGAAATGGCCGTTCCGAGAAGAAAAACCTCGCCGTCGCGCCGTGGCATGCGCCGCTCGGCAGACGCCATCAAGAAGCCGACCTATGTGGAAGACAAGGACTCCGGCGAGCTCCGTCGTCCCCACCATCTCGATCTCAAGACCGGCATGTACAAGGGCCGTCAGGTCCTGAAGAAGAAAGAGACCTGAATTCAGGACCTTTCTCCGGGCGGGATGATCGGGCCTGCCTGATTTCGGCCAACCCATGAGATATGGCAGTGACGGCGGCGGAGCCAATGCTTCGCCGCCGCATTGTCCTGTCTGGACATCTTGATCGAGAAGGCATCTTGCCGATGGTCGGTTTCCCGCTGCTTCTGATTCCGCTCGCGGTCTACAACATCATCGCCTTTCTGATGCCCAGCGTGTCCTTCTCGGACGTGCTGTTCAAGGTGCCGATGATCACGGGCGAGACCTGGCCGGTCACGCTCGCCGATCTCCTGCTCGCGCTCGGCGTGGTGCTGTTGCTGCTCGAGGTGGTCAAGGGCGCGCGGCCCGGCTCGAAATTCCTGATGGACCATCTGCTGTCGCTGATCATCTTCGGCGCGGCCGCCGCCGAATTCGTGATGTGGCCCAAATTCGGCAATTCCACCTTTTTCCTGCTGGTGCTGCTCGCGATGGCCGATTTCCTCGGCGGCATCGCCCAGCGCACGCGCCGCCGCGTCACCTATGTCGCCGAGACCACGGCGCCGGCGCCGCGGAAGGCCAAGCGTCGGGCCGAACCGCCTGCTGATGAAGCTGTGGCCGAGCCCAAGTTCGAGCCGGCGCCGGCGCCGCAGCCAGCGCCGGTGGTGCCGCCCGCGCCCTCCGCGCAGTCGGTCGCCGAATCCGTGCTGATGGATCATCCCGCGCCGAAGCCGGTGAGCCCGCCCTCGCCGGAAATCCCCTCGCCGCATCTGCAGCCGGGCAACGGCACGCCGCCCTCGCCCGACACGCCGCGCTGACTTGAGCCTGTCGCCGCGGTGTCGGTGCGCTCCCTCGCCCCGCTTGCGGGGAGAGGGTTGGGGTCTCCACCGGGGATGGTGAGAGTTGGACTCGCGGAGGGTCCCCCTCGCCCGATCGCTTCGCGATCGACCTCGCCCCCGCAAGCGGGGCGAGGTGAAGCGCGATCTCCTGCTTATCAAGCCACCTGCCGCGTGCGGGCGCTGACGCTTCCGAGCGGGCGCTTGCTGCCATAGGCGATCAGCGCATCTTCCGACGAGGCGCGGCGGAGCCGGCTGGTCTGGGGCAGGTGCTCGGCGTTGGCGATCAGCTGGGTGACGAAGCTCGGGTCAGGGCGGGGCAGCGGCGCCTTGTTGACCCACTGCAACGTCGGCACCATCGGCACCAGGGCCGTGCCCTTTCCGCTGTCCAACTCGTCCGATCGACCAGTAGCCAACATCGCGATCACCGTTGATCCGGCGGAGCCTGTCGCGTTTCGGGACGCGGGCGCCGGGTGCGTGTCAGTACTCGCAAGGCCTATGCCGCGCGGGCCGGTTTGGTTCCCTCCTCACTTCACAACGTGGTTTCCAAATTGTTTATCAACTTTGCCTAGGGTCGAAGGCGAATCTGGCTCTATCCTGTGCCGGCTCAGGACTCCCGCTGTCCCGAAACGAGGCGATTTTGACCCCTGCATTGCCGCAAGCCTCCGACATCCTGGCCGCCCTTGGCCAGGCCGTGTTCGCCTGGGACATCGCCAGTGACGCCATCGCCTGGGGCGAGCAGGTCAGTGCCGTCTTCCCCGGCATCCCCGCCGAGCGGCTTGCGACCGGCGCCGAATTCGCCAAGCTGATCGAGCCCGCGCAGTCGCTGCGGAGCGCCGCGCTGGCGCAGACCTCCCCGGTGCACGGTGGCGACGGCACGCCCTACCGCGTCGAGTATGGCGTGCGCATGAGCGCCTCCGATCCCGTGATCTGGATCGAGGAGACCGGCCGCTGGTTCGCCGGCCCCGATGGCCGGCCGACGCGTGCGATCGGCTCCGTCCGCATCAACAATGAGCGCCACGCCCGCGACGAGGAATTGACCAGGCTGGCCCGGCTCGATCCACTGACGGGCGAGCTCAACCGCTCCCATCTGATCGCGGCGCTGGCCGAGGCGATCGAGGAGACGAGGCGCTTCCGCTCGACGGCGGCCTTCATGCTGGTCGGCATCGATCATCTCGCCCGCGTCAACGACGCTTTCGGCTTCGACGTCGCCGACGCGGTGATCCTCGACATCGCCGGGCGCATCCGCGCGCGCCTGCGCGGCGGCGACGTGCTCGGGCGCTTCTCCGGCAACAAGTTCGGCCTGATCCTGAAGAACTGCACCATCGACGACATGAACGTCGCCGCCGAGCGTTTCCTCGCCGGCATCCGCGACGAGGTGGTGCCGACGAAATCCGGTCCGGTCTCGGTCACCGCCTCGATCGGGGCGGTCAGCCTGCCGCGCTATGCCCGCAACACCGACGAGGCGGTCAATCGCGCGCATGAGACGCTCGATGCTGCCAAGCGCCGGCGGGCCGGCTCGTTTGCGGCCTGGCGTCCCGATGCTGCGCGCGATGCGCAGCGCCGCGTCAACATCCGTGTCACCGACGAGATCGTCACGGCGCTGAACGAGCGCCGCATCAAGCTCGCCTACGAACCTGTCGTGTCGGCCGTCTCGCGCCAGCGCGCATTCCACGAATGCCTGGTGCGGATGGACCAGGGCGACGGCCAGGTCCTGCTCGCGCCCGACATCGTGCCGGTCGCCGAGCGGCTCGGCCTCATCCGCCTCGTCGATCACCGCGTGCTCGAGCTCGTGGTGGCCGAGCTCGCGGCCGCGCCCGATGTCAGTCTCAGCCTCAATATCTCGCCCGACACCACCATGGATCCGGACTGGTGGGCGGGAATCGAGTCGCTGATGCTGGCCCATCCCGGGGTCGCCGAGCGGCTGATCGTCGAGATCACAGAGACGGTCGCGATCCAGGACATCGATGATGTCCGCGGTTTCGTCACGCGGCTGAAGAATTTCGGCAGCCGCATCGCTATCGACGATTTCGGCGCCGGCTACACCTCCTTCCGGAATCTGCGCAAGCTCGGCGTCGACATCGTCAAGATCGACGGCGCCTTCGTGCAGAACATCACGCACTCCGCCGACGACCGCGCCTTCGTACAGACCCTGATCGATCTCGCCCACCGCCTCGACATCAAGACCGTCGCCGAATGGGTGCAGGACGAAGACGCCGCCAACATGCTGCGCGACTGGGGCTGCGACTACATCCAGGGCCGCCTGATCGGCCTCGCCTCAGCCGAGCGCCCGTGGGGTGTGGCGGTGGATAGCGCACTGCCCGCGGCGGGCTGAGGGGTGCGGAAAGGCGCAAGGGCGCCTTTGCCCTCCGTACGATTGCTCTCGTGGGCTCGACTCTCTCCTCCGTCATTGCGAGCGTAGCGAAGCAATCCAGAGTCTTTCCGCCGCGGCGGTCTGGATTGCCTCGCTGCGCTCGCAATGACGATGCGCACCTACGCCACACAAATCCCCGCGACTGCGACCTTCTGAAACAGATGCGGACTTGCGATGGCCGACGTCGGGTAGTCCGCGATCTTCGCGCGGAACTCCGGATGGGTGAAAGCCGCGCGGAAATGCGCATTGGACTCCCAGACCGCGTAGTTGAGATAGGTCGGGCTGTCGCCGATCGCACGATGCAACTGGGTCGAGATGAAGCCCGGCTGCCGCTTCATGAAGGCGGCATCGTCTTGCCAGCGCTTCAGAAAAAGCTGCTCATCCGCCGCATCGAGCGTGAACAGGTTGACCAGCACCACGGGGCCGGCATCAAGCGCGATCTGGCGGTCGATCGGGAACGTCGGGTCGAGCGGACGCATCTGGGGCATGACATCACTCCATGTAATTGGTACCATCATGTCAATTAGGCGATACCTGACATAGATAAGTGACATTACGATGTCAATGAGGAGCGATCGAGACAAATGAGCAAGATCAAGCGGACCCCGGCGGGCGAGGCCCTGACCGGCTTCATTCTCGAGCTGTTCCGGGCCAACGGCCTGCTCCTCACCGCCGGTGACCGGCTGGTCGCCTCGCTCGGCCTCACCAGCGCGCGCTGGCAGATTCTGGGGGCGATCGTCGATGCCGAGCGTCCGGAGCCCGTCGCCTGGCTCGCGCGCAATCTCGGCGCCAACCGCCAGAACGTGCAGCGGATCGTCAACGATCTCGAGCGGGATGGCCTCGTTGCGTTCGAGACCAATCCGCATCACCGCCGGGCGCAGCTCGTCGTGCTCACCGACAAGGGCCGGCAGGTCTTTGACGCCGCAGGCCGCCTGCAGACGCCGTGGGTCAACAGCCTGGCGGACGGCCTGTCAGTGAAGGAGATCGAGGCGGCCCGCCGCGTGATTGGCGCTCTGCGTGACCGGCTGGAGGCCGGTGAGAGGTGATCATGCCGCATCTTGCGCAGATGCCGTAGGATGGGCCAAGCGAAGCGTACCGAGTCGATCCCTTGCGATCTGAGTTTGTGGAGACAACCCTCATCCGGCGCCATAGCCGAAGCTTTGCTTCGGCGTTCTTAAGAACCGCGGCCACTGGCCGCCTATGCCACCTTCTCCCACACGGGAAGAAGGAAGAGATCGCACAGCGGCCATAAAACACTCATGCGCCCTCATCCAGCGCCACCAGTTCGCGCTTCCTGCGCAGCGACGGCAGCAGCGGCGCGATCAGCAGCACCAGCGCCAGTGTCAGGCACGCCGCCGAGATCGGCCGCTGCACGAAGGTCCAGAGATCGCCCTGCGACAGGATCAGCGACTTGCGCAGATTGTTCTCCAGCATCGGCCCGAGCACGAAGGCGAGCACCAACGGCGCCGGCTCGTAGCCGAGCTTGCGCATGAAATAGCCGATGACGCCGAACGCGATCATCACATAGACGTCGAACACGTTGTTGCTCGAGCAGTAGACGCCCAGGATCGTGAACAGGATGATCAGCGGGAACAGGATGTTGTAGGGCAGCTTCAACAGCTGCACCCACATCCCGATCATCGGCAGGTTGAGGATCAGCAGCATGACGTTGCCGATATACATGCTGGCGACGATTCCCCAGAACAGGCCGGGGTTTTGCGTGATCAGCAGCGGGCCCGGTTGCAGGCCGTGGATGACGAAGGCCCCGAGCAGCAGCGCCATCACCACGTTCGGCGGGATGCCCAATGTCATCAGCGGAATGAACGCCCCGCCCGCTGCCGCGTTGTTTGCGGATTCGGGGCCCGCAACGCCCTCGATCGCGCCGCGGCCGAAACGCTCCGGCGCTTTCGACAGCCGCTTCTCGAGCGCATAGGACGCAAACGAGGCCACCACGGCACCGCCGCCCGGCAGGATGCCGAGCAGGAAGCCGAGCAGCGTGCCGCGCGCCACGGGGCCGGCGCTCGCCTGCCAGTCCTCCTTGTTGGGCAGGAGCTGGGTGATCTTCGCATTGATGATGTCGCGCTTGATCGCCTGCTCGATGTTGAGCAGCACCTCGGCGACGCCGAACAGCCCCATCACTACGGGGACGAGACCGATGCCGTCGATCAGCTCCATGCGGCCGAATGTCAGCCGCGGCTGCGCCGTGATGCTGTCGAGCCCGATCAGGCCGAGCACGACGCCGATGCAGGCCATCAGCAGCGCCTTCGGCATCGAGCCCTGGGTCAGGAAGGTGAGCACCACGAGGCCGAGCACCATCAGGCTGAAATACTCGGCCGGGCCGAACGCGATCGCGATGCCGGCGAGCTTCGGGGCCACCAGCATCAGGGCGACCAGCGCGAACGTGCCGGCGATGAAGGAGCCGAAGGCGGAGATGCCGAGCGCAGGGCCGGCACGGCCCTGCTTGGCCATCTGGTGCCCGTCGATGCAGGTGACGACGGAGGCCGCCTCGCCGGGGATGTTGACCAGGATCGAGGTGGTCGATCCGCCATACATCGACCCGTAATAGATGCCGGCCATCATGATGATGCCGGATTCCGGCGTGCCCGAAAGCGTCACGGGCAACAGCAGGGACATCGCCGAGATCGGCCCGATGCCCGGCAGCACCCCGACCAGCGTGCCGATGAAGACACCGATGAAGCAGTAGAGCAGGTTGATCGGCAGCAGCGCGACACCGAATCCATGTGCGACGTTGAGAAGCGTGTCCATGCGGTCAGCCGATCCCGAACAGGCCAGAGGGTAGCTGGATCAACAGCAGGCGCTTGAGCACCCACCACATTCCTGATGGCACCATGACGGCGATCGGAATCGCCAGCGTCCAGCGCACGGGATCGATCAGGCGCAACAGCAGCAGCATCAAGGGGATCGACGACAGCAAAAATCCCAGCGGCTCGAGCGCGAAGGAGAACGCGGTGAGACAGGCGATGACGAGGAGCGGCTTGCTCCAGCGCGCCTTCTCCCAGCGCGACTCCAGCGTCGGCCCGCCTTCCGTGATGGCCGAGATGACGATGGAGCCCGCGAACACGCACATCAGCATGCCCGTGTAGAACAGCACATAGCCGGAGCCGGGATCGTTGATGGTGCCGAGCTTCAGCTTCAATCCCTGCCAGATCACGAAGCCGCCGAGCGCGAGCCCGATCAGCCCGCCCCAGAGTTCGGAGTTGTTGAGGCGGAGTTTGACGTTGGTTGGGTTGTTCATTTGAAACACCTCTCGATCACCGTCAGCCCTGCGCAACGGCCAAGCCGTTGTCGCTGAGGTGGCCGCTTCTTCAGCGGCCCTCGAAGGGCGACGGTGCCCCGACCATCCTTCGAGGCGAGCCGCAAGCGCGGCTTCCGCCTCGCGATGACGTCAGCATATGTGGCGGCCTGACCCTACTTCTTCGCCAGCCCGAGCGTGTCGATCACCTTGCGCTCGGATTCCGTGACCTCGATGACGAACTTCTTGTAGTCCTCGGTGTTCTTGTAGTTCGGCACCATGTCGTATTTGGCCAGCGTGGCGATCACCGCCGGATCCTCGACCGCCTTCTTGAAGGCGTCGTGCAGCTTGGCGACGATCTTCGGATCCATGCCCTTCGGCCCCGCGATGCCGAACGGGGAATCATAGACCATGGGATAGCCGAGCTCCTTCAGCGTCGGCACGTCGGGGTAGTTTGGCGACCGCGCCCCGGTCCATACCATCAGCAGCTTCAGCTTGCCGGCATCGACCAGCGGTCGCCAGCCCGTCGAATCCGCCTGCAGCATCGTGTGCTGTCCCAGCACGGCCGCGTTGGTCTCGGCGCCGCCCTTGAACGGCACCTGGGTGAGCTTGATGCCGGACATCGCCGCGATCTGCTCCATGCCGATATGGAGCGAGGTTCCGGTACCCGGCGTTGCATAGGTCACCTTGCCGGGGTTCGCCTTCGCGAACTCTACGACGTCCTTCCAGGACTTGAACTGCGATTCCGCGCTGGTGGTCACGCCGAACGTGTAGCCGGTGAGGTGGATGATATAAGTGAAGTCCTTCGCCGGATCCCATGACACCTCCTGCATCAGCGGCAGGCGGAACACGGTGATCGGAATTTGCGAGATGGTGTAGCCGTCCGGCTTCGCAGCCGCCGCCATGGTCGCAGGGCCGACCGTGCCGCCGCCGCCAGCCTTGTTGTCGATCACGATCGGCTGCCCCAGCACCTTCGAGGCGCTGTCGGCGATGGCGCGCATCGAGATGTCGGTCGAGCCGCCGGCCGGCCATGGCACGATCAGCGTGACCGGCTTGGTGGGATAGTCCTGCGCGCCTGCGGCGGTCGCGAGCAATGCGCCCACGACTTGCATGGCCGCAAAGGCAATCGTCTTCAGCCCGTATCGCGACATCGAAATACCTCCCTCGCGGCGATCTCGTTGGACCGCCGACTCTCGTTGTTATGAGCGGATTGTCCTCGAAATCTCGGGAGAAGAAAAGCGCATTGCGTAGATCGCGCGCAGGGCGCGGCGGCGATCTCCGCGGAAACGGGACGTGCGACAATTGGTCGTTTGGAGACGTGCCGAGAGGCGGAATTTCGAGGAGGCCCGAAGCCCCTACGCCACGCGCCGCACAGCGTTCAGCGCCTCGATGATGTGGCCGACCTCCGCCGCTGGGCAGGGCTTGCCGAAGTAATAGCCCTGCACCGCGGTGCAGCCGCATTCGCGTACGAAGTCGAGTTGCGCCTCGGTCTCCACGCCCTCGGCCGTGGTCTCGACGCCGAGCACGGAGCCGAGACTGGCGATGGTGCGGACGATGGCAACGCTCTCCGGGCTTTCGCCGAGCGTGCCGACGAAGGAGCGGTCGATCTTGATGCGGTCGAACGGAAACTTGCGCAGATAGCTGAGCGAGGAATAGCCGACACCGAAATCGTCGAGGCTGACGCGCACACCGAGCGCGCGGAGCTGGTGCAGGATCTCGATCGTCGCCTCGCTGTCGTCGAGCAGCGCCGTCTCGGTGACCTCGAGCTCGAGCCGCCGCGGCGCAAGGCCGGCTTCCGCAAGCGCGCTCGTGACCAGCGCCACCAGCCCGCGGGAGCGGAATTGCACCGGTGACAGGTTCACCGCAACGGTGACGTCGCGCCAGGACGCCGCAGTGGCACAGGCCGTGCGCAGCACCCATTCGCCTATCGGAACGATCAGCCCGTTCTCTTCAGCGATCGGGATGAACTCGGCGGGCGAGACCGAGTCGCGCGAGGGATGCTTCCAACGCAGCAGCGCCTCGAAGCCGATGAGCTCGGACGAATCGAGCCGCATCTGCGGCTGGAACACCAGGTGGAACTGGTTGGACTCCAGCGCGCCGCGCAGATCGTGCTCCAGCGCGTGCCGGCTGCGCGCCTCTTCCTCCATCTCGGGCTCGAACAGCCGGTAGGCGCCGCGCCCCTTGGCCTTGGCCTGGTACAGCGCAAGATCGGCGCATTTCATCAGCTCGTCGGCGTCCAAGCCGTGATCGGGGGCGATCGCGATGCCGACGGAGACGCCGACATGGATCGCCTGGCTTTCCAGCGGCGGCGGGTGACCGATGATTTCGACCAGGCGGCGGGCCAGCTGTTCGGCCGATTGCGGCTGCGGGCCGCGCTGGAGTACGGCGAACTCGTCGCCGCCGAGCCGCGCGACGGTGTCGTGCTCGCCGACATTCTCCTTCAGGCGGGCCGCGACCCAGCGCAGCAGTCGGTCGCCGGCGGCATGGCCGAGGCGGTCGTTGACCGTCTTGAAGTTGTCGAGGTCGAAGCACAGCACAGCCATTGCGCCGCCGGCAATCGCGACGTGGTTCAGTCCCTCGCCCATCTTCTCGCGGAACAGGGTGCGGTTGGGCAGGTCAGTCAGGGAGTCGTGCCGCGCCATGTGCGCCACGCGGGCCTGGGCCTTGTGCCGCTCGGTGACGTCCTCATAGGTGACGACCCAGCCGCCATGCTCCATCCGCTTGTGATTGAGCTTGATGATGCGGCCGTCGCTCAAATGGCGATGCAGCGTATGGTCGCCCTCGCGCAGCCGCTCGACGTAGTCGGCGTAGAGCTTGGCGCCGGAAGTGTTCGGATGGATGCCGATCGCACAACTGTGCTCCATGATCTCGCGCATCGAGACGCCCGGCTTCACCATGTCGGGCGAGAGACCGTACATCTCAATGTAGCGGCGGTTGCAGACGATGACGCGCAGGCTCGAATCGAGCATGCACAGGCCCTGGCTCATGTTGTTCAGGGCCGCATCGAAGCGCCGATACTGCTCGCTCAATTCCTCGACCGCGCGCTCGCGTTCGGTGATGTCTTCATAGGTGGCGACGAAGCCGCCTTCGGCCAGCGCGCAGTAGCGGACGGATATCACGGTGTCGTTCGACATGCGCCGGCGCATCGGCGAGGAATCGCGGTTCGCGATCCGCGCGCGGGCCGCTTCCAGGATCTGTTGGGGGCTGTATTCCGAGGTGAACGCGCCGTTCGCCATCGATCGTTCGATCAGTTCGCCGAGATGCGTGCCGGGCCTCGTCTCCTCCGGCGAGAGCAGGTAGATCTTTCGGTAGGTGGTGTTGCAGACGCGCAGGCGCATGTCGCTGTCGTAGAAGGCGAGCCCGTGCGCCATGTTCTCCAGCGCTGCGTCGAGAATGAAGTTCTGCCGCCGCAGAGTCTCCTCGTATTGCAGCCGTTCGGTGACGTCTTCGTGCACCGTCACCCAGCCGCCGTCGGGAAGGAAGCGGGAAACCGCCTGCACCATCCGCCCGTCGTAGCGCATCACCAGCAGGGTCTTCGCCTTCCTGGCGCGCACGTCCTCGAGCCTGGCGTCGTGGAATTCCTCCGCCGGCATGCCCGCCACGTTGCCGCGCGCGAGCCAGTGCGCGATGGCCGTACTGTGCGCCACGCCGGGTTTCACGATGTCGGGATCGAGATCGTAGAGCTTCAGGAAGCGCTCGTTGCAGAGGACGACGCGGCTGTCGGCGTCATACATGATGAGGCCGTGCGACATGTTGGCGAGCGCATGCTGGCTGCGTTCGGTCTGCACGTGCAATTCCGCCTCGAGCCGCGCGAGGCGGCTGACGTCGTCGCAGATCGTCATCCAGCCGCCGCCCGGAAGCGGCTTCAGCTCGAGCGACATGACGAGGCCGCTCGCCAGCCGCTGCTCGGTCCGAAACGGCTGGCCCCCTGCGATCTGCGCGATCCGCGCCGAATACAGCGCGTCGAGCTCGCTCTCCGGGAAGTTGCCGCGGCTCGCACTGTGCGCGAGCACCTCGCGGTAGCTCGTGCCGATGCGCACGATTTCGGCAGACAGATCGAAAAGCGAGCGGTAGCTCTGGTTGACCAGCACGATCCTGTTGTCGGCATCGTAGACGCAGACACCCTGCTCCATGCGATCGAGCGCAAGCTGGCTCAGCGCGACCAGGGCGTCCGGGCCCTGCTCGCGGCGTGCACCAAGCTCGTTGTCGCAGGTCGACGTCATGGGGTCGGCATGATCTCGGCAGGCAATAGACTTATCGCAACGTAATTCCGTTGCCGAGGGTAGCGAAGAGGCGGGAAAATTCCCTTAAGCGCAGTAGTTTACGGAGGGTGACCGGCGATGGAGAGTGTGTCGGAAATGCAGAAGCGCCTGCGTGCGTTGGCCGACCGCGCTCGCTACGGCCCGTACAGCACGAGCTCCGTATCCGTGAGATCGGCAAGCTGTGGCCGATGCGGACCCTTGAAATATTTGCGGCCGCGCCGCTCGGTATAGATACCTGCGAGGCCGGGAATCGGGCCGTTGGCGTCGACCGCCACCGAGATCTTGCCGAACCGCAGCAGCAGCCGGCCGATGCGGCCGGCGCATTCGGCGTATTCGGCGGCGTTGCGGCAGTAGATCAGCTTCATCGCGGGCGGGGCGATGAAGCCGCGACGAATGCGCACCGGTTGCAGGATGAAAGGGAACGTTCCCTTCGGCGTGCGGCAGACGAGGCTGAGGCAATTGTAGCGCGCATGCCGCGTCAGGAGATCGGTCTCGTCCGGGGAAAGCCCGTCGATCGCCTTGGCGTGCTGGGAGATCACCTCAACCTTGCTCCAGCGCGGGGCGCGCGCCAGCGCCGGCACCGAAAAGAAGATGCCGCGACAGTAATCGCGAAAACCCTGGGCCTCGATGATCGGCCAGGTCCACGGCGCCGGGCTGATGTTGAGATAGGTGACATCCTTGTGTCGCTGCGCGACCTTGGTCAGAAACGGAGCGTAGTTACGGTAGGCCGGATCGACATACCAGCTCGACAAATTGCACTGGATGGCGGTCTCTTCGCCGTGCTTTCGCGTCGTGTAGATCAGCAGCAGCACGCCGACGGGCTCGCCGTCGTTGTCGAGCATGTAGCCGAAGCGCGGATAGCCCTCCGGCACGGGCCGGAAGGCCTGCCGGCGCAGGCCCTGCATCCAGTATTCGCGTGAACGGCCGACGAAGCCGCGCGTCAGCAAGTTCGCAATCTTCCCGACATCGGATTCGGTGATCTCGCGGCAACGGACCTTGGTATGGATCACGCTCGTCTTGCCCGTGGAAATGGTCGGCCTCGTTCGGTCCATCGTTTCAGCATGAACATTTCGGGATCATGCTCTAGCGCCAGCCTTCGCCATGGGCTTCAGCCGCGGCTTGCGGCTGCAGGCCCAGCATGTCTCGCACCTTGGCGGGCCAGGCGGAGAGATCGGTGCCGTGGGTGTGGAACATGGCGACGGCAAGGCGGTCCATGCCGAAGGCGACGCAGCCGGTGTGCGCCGGCTCGCCATTGGCATCCTGGATGCCCCAGGTCGTGCCGAAATGCTCGCGGTGATAGTTGAAGCTCATGCAGGCGGTCGGCTGCTCTTCCGAGCGCAGCGGGATCAGCAGCTCGAACTTGAGCTGCTGCTGCTTCTGGCTCACCGCCTTCATCTGGCCGACGCGGCCGAAGAAGGGATCGCTGGCATAGTCGACGCGGAAGGCAAGGCCGAGGTCGCGGGCGATCGCCTGCGCGCGCACCATCCAGCGCTCGCGGAAATCAGCGACGTCGTCGGGCGTTCCGATGCAGACATATTCGCGCATCCGGAACGACTGCAGCCGGTCGAGATGCTTCGAGGGCTCGCGGCGGAAGCAGTCGGCGGCGACGTCGAAGCGCAGGCCGCCCTTCGGCAGTTGCCCCCGGCTCGCCGCGATCGGATAGACCGGATAGCAGGCCGCCGGCGACAGCACGAGGTCGGCGGGCGACAGTGACGTGGTCCAGTCGCCGCCGGCGTCGAAGCGGCTCACTGCGGCGTTGATCTCGCGCTCGGTGCCGTGCAAGCCGCAGACGCAGCCCAGCAGGTTCGGGAAGCTCTTGAGATAGCCTGACTTCTCCAGCTGCGCGCGGCTCATCACTGGCGGGAAGCGCAAGGCTTCGGTGCCGGCTTCGCGATGGCTGGTGATCAGCGCGGCGAGCTTCTCGACGACGCCCTCATAGAGCGCTGTGCGGGCGTAGACGCCGTCCGAACCCATGCGGTGGAACAGCTTGCCGGCGAGATGATCGAGCGGATCAACGATTTGCGGTGCGGTTTCCGGCGAATTGGGAAGGGCGGCAATATTCATGGGTCGATGTCCTGCTATCTCGAAATTGTTCTTGTTGATCTGGTCGGGAAGGCACTTCAGTCATGAAGGCTCGATGGTACGCCGCTCATCAGCGTCGAGCTGGCGGCGTTGGCCAGAATACGATCGTTGTTGATCATGATCGGCGACGACAGCACGTCGCGGAGGTGACGGCCCATGGTGAACTCGCCGTCGTTGCGGTAGCCGGAAAGGCCTGCGGTCCGCATCGCATGCATCACGGTCTCGACCGCGAGTTCGGAGGCCTGCACCTTCAGCAGCGTGATCGACGACTGGAAGTCGAGCGAGCCGAGCGCGCGTTCATCATGCTCGGCGCGGGAAAAGGCCTCGATGTTGGCCGAAATCAGCGCGCGCAGTTTTGCGAGCGACATCTTCGCGGCGGTGAAATGTGCAGCCGCCGGTGGCATCTGCCCGCCGGACGTGCGGGCCGCCTTGCGGATGAAAGCCTGCGCGCGCGTGACGGCCGCAGCGGCGATGCCGGCCCAGGCCGAGGACCAGCACATATGCGCGAACGGCGTCATGGTCTGGGCGTGGATCTTGTCGTAGCTTTCCGGGAAGACACGGTCGGCGGGGCAATCGACCTTCAGCTCGAAGCCGGTCGAACAGGTGCCGCGCATGCCGAGCGTCTCCCAGCCCTGCGTCTGCTTCAGCGAATAATCGTCCCTGGCGAGCGCCAGCAGCACCTGGTCGGAGGCGGCGGCATCGGTGGCGCGCCGGGCGATGGTGACGAGACCATCGGCTTCGGCGCCGTAGGAGATCACGGTGGCGTCGCGCACCAGCGAGACGGTGTCGCCGGCATGGTCGACGGCGGCGGCGCTGGCACGGATGTTGCCGCCGTTCTGGCCTTCGGTGGTGGAGGAGGCGAGCAGCCACTGGTCGCGCGCGACCCGGCGCATCATGGTTTCCATCCAGGGGATGCCGTGGCCGTGCCTGACGACGCAGGCGACCTTGGTCGTGTGCATCGCGTAGATCATTGCGGTCGAGGCGCAGGAGCGCCCGAGCGTGTAGCAGATGTCGGTGACGTCGTGGATCGAGGCACCGAAGCCGCCGAACTCGACCGGGATCATCACGCCGAGCAGCTTCTGCTCACGCGCGACGTCGAAGGCTTCATGAGGGAAGCGGGCGTCGCGATCGACCCCGTCTGCGTCGGCCGCGGCCGCTGCGGCGGTCCGGGCGGCGCGCTCGATCAGGGAGGGGCCCTGATCGAGGAAGCTGGCTTGCGTTTCGTCGACAGTGAGGACCGCTTCACGCACGTTCATGCTCGTCCGCCTCCGGTTTGCCGTTCAGGATCGCCGGCATCATTCGCGATGCCGTGTAAAGAGATCCTCCGACCATCTTTGCTTGTGAGACGAGGCTACGGATTTAATTCAAATTCGTCGATGAAATAGAGGGTAAACGAAGCCCAATTCCGAATGGACAGTTAAGAGCCGGTTTTTTGTATCACGCGGGTTTCCGCGATCGCTTTAGTGGACTGGAAGAGGCATGAATCCAGACAATCTGAGTCATCGTTTACTAAGAAACGCGAAGTAATGATGACCCCCATTGCGGGATCGGCCGGCCCTGCCCATCGTACCCGGCAGTCCGGCCGGACCTTTCATAGACAGATGGAATTTACCGATGCAGGCCTTCGAACCCGAATTGCGCAATCGCATCATCAAGCTGGTGAAGGGCATCCTCGCGCGAAACTCGCTGTCCGCCGATGTCACCCCGTCGGCCAAGCTCGTCGACGTCGGCCTGACCTCGATGGACATGGTCAATCTCATGCTCGGCGTCGAAGCGGAGTTCGACTTCACCATCCCGCAGTCCGAGATCACCCCTGAGAATTTCCAATCGGTCGAGACGCTGGAGCGGATGGTCGCGACGCAGCTGCGGCTCGCGACTGCGGCTTGATCATTCTCGGGGGTCGTCCTGGCGAAAGCCAGGACCTCCGCACGAGCGCTTGCGCTCGTCGCGATTACCCAGCGAGGAGTTTGGCGAAGTTTCGTCGTTGGGGATTGATATAGTGCCCCGTCGATAGACCTCGCGGTATGGGTGCTGGCTTTTCACAGCTACGCCATCCCCTCACCACCCCGTTCCAAAACCGCCGCAAAACTGGCATAGCTTTAACCATGTCGCACGTGGCGAACAGGGTGGAGCGGGTATGACGCAGGCGGTATTGGGCATCATCGGGGGCTCCGGCATCTACGACCTGCCGGGTCTCGAGGGCGCGCGCGAAGAGGTGATCGAGAGCCCCTGGGGCGAGCCGTCGGCGCCCTTAAGGCGCGGCTCCATCGCCGGCCTGCAGATCGTGTTCCTGCCGCGGCACGACAAGGGCCACCGGCTGTCGCCCTCCGACATCAACTACCGCGCCAATATCGACGTGCTGAAACGGGCCGGTGTCACCGACCTGATCTCGCTCTCGGCCTGCGGTTCCTTCAGAGAGGAACTGCCGCCCGGCACCTTCGTTCTCGTCGACCAGTTCGTCGACCGCACCCATAAGCGCGAGAGCTCGTTCTTCGGTCGCGGCTGTGTCGCGCATGTCTCGATGGCGCACCCGGTCTCGCCGCGGCTGCACATCCATCTCGCAGCGGCCGCCGAAGCCGAGGGCATCGCGATCGCGCGTGGCGGTACCTATGTCTGCATGGAAGGGCCGCAATTCTCTACCTGTGCGGAGAGCATGACGTACAAGACGCTTGGTTATTCGGTGATCGGCATGACCAACATGCCCGAGGCAAAACTCGCGCGCGAGGCCGAGATCTGCTACGCGAGCGTCGCGATGGTGACGGATTTCGACTGCTGGCATCCCGATCACGATGCCGTCACCGTGCAGGACATCATCCGCGTGCTGACCTCGAACGCCGACAAGGCGAAGGCGCTGGTGGCGCGGCTGGCGAAGGATTTGCCGCGCGAGCACGAGCCGTGCCCGATCGGTTCGGACCGCGCGCTCGACACCGCGCTGATCACGGCCCCCGAGGCCCGTGATCCCGAGCTCCTGAAGAAGCTCGATGCGGTGGCGGGGCGCATCCTGCGGGCGTGATACGAAAGGCAGAATGCCATGAAGGTCGACGGCAAGCATTTCCGCAGCATCTGGCGCGAGCGCGACGGCTGGTCGGTTGGCGCGATCGATCAGCGCCGGCTGCCGCATGAATTCATCATCGCGCGCCTGACCTCGTGCGAGGAGGCGGCCGTTGCGATCCGCGACATGCTGGTCCGCGGCGCGCCGCTGATCGGTGCGACCGCGGCCTATGGTATGGCACTCGCCATGCGCGAGGATGCCTCCGACGCCGGCCTGAAGCGCGCCTACGACACGCTCGTCGTGGCGCGGCCGACCGCGATCAACCTGAAATGGGCGCTGGACGAGATGCGCACCGCGCTCGCGCCGATCGATCCCGTTGAACGGGCGGAAGCGGCCTATGCACGCGCCGACGAGATCGTCGAGCAGGACGTCGAGATCAATCGCGGCATTGCCGGCAACGGCCTAGCGCTGGTCGAAGCGATTGCGGCGAAGAAGCCGGGCGAAGTGGTCAACGTGCTGACCCATTGCAACGCCGGCTGGCTCGCCACCGTCGACTGGGGCACGGCGACGGCGCCGATCTATCTCGCGCATGAGCGCGGCATCAAGATCCATGTCTGGGTCGACGAGACGCGGCCGCGCAACCAGGGTGCCTCGCTCACCGCCTGGGAGCTCGGCCATCACGGCGTGCCGCACACGGTCATTGCCGACAACACCGGCGGGCATCTGATGCAGCACGGCATGGTCGATCTCGCCATCGTCGGTACCGACCGCGTCGCCGCCAATGGCGATGTCTGCAACAAGATCGGGACGTATCTGAAGGCGCTCGCCGCGCATGACAACGGCGTGCCGTTCTACGTCGCGCTGCCGTCGCCGACGATCGATTTCGCGGTCCATGACGGCATCAGGGATATCCCGATCGAGCAGCGCAGCGGCGTGGAGGTCACCGACATGACCGGCCGCACCGCGGATGGAAGGCTGGAGACGGTGCGGATCGTGCCGGAGGGATCGGCGGTCGCGAACTACGCCTTCGACGTGACGCCGGCGCGACTGGTGACGGGCCTGATCACCGAACGCGGTGTGCTGAAGCCGGACCGCGCCTCGCTGGCGGCTGCATTTCCCGAGCGGATCGCAATTGCGGCGGAGTAGTCAGTTCGCCGGGCGAGATGCTCCCACGCCGTCATTGCGAGCGCAGCGAAGCAATCCAGAATCCCACTGCGGAGACAGTCTGGATTGCTTCGCTGCGCTCGCAATGACGGAGTATGACGCGCTAGCTCAGCGTCAATCCCGTCGCCTTCTCGAGCTCCGCGATCGCCTCAGCCCCGCTCGTCACCTTGATCGTGGTCATGCCCATTTCCCGCGCGGGCTTCAAGTTCACGCCGAGATCATCGAGATAGACGCAATTCCTCGGATCGACCTTCAGCGTCTCCACCATCCGTCGGTAGATCCGCGGGTCGGGCTTGCGCAGGCCGATCTTGGCGGATTCGATGACGTGATCGAACAGCACCATCACCTCGGCAAGGTAAAGCGAGCGCCCGGTCATGCTGCCGATGGCGTTGGCCGGCAGATTGTTGGTGATGCAGCCCGTCCTGAATTTCGCCTTGATACGCTTCAGCGCCTCCACCATCTCGGGCCGCAGATCGCCCTGGAGCAGCGGCAGCACGTCGCGGCCGCGGACCTCGGCGCCGAGCGCGCGGGATTCCTCGGCGAATAGCTGATCGAACGTCTCGATGTCGACCTCGGCCCGCTCGAATTTGGCCCAGGCATTTTCCAGATGGTTGGCGGCGTTGGTGCGCCGGATGATGTCGATGGGCAGGCCGCGCTCGGTCTCGAACCGCGTGAACGCTTCAAAGGGCGAGCTCGTCAGCACGCCGCCAAAATCAAAGATCACCGCCTCGATCGCCAAGGTCCTGCCCTCGTCAATTCCTTTCCAAGAGAGCTAGCATGCGCTATCGGCAAGGGCCAGCCCGAAGCAATTCGCCGCCGTCACCGATGCCGAAGCGTGTTCCCATGAAGAAGCCTGCCACGTTCATCGCAGCCGCGCTGCTGCTCGCCACGCCCGCTTACGCCATCGTCGGGGGCGGCACGCCGCAGGCCGATGGCGTCGCGCGCGCCGTCGTCACCATCGTCGGCTCGCGCGGCAATTTCTGCAGCGGCACCCTGATCGCACCAAAACTGGTGTTGACGGTGGCGCACTGCGTGCAGCCCGGCGCGGACTACAAGATCGTCGATCGCGGTGCCGACGGCGCGCCGCAATTGCTGAACGTTCGCACCGTCGCGATCCATCCGAACTTCAACATGCAGGCGATGCAGTACCATCGCGCCACGGCCGACGTTGCACTGCTGCAACTGGAAATTCCACTCAAGGGAAAATCGACGGTGCCGGTCGGCATGCCTAATATTCCGATTCAGGTCGGCAGTCGCTTCGTCATCGCCGGTATTGGCGTCACCGTGCGCGGCGACGGCAAGAGCGGCGGCGCCACGCGTGTCGCCGGTCTCGTTGCCACGGGCCAGCCCGGAACGCTGCAGATCCGGCTGGTCGATCCCGTAACCAACGGAGTTCGCGACGGAATTGGCGCCTGTACCGGCGATTCCGGTGGTCCGGTGTTCGAGGACAAGCCGAATGGCGCAATGCTCGTCGGGCTCATCAGCTGGTCGACGGGACCGAACGGTGCCGCCGGCTGCGGCGGCCTGACCGGTGTCACGCCGCTCACGCTCTATCGCGACTGGATTTTGCAGACCGCGCGGAGCTGGGGTGCAGCGCTGTGATTTGACCGCGACTTGATCTATGTCATTTTGAAGCGGAAGCGCGATGGGCGACCATGCCCGTCGCGGAGGAAACGCGCCGTCCGGTCGAGGGCGGCCACAAAAGCAAGCAAGGCATAGAAGCAGCAATGAATGTCGCGGTTCGCAGTCACGCCACCACCAAGCAGGCCACTGAACATTTCGACGTGCTGATCGTCGGCGCCGGCATCTCCGGCATCGGCAGCGCCTATCACATCGAAAAGCAGCTTCCGGGCACGAGCTACGTCATCCTCGAAACGCAGGCGACGTTCGGCGGTACCTGGAGCACGCACCGCTATCCCGGCATCCGCTCGGACAGCGACCTCCACACCTTCGGCTACAGCTTCAAGCCCTGGGTCGGGCCGCCCATCGCGACCGCCGAGGAAATCCTCTCCTACATGAAGGAGGTGATCGACGACAACGATATCGCCCGCCACATCCGCTACAAGCACAGGATCAATTCGGCGAGGTGGTCGAGCGAGCAGAACCTGTGGACCATCGAGGCGACAACCACGGATACGGGCGAGGCAAAGACCTTTACCGCAAACTTCCTCTGGATGTGCCAGGGCTATTACCGCCATTCGGAAGGCTACACGCCGGAATGGAAGGGCATGGACCGCTTCAACGGCCGCATCGTCCACCCGCAAACCTGGCCGGATGATCTCGATCTTTCGGGCAAGAAGGTCGTCGTGATCGGTTCGGGTGCGACCGCGGCAACGCTGGTGCCGAACATCGCGGACGATTGCACGCACGTCACCATGTTGCAGCGTTCGCCGACCTATTTCCGTCTCGGCCGCAACGCCATCGAGATCGCCGAGGAGCTGCGCCGGCTCCAGGTCGATGAGGCCTGGATCCACGAGATCGTCCGCCGCAAGATCCTGTTCGAGCAGGATGCGTTCACAAAACTCTGTCTGGCCAAACCCGAGCAGGTGAAGAAGGACTTGATCGGCCAGATCAGCGCGGTGCTCGGGCCGGACTATGATGTCGAGACACACTTTACGCCCAGCTATCGTCCATGGCGGCAGCGCATCGCCTTCGTGCCGGATGCCGACCTGTTCAAGGGCATCGCCAGCGGCAAGGCCTCCGTCGTTACCGACGAGATCGAATGCTTCGTCGAGAACGGCATCCAGCTGAAATCGGGCAAGCTGCTGGAAGCGGACGTCATCGTCACGGCGACCGGCTTCAATCTCTCGGCCCTCGGCGACATCGCCTTCGAGATCGACGGCAAGCCGCTCGCCTTCGGTGACACCGTCACCTATCGCGGCATGATGTTCACGGGCGTGCCGAACATGGTCTGGGTGTTCGGCTATTTCCGCGCCAGCTGGACGCTGCGCGTCGATCTCGTCGCCGATTTCGTCTGCCGCCTGCTCGGCCACATGAAGGCCATGGGCAAGAAGAAGGTCGAGGTCAAGCTACGTCCCGAAGACCACAACATGCCGATCCTGCCCTGGATCGATCCGGAAAACTTCAACCCCGGCTACATCATGCGCAACATGAACCTGCTGCCAAAGCGTGGCGACAAGCCGGAATGGCAGCACAGCCAGGATTACTGGACCGAGAAGGACGAGATCCCGAAGACGGATCTGGACGACAAGGCGTTTGTGTACGGGTGATGTGGTGTGGGGCGGTGGGTGTGGCGGGCGCGATCGCCGCACACTCCGCCGTCGTCCCGGGGCGCGAAGCGAACCGGGGACCCATACTCCCAGGCAGTGGTTATAGAGCGAACAGGCAACCCCGAATCTTCGTGAAACCACTCCCTGTGGTTAGGGGTCGCGGATCTGCGCTCCGCTTCGCTGCGCTTGCCCGGGACGACACTTTTAGCCGGGCTAGCGCGTCCCAACTCACCCTCACTGCGAGCTACGTATTCCTCCGCGTCGCATTCGCCGCGATCGCCGCCGCCGCCGTGCGATTCTCCACGCCGAGCTTGGAGTAAATCTGCTCCAGATGCTTGTCGACCGTGCGCGGGCTCAATCCCAGGATCTGCGCGATGTCGCGGTTGGTCTTGCCCTTGCTGAGCCAGGCCAGCACCTCGCCTTCGCGCGTGGTAAGACCGAGCTCGCTGGTGAACTCGGGCGGCAGCGCGGTGCCGGCTTCCTTGGAGAGCCGCAGCAGGAATTCGTTCGGCGCGGTCTCGCCCATGTAGTAGAAGCGGAGTTGCGGATTGTCGGGCAGGGACGCGGCTTGCGACTTCGATCCGCCTTTGCCCTTGGCCTGCTCCAGCCATTGCAGCAGTGGTGGCGGGAGCACGAAGTCGTCGGCCTGCGCGCCGTGATGGTCGGCCAGCAGCTTCTGGGCCTGCGAGGTCGCCCAGAGCAAATGGCCCTGCCGATTGACCGCGAACAGGAAGCGGCCGGAGACGTCGAGCGCGGCGCGTGCGCTCTGGGTCAGGCGGGCGTTCCCGAGATGGACGCGGATGCGCGCCAGCATTTCCTCGACGACGATCGGCTTGGTCACGTAGTCGACGCCGCCGGCGTCGAGCCCGCGCACGATGTGCTCGGTCTCGGCAAGCCCCGTCATGAAGATCACGGGAACATTGGCAAGGCCTGCATCGCGCTTGAGGCGGCGGCAGGTCTCGAAACCGTCGATGCCGGGCATCACGGCATCGAGCAGCACGATGTCGGGCGTGATCTGGTCGACGATGCGCATTGCGCTCGCGCCGTCGAGCGCCACCATCACGGTCATGCCGGCGCCGTCCAGCGCATCGGTGAGCAGCCGCAGCGTTTCGGGCGAATCGTCCACAACGAGCGCGACGTCGCGCTTCTTTGGTTCAATGCTCATAAGCATGCAACGTCTTCAATGTGGTCATGTACTGGTCGAGATCGAAGCGGTCGACCAGCGACCGCATCTGCGCCACGAAGTCGGCATGCTCCGGGTGCTCGCTGCCGAGCTCGTCCAGCTTGAGCTGAATGCCCTTGACGTAGCCGATCTGGCCGAGCCCGATCAACGCCTCGATGTGCCGCGCCGGCGGCCGTGAGCCGCTCTCGGGCCGCCAGAACGGCACCGCGATCTCTTCAGAGCCGTATTGCCATTCGATCTTGAGGAGCTGGCGGACCGTCTCCAGCAGCCGCGGAATGTCGATCGGCTTCATCAGATAACCGTCATGGAAGGGCTGCGCCAGCGGGGTGCCGTGGGCTTCCAGCGCACTCGCCGAGACCATCAGGATGCGCGCCTGGTGATGGCCGCTGGCGCGTAGCGCCTCTGCAACGGCCCAGCCGTCCATGGCCGGCATGGAGATGTCGAGCAGGAACAGATCGGGCCGGCAATGTTGCGCCAGTGCCAGGCATCCCGCGCCGTCGGGCGCGCTGAGCAAGATGAAGCCGAGCGGCGTCAGCACCTCGCGCAGGAGATCGCGATGCACAGGGTCGTCGTCGGTGATCAGGATGGTCTTGCGCGCGCCGTGATAGCCGGAGACCGGCGCCTCCACCGGCGCGATGCGTCGGGGATTGGTGACCTCCGACAGCAGGATCTTGACCTTGAACGTCGAGCCGGTGCCGACCGTGCTCGTGACCTTGATGTCGCCGCCCATGACGCCGGCCAGCAGCCGGCTGATGGTCAGGCCGAGGCCGGTTCCGGTCCGAGGCTGCGCAACGCCGAGCGCGCCGCGCTCGAACGGCGCGAAGATCCGCTCGAGATCGTCGCCCCGGATGCCCGGGCCGGTGTCGGTCACCTCGAACTCGGCAACGGGGCTACGATAGTGCACGACGAATTGCACGCTGCCGGTCTGGGTGAATTTGATGGCGTTCGAGAGCAAATTGATCAGCACCTGGCGCAGCCGCTTCTCGTCGGCATAGACCACGGCCGGCAGATGCGCGGGACGTCTGAACACGAAGTCGATGCCCTTGGCGGCGGCCTGGAGGCGGAACATGCCGACGAGCTGGTCCAGGAATTCGCTCAGGCGCACCTCGTCGCGCGACAGATACAGCCGCCCCGCCTCGATCTTGGAGATATCCAGAATGCCGTCGATCAGCCCGGAGAGGTGATCGGCGCTACGCCGGACAACGCGGACCTGGTCGCGCGGCTTGGTGCTCAGCGTCGAGTCCTGCTCGAGCAGCTGCGCATAGCCGCTGATCGCATTCAGCGGCGAGCGCAGCTCGTGGCTGAGTCCGACGACGTAGCGGCTCTTGGCGAGGTTGGCGGATTCGGCAACTTCCTTGGCGCGCTGCAGCTCGGCGTCAGTGCGCTTGTGAGCGTCGATCTCCTGGATCAGCAGCGCGGTCTGCCGCCGCGTCTCGGCCTCGGCGGCGCGGCGGCTCTGCTGCGCCAGCACGAACAGCCAGGCCACCACGCCGATGATGATGCTGAGCGAGAAGAACACCTTCCACAGCACGTTGGAGACCAGCATGTTCTCGCCATGCACGCTCGCCGAGGTCTGCAGATAAATCAGCCCCAGCACCAGCGCGACGAGGCCGGCAGAGACGAGGAACACGCCGACGTAATGGCCGAACTGCGAGTTGATCCGCGCATAGATCGGCTGCGGCAGAATCTTGCCGAGCGCCTCGGCAAACTGCACCTGCGCCCGCGCATGCGGCTTGCAGAGATCGTGGCAGCGGGCGTCGAGCGAGCAGCATAGCGAGCAGATCGGACCGGCATAGGCGGGGCAGGAGGTGGTGTCCTCCGGCTCGAAGCTATGCTCGCAGATACAGCACTGGATCGCCTCGATATTGGCCCAGCTTCGCTTCGGCTTGCGCGCGATGTAGAACTTTCCGTCCGTCAGCCAGGCGATGACAGGCGCGGTGACGAAGGCGACCGTCAGCGCGACGAAGGCGGCCAGCGCCTTCATGGTCGGCCCGAACAGGCCGTAGAACGCCGCGATCGAGACGATGATCGCGAGCGTCATGGCGCCCACACCGACCGGATTGATGTCGTAGAGATGCGCGCGCTTGAACTCCATCTGTGGCGGACGCAGGCCGAGCGGCTTGTTGACGACGAGGTCGGAGACCAGCGCGCCGACCCAGGCGATGGCGACGTTGGAGTAGAGCGCCAGCGTCTGCTCCAGCGTCTTGTAGACGCCGATCTCCATCAGCAGCAGCGCCACCATGACGTTGAATACCAGCCAGACCACGCGGCCGGGATGGCTGTGGGTCAGGCGTGAGAAGAAATTCGACCACGCGATCGAGCCGGCATAGGCGTTGGTGACGTTGATCTTGATCTGCGACAGCACCACGAAGATGCCGGTCAAGGCCAGCGCGAGGTCCGGCTCCGACAGCACGTATCGAAACGCCACGAGATACATATGCGCGGGCTCGGCCGCCTCTTCGGGCGGCACGCCGTGGCTGAGCGCAAAGAACGCCAGGAACGAGCCGGCCAGCAGCTTCAGCGCGCCGAGCACGATCCAGCCCGGCCCCGCGCTCATCAGCGCGATCCACCACGAGGCCTTGGAGGCGCGGCGATCGCGCGGCAGAAATCGGAGGAAGTCGACCTGCTCGCCGATCTGAGCCACCAGCGAGAACACCACCGATGACGCCACACCGAACAGGAGCAAATCGAAATGGCCGTTGAGGTCGCCATGCTCACCGGAGAATTTGCGCCATTCCGTGAAGGAGTGGGGATTGGCCCAGGCGATCGCCACGAAGGGCAGGATGTGCAGCACGACCCAGAGCGGCTGCGTCCAGAGCTGGAAGCGGCTGATCAGCGTGATGCCGTAGGTCACGAGCGGGATGATCGCGACCGCGCTGATGAGGTAGCCGATCGGGCGCGGAATGCCGAGGCACATCTCCAGCGCGGTCGCCAGGATCACGGCCTCCACCGCGAAGAAGATGAAGGTGAAGGAGGCGTAGATCAGCGACGTCACGGTCGAGCCGATATAGCCGAAGCCGGCACCGCGGGTCAGGAGGTCGATGTCGATGCCGCATTTGGCGGCATGATAGGCAATCGGCACGCCGCAGCAGAAGATGATGGCTGAGACGACGAGGATCGCGGCTGCGGCGTTGGTGACACCGTAATTGAGGGTGATGGTGCCGCCGATCGCCTCGAGCACCAGGAAGGAGATCGCGCCGATCGCGGTGTTTGCGACGCGGGCGGCGGACCATCGCCGCGCGCTCTTGGCGGTGAAGCGCAGCGCGTAGTCTTCCAGCGTCTGGTTGGCAACCCATTGGTTGTACTGGCGCCTGACGCGGTCTATTCGCTGCCGCCCTGCCACTCTTTACCCCACTTCTGATACGGACCCGGAGCCCTCGCAAATCCCGTACCAAAAGCCTACGTCGGTATTTTGCGGTGCAGTATACGCGATCTTGCGTATGCTTGCGCTGCACAAATTCGAGCCATCCTCACGGCACCAATCGCGTGTCCTCGAACAAAAGTGGGGTGCTCATGTCAGACGAAGCAAACAAGGGCCTGTTGTCGCCGCTCCGGCGTAAACTATTGATGGGAATGGCGGCCGTGCCCGCCATGACGATGCTGCCGCGGGCGTCTTTCGCGCAGGCCCCGGCGACCTCTGCGGTCAACACCACAGGTCTTGCCGTCACCGACACGGAAGTCACGGTCGGCATCCTACACTCCGCTACCGGCACCATGGCCATTTCCGAGACCGGCTCGATCGAGGCCGAGAAGCTCGCCATCGAGCAGATCAACGCCATGGGCGGGGTGCTCGGGCGCAAGATCAAGTTCATTCAGGAAGACGGCGCCAGCGACTGGCCGACCTTCGCCGAGAAGGCCAAGAAGCTGCTGGTCAACGACAAGGTCGCGGCCATCATGGGTTGCTGGACCTCGGCCTCGCGCAAGGCGGTGCTGCCGGTCATGGAGCAGTACAACGGCATGCTCTATTACCCGACCTTTTACGAAGGCCTCGAGCAGTCCAAGAACGTGATCTACACCGGCCAGGAAGCGACCCAGCAGATCCTCGCCGGCCTGAACTGGATCGCCAAGGAGAAGGGCGCCAAGACTTTCTTCTTCATCGGCTCCGACTACATCTGGCCGCGCACCTCGAACAAGATCGCGCGCAAGCACGTCGAGAACGTGCTGAAGGGCAAGGTCGTCGGCGAGGAGTACTACGCGCTCGGCTCGACCCAGTTCAACTCGGTGATCAACAAGATCAAGCTGACCAAGCCCGACGTGATCTTCACCGACGTCGTCGGCGGCTCCAACGTCGCCTTCTACAAGCAGCTCAAGGCCGCCGGCATCGACCTCGCCAAGCAGCCGCTGCTGACGATCTCGGTGACCGAGGACGAGATCGACGGCATCGGCGGCGAGAACATCGCGGGCGCCTATGCCTGCATGAAGTACTTCCAGTCGCTCGACAATCCCAACAACAAGGCCTTCGTGCCCGCGTTCAAGAAGGCATGGGGCGAGAAGACCGTGATCGGAGACGTCACCCAGGCTGCCTATCTCGGCCCGTGGCTGTGGAAGTTGACGGTCGAGAAGGCGGGCTCCTTCGACGTCGACAAGATCGCGGCGGCGTCACCGGGCGTCGAGTTCAAGGGCGCGCCGGAAGGCTATGTGCGCATCCACGAGAACCATCACCTCTGGTCGAAGACCCGCGTGGGCCGCGCCAAGCTCGATGGCCAGTTCGAACTGATCTACGAGACCGCCGATCTCGTCGAGCCGGATCCGTTCCCGAAGGGTTACCAGTAAGCAGCGGCATAACTCGCGCTTTCCCCTCAAGGCAAAACCGCTCCCTGGCGTGGATCGCAAGTCCGTGCCCAAGACCCCCGCGTCGCGACTCTGCATCGCGACGCGGGGCCCTTTCCCCGACGGAGGACATCGATGTTCGGCGACTACTCGCTTGGTGACCTTGGCTCCATCTTCGTCATGCAGGGCTTCGCAGGACTGATCCTGTTCTCGGTCTACGTCCTGATGGCGCTCGGGCTTGCGATCATCTTCGGCCAGATGGGCGTCATCAACATGGCCCATGGCGAGTTCATGATCCTCGGGGCCTACGTCACCTGGATGACCTCCAATCTGTTCCAGAGCTACATGCCGGGCCTGTTCGGCGGCTACTTCTTCCTCGCGATGATCCTGGCTTTCCTCGCGTCGGGTGCGCTGGGAATGCTGGTTGAATGGGTGCTGATACGGCATCTGTACAAGCGCCCCCTCGATACGCTGCTGGCGACCTGGGGCCTCAGCCTGATGCTGCAACAGGCCTATCGCTCCGTATTCGGCGCGCGCGAGGTCGGGGTCGAGCTGCCGCAATGGATGCTCGGCTCGCTGCACGTCACCGACAGCATCGAAGTGCCGATCAACGGCGTCTTCGTGATGTGCCTGACCGTGCTGATCACCATCGCCGTCGCTTATGTGATGTTTAGATCGCGCTGGGGCCGCCAGGTGCGCGCCGTGGTGCAGAACCGCATCATGGCCGGTGCCGTCGGCATCAACACCGAGAAGGTCGATCGCTACACCTTCGGCCTCGGTTGCGGAATCGCCGGGATCGCCGGCAGCGCCTTCACCATGATCGGCTCGACCGGGCCGACCTCCGGCCAGCTTTACATCGTCGACACCTTCCTCGTCGTCGTATTCGGCGGCGCCGCGAGCCTGCTCGGCACCATCGCCTCGGCCTTCTCGATTTCGCAGACGCAATCCACCCTCGAGTTCTTCATGTCGGGCTCGATGGCCAAGGTGCTGACGCTGCTCGCCGTGGTCGGAATCCTGATGCTGCGGCCGCAGGGGCTGTTCGCCCTCAAGGTCCGCAAGTGAGAAATGGGGCTGATGTTATGACCGACAATCGGTTCTTCAATCGATCGGAGCTGATCGGAATTCTGGTGCTCGCGGTCTTCCTCGTGGTGGTGCTGCCGCTCACCCTTGACGTCTTCAGGCTCAATCTGGTCGCCAAATACCTGACGTACGCCTTCGTCGCGCTGGGCCTCGTGATCTGCTGGGGCTATGGCGGCATCCTGAGCCTCGGCCAGGGCGTGTTCTTCGGGCTCGGCGGCTACTGCATGGCGATGTTCCTCAAGCTCGAGGCATCGAGCGTGGAGAACACCAAGATCCAGTCGACCCCCGGTATCCCCGATTTCATGGACTGGAATCAGATCACGGCGCTGCCGTTCTTCTGGAAACCCTTCAACAGCCTCACCTTCACCATCGCCGCCATCATCCTCGTGCCCGGCATCTTCGCGCTGATCATCGGCACCGCGATGTTCAAGCGCCGGGTCGGTGGCACCTACTTCGCCATCATCACCCAGGCGGTCGCGGCCATCATGACGATCCTGATCGTGGGACAGCAGGGCTACACCGGCGGCATCAACGGCATGACCGACTTGCGCACGCTGAAGGGATGGGACATCCGGCCCGACCACGCCAAGATCGTGCTGTACTTCTTCGAGGTCGGCTGCCTGTTCGCCTGCATCATGATCGCGCAGTTCGTCCGGCACTCCAAGCTTGGGCGTATCCTGGTCGCGATGCGGGAGAAGGAGGACCGCGTCCGCTTTTCCGGCTACAGCGTCGCCAACTTCAAGATCTTCGCTTTCTGCATCGCTGCGGTCTTCGCCGCGATCGGCGGCGCCATGTTCGCGCTCAATGTCGGCTTCATGTCGCCGTCCTTCGTCGGCATCGTGCCCTCGATCGAGATGGTGATCTACACCGCGGTCGGCGGACGGCTGTCGATCCTGGGCGCGATTTACGGCACGCTGCTGGTCAACTTCGCCAAGACCAGCCTGTCGGAAACCTTCCCCGAATTGTGGCTGTTCGGCCTCGGCGGCCTGTTCATCGCCGTGGTGCTGGCGTTCCCGAACGGCCTCGCCGGGATCTGGGGCGACTACGTGCAGCCGCGCATCGATCGCCTGATCGCCTCGCGCAAATCGAAACCCGAGGGCTGGACCGACAGCTCGGTCGCCGACGGCGCCCCGGCGGAGTGAGGAGATCGTCATGCTCATAGGTCACCACGATGCCGATGCCACGCTGGCAATGAGGAGATAGGTCATGCTCGTCGGTCATCAGCCCAAGGAATTCCTGCTCGCCGTCGAAGCGCTGACCGTGTCGTTCGACGGGTTCAAGGCGGTCAACGATCTCTCCTTCTATGTCGACGAGAACGAGATCCGCGTCATCATCGGGCCCAACGGGGCCGGCAAGACCACCGTGCTCGACCTGATCTGCGGCAAGACCAAAGCGACGTCGGGCTCGATCCAGTTCCGCGGCAAGGAGCTGACGCGGATGAAGGAGAACGAGATCGTCAAGACCGGGGTGGGGCGCAAGTTCCAGAACCCGTCGATCTACGATGATCTCACCGTGTTCGAGAATCTGGAGATCTCCTATCCCCGTGGCCGCTCGGTGTTCGGTGCGCTGACCTTCACCCGCGATGCCGCCGTGCGCGACCGGGTGCACGAGGTCGCCGAGATGATCTTCCTGAAGGACCGGCTGCACATGAATGCCGACCTGCTCAGCCACGGCCAGAAGCAGTGGCTCGAGATCGGCATGCTGCTGATCCAAGACCCGGACCTGTTGATGCTGGACGAGCCCGTCGCTGGCATGAGCGTGTCCGAGCGCGCCAAGACCGCCGAGTTGCTCAACCGCATCATCAAGAACCGCTCGGTGCTGGTGATCGAGCACGACATGAAGTTCGTCGAGGACATCGCGCACAAGGTCACCGTGCTGCATCAGGGCCAGATCCTCTCGGAGGGCACCATGGAGAAGGTGAAGAACGACCCGAAGGTCGTCGAGGTCTATCTGGGGCACTGACGATGGTGAATTCGATCGAATCCGCCGCGGCAATGACGGCCCACCTCTCCCATAGGGAGAGGTCGAATTGCGCAGCAATTCGGGTGAGGGGTTTCACTCCCTCGAGAGACCTGCGCGCCTTCGGCGCGACCTCTCCCCGGTGGGGAGAGGTGAAGAAGCACCGAGCCTAGGAGCGCATCATGCTGGCAATTTCCGATCTTCACGTCGCCTACGGCCAGAGCGAGGTGCTGCACGGGCTCAACGTCAAGGTCGCGCCGAACGAGATCGTCGCGATCATGGGCCGTAACGGCATGGGCAAGACCACGCTGATGAAATCGCTGATGGGCATCCTGCCGACCAAAAGCGGCTCGGTGACCATGGACGGCGCCGAGCTGGGTAGCCTGCCGAGCTACGAGCGCGTCGCCAAGGGGCTCGCCTATGTGCCGCAGGGCCGCATGATCTTCTCCACCATGTCGGTGAAGGAGAACATCGAGACCGGTCTCGTCGTCTCCGGCGGGTCGGAGGTGCCGGCGGATATCTACGAGCTGTTTCCGGTGCTGCTGGAGATGAAAGGCCGCCGCGGTGGGAATCTCTCAGGCGGCCAGCAGCAGCAGCTCGCGATTGCGCGTGCGCTCGCGACCAGGCCGAAGGTGCTGCTGCTGGACGAGCCGACCGAAGGCATCCAGCCCTCGATCATCAAGGAGATGGCGCGCACGTTGAAGCGCATCCGCGCCGACAAGGGGCTCTCGATCGTCGTCTCCGAGCAGGTCCTGAGCTTCGCGCTAGACATCGCCGACCGCGTTCTGGTCATCGAGAACGGCGAGATCGTACGCGACGATCCGCGCGACGCCGTCGATGCCGCGCAGGTCTCGAAATATTTGTCCGTCTAACCAACCGTAGTAAAGGGGAGCATCTCGATGCCAGAGACACTGATCAAGGTCGATCTCACCAAGTCGGCTTACGAAAATGACATGGTGCACAACCGCTGGCACCCGGACATCCCGATCGTGGCCTGGGTCAATCCGGGCGACGATTTCATCATCGAGACCTATGACTGGACCGGCGGCTTCATCAAGAACAACGATTCCGCCGACGACGTGCGCGACATCGACCTATCGATCGTGCACTTCCTGTCCGGTCCGATCGGCGTCAAGGGTGCCGAGCCCGGCGACCTCCTCGTGGTCGACCTGCTCGACGTCGGGCCGCTCAAGGAGAGCCTGTGGGGTTTCAACGGCTTCTTCTCCAAGCAGAATGGCGGCGGCTTCCTCACCGATCATTTCCCGCTGGCGCAGAAGTCGATCTGGGACATCAAGGGTCTCTACACCTCGTCGCGCCACGTGCCCGGCGTCAACTTTGCCGGCCTGATCCATCCCGGCCTGATCGGCTGTCTGCCCGATCCGAAGATGCTGGAGACGTGGAACAAGCGCGAGGCCGAGCTGATCTCGACCAACCCGACCCGCGTGCCCGGCCTTGCCAATCCGCCATTCGCGCCGACCGCTCATGGCGGCCGCGCCAAGGGCGATGCCAAGGTGAAGATTGGTGCGGAGGGCGCGCGCACGGTGCCGCCGCGTGAGCACGGCGGCAATTGCGACATCAAGGACCTCTCGCGCGGCTCGAAGATCTACTTCCCGGTCTATGTCCCCGGCGGCGGTCTCTCGATGGGCGACCTCCACTTCAGCCAGGGCGACGGCGAGATCACCTTCTGCGGCGCGATCGAGATGGCCGGCTGGCTCCATCTGAAGGTCGGTGTCATCAAGGACGGCGTCGCCAAATACGGCATCAAGAACCCGATCTTCAAGCCTTCGCCGATCACGCCGAACTACAAGGACTACCTCATCTTCGAAGGCATCTCGGTCGATGAAGCCGGCAAGCAGCATTATCTCGACGTCCACATCGCCTATCGCCAGGCCTGCCTGAACGCCATCGAGTATCTGAAGAAGTTCGGCTACTCCGGCGCCCAGGCCTATTCGATTCTCGGCACCGCGCCGTGCCAGGGCCACATCTCCGGCGTGGTCGACGTACCCAACGCCTGCGCCACGCTGTGGCTGCCGACCGAAATCTTCGACTTCGACGTGATGCCGTCGGCGGCCGGACCGATCAAGCACATCACCGGCGACATCCAGATGCCGATCTCGCCGGACAAATGACGCCGCGCTCCCTCTCCCCGTTCTCACGGGGAGAGGGTCGGGGTGAGTGGCTGTCTCCGCACGAGCGGTCGCCGTGAGTTGTATTGAGCAACACTAAAAGGATGATGCGATGCCGGTCTATGAATATCTCTGCGAGGATTGCGGTCCCTTCAAGGACCTCCGCCCGATGGCGGAATGCGACGATCCGCAGAGTTGCCCGCACTGCGAGACCATGGCGCCGCGGGTGATGCTGACCGCGCCGAACTTCTTCTGCATGCCGGCGGATAAGCGCAAGGCGCACGCCGTCAACGAACGCAGCGCGCACGCGCCGCAAACGCTGGCGCAATACAAGGCTTCGCATGGCCCCGGCTGTGGCTGCTGCTCATCGGGCAAGACGATCAAGGACAAGAGCTCGCCGGACAGAAAAAAGCCGGCGCGGCTGATGACCAAGACCAGGAGCGGCGCCAAGGGTTTTCCGACAGCGCGCCCCTGGATGATCAGCCACTAATCCACGCGATGACTTCACACGAATAAAGACAGGAGCGCTCAACATGCTTCACGGTGACATTTCCAGCAGCAACGACACGGTCGGCGTCGCAGTGGTGAACTACAAGATGCCCCGCCTGCACACCAAGGCCGAGGTGCTCGACAATGCCCGCAAGATCGCCGACATGATCGTGGGCATGAAGGTCGGCCTGCCCGGCATGGATCTCGTGATCTTCCCGGAATATTCCACGCAAGGGATCATGTACGACTCCAAGGAGATGTACGAGACGGCGTCGGTGGTGCCGGGCGAGGAGACCGCGATATTCGCCGAGGCCTGCCGCAAGGCCAAGGTGTGGGGCGTGTTCTCGCTGACCGGCGAGCGCCACGAGGAGCATCCGCACAAGGCGCCCTACAACACCCTGATCCTGATGAACGACAAGGGCGAGATCGTGCAGAAATATCGCAAGATCATGCCATGGGTACCGATCGAAGGCTGGTATCCCGGCAATTGCACCTATGTCTCCGAGGGCCCGAAGGGCCTCAAGGTCAGCCTGATCATTTGCGACGACGGCAATTATCCGGAGATCTGGCGTGACTGCGCCATGAAGGGCGCGGAGCTGATCGTGCGTTGCCAAGGCTACATGTATCCGGCCAAGGAGCAGCAGGTCATGATTTCCAAGGCCATGGCCTGGGCCAACAACGTCTATGTCGCCGTCGCGAACGCCGCCGGCTTCGATGGCGTCTATTCCTATTTCGGCCACTCCGCGATCATCGGCTTCGACGGCCGCACCCTCGGCGAGTGCGGCGAGGAGGATTACGGCATCCAGTACGCGCAGCTCTCGAAGCATCTGATCCGCGATGCGCGCCGCAACGGCCAGTCGCAGAACCATCTCTACAAGCTGGTTCACCGCGGCTACACCGGGATGATCAATTCCGGCGACGGCCCGCGCGGCGTCGCGGCCTGCCCGTATGATTTCTACAAGAACTGGATCAAGGATCCCGAAGGCACGCGCGACATGGTCGAGGCGATGACCCGCTCGACGCCGGGGACCGACGAGTGTCCGATCGAGGGCATCCCGAACGAGGCGGCGGCCAGCAATTACTAAGGCCGTCTTGGATGTAGCGGCGCGACCACTGCAGCCACCGATCAATTGCGCGCGTCCCCGCTCGCGCCGCGCGCGATCGACCCCTCCCCCTCCAGGCCCCTGCAGGGAGGGTCAGAAAAAGGCTACCGCTTCTGCTGCTCGGGATGGCGCGGTGGTCGTGGCGGCAGGGGCGTGCCGGCCATCTTGTTGGCGGTCTCGCTGACGTCGAGCAGCGAGCGGCGAATGTCCTCGATATAGTTCGCCGACTTTTTCTTCATCATGCCTGCCAGCTCGCGCAGCCCCTGCACCTTCTCGAACAGCTCGTCGGCCTTGCCGTCGACGAAGCCGGGCACCACGCTCTCGATCTTCGTGACGGCCTTGTCGAAGCCCGCGAAGGCGCTGTCGACCTTGGCCATCACGGCGTCGATCTCGCCGCCCTTGCTCCTGAGATCGGCGGTGGTGGCTTCGAATGTGCGCAGGCCCTCCTTGATCGCGGGGGCGTTGCTCACGATGGAGCGGTCGACGCTGTGCAGGGTGTCGACGATCGATTCGGCATCGCTAAGGTCGGCGGTCAGCACGGGGATGCCGTCCGCGTCCAGCGGCACCGGTGGCGCAGAGGGCGCGCCTCCGATCAGCGAGATCGCGGCAACGCCGGTGAGCCCCTGGAACTCGATGCCCGCGACGGTGTCCTTGCGGATTGGTGCGGTGTTGTCGAGCATCACCAGCGCCACGATCCGGCGTGGATTGTCCAGCTTGATCGACAGGATCTGGCCGGCGGGCACGCCGTCGAAATTCACCGGGCCGCCGCGGCGCAAGCCGCTGGCGGAGCCGCCCTCGAACACCACGCGCAGCTGGCTGCGGCTCTGGATGGTGCGCCATTTCTGCACGCCGAGCAGGCCGCCAAACACCACGGCGATCACCGCCAGCGTCGCCGTTCCGATCACAAGATTGCTCGCGCGTGCCATGAGGCAGAGTTTAGGGCCAAAGCGAGATGGTTGGAAGAAGGCCGCGATGGTACATCGGGCGGGTTAACGACTCGTCCCGCCGAAGCGCCTAGAGGCGCCGCACGCACCTCAATGCTTGGCGGCACGTTTTGCCGCAGCATTGTTGAGAACGATCAGGGCATCGACCGCGACGCCCGTCCTGGCATTGATCAGGAACGGGTTGATGTCGATCGAGGCGATCCGGTCGCCGGCATCCGCAATCAGATTGGACAGGCCGACCAGCGCCTTCACCGCGGAGGCCTCGTGCAGGGCCGGCTTGCCGCGATAACCCCGCAACTTGATGCCGGCCTTGGTGCGGCCGATCAGGAGCCGCGCCTCGGTCTCGTCCAGCGGCGCGCCGGCGAGCGCGACGTCCTTCATCAGCTCGATGTCGATGCCGCCGGTGCCGAACAGCACGACCGGACCCATCTCGGCGTCGAGCGAGGCGCCGACCACGAGCTCGAGATCGGCCTTCACCTGCTGCGCGATCAAAATGCCGTCGAGCTTCGGCTTGCCCTTCAGCTTAGACATCCGCGCGGTGATGTCGGCGAACGCCTTCTTCACCTCGGCCGCGCTGGTGAGGTTCAGGACCACGCCGCCGACATCGGACTTGTGCAGGATCTCGGCGCTGACGACTTTTGCGACAACCGGGAAGCCGATCTGCCTGGCGATCTTCACCGCCTCCGCCGCCGTCTGCGCGATCGCCTCCTTGGAAATCGGGATGCCATAGGCCTTCAGCAGCTTCTTCGAGGCGACTTCGTCCAGCGCGGCGCCGTTCGCCGAGTTCAGCACCTTTTCCAGCACCGCGCGTGCGGCGGGCTTCGAGCCCGAGACGATCTCGGGCACCACCTTGCGCAGCTTCGCATAGGCGAGCAGCGACTTGATCGCGGTCACCGCACGGTCCATTCCCTGCATCACCGTGAGATGGGGCAGCGATTTGCGCAGGGTCTTGGTGAATTCGGTGAAGCCGATCGACATCGCGCTGATATAGATCACGGGCTTGGCGGCCCGGCTCGCCATGTCGTTGACGATGCGCAAGTTCCGCTCGCGCACCTCGTGCGGAGCCTTCGGCAGCTCGGCATCGACGATGACGATGTCGATGTCGGGGTCGTCGATCATCAGCTTGATCGACTTCATGTAGACGGAGGGATCGACTACCGCGGCAAAGCCGGCGTCGAGCGGGTTGCCGACGATCGATCCCGGTCCGAGCATCTTTGCCAGCTCCGCACTGACATGCGGGCTCAGCGGCGCGAAGTTCAGGCCCTCCTTGTAGAACGCGTCGATCAGCATGCCGCGCTTGCCGCCGGACAACGTGACGGCAGCGAGCCGGTCGCCCTTCGGCACCGCTGCGTGAACGAAGCATTCGGTGGTCTCGATCAACTCATCGAGCCCGCCGACCCGGATCACGCCTTCGCGCGTGGCGATGGCGTCAAAGGTTTCGATCGATCCCGCCAGCGCGCCGGTGTGCGCCATCGCCGCGGCGCGGCCGCCCTCGGATGCGCCGAGCTTGAGCGCGATCACGGGTTTGCTGGCGGCGCGCGCCGCCTTGCAGGCATCGCGGAATGCCTTGGTGTTGCGGACGCCTTCGAGGTAGACGACGATCGCCCTGATGCTGGGATCCTCGGCGAAATAGCGCATCAGATCCGGCGTCTCGAGCCCGGCTTCATTGCCTGTCGTCACCATGTAGCCGACGCCGACGCCGCGATCCTCCAGCGCCTGGCGGATCGCCATGACGATGGCGCCGGATTGCCCGGCGATCGCCACCGCGCCCTGTTCCATGGTGACTATGCGGTCGTCGATATTGGTGAAGAGTTTTTCGCCGGCACTCAAATTGCCGAGACAGTTCGGCCCGGTGACGGCGAGGCCCGTCTCGCGGATCGCGGCTTGCAATTCCGTCGCGAGCTTTTGACTCTCCTCATCTTGCAGCTCGCTGAAGCCGGAGGTGACGATGGTCGCCGAACGCGCGCCGGCCGCAGCCGCATCACGGATCACCTGCACGGCGAACCGTGCCGGCACCAGCACCAGCACATGATCGGGCTTTTCCGGCAGGCTGGCGAAATCCTTGTAGCAGGTGACGCCCCAGATGCTCTGGCGCTTGGCGTTGACCGGATAAAGCCCGCCCTCGAAACCGTATTTGACCAGATTGTTCCAGATGCGCTCGGCATAATTGCCGGGCTTGTCGGTCGCGCCCACCAGGACGATGTTGTGCGGGTGCAGCATGGCGTGGATGCCCTTGACGATGTCGCTGGCGTCGGGCGGCGGAGACCATGGACGGGACGCGGACGCTGCAGACACATGGGCTTCCATGGCGTGACCTCACCTGTTGTTCTTATTTGGTGGCGCGTCACTCTGTTCTATGGCGAGTCCTTCGGAGTGGCAACTGTGTGGCTGGTATGCCGTGCGGTGGAATGAAGTGCGCATCCCCCAATGGCGATCTATCTGTCAGCAATCAATGTTGCATGCAGGATATAGCGCTCGGGGCCCGAGGTGACGGCGTCGAATGGCCAGCAGGTCGCGAGAACAAGCTCGAAACCCTGTGCCGTGGCGTCGATGCCCGATTCATCGAAACGGACCACGCTCGAGGAATCCGCGCGATAGCGAAAATGATGGCCGTCGCCGCGGGTGACATCGATGATGTCACCCATGGCAACGTTCCGCAGGAAGCGGAAATGCGTGTCGCGATGCGCGGCATACACCGCAATCCCGCGTTCGCCTGCATTGGCCGTGTGGTCGATATGGCCGGGTCCGAAAGCAAGCGCCTGTCCGCTCGTGCCTTCCAGCACGATGGCGCTGGCGCCGATCCGCTTGACCTCGATCCGAGCGACCGGCCAGGTGTCGGCCCACGACCACGGCTTGACCGCCTGTCCCGTCGCAACGCCTTGGTCGAACGCCCGCTCCAGCAGCACCTGCGCCAGCCATGCCTTGGCGTGGATGTATGCGCCTTCGCCGAACAGGAGCAGGCCGATCAGTGCCGGTATCAGCAGAGAGATGAGGCGGGGCATTGTGTTTCGTCCCCCGTCATTGCGAGCGACGCGATGCAATCCAGACTGTCTCCGCGGCGGCAGTCTGGATTGATTCGTCGCTTCGCTCCTCGCAATGACGATCAAAAAAGGCGCGCGCGGCCGTTTGTCGGGACGGGCAGCCGCGTGCGCTAACAGAGGAGTTCGGGGGGCTCTCCTCTCTCAAGCGGCGTCAGTGAGCAAGGGCTGACGCCGGTTGAACACGAACAGGAACAGGGCGAGCACGATCAGGATCAGGCCCGCGATCATCTTCAGCTCGGCCGAGGTCGCCGTCTTGGGCAGCCGGATCGCATCGGGCGAAGCAGGTGTCGGCCGCCTTGCCGCCGGCTGGCTGCGCGCATCGGCATGGCGTTCGCGCAGCTGCGTCGGCGTCAGATGCGGCCGTTCGCCGAACACTTTCTCGAAATCCCAGCCGGCCGGCAGATTGATCGGCAGCTCGCTCAGCTTGAGCGGTTCGCCTTCGGGCCGGCTCGGCGTCTTGTCGACGGCGACGAGGCTGGTGAGGCGGGTGACGATTTGATGATCAATCGCCAGTGCCAGGATCGCCTTGTCGGATACTTCCGGCGTCATCTCGCGCAGGGTGCGCGCGACTTCCGCATCGCCGATCTTGCGCCTCGCCCAGAGTTTCGACAGGCCCTTGCCCTCGGCCGCGTTCTGCAGCGGCAGCGTCACCGACCACGGGCGGTCGCCGACGCGGCCCTTGATCTCGAGCGAGCCCGCGAGCTTGTCGAGCCTCGCCGCCAGCACCAGCGGCTCGTCGCGATAGACGTCGGGAATGATCGCCGGGGTGATGTCAGCCCCGGCGTCGGAGAACTTTGCGGTGAGGCTGGTCATGGCGGGATTTTCGAGCTTGGCGAACAGGCCGCGCATGCGCTCCTCGACCTGTTCGACGGAGCCGATATGGGTAAAGGCACCGCGGCCGAGCTCGGCGGCGCGCGTCATCAGATGGGTGTTGGGCGCAGAGCCGATGCCGACCATGAACACGCGCGAGCGGCCACGCATCGCCGTGATGGTCTCGAACAATTTCTGCTCGTTGCCGATCGCCCCGTCGGTCAGGAACACGACCTGGCGGACCATGTTGCTGTCGGCGAGCTTGTCGGTCAGCGCCGCACGCATCGCCGGCACCATCTCGGTGCCGCCGCGCGCCTGCAACGCGCCGACGAAGGAAGTGGCTTCGCCGACATGGGCGGCATCCGCCGGCACGGAGGCCGCAAACAGCACGTCCATGGTGTCGTCGAAACGGATCACGTTGAATCGGTCGTTCGGCTGCAGGCGGCCGAGGGCATAGAGCAGGCTCGCCTTGGCCTGGACGATGGAGGTGCCGCCCATCGAACCGGAATTGTCGATCACGAACACGACCTCGCGCGGCAGCGGCTTCTGCACCGCCTGCTCGGCACTCGGCGGGGTGACGAAGGCGAGCAGGTAATCGGCATCGCCGACATGCTCGCGGAACAGCCCGACCGACGGCGCCTTCTCGGCGGCCGGTTTCCAGGTCAGCTCGAAATCACGGTCCGCGGGCACAGTGCCGTCGGCGAGCGTGATGATGCGCGTCGCATCGTCGGGGCTTTCCGTCTTGACGTTGTGGTGATGGCTCTTGACCTCGCCGAGCGCGAAGCCGGCCTTCAGGCGCACCGTGATGCTGGTCGGATTGACCGGCGCGTTCCTCGCGGGATCCAGTACGGTCGGCGAGATGCGATCGCGATCCGGCACCGGATCCGAATTGGTCGCGCCCCAGCCGGAGCCGTCCTCGCGGAAGTCGACGCTCTGCACGATCGGTGCCGGATTGTAGCGCGGCGCGACCACCAGCGGCAGGCGCAGCGAATATTCGTTGCCGCTCTGATGCACCGGCTCCTGGTATTCGATCTGCACCAGCACGGTCTCACCGGGGCCGATATTGGCGATGGAATTTGTGAAGATGTTGGGCCGCTCCTGCTCGGTGAGCGCGGCCTTCTGGCCGGCGCTGCGGGCCTGCTCGTAGATCACGCGGGCCTGCTGCCGCTCCTTGATGTCGCCGACGATGACGCGGTCGCCGACGACGATCTTCAGGGTATCGACCGCGCCGTCGGTCGCGAGCGGATAGACATAGGTGGCCTCGACCCAGTCCCTGGTCGGATTGCGGAACACCTGGGTGACGCGGGCGCGCAGCGTCGGGCCTGACACGGTGATGTCAACATCGGTGCCGAGGCGGATGGCCTCGGTGTAGGCGCCGTCCTCCTTCAGCAGCAGGCTGCCGGATTTGGCCTCGCCGGGCTGGAGCAGGCTGGCCGGCTCGGTCGTTGCCGACCAGCCCGTCCCGAAGCTCACCAGCAGCGCCACGAAGGCGACCAGCATCACGGCGATGCCCTGCGCGAGAAGGAATAATCCGACCTTGATCAGCCGGCTCAACAAGGGGTGTTCGTCCCCCTCGGCTGTGTCGTAGGTACTCATTTGGCCTGCTCCCGAAGCATGTTTGCTGGCCTTCAGCATCCGCCGGGAGGGCGCGATTTCGCGAGCAGAATGATCGGCAATGTTCCGCCGCCGCCGGCCGGACGGGCCCGCCGCCGGGGCGGCCATGTGCGGTTTTGTGCTGGTTTGTCCGCCCTGATAGGATGGCACTCCCAGGGCAGGGTTGACGATGCAGACACAGGCCGACAAGCAGCTTTCGGACGAGCAGAGCCGCGAGATCGCGGAGACCATTCGCGAGGAGCTGGCCAGACGCCGGATCTCCCGGCAGGCGCTGGCGGAGCAGGCCAAGCTTAGTCTGTCGACGCTGGAGAAGGTTTTAGGCGGCCGCCGGCCGTTCACCCTGGCGACCACGGTCCGGCTGGAGCAGGCGCTGGGCGTGTCCTTGCGCAAGAGCGCCGCCGTGGTGACGCCACCGGCCGCGAACGACGTCGCTCCCGACAGCCTCGGCTCCTATGCGCATCGCGCGGTGACCTGGCTCGAGGACGTCTACATCACGTTGCGGCCGTCATTCGGCGACAAGGACGCGATCTTCGCCTACCGCACCGAGATCGCCTGGGAGCCGAAAGTCTCATCGCTGGTCTTCCGCGAAGGCGACCGGACCGATACCGCCTATGAACATACCGGCGAGGTCGCCGTTCCCCATCAGTCCGGCTTCATCTACCTCGTCATCATCAAGCACGGCCAGCATCGCGTGATCACGGTGTCGCGGCCGACGGTCGCCGGCGAGATGTACGGCATCATCTCGACGCTCCGCGCCGGCCCCGGCTCGCAGCTGACGCCGATCGCCGCGCCCATCGCCTATGTGCCGCTCAAAAACATTCCGAAGCCGTCCCTGGGACGGGTCGCGCCGGACGACGCCAACTACGAGCTGTACCGAAAGCACCTGCGCCGCACGGTGGAGGAGCCGTTCGCGCTGTTCCTGCCGGCATAGGTTCACTTGCGGATAAAGAGATCGCGGCCTCGCGGCCGCCATCTCCCGTGCACGGGCCGTTCGCTCCGAGCTAACCGTTCGGCTCGGCGCTGATGATGTCGCCGAACAGCTCCCACTGGCCCTTCTTGAACCGCCACATCTTGAGCTGCTCGATCGGCGCGAAGTCCGTGGCGGAGGTGTTGATCTTGATGCCCGGGATCAGCGTGTCCGGAACGAAATCCTTCAGGCTGGCGGCCTGCTTCATCACGTTCTCACGGGTGAGATTGTCGCCGGACTGCTTCAGCACCTGCACCATGGTCTGGGCCGCGGCATAGGCGTAAACCAGATTGGCGTCGGAGATGTTGGCGCCGGGCATGTACTTGTCGATGAAGGTCATGAACTTCTTCATGCCCTCGTCGTCCTTCCACTGGGGATCCGACGCATCCTTGAGATAGCCGGCCGACAGCACGCCTTCGGAGGCCTCGAGGCCGGCAGGCTTCATCACCGCGCCGATCGAGACCGAGACGTCCGTCATCAGGTGCATCGGCTTCCACTCCAGTTCGGCGATCTTCTTGATCGCCTGTGCCGCGAACTTCGGCGTCGCGATGTTGACGAAGACATCGGCGCCGGTGCCCTTCAGCTTGACGATGTGGGCGTCGATCGACGGCTCGGAGGTCTCGTAGCTCTCCTCGGCCACGATCAGCTTCGAGGCCTTGTCGCCGAACACATCCTTGATGCCGGCGAGGTAGTCCTTGCCGAAATCGTCGTTGGCATAGAAGATCGCGACCTTCGCGTCCGGCTTCTCCTTCAGGATGTATTTTGCGAAGATCTGTGCCTCGACCCGGTAGCTGGGCTGGAAGCCCATGGTCCATGGAAAATTCTTCGGGTCGTTCCACTTGCTGGCGCCGGTGGCGAGGAACAGCTGCGGCACCTTCTTGGTGTTGTGATATTTCTGCACGGCGGTCTGCGTCGGCGTGCCCAGCGCGTTGAACACCAGGAACACCTCGTCGCTCTCGATCAGCTTGCGGACCTGCTCCACGGTCTTCGGCGGCGAATAGCCGTCGTCGTAGGAGATCCAGTTGATCTTGCGGCCGTTGATACCGCCCTGGTCGTTGATCATCTTGAAATAGGCTTCCTCGGTCTTGCCGATGATGCCGTAGGCGGAGGCAGGGCCCGAATAGGCCTCGACATTGCCGATCTTGATCTCGGTGTCGCTGACGCCGGTGTCGTATTTCTTCTGCGCCTGGGCGGCCTGGGCCGACAGCAATGTCACCGCCGCCGCCGCGGCGAGCAGGGAGAGTTTCTTGTTCTTCATGGAAATTCCTTGGGTTTTCCTTGTTGGCTGGGCAGGCACTTCAAAAAAGAAAAGCGCCGGCAAAGGGCGCTTCGATCAGGCGTTTGCGACTTTCCTGTCGACCTCCGAGGCGACGGATAATTCCTTGCGCAAGGTCGGCTTGTGGATCTTGCCGGTGGCGTTGCGCGGCAACGCATCGACGAAGCGGATCTGGCGCGGGCATTTGAAGCGCGCCAGATTGGCCGCGCAATGCGCGAACACATCCGCATCGGTCAGCCGCTGGCCCGGTTTGACCGCGATGATGGCAAGGCCGACCTCGCCCCATTGCGGATCGGGAATGCCGATCACGGCGGCTTCCGCGATGGCGGTGAGCTGGTGCAGGACGTTCTCGACCTCGGCCGGATAGACGTTTTCGCCGCCGGAGATGTACATGTCCTTCCAGCGATCGACGATGTAGTAGAAGCCCTCCTCGTCCACGCGCGTCGCGTCGCCCGTATGCAGCCAGCCGTCCGTGAACGAGATCTTGTTTGCCTCGGGCCTGTTCCAGTAGCCGGGCGTGATGTTCGGCCCCTTCACCCAGAGCTCACCGAGCTCGCCGATATCGGCATCGCTGCCATCGGGCCGCACGATCCGCACCTCGGTGTGCAGCACCGGCTTGCCGGCGGAGCCGGCTTTGCGTGCGGCATCTTCGCGGTCGAGCACCAGCACGGCGGGCGAGGTCTCGGTCATGCCGTAGCCCTGCTGCAGCGCGACGCCGCGCGCCTCCCAGACCTTCAGCAGTGGCACCGGCATCGGCGCGCCGCCGACACCGCCAACGATCAGTCGGCTCAGGTGGGTCGTGGCGAATGCCGGATGCTGCGCCATGAATTGGTAGATCGCGGGCACGCCGAAGAACACGTTGATGCCCTGCGCGGGATCGTTGATCAGGCCGAGCGCCGTGCCGGGATCGAAGGCGCGCATGATCATCACGGTGCCGCCCGCGTGCAGCACTGGATTCGTGTAGCAATTGAGCCCGCCGGTGTGGAACAGCGGGAGCACGGTGAGCAGCACCGAAGAGGGCCCGATGCAGGCGGGGCCACCGAGATTGACGCAATTCCAGAAGGTCATGCCATGGGTGATGGTCGCGCCCTTCGGATGTCCCGTCGTGCCCGATGTGTACATGATGGTCGAGATATCATCGAGCGTGACCTCCTCGATGGCCTCGAGCGGCTTTGCGGCGGCGATGCCGGCCTCATAGCTGCCGCCCGGGCCAAGCAGCAGGCAGGTGGCAACGTTGCAGAGCTTTGCGACGCTGAGCGCCGTGTCGGCCAGATCAGCGTCGTGGATCATCACCTTCGGCGCGCAATCGGCGGTGATGAACTGGAGCTCGGGGACGGTGAGGCGGGTGTTGAGCGGCACGAAGATCGCGCCAAGCCGTCCGCAGGCGAACTGCACCTCCAGCGTATCGGTCGTGTTCAGTGCCAGGACCGCGACGCGGTCGCCGCGCGAGACCTTCAACCCGTGACGCAGGAAGGAGGCGAGCCGCGAGACCCGGGCGTCGAGCTGCGAATAGCTGAAGCGGCGTTCGCTCGCGAGATCGATGAGCGCGACCTTGCCGGGCGCGCGGCGGCCATGATGGGCGATCCAGTCGTAGTAACGAACGGCCAAAAATCCCTCCCCCCGGCGGTCTTGTGCCGCCATAGCCTTCTTGCCGGGCACATGCCCGGCGTGGCCGCGAGGGCCAGCCGGAGTTTGTGCACCACGTCTTTTTTTGATTTGGAGTTGGCCTGCGAGGAGCGAAAATCGTCTTGCGTTGAGTTGCTAGGTTGCAGGCCGCGGTGAAGCGGTTCCTCCGGTCAGCCACTCTGCGCAAGTGAACGGCAAATGTTCCAGCCATGGTGGACGCGACGAATCCGCCAACAGGGCGAGACCACGATGAAGAGCCCGTTCTATACCGCCGAGCACGACGCCTTTCGCGACGTCATGCGCCGCTTCGTCGAGAAGGAGATCGCCCCGTTCGCCCATGGATGGGACGAGGCCGGCGAATTCCCGCGGGCGCTCTATCGCAAGGCCGCCGAAATCGGCCTTCTGGGACTTGGATTCCCCGAGGAATATGGCGGCATCGCCGCCGACCAGTTCATGAAGATCGTCGCCAGCCAGGAACTGGCGCGGGCCGGCGCCGGCGGCGTCAGCGCCAGCCTGATGAGCCACACCATCGGCTCGCCGCCGATCGCGCGCGCGGCGCGGGCCGAGGTGAAGGCACGGGTGCTGCCGCAGGTGCTGGCGGGCGAGAAGATCTCCGCGCTCGCGATCACGGAGCCGGGCGGCGGCTCGGACGTTGCAAACCTCCGCACCAGGGCGCGGCGCGACGGCGATCACTACGTCGTGAGCGGTGAGAAGACCTTCATCACCTCGGGCGTGCGCGCCGACTACCTGACTGTTGCCGTGCGCACCGGCGGCGAGGGCGCCGGCGGGGTCAGCCTGCTCCTGATCGAGGGCGATACGCCCGGCCTCTCCAGGATAAAGCTGAAGAAAATGGGCTGGTGGGCCTCCGACACCGCGACGCTGCATTTCGACGAATGCCGTGTGCCGGCCGAAAACCTGATCGGCGAGGAGGGCCAGGGCTTCAAGATCATCATGCAGAATTTCAACAGCGAGCGCATGAGCATGGCGGCGAGCTGCACCGCCTTTGCGCGCGTCTGCCTCGACGAGGCGATCGCCTATGCCAAGGAACGCAAGACGTTCGGCAAGCCGCTCGCCCAACACCAGGTCATCCGGCACAAGATCGTCGACATGGCGCAGAAGGTCGCTGCAAGTCAGGCGATGCTGGAGATGCTGGCCTGGCGGCTGCAGCAGGGCGAGAGCCCCGTTGCCGAGATCTGCATGATGAAGAACCAGGCGACCCAGACCATGGCGTTCTGCGCTTCGGAAGCCGTGCAGATTTTCGGCGGCGCCGGCTTCATGCGCGGCATCAAGGCCGAGCGCATGTACCGCGAGGTCAAGGTCAACGCCATCGGCGGCGGCACCGAGGAGATCATGAAGGATCTGGCGGCACGGCAGATGGGGTTGTGACGAGAGGACAAAATGCTATTCACCGCCGACCACGACGACATCCGCCGCAGCTTGCAGAAATTCATCGCCAACGAGATCAATCCTCATATCGATGAATGGGAGAAGGCCGACATTTTCCCGGCGCATGAGCTGTTCAAGAAGATGGGCAGTCTCGGCTTCCTCGGCCTGAACAAGCCGGTCGAGTTCGGCGGCTCCGGCCTCGACTACTCCTACGCGCTGATGATGGCGGAGGAGCTCGGCGCCATCACCTGCGGCGGCGTGCCGATGGCGATCGGGGTGCAGACCGACATGGCGACCCCGGCGCTGGCGCGGTTCGGGTCCGACGAGGTGCGGCGCGAGTTTCTCAGCCCCTCGATATCAGGCGATTACGTTGCCTGCATCGGCGTCTCCGAGCCGGGCGCCGGCTCCGATGTCGCCTCGATCAAGACCAATGCGCGCTCCGACGGCGACGATTACGTCATCAATGGCGGCAAGATGTGGATCACCAACGGCACTCAGGCCGACTGGATCTGCCTGCTCGCCAACACCGGCGATGGACCCGTTCACCGCAACAAGTCGCTGATCTGCGTGCCCATGAAGAGCAAGGGCGTCACCGTAGCCCGCAAGCTCGACAAGATGGGGATGCGCTCATCGGACACCGCGCAGATCTTCTTCGACAATGTCCGCGTGCCCAAGCGCAACCGGATCGGCGAGGAGGGCAAGGGCTTTACCTACCAGATGATCCAGTTCCAGGAAGAGCGGCTCTGGGGCGCGGCGGCCTGCCTGAAGGCGCACGAATACATCATCAACCAGACCATCGAGTACACGCGCAACCGCAAGGCTTTCGGCAAGTCGATCCTCGACAACCAGGTCGTCCATTTCAAGCTCGCGGAGATGCAGACCGAGGTCGAGCTGTTGCGCGCGCTGATCTATCGCGCCGGCGAGCAGCTGGTCGCCGGCGAGGACGTGACGCGGCTTGCGACCATGGCCAAGCTCAAGGCCGGCCGGCTCGGCCGCGAGCTCACCGACGCCTGCTTGCAATATTGGGGCGGAATGGGCTTTACCAACGAGACGCCGGTCAGCCGTGCCTATCGCGACAGCCGCCTGACCTCGATCGGTGGCGGCGCCGACGAGGTCATGCTGATGGTCCTGTGCAAGATGATGGGTACGCTGCCGGGGAGCAAGGGAAACGCCTGATGATTACGCTCTATCACTGCGAAGCTGCGCGCTCCTTCCGTCCGCTCTGGATGATGGAAGAGATGGGGCTGCCGTACGAATTGAAGATGCTGCCATTCCCGCCGCGCGTTTTCGCAAAGGAATATCTCGCGATCAATCCGCTCGGGACCATTCCTTTCATGATCGACGGCGAGACCAGGATGACGGAGTCCTCCGGCATCTGCCACTACCTCGGCATCAAATATGGGCCGACGCCGTTGATGATCGGCCCCGAGGATCCCGCCTATGGCGCGTTCCTGAACTGGATGTATTTCAGCGACGCCACGTTGACCTTCCCGCAGACGCTGGTGCTCCGCTACAGCCAGCACGAGCCGGAGCAGCGCAACAACAAGGTCGTGGGCGACTATGCGAAATGGTTCCTGGGGCGGCTGCGCGCGGTTGAGGCAGCGACTGCAAATGCCGATACATTGTGCGCGGGCCGCTTCACCGCCGCCGATATTGCGATCGGTTTCGCCCTCCGGCTCGCCGAAACCACCGGTCTAGCCAAGGATTTCGGGCCAAGTGTCGCAGCCTATTGGGCTCGCCTGCAGCAGCGCGACGGGTTCAGGCGCGCCGTTGCTGCGGAGCAAAAGGCCGGGATCGAGCAGAATGTTGCGGCACGGGTGAGGGCTTGATTGTCGTCCCGGCCTGCGCCGGGACGACGGTGACGAAGAGTTCCGGGTTCGCCCAACGGCCCTCCCGGAATGGTAATCTTTTGCGCGCCGTGACAGCGCTATCCCGTCGTGACAGCGCCCAAATTTCCGCTAAGGTGACCTCCGTCCGCAGCGGCCCGAGAGCCGCGCGAGGAGGAGCCCAATGCAAGATAACGGTCGCGAATCCGACCATCTGATGCTGATCACGCCGGAGCGGGTGTTTTATGCGGGCCTGCTCGGTCGCCCCCGCAAGCGGACCCCGGGCTGCTGCCATGTCTATGTGGCGGTGAAGGGCAATCTGCACCTCACGATCGACGACGTTCTCGCCACCGGCGAGCTGTTCGTCACCCTGCCGAACCAGCGCCATTCCATCGCCGGCGACTACCGCACTGCGATCAGCGTGACGCTCGAGCCGGAGAGCCTGCCGGATGGCGTGATCGAGGCCCTGGCCGAGCGGCTGACCGGACCCGATCGGGCCGTCTACGCGCGCAAGATCCTCGCAGCCTACGCGCTGCTGCGCCAGCGCCGCTACGGCGACATCACCACCGCTGAATTCGACGAGATGTGTTTTGGCGAAGCGCTGCCGCGCCGCGTGCTCGACCCGCGCGTGATGCGCGCGGTCGCCCGCATCGAGCGCTTCTCCGGCGAGCCCGTCACGGCGGACACCTGCGCCACTGAGGCAGGTCTCTCCACCTCGCGCTTCCTGCATCTGTTCAAGGAGGAGACAGGCATCTCGTTCCGCTCGTTCCGCGCCTGGAAGCGCGCGCGGCACCTGCTGCACTTCGCCAACCAGGATCTCAACCTCGCGCATCTCGCGCAGGACATCGGCTATCCAGATTCCACGCATTTCAGCCACTCGATCCGCCGCTTCTACGGATTGAAGCCGCGCGCGATCTTCGTCGGCTCGCGGGATCTTGCGATCTACCGCAGCACCGAGACCGTGCGGATGGCGGAGGCCTCGTAGCTTGTTAGGGTGGGTTACGCCCTCGGCCAACACACCCTACATCACCTCCTTTTCCAGCTTCTCCGCGCAAGAAGCCGAATGTCGCGCGTCACATGATCGCAAACGTTGAGTTCTCAACGTGCGAGACATTCTTGGCATGAGCGACAAGGCCGTCATCACCTGCGCGCTGAACGGCGTGCTTACCGACCCGAAGCAGCACAACGTGCCCGTGACGCCCGAGCAGATGGCGCACGAGGCCAGGGCTGCGTTCGATGCCGGCGCGTCCATCATGCACATCCACCTGCGCCAGCAGGCGCCGAACAAGGGGCACCTGCCGTCCTGGGAGGTCGCGGTCAGCAAGGAAATCCAGCAGGCGATCCGCGAGGCCTGTCCCGGCGTCATCATCAACCACACCTCGGGTGTGTCGGGGCCGAACTACTCCGGCGCGCTCGACTGTATCCGTGAGACGAAGCCCGAGATCGCCGCCTGCAACGCCGGCTCGCTGAATTACCTGAAGGTGAAGGCCGACAATACCTGGGCCTGGCCGCCGATGATGTTCGACAACGCGGTCGAGAAGGTGAAGGACTATCTCGACGTCATGAACGCGGTCGGCACCATTCCGGAGTTCGAATGCTTCGACGTCGGCATCGTCCGCTGCGTCGGCATGTATCACCAGGTCGGCATGTACAGGGGACCGCTCGAATACAATTTCGTCATGGGCGTCGCCTCAGGAATGCCCGCCGATCCTGAATTGCTGCCGATCCTGATCAAGCTCAAACGTCCCGAGGCGCATTGGCAGGTCACCGCCATCGGCCGCGAGGAGATCTGGCCGCTGCACCAGCGCTGCGCCGAGCTCGGCGGCCACTTACGCACCGGCCTCGAGGACACCTTCTATCTCGCCGATGGCACCAAGGTGACCTCGAACGGCCAGCTCATTGAAGCGGTCGCCGCCTGTGCAAGGCGCGCCGGCCGCGAGATCGCATCGCCGGCCGAAGCGCGGAAGATCTTTGGCACGAACAGGTAAGGTATCGCCTCACCCGTCATTGCGAGCGAAGCGAAGCAATCCAGAGTGCGTCCGCGGAAACAGTCTGGATTGTTTCGTCGCTTCGCTCCTCGCAGTGACGAGAGGATAAAGTCATGGCCATTCTCGAAAACGCCATCTCCCCCGGCAGCGCCGCCTACCACGCCAACCGCGACGGTATGCTCGGCCTGATCGACCGCATGCGCGCGCTGGAAGAGCGCACGCGTGCGGCGTCCGCGGCAGCGAAAGATCGCTTCCACAAGCGCGGCCAGCTGCTGCCGCGCGAGCGCGTCGCGCTGGTGCTCGATCCCGGCGCGGCCTTCGTCGAGCTGTCGACGCTCGCCGGCTACATGTTCGACGTGCCCGATCCGAACAAGAGTGTGCCGGGCGGCGGCGTCATCGCCGGCATCGGCTTCGTCTCGGGCATCCGCTGCATGGTCAGCGCCAGCGATTCCGGCATCGACGCCGGCGCGCTGCAGCCTTACGGCCTCGACAAGACGCTGCGGGTGCAGGAGCTCGCACTGGAGAACAAGCTGCCTTATGTCCAGCTCGTCGAAAGTGCCGGCGCCAATCTGCTGCGCTACCGCGTCGAGGATTTCATTCGCGGCGGCAACATCTTTCGCAATCTGGCGCGGCTGTCGGCGGCGGGCTTGCCGGTCGTCACCGTCACGCACGGCTCCTCGACTGCGGGTGGCGCCTACCAGACCGGTTTGTCCGACTACATCGTCATGGTCCGCGGCCGCACCCGCGCCTTCCTCGCCGGGCCCCCGCTGCTGAAGGCCGCGACGGGCGAGATCGCGACCGAGGAGGAGCTCGGCGGCGCCGAGATGCATACGCAAGTCTCCGGACTCGGCGATTACCTCGCCGAGGACGATCGCGACGCGCTTCGCATCGCGCGCGAGATCATGGCGGCGATGGAATGGGAGCGGCCGGGCAAAGCGTCGACCCAGTTCAAGCCGCCGCGCTACGACCAGGACGAGCTGCTCGGCATCATGCCGATGGATCACAAGCGCCCCGTCGACATGAAGCAGGTGATTGCCCGCATCGTCGACGATTCCGATTTCACCGAGATGGCGCCTAATTACGGCCCGGCCACCGTCTGCGGCCATGCCCGCATCGAGAGCCAGGCGATCGGGATCATCACCAACAACGGCCCGCTCGATCCCGCCGGCGCCAACAAGGCGACGCATTTCATCCAGGCCTGCTGCCAGACCCGCACGCCGATTCTCTATCTCAACAACACCACCGGCTACATGGTCGGCAAGGCCTATGAGGAAGCCGGCATGATCAAGCACGGCTCGAAGATGATCCAGGCCGTGACCTCGGCGACGGTGCCGCAGATCACCATCTACTGCGGCGCCTCGTTCGGTGCCGGCAATTACGGCATGTGCGGCCGCGGTTTCCATCCGCGGTTCTGCTTCTCCTGGCCCAACGCCAAGACCGCCGTGATGGGCGGCGAGCAGGCCGCCGAGACCATGGCAATCGTGACGGAGGCGGCCGCCGCCCGCCGCGGCAAGCCGATCGAGAAGGACAGGCTGGATGCGATGAAGGCCGAGATCATCGGCGTGTTCGACGGCCAGATGGATGTGTTCTCGACCAGCGCCCGCGCGCTCGACGACGGCGTGATCGATCCGCGCGACACCCGCGCGGTGCTGTCCGAGGTGCTCGCGATCTGCCGCGAGGGCGATGCGCGCTCGCCTCAGCGCATGCAGTTTTCGGTGGCCCGCCCATGAGGAACGGATCAGTGCATCACCGCCCGTTCTTCAAGGTGCTGGTCGCCAATCGCGGCGAGATCGCATTGCGCGTGATGCGCAGCGCGCGGCAGCTAGGCCTTGGTGTCGTCGCGGTGTATTCGGACGCCGATCGCGATGCGCCTCACGTCAAGCACGCCGATCAGGCCGTGCGCATCGGCGCGGCGTTGCCGGGCGAATCCTATCTCAACGTCCGCGCGATCATTGCCGCGGCCAAGGCGAGCGGCGCGGATGCCGTTCATCCCGGCTATGGCTTCCTCGCGGAGAACGAAGACTTCGCTCAGGCCTGCAAGGATGCCGGCCTCGTTTTCATCGGCCCGTCGCCGCAGGCGATCGAGGCGATGGGCAACAAGGCTGGCGCCAAGGAGATCATGAAGACGGCCGGCGTGCCCATCGTGCCCGGCTATCAGGGCGCAGACCAGGGTGATGGGGTCATGCTCGCGGAAGCCGAAAAGATTGGCTTCCCGGTGATGATCAAGGCGGTGGCCGGTGGCGGCGGCCGTGGCATGCGGCTCGTCAGCGACGCGGCGTCGTTCCCCGACGCGCTGCGCAGCGCGCGCTCGGAAGCCAAGGCCGCGTTCGGCGATCCCACCGTCATCCTCGAACGCGCCATTCAAAATCCCCGCCACATCGAGATCCAGGTCTTTGGCGACAGCCACGGCAATGCCATCCATCTCGGCGAGCGCGACTGCTCGGTGCAGCGGCGCCACCAGAAGCTGATCGAGGAGGCGCCGTCGCCCGCGGTGACGCCGGAATTGCGCGCCAAGATGGGCGAGGTTGCGGTAACGGCGGTGAAGGCGCTGCGCTACGAGGGCGCCGGCACGCTGGAGTTCCTGCTCGACGAAAGCGGCGAATTCTATTTCATGGAGATGAACACCCGTCTCCAGGTCGAGCATCCCGTGACCGAGGCGATCACCGGGCTCGATCTCGTCGAGCTGCAGCTGCGCGTCGCGCGTGGCGAGCCGTTACCCTTGAGGCAGCACGACATCCGCTTCACAGGCCATGCCATCGAGGTGCGGCTCTGCTCGGAAGATGCGGCACAGGACTTCATGCCGCAGTCCGGCCGCATGGGGTACTGGCAGGTGCCTGATGGCATTCGCGTCGAGCATGCGCTTCGGTCGGGCTCGGAGATTCCGCCATTCTACGATTCCATGATCGCCAAGGTGATCAGCCATGGCGCGACTCGCGAGGAGGCGAGGGGGCGGCTCATCGTTGGCCTCGAGCAGCTCACGGCCTTCGGCGTGACCACCAACCAGGCGTTCCTGATGTCCTGCCTGCGCCATCCCGGCTTTGCCAGGGGTGAGGCGACGACGGGGTTCATCGGCGCGCATCGCGACGATCTGCTGGCGGCGCGCGCCGACGCCGCATTCGATAGGGCGCTGGCAGGCCTGCTGCTCTACGTGACCAATCCACGCGCACCATCATGGCAAAGCGGGCGGAGTCTCGCCGTCACCTTTCCGCTGCCGGCGAAGATCGAAATTGACGGCCACGCGCATGAGCTCGAAGTCACGCGCGAGCGCGATGGCAGCTACACCGTCGCCGCCGACGGCCGCCCGGACAGGTTCGAGATTGACCAGCTCGATCCCGACGCCATCCGCTTCCGCCACGACGGCGTGATGGACAGCGCAAAATTTCTGCGCAATGGCGACCGGCTCTACCTCCAGCACCGCGGCATTCCGCTAGCGGTCACCGATCTCACCCTCGCCGCGCCGAAAGCGGCGGCAACCAATGGCGGCGACGGCAAGGTCCGCGCCGCCATGAACGGCCGCGTCGTGGCCGTCCTCGTCAAGCCGGGTGACCGCGTCACCGCCGGCCAGCCGGTGCTGACGCTGGAGGCGATGAAGATGGAGCACGTCCACAAGGCGGGGATCGAGGGCGTGATCGCCGCGATCGACGTCGCCGAAGGCGAGCAGGTGACGACCGGCAGGATCGTCGCGGAGATCGGGGCCGGGTAGCGCGGCACGCGCCACCTACGCAGACGCGTTGCTCCGCCCCGTCCCGTCATTGAGCAAGCACGCCACCTGGTGCCCGTCGCCTGCATCCGCGAGCGCCGGGCGCTCCGTCTTGCACCGCTCCATCGCAAACCGGCAGCGCGTGTGGAACGCGCAGCCCGAAGGGGGATTGACGGGGCTCGGCACGTCGCCGTCGACCAGCGGCGCCAGCTTCTTTGCGAGCGGATTGGCGATCGGCACCGAGGCCAGCAGGGCCTGCGTATAGGGATGCCTGGGATTGCGGAACAGCTCGTCTTTGTCGGCGATCTCGACGATGCGGCCGAGATACATCACGGCAACGCGATGGCTGATATGCGCCACCACGGCAAGGTCGTGCGCGATGAAGAGATAAGAGAAGCCGTGCTGGCGCTGCAGGTCGATCAGGAGGTTGATCACCTGCGCCTGGATCGAGACGTCGAGGGCGGATACCGGCTCGTCGCAGACTATCAGACGCGGCTCCAGCGCGAGCGCGCGTGCGATGCAGATGCGCTGCCGCTGGCCGCCCGAAAACTGATGCGGGAAATTGCCCATCTGGTCGGGCCGCAGGCCCACCTGCTCGAACAGCCTTGCGACCCGAGTCTCCAGCTCCTTGCCGCTCGCAAGCCCGTGCACCGCCAGCGGCTCGCCGACGATGTCGCCCGCGGTCATGCGCGGGTTGAGCGAGGCAAACGGATCCTGGAACACGATCTGCATCGAGCGGCGGTGCGGGCGCAGCGCCGTCTTTGAGAGATGCGTGATGTCCTCGCCGCCGAGACGAATTTGTCCGGAGGTCGGCTCGACCAGCCGCAGCACACTGCGTGCCACCGTTGACTTGCCGCAGCCGGATTCGCCGACGAGGCCGAGCGTCTCGCCGGTCCCAAGCGAGAACGAGACGCCGTCAACCGCATGCACGGTGCCGACCTGCCGGCGCAGCACGCCGGCGCGCACGGGGTAGTGCTTTTTGAGGTCGGTGACTTCGAGCAGCGCCCCGGTCATGCCACCTCCGCGACTTCTTCCGCGCGCCAGCACGCCGCGAGATGGCCGCCGCCCCAATCCGCGAGCGGTGGATATTCGTCCTCGCAGCGCTTGATCGCGAGCTTGCAGCGCGGCGCGAAGGCGCAGCCCTTCGGCAGCCGCACCAGAGAGGGCACGGTGCCCGGAATTTCGTTCAACCGCGCCTGGGCCGGGAGGCCGGATGCAGGGACGGCCGGGATCGAAGCCATCAGGCCGCGCGTGTAGGGATGCTTTGGTGCTGCGAACAACGCTTCGACGCTGGCTTCCTCGACCTTCCGGCCGGCATACATCACGATCACGCGCTGCGCGGTCTGCGCGACCACGCCGAGATCGTGCGTGATCAGCACGAGCCCGGTGCCGAGCTCCTTCTGCAGATCGAGGATCAGCGCTAGGATCTGCGCCTGGATGGTGACGTCGAGCGCCGTGGTCGGCTCGTCCGCGAGCAACAGCGCCGGCCGGCACGCCAGCGCCATCGCGATCATCGCGCGCTGGCGCATGCCGCCGGACAGCTGGTGCGGATATTCGCGCGCCCGCCGCGCCGGTTCGGGGATGCGCACCAGCCGCAGCATCTCCACGGCGATATTCTGCGCCTCCTTCGAGGAGATGTTCCGGTGCAGCCGCACGGCCTCGACGATCTGGTCGCCGATCCGCATCACCGGGTTGAGCGAGGTCATCGGCTCCTGGAAGATCATGGAGATGCGATTGCCCCTGACGGCGCGCATCTGCGCTTCATCCAGCGCCAGCAGGTCGGTGCCTTCGAGCGTCACGGAGCCCCCGACGATGCGGCCGGGCGGATCGGGCACGAGGCGCATCAGCGAGAGCGCGGTCACGCTCTTGCCGCAGCCGGATTCGCCGACGATCGCCAGCGTCTCGCCGCGCCTCACGGTGAAGGAGACGTCGTCGACGGCCTTGAACAGGCCGGAGGTGGTGAAGAACACCGTCTTCAGGTTCTTCACCTCGAGCACGATGTCGGATTTTTGTGCCATCAGCCGCGCTGCCGGGGATCGAGGATGTCGCGCAGGGCGTCACCGAACAAATTGGCGCCGAACACGGCGAGGCTGATTGCGATGCCGGGGAAGATCACCAGCCACGGCGCGGTGCGGACATATTCGGCGGCGGATTCGGAGAGCATGCGGCCCCACGACGGATAAGGCTCGGGAATGCCGAGGCCGAGGAAGGAGAGCGAGGCTTCGGTGAGGATGGTCGAACCGAGCTGGGCGGTGGCGAGCACGATCAGCGGCGCCAGCGTGTTCGGCAGCACGTGACGGAGCGCGATGCGCATCTCGCTCATGCCGATCGACTTGGCGGCCTCGACGAAAGGCTGCTCGCGCAGAGCCAGCGTGTTGGCGCGGGTGACGCGCGACACGGTCGGGATCAGCGGAATGGCGATGGCGATGATGACGTTCGGTAGCGACGGGCCGAGCGCCGCCGTCATGATCAGGGCGAGGACCAGCAGCGGCAGCGCCTGCAGCACGTCGGAGACGCGCTGGAACACCAGATCGACCCAGCCGGAGAGATAGCCGGAGGTTAGGCCGACGATGACGCCGATCGTGCCGCCGAGCGCGGTCGAGCCGATGCCGACGGCCAGCGAAATGCGCGCACCGTGAATGATGCGGCTGAAGACGTCGCGGCCGAAGGAATCAGTCCCCATCCAGTGCGCGAAACTCGGCCGCGCCAGCGCGTGGGCGGAATCGACCGTGAGGGGATCATAACGCGCGATGAAATCGGCAAAGATCGCGGTGAGCACGAAGACCGTCATGATAAGGAGCCCCGCCGCGCCCAGCACATGCCGCTGCGCCATGAACAGCACGCGCCGCCAGCCCCCGGTCGCATGCGCCCCGGCCCGCCTCAGTTCAACGTCGAAGTCGATCGCGGCCATGTGAGCTCTATCTTCCCCCTCTCCCCGCCTGCAGGGAGAAGGTTGGGGTGAGGGGGCCTTTCCGGAGGGGAGGTGAGAGCCGGATTCGTGGAGACTCCCCCTCACCCGAATTTGCGCTCTGCGCAAATTCGACCTTTCCCCGCAAGCGGGGAGAGGTGAAGGAGAGCGCAAGCGCTGTGCGAGAGACAATCATGCGGCTAATCCGTGTACCTGATCCGCGGATCGAAGACCGCGTAGAGCATGTCGACGGTGAAATTCGCGAACACCACCACCACCGCAATGAACATCACGAGGTTCTGCACGATCGGATAGTCGCGCCAGCGGATCGCCTCGACCAGGAAGCGCGCAACGCCAGGAATGTTGAACACGGTCTCGGTGACGATCAGGCCGCCGATCAGGAACGCGGCCTCGATGCCGATCACGGTGATGACGGGCAGGATCGCGTTCTTGAGCGCGTGGTGATAGTTCACGGCGGCATCGGAGGCGCCCTTGGCGCGCGCGGTGCGGATATAGTCCTGCCGCAGCACCTCCAGCATCGAGGAACGCGTGATACGCATTGTCAGTGCCGCGCTGCGGAAGCCGACGGCGGCGGCCGGCACCGCATAGGTCGCGAAGGCTTCGAGCCAGGTATTGGGATTGGGATTGAAAATCGGTATCTGACCGAACATCGCCACCGCCGCGGTGAGGATGAGCAGGCCAAGCCAGAACGAGGGCAGCGACAGGCCGCTCAAGCTGACGACGCGCAAGGCGTAGTCCAGCCGCGTGCCCTGCTTCACCGCGCTGATGACGCCCAAGGGAATGCCGATGGACGCGGAGAACAACAGCGCGAGCCCCGCGAGCCGCGCCGTGATCGGAATCCGCGGCAGGATCTCCTGGAGCGCCGGCTTCTCCGAGACGTAGGAGTAACCGAAATCGCCGCGCAGAAAACCGCTGATCCAGCGCCAGTATTGTACGATCAGCGGCTGGTCGATGCCGAGCTCCTTCTCCAGATTGGCCTTGTCGGCGGGATCGACATAGCCGGCGGCGGCGAACAGGATGTCGACGATGTTGCCGGGCACGATGCGGAGCAGGAAGAAGATGACGACCGAGATCCCGAACAGGGTCACGAGCATCAGGAACAGGCGCCGCACCAGATAGGCAAACATCCTTCGCCTCCTGCCGAACCCGTCAGCCGCCTGCGCTACTTGTCCATCCAGACATCCTCGTAGCGGTAGCCATTATACGAGCTGTTCGACATCACGGTCACGCCCTTGACGTAGGGCTGCCAGCAGGTGCCGGTGCGCGCGTGGAAGATGATCGGGCGGGCAACGTCCTCCTGCAACTTCTTGTCGATGTCCCACACCAGTTTCTTGCGCTTGGCGATATCGGTCTCCTGCGACTGCTCGTCGAACAGCTTTTCGATCTCCTTGTTGCAGTAGTTGGTGTAGTTGCGCTCGGAACCGCAGGAATAGTTCTCGTAGAAGGACTGGTCGGGATCGTCGACGGCGTTGCCGGTCAGGTTGAGCCCGAGCATGTAGTCCTTGCGGGCGATCTTCGGGAACCAGTTCGCGGTCTCGACCACGTCGAGCTCGCCGTCGATATAGATGCTCTTGAGCTGGTCGATCAGGATCACCGCGGGATCGCGGTAGACCGGGATGTTGCGGGTCGAGATCTTCACGGCGAGATGCTTGTCGGGCCCGTAACCGGCCTTCTGCATCAGCTTCTTGGCTTCCTCGCGGTTGGCGTTCACGTCGGGGCCGTAGCCGGGAATGGTTTCGAGCATCTCCTTCGGCATGCCCCACAGCCCGTTCGGCGGCGGCAGCATGGTGCCGCCGATGTCGCCCTGGCCCTCGAACATGATCGAGATGAAGGCCTTGCGGTCGAGCGCCAGCGCCATGGACCGGCGGATGTCGATGTTGTCGAACGGCGGCGCGGACGAATTGACGATGATGTTGGTCGCGACATTGTTGGGCTCGACCACACAGACCGCGTTCGGCGCCTGCGACTTCACGTCCTTCAGAAGCGGAATGCTCACCTCGGTCGGGAAAGTCATGTCGAACTTGCTGGCGACGAAGGCGAGAATGGCGGTCGAACGGTTCGGGATGATGGTGAACTCGATGCCGTCGAGATAGGGCCGCCCCTCGCGCCAGTAGTCCGTGTTGCGCGTCAGCTTGATCGATTCATTGGCCTTGAACTCGACGAATTTGAACGGGCCGGTGCCGATCGGGCGCGTGCGCATGTCGCCGGGCGAGACGTGGCAGGGATAGACCGGCGTATAGCCGGAGGCGAGCAGCGCCAGCAGCGAGGGCTGCGGCCGCTTCAGGTTGAACGAGACCTCGAAATCGCCATTGGTCGAGATGTCGTTGACCTGCTCGTACCAGGTCTTGCGCGGGTTCTGCCGGAACTTCTGCTGCGCCTTGCCCATCAGCATGTCGAAGGTGCATTTGACGTCCGCCGACGTGAACGGCTTGCCGTCGTGCCATTTGACGCCCTGGCGCAGCTTGAAGGTCAGCGTCTTGTTATCGCCCGCCCAGGCCCAGCTCTCGGCGAGTTCCGGGACGATATTGTCCATCCGGTTCTGCGCCTCGTCCTGCTTGTAGATGACGAGGTTGTTGAACACGGGCATGAAGGGAACATTGAGCGAGTAGGTCGCGCCTTCATGGATCGAGGCATTGCCGGGGCTGTCGCGATGATACATCCGCAGGATACCGCCCTGCTTGGGTCCGCCGGCGAATGCAATGGTCGAAAACGCCAGCAAAGATAGCGCCGCCGTCGCGGCGAGCGCCCGTACGCTCCGCATCCTCGTCCTCCCTGGACATCGGTCTTTGGGCCTTTTCAGGCCTGTTTGTCAGGACGATAGCGAGGCAGGTGGAGGGAGGCAACGGGCAAGGGCAGCCGCGCTCTCGGCAATTCGGATGACGCAAGGCCGCAGGGTTTTCAATCTCTCACAATGTGAGAGTGCAGGTGCGAACGGACATCGTGTAATTGGCGTTGCTGGAGCCGCGGCGAAGGTGCGCTCCCTCGCCCCGCTTGCGGGGAGAGGCTTGGGGCGAGGGGGAGTTTCCGCGGGCGCGGTGAGAGTTGGACTAGCGGAGAGTTCCCCTCACCCGCGCTTGTGCGCGCAAGTTACGCAGCAGCGCCCTCACACAATCCGCGACGTCTTGTTCCCCCAATAGCGGTCGCGCAGCAGCCGCTTGTACAGCTTGCCCGTGGGCAGCCGCGGCAGTTCCTTCTCGAAGTCCACCGAGCGCGGCACCTTCTGCCGCGACAGCGACTGGCTGCAGAACGCGATCAGCTCTTCGGCGAGCGCGGGGCCCGGCACGACGCCCGGCATCGGCTGCACCACGGCCTTCACCTCTTCGCCGAGATCGGGATTGGGCACGCCGAACACCGCGGCATCGGCGACCTTCGGATGGGTGATCAGCAGGTTCTCGCATTCTTGCGGATAGATGTTCACCCCGCCGGAGATGATCATGAAGGTCGCGCGGTCGGTGAGATAGAGGAAGCGGTCCGCGTCGACATAGCCGACGTCGCCGACCGTGCTCATGCTGCCGTCGGCCGAGCGTGCCTCCTTGGTCTTCTCTGGATCGTTGAAATATTCGAACGGCGATCCCGTCTTGAACCAGACCTGGCCCGGCGTGCCGGTCGGGCATTCCCGCATGTTCTCGTCGAGGATATGGAGATCACCGAGCAGCACCTTGCCGACGGTGCCGCGATGGCTAAGCCATTCCTCGCTGTTGCAGGCGGTGAAGCCGAGGCCTTCGGTCGCGCCGTAATATTCGTGGATGATCGGCCCCCACCATTTGATCATGTCGTCCTTGACGAGGGCCGGGCAGGGCGCCGCCGCATGGATCGCGATCTCCAGCGAGGACAGGTCGTAGCGCTTGCGTACCTCCTCCGGCAGCTTCAGCATCCGTGAGAACATCGTCGGCACCAGCTGGGTGTGGGTGATGCCCCATTGCTCGATGAGCCGGAGATAGCGTTCCGGATCGAAGCTCTCCATGATGATCACGGTGCCGCCCATGCGGATCGTGAGGTTGACGGCAGCCTGCGGCGCCGAGTGATAGAGCGGGGCGGGCGAGAGATAGACCATGCCCTCGCGGTAGTGCCAAAGTTTTGTGAGGAAATCGAACAGCGGCAGATTGTGCTTCGGCGGCTCCTCCGGCAACGGCCGCAAAATGCCCTTTGGCCGTCCCGTCGTGCCCGATGAATACAGCATCGCGGTGCCGAGCCATTCATCCGCGATCGGCGTCTTCGGCGAGTCGGCGGTCACCTCGGCAAGGCCGACGATGCGCTCGCTTTCGCCGGGACCATCGGCGACGATGCAGAGCTTGACGTCGGGACAAGCCTTGATCGCCTCCCGCGCGATGTCGAGCTTCGCCACCGACGTGATCAGGATCTTCGACTGGCTGTTGACCAGGAGATAGGCGAGCTCGCCCGGCGTCAGGAAGGAGTTGATGCAGGTGTAGTACAGGCCGGAGCGCTCGCCGGCGCCGCAGGCCTCGAGATAGCGCGAATTGTTCTCCATGAAGATCGAGTAGTGGTCGAGCCGCTTCAAGCCGTGCTTGCGGAACAGATGCGCGAGGCGATTGCTGCGTGCCTCGAGCTCGCGATAGGTGACGGCTTCGCCGGTCGCCGCCATGACGAACGCGGGCTGCAGCGGGCGCAGGCGGGCGTGGTGACCAGTGTACATCTATCCTCCGGCTTGGATCATGCGGCGAGAAGCAGGATTTCCTTGATGTCGGCGGGACCGGCGATCTTGCGCGGGTTGCGCGGAATCCAGTTCGTACGCATCGCCTGTTCGGCGATCGCGTCGAAATGCTCCGCCGAGACATGCACGTCCGCGAGGCTGCGCGGCATGCCGAGGGAGCGGATGAAGGCATCGAGTACGTCGGCGGCGTCATGGCCGGGAAAACCCATCGCGGCGGCGACGGTCAATTGGCGCTCGGCATTGTCACGCGCATTCCAGCGCATCACCGCCGGCAGCATGACGCAGGAGGTGTCGCCATGCGGCACGTTGAAGGCCGCGCCCAGCACGTATCCGATGCCGTGGCTGGCGCCCATCGGCACGCCGGCGGCGAGCGCGCCCATGGACAGCCAGGTTCCGATCTGGGCATCCATCCGTGCATCGAGATCGGACGGGTCGGCCTTCACCCGCGGCAGCGCATCGGCAAGCATGGCAAGGCCCTTGACCGATTGCGCATCGGCATAAGGATGCGTCTCGCGCGAGCAGATCGCTTCGACGCAATGGTCGACGGCACGGATGCCGGTCGACAGGAACAGCCATTCCGGCGTGTGCACGGTGATTGCGGGGTCGAGGATGGTCGCGCGCGGAACGGTGAGCGGATGCCGCAGCATCTGCTTCACGTTGGTGCTGCGGTCGGTGACGCCGGCGATCGATGAGAACTCGCCGCCGGCGATCGTGGTCGGCACGCTGACCTGGCGCACCGTCGGCCCGTTCATCTCGGGCGCGATGCCCTTGTGCACGCGGATGCGGTCGATGCCGTCGATCGTGTCGATACCGTTGGCAAGGCAGAGCTGCACGGCTTTCGCGCCGTCGGTGATCGAGCCGCCGCCGACGGTGACGATCAGATCGGCGCCGGCGTCACGCGCCGCATTGGCAGCCGCGATCACCGCCTCGCGCGGCGTGTGTGCCGGCATGGCGTCGAACAGGCCGGCGCAACGGGAACCCAGGGCTTGCTTGATCCTCGCGATTTCGTCGGTTTGCCGGTTCAGCGTCCGCGAGACCATCAGGAAGGCGCGGCGCGCTCCCAACCGGTCCATCTGCGCCACGATCGCGCTGGCCGCAGGATGGCCGAACACGACCTCCTCGATCGCGCCGTAAACGACACGTCCCTGATGCACGCCTGTCCTCCCCGGACAAATTCGTCTTGTTTTGTAAGGGAAAGTCTAGCCGAGCGGCCGCCGCCCGTCATGCGTGAAGACGCTGGCCGCTCCCCTTACCGTCCCCCTCCAGGTGAGGGCGGAAGGCGCTGCGCGAGAATCATGCGCTCCATTCAAGAGCCCCGCGAACAAGTCCATTCGCGTCTTGCCTACTCATCGGTGCGCCCGAGGCCGGCTAACTCCACTGTCAACCCGCCATCCGGCCAGGGCGCGCGCGGGCATTGCACGCGCATTGGTCTTGAAGTGTTCATCATTGCCGCCCATCCTGTAGGGCCCGCGCGATGGCGAATACCCCGCTTTTTCCGCGGTTTTTTGAGTGAGGACCTGGGATGACTGGACCGGACGGAAGCGAGCCATTTGTAAAAAAGCACGATTTCGTTCAACCGCGGCATTACGCAATAGCGAGCCTCCTCGCCGCTTCATTCGCCCTCGCCGGTTGCGGACAACCGACCTCGCAGGCCGCCGCGCCGCCGCCGGCGCCGGTGACGGTCGCCCAGCCGGTCAAGCGCACCGTCACCGATTGGGACGAGTTCACCGGCCGCTTCGAGGCCGTCGAGGAGGTGCAGGTGCGTCCGCGCGTCGGCGGTTTCGTCAATTCCGTCGAATTCCAGGACGGCGCCATCGTGCGTCAGGGCGATCTGCTCTACGTCATCGACCCGCGCCCGTTCGAGGCGGTGGCCGAGCAGGCCGACGGCCAGCTCTCCGACGCCCGCGCCAAGGTCGAGCTTGCCAAGCGCGAGCTCGATCGCGGCCTCAACCTGGTGCAGACCAGCGCGGTCTCCGAACAGGTCGTCGACCAGCGCCGGCAGGCCTTGCAGGCCGCGCATGCGGCGGAAACGCAGGCCGCGGGCGCGCTGAAGGCTGCACGTCTCAATATCGAGTTCACGCACGTGACCGCGCCGCTCACGGGGCGCGTCAGCCGCCATCTCGTCAGCCCCGGCAATCTCGTGCAGGGCAGCGACACCGGCACCTCGACGCTGCTCACCTCCATCGTCGCGCTCGATCCGATCTACATCTATTTCGACATGGATGAGGCGACCTTCATCAAATACAGCAAGCTGTGGTTCGAAGGTAAGCGCCCGAGCTCGCGCGACACGGCGAACCCGGTGCAGGTGTCTCTCGCCGGCGAGACCAAGCCGTCGCATGAAGGCACCATCAACTTCCTCGACAACCGTCTCGACGTCTCCACCGGCACGCTGCGCAGCCGCGCCGTCATCAAGAACACCGACCTGTCGATCCTGCCCGGCCAGTTCGGCCGCGTCCGCCTGATCGGCAGCGCGCCCTACGAGGCGCTGCTGATCCCGGACGTCGCTGTTGCGACCGACCAGTCCCGCAAGATCGTGTTCGTGGTCAAGCCGGACGATACGGTCGAGGCGCGCCCGGTCGTGCTCGGGCCGCTCGACGAAGGTCTGCGCGTGATCCGCGAAGGCCTGAAGGCCGACGACCGCGTCATCGTCAACGGCATCCAACGTGCCCGCGTCGGCGCCAAGGTCGCTCCGCAGACCGCGCAAGCCCCGGTTGGTGGCAAGTCATGAATCTCGGCCGTCTCTCCATCAATCAGCCCATCCTGGCGATGGTGCTGTCGATCGTGCTCTTGATCGTCGGCGCGCTCGCCTACACCACGCTGCCGGTCTCCGAATATCCGCAAGTGGTGCCGCCCACCGTCGTCGTCACCACGCAGTATCCCGGCGCCTCTGCGCAGACCGTGTCCGACACGGTCGCCGCTCCCATCGAGCAGGAGATCAACGGCGTCGAGGACATGCTGTATCTCTACAGCCAGGCGACCTCGAACGGCCAGCTCACCATCACCGTCACCTTCAAGCTCGGCACCGATCTCGACAAGGCCCAGGTGCTGGTGCAGAACCGTGTCGCGATCGCGCAGCCGCGGCTCCCCGAAGAGGTTCAGCGCAACGGCGTCACCACCCGCAAGAACTCGCCCGACATCCTGATGGTCGTGTTCATGCTGTCGCCCGACGACACGTTCGACCAGCTCTACATCTCCAACTACGCGCTGCTCCAGGTCCGCGACCAGCTCTTGCGCATCGACGGCGTCGGCGACATCCAGATCTTCGGCGCTCGCGACTATTCGATGCGGCTGTGGCTCGATCCCGACCGTATCGCCAATCTCGGCCTGACCTCCACCGAGGTGCTCGCGGCCATCCGTGCCCAGAACGTGCAGATCGCCGGCGGCCAGATCGCCGAGCCGCCGATCGCCGACCGTGCCTTCCAGCCGAACCTCACCTTCACGGGGCGCCTGAAGGACCAGAAGCAGTTCGAGGACATCCTGATCAAGGCCGGCGCCGACGGCCGCACGGTGCGCCTGCGCGACGTCGCCCGCATCGAGCTCGGTGCGCTGGCCTATTCCACCAACAGCTTCCTGCTGCGCAAATCCGCCGTCGCCATGCTGGTGACGCAACGGCCGGGATCGAACGCGCTCGCCACCGCCAAGAACATCTCCGACACCATGGTGAAGCTGAAGGAGAGCTTCCCGAAGGGCCTCGACTTCAACATCGGCTACAACCCGACCGAGTTCATCGCCCAGTCGGTCCACGAGCTGATCAAGACGATCTACGAGGCCATGCTGCTCGTGGTCATCGTGGTGCTGGTGTTCCTGCAGGGCTGGCGGCCCGCCATCATTCCGATCATCGCGATCCCGGTCTCGCTGGTCGGCACCTTCGCGGTGATGGCGGCGCTCGGCTTCTCCATCAACAATCTCACCCTGTTTGGCCTCGTGCTCGCGGTCGGCATCGTGGTCGACGACGCCATCGTGGTGGTCGAGAATGTCGAACGCCATCTCGAGCATGGCCTGAGCCGGCGCGATGCCGCGCTCAAGACCATGGAGGAGGTCGGCGGCGCGCTGGTGTCGATTGCCCTGGTGCTGTGCGCCGTGTTCGTGCCAACTGCGTTCATCGGCGGCATCTCCGGCCAGTTCTTCCAGCAATTCGCCGTCACCATTGCGGTCGCGACCGCGATCTCCTGCTTCTGTTCGCTGACGCTGTCGCCGGCGCTGGCCTCGCAGATCCTCACGCCACACGAGGAGAAGCGGCCGCCGGCGAGCTGGAACGTCATCGCGCGAGCGTGGGGCGCCTTCACCGGCGTGTTCAACCGCGTGTTCGACCGGCTCTCGCACGGCTATGCCGGCCTTGCCAATTTCGTGATCCGCCATTCGGTGGTGATGCTCCTGATCTATGTCGTGCTGATCGGCAGCGCCGGCTGGTTGATCGGGACGACGTCGCAGGGCTTCATCCCCGCGCAGGACCGCGGCTACGTCATCATCTCGGTGCAATTGCCGGGGGCGGCATCGCTGGCGCGAACCACTGAAATCGTCCGCGAGATCGAGCGGATCTCGCTGGATACGCCGGGCATCATCCGCGTCGCGGCCTTCGCCGGCTTCTCCGGCGCCACGCGCACACAGGCGGGCAACGCTGCTGCGCTATTCCCGGTGTTCGACGAGCCTGAGGTGCGGCTGAAGAAGGGGCTGACGGCAAACGCCATCACGGCTGAGCTGCGCAAGCGCCTCGCTGCGATTCAGGGCGCCTTCATCATCGTTATTCCGCCGCCGGCCGTGCCCGGCATCGGTACCGGTGGTGGCTTCACCATCCGCATCCAGGACCGGCAGGGCCGTGGACCGCAGCTGTTGGCATCGGCGACCGACGAGCTCGTCGCCGCCGCGCGCAGATCGCCCTCGCTTCTCGGCCCCTCGGTGTTCTCGCCGTTCTCGGCCAACACGCCGCAGCTGTTCGTCGACATCGACCGCACCAAGGCGCAGAAGCTCGGCGTGCCCATCGCCAATATCAATGACACGATCCAAACCTATTTCGGATCGACCTATGTCAACGACTTCAACCTGTTCGGCCGCACCTATCACGTCACCGCGCAGGCCGATTTCCCGTTCCGCAAGGAGCCGGCCGATCTGGCGCGCCTGCGCACGCGCAACGCCTCCGGCGACATGGTTATGCTCGGCAGCGTGGTCGACTTCAGGGATATCTCAGGTCCCGACCGCGTCGCGCGCTACAATCTCTATGCGGCATCGGAGCTTCAGGGCGAGCCGGCCCCGGGCACGAGCTCGACCACCGCGCTCGACGCCATCAAGAAACTTGCCGACGACACCTTGCCAAGCGGCTTCAGCTTCGAGTGGACCGACCTGTCCTATCAGCAGGTCACCGGCGGCAATGCCGGCCTCTATGTGTTCCCGATCTGCGTGCTGTTCGTCTATCTCGTGCTCGCCGCGCAATATGGCAGCTGGACATTGCCGTTCGCGGTGATCCTGATCGTGCCGATGTGTCTGCTGGCCGCCACCATCGGTGTCCGCCTCATGGGCCAGGACGTCAACATCCTCACCCAGATCGGCTTCGTCGTGCTGGTGGGACTGGCGGCGAAGAACGCGATCCTGATCGTCGAGTTCGCGCGCGACATCGAGAACGAAGGCAAGCCGCGGCTGGAGGCCGTGATCGAAGCCTGCCGCCTGCGCTTGCGGCCGATCCTGATGACCTCCTTCGCCTTCATCCTCGGCGTCTTGCCGCTGGTGATCTCGACCGGCTCCGGCTCGGAGATGCGCCAGGCCGTCGGCGTCGCCGTCTTCTTCGGCATGATCGGGGTCACCCTGTTCGGGCTTCTGTTCACGCCGATCTTCTACGTGGTGGTGCGGAACCTCGCGGAAGGGCGGCGGGACAAGAAGCCGGAGGTGGCGGCTTCTTGAGTGCATGGTGGCCACCGGCATATCCTCAATCCTCGCTGTCGTTCCCGCGCAGGCGCGGAGGAGTTTGGGGCCAAGCTGCCAACTCCGAGTCTTCGTCCAACCTCTCCCTGTGGTTATGGGTCCCGGGCTCGCGCTACGCGCGCCCCGGGACGACAGCCGTTTTGTAGCCCGCCCTTCATACTAACGACCAACATGCAATGGATGGGCATGCGCGGGGTTCTTCCCTAATATCCGCGCGATTTCACAACAGAAGACTGCTGGGAGTTAACATATGAAATCACCATTTTTGGCCGCTGCGGCCTCGGTCGTATTGCTGACGGCGCCAGCCTCCGCGCAAGGCGTCAAGATCGGCATCCTCAACGACCAGTCGGGCGTCTACGCCGATTACGGCGGCAAATGGTCGGTCGAAGCGGCCAAGATGGCGATCGAGGATTTTGGCGGCGAGGTGCTCGGCCAGAAGATCGAGCTCGTCACCGCCGATCACCAGAACAAGCCCGACCTCGCGAGCTCGATCGCGCGGCGCTGGTACGACGTCGAGAACGTCGACATGATCACGGAGCTGACGACATCCTCGGTTGCGCTCGCGATCCACGAGCTTTCCAAGGAAAAGAAGAAGATCGACATCGTCGTCGGTGCCGCGACCTCGCGCCTCACCGGTGACGCGTGCCAGCCCTACGGTTTCCACTGGGCCTATGACACCCGCGCGCTCGGCGTCGGCACCGGCGGCGCGCTGACCAAGGCCGGCGGCGACACCTGGTTCTTCCTCACCGCGGACTACGCCTTCGGCTATGCGCTGGAGAAGGACACCAGCGAGATCGTCACCGCCAATGGCGGCAAGGTGGTTGGTTCGGTGCGCGTGCCGCTCAACTCGTCGGACTTCTCCTCCTTCCTGCTGCAGGCGCAAAGCTCGAAGGCGAAGATCGTCGGCCTCGCCAATGCCGGCCTCGACACCACCAACTCGATCAAGCAGGCGTCCGAGTTCGGCATCGTTTCCGGTGGCCAGAAGCTCGCCGGCCTCCTGATGACGCTCGCCGAGGTGAACGGCCTCGGCCTGCAGGCCGCGCAAGGCCTGGTGCTGACCGAGGGCTATTACTGGGATCTCAACGACAAGACCCGCAACCTCGGCGAACGCTTCCTCAAGCGCACCGGCCGGATGCCGAGCATGATCCATGCCGGCACCTATTCGGCGACGCTGAGCTATCTGAAGGCCGTCAAAGCCGCCGGTACCAAGGATCCGGATGCCGTCGCCAAGAAGCTGAAGGAGCTGCCGGTCGACGACGATTTCGCGCAGGGCGGCAAGGTGCTCGAGAACGGCCGCATGGTCCACGACATGTACCTGTTCGAGGTCAAGAAGCCCTCGGAGTCGAAGAAGCCCTGGGACTATTACAAGCTGCTCGCCACCGTCCCCGGCGACAAGGCCTTCTTCACCGCCAAGGAAAGCGGCTGTCCGCTGACGAAGTGAGAGGGAAGGGCACAGCGAGCGCCACACCCTCGCTGTCGTCCCGGATCGGCGCGCGCTCGGGGCGCGCTTGTCCGGGACGACGGTCGTGGTTGGGCTACACCATCCGCATCACCACCGCTGCCGCCGCCCCCACCCACAGCGCAATCGCGGCGATGCCCTGGATCATGAAGCCCGGGCCGCGTTTTGCGGCGGCCTGCGAATAGCCGATGAAATAGACGATGCGGCCGATGATCCACACCGCGCCAATTCCCGCTGCAATCGCGTCGCCGATATAGGCCGCGAACAGCCAGAGCGCCGGCAAAAAGATCGGCATCCATTCCAGCGTGTTCATCTGGATGCGGAAAGCGCGCTCGAAATCCGGGTGGCCCGACGTCGCCGGCACCTTGACACCGGTCCTGGCGCGCGAGCGTGAGACGTTGATGCAGGTAAAGAAGTAGAACGCGATCGCCAGCAGCGTGACGAGGGCGGTGAGATGATACATCGCGAATTTCCCCAGAGCGTTTTCGAGCGAAGTGGATACCGGTTCGCGTAAAGAAAACGCGTCAAAACGAGAAGCCAGGCAGACCGCGCTTCAATACCCCGTCAGCTCGAGATAGCCAACGCCGTCATGCGTGCCGGCAAAGCTGATCGGCCCCTCCCAATAGGAGAAGCCGGTCCCCATCCAGGCGTTCGGATTGAGCGGCTTGCACAGGATCGAGAACGAGCGCGAGGGAATCGCGATGTGCCACTCCACCGGCAGCTTGCGCCCTGCAACCTCGGCGGTCGCCTTCGGCATCATCCGGACGTCGCCGCCCGCAATCATCTGCGTCTCGCCCGCGGCACTGATCCAGTTGCCGAACGGATAGTCTTTGCCGTCCTTCTGCCGCAGCCGGTACAGCATCAGCTTGTCGCCGGACGCAAGATGCAGCGACAGCCAGTCCCAGCCGGTCTGGTCGGTGTCGAGCGGCTGGCTGCTCCATTCGCGGTCCATCCAGGCCTGGCCTGTGACATCGACCGGCTTGTCGTCGATGCTGAGCGTTCCGCGCGCGCGGTAGAATGGCTGGCTGTAGTAGTAGGATGCCTGCCCGCGCTCCGACTTGCGGCTGTAGCCGCGATCGCCTTGTAGCACCACCGGACGGTCGGCCTCCAATGTCAGCGCATAACTGAATGCGGTGCCCGAGGCCTTCAGCGTCAGCGGCGCCAGCGTGCGATCGTCGGTGCGCTCGAGACCCTTCATTTCCCAATCGTCGATCCAGGCCGCAAACGGCTTTGCCGTGACGCCGGCCTGTCCGATCCCGCCGCGCGAAAACACTTCGCTAAAGTGATGCGTGCCGGCCCGGGTCACCGCGGCATGCGCCATCCAGATCTGCTGATTGGCCCAGCCGTCGCCCTGCGGTCCCGGCTGCGCCGCCTGGCGGAACAGCGTCCATTGCAGGCCGCAGGCCGCGCCACTGCTGTCCGTGAGGTTCGCCGTGAGATACCACCACTCGATGCGAAACTCCGGATGCGGGCCGTGATCTCCGGGGAAGGTGAATGTCTTGCCCGGCGTCACCCTGGCAAAGCCGTCGGCGGTCTCGCCGAGCCCGGCGTAGCCTTGCGCAGTTGCGCGGCGTGCAAGTGCGAGGGCGGCGATGCCGCCGGAAAAAGCGCGCCGCGTGATTTTGTCAGCGCTCATTGGCAAACACCTTGACGAGGTTCGCCGGCTGCATCCGCGCCAGCCGCAGCATCGGCAGCAGTGCGGCCAGCAGCGAAGCCAGCAGCGCGACGGCGACCAGCTCGATCAGATGCAAGGGGAATACATGGAACGGCAGCCGCCAGCCGAACGCTTTCACGTTCACGATCGCAATCAGGCACCAGGCCACGACCAATCCAAGCGGCACGGCCAGCAGCGCCGTGAACAACGCGACCGACAGCGTCTTCGTCAATTCGATCGCGGCAAGGCGCGGCCGCGTCAGGCCGATCGCCCACAGCGGGGCGAGCTGCGGCAGGCGGGAATTCGCCAGCGTCAGTAGGCTCGTGAGCAAAGCGATGCCGGCGACGCCGAGCGTGAAGGCGTTGAGGGCCGAGGTCACCGCAAAGGTACGATAAAAAATGCGGATCGATTCCGCCTTTACCGTTGCCTGGTCCGCGACGCTGCGATCGTCGAGCGCAAACTGCTTCTGCAACGCCGCGATCAGGCCGGCGATGTTCTCCTTCGCGACGATCAGGCCCATCCGCGTCTGCGGCGTTTGCGGAAAATGCCGGATCAGCGCCGCGACATTGACGGCGAGCTGCCCCTTGGGATTGCCATAGTCGGCATAGATGCCGACTACATCGAGCTCCCATGTCCCGCCCGGCGCCGGCACCTCGATCACGTCGCCGACGCGGACGTTGAGCCGGCGGCTCAGCTGCTCGCTGATGAAGGCGGCATTGCCGGGAACGAGCTGCGTCCATGCACGCGGCGTGGCCTCCAATAGCGGCCAGCGCTCGCGATAGAGCGCGTGATCGGGCAGGCCGAGCAGCTCCACCGGCTGACCCTGCACTTGCGTCTCCGCGCGTCCGCCGGACAGGATCGCCTGGACGTCGCTGCGCTCCCTCAGCCAGCTGCGGATCGCTGTGCCCTGCGCATTGTCGGATGCGCTGATGTAGACGTCGGCCGCGAGCCGCCCGTTGAGCCAGCCGATGAAGGTGCGGCTGAAGGTTTCCACCATGGTGGACACCCCGACATTGACGGCGAGCGCCAGCAGCAGCGCCATCAGCGCGAGTGACAGCCCGGAGAGTTGCTGCCGGCTGTCCGCCCAGAACCACAGCGCGATCGGGCCGCGCGCGCTGCGCTGACCGACGAGCAGGATGATGTCGAGGAATGCCGGCAGGATGAGCGCTGCGCCGAGCATCAACGCGGCCAGCACGCCGAAACCTGCGATCAGCGATTGGCCGTAGTGAAGCAGCAGCAGCGCCACCGCGAATACGGCGCAGGCCGCGAGGCTTTGCAGGACCAGCCAGCGGCGCTGCCGCTGCTGCCAGGCGCGCGGCTGGGCGGTGGCCAGCACCGGCATCCTGATCGCCTTGACCAGGCTCGTCGCCGCCGCAACGAGTGCGCCGGCAACGCTGATGCCGACGCCGGCGAGCCACCATTCAGGCCGCAGGCTGAGTTGCCCCGGGATCTGCGCGCCATAGAGCCCGCGCAGCGAGGCCGCGACATCGGGCAGCAGTGCGGCTGCGATGAAATAGCCGCAGACGAGCCCGATCATGCCCGCGACCAGCGCCAGGGCCACCAGCTCGATTACCAGCACCGTGTTGACGAGGCGTGCCGAGGCACCGCAGGCCCGCAACGTGCGCAGCATCGGCAGCCGCTGCTCGAAGGCGAGGCCGACGGCCGAGTTGACGATGAAGAGGCCCACGAAGAAGGACAGCAGACCGAAGGCGGTGAGGTTGAGATGGAAGCTGTCGGTGAGGCGCTCCAGCTCGGTCTCCGCGTTCGGCTCGACCCGCTGCAGCTGATCGCCGACGACGTCCTGCACCGGCGCCGGCTTGCCCCTCGGCTTGCCGATCAGGAGGCGCGAGACCTGGTCGGGCTTGTTCAGCAGTCGCTGTGCCACGCCGATATCGACCACCAGCACATCAGGCGCCAGCTGCGGCAGCACGCGCAATGGCGGCAGCTTTGCGCCGTTGCTGATCTGAGGTGCCGCGCCTTCCATCTCCTGCAAATCGCTCAGCGTCTCCTTCGCCACCAATGTCTGGCCCGGCGGAGCAACGAAGCTGCGCAAATCCGAGGCGCCGAGGCGCGGGGCGTTGCCGACATCGGCCGGCATCGTCACCGGCTCGATGCCGAGCAGCCGCACCGAGCGTCCGCCCACCTGGACGCGTCCCTCCAGCACCGGCGACACCGGCCAGCCCGCGCGACGTAGTTTTACGAACAGCTCCTGCGGAAACGTCGCTGCATTGGGCGCCACCAGCATCGCCGTGCGCGCCCCGCCAAAGGTCGCCGCGGCACGGTCATAGGCGTTGCGGGCCTGCTGGTTGATGGCCTGCACGCCGCTCCACAGCGCGGTCGCCGCGATCAGCCCGATCAGGAGCGTTGCGAACTGCATCCCGTGTCGCCGCCAATGGCTGAGAAGCACCGCGAGCACCCAGAGCGCGCGTCTCATGTGATTCGCCCCGCATGCAGGGTGAGATGCCGGTCGAGCGTGCCGGCCAGATGCAGGCTGTGCGTCACCATCAGAAAGCTGCAGCCGGTGCGCGCCACGAGGTCGCGCGTCAGCGCCAGCACGTCCTCGGCGGTGTCCTCATCGAGATTGCCGGTCGGCTCGTCCGCGAGCAGCAGTGAGGGCTTTGTCGCCAGCGCCCGGCCGATCGCGACGCGCTGCTGCTGGCCGCCTGACAATTGCTCCGGATAACGACGCAGCAGGGCGCCGAGCCCGAGCCGCTCCACCAGCTCCTTGCTCCAGGCCGCATCGTGCCGGCCGGCGATGCGCGCCTGGAAGGCCAGATTGTCCGCAACCGAAAGGCTCGGGATCAGGTTGAACTGCTGGAAAACGAGCCCGACCCGGTCACGCCGAAGCTCCGCGCGGCCCGCGTCCGAGAGCTTGGTGACCTCGATGTCCTCCAGGCGAATTGTGCCGCTGTCGGCGGCGTCCAAGCCCGCGATCAGATGCAGCAGCGTGCTCTTGCCGCTGCCGGATTCCCCGGTGAGCGCGACGCGTTCGCCAGCCTTGAGGTCGAGGTCGACGCCGCGCAGTACATGGACCGGCTCGCCGGCCGAGGAGAAGGTCTTTGAGAGGTTTCGGATGCTCAGCAAGATTGATGCGCCGTACGGAATTTAACTCAATGCTGCGTAGCACACCCGCCGTGGAAATGCCGGGGTTGCGTTGGCTTTCAAGCCGTTGTTAGCTCCCAGGACGGCCAAATCAAAAGTGCCGACGATAAAGACATACGGGGAGAACGATGAGCGCTCAGGGAACGCCCGAAATGGGCAGGACGGCAGGGGACTCCAAGGGTTTGGCAAAGCCAACGCCGAAGGGCGCCTGGACCGTCACATTTCTCCTCTTTCTCTTCATGGTGGTGAACTTCGCGGACAAGATCGTGGTCGGTCTCGCCGGCGTGCCGATCATGACCGACATGAACCTCAGCGCCGAGCAATTCGGCCTGCTCGGCTCCTCGTTCTTCTTCCTGTTCTCGATCTCGGCCGTCGTGGTCGGCTTCATCGTCAACAAGGTGCCGACGCGCTGGGTGCTCTTGACGCTGGCGGTGATCTGGGCGCTGGCGCAGTTCCCGATGGTTGGCACCGTCTCCTTCACCACGCTCTTGATCTGCCGCATCGTGCTGGGCGCCGGCGAAGGCCCGGCCTTCTCGGTCGCCGCGCATGCGATCTACAAATGGTTCCCCGACGAGAAGCGCACGTTGCCGACCGCGATCCTGTCGCAGGGCTCGGCCTTCGGCGTCATCCTGGCGGTGCCGGCGCTGAACTGGGTCATCGTCAACCACTCCTGGCACTACGCCTTCGGCGCGCTCGGTGTCGTCGGCCTGATCTGGGTCGCGGCCTGGCTCGCGCTCGGCAAGGAAGGGCCGCTGGAGGACACCCAGGTCCTCGCCGCCACCGAGCCGAAGATTCCGTATGTGCAGCTCCTGACTTCGCGCACCTTTCTCGGCTGCGTGATCGCGACCTTCGGCGCCTATTGGGCGCTGTCGCTGGGCCTCACCTGGTTCACGCCGTTCATCGTCAAGGGGCTCGGATTCTCGCAGAGCCAGGCCGGCTTCATCTCGATCCTGCCCTGGGTGTTCGGCGCCACGATCGTCATCCTCACCGGCTGGATCTCGCAGGTGATGATGGCGCGCGGCTACACCACGCGCATCTCGCGCGGCGTGCTCGGCTCGGTGCCGCTGATCATCGGCGGCCTGATCCTCGCCATGATGGGGCATGTCGAGGGCGCCGGCCTGCAGATCGCGGCGCTCGTCGTCGGCTCCGGCCTGTGCGGCGCGATCTACGTGGTCTGCCCGCCGATGCTCGGCGAGTTCACCCCGGCCTCGCAGCGCGGCGCCGTCATCGCCATCTACGGCGCGCTCTACACACTCTCCGGCATCATCGCGCCCAGCGTGATGGGTACCGTTATCCAGCGCGCCGGCAGCATGCTCGACGGCTACATGACCGGCTTCACCATCAACGCGGTGGTCATGGTCGGCTCCGGCCTCATCGGCCTGCTGCTGCTCTGGCCGAACACGGAGAAGGCGAGGCTGACCCGCGGTGCGGCACCGCAAGCAGCGCCGCTGAAGGGCGCGGTCTCGCCGACGTAAGGAGGCGGCCTCTTGCTTACCCTCCCCTGGAGGGGAGGGTAAGCAGGGCAGCTAATTCACCCCCTGCGCCCCGCGAATCAGCTTTCCTGGCCGCCGTCCCGTCGCCTCGCCGTGCCGCCGCGTCACGACGCCCGAGACAATCGTGGCGTCATAGCCGTCGACATCCTGCAGCAATCGACGCCCGCCGACCGGCAGGTCGTAATGCACCTTGGGCGGATGCAGATGAAGCCGGTCGTAGTCGATCACGTTGACGTCGGCCTTGTGGCCGGGCGAAATGAGTCCGCGATCGGTGAGGCCGACCGAAAGCGCGGTCTTGCGCGACTGCGCCGCGACCACGAACGGGACCGTCAGCTTCTCGCCGCGTTTGCGGTCGCGCGTCCAGTGCGTCAGCAGATAGGTCGGAAAGCTCGCATCGCAGATGATGCCACAATGCGCGCCGCCGTCGGACAGGCCCGGCACCGATTGCGGATCGAGCAACATCTCGCGCGTCGCATCGAGATTGCCGTCAGAATAGTTCAGGAACGGCACGTAGAGCATGCCGCGGCCCCCGTCGGACAGCATCGCATCGTAGGCGAGCTCCTCCGGCGGCCTTCCCTGCTTGCGCGCCTGCGGTCCCAGCGCGTTCTCCGGCGGCTGCTCATAGTCAGGGGGATCGCCGAGCAGGAACATCTTGTCGTAGTTGGGCCGGAAGAACAGCGGATCATCGGTCGCGGTCGCCGTCTCGCTGAGGATCGCCTTGCGCACCTCCGGCTGACGCAACCGCGTCAGTCGCTCCCCAAGCGGCAGGTGCGCGATAGCCCTGTAGCTCGGATGGGTCTGGAACGGGTTGCGCGACAGCTCGAGCCCGAGCAGCAGGCCGACCGGGCGCGCCGCGATCTGCGCGGTGACGGAGAGGCCGCGTTTGGCCGCCGCATTGATCTCGTCCAGCGTCTGGCGCCAGCGGTTTGGCGATCTGTCGTTCTGCGTGATCGAGAACGAGATCGGGCACTTCGTGCTATCCGCCACCCGCAGCATCATCGGCAGGTCTTCGTGGATCGTCGAGAGGTCGAGCACGAATTGCAGCACGCTGCGGCCCTGCCGATGCATCGCGCCGGCAATCGCCGTGAGCTCGTCCTCGCCGGCCTTCAAGGTCGGCGTGAAATCGCCGGTGGAGGTGCGGTGGTTGAGCGTGCGCGAGGTCGAGAAGCCGAGCGCGCCGGAGCGCACCGCCTCGCCCGCGAGCTTCGCCATCGCCGCGTTGTCTTCCGCGGTCGAGGGATCGCGGCGCGCGCCGCGCTCGCCCATGACATAGACCCGCAGCGCCGCATGCGGCAGCTGCGCGCCGACATCGATGTCGAAATCGCGCTTGCTGAGCCAGTCCATGTAGTCCGGAAAGCTCTCCCAGGCCCAGGGAATGCCGGCGCTCAAGACCGGCTCGGGAATGTCCTCGACGCCTTCCATCAGCTGGATCAGGCGGGTGTGGTCGGCGGGCTTGCACGGCGCGAAGCCGACGCCGCAATTGCCCATGATCGCGGTGGTGACGCCGTTCTGAGAGGACGGCGTGATGTCCTGGCTCCAGGTCACCTGGCCGTCGTAATGGGTGTGCACGTCGACGAAGCCAGGCGTGACGAGCTTGCCGCGCGCGTCGATCTCTTCCTGTCCCTTGGCGGAGACCTTGCCGACCTCGCTGATCCTGCCAGCGGTGATGGCGACATCAGCCTCGAACAGCTCGCCGCCACGTCCGTCCGCAACGGTGCCGCCGCGGATCACGAGATCAGGGGTGCTCATGGTGTTTCTTCCCGTTTTGTTTGTTGTTTGTTTCCCTCGTCCCGGCCCCCGTCGCAATTGCGCACTAGCCCGGGACGACGCCTGAATTTCTCCTACGCCTCAGCCCTGGCCGGCTTCCGTTCCGTGAACGGCGACAGCACCACCGTCGCCAGCATGAAGATCACGGACGCCCCGAACACCCAGTGCGGCGCGCTCTGGTCCATGATCCAGCCGAACAGCAGCGGTGAGACGATGCCGCCGAGATTGAAGCCGGTCGAGACGATGCCGAAGGCGCGCCCCGCTGCACCCGCAGGGGCGGCGTTGCGCACCAGCATGTCCCGCGACGGCGCGATCACGCCGGAGAGGAAGCCTGCCGTCGCCATCGCGGCAGTGAGCGCCCAGCCGGGCAGCGCGACGAGCGCGATCAGCAGCACGAGTGCTGCGTTCACGGCAAAACAGGCCGCGGCGACATAGCCGTGGCGTTCGGTGCGGTCGGCAAGGAAGCCCCCGGCGAGCACGCCCGCGGCGCTGCAGCCGAGGAATGCGGTCAGCATCACATTGGCCGCGGAATAGGAGGCGCCATAGCCGCTCATCAGCGCGACGACGCCGAAATTGTTGATGCCGGCAACCGACAGGCTGAGCAGCATGAACAGCACGGTCAGCATCATCAGCGCCGGCGTGATCACGGCCTGCTTCGGCGCGTTCTCCGCGCCCGGTTTCTTCTTGTGCGCGCCGGCATCGGGAATGTTCATGCCGATCAGCAGCAACGCCACCAGCACGGCGATCGCCCCCGATGCGATCAACGCGCCGGTGCCGCCTGACATCGTGACGAGCGCTGCGACGATCGCCGGCGCCACCGCGCCGCCGAGAAAGCCCGCAAACGTGTGGACCGAGAAGGCGCGGCCCATCCGCGCCTCGTCCATGTGCTCGGCCAGGATCGCGTAATCGGCGGGGTGATAGACGCTGTTGGCGAGCCCGAGCAGCACGGCGCAGGCGATCAGCGCGGCGTAGCTGAGCTGCAGCCCGAGCAGGATCAGCGCGCAGCCGCCGAGCGTCAGCCCGATCAGCAGGATCTTGCGCGCGCCAAAATGGTCGACGAGATAGCCGGTCGGCGCCTGTGTCAGGCCCGAGACGACGGCAAGCGTGGTCAGCGAGAAGCCGAGCTCGACATAGCCGACGCCAAGCTTGTCCTTCAGGAACGGGAATAGCATCGGCAGGACCAGCAGATGGAAATGGCTGACCCAATGCGCGATCGAGATCCCCGTCAGCGTGCGCAGCGCACTATCCGCCTTGCCTTGCTGCGGTGCGGCGAGAACGTCGACCATTGCAGTTCCGTTTCACTCCCGATGGACGGGCAAACTATCGGGGAGGGCCGTTATTTGTCCATGAACGCCGGCGCATGGCAGGTAGTGCGGGCGGGGGCGTGAGGGGCGTCACGGTGATCGCGGGTGTGATGCCTTGCCAGGACGACGGTTGAAAGCGTAGCCAGAGCCGAGCCGCTCACAACGGCTCGTCATCCGGGCCATACCGATCGCGCTTCGGCGTCGCGATGTCGCCGTCCTCGTAATCGTCGTCGTCCGTGTCGCGAGGCGGCAGCGGTTTCTTGGGCTCGTCGTCGGTCGTCTTGGGTGGCCCGCTCGGCTTGACGGTCGTATTCCCGGCAGTCTTGTTGGCGGTCTTGGCCATGGCTGGTCCCGGATGGTGATGCTGCATCCGAATCTACCCGCACAATATGTGCGGTTCCTGACTTATCTCAAGGGACGCGACGAGGCCGTCAGTGCACGATCGGCCCGCCCGCCTTCTTCCAGGCATCGATGCCGCCGGCGATATGGGCGGTGTTGAGCAGGCCCGCTTCCTTGGCGGCTGCAACCGCCATCGCCGAGCGCTCGCCGAAGGCGCAGAAGAACACCACGCGACGGCCCGTTGCAGCGGCCACTTCACGCAGCATGCCGCCGGGCTTCAGGCTCTCCTCGACCGACGGATAGGGCGTGTGCAGCGCGCCTTCGAGCATGCCGTGCTTCATCCGTTCGTTGGTCTCGCGCAGATCGACCAGCAGGATATCGGGTCGGTGAAGCGAGCGGATCGCCTCGCTCGCACCGAGTGCGCGGCCTTCCTTCTCCAGCTCTTCCTGATGCAGTCCGACCCGCATGTTGGCAGGGACCGCCACGTCCATCATCTTCGGGTTCGGCAGCTTCAGGTTCGCCATCAGCTCGATATATTCGTCGACCGAGCGCACCTGCAGGCGCGGGTTGTAGCGCCTCTCCTCTCCGATGGTGGAGACGGTGTCGCCCTTGTAGTCGTGCGCCGGAAACACCATCGTCTCGTCAGGCAGCTTGAGCAGGCGATTGAAGATCGAATCGTATTGCGCGCGCGACGAGCCGTTCTGGAAATCGGTGCGGCCGGTGCCGCGGATCAGCAGCGTATCGCCGGTGAAGACGCGGTCGCCCATCAGATAGGAATAGGAATCGTCGGTATGGCCCGGCGTGTACATCACGTCGAGCGACAGGCCCTCGATCGTCACCTTGTCGCCGTCGGCGACCCGCATCGCCACCACGTCGGCCTTGGTCTGGTCGCCCATCACGGTCATGCAATGGGTGCGGTCGCGCAGTTCGCCGAGCCCGGTGACGTGGTCGGCATGCAGATGGGTGTCGACCGCTTTCACCAGCTTGAGGTCGAGCTCGCGCAGCAATTGGCAATAGCGGTCGACCTTCTCCAGCACGGGATCGAGGATCAGCGCCTCGCCGCCGGGGCGGCTGGCGAGGATGTAGCTGTAGGTGCCCGAAACGCTGTCGAAGAGCTGGCGGAAGATCATGGCAGGACCCGGCTTGGAACTGATGTCCAAGATTCTAATACGTTTAGGGCCAGAAAGAGAAGCAATTCACTGTGGTGACAGTAATATTTGGAAGATTTTTATTGCGCGTGCGGCAGCGCACCCACCACTGTCATCGCCCGGCTTGACCGGGCTCCAGTATTCACCGACGTCGGAGAGCTGGAGCACGATCTCGTGCTGGGCGAACGGCTTGTCCTGGAGCGGCACCTGCTGTGCCCGTGCCGGCAGCATCGCCGCTCAAGCGAGCAGCGGCAGCAACATCGCGCGAAACACCCGCAACCGCATCATTCCTATCCCGAATTGCCCGGATTGCCCTCGACGCCCTTCAGCGCGATGCCGGTGCCGAGCCGCTCCTGAAGCATGCGGCCCGAGCGCAGATATTTGCCGACGACCTCCCACACCGGAGCGCCCTGCCGGCCGTTGACCGAGGCCCAGCCCGCGACCTTGTAGCGGTGGCTGGCGTTGATGGCCTTGCCGCCATCGAGCTTCAGCTCCGAGATGCGGCTGCCGATGGCATCCGTCGGCGTGCAGGTGTAACTGAGCCCGCCGGCGCGCACCATGTCGCCGCCCTGCTGGTAATAGGGATCGCCGTTGAAGAGATTGTCGCAGACATCCTCCAGCACGGTCTTGATCTCCGCGCCCGTCATCTCCTGCACATAGGTCTCGGGATAGGTGATCGCGGTTTCCGCGAGCAGGTCCTCCATGGTCAACGCCTGGCCCGACAGCGCGGTGACGCCCCAGCGGAAGCCAGGCGACAGCGCGATCTCGGCATCGAGCTCGGTGCGCAGCGCGGTGCAGATCAGTTCGTCCATGGGGCCGGTAAAATTGCCGCGGCGATAGAGCAGGCGGTCGGGGGTCGCGATCTTCTCCGACCAGTCGGCGACATGCGGCGCGCGGACCCGGCCGATCAGCTCGGCCATCGCCGGATCGGGCTTCAGGAGCTCCGAATAGACCGGCAACAGGCGATACCTGACGTCGCTGACCTTGCCCTTGTCGAGCGCGAGATCGATCACGCCCAGGAATTTCCCGTTGGACCCGGCATTGGTGACGAGCGTGGTCCCGCCCGCGTTCTTCACTGGCACAGGCTGCGGCACGGCATCATGGGTGTGGCCGCCGAGGATGACGTCGATGCCGCTGACGCGGCTGGCGAGCTTGAGGTCGACGTCCATGCCGTTGTGCGACAGCAGGATCACCGCATCGACCTTGTCGGTGCCGCGCAAGGCATCGACATGCTTCTGCAGCTCTTCCTCGCGGATGCCGAAGGTCCAGTCCGGCGTGAAGCGCCTGGGATGCGCGATCGGAACGTAAGGGAATGCCTGCCCGACGATCGCAACGCGATGACCGCCCAGCTCCTTGATGAAAGAAGGCTTGAACACGCGCCCGGTCGGGGGATCGAAGGCGCGGGCGTCGTTGAACGCGGCTTCCTCGGTCAGGAAGACGTTCTGTGCCAGAAACTCGCCATTGAAGCGTTCGAGATTGTCGCGCAGCACCTGCTCGCCATAGGTGAATTCCCAATGCCCGGTCATCGCCTCGATGCCGAGCAGATTGGCGACCTCGACCATGTCGCGGCCCTGCATGACGTTGGCAAGGCCGGTCCCCTGCCAGAGGTCACCGCCGTCGACGAGCACGGAATCCTTCTCGCCGACCTCTCCGCGCAGCCGATCGACCAGCGTCTTCAGATGGGCGAAGCCGCCGAGCTTGCCGAAGCGGCCCGCGGACCTCTCGAACTCGAAGCAGGTGAAGGCATAGGCATCCGCGCTGTCGGGGCGGATTCCAAATCGCTCGAGGAAGGCGCGCCCGACCAGATGCGGCGGCCGTCCCGCCATGTCGCCGATGCCGATATTGACGCTCGGCTCGCGGAAATAGACCGGATTGAGCTGCGCATGCGCGTCGGTGATGTGCAGGATCCGCGCATTGCCGAACCGTTCGAGCTCGTAAATGCTCGCGGTCTCAGTGCCGCTCGCGAGCCGGGGCAGGCTGAGCGATACGGCGGCAAGGCCTGCAGTCTTGAGGAAATCGCGGCGGCGGATGGCCATCTCGAATCTCGAATTCTCCGCGCCCCTTCAACGACGGTCCGACAGTTCCAGCAGGCCCAGTCTAGCGGATTTCCATCGCCTTCCAGGCTTCTTTTTCGGACGTCGCCTGGAAGATCGACGCCTTCGCCAGCGCTTCGGCTTCCCTGGCTGCGGCCAGCGCTTGGTCGAAATCGCCGCCGTCGGCCGCCTTCTTGGCGGCTGCCAGCGCAGATACGGTCACGGTCCACTGGTTGCGCATGCCGGCTGCCTCCTTGGAGGCGGCCTCGGCAGCGGCATAGGCCGCCTTGTAGTCCGCCTCGTTTGCCGCGCGCGCGGATGGCGCAAGGCTAAAGGCGAGCAGCATGGCGAGGGGAAGTGACAGCTTCATGGCCGCGCTCCCGGTCCCGAGATCGGCAGGCCGTTGGCGACGTAGGAGAGGAAATATTCGACGTCGCGATATTCATCCGCCTGCGGCTCCAGCGGAACCGCGCGGGTCTGGCTGTTGCAGGTGACGAAGCGCCGGCTGATCGTGCCCATGCCGCTCCATTCGGAGCGGTAGATCGGCATCGCGTTCAAAATGCCGAGCGCCGGCGCCAGGATCTCGGCGCGGATGCGCTCGCCCGGGCTCTGCACATGGCAGCTCGCGCAGGAGAAATTCATCTGGCCGCGCCGCGTGTAGAAATAGCGCTTGCCGTTCTCGAACGCCGCGAGCGCGCGAGGATCATCGGGAATCTTGATGTCCATCAGCTTGCCGCGCGAGGTGTACGCCATGTAGGCGGTCAGCGAGGCCATCTCGTCCTTGACGTAGGAATAGGGCGCTTCGCCATTGGCCTCGCGGCAGCGGTTGAGCGCGAGCTCGAGCGTGACGACCTTGCCTTCCTTCTCGTCGAAATAGGGATAGTTCTGGCGGATGCCGATGCCGCCGTTCGGGAAGCAGTCGGCATAGGTCTTGCCGTTCCTGAACGGGGTCGAAAACATCTCCTTGCCGGCATCGAGCGCGAACTCGTAAGGCGGGAATTCCTCCTTCTCCTGCCACTGCCGCTTCATGTCTTCGTTCATGGAATAAGGACCGTTGACGAAATCCTCGTGCTTCACGTCGGGAAACTTCTGGAAGAAGAAGTTCTGGAATGCCTTGGCATCAGCGACAGGATCGACCCTGTCGGCCGCGACGACGCGTGGAGAGTTCAGCGCCAGTGCGACCAGCGCGGCGCTGAGCGAGCCAAGCAGGAGGGGGATGCGGGCCTTCATCACGCGATCTTCGCGGTGGTCGTATCCGAGCCACCCTTGTTGTCGGTCCAGGAGATCTTGAGCTCGTCGCCCTTCTTGGCCCCCTTGAAGCTGAACTTGACGTAGGGGTCCTTGGAGACCGCGGTGCCCCAATCGGCGACGAACACGTCCTTGCCGTTACATTCGAACGTCAGCCGCTGGATGAAGTGCGCGGGGATCACTTCGCCCTTGGAATCCTTCACGAGCCCGGTGTCCATGGGGTGCTGGATCAGCGCCTGCACCTCGGTGATGTCGCCGTTTGATGTTGCGCGCACGCGAATGCTGGATGCCATGTCGATCTGCCTCGCTTAACCGCCGCAACCGCCGACGGTGACCTTGACCTCTTTGGTCGCGCTGTAGAGCTTGCCGTCGGCTTCCACGATCGCGGTCACGTTGGTGGTTTTGGCCATTTTCAGCCGGTTGGCGACACCCGGCAGCGTGCCGTCCGGAATCCTGTAGCTTGCTGCGAGCGCGACCGGGTTCTCGGCCACGAAGAACGAGATCGAGGTCACCTTGTCGAGCGTCGTCGTCACCGAGATCGGCACCACGCCGCCATTCTCGGCAATCTCGGGCGCGTCGAGCTTGACCTTGTCCGAGGGCTCGGCCGTCTTGCCGTAGAGCGCCTTGATCGCGTCCGCCTCGTTCTTTTGCTTGAACGCCTCGTCCGGATATTTGTCGTTGGCTGCCGCGTGCGCAGGCGCGGCTGCGAACGGCAGATTGCCGAGGCCGAGCAGCACGACGGAGGCCGTACCCTGAAGGATCAGGCGGCGCGTCGGATGAGGGCCGGTGGTCGTGGTCATCTCGGGTCTCCTGGGCCGCTGCCGTTACAGGGTCTGCAGGAAATCAACGATCGCGCTGATCTCCTGTTCGGTCAAAATCCGGTTCCGGCCGAACGGCGGCATCATGGTCTGGGGATTGCGCTTGGTCTCGTCGAAGATGATCGCCGCCAGCTCGTTGCGATCAGGGTATTTCGACTTGATGTCCTTCAATTCCGGCCCGATCGTTCCCGGCAGGTCGCCGCCTTTGATGACGTGGCAGGTCAGGCAATTGCCCTTGCCGCGGTCGAAGGCGAGCTTCTGGCCCTCGGTCACGGCGGATTGTGCCCGTGCCGGGCTCGCGAAACCGGCGGCGATGGCCAGCAGGATGAACAGGACAGGCGTCCGGACAAGGGCGGTCAAGGTGTCATTCCGAGGCGTTATGGCGATGATCTCGATCGCGGAAATAGGAGCGTTCCAAAGCACAAAGGGGTGCCCCTGACAATCAAGACTATGCACGCGGCAAATTGGAGTTAATATCTTCCGCATTGCAACTGAAGAGATCGTTTGTGCGGCCGATTTGGCCAGGCGTTAAGGGTAGTGGGTGCGGGCCGGCTGTTCCAGGACGTTGGGGCGCTCATCCTGTTTTCATCGCGTTCTCGGTTTTTCAAGGGGACCTCACTTGGCTGAATATGTCGTCGAATTTGGCAGGGACGGCGGACGGGTCGAGCCTGACGGCCGGCTCGATGCGCCGGCCTTCCATCGCAATCACGAGCCGATCTGGGCGGCGCTGGAGAAGCACCTGGCTGGGCTGACCGGCAACGTGATCGAGGTCGGCAGCGGAACCGGCCAGCACGTGGTCCATTTCGCCCGGCATACGCCCGGCCTGATCTGGTGGCCGAGCGATCTCAACCAGCGGCATGTGAAGAGCATCGAGGCCTGGCGCGTCCATTCGGGCCTGCCAAACATCCGCTCGCCGCTGCGGATCGATCTCACCGATCCCGACTGGTGCCCGGAGATGAAGAGCGGGCAGGGGCCGACCAGCCTTGCCGCCGTGTTCTGCGCCAACGTCATCCACATCGCGCCCTGGACCGTGGCCGAAGGCCTGTTCGCCGGCGCCGGCCGTTATCTGCGCGCCGACGGCAAGCTGTTCCTCTATGGCCCGTTCAAGCGCGACGGCAAGCACACCGCGCTCAGCAATGCCGTGTTCGACACGTCGTTGCGCGAAGGCAATCCCGACTGGGGCGTCCGCGACATCGTCGATGTCAAGAAGCTCGCGAACGCGGCAGGCCTTTGCCTCGTCGATACGGTCGAGATGCCCGCGAACAATCTGACGCTGGTGTTCGCGCGAAGCTGAGGCGTTGCCGATTTAAGTCCGGGTGCACGCCACGACGGCGGTGCGCTCCCTCCCTTGCCTGCGGGGGAGGGTCATCGCATATGACATTTGGCGACGCCTGACCGCAGGCCTCGTCCTTCGAGACGACCGCTTCCAGCGGTCTCCTCAGGATGAGGCTAAGCAGCGCCGTGGCTGTTGAAACTGCCGCCACGCATTCCGTCCTCATCCTGAGGAGCCCGCCTAAAGCGGGCGTCTCGAAGGATGGCCGCGAGTTTGGCTGTCGCAAAGCGTCAGCATTCGCTATCCCGCCACCCGATTTTGTCCTTCAGGAACCGATAGCCGAGCACCTCGAAGCCGGCGCGCTCCTTGTTGTCCTTGCCGTAGCCGTGGCCGCCTGCGGCCGGCTCGTAGAACCAGGCCTCATAGCCCATCGCCTGGAGCTTTGCCGCCATCTTGCGGGCATGGCCAGGATGAACGCGGTCATCGCGCCGCGTCGTAGCGATCAGGATCGGTGGATAGGCCTGGCCGGTTTTCACGTTGTGATAGGCGGAGTAGGTCTTCAGCCACTCCCATTCCTCGGGCTTATCGGGGTCGCCATATTCCGCGATCCAGCTCGCGCCCGCGAGCAGCTTGGTATAGCGACGCATGTCGATCAGCGGGATGGTGCAGAACAATGCGCCGAAACGTTCGGGGTAGCGCACCAGCATGTTGGTGATGAGGATGCCGCCGTTCGAGCCGCCCTGCGCCGCGATGCGCTTCGCGCTCGTCACGCCGCGGCGGACGAGATCGGCGGCAACGGCGGCGAAATCGTCGTGCGAGAGTTTCTTGCCGGCAAGGCGCCCGGCATCGTGCCAGCGCGTGCCGAACTCGCCGCCGCCGCGCAAATTTGCCTGCACGGTGGTGCCGCCCCGCTCCAGCCACAGCTTGCCGAGCGAAGCGTTGTAATACGGCTTCACCGAAGCTCCGAAGCCGCCATAGGCGCTCATATAGACCGGCGCATCGCCGGTCTCGCCCGCAGGGCCGGTCTGGACATAGGGAATGCGCTCGCCGTCGATGGAGATTGCCTCGTGCTGCGTCACCACGAGAGCGTCGGCGGCGAACGTCCGCGGCGCCTGCTTCAGAACGGCCGGACTCGCGACATCCCGTTCGATCAGCATCAGCGAGGGCGGCGTGAGCGGATCCTGCACGTTGGCGAGCATGTCGCCGTTGCTCTCGGATTCATGATGATCGAGGCTCCAGACGTCGACCACCCCGATGCCTGGGAGTCCCTCCACTCTCTGCCTGCTCCAACCCGAAGCTGAGGGCGTGCACACCTCGAACACGGGCTGCAATTCGTCGAGGATGGAGAGGACGAGCTTGCCTCCGGTCCAGAAGAAGCCCTGCACGGCCCGCCGTGGTTCGGGCTCGAACAGGACCGTGAATTCGCGGCTGCCGGCAAGAAATGCCGATAGTGAAATGCCGAGCATCGCGTCGGCTTCATAGGTGTGTCCCGCGACCGACCAGGTCGCGCGTGGCTTGACTGACAGCCAATCGCCGTGGGTCTGCATCCAGATGTTGCTGGGCAGGTCGAGCTTCGTCGTGGCGCCGGCTGTGGTGCCAATCGAGGTGCGGAAATTGAAGAAGTCGGATTGGTCGATGAACCAGATGCGTTGTGCCGGCACGGTGTCGTCGACGTAGCTGTACACGCGCATATGGTCGGCGGTCGTCTCGAAGATCACCGGCGCCTGGTCGACGCTGCTCCCTCTTCGCCATAGCCGCACGGTCCTTGCGTAGCCCGATGCCGTCGCCATGCCCTCGCCTAGCGCGCTCGACAGCAGCAGCGTGTCGTCATCGACCCAATCGGCGCTGCTCTTGGCTTCCGGCAGCAAGAAGCCGTCCGCCACGAAACTCCTGGTATCGGTATCGAACTCACGCAACGTCACGGCATCGCTGCCGCCGCGCGACAGACCCAGCATGACGCGCGCGCTTCCGGGCCGCGAGGACGTCCCGCTGAAAAGCCAGTCCTTGCCTTCCGTTGCAGCGAGTTCGTCGATGTCGAGCAGAATCTCCCAGGACGGCTCGGGCTTGCGAAATTCTGGAAGCGTGGTGCGCCGCCACAGGCCGCGTGGATGGTCGGCGTCCTTCCAGAGATTGTAGAGCCAGCCGCCGCGGCGCCGCACATAGGGAATGTTGTCCGGACGGTCGTAGATCGCGGCGAGGATATCGCGGTCGCGCTCATAGGCAGTCCCGCCGAACGCGCTCAGCGTCAGCTGATTTTGCCGCTCGACGAAATCGAGCGCCTGCCTGCCTTCGATGTCTTCCAGCCACAGCCAGGGATCGTCGTCGGGGGCTTGAAGCGTGGGCCTGTCGTCGACGCGCATGAACGAAGCTCCGGTCATCTGCGGCGGATAGGATTTGATCGAGCGCAAGCCGTCAAGGGCGCGCGCCGCTATCATCCCACCGATTGCGTCAGGGGCATGGCCCGCGCCCGTTTGCGCCGGTTGCCCGCTCTCCCTCACCCCTCCATAGTGCCGCGAATCAACACAGCCCTTTGGGCGGACATGCCGATGCTGGACGTGACGACTGCCAATGAGATTGCCGCCGACGCCCGCGTGCGTGCCAATGTGGTGCGCCTTGCCGCCGCGCAGGCGCTGACCGGCGCCAACTCGGCGGTCATTTTCGCCACCGGCGCGATCGTCGGCGCCACGCTCGCACCCGACATGTGGTTCGCGACCGTGCCGATCTCGATGTATGTGGTGGGCCTCGCCGCCGGCACGCTGCCGACCGGCGCGATCTCGCGCCGCTTCGGCCGCCGCGCCGCCTTCATCACCGGCACGGGTCTCGGAACGCTCACCGGTCTGCTCGGCTCGTTCGCGATCCTGCACGGCTCGTTCGCGCTGTTTTGTCTGGCGACCTTCCTCGGCGGCCTCTACGGCGCGGTGGCGCAATCCTATCGTTTCGCAGCCGCCGACGGCGCCAGCGCCGCGTACCGCCCCAAGGCGGTGTCATGGGTGATGGCGGGCGGCGTGTTCGCCGGGGTACTCGGTCCGCAGCTCGTGCAATGGACCATGGATGTCTGGCAGCCCTATCTGTTCGCCTTCAGCTTCCTGGTGCAGGCCGCCGTCGCGCTGATCGCGATGGGCATCGTCGCCGGCATCGATATGCCGAGGCCTGCGCCGGCCGATCTGCACGGCGGGCGACCGCTGCTCATGATCGTGACCCAGCCGCGCTTCATCGCGGCCGCGCTGTGCGGTGTCATTGCCTATCCCCTGATGAATCTGGTGATGACCTCGGCGCCGCTCGCCATGAAGATGTGCGGCCTGTCCGTGTCCGATTCCAATTTCGGCATTCAATGGCACATCGTCGCCATGTACGGGCCGAGCTTCTTCACCGGCGCGCTGATCGCCCGCTTCGGCGCGCCGAAGATCGTGGCTGCCGGATTGCTGCTGGAAGCGGGCGCCGCCGGCATCGGCCTCTCCGGCCTCACCGCGATGCATTTCTGGGCCACGCTGATCGTGCTCGGCATCGGCTGGAATTTCTCCTTCATCGGTGCCTCCGCGCTGGTGCTGGAGACGCACCGACCGCAGGAGCGCAACAAGGTGCAGGCCTTCAACGATTTCCTGGTGTTCGGCATGATGGCGATCGGTTCGTTCTCCTCCGGCCAATTGCTCGCGAACTATGGCTGGTCCGCGGTGAACATGGTGGTGTTCCCGCCTGTTATGCTCGGCCTTGCCGTGCTCTCGCTGGTCTCCTGGGCGAGGCGCAAGGCGCGGCCGGAGGCGGCCATCGGCGAGTTCCCCGACGCGGTTTGAACTGGCATGAGACTGTCAGCAGTGTCGACACTTCGATCGCCGTCGAAGTGATTTTCGGAAGCCGCGTTGTTACATGATGCTCGTCATGAACGGGTGAGCGCGAAAGCCGGGCGCTTGCGGGAGAACCTCACGGAGAAGCGCAAATGCTCGACAACCCCCGCCATACGGTTTCCATCGACGAATCTTCGCTGCGCTACGAAGGCTGGCGCATCGTCGCCGTCTGCTTCCTGCTCGCGACCTTCGGCTGGGGGCTCGGCTTCTACGGCCAGAGCGTCTATGTCGCCGAGCTCCAGCGCGCCCGCGGCTGGTCGGCCTCGCTGATCTCGTCGGGCACGACCTTCTTCTATTTGTTCGGCGCCTTGCTCGTCGTCTTCGTCGGCGAAGCCGTGCGAAAATATGGCCCGCGGCTCAGCCTGATCGCCGGCGCGCTGGCGATGGCGGCCGCCGCGGTCGCGATCGGCGCGGTGCGCGAGCCCTGGCAGCTCTATCTCGCCGACGCCGTGCTCGCCTTCGGCTGGGCCGGCACCAGTCTTGCCATGATCACCAACACGATCAGCCTGTGGTTCGACCACAAGCGCGGCATGGCGATCAGTCTCGCGCTCAACGGGGCGAGCTTCGGCGGCATCGTCGGCGTGCCGCTGCTGGTGACGCTGATCGGCCATATCGGCTTTGCCAGCGCGATGTATGCCGCCGCCGGCGCCATGCTGGTGCTGCTCGCGCCGGTAATCCTGCTTCTCGTCGGCCGCCCGCCCGATCTTCACGGCTGGACGGCGGCGAAGGAGAAGCCGCAATCGTCGACGCAGATCCGCGCCTGGGCGCTGCGCGACGTCGGCTTCCTCACGGTGACGATCGCATTCTCGCTGGTGCTGTTCGCGCAGGTCGGCTTCGTCGTGCACCTGATCTCGTTCCTCGATCCCGTGATCGGCCGCGAGCGCGCCGCGGTTGCCGTCGCGGTGCTGACCGCGATGGCGGTGGTCGGCCGGGTGCTGTTCTCGCTGGTGATCGACCGCCTCGACCAGCGGCTGGCTTCGGCCATCTCGTTCCTGAGCCAGGCCGCCGCGCTCCTCGTCGTCATCAACCTGCACAACGACCATGTGCTGATCGCGGGCTGCGCGGTGTTCGGCTTCTCGGTCGGCAACCTGATCACGCTGCCGTCGCTGATCGTGCAGCAGGAGTTCGACAGCGCCTCGTTCGGTGTGCTGATCAGCCTCAACACCGCGATCAACCAGGTGACCTACGCGTTCGGCCCCGGTGTCGTCGGGGCCTTGCGTGATTGGTCGGGCGGCTACGTGCTGCCGTTCTATCTCTGCATCGCGCTGGAGGTGGTCGCCGCGGCGCTGATCATGGTGCGGGGAAAGCCGCGGGCGAAGCTTTCATAGAGGGGCGACGGCGGTCTCAACACACTCCGTCATTGCGGGGAGCCCTTGCGACGAAGCAATCCAGACTGTTTCCGCGGCAAGATTCTGCATTGCTTGCGCCTTCGCCGAGGCTTCGGCGGACAAGTCGCTGCGCTCGCAATGACGGGGAGAGGGCGAAGTTTAATCCTCGCGTTGCCTCAGCAACGCCTCCACATCCAGCCGCTTGGTGAACATCGCGAGCTTGCCGTCGGGCCCGAACGGCCACTGCTCCCGCGGCTTGTCCCAATACAGCTCCACGCCGTTCTCGTCGGGATCGCGCAAGTACAGCGCCTCGCTGACGCCGTGGTCGCTCGCGCCGTCCAGCGCAATGCCCGCCGTGAGCACCCGGTGCAGCGCATCCGCCAGCGCGGGGCGCGTCGGATAGAGGATCGCGGTGTGGAAGAGGCCCGTCGTTCCCGGCGGCGGCGGCGAGCCGCCCTTGCTCTCCCAGGTGTTGAGCCCGATGTGGTGATGATAGCCGCCGGCCGAGATGAACGCCGCGCCCGAGCCCATCCTCTGCATCAGCTCGAAGCCGAGCACCCCGCAATAGAAGCCGAGCGCGCGATCGAGATCGGCGACCTTGAGATGGACGTGGCCGATTCGGGTGGCGGCGGCGACGGCTGGGTTCTGCGACATGGGGATGCTCCGTTCAAGCCATCCACATAAGGCCGGCTCCGGCACCGCGCCATGGGCCGATCCCGAAACCCATCGTTTCCGGATGGGAAACCAATTGGGATGAATTGATGGTGTCGGGTGTCCGCGCAGGGCAGAGGTCGGATCGCATCGCAAGATGCGGTCCGGTCGTACGCAACTTCATCCGCTCTAGCTGAGCTCCGACACCTCGCCCTCGGGCAACCCGAATTCAAATGTGTTCAGCGTCATCGACACCAGCGTGTAATAGCCGCACAACCCGATCACTTCGACCACGCCGCGTTCGCTCAGCAGCTTCACAGCCTCCTCATAGAGCCCCTTCGCGACGCCGTGTCCCTCGTGCAGCGACTTCGCGACGTCGTAGATCATCTTGCCCTTGGGATCGTCGAACTCGGGCGTGCGGCGATCGCGGATTGCGTCGATGATCTCCGGCTTCATGCCGCCGGCGAGCGCGAGGCGCTTATGCGCATACCATTCGTAATGTGCGGTCCAGTGCCGCGCCGTCACCAGGATCGCGATCTCCGAGAGCTTTGCCGGGAAGATCGTGTCGAAGCGCAGCACTTCGCCGAGCCGCGTGGCGTGGCGCGCCATCTCCGGGCTGCCCAGCCAGGCCATCATCGGGGCCGGCGGTCTGCCGCGCTTGCCGGCAATCGACTCGTCATAAGTCTGCCGCTGGCTCTCGTTCATTTCGCCGGGCGAAAGAAGTTTCAGGCGCATTGTCGTTTCCTCTTTGTTTTCAAGCACCGTCGTGAGCAGGGACTATAGCCGAATGCGGCTCGCCGGAAGTGGTTGAATTCCGCAGGAGCTTGGCCCAGAGTCGCCGCCAACAAGCCGATTTTGAGCGATGGAAACGACCAATGACTGACCCGAAAACCAGCGACACTGAGACCGCCGATCTCGAACAATTCCGCGCCGAGACGCGCGCCTGGCTGGAAGCGAACTGCCCGCCGGAGATGCGCAAGCCCGCAACATCCGACGCCGACGTGTTCTGGGGCGGACGCAATGCAAAATTCTCGTCCGAGCCGCAGCGCATCTGGTTCGAGCGCATGCGCGACAAGGGCTGGACCGTGCCCGACTGGCCGAAGGAGTATGGCGGCGGGGGCTTGAGCGCTGCCGAGCACAAGGTGCTGCGCGCCGAGATGGCGCGGATCGGGGCGCGGCCGCCGCTGTCGAGCTTCGGCATATGGATGCTCGGGCCGGCTTTGCTCAAGTATGGCAACGAGGCGCAGAAAAGGGAGCATCTCCCAAAAATCGCCGCGGGCGAGATTCGCTGGTGCCAGGGCTATTCCGAGCCGAACGCGGGCTCCGATCTCGCCTCGCTGCAGACCCGCGCCGAAAGCGACGGCGATGATTTCATCATCACGGGATCGAAGATCTGGACGTCCTACGCCAATTACGCCGACTGGATCTTCTGTCTCGTCCGCACCGATCCCACCGCCAAGAAGCACGACGGCATCAGCTTCATCCTGTTCGACATGACCTCGAAGGGTGTCTCGACCAAGCCGATCCTGCTGATCTCCGGCTATTCGCCGTTCTGCGAGACCTTCTTCGATGGCGTCCGCGTGCCGAAGTCGCATGTGGTCGGGCAGATCAACCGCGGCTGGGACGTCGCGAAATATCTGCTCCAGCACGAGCGCGCGATGATCTCAGGCATGGGCGAGCGCGGCGTCGGCCGTCCGCTCGGCCAGATCGCGGCCGACTCGGTCGGCACCGATGCGCTGGGGCGGCTCGATGATGCCATGCTGCGCGGCCAGATCGCGAGTTTCGAGGTCGATGAGGCCGCCCTTGCCGCCAGCGCCGAGCGCGCGGTCGATCTCGCCAAGGCCGGGCAGGCACATCCGGCGTTCTCCTCGGCGATGAAATATTACGGCACCGAGCTCAACAAGCGCCGCTACGAGATCCTGATGTCGGCCGGCGGCGTCGATGCGCTGGAATGGGAGAGCGAGCGCTCGAAGCAGGGCGCCCGCCCGCGCGCCTGGCTGCGCACCAAGGCCAACTCGATCGAGGGCGGCACGTCCGAAGTCATGCTCGGCATCGTCGCCAAGCGCATCCTGGATTTGCCGGGGGCGTGAGCCACGCTCTCGCCACCCGTCATTCCGGGCCTGCGCCGGCGGCCCCTCCCAAAATGACGGCGACAAATAGATTTCGAATCGGAAACACGCACATGGCCCTCGTCCTCACCGAAGAACAATCGATGCTCCGCGACAGCGCGCGCGGGCTGATCAGCGACAAGGCGCCGGTGTCGCATCTGCGTCACTTGCGCGATTCCAGGGATCCCACCGGCTTCTCCAAGGAGCTGTGGCAATCCTTCGCCGAGATGGGCTTCGCCGGCCTGCTCGTGCCGGAAGAGTTCGGCGGCAGCGGCCTTGGTTTCATTGAAGTCGGTGTCATCATGGAGGAGATCGGCCGCACCTTGATGCCGTCCCCCTTCCTCGCCACCAGCGTGGTCGCGGCCTCCGCGCTGAACCGCGGCGGCAACGCCGCGCAGAAGTCGGAATATCTGCCGAAGATTGCGAGCGGCTCGCTGCTCGCGACACTCGCGGTCGACGAGGGCGCCAAGCATCGCCCGCTGCAAACCGGCCTGCAGGCCGTGCGCGCCGGCAACGGTTTCAAACTCTCCGGCGCCAAGGCACTGGTCGTCGACGGCCATGTCGCTGACCTCTTCATCGTCGCCGCGCGCACCGCAGGCTCGGCCGGCGAGCGCGACGGCTTGACGTTGTTCCTGGTCAACCCCAAGGCCAAGGGCGTTGCCGTCGAGCGCACCATCATGGTCGATGCACACAACGCGGCGCGGATCGAATTGGCCAATGTCGAGGTCACCGCCGACAGCGTGCTCGGCGAGGTCGATCAGGGCGCCACGCTGCTCGACGGCGTGCTCGACATCGGCCGCGGCGCGGTCGCCGCCGAGATGGTCGGGCTCAGCGAGGAGGTCTTCGGCCGCACCGTCGAGTATCTCAAGAGCAGAAAGCAGTTTGGCAAGCTGATCGGCGAATTCCAGGCGCTGCAGCACCGCGCCGCCCAGCTCTATGTCGACATCGAGATCACCCGCGCCGCCACCATGAAGGCGCTGCAGGCGCTGGATGCCGACGTTGCCAGGGCCGCCTCAGCCGTCGCGGTCGCAAAAGCGCGTGCCGGCACCACCGCCACGCGCGCGGTGCAGGAGGGCGTGCAGATGCATGGCGGCATGGGCATGACCGACCAGTTCGACATCGGCTTCTTCATGAAGCGCGCGCGGGTCTGCGAGGAATTGTTCGGCGATGCGAACTACCACACCGAGCAACTGGCAAGGGCGCGGGGGTATTGAGGCGCGGCAGGCGGCGCGCGCCTCAATATCGGTGTCCTCGCCCGGTCAAGCCGGGCGACCGAATCCAGAGGCAGCAGTGATCTTAAGGAGAGGCCGCGGCGTACTGGATCGCCCGATCGAGCCGGGCGATGACAGTTGAGGGCGTGGAAAGCGCCTGCCCCGAGCTCGTCATTGCGAGGAGCGCCTGCGACGAAGCAATCCAGACCGTCGCCGTGGAAAGATTCTGGATTGCTTTGCTTCGCTCGCAATGACGGCGGAGGGACCTGTTACCGCATCGGCGGCGCGTACTGCACGCCACCGGCGTTCCACAGCTGGTTCATGCCGCGCGGAATCTTCAGCTTGGACTTCTCGCCGATGTTGCGCTCGTACATCTCGCCGTAATTGCCGACATGGCGGATGATGCGGACGACCCAGTCCTTGGTGAGGCCGAGCTGCTCGCCGTAATTGCCTTCGGTGCCGACGAGGCGCATCACTTCTGGCTTCTTCGACTTCAGGGCCTCGTCGATGTTCTCCGAGGAGACGCCGAGCTCTTCCGCGTTGATCATCGCATAGAGCGTCCACTTCACGATCATCATCCAGTCGTCGTCGCGCTGGCGCACCACGGGGGCGAGCGGCTCCTTGGAGATCATGTCCGGCAGGATCATGTGGTCGCCGGGCTTCGACAGGTTCAGCCTCAGCGCATAGAGCTGCGAGACGTCGGCGGAGAGCGTGTCGCACTTGCCGGTGTCGTAGGCCTTCACCACGTCATCCAGCTTGTCGAACTTCACCTCTTCATACTTCATGTTGTTGGCACGGAAGTAGTCGGAGACGTTGAGCGCCGTGGTGGTGCCGGCCTGCACGCAGACGTTGCTGCCGGTCAGGTCCAGCGAGGTCTCCTTGTTGCGCGACCGCGGCAGCATGAAGCCTGCGCCGTCGTAATAGGCAACCGCCGGGAAATAAAGATCGTAGTCGAGCTCGCGCGCCATGCTCCAGGTCGAGTTGCGCGAGAGGATGTCGACCTTGCGGCTCTGCAATTCCTTGAAGCGCTCGCTGGCGTCGAGCGGAACGAACTTCGCCTTGTTCGGGTCGTTGAAGATCGCCGCCGCCACCGCGCGGCAGAAATCGACGTCGAAGCCGGTCCAGTTGCCCTTGTCGTCGGGGATCGAGAAGCCCGGCAGGCCCTTGTTGACGCCGCACAGCACCTCGCCGCGGCGAACGGTGCGCTTCAGGGTGCGGGTGTCGTAGAACTCGTAGATGACGGCGAGCACGCCGACCAGCACGGCGACCGCGAGCCCGATCAGCAGGCCGCCTCGAAAAGTGCGCATGATGTCTCTCTCTCGAAAAAATCGGGAAAAGGAAATGGCAGGAGGGGGCGGAGCATGATCGGTGCGATCATGCTCGAACCATAGCCCTTAGAGCTCGGGCTTCTGCCGGATCACGACCTTGGTGCCGACAGGGACGCGATCGTAGAGATCGGCGACGTCGTTGTTGACGAGACGGAAGCAGCCCGAGGACACCTTGGTGCCGATCGTGTCAGGACGGTTGGTGCCGTGGATGCGATAGACGGTGGTGCCCAGATACATGGCGCGGGCGCCCAGCGGATTGCCGGGGCCGCCGGCCATGAAGCGCGGCAGGTAGGGCTGGCGCTGGATCATCTCCGCCGGCGGCGTCCAGTCCGGCCATTCCTTCTTGTTGGTGATGGTCACCAGCCCCTGCCACTGGAAGCCGTCGCGGCCGACGCCGATGCCATAGCGGATCGCGCGCCCGCCGGGCTGTACCAGATAGAGGTGCCGTTCGGCAGTCGAGACGATGATGGTGCCCGGTGCTTCCGTGGTGCGGAAGTACACGACCTGCTTCTGCCATTCCGGATCGAGCTGGTAGGATTCGTCGGCGATCAGGCCCGGCTCGTCGCCGCGGTCCGGCTGCTGGGCGGAGCCGTATGAGGTGGTCAGAACCAGGCTGAGGGCCGTGATGAACGCCCCGGTCAGGCGACGATAATCCGTCATTTCAAGCTCTCCCCGCTGCCACAGCGCAAATCATTCGGAACCATCAAATCTCAGGGGCATGTTCATGGCAAGTTGATGGCGCGCGCGGCTGGTATGTCACGAGAATGCTTCGGTTTTTTACGAGGTCTGGGCAACGCCACAAACAGGGTATGGCGCGAAAAGCCCAGAATGGTACCGCGGTGGTAGTGGGCTCCCTCTCCCCGGCTGCGGGAAGGGATCGCGTGGGATTTCTTGACGGCGGCCTGAGCGCGCGCCCCATCCTTCGATACGCGCGCAAGGGCGCGCTCCTCAGAGTCTGACTCAGGAGCTAGATCTTGTTGCTCTCCGGCGCGATCCCGAGCCGCCGCACGATTTCAGCTCCCACCGCACCGGCCTCGAGCCGTGAGCCGATGCGGGGGCTGCGAAACCTTCGTCCTGAATGGAGCCGGATCACCACGATGCAATGCTCGTCCTCCGACCGGCCGCGGCGCTCGACGGTGATCGTCTTGACCTCGTCTCCCCTGATGCTGTCCGTGCGCGGCGTGCCGTCGCCCCACAATCTTTCGACGCGGATATCGCCCTGCCGGATGACCCAGAACGCGCCGGTCGCCAGGTTGGCGTATCTGTAGACCGCGAACGCGGCGAGAGCGCCGAGCGGCAGCAGCAGGATATCGACATGGCTGGGCGGCCATCCGCGCCAGAGCTTGTAGGCGTAGGGCACGGCGGACAACGCGACGGCGATCAATGCGACGATGCGGATATCGCGCGCGGAAAACGCCTCGAGCGGCTCGCCGAGATGCATCTCGGGATTGCTGGCATCGAGCGGATTGCTGGGGGCCTCGACGTTGGGGACATCGAACTGCGCGGCGATCCGCGCCACGGTGTCGTGAACATGCGTGACGTCTGAGATCGGCGGCGACGTCAGGCGCTCTCCCGAGACCAGCGTGAAGACGAGTTGAAAGCGGGCCTTCACCCGCCTGCTGCCGGGAACCTGCAATCTGCTGATCTCGTCCTTCCCGACGAGCCGCGTCTGCAGTTTCCCGAATGGCCGTTGATGCCCGATCAGGATCTCATCGGGCGTGATGATCCACACCACCGCCGGGGCCATCATGATGCCGACGACGAACCCGGCTCCGACCAGCAGCGCCACCACCGCGATGACGATCTCCAGGGCGTCGTGCGTGAACAGGCCCGGGGTGAAGCACAGCGCGACAGCGGCCGCGAAGCCGGACACGACCAGCCGCTGCGCGATCGAGGAGCCTTCACGAAGGCGGATGTCGGTGCTGGTGTTCGCGTCGTCCATTGCGGGCGGCTGGTTCCGATGGCGCGAAACTCCACGGACGGGTCTGCGGAGTCAAGCAACAAGGGCGTCAGGCGAAATCAGCCGCACGATCTCCGCGCGGGATCAACTGCTGGCGTTGAGCAGCCTGGCCACCGTGCGGTCGATCTCGTCGTAGCGGCCTTCGCCGGCGTGCTGGAACACGATCCTGCCGCTCTGGTCGATGATGTATTGCGCCGGCCAATACTGGTTGCTGTAGGCGTTCCAGGTCCTGGAATCATTGTCCTGCGCCACCGGATAGGTGATGCCGTGGCGCTTCAGCGCGGCCTGCACGTTGGCGGCCGAGCGCTCGAACGGGAATTCCGGCGTGTGCACGCCGACCACGACGAGGCCCTTGTTCTTGTATTTTGCGTAGAGGTCGGTGACGTGGGGCAGCGTGTTGACGCAGTTGACGCAGCCATAGGTCCAGAAGTCGACCAGCACGACCTTGCCGCGCAGCTCGGAAAGGCTCAGCGGCTTCGAGTTGAACCAGTTCGTGATGCCGGTGAAGTCGGGTGCGGCCTGCTGGCTCGCGGCGGCGGCGGTGACCGGCGTAGCACGCGCGGCCTCGTCGCAGATGCCGGGGATGACGGCGCCGATGACAGTGATGCCGATCAGTGCAGCAGACGTTGCGAGCAGTTTGAGAGTCATGGAAGTCTCCTCCGGTGAAGCCTTGGGATGATCACAGGCCGATCTGGCCGGTGGGATAGAAGCCGGTCAGCCACGCCACGATCAGCGTGTCGTATTGGAAATAGGCGGCGACCGCGAAGGCGATCACGATGACGCCAAAGCCCTGCTGCAGCCGCGGCGAGATCCGCGCCAGGCTGCGTACGCGCGTGGTCGCGGCCTGTCCGCCATAGGCGATCGCGAGCATCGGGATCGCAGCACCAATGGCGTAGGCGACCAGCAGCGTGCCGGCCCAGGCCAGGTTCTTCGAGGTCACCACCAGCGTCAGGATCGAGCCGAGCACCGGTCCGGCGCAGGGCGTCCAGACCAGGCCGAGCGTGGTGCCGAGGATGAGCCCGCCGAGCGCGCCCTCGCGCTGCACGCCGCTCGCGTTGCCGAAAGCGAGCCAGCCATTGAGCCGGATCGACAGCCACTCGAACGGCGCCGGCCACAGCATCACCAGGCCGAAGCCGAGCAGCAGGATCGACGCCGCCTCGCGCAGCACGTTCGGATCGAAATCGAACAGCCGCGTCAGCGCGCCTAGCAGCAGCGCGACCGCGGAGAAGGAAACGACGAAGCCGATCGCGATCATCGCAGGGCGCAAGTGCCCCGCGCGCCCGATCGAGGCGCCGAGCAGGATCGGCAGCATCGGCAGCGTGCAGGGCGCGGCGATGGTGAGGATGCCGGCAAGGACGGCGAAGAGAAGTTCGAGCATCGGGGCACTCGTGATGGAGGTCACGAGGGCAGTTCGTGTGCGATGGGGCGGTCGTTACGCGACGTCACGCCTTCGTGACGGGTGCGGTTGTTGGCGGAGCAATTGCTAACCGCACAGGAGGTGCGCTCCCTCCCCCGCTCGCGGCGCGGGAGAGGCGGGAGCCCGCGGCGAGAGCCTGGGCCCAAATAAAAACGACCCGGACGGGGGCATCGTCCGGGTCGCTGGAGGTCTTGGGAGGTTTAACGAAACCGTATGGGACCTTTATAGGGGGGAAGTTTTTCCGCCTGATGTTGTCGTTTGTTTCAATTGTTTCATCGGCGGTAACGCTTCCGTGTCCGGGGACAGGATCGAGATTGATGTCCTATCCCCTTGAAATCCTTGTGCTTACGCGGCGAAACGATCAACGCCGGCGCCCTTAAGCAAATCGGCCAGTTGCTTGCGGGCATAGAACATCCTCGTCTTCACCGTGCTCTGGGGGATGCCGATGATCTGCCCGACCTCCTCCACCGACTTCTCGTGGTAGTAGACGAGGTTGATGATCTCGCGATGCGCGGGCGACAATTTTGCCACGCAGGCGCGCAGGATGGCGCTGGTGTCGCTGCGGTCGAGCGAGGTCTCGGGAGTGTCGCAATCGTCGGGAATCTGGCGCACGTCTTCCTGGTCGATGTCCTCGAAGCGGCGCTGGCGCATCGCAGTCAGCGCCTTGAAGCGGGCGATCGAGAGCAGCCAGGTCGAGACCTGCGAGCGGCCCTGGAATTGACCGGCGGTGCGCCACACGTCGAGGAACACCTGGCTGACCAGATCTTCCGCCGTGGTGACGTCGCGCACGATGCGCAGGATGAAACGGTAGACCCGCACATTGTGCCGGCAATAAAGGATGTGCATCGCGGTCCGGTTGCCGTCGGCAATGCTTTCGAGCAGCATGTCGTCCGAAGTCGCCTGAGCGGCAATGATGCTCTGGCTGGCCTGGGCGTTGATGGCGATGACGTTCGGCATGGACCTGGCTCCCCGTAGCGCCGCAACCGAGCGGCGTTTCCTTGGAGCAAAGTGTTAATCAGCCACCGTTTCGGGACGTCTGCGCCAAAAGCGGAAAATGGTTTCGTGCGCCGCCAAATTGTTTCGTCGCAGAAGGCGCGACGAAACATTCGGGGCAAAAAACCGTGGAATTTCAATATACGGAAAATACGGGGGTGGGATTTGGAGGCGCGCCGAGGCGAGGGGAACGAATTTTGGGGGATTGCGTTCGGTGGCGCGAGACCCAGCGCTGCGGTCGCGGGGGGAAAGCGCCGGTCCAGGGCGTTTGATGGGCTCAAGGCGGGCGGTGGGTCCGCGGCCTGAAATGCCTGATGGAGAGTGGCGCCGATGCCACTTGCTCCGTCATCGCGAGCACAGCGAAGCAATCCAGGTGTCCTTCCGCGGAGGGATTCTGGATTCTTCGCTGCGCTCGCAATGTGACGTTGGAGGCAGCGATGCCGAGCTTACGCCTTCTCGCCCTGCGGCGAGAACAGATAGCCGCCGCCGCGGATGGTGCGGATCACGGCGGGCTTGGCCGGATCCGGCTCGATCTTGCGGCGGATGCGCATGATGCGGAGGTCGACCGCGCGGTCGAAGGCTTCGGCATCGCGCGCATTGGCGAGCTCGAGCAAACGTTCGCGCGACAGCACGCGCTTCGGATTGGCCGCGAACACCTTCAGCAATCCGAATTCGGATGCGGTCAGCGGATGCTCATTGCCCTCGTCGTCGCGCAGCGCCTGCGCCTCGAGGTCGAGCCATTTGGTGCCGAAGCGCACCAGCTGGTCCTTGTCGGATTTCGCCGCCGCCGTCTCCGCTGCCGCTTTCACCGGCGTGCTCCGCCGCAGCACCGAGCGAATGCGCGCCATCAGTTCGCGCAGCTCGCACGGCTTGGCGACGTAGTCGTCGGCGCCGAGCTCGAGGCCGACGACGCGGTCGATCGGGCTCGCGGTCGCCGTCAGCATGATCACGGGCACGTTGATGCGGCTCTTGAGGTCGCGGATGATCGAGAGCCCGTCTTCCTCGGGCATGTTGAGATCGAGCACGACGAGATCGGGCATGCTGCCCTGGATCGCGGCGCGCAAGCTCTTGCCGCCGTCGCACAGCGTCACGGTGAAGCCGTGCATCTTGAGGTAATCGCCGACCATCTCCCGGGCCGGGGCCTCGTCGTCGACAATCATGATGTGCTGGCTTTGGGTCATGGTCTCTAGGTCACGGCATCTCTGTCGCAGGGAGGGTGATGGTGAAGGTCGAGCCCTTGCCGGGGCCGTCGCTCTCGGCGGTCACCTCGCCGCCGTGCATGTCGATGATACGCTTGACGATGGATAACCCAAGCCCCGTCGAGCTCTCGCCGGCGGTTGGCTTGGCGGACAGCCGCTGGAACCGGCCGAACAGGCGGCCGAGATCCTCCGGCGACAGGCCGGCGCCCTCGTCGCTGACGCGGACGATGGTGTCGCTGCCCTCGTGGACGACGGCGACGCCGATCCTGCCGCCGATCGGCGAGTATTTGATGGCGTTGCTGATGAGGTTGTCGATCGCCTCGCGGATGCGGTCGGTGTCGCACATGGTGACGATGTTGGACGGCGCGGTGACGCTGATCGCCTGCTGCTTGTTGACGGCGAGCGGCTGGTTGGCCTCGGCGACCTCCTTGACCAGGGCCGCGACGTCGACCGGCTCGCGGCGGATGGTGATGTCGAAGGCATCGGCCATCGCGTCCGAGATCAGATGGTCGACCATGGTGGTCAGGCGCTTGGTGGCGTCGCGGATGTGATCGACCTGGGCGACCACGCCGCTTTCGGATGCGCCGGTCGAGATCAGCTCCTTCAGCATCTCGGTGCGGCCGAGGATGACGCCGAGCGGATTCTTCAGGTCGTGTGCGACGGTGCCCAGGATCTCGTTCTTGAAGCCGTTGGCGCGCTGCAGCCGCAGCCATTGCGCCGACAGGCGGCGGTTGGCCTGCATCAGGGCGCGGGTGCGCTGGGCGACGCGGTCTTCCAGCTGCGTGTTGGCGTCCTGCAGCTGCTGATAGAGGATGACGTTGTCGAAGGCGATCGAGAGCCTCGAGGAGAAGATCTCGACCAGCGAGCGGTCGGTCTCCGAGAGCTCGCGCTCGGCCTGCAGCAGCACCACCACCTCGCGGCCGGATCCGGTGCGCAGGTAGATCACGCTGCGATGATCGGCGAACTCGTTCTTGCGGCGCTGGAACGCGGCCTCCACCATCTCGCGCAGCTCGGGGTCGAGCGCCTTCGACGACGTGGTGCCGATGAAGCGGCTGTAGCAGCCGCTGCCGGCGAGCACCGACAACTCGGGGTCGACGCCGCCATTATCGCGCAGGACCAGTATACCTGCGCAGTCGACGTTGAGCAGCGAGGCGAGCTGGGTCAGCACGCCCTCGGCGAGCCGCTGCATCGACTTGAAATCGTACAGCGTGGACGCAGCGTCGATGATGATCTCGAGCCCGCGCCGCGTCTGCACCATGCGCTCGAGCTGCTGATAGGAGCGCAGCGCCGCGGTCAGCGAGGTGAACAGCTTGTCGGCGGTGAGCTCCGTCTTGGCCTTGTAGTCGTTGATGTCGTACTGCACGATCACGCGCCGCTCGGGCGCCTGGCCGGGCTGGCCGGTGCGCAGGATGATGCGCACGGTCTCGTTCCTGATCTCGTTGCGGATGAACTCGACGAGATCGAGGCCGGCCACATCCGTCTCCATGATGACGTCGAGCAGGACGGCCGCGATGTCGCCGTGCGCGGCCATCAGCTCGCGGCCCTCCGCCGCGGAATAGGCCGACAGGATCTCGAGGCTCTGGCCGTTGAGGGTATAGTCGGACAGCGCGAAGCGGGTGCCGTCATGCACGGCCGGATCGTCGTCGATGACGGCGATCTTCCACTTTCGTGCGTTCTGGTCCTCCGACGCGGCGCCGGTGTCGTCGATCAGGTGGAGGACATCGTCCTGTTCGGCCATTGAGAAGTCCCGTCAGTCTCTGTGCTTTGCGCGCCGCCCTTGGCGACTCGCGGCATGATAATGCGAAAAGTGGTGCCTTGTCCCAGCTTGGATTCCAGCATCATGCGACCGCCGAGCTGCTGGGTGACGAGGTTATAGACGATATGCAGCCCGAGTCCCGTACCACCTTCATTGCGCCTCGTGGTAAAGAAGGGGTCAAAGGCCTGGCGCTGCACGTCCGGGGTCATGCCGGCCCCGTCGTCGGTGAAGATGATCTCGATGTCGTCAGCCCCGCGCGGCCGCGCCGAGATCGTGATGGTGCCGGCGCGCCCGTCGGCAAAGGCATGGTTGGCGGCGTTGAGGAAGAGGTTGGTCAGGATCTGGCCGTAGGAGCCGGGATAGCCGTCCAGCAGCAGCCCCTCGGGCACGTCGACCTCGAGCGTGATCGGCGAGCGCTTCAGCACGGGCCTTAAGCTCGCGATGATCTGGTCGGTGGCTTCGCTGAGTGAGAACTGCCGCCGCTCGGCATGGGAGCGGTCGACCGCGACCTGCTTGAACGACTGGATCAGCTCGCCGGCGCGGGTGAGGTTGGCGACGAGCTGCTGCGAGGCGTCGCGCGAGGACTGCACGAACTCCTCCAGCTGCGAGCGGCGCAGGCCGCCGTCGCCCTTGAGCTGGGCCTCGAAGATCTCGGTCCGCCGGGCGAAGCTGGAGGCGACCGTCAGGCTGATGCCGATGGGGTTGTTGACCTCGTGGGCAACGCCGGCGACGAGACCGCCGAGCGCGGCCAGCCGCTCGGCATCGATCAGATTCTGCTGCGCGGTATTGAGCTCGAGCAGCGCGCTCTCGGCCTTTTCCTTCGACGCACGCAGCTCGTCCTCGGTCTGCCGCTTCGCGATCGCGTTCTCGCGGAACACCTCCACCGCGCGCGCCATGGCGCCGACCTCGTCGCGTGCCATGGTGCCCTGCACCTCGCGATCGAGATTGCCGAGCGTGATCGCGCGCATCGCGGCCATGATCTGCTGCAGCGGCAGGCGGATCGACAGCGCGATCAAGACGCCCGCGGTGAGGATGATGCCGAGGAAGATCACCGCAATGGACAGCACACGGCGGGAGATGTCCGCCAGCGTGCGGTCGAAGGTCTCCTGCGCCTTCTGCTCGCGCTGGCGCATCTTGGTCGAGAGATCATCGATGGCGCCGATCGCCTCGGCCTGGCTGACGTCGATGCTGTTGCGCAGCAGCTCGGTGCGGCTCGTCAGCTGCTCGGAGAGTTTGGCAAAGCCCTCGCGTAAGGACGCGGTGCGGGCCCCGAGCCGCTGCAGCGCCATGCGCTGGAGGTCGTTGTCGGCGAGATCGATCATCACGGGAATGGTCTTCTCGATCGTCTCGGTGTGGCGGCGCGCATCGTCGGCCGCGCCCTTCGACTGCGACAGATAGTAGGAATTGGCCGCGACCAGCATTGCGGTGAAAGCCTCGCGCGACTTGCCGAGCGAAGGCCAGATCAGCGCGTCGCGATGGCCGGTGGCACCCTCGATGATGGAATAGAGCCCCGCCATGTCCCTGGCCGGCCCCTGCACCTGGTCCTCATAGGTCTTCGCGATCGTCGCCTGCACGCTGCGCAGCTCGCCAAAGCCGTTGAGGAAGCGCTCGGTGGTGCGCTCCAGCTCCTCGACCGAGCCCGACAGCATCGGGTCCTTGGCCGCACGGTTGCTCAGCGTGCCCAGCACCGCCTCGCGCAGCAACAGGATCTCGGCGAACAGGTCCGGGCTCGGCTGGTTGATGTAGCGGTGGATCAGATTGTGCAGGCGCCCGGTCTCGCTTTCGAGCAGCGCCAGGATGCGGTCGGATTCGCGCACCCGGCGCACGTCGTCCCAGGCCGAGCCCAGCACCTGCGAGCCGTTCCAGATCAGCGCCACCAGCACCACCACGACGGCGGAGTTCAGCGCCGCGATCGACAGGATGCGCCAGCGGATCGGTACTGCGCGGAGCACGCCGACCAGACGCACGCGCACCCCCCCGATCGGGCCGGACGGCCTGTCTGCGTGCTCGCTGTTTCCAGGCGCAGGCAACGGGGCTCACTCCACCTTGCGAATGCGTTCGATCAGTGCGGCCGCGGCGGGGTCCCGGGCGGCCCTCGTGTAGATCGGGGCCATGGCATCCTCGAACGGCTTGCGGTCGATGTCCCTAACGATGCTGACACCGGCTGCGACCGCCTTGCGCTGCGACTGCTCCTCGAGGTCGCGCCACTTCTCGCGCATGAACCGGCTGGAGCGCTGCGCGGCCTCCCTGAAGATGGTCTGGTCCTCCGCCGGGAGGCTCCGCCAGGCCTTCAGCGAGATCACCAGCACCTCGGGGCTCATCGTGTGCTCGGTCAACGTGTAGTGCCCGGCATGCTTGTAATGGTCGGTCGTCACGAAGGATGGCCAGTTGTTTTCGGCGCCGTCGATCAGGTGGTTGGCAAGCCCGGTGAGCACCTGCCCGTAGGGCATCTCGACCGGTTCGGCGCCGAGCGAGCGGATCATCTGGCTCATCAACTCCGACTGCTGCACACGGATCCGCAGGCCCCGGAGGTCTTCGATGCTCCTGATAGGGCGGACACCGTTGTAGATCGACCGTGCCCCGGAATCGTAGAAGCAGAGCCCGACGAAGCCGTAGGGCTCGAAACTGTTCAGGATCTCGCTGCCAATCGGCCCGTCCAGCACCTTCTGCATGTGCTCGATGGACCGGAACAGGAACGGCATGGCGAGCACGTTCATGGCCGGAACGAAATTGCCGATCAGGGCGACATTGGTCCGGTTGAGGTCGATCGCGCCGGCCCGGGTCTGCTCGATGGTCTCCTTCTCCTCGCCGAGCTGGCGGGAGTGGAACACCTTGATCTGGTGCCGGCCACCGGTGCGTTCAGTGATCAGCGCGCCCATGTAGCGCAGCGCCTGGACGGTCGGATAATCCTCGGTCTGGGTGTCGGCGGCGCGAAATTCGCGCGCGACGGCGCCCGTGGCGCAGACGGCGAGCAGAAGCGCGACGAAGATCACCCCGGTCCGCGAGAGTTCGGCACGGTTCAACACACTGGCACACTCAACCCCTCAGTGGTGGAGTCTATGGCGGGACCAAAAGGTTCAATGCAATCTAGCAGATGGTCAAGGGAAGGCCATCCCGCGCCCGGCCCGCGGGCTGATTGTGCGGTGCGGCCGCCTCTCATTCCCGTTGAAACCGCAAACGCCCCGCCTTAAGCAGGACCGGTCGCCTTTGGTCGTGCGACACGGGAAGAGCCATCGTGACGTCAGCATCGCGCCTGTTGCAGGTCCTCGCCGTCTTCGCGGCTCTCTCGCTGGCCGCGCCGGCGCGCGCCGCCACCGAGATTGCGCTGTGGCACGCCATGTCCGGCGAGCTCGGCCGGCAACTGGACAAGCTCGCCGCCGACTTCAACGCCTCGCAGCCGGATTACCGCATCGTCCCGAGTTACAAGGGCAGCTATACCGAGACGGTGACGGCCGCGATCTTCGCCTTCCGCTCGCGCAGCCAGCCCGCGATCGTCCAGGTCAACGAGGTCGCCACCGCCACGATGACCGCGGCCAAGGGCGCGATCTATCCGGTGTTCAGCCTGATGCGGGACGAGGGCGAGCCGTTCTCGCTCGACGACTACCTTCCCGCGGTCTCCGGCTACTACACCGATGCGGCCGGCAATCTGTTGTCGTTCCCGTTCAATTCCTCGACGCCGATCCTGTACTACAACAAGTCCATGTTCCGCGACGCCGGCCTCGATCCGGAGGCGCCGCCGAGGACCTGGCCCGAGCTCGGTGCCGCCGCCAAACGCCTGCGCGATCGCGGCGCGCCGTGCGGCTTCACCACGTCCTGGCCGTCCTGGATTCACGTCGAGAATTTTTCCGCCTTCCACAATCTGCCGCTCGCGACCCGCACCAACGGCTTTGCCGGGCTCGATGCCGAGCTGACCATCAACAATGCCGTCATCGTCAAGCACGTCGCCCAGCTCGCCGAATGGCAGAAGAGCAAGGTGTTCGACTATGGCGGTCGTGGCCAGTCCGCCGAGCCGCGCTTCCAGAACGGCGAATGCGGCATTTTCATCGGCTCCTCGGCGACGCGCGCCGACATCAAGGCGAATTCGAAATTCGAGATCGGCTACGGCATGATGCCGTACTGGCCGGACGTGAAGGATGCGCCGCAGAACTCGATCATCGGCGGCGCCACGCTGTGGGTGCTGCGCGACCGGCCGCGCGAGGAATACAAGGGCGTGGCGCGGTTCTTCGCTTATCTGTCGCAGCCCGGCGTGCAGGCCGCCTGGCACCAGAACACCGGCTATCTGCCTGTGACCCGCGCCGCTTTCGAGCTGACGCGGGCGCAGGGGTTCTACCAGCGCAATCCGGGATCGGCGATCTCGTTCGAGGAGATCACGCTGCATCCGCCGACGGAGAACTCGAAGGGCATCCGGCTCGGCTCCTTCGTCCTGATCCGCGGCGTGATCGAGGACGAGCTGGAGCAGGCCTTTACCGGCCAGAAGAGCGCGCAGGGAGCGCTCGATTCCGCGGTCGAGCGCGGCAACAAGCTGCTGCGCCAGTTCGAGCGCGCAAGTCCGGAGCGATAGCGGCGGTCTCAGCGCTCGCCTCGTCCTTCGAGACGACCGCTGTCGCGGTCTCCTCAGGATGGCGGCTAAGCGGCATCGGTGCCCGCGAAATTGTTGCCACGCACTCCGCCCTCATCCTGAGGAGCCCGCCAAAGCGGGCGTCTCGACGGATGGGACCGCGGGGAAACTGATTTTGAAATGCATCAAGGTCGCAATGTCGCTGAAACTGCCTCACATCATCGACTCCAAAAGCTTTCGCATCTTTCGCGCCGACCGCGCGCGATGGCTGGGAATCGCGCTCGACATCGCGCGCGGCCACGGTCTCGATATCAGCGCGCCTCACGTCTTCGCGACAGGCACCAATCTCGTGGTTGGCTTCGGCGAGAACCTGATCCTGAAGGTCTTCCCGCCGCTGCTTCGCGCGCAATTCCTCTCCGAACGAGGTTCGCTGACGCAACTTGCCGGCCGGCTGTCCTTGCCCATCCCCGAGATCGTCGCGGAAGGGGTGCGCGACGGCTGGCCCTATCTCGTCATCACCCGCCTTGCCGGCACGCTCGGCTCGGAGGTGTGGCCGTCCCTGGCGGAAGACCAGAAGGAGCGTGTGCTGCGCCAGATCGGCGAGACCATCGCCTCGGTGCAGCGCGCCCCGCTCGGTCCGCTCGCACACATCGAGCCGCGCTGGGACGACTTCATGCGTGCCCAGATGCGGGGCTGCCGTGCGCGGCACGAACGCCTCGGCCTTGCGCCGAAATTCCTCGAAGGCCTCGACGATCTCCTGCGCGATGCGGCCGCGCTGATTCCGATGGATGCGCCGCCGGTGATCCTGACCGGCGAATACATCCCCGAGAATTTCCTGCTCGGCCGCGATGACGGCGCATGGTCGCTCAAAGGCCTGTTCGACTTCGGCGACGTGCGCGCCGGCTGGCGCGACTACGATTTGCTCGGCCCCAGCGCCTTCATGGCCGCCGGACGGCCGGGGAGGGTGAAGAGCCTGCTCGAAGGTTTTGGCTATGCGAAGCTCGACTTCGCGCTCAAGCGCCGCCTGATGGCGCTGATGCTGCTGCACCATGCCAGCGACCTCAACAGCCACATCTGCATCGAGGGCTGGCAGGAGAGGGCGGGTGATCTGATCGAGCTGCAGGATTTGATCTGGGCAGGCTGACGACCCACCCGTCATTGCGAGCGCGGCGAAGCAATCCAGAACTGTCTCGGCGGAAAGATTCTGGATTGCTTCGCTGCGCTCGCGACGAGGTTATGCCGGGGCAAGTTGTGGTGACAAATCGGGCTCCGCGCATGCCAGCCTGTTTTATAGTCAAAATCACAGCTTTGTATGCAATGATTGGCTTTGATCAGAAAGTATCCCTCGGTGCGAACAGAAATATTCTTGTTCTATATCAATAGTTTATTCGTGGCGTGAGCTTCCCTTAATCCTTGGCACGAACCTTGCGAAGCCCGTTCCAACCAGAAACTTTTGTGTTGGAGCGATTTCATGAAGCGCCGCGATTTCCTCAAGTCCGTTTCCGGATTGGCCGCTGGCGCGGCGCTTCCGGCCATGCCCTCGGTGATCTCCTCGGCCAGGGCCGATGCGCGCTCGGAGACGCTGCTGATCGTCTCGGAGGGCGGCCCCAACAATCTCGACATCCACGGCGTCGGCACCAACGTGCCCGGCTATGAGGTGTCCTGGAATTGCTACGACCGGCTGATCAGCCACGAGATGAAGAGCGGCCCCGGCGGCGTGCCCTATTACGACCGCGACAAGTTCAAGGGCGAGCTCGCCGACGACTTCAAGATCGACGACATGTCGGTCACCTTCAAGCTGAAGAAGAACGCCAAATTCCACGACGGCGCGCCTGTTACCGCCAAGGATGTGAAATGGTCGCTCGACCGCGCCGTCAGCGTCGGCGGCTTCCCCACTTTCCAGATGAGCGCGGGCTCGCTGACCAAGCCGGAGCAGTTCGTCGTGGTTGACGATTCCACGGTGCGCGTCGATTTCGCCAAGAAGGACCGGCTGACGATTCCCGATCTCGCGGTCATCGTGCCCTGCATCGTCAACTCCGAGCTGGTGAAGAAGAATGCGAGCGAGAAAGACCCGTGGGGTCTCGAGTTCACAAAGCAGCAGACCGCAGGCTCCGGCGCTTACAAAGTCACAAAATGGACCGCCGGCACCGAAGTGATCATGGAGCGCAGCGAGGATTGGGTCGGTGGTCCCCTGCCCAAGATCAAGCGCGTGATCTGGCGCATGGTGCCGCAGGCCGGCAACCGTCGCGCGCTCTTGGAGCGCGGCGACGCCGACATCTCCTACGAGCTGCCGTTCAAGGATTTCCAGGAGATGAAGGCGAACGGCAAGCTCAACGTGGTGTCACTGCCGTTCTCCAACGGCATCCAGTACATCGGCATGAACGTCACCAAGCCGCCGTTCGATAACGTCAAGGTGCGGCAGGCGATCGCCTATGCGCTGCCGTACCAGAAGATCATGGACGCGGTGCTGTTCGGCCTCGGCAATCCCATGTTCGGCGCGCCCCTGGACAAGGCCACCGAGGTCGCCTGGCCGCAGCCGCACAAATACAACACCGACATGGAGAAGGCGAAGGCGCTGCTGGCCGAAGCCGGCTACGCCAACGGCTTCGAGACCACGATCTCGTTCGATCTCAACTTCGCCGGCGTCAACGAGCCGCTCTGCGTGCTGGTGCAGGAATCGTTGGCTCAGCTCGGCATCAAGACCACCATCAACAAGGTGCCCGGCGCCAACTGGCGCACCGAATTGAACAAGAAGGAGATGCCGCTCTTCACCAACGTGTTCTCGGGCTGGCTCGATTACCCCGAGTACTTCTTCTACTGGTGCTATCACGGCAACAATTCCGTCTTCAACACCATGAGCTACAAGTCGGCGGAGATGGACAAGCTGATCGACGGCGCGCGCACCGCCGCCGCCACCGGCGACACCGCGACCTACGCCACCGACGTGAAAGGTTTCGTCGACCTCGCCTTCGCCGACATCCCGCGCATCCCGCTGTACCAGCCCTTCGTCAACGTCGCGATGCAGAAGAACATCAGCGGTTACCAATACTGGTTCCACCGCAGGCTCGATTATCGCGCGATGGCGAAGGGGTGACGCGTGATGGGTGAGGTGAGCACGCTCTTCAGGCTTCCTCCCCCCTTGCGGGGGAGGGTTGGGGAGAGGGGTAGCCACGAACTCCGATCCCTCCCGGAGCCACCCCCCTCCCTAGCCCTCCCCCACAAGGGGGGAGGGAACGCAGCGGAGCGCGCGAGGGCTAGGTCGCCTCTCATCGGCAGAGCTTCGTCATCCTGGAGTCTCATCCCATGCTGACCATGATCGGCAAGCGCCTGATGTTTGCGATTCCCTCGCTGATCGGCGTCGTCATCGTCACCTTCCTGCTGACGCGTGCCCTGCCGGGTGACCCGGCCGCCTACTTCGCCGGCCCCGCGGCGACGAAGGAAGCCGTCGAGCAGATCCGGAAAAAGCTTGGTTTCGACAAGCCGCTGGTCGAGCAGTTCTTCCGCTACGCCAACGATCTCGCCCACGGCGATTTCGGCAACTCGCTGACCACGGGCCAGCCGGTCGCGACCGAGATCCGCAACCGCCTGCCGGCCTCCGCCGAGCTCACGCTGCTCGGCCTCATCGTCTCCATCGTGATCGCCATTCCGCTGGGCGTGCTGGCCGCGACACGGCCGGGGTCATGGATCGATCATCTCTGCCGGGTCACGACGACGGCCGGCGTGTCGCTGCCGGTGTTCTTCACCGGCCTCGTGCTGGTCTATGTCTTCTATTTCCGGCTCGGCTGGTCGCCGGCGCCGCTCGGCCGCCTCGACGTGTTCTACAGCGCGCCGCCGACGGTGACGGGCTTCTATCTGATCGACACGCTCATCGCGCGCGATGTCGAGGCGTTCCGTTCGGCGCTGAGCCAGCTCATCCTGCCCGCGACGACGCTCGCGATCTTCTCGCTGGCCCCGATCGCGCGCATGACGCGCGCCTCGATGCTGGCGGTGCTCGCATCCGAATTCGTCCGCACCGCGCGCGCCAGCGGCCTGTCGCCGGCGACCGTCATCGTCACCTACGCCTTTCGCAACGCGATGCTGCCGGTCATCACCACGCTCAGCATGGTGTTCTCGTTCCTGCTCGGCGCCAACGTGCTGGTGGAGAAGGTGTTCGCCTGGCCCGGCATCGGTTCCTACGCGGTGGAAGCGCTGATCTCATCGGACTTCGCGCCGGTACAGGGTTTCGTGCTGACCATGGCGGTCATGTACGTGCTGCTCAATCTCGTGATCGACATTTTGTACGGGGTGATCGATCCGCGCGTCAGGTTGGAGGGCTAAATCATGAGTTCGGTTGCGCCTGCTGTTGAACCTGTCGGTCCCGCCCGCACGTCCGGCCTCGTCGCGGTGCTCGAACAGACCCGTTACGTCCTCGGCGAGAACAAGGTCACGGGCTTTGCCTTCGCGCTGCTCCTGATCATCGTGTTCGCCGCGCTGCTCGGCCCGTATGTGGTGCCCTACGATCCGCTCGCCTCCGACACCGCCGCCGCGCTGAAACCGCCATCGGCGGCGCACTGGTTCGGCACCGACCAATTGGGGCGCGATATCTTCAGCCGCGTCATCGTGGCCACGCGGCTCGATTTCTTCATCGCGATCGCCTCGGTCGTGCTGGTGTTTTTTATGGGCGGCCTCGCCGGCATCGCCGCGGGCTATTTCGGCGGCTGGACCGACCGCATTGTCGGCCGCATCGCCGACACCATCATGGCCTTCCCGCTGTTCGTGCTCGCCATGGGCATCGTCGCAGCCCTCGGCAACACCGTGCAGAACATCATCCTCGCCACCGCGATCGTGAACTTCCCGCTCTACGCCCGCGTCGCGCGCGCCGAGGCCAATGTCCGCCGCAATGCCGGCTTCGTGCAGGCCGCGCGTCTCTCAGGCAACGGCGAATTCCGCATCCTGCTGGTGCACATCCTGCCGAACATCATGCCGATCATGATCGTGCAGATGTCGCTGACCATGGGCTACGCCATCCTCAACGCCGCGGGCCTGTCCTTCATCGGCCTCGGCGTCCGCCCGCCGACCGCGGAATGGGGCATCATGGTCGCCGAAGGCGCGGGCTTCATGGTCTCAGGCGAATGGTGGATCGCGCTGTTCCCGGGCCTTGCCCTGATGATCGCCGTGTTCTGCTTCAACCTCCTCGGCGACGGCCTGCGCGACATCGTCGACCCCCAGAGGAGGACGTGATGGCCGGATTCGAGTGTGTCAAACCACCATGTGAGGAGGGCGCCACTCTCTCATTCCCTCCCCCCTTGTGGGGGAGGGGCAAAGAGGGGGGTAGCCACGAACTCCGATCTCGCTTGGGGCCACCCCTCTCCCCGACCCTCCTCCACGAGGGGGGAGGGAGCGAGACAGCTTTGCCCTCCTCACGCGCAAAATTCCTCAATGATTCCAATCCTCATTCTACTGTGCATGGGGTTGTTTTCGACGCCTTGAGCGACGGGAGCCGCCCATGACCGCCCAACCCCTGCTCGACGTCCAGGATCTCACGGTCGAGTTCACCACCCGCCGCGGCATCGTGAAAGCAGTGCAGCACGTCAACATCGCCGTCGCCAAGGGCGAGACGCTGGCCATCGTCGGCGAGTCCGGCTCCGGCAAGTCGGTGACGTCCTACGCGGTGATGCGCATCCTCGACCGCGCGGGCAAGATTGCCGAGGGCTCGGTGATGTTCTCCGGCGTCGACGTGAAGGCGGCGACCGAAGACCAGATGCGCGACCTGCGCGGCCGCGAAGTCTCGATGATCTTCCAGAACCCGCGTGCGGCGCTGAACCCGATCCGGAAGGTGGGCGACCAGATCGAGGACGTGCTGCGCACCCATGTGCAGCAGGCCCAGGTCAAAGATCACGGCGAGAAGGCGATCGAGGCGCTGGAGCAGGTCAAGATCGCCCGCCCGCGCGAGCGCTATCACGCCTATCCGTTCGAGCTCTCCGGCGGCATGTGCCAGCGCGTCGTCATCGCGCTCGCGCTCGCCTGCAATCCGCAGCTCCTGATCGCGGACGAGCCGACCACCGGGCTCGACGTCACCACGCAGAAGGCGGTGATGGATCTGATCGTCGAACTCACGAAACGCCGCGCGATGTCGACCATCCTGATCACGCACGATCTCGGCCTCGCCGCTGCCTATTGCGACCGCGTGGTCGTGATGGAGAAGGGCCGCGTGGTCGAGACCGCGAAAGCCGCGGACATCTTCGCGAGCCCGCAGCACCCCTACACCAAGAAGCTGATGCGCGCGACGCCGCGGCTCGGCGTGTCGTTGAGAGACTTGCTGCCTGAAGAGGACGCCGCTGTCTTCGCCTCTCCCCGCGTGCGGGGAGAGGCCGACGCGCAACGCGCGGCGGGTGAGGGGGACGCGCCACGAGCCGAGTTCGCGGAGGCGGCCCCTCACCACGACCCTCTCAGCGCGAGCGAAGCTCGTCGCGGCCCCGTGAAGGACGGGGAGAGGGAGCAGACCAGCGCAAGCGACCAGCCCCTCCTCCGGATCGAAAAGCTCGTGAAAGAGTACCCCCGCCAGGGCGCCACGGCCGTGCTCGGCAAGCTGTTCAGCCGCAAGCCGCCGGTCGAGCCGGATGTGTTCCGCGCCGTCGACGGCATCAGCTTCTCGATCGGCCATGGCGAGAGCGTCGGCCTCGTCGGCGAATCCGGCTGCGGCAAATCGACCACGTCCATGATGGTGATGCGCCTCTTGGACCAGACCTCCGGCCTGATCGAGTTCGACGGCGAGGACATCGGCGCCATCCAGCCGGCATCATTTGCCCGGCTGCCGCAGCGCAGCCGCATCCAGATGGTGTTCCAGGATCCGACCGACAGCCTCAACCCGCGCTTCACCGCGGCGCGCGCCATCGCCGACCCGATCATGCAATTGGGGGACATCAAGGGGCGCGACGCGCTGCGCGCCCGCTGCGAGGAGCTGGCTACCATGGTCGGGCTGCCGCACAATCTGCTCGACCGCTTCCCGCACCAATTGTCCGGCGGCCAGAAAGCCCGCGTCGGCATCGCCCGCGCCATTGCCCTGCATCCGAAGCTGGTCATCCTGGACGAGCCGACCGCGGCGCTGGACGTCTCGGTGCAGGCCGTGGTCCTCAACCTGCTGCAGGATCTCAAGGCGCGGCTAGGTATGAGCTATCTGTTCGTCTCGCATGATTTGAATGTAGTGCGCTTGTTGTGCGATCGTGTCATTGTGATGCGGACGGGGCGGATCGTCGAGGAAGGCTCTTCCGAGCAGGTCCTCAGCGATCCCCAGGACGACTACACCAAGGAGCTGCTGACGGCGATCCCGCATCCGCCGTTGCCGGTCCACTGAGAATTGATTGTTTGGGAGCGTGATGGCCGAGCCGCTGGACGACTATATCGACGCCGTATCGAAAGCGCTGGCGCTGCCGGTCGAGGAGGCCTTCAGGCCCGCGATCCGCGCCAACCTCGAAGTGTCGCTGCGGCTCGCCCGCCTGGTCGACGAATTCGAACTGCCGGACGAGACCGAGCCGGCGCCGATCTTCACCGCCTGATGCTGCCATGACCGCCAAGCCAGAGATGAATGCGGCCGACATCGCCAAAGCGGTGGCCGGCGGCAAATTGTGCGCGCTCGATGCCACCGAAGCCGCTCTTGCACGCATCAAGCAGCACGACGGCATCCTCAATGCCTTCACCGACGTGACCGCCGAGCGCGCCCGTGCGAAAGCGCGCGCGATCGACGCGGACGTCGCGGCGGGCAAGACCGTCGGCCCGCTCGCCGGCGTGCCCTTCGCGGTGAAGAACCTGTTCGACGTCGCGGGCCTTGCCACGCGCGCCGGCTCGAAGATCAACCGCGACCTCGCGCCCGCCAGGCGCGACGCCACCTTGATCGAGCGGATGGAGGCGGCCGGCGCCGTCCTCGTCGGTGCGCTCAACATGGGCGAATACGCCTACGACTTCACCGGCGAGAACATCCATGACGGTCCCTCGCGCAATCCGCATGACACCACCCGGATGAGCGGTGGCTCCTCCGGTGGCTCGGGCAGCGCCGTCGGCGGCGCGCTGGTGCCGATCGCGCTGGGCTCCGACACCAACGGTTCGATCCGCGTGCCGTCCTCGTTCTGCGGCATCTTCGGTTTGAAACCGACCTATGGCCGGCTCTCTCGTGCCCGCTCGTTCCCGTTCGTGGCGAGCCTCGATCATCTCGGGCCGTTCGCGCGCTCCGTCACCGATCTCGCGCTCGCCTATGACGCGATGCAGGGTCCGGACGCGGATGATGGCGCCTGCACCACGCGCGGGTTGGAGCCGACGCTGCCGTTGATCGCAAATCCAATCTCGGATTTGCGCATCGCGATCGCCGGCGGCCACTTCCAGACGAACGTGTTTCCGGAAGCGGTCGAAGCCGTCGGCCGCGTTGCCAAGGCGCTGGGCGCAACGCGAATCGTCGACATCCCCGAAGCCTCGCGCGCCCGCGCGGCGGCTTACGTCATCACCACCACCGAAGGCGCATCGCTGCATCTCGATCGCCTGCGCAAGCGCCCGAACGATTTCGATCCTGCCGTGCGCGACCGGCTGATCGCGGGCGCCATGGTTCCTGCGCCGATGGTTGATCGCGCGCAAAAATTCCGCCGCTGGTATCGCGCGCAGCTCGCGGAGATCTTCAAATCGGTCGACGTGCTGCTCGCACCCGCAACGCCCTGCACCGCGCCAAAACTCGGCCAGGTCAATTTCAGCCTCGACGGCGTCGAGTTGCCGGTGCGCGCCAATATCGGCATTCACACCCAGCCGATCTCCTTCATCGGCCTGCCCGTCGTCGCCGTCCCGGTGCCGCTCGAGCCGTTGCCGATCGGCGTACAGATCATCGCCGCGCCCTGGCGCGAGGATATTGCGTTGCGTGTCGCGTACGCCCTGGAACAGATGGGCGTCGTATCCGCGCCCGCACCAAGAGGATTCTGAAATGGAGATCGATCTCCCCGAGACGATCGCGGAAGTCAAAGCCGCGTTCGAGCGCTATGAGCAGGCCCTGGTCAGCAATGACGTCGCCGTGCTCGGCGAATTGTTCCGCAACGATCCCCGCACGCTGCGCTACGGCATCGGCGAGAACCTCTATGGCTACGAGGCGATCTCCGGCTTCCGCGCCGGCCGTTCGCCGGTCGGACTGAATCGCCGGACCGCGAAAACCGTAATTACCAGCTATGGCCGCGACACGGCGGTGGCATCCACCTTGTTCTATCGCGACACGGCGCCCGGCAAGGTCGGCCGGCAGATGCAGACGTGGATACGTTTCCCGGAGGGCTGGCGCGTCGTCGCCGCTCATGTCAGCATCATCGACGAGCCGAAAGAGACCTGATCGAATGACGCTTGACGATCTTCCGCCCGGGACACTGCCGGCCGAGCCGGTGGTGCCCCGCGTCGACCGGGCACTGCCGTCGGTGCTGAAGGTCACGCGCGCCGAGGAGCTGCGTCTTCAGCTTGCCGACGAGATCGTGCGTGGGACCCTGGCCCCGGGCTCACCGCTGGACGAGACCGACATCGCGCGGCGCTTCAGCGTGTCGCGCACGCCGGTACGCGAGGCGCTGCGCCAGCTGGTGGCGAGCGGCCTGGTCGAGGCGCGGCCCCATCGCGGCGCAGTGGTGGCGCAGCCGTCGATCGAGCGGCTGAAGAGCATGTTCGAGGCGATGGCCGAGCTCGAGGCGCTGTGCGCCGGCCTTGCCGCCGAGCGCATGTCCCCTGCCGAGCGGCATGCGCTCGAGGCCGTCCACGAAGAGCTGCGGCTCTTGAGCTACGCCGGCAATCCCGAGCGCTTCCACGAGGTCAACGAGCGCTTCCACAACACGATCTATGCGGGCTCCCAGAACGGCTACATCGCCGAGATCACGCTGGCCACGCGCGTGCGGGTGCAGCCGTTCCGCCGCGCCCAGTTCCGCAACCTCGGCCGCCTCGCCAAATCGCAGGCCGAGCACGACCGCGTCGTCGTCGCCATCATGCGCGGCGACAAGCAGGGCGCTGCGGCTGCGATGCGCGCGCACATCGAACTGGTGCGCGGGGAGTACGAGATCTACGCAGTGTCGGTTTGAGTTCCCGGTTGACCTTCGCGCGTTCACTGCGAGGTGAAGCAGCGGTGACTGCTGCCGGGAACCCGGCTTTGCCCCGATCGTTTTCTCTCATCGATCGATGAGGAGAAACATCATGGCATCCTCCGAGAAAGATCCGCGGCATCACACCCGGAAGATGAAACAGCGTCTCCAGGAGACGGTAACGCATCTGCGCGAAGACATCCGCAAGGTCGACGAGCCGCAACTCGCGGCGATGTTCGAGACCTCGGCCGAAGTGCTGGCCGGCCTCATCAAGGCGTTCGAGGACTACGAGAAGAAGAACGAAGCCGCCTGGCGCAAATCGGCGTGAGAGCGCGGTCGACGTCTACGCCGTCGCTGCTTCCGCCATGAACTTCCGCCAGCCGCCGTAGCTCGTGATGTCGCGGGCTTCGCCCAGCACTTCCGGCTCGACGAGGAAACCCTTCACGCTGCGCCCATCGGCGAGTCTGATCGTGCCGATCGCCATCGGCGCCGGTATCGCATTCACAAACTTGCCGAACGCAGCCGCCGAGAGCGACCAGATCTCCAGCTCGATCGCAGCGCCCTTGCCGGCCTCGACGCGCAGCATGCCCGGCTTCGGCGGCGTGGTCTGAAGCGCATAGAGCTTGTAGTCCGGCGCAGTCCTTGTCGCCTCGACCAGCTTGCCGCTCAGCGCCTTCAACTCGCCGTTCAACGTCATGCCGGAGAGATGAGCGCCGACCACTGCGATCGGAATCTCGTCGCCGCCGGTCGCAGGCAGCGGCGCGAGCGGTGTTTGCGCCACGTCTTTCGCGCCGACGGTCAGCTTCGTATCCGCATGGAACACGCGCCCGATGCTCGCGAGCAGCGCATCGCGTCCTGCCGGCGCGAGCAGCGTGATGCCGAACGGAATGCCGTCGCTGCGCATCGCTGCCGGGACCGCGAGGCCGCAGAGGTCGAGCAGGTTGACGAAATTGGTGTAGGTGCCGAGCCGGCTGTTGAGCTCGATCGGATTGGCGAGCACCTGCGCGGTCGTGTAGGCGGTCGGGGCGGTCGGCAGCACCAGCGCGTCGATGTTCGCAAACGTGCGCTCGGCGATCTTGCGCAGGCCCTGCAGGCGATAGAGCGCCGAGAAGGTTTCCGCGGCGGTGAGCCGCGCGCCGGCGGCGGTGATCTCGCGCGTGACCGGATGGATTGAGTCAGGTGCCGAGGCGAGCAGGTTCTTGATCACGAGATAGCGCTCGGCGACCCAGGGACCTTCATACAGCAGTCGCGCCGTCTCGTAGAACGGCTCGAGGTCGAACTCGACCAGCGTTGCGCCAAGCGCGGTCCAGCGCTTCAGTGCATCGCCGTAAGCCGCTTCCGCCTTCTTGTCGCCGAAGAAGATCAGCTGTCCATTGCGCGGCACGCCGAGGCGCAAATTCGCGGGGAACGGCGTAAGTGCGCCAAGCGGCCGGTCGCGCGAAAACGGATCGGCCTGGTCCGGTCCGGCCATCACCGACAGCGCGAGCGCGGCGTCGTCCACCGTCAAGGCGAACACCGAGATGCAGTCGAGCGTGCGGCAGGCCGGCACGAGGCCCGCGGTCGAGATCATGCCGAGGCTCGGCTTCAGCCCGACGATGTTGTTGAGCATCGCCGGCACGCGGCCGCTGCCTGCGGTGTCGGTGCCGAGTGACAGCGGGACGAGGCCGGCGCCGACGGCGGTTGCCGATCCCGAGCTCGATCCGCCGGGAATGAGGTCCTCCCGGGTCGCGTTGCGGGGGATGCCGTAGGGCGAGCGCACGCCGACGAGGCCGGTTGCGAACTGGTCGAGATTGGTCTTGCCGATGATGATGGCGCCCCCGGCGCGCAGGCGCTCCACCGCGGTCGAATCATGCGTCGGCGTGTAGGAGAAAGCCGGGCAGGCCGCCGTGGTCGGAAAGCCCAGCGCGTCGATATTGTCCTTCACCGCGACCGGAACGCCATAGAGCGGCAGGTTGGCCGCATTCTGCGTGGCGAGCTTTTCCGCTTGCGCGATCGCGTCCTTCTCCTCGCGCAGGCTGATGAAGACGGCGGGATCGTTGTGGTCGCGGATGCGCTGATAGGTCCGCGCGATCGTCTCGGCGGGGGTCAGCGTGCCCGCGCGATGTGCGGCCACAATCGCGGCGATCGTTTCAGGCTCGGCCCCCATGGCATCCAAACTCCGGCAACATGCTTCACCCGGACGGAAGCAAGCGATGTGCCATTGTGTACAGAATCCGGGCAGGGCACGTGCGCCGGATATTATCGTGGGATCAGTGAGTTGGGGGATATTTCGGCGCCACGGCAGGTGGTCGTGCCAGCGCCCTGTTCCGGGCATCTGCATAAAGATTGGGCGGATTGGATCAGGTGAAGCCCGCAAGGATGCGAAGCAGCCGCTCCCGGTTCTCCTTGCCGATCTTGGCCTCGACATTTCGCTCGTGCTCGGCCGCCAGCCGCTTGAACTTCGCCAGCGCGGTGGCGCCCTGCGTGGTGAGGTGCAGCGCGTGGGAGCGCCGGTCCTCCTTCGACTTGATGCGCTTCACCAGCTTGCGCTGTTCGAGGCTGTCGAGCAGGTGCACCAGACGGGCGCGCTCGATGCCAAGGCGCTTTGCCACCGCCATCTGCGACAGGCCCGGATTGGCGCCCACCACCGTCAGCACCGAATATTGCGTTGGCCGGATGTCGACATCGCCGAGCGTCTTGATGAAGTCCTGGAAAATCCAGAGCTGGAAGCGCCGCACCGCATAGCCGGCGTGGCCGACCAGTGCGTCGAGGCCGATTTCGTCGTCGTCATTGCGTCGCACTGCGCCGTTGCCGGATCGTTGACGCGGGGACGTCAGGGCTGCGTTGGCTGTCACGTTGTGTCTCCTGCCGCGGAACCATAGCGTCTCGACAGCCACAGCGAAAGATTGTTGTTGACGACAACAATTGTCATGCCCGACATTATGGCCAAAGCAGTCCGGAACGAGGCTGCGGCCGACCGCTGATACGGGGGAGGAGGGAACCATGACAAGCGCCGCTCGCGGTGAAGCTTCGAACCTGTTCGCAGCGCCCAACACGGTCGCGGAGCATCGCGCGGACGGCACCATCGTGCTGCGTTCGCCCGAGCCTCTGCGCGAAAGCGCGCGGTGCATCGGCGACTGGCTGGAGCAATGGGCGCGGCAAACGCCCGACACGATCTTCCTCGCTGAACGCGGCAATGTTGATGCGCCATGGACCACCGTCACCTACGCGCAGGCGCTGCGGCGGGTGCGCGGGACGGCGTCGTGGATCCTCGCGCAAGGCCTCAGCGCGGAGCGCCCGCTCGCGATCCTCTCCGACAACAGCATCGACCACGCACTGCTCGCGCTTGCCGCCCAGCATGTCGGCGCGCCCTCGGCGGCGATCTCCCCGGCCTACTCGCTGATGTCGAAAGATTTCGACAAGCTCAAGAGCATGATCGCGCTGCTGGAGCCCGGCGCAATCTATGTCTCCGCGACCAAGCCGTTTGCGGCAGCGCTCGCTGCGATCAAGCCGCTGCACCGGGCGCCTATCATCAGCGGCAATGCGGATGACGCCGATGCGCTGGCCTTCCGCACTGTTGCGGCAACGCCGGAGAGTCCGGAAGTCGCAAAGGCCTTCGCTGCGATCACGCCTGATACGATTGCAAAATTCCTGTTCACGTCGGGCTCGACCGGCACGCCCAAGGCCGTCATCAACACCCAGCGCATGCTGACCTCGAGCCAGCAGGCCAAGGCGCAGACCTGGACATTTCTCGAGCGCAGCCGCGACCTCGTCATCCTTGACTGGCTCCCCTGGAGCCATACGTTCGGCGCCAATCACAATTTCAACCTCGTGCTGCGCAATGGCGGCTCGCTCTATATCGACGGCGGCAAGCCCGCGCCCGGCCTGTTTGCGACCTCACTCGCCAATCTGAAAAGCGTGATGCCGACGGTCTATTTCAACGTGCCGCGCGGCTTCGACATGCTGATCGGGGCGCTGCGCGGCGACGAGCAACTGCGTCGCCGCTTCTTCAGCGAGGTCAAATTCGCGTTCTATGCCGGCGCGGCGCTGCCGCAGAATCTCTGGGATGCGCTCGAGCAGCTCTCCGTCGAGACTGTCGGCCGGGCGCTTCCGATGGTCTCGGCCTGGGGATCGACCGAAACCTCGCCGCTCGCCACCGACTGTCATTTCCTGGCCGAGCGCTCCGGCAATATCGGCGTGCCGATTCCCGGCACCGAGCTGAAGCTCGTTAGGTCAGCCGACAAGCTGGAGGTGCGGGTGCGCGGTCCCAACGTCACGCCGGGCTATTGGAAGGCGACCGAGCTGACGAAGCAGGCGTTCGACGAGGAGGGGTTTTATCGCATCGGCGATGCGGTGAAGCTTGCCGATCGCGAACGGCCGGAGCGCGGCCTGTTCTTCGACGGGCGCGTCGCGGAGGACTTCAAGCTCAATTCCGGCACCTGGGTCAGTGTCGGTACGCTACGCGTTGCCGGCATCGCCGCGCTGGCGCCGCTCGCGCAGGACATCGTCGTGTCGGGCCACGGCGGCGACGAGGTGCGCTTCCTGGTGTTTCCGAACATCGGGGCCTGCCGCGCTCATGCGGACCTGCCCGAGACGGCAGCGGTGAGCGATGTGCTGGCGCATGGCAAGGTCCGCAGCGCGATCGCTCAGGGTCTCGCAAGACTGAAGCAGCAGAGCGCAAACTCCTCCGGCCACGCCACGCGCGCGTTGCTGCTCGCCGAGCCGCCATCGGTCGACGGCGGCGAGATCACCGACAAGGGCTACATCAACCAGCGCGCCGTGCTGACGCGGCGCGCTGAGGCGGTGGCCCGACTGAACGACGATGCGTCGGGGGAGTGGATCGGGCTGTAGCCGCTGGTAGATCTAGTCGGAGTAAGGCCACGCTCAGTCCACCCGTCATTGCGAGCGCAGCGAAGCAATCCAGAATCCCACCGTGGAAAGACTCTGGATTGCTTCGCGGCGCTCGCAATGACGGAGAATGGTCGACGGCCTCGTGCCAAGAGGGACTATCCCCCGCCCCACCCTCTCCCCGTAAGAACGGGGAGAGGGAATGAAGGGCCCCCAACTACGGCAGCCAACCTGTCACGATATATTTTGTTGCCTAAGCAACTAATTTGTGCGAACCGTTCTGGTGAAGGTCGACGGTGGAAGAACTGCCGCGGCCGCTCTCGGAGGAAACAATGCTTGGCAGGAGAGGTGCCGCGGGCAAACGCGGGCGTATGGCTGACAGTGGCGGTGCGAATCGCGCGCGGCGCGGCGCGTCAGGTGTAGCTGCCGTCCGTCACCGCGCCGAGATTCTCGTGCAGCCGGCGAAGCAGGTCGATCAGCACCTCGCGCTCGTCCTTGCTCAGGCAGGACAACAGGCGCCGCTCACGCTCGAACGCTGCCACGATCACCTTGTCATGGGTGGCGCGGCCCCTCGCGGTCAGGGAGATCGAATGGGTGCGGCCGTCATTGGGGTCGGTGCGGATCGAGATCAGCCCGCGCTTATCGAGGCCCGCCAGCGTCCGGCTCACCGGACCCTTGTCGAAGCCGATGACGTGGCAGATGCGCGAGGCGGGAATGCCGGGCTCGATCGCCAGCAGCGACATGATCCGCCATTCCGTGACGTTGACGCCGAACTGCTTCTGGTAGAATGCGGTCGCGCTGTTCGAGAGCTTGTTGGCGATGAAGGTGATGAACGCCGGCACGTAACGCTCGAGGTCGAGCGTCGGCCCAGCATCCGTGGGCGCGGGCTTCTGGCGGGCTCTGGTCGAGGACGGCGGCATATCGGTACTGACTCGCGGCGTGCCGAAAGACCTAAGGGCATGCGCCGCCCTTTCACAAGATTAAAATGAGGGAGGACTTCAATGAGCGCACCCGGCTCCGCCGTATCAGGCGTCCCGCATCTCGACGTCGACCCCTTCGACATGAAGTTTTTCGCCGACCCCTATCCCACCCATGAGCTGCTGCGGGAGGCGGGGCCGGTGGTCTATCTCGATAAATGGAAGGTCTACGGTGTGGCGCGCTATGCCGAGGTCCATGCCGTGCTGAACGATCCTGCCACCTTCTGCTCCAGCCGCGGCGTCGGCCTGTCAGACTTCAGGAAGGAGACGCCCTGGCGGCCGCCAAGCCTGATCCTGGAGGCCGATCCCCCCGCGCACACCCGCACCCGCGCGGTGCTGTCGAAGGTTCTGTCGCCGACGGTGATGAAGCAGGTGCGGGACCGTTTTGCCGCGGCGGCTGAGGAGCGGGTCGATGCGCTGCTGCAGAAGCGCAGCTTTGATGCGATCACCGACCTGGCCGAGGCCTATCCGCTGTCGATATTTCCCGATGCGCTCGGGCTGAAGGCCGAAGGCCGCGAGCATCTGATTCCCTATGCCAGCGTCGTATTCAACGCCTTCGGGCCGCCCAACCAGCTCCGCCAGGAGGCGATCGAACGTTCGATGCCGCACCAGGCCTATGTCGCCGAGCAATGCCAGCGCGAGAACCTCGCGCCGGGCGGCTTTGGCGCCTGCATTCATGCGCAGGTCGACGAGGGCGCCATCACGGCCACCGAGGCGCCGCTATTGGTGCGCTCGCTGCTGTCGGCCGGTCTCGATACCACCGTCAATGGCATCGGCGCGGCGGTCTATTGTCTCGCACGCTTCCCCGATCAGTGGCAGCGCCTGCGCAGCGATCCCTCGCTGGCGCGGGGCGCCTTCGAGGAGGCGGTGCGGTTCGAGAGCCCCGTGCAGACCTTCTTCCGCACCACGACGCGCGAGGTCGAGCTGTCAGGCGCGCGGATCGGCGAGGGCGAGAAGGTGCTGATGTTTCTTGCTGCTGCCAATCGCGATCCCAGGCGCTGGGACAACCCTGACAGCTACGACGTCACGCGCCGCACCTCCGGCCATGTCGGCTTCGGCTCCGGCATCCACATGTGTGTCGGCCAACTCGTCGCCCGCCTCGAAGGCGAGGTGATGCTGACGGCGCTGGCCCGCCGCATCTCGAAGATCGAGATCACGGGCCAGCCGAAGCGCCGCTTCAACAACACGCTGCGCGGGCTCGACAGCCTGCCTGTCACCATCACCCCGGCCTGACGAGGAGCTTTGATGCCCGCTATCACCTTCATTCATCCCGACGGCAAGTCCGACCGTATCGAGACCGCAGGCGGCGAGACCGCCATGCAGGCCGCGACCCGTCGCGGCCTCGACCGCATCCTCGCCGAGTGCGGCGGCAACGCCATGTGCGCGACCTGCCACGTCTATGTCGACGAGAGCTGGCTCGCGCGCCTGCCTGCGATGGCCGACGACGAGGACGCGCTGCTCGACGGCACCGCCGCCGAACGGCGGCCGAACAGCCGGCTGTCCTGTCAGATCAACATCACGCCTGAACTCGATGGGCTCGTGCTGCGTCTGCCGGAGCGGCAGGTCTGAAACTTCGATCGTGCCGGCAACGACCGGCAATCAGCAAGCAGGGGAGGGAATGATGAAGCATCTGAAGTGGTCGCTCGCGCTGGCCGCGAGCCTGGTGACCGGTGCGGCGAGTGCCGAGATATCGGACAACGTCGTGCGCATCGGCGTGCTCAACGACATCTCGGGCATCTTCCAGGACACCAACGGAATGGGCTCGGTCGAGGCCGCGCGCATGGCCGCGGAGGACTTCAACGGCGGGGCTAAGGGCATCAAGGTCGAGATCGTCTATGCCGATCACCAGAACAAGGCCGATGTCGGCAACGCCATCGCGCGCAAATGGCTCGATGTCGAAGGCGTCGATGCGATCGTCGACGTGCCGAATTCGGCGGTCGGCCTCTCCATCAACACGCTGCTGCGCGACAGCCGGATGACGTTCCTGGCCTCGTCGACGGCAAGCTCCGATCTCACCGGCAAGGCGTGCTCGCCGAACACGATCCAGTGGGTCAATGACGCCTGGGCGACCGGCAACACGACCGCAGCCGCAATGATGTCGCGCGGCGGCAAGGACTGGTATTTTCTGACGGTCGACTACGCCCTCGGCAAGGGCATCGAGGCGGAGGCGCAAAAATACATCGAGGCGCATGGCGGCAAGGTGCTCGGCTCGTCGAAGCATCCGCTCGGCACGTCCGATTTCGCGTCGTTCCTGCTGCAGGCGCAAAGCTCGAAGGCGCAGGTGATCGGGCTTGCCAATGCCGGTGGCGACACCATCAATGCGGTGAAGCAGGCCGCCGAGTTCGGCATCCAGCAGAGCGGGCAGAAGCTCGTCGCCTTCCTGCTGTTCATCAACGACATCCACGGCATGGGGATCAAGGTTGCCCAAGGCCTCCAGCTCATGGAAGCCTTCTACTGGGACATGAACGACGATACCCGAGCGTTTGCAAAACGCTTTGCCGCACGTCCCGGCATGAACGGCAAGATGCCGAGCGGCAACCAGGCCGGCGTCTATGCTTCCACGCTCGCCTATCTCAATGCGGTTGCGGCCACGGGCAGCGACCATGCCAGGGATGCCGTCCCCGAGATGAAGAAGTTCAAGGGCAAGGACAAGCTGTTCGGCGACACCACGATCCGCCAGGACGGCCGCGTCGTGCATCCCATGTACCTGTTCGAGGTGAAGAAGCCGGAGGAGTCGAAATACCCCTACGACTATTACAAGCTGGTCTCGACCATTCCCGCGGACCAGGCGTTCCGCCCGCTGGCGGAGGGCGGGTGCGAACTGGTGAAGTAGCTGTTGCCGCGAGCGCCGCTGCACCCTCTCGCCTCTCCCCGCCTGCCGGGAGAGGCCGACGCGCTCCGAGCGATGCGGAGCATCGTCCGGTGCGTGGCGGGTTAGGGGGAGCTTCCAGATGTTTGCGGGAACGTCGATCTTTCGACACGTCATTGCGAGCGCCGCGAAGCAATCTAGAATCCCACCGCGGAGAGGCTCTGGATTGGTTCGCTGCGCTCGCAATGACGATGGGGAAATACCGATGAACTCAACTCTCACTGTCTCTGCGGAGAGAGCCCCTCACCCTAACCCGCTCCCCGTAAGAACGGGGAGAGGGGGCAGGCGTCCTACGCCACCTTGCTCGATCCCTGCGTGATCAGCCGCGCCGCGCGCTGGTCTCGCGCGTAGATCCAGAGCCAGCTCAGCGCAACGCTGAGACGGTGGCGGAGGCCGATCAGGAAGTAGATGTGGGCGATGCCCCAGATCCACCACGCGATGGTGCCGCGCAGCCGCACCTTGCCGAAATCGATGATCGCGAGGCGCTTGCCGATCTGCGCGAGGTTGCCGGAATGCTTGTAGCGGAACGGACCCGTCGCAGCGCCGCGCAGCCGTGCCTTGATGGTTTCCGCGACATGTCGTCCCTGCTGCTTGGCCGCCGGTGCGATGCCGGGCACCGGCCTGCCGTCCCAGGCGTTGATGCTGACGGTATCGCCGATCGCGAAGATCTCGGGATGGCCGGGAATCGTCAGGTCAGCCTCGACCTGCACACGCCCGGCGCGATCGCTAGGTGCACCGAGCCATTCGGCCGCGGGCGAGGCGCGCACGCCGGCGGCCCAGATCCTCGTCTTCGCCTCCAGCAGCTTGCCGCCGAACACGACGCCCTCGCGGTTGATCTCGGTGACGGCCCGCCCGAGCACGACCTCGACGCCGATCTTTTCCAGCGAGGCCTGCGCATAGGCCGACAGCTCGTCGGGAAAGCCGGCGAGTACGCGCGGGCCGGCCTCGATCAGCACCACGCGCGCCTTGTGGGTGTCGATGTTGCGGAAATCGGCGGGCAAAGTGTGATGCGCCATCTCGGCGATGGTGCCGGCGAGTTCGACGCCGGTCGGGCCGGCGCCGACGATGACGAAGGTCAGCCGCGCGGCGCGCCGCTTCGGATCGGTCTCGCGCTCGGCGCGCTCGAACGCCACCAGGATGTGCCGGCGCAGCGTGGTCGCATCCTCCAGCGTCTTCAGGCCCGGCGCCCATGCCTCCCACTCGTCATGGCCGAAATAGGCGTGCCGCGCGCCGGTCGCGAGCACCAAGGTGTCGTAGGGCACTTCGCTGCCGTCGTCGATCAGCACGCAGCGCCTGTCCGCATCGACCCCACCCACCGTCGCAAATAGCGTCGTCACCTCGCGTCGGTCGCGCATGAGATGGCGGATCGGCCAGGCGATCTCGCTGGTCGCGAGCGAGGCGGTCGCGACCTGGTAGAGCAGCGGCTGAAAGAGATGGTGGTTGCGGCGGTCGATCAGCGTGATCTCGACCGGGGCACCCGCAAGTCGGTAGGTGGCTTCCAACCCGCCGAAGCCGGCGCCGACGATGACGACGCGATGGGGATTTGCGGCCATGATGCACCTCGAATCTCGCTAGCTGCTCACCCTCATTTAAGTGCGGATCCGGCGCTGCGGTCCAATAGTCGTCATCAATCGCGGCATAGGCGCGGTTTATCGAACTGGCGCGAAAAAGCGCCGCAGGCTTGGCGCGGCCTTGGCCGAGTTAAGTAGCATTATAATTCTTGCCATCTCCGATTGGGGCGAAATATGGTGCAGGGGCAGGCGCTGAGCCATTGGCGGCTCGACAGATTTTGCGTTCAATAGAGACAGGCCCGGGGCGGCGATCACCCCGCTTCCGGGACCAATAATAGGGAGGGGAGTGGTTATGAGGACGTCATTCTGGCTGGCGGGTGCGGCGGCGCTGGTGCTGGCGAGCCCGGCAGTCGCCGGCGACACCATCAAGATCGGCTTCGTCTCGACCTTCAGCGGTCCGACCGCCGTGATCGGCAACGACATGCGCAACTCATTCGAGCTCGCGCTCGACCATCTCGGCCGCAAGATGGACGGCAAGCCGGTCGAGGTGATCTACGAGGACGATGGCCAGAAGCCGGATGTCGGCAAGCAGAAGACCGAGAAGCTGGTGCAGTCCGACAAGGTCGATTTCATCGTCGGCTACATCTGGTCGAACGTGCTGCTGGCCTCGCTCAAGACCGCGGTGGATTCGAAGACCTTCCTGATCTCGGCCAATGCCGGGCCGTCGCAGCTCGCGGGCGAGCTGTGCTCGCCTTACGTGTTCTCGACCTCGTGGCAGAACGACCAGACCCCGCAGGCCATGGGCCTCTACATGAACCAGAAGGGCGTCAAGAGCGTCTTCCTGATCGGGCCGAACTATGCGGCCGGCAAGGACATGCTCGCGGGCCTCAAGAACACCTTCAAGGGTGAGATCAAGGGCGAGGAATACACGGTCTGGCCGAGCCAGCTCGACTTCTCCGCCGAGCTCTCCAAGGCCCGCGCTTCCGGCGCCGAGTCGATCTTCGTGTTCTATCCCGGTGCCGCCGGCGTGCAGTTCCTCAACCAATATGCGCAGGCCGGCCTGAAGAGCACGATGCCGCTCTACACCGCCTTCACCATCGACGAGCTGTCGCTGCCGCTGCAGAAGGAGAACGCCCTCGGCGTGCCCGGCGCGCAGGAATGGGTGAACGACCTGCCCAACGAGCAGAACAAGCGCTTCGTCGCCGACTATCGCAAGAAGCATCCCGGCCTGCGACCGACCTACTACGGCGCCCAGACCTATGACGCCGCCCAGCTCATCAACAGCGCCGTGGTCGCGGTGAAGGGCGACACCAGCAAGAAGGACGCGATGAAGGCCGAGATGGAGAAGGCCAACTTCAAGTCGCTGCGCGGCGCGTTCAAATACGGCAACAACCACATCCCGGTGCAGAGCTTCTATCTCCAGGACGTGGTCAAGGACGCCGAAGGCCAGCTCGCGCTGAAGACCGTCGCGACGATCGTCGAGAACGACCAGGATCGTTTCCACGACAAGTGCCCGATGAAGTGAGCTCTCGCTCTTCCCCTCTCCCCGCGCTTGTCCGCCGAAGCTTTTGCGTAGGCGGATGCGGGAGAGGGTCGGGGAGAGGGGAGTCTCCGCGGGGACGGTAGACGTTAAGTTCGCAATGACTCACCACGTCGTCATTGCGAGCACACCGAAGCAATCCAGAGTCTTTCCGCGGAGGGATTCTGGATTGCTTCCCTGCGCTCGCAATGACAACGTGGCGAGAGCGTTGCCCTGGCGATCATATGACTCGCGTAGAGTACTCCTGAGCCGCCGCGCGGCGCGCGCCGGCCTCTCCCCGCGGGCGAGGAAAGGCGAAGACCTACACCCTCGGCATGCTCGCCGGCCGCACTTCGCGCGCTTGCGCCGCCAGCCTGATGCCGGCATTGGCCGCGCCAAAGCCCTGATAATTCCGGCGCTCGACGATTTCGAAGAAGAAGCGCTCGTCGAAGATGTGGGTGTAGACCTGGAAGAACTCGCTGTCGCCCTCGCGGTCGTAGAGGATGTGGTTGGCGCGGAGCTGCGCCATCAGCTCGGGTGCGAGGTCGTATTTGGCTTCAATGTCGTCGTAATAGTTGTCGGGGATATCCAGGAAATCGGCGCCGCGCTTGCGCATGGCGGCGACCGTCGCAAAGATGTCCTTGCACGAAAATGCCACGTGCTGCACGCCCGACCCAAAAAACTCCGAGATGAAGCGCGCCGGCAGCGTGCGGTTGGCGGACGAGCCGTTGAGCACGAAGCGCAGGCTCTGTTCGGCATTGATGATGGCCTGGCTCTGCACGAGGCCTCTGGGGTCGGCGATCTCCATCTGCGGCAGCCGCTTGAGGTCGAGGATGCCGGTGTAGAACAAGAGCCATGACAGCATCTCGTCGTAGGGCATCGACTGCGCGATGTGATCGACGGCGAGCAGGGCATCCGCGCTTGCGTCCCTCGGCACAGGTTCGAAATCGGTGTCCCAGTTCTTGCCGGCCTGATCGAGGAAATAGAGCAGGCTGCCGCCGACGCCGTGGATCGCGGGAATTTCCAGCTCGCCCGGCCCGACCGGCTGGTAGAAGGTGCGCGCCTTCAGCGCCTCGGCCCGCTGCATCGCGCGGCCGGCATTGTCGACGTCGAGCGCGATCGCACAAACGCCGGGGCCATGCGTCACGTAATGCGAATGTGCAAAGCCGTCGGTCTCGCAATTGATGACGAGCTCGACCTTGCCCTGCGACCAGCGCTCGACGGCCTTGCTGCGGTGCTTGCCGCTCTTGCGGAAACCGAGCTGTGAAAACAGGCGGGCGAGCTCACCGGCCTTGGTCTCGTTAACCGCGAACTCGATGAAGCCGGTGCCGCGGCTCTTCGCCTTCGGGGCCAGCGGCTCGCCGGCAAATTTCGGCCAATCCGGTGCGAGCTGGTCCTCCAGCAGGATCAGCGAACGCAGGCCGTCAACCGCGGTCTGCGCGGCCGAACCGGCGCGGAACTGGTCGTTGAAGATTTCGAGCGACAGCGGCCCGGCATAGCCGGTCGCCGCGACCGCCGCCATGAACTCGCCGGCGGGCAGATCGCCCTGGCCGGGGAAGGAACGGAAGTGCCGGCTCCACGAGAGAATATCGAGCTCGAGCTTCGGCGCATCGGCAAGCTGGACCAGAAAGATCTTGTCGCCGGGAATCGAGGCCATGGCGCGGGTCGGAAAGCCCGGCGCCAGCGCATGAAAGCTGTCGAGGATGACCCCGATCGCGGGATGATCGGCGCGGCGCACGATCTCCCAAGCGTCGCGGTAGTCGTTGACGTGGCGCCCCCAGGCCAGCGCCTCGTAGCCGACGCGCAGGCCACGTTTCGCGGCACGCTCGCCGAGCTCGCGAAAATCGTCTGCGGCGCGGTCGATGCCGCCGAGCGAGGCGGGTGACACATTGGAGCAGATCAGCAAGAGATCGGTACCGAGCTCCTGCATCAGATCGAACTTCCGCTCGGCCCGCGCGAAATTGCGCGTGCGCTGCGGCTCCGGCATGCCCTCGAAATCGCGGAACGGCTGGAACGCGCAGATCTCGAGATTGAGGTCCTTGCATAGCTTTGCTATGTCGCGCGGGCCTGCGCCGAACGACAGCAGGTCGTTCTCGAAGATCTCGACGGCGTTAAAACCGGCGGCGGCGATGGCGCGGAGCTTTTCGTCCAGCGCCCCTGAGAGAGACACGGTCGCGATCGAGCGCTTGTTCATGCTGCCTGCTCCATGATCCGCCTAGGAGAGATTGTCTGGCCCGTGCGCGCGGCCTCGCTGACGGATTCGACGACGGCGAGCGTTCCCGTCGCATCCTCGGCCGTGATCAACGGCTGTTCGTGGCCTCTGATGACCGCGCAGAAATGCCGGAGCTGCTCCACCAGCGGATCGAATGCGGGTGGCAGAGCGGTCTCGCGCGACAACGGCGCGTACCAGCCGGGCTCTCGCGCATACGACCACAGCTCCATATTCGGCACGGAGAGCGATCCCTCGCTGCCGGAGAAGATGTAGCAGGGCTGGTCCTGCTTGGGATAAGCGGGGTTCTCCCCCGAGGAGAGCTCCCAGCTCCACGGCGCCGGCGTCGCATCCGACACGGTCACCGTTCCCAGCGCGCCACTCGCAAAGCGCAGCAACAGCGCCGCGGTATCCTCGACGGCGAAGCCGCGAACCTTGTTCGAGGTCAGCGCCTGCACCTCGGTGATCTCGCCGCAGATGAAGCGGAGGTTGTCGATGTCGTGGATGAGGTTGATGAGCAGCGGCCCGCCACCCTGCTCGCGGCGCCAGGCCACCTCGAAATAGTCGTCGGGCTTTTTGAGCAGCCACAGCCCGACCACGGCGGTGAGCTGGCCAAGCTTGCCGGTCGTCACCGCCTCGCGCGCGGCTTTGATGATCGGATTGTGCCGGCGATGATGGCCGACCAGCATCGGCACGCCGGTGCGCCTGACCGCAGCGCAGAGGCGCTGCGCGGTGGCAATCGTCTCCGTCACCGGCTTTTCGATCAGTGCCGGCACCCCCGCCGCCGCGCAATCGAGCGCCATCGGCAAATGCAGCGTATTGGGCGAGGCGATGACGAGGCCGTCGGGCTTGTCCTGCACCAGCAGCGCGCGGTGGTCTGCATACCAGGGCACATTGCGTGCCTCCGCAAAATCCTTCCCGGCAGGCGAGGGGTCGGCAATGCCTGACAGCACGCAGTCCTTTGAGGCCTCGATCAGCGCGATATGGCGGCGGCCGATCAGGCCGGCGCCGGCGACTGCAATCCGCATTGGCGCGCTCATGCCGCACTCTCCTCCATGGCGCCCCCGTTCCCGGCCGAGACTCCGCCAAGCTCCATGTTGCTGCGGACCGAGAGCTCCGGGAAAATGTTGCGGCCCGGCGGCACGTAGCAGATGCCGGCATTGAGCAGCGCGCGCTGGCACAGATTGGTGACGTCGCGACCGACGAAATTGATCTTGCCGTCGCGCAGCTTCAGGAGGCCGAAGATCGCCTTGAACACGGTGGACTTGCCGGCGCCGCTCGGGCCGATGATGTTGGTGATGGTTGCCGGCGGCCCCGAAAATGTGGTGCCGTTCAAGATCGTCATCTCGCCGCAGCCGCCGACGAGGTAGTGTACCGAGAGGATCGGATCGCTCATGATCGGCTCATTACAGCATGATCCGGAAAAGTGCGCAGCGGTTTTCCGACAAGATCATGCTCAAACAATGAAACTAAAGCGCGATGACAGTTCGTTCCAATCTCCATCGCGCCTCAATGCTCCAGATAAGCTTCGATCACGGCAGGATTCCTGCGGACTTCATCCGGCCGTCCCATCGCCAGCGCCTTGCCTTCCGCCATCAGCATCACCCGCGAGCACAGCGACATCACGAACTCCATGCTGTGCTCGATCACGACGAAGGTCGCATTCTTCTCACGGTTGGTCGCGACCAGCCGCTCTGCCAGCATCGCCGGGTCGACGCCCGCGGGCTCATCGAGCAGCACCAGGCGCGGGCCGCCCATGAAGGCCATGGCGGCATCGAGCAGTTTCTGCTGGCCGTAGGACAGGCCGCCGGCCGGCTCGTCGGCGAGATGGTCGAGCTTGAAAAAGTCGATCATCTGGTTGGCGGCTCCGGTCAGCCCCGCATCGGAGCGGCCGACCAGGTGCGAGGCCATGCTGCCCTGGCCATTTTCGTTGATATGGTCCGCGGCCTTGTGTCCGGCCGCTTCCGTTACGCTGCGTGATAGGCCGAACTTCGTGCCGCCATCACGTCGTCGAATGCCTCTCCCATGACTTCGGTCGATGGAGCAAGGCCCGTAAACAGTTCGAACGCATCGGCCGCCTGGTTGATCGCGAGCTCCCGCCCGGTCATGATCTTCGCGCCCTTGGCTCGTGCGGCAGCCAGCAGCGGTGTGATCAACGGCGAATAGACGGCATCGGCGACCCACAGATTTTCGCGCAGCAGCGAGGCGGGGACCGGGGTGTCGCGGTTCGGCAGCATGCCGACCGGCGTGCCGTTGACGAGCCCGGTTGCGCCGGCAAGCGCGTCCTCTACGCTCGCGGCCACCCGCGCGGCGCCATGCCTGGCCAGCAGCGCGGCGAGCCTTTCGGCGCGTGCCGGCTCGCTGTCGAAGATTCGGAGGTCCGTCACTTTCAGGCTCGCCAGCGCGAAGGCGATCGCCTTGCCGACACCGCCGGTGCCGATCACGGCCACTGCATTTCCGGAAGCCGCCAGCAGCGGCGCAACCGCGCGCGCAAAGCCGGTCGTGTCGGTGTTGTGGCCGATCAGCCTGTTATCCCTGACGACGACGGTGTTGACCGCCGCCATGGTCGCCGCGGCCGGCGCCAGCTCGTCGAGCAGCGGCACCACGGCCTCCTTGTAGGGGAAGGTGACGTTGACGCCGGCAAAGCCGAGCCGCCGCACGCCTTCCAGCAGCATGGCAAGGCCGGCGGGGCCGGCGCCGGCCACCTCGATCAGCTGATAATGGCCGCGCAGGCCCAGCGCCTCGGCGGCGCGCTCATGCATGGCGGGGGAGGCGGAATGCGCGATCGGCGCGCCGATCAGGCCGGTGAGGAGCTTCTTGCTGGCGGCATATCCGCGCTTCGACATGGTTTGCTATCGTCTCGCTGGGAGCGTTCGGTCCCGGCCATTGGCGGGGAAATCCGCGCAATTCCGAGGGGCTTCCGATGGGGACGATAATCCTTCTCCCGCCTAACACAATTACCCTTTTGTCCTGCAAACCTAACGTCATGTTATTTCTTGCGTCCGCGTGCCGGCCCGGCCTTGCCGTTGCCGCCCGACGGCTCGACCGCGCGCATCTCGGCACGCAGGGCTTCGATGAAGTACTCGACGTGAAGCGACAGCGGCGCGCCGCGCTTCACCGCGACATAGGTGTCGAACCGCGTCGGCTCGCTGATCTTCAACAGCTCGACGCCGGGATAGCCGCCATGGGCCACCGTGAACTGGTCGATGATGGCGATGCCGAGGCCCGCCTTCACCAGCGCACACACCGTGGTGCCGAAGCGGGCCCGGATGGTGATGTTGTAGTCGAGCCGGTTGCGCGCAAAGATCCCGGCCATGATCCGGCCGTAGGGATCGTTTGGATCGATGCCGATCAGCGGATAGCGGGTGATCTCGGCGGCCGAGACCTGCTTGCGGCCGGCGAGCTCGTGGCCCGGCGGCACGATGCAATAGAGCTCGCCCGAGGCCAGCGGCAGGAAGTCGAGCCCGGAATGCTCCAGCCTGTAGCTCATTGCGACGCACTCGCCGCGGCCGAGCAGGAGATAGTCGATGGCCTCCTCGAGCTTGAGGATGTTGATGTCGATGCCGAGATCGGGATAGCGGCGCCGAACGCGCTCGATCGCGCGCGGCACCATCACCTGGGAGATGCTCGGCACCGAGCCGATGCGCAATTCCGACAGGCCGCCGCGCCCGATCTTGGAGATAATCTCGGAGAGGTCGTCGACCTTCTTGTAGACGCCGTTGATCTGCTCGAAAATGTTCTCGGCTTCCGGCGTCGGGAAGTAGCGCCCGTTCTGGCGCTGGAAGAAGCGGATGCCGAGCGAGCGCTCGGTGTATTTGACGAGGCGGCTGATCCCCGGCGCCGAGACGTTGAGCAGCTTCGCCGCGCCGCCAATGGTGCCCGTCACCATCACGGCACGGATCACTTCAACCTGGCGCAGCGTCATCATGGTCTTGAAATGTCCCTGGCATCCGAAAACGATCGTGGCGGCGATCATCTCACGAGAGCTGCGCTGTCATCCAGCGGCAAGTGGCTGATAATGGACGCAACGCAGTGCTTTACACTCCCCTGGAGGGGAGGGGTATCGCATATGGATTCCGCGGGCTTGCTCGGCCTCTTCCGCTTGCGGGAGAGGCCGACGCGCGCACAAGAGCGCGGCGGGTGAGGGCTCTCGCCACGCAGAGACACCTTCCACAGTTCAACAATCCCAACGCGGAGACACCCCCACCCCAGCCCTGCCCAGGGGAGGGTAAGTGCGCAGCCGACTCGTTGCTGATGATGGCGCAGCAACTTCGCGGCCGGCGTCTTTCGACTAAAATCTGCGCGTTCGGCGGAAGGGCGTCCTCGCGCGATCTGTTCCATCGGCATCGTTTGCTGCAATTGCGTCCTAGCTCGCCGGGCCCTCGGGCAAAATATTGTCCGCCAAGTCCTCGCGCTCGCTCTGCAGCACCTCGCGCGCGAACTCGATGATCTTCTGCTTGTTTGTCGGTTCGCGCACGGCGAAAAACACGCGGTTCAATTCCAGGCCGAGCACGCTGTTGAGGGCGATGTTCTCGTCGTCCATCTGATTTTCCCGCTTTCGACGCCTTCAGGTGTAACTTGACGTCACTTCGTCCACAAGTAGACTAAAGCCTCGGAGCACGTCGCCACCGGTAAACTAAGGGACCAGCGAATTCAGGCAGCGCTCCAATACGTGTTATACGGGACGGTGTAGGTCAGGGAATGCACCGATGTCTGCCCTAGACTATGGCCGGGAGGCACTCGACTTCATTGAGGGGCTGGGAGCCTATACCAAGGTTCCGGACGCTATGGATGCGCTCTCTACCGCGTTCAGCCGCTACGGATTCGAGCACATCATCGTGACGGGTTTGCCCAATCCCGATCAGCGTTTTGCGCAGATGGTGCTTGCCAAGCGCTGGCCGGCCGAGTGGTTCAGCCTCTACACCGAAAAGAGCTACGACCGCGTCGATCCCGTGATCCGCAAGTGCCGGCGGACGTTGAATCCCTTCGAATGGTCGGAAGCTCCCTATGATGCGGAGTTCGAACCGGGCGCCGCCGAAGTGATGCGGCGTGCCGCCGATTTCCGCATGTCGCGCGGTTTCGTCGTGCCGATCCACGGCCTGACCGGTTATGAAGCCGGTGTCTCGCTTGGCGGCGTTCATCTCGATCTCAATGCCCGCAGCAAGCCGGCGCTGCACCTGATCGCGATGTATGGCTTCGATCACATCCGCCGCCTGCTCGCCCCGGCGCCGCATCCGTCAGCGCGTCTGACCCCGCGCGAGCGCGAGGTGCTTGCCTGGGCCTCGCAGGGCAAGTCGGCCTGGGAGATCGGCGAGATCCTGCATATCACGCAGCGCACGGCGGAAGAGCATCTCGCAACCGCTGCGCGCAAGCTTGGCGCCGTCAACAGGACGCATGCGGTTGCTATCGCAATCCGCCAGAGAATCATCACTCCCTGAAATCCGCGCCTACTGGGAAATTTCCCAATAGTCGGTTTGGCGGTTTTCCATGAGGCTTCCCCCGTTATTTCAAGACATGGGGGGAATAAATGATTCATGTGATTTCAGCCGTTAACCGGCACCTCTACGAGGATGTCCTCGAGCAGCATTTCAGAGTGCGCCACGAGATTTTCGTCGAGGAGCGGAAATGGGAGGGGCTGCGCAAGCCCGATAGCCGCGAGATCGACGCCTATGACAACGAGGACGCGATCTATCTGCTGGCTCTCGAGAACCGCCGCGTGCTCGGCGGCTCCCGTCTGTATCCGACTACCAGGCCGACGATGATGAGCGAGGTCTTTCCCCGTCTCGCCGCAGTACGGGGGTGTCCGGTCGATCCGCAGGTTTGGGAATGGTCGCGCTTCTTCGTGACGCGCGAGCGCCGCGACGGCGCGTTCAACCTGCAACTGATGGCGGCGGCGCAGGAGTTCTGTCTCGATCAGGGCATCGAGCGGCTCTGCCTCGTCATGGAGACCTGGTGGCTGCCGCGCTTCCACGACATCGGCTTCGTCGTCACGCCGCTGGGATTGCCGGCGCTGATCGATGATTCCTGGACCATGGCCGCAACGATCGAGGTCCGGCAGGGGTCGCTCGATGTCGTGCGCGAGCGCATTGGGATGAAGAGCGTCGTCCATCAGGACGGACCGCGGCTGGACGCCGTCGCCCGCGCCAACCTCTGCGGCCTTGCTGCCGCGCAACGAAAGAGTGCTTGAGATGTCGAACATGATGCGGGATAGCCAGATCATGGCGCAAACCAGGGACGAGAACCTCGGCTACATGTCCGACATGGCGCTGGAGCTGGCGCAGATGGCGGACGACTCCGGACTGACCACGCTCGCTTATCTGTTCCGGATGGCGGCGCTGGAGGCTTCGACCGTTAACAGCGTGCTCGCCGAGCCGGACGATTTTCCCCAGCAGATGCCGTCGCATTAGACGCATCCTGCTTCATTCGAGGACGTTCGCACCCTCCCCCGGATCTCGGGAGGGTGATCTCGTTTGGGTGCGGCAGGTTGCCTCGTCCGGCGCGGCAGCCTTTTTGCATTGCAAGGCGTATCTCGGCCGCATGTGTCGGGATGCAACAAAGTGCATGTTTGGTGACGAATCGCTCTTGCCTCGGAACGATACTGCCATTACCCATTTTTCGGCCTTGAAGAGGCGGGGGGAGCTCTTTCACTGATGGCGACTGTGTTCGAACATCGGCGCGACGCTGCGTGCGCCTGAAAGAGTTTTGATGCTGCTCGTCGTCGAACAGTTCCTGAACGGATTGCAGTTCGGCCTGCTCCTGTTCCTGCTCGCCGCCGGCCTGACGCTGGTGTTCGGGATCATGGATCTCGTCAACCTCGCGCACGGCTCGCTCTACATGATGGGCGCCTATTTCGCCGCGACCTTCGCGGCCTGGACCGGCAGCTTCCTGCTTGGCGCGCTGATGGCGCTCGGGGCTACGCTCGTGCTCGGCATCGTGCTCGAGGTGACGGCGCTGCGGCATCTCTACGGCCGTGACCATCTCGACCACGTCCTCGCGACCTTCGGGCTCATCCTGTTCTTCAATGAAGCGGTGCGGCTGATCTGGGGTCCGGCGGGCCTGGCACTCCCTCTGCCGCCCTGGCTTACCGTGCCGGTGCCGATCCTGCCCGGCATCTATTATCCGGCCTATCGGCTCGCCATCATCGTGGTCGCCCTGCTGGTCGCGCTGCTGCTTTATCTCGGCGTGATGCGCACCCGCATCGGCATGCTGATCCGCGCCGGCGCCTCCAACCGCGAGATGATCGGCGCGCTCGGCATCAACATCAAGCTGCTCTACACGCTGGTGTTCGGCCTGGGCGCCGCGCTCGCGGGCCTTGCCGGCCTGATGCAGGCGCCGATCCTCACCGTGCAGATCGGCATGGGCGAGAACATCTTGATCCTCGCCTTCGTCATCATCGTGATCGGCGGCATCGGCTCGATCCGCGGCGCGTTCCTGGCCGCGATCTTCGTCGGCATGATCGACACGCTCGGCCGCGCCTTCCTGCCCAATCTGCTGCGACAGGTGCTGAGCGGCGCCGCTGCCTCCACCGCCGCGCCCGCGCTGTCCTCCATGCTGATCTATCTCCTGATGGCGATCGTGCTGGTGGTGCGGCCGGAGGGGCTGTTTCCGGCCCACCGTCGATGAAGAGTTTGAGCGTGAGGAAGGCCGTCACGGCCCTGATGCTGGCGGGCCTCGTGCTGCTGCCGCTCTATTCGCAGCTGTCCGGCAACATCTTCATCCTGACGCTGTTCACCCGCATCGTCATCCTGGCGCTGGCGGCGGCGAGCCTCAACCTCATCATGGGCTTTGGCGGCATGATGAGCTTTGGCCACGCCGCCTATCTCGGCATCGGCGGTTATGCCGTCGGCATGCTCGCGCAGGAAGGCGTCGGTTCCGGCTTCATCCAGTTCCCGGTCGCGCTCGCGGCCTCCGCGATCTACGCGCTCGTGATCGGCGCGCTCTCTTTGCGCACCCGCGGCGTCTATTTCATCATGATCACGCTGGCCTTCGCGCAGATGGCCTATTACGTTGCCTCGGGTCTGGCGCGCTATGGCGGCGATGACGGCCTCACCGTCTACAAGCGCAGCGACTTCTCCGGGCTGATCAACCTGTCGGACCGGACGCAGTTCTACTATCTCTGCCTTGCCTGCCTGTTCGCCGTGCTGTTCCTGATCTGGCGCATCGTCAATTCGCGTTTCGGCCTCGTCGTGCAGGGCCTGCGCTCCAACGAGCAGCGCATGCAGGCGATCGGATTTCCGGCCAAGCGCTACCAGCTGGTCTGCTTCGTCATATCAGGCACCATGTGCGGCCTCGCCGGCGCGCTGCTCGCCAACAACACCGATTTCGTCAGCCCGGCCGTGATGTACTGGACGCGTTCCGGCGACCTCATGGTGATGGTCATCCTCGGCGGCATGGGGACGCTGTTCGGCCCGGTCGTGGGCGCGGTGGTGTTTCTGCTGCTGGAAGAGTTTTTATCGCAGATCACCGAATATTGGGCGCTGATCATGGGCCCCCTGCTGCTGTTGATCGTGCTGTTCGGCCGCGGCGGTATCATGGGCATGCTCGGGAGGGCTGGCCGTGGCTGAACACCTGCTCCGCGTCGAAAAGCTGGTGCGCCGCTTCGGCGGCATCGTCGCCACCGACAACGTCTCGCTCGACGTCGCCAGCGGCGAGCTGCACGCCATCATCGGCCCGAACGGCGCCGGCAAGACCACGCTGATCAGCCAGCTCACCGGGCATCTCGAGCCGCATTCCGGCAGCGTCCGGCTTGCGGGGCGCGACATCACCTATTTGCCCGCCTATCGCCGCTGCGCACTGGGGCTCGCGCGCTCGTTCCAGATCACCTCGCTGCTGCTCGACTTCACCGCCGCCGACAATGTCGCGCTGGCGGCGCAGGCGCATGCCGGCACTTCGTTCCGTTTCTTCGCCAATGCCCGCAAGGAGAAGGGCCTGCGCGATGCTGCGCATGCCGCGCTCGACCGCGTCGGTCTCGGACATCGCGCCGACGTCGTGGTGAACGAGCTCAGCCATGGTGAGCGGCGCGAGCTCGAGCTTGCGGTCGCGCTCGCCAGCAAGCCGAAGCTGCTGCTGCTCGACGAGCCCATGGCGGGCCTTGGCGTGACCGAATCGCAGCGCATGGTGAAACTGCTGCAGGAGTTGCGCAAAGAGATCTCGATCGTGCTGGTGGAGCACGACATGCCGGCGGTGTTCGCGCTGGCCGACCGCATCTCGGTCTTGGTCTATGGCCGCGTCATCGCCTCCGGCGATCCGGCCGCGATCCGCGCCAATGAAGAGGTCAAGCGCGCCTATCTCGGCGACCAGCATGTGGTGACGCACCATGGCTGACACGCTGCTCGAGGTCGACGGCATCGAGACCTGCTACGGCCTGTCCCAGGTGCTGTTCGGCCTGTCACTGTCGATCAGCTCGGGCGAGATGGTGTCGCTGATGGGCCGCAACGGCATGGGCAAGACCACGACGATCCGCTCCATCATGGGCCTGACGCCGGCGCGATCTGGTGCGATCCGTTTCGCCGGGGCCGAAGTGCGGCAGCTGCCGTCCTACAGGATTGCGAAACTCGGCGTCGGCCTGGTCCCCGAGGGTCGCCAGATCTTCCCGAATCTCACCGTGCGCGAGAACCTGGTCGCAGCCGCCGCTGACCGTTTCGGCAGCCCCAATCCGTGGACGCTGGCCGCGATCTATTCCCTGTTCCCGCGGCTTGCCGAGCGCGCCGCCAACATGGGCAACCAGCTCTCCGGCGGCGAGCAGCAGATGCTCGCGATCGGGCGCGCGCTGATGACCAATCCGAAGCTGCTGATCCTGGATGAAGCGACCGAGGGCCTCGCGCCGCTGATCCGCGAAGAGATCTGGAACTGCCTGTCGCTGCTCAAGAGGCGCGGCCAGTCCATCCTGGTCGTCGACAAGAACGTCGACCACCTCGCCCGCATCTGCGACCGTCATTACATCATCGAGCGCGGCAAGACGGTATGGAGCGGCACGTCAAACGAGCTGATGGCCGAGCCGGATCTGCAGCACAAGTATTTGGGGATCTAGCGGTCATTGCGAGCGCAGCGAAGCAATCCAGACCGCCGCTGCGGAAAGATTCTGGATTGCTTCGCTGCGCTCGCAATGACGGAAGAGATCGGTGTGAGCCCTCACCAATAGATCCCATGCCGATGCAGCTCACGGATCAACCGTGCCTCGTTGGAGGGCTGCCGGCGCTTCGGCTTGGCGGTTTCTGTCGTGGTCGCCGCCGCTGTCGCGGCGGGCTGGGCAGTCGGTGTGGCGGCTGGAGTTGCTGTCGATGTCGCTGGCGCGGTCGTTGCTGCCGACGTTGGCGCGGTCGTCGCCATCTGCACGTTCGTCCTTTGCGGTGCCGACGGGACCTGAGTGGTCGGTGGCGTCGCCGCGGTGTTGGCGGGCTGCTGCTGGCTCGCACTGCTGGCCGCCAGGCTCAGGCTCCGCGCGCCGCCGGCGTGAGCCCCGGTTGCAAGCAGCGACATCGCTGCGATCAGCATCAGCTTTCGCATGATAGCTCTCATGATGACGAAGTCCGCCTCACAGCGCCGTGAGGCCCGAGTCGCGGCATTCCTGACGGCGCCCGGACGTGCTCAGAACATCTCGAAATATTCGCGATGCTCCCAGTCGGTGACCTCGGCCAGGAAGCGGTCGATCTCGGCGTTCTTGATGTGGGTGTAATAGTCGACGAACTCGGCTCCGAACTTTTCGCGGAAGAATGGGTCATCCTTCAGGGCGGCGACCGCATCGCGCAAGCTCTTCGGCAGCAGCGGTGCCTTGGTCTCGTAGGGCGTGTCGGCCGACGGGCCGGGATCGAGCTTGCGCTCGGCGCCGTCGAGGCCCGAGAGAATCTGCGAGGCCATGTAGAGATAGGGATTGGCGGCGGGCTCGCCGATGCGGTTTTCAAGGCGCGTTGAAGCATCGTTGGCGCCGCCGAGCACGCGGATCATCACGCCGCGATTGTCGCGGCCCCAGATCGCGCGGTCCGGCGCCAGCGAATAGGAACGGTAGCGCTTGTAGCCGTTGATGGTCGGCGTGGTGAACACGGTTGAGGCGCGGGCGTGGTCGAGCAGGCCGGCGAGATAGGACCTGCCGAAGGCGCTGAGCGGCTCGCTGCCTGCCTTCGCCATGAACTGGTTCTCGCCGCTCGTGCGCGAGACGATCGACTGGTGCAGATGCCAGCCGCTCGCGAACACGTTCGGCAGTTTCGGCCGGCACATGAAGGTGGCGTGATAACCGTGGCGGCGGGCAATCTGCTTCACGGCAGAGCGGAACAGCACCATGTTGTCGGCGGGCTCCAGGCCCTTCCGCGGCGCGAAGGTGAATTCGCACTGGCTCGGTCCGAACTCGACCTCGACCGAGCGCAACGGCAGCCCCAGCGCGACGATGTCACGTCGAAGAATCTCCAGCACCGGCTCCATCTGATCGAAGCGCTGCTCGGTGAGGTATTGATAGCCATGGCTGAGCAGGCTCACCGATGGAGGCGTGCCGGGCTGCCCAGCGTCCTCCGCGCGCATATGCGGGTCATCGAGCCTGAAGATGTGGAATTCCACCTCGAGCCCCGCGACGAAATCGTAGCCGCGCGCGCCGAGCTCATCGAGCACGCGCCTGTGGAGCCCGCGGGTCGCGAACGGCACGGGACGGCCGTCGTTGAAATAGAGGTCGCAGAGCACCCAGCCCGTGGTCGGCGCCCAGGGCAGCACGCGAAAGGTGGTGGGATCGGCGACCATCAGCACATCGGCCGCGCCTTCCATCTCCTTCATGCCGAAGCCGCCGCCCGACGTGAACACCGGAAACACCGTGCGGTGCGAGGTGTCCTTGGCGAGCATGGTCGTGGTGATGGAGCAGCCGCTCTCCAGCGAGGCGATCGCTTCGGTGGCGACGATCGTCTTGCCGCGCAAGATGCCGTGCTGATCTGGGAAGGCGAGGCGGATGACCTCGAGGTTCTTGTCCTCGACGATTCGGCGCATGCGCTGGGCTGCGTCCTTCTGCTCATCCGACCACAGCGCATGGCGTGCGACGAAAGTCACTTTGGTTGCTCCTCAGTCACAATGCCCGACCGGCGCAAGATGCCTGCCATACACTCGGTCATTGCGAGCGCAGCGAAGCAATCCAGAATCCCGCCGCGGAGGCAGTCTGGATTGCTTCGCTTCGCTCGCAATGACGGTAGAGAGAGTTTCACCCTCACTCCGCCGCCGTCAGCCGATGCACGTTATCAGCGATCTCCTTCGGCACCGGTGCGGTCCACGGCGCGCCGCGGCGGCGCTTGACGTCGACCTCCATCCAGTAGGTCTCCCAGCCCCGCGTCGGCCCGATGCCGTCCATGGTCGCCGGACCCTGGATGCTGCGCGCATTGGCCCCGTCCAGGAACAGCATCGGCCTCTCGCCGCCCTGGACCTTCTCGATCTCCTGCCGCAACAGGCGCCGATACTGAATGATCGCCTTGTCGCTTTGTCCGAGATGCTCCTTGGTGCGGTCCTGGATCGCGCCCATCGATTCCACCGCCCACTGGTCGTGGACGTTGATGTCGTTGCCCATGCCGGTATAGGTCGCGGTCTGCTGCTCGTGCGGATCGAAGCCGTAATCGTTGCTGCGGTTCTTGCGCGACTTGTAGTCGGGCAGCTCGTAGAGCTCGAGCCGCTGGTCGCGCATCTTCTGCTTGTCGACCGGATTCGTGTAGCTGGTGAAGATCGCGTACCAGTAGCAGTTTTCGTCATCAACGGGCACGTGCCACTGCGTGATCGTCATCTCCGTGCTCATGGGAATGACGAAGCCGTGCGGGAACAGCTGGTTGGTGACGCGCACGTGCGTGCGCTCCTCGTCGATCTCGCGCAGCGCGATCAGCCGAAGGCCGTATTCGGTGTGCTCGACATTGATGATCGGACGGTCGTATTCGCGCAGGATCTTCGTCATCGGCAGGTCGCTGCCGGCCGAGGCGCCGCGGAACTGCTTGCCGTAGGCGGTGGAGGTGTCCTCGTCCTCGAAAAAGCGGTGCAGATAGGAGGCGTGCGCCGGATCGATGCCGACTTCCAGCGCCTGCAGCCAGTTGCAGGCCATGTGGCCCTTAAAGGCGAAAGTGTGAGTGCCTGGCGCAACGAAGCAGTCGAGCTCCGGAAAGGCGGGCGGCTCGCCTTCGCCGAGATAGGCCCAGAGGATGCCGCTCTTCTCCACCACGGGATAGGAGCGCTGGCGAATGTTCCGGCAGAGATTTGAGTCCTTCGGCTCGGCCGGCGTCTCGATGCACTGGCCGGTGGCGTCGAACAGCCAGCCATGGAAGGCGCAGCGCAGGCCGCCATGCTCGAGCCGTCCGAAGGCGAGATCGGCCCCGCGATGCGCGCAGTGGCGGTCGATCAGGCCGTAGCGTCCGCTCTCGTCGCGGAACAGCACGAGGTTCTCGCCGAGGAGTTTGACGGGGCGGATCGGCCGCGCACCTTCCAGTTCATCGACCAGCGCCGCCGGCTGCCAGTAGCTCCGCATCAGTCTGCCGCAGGGGTCCTTCGGCCCGGTGCGGGTGATCAGGTCGTTCTGCTCCTGGCTCATCATGGCGAGGGCATCCCTTGTGGAGTAGTGTCTGTTCGCGTATTGAACGAATGGGCGAATTATGACATGCCTTGGATCGACAGCAAGCATTATTTTGCAGGATTATCCCCGGAACCATGCCCAAGCTGAAACGGAGTGAGTTTGAAGAGCGGGCGACGGATTTCGTCGAGGCCCTCGACCGCGGCCTCCGCCTGCTTCAGTGCTTCGGCACGACCGCCGGCCCGATGACGCTGAGCGATCTTGCCCGTGCGGCCGATCTTCCGCGCGCGACGGCACGTCGGATGTTGTTCACGCTCCAGCGTGGTGGTTTCGTCAGTGGCGATGGAAAACTGTTCTCGCTGACGCCGCATGTGCTGACGCTGGCCGCGTCGTACTTGCGGTCCAGCCAGCTCGTCACGGTGCTGCAACCGGTGCTCGATCGTGTCGCCACCGCGGCAAACGAAATCTCCTCCCTCGCGATACTCGACGGCGACGAAGTCGTGTTCATCGCCCGCAGCAGCCCGGCGCGCATGTTCTCGGGCGGACTGGACATCGGCTATCGCCTGCCGGCCTTCTGCACCTCGGTCGGCCGCGCCATGCTCGGCCGGCTCGACGATGCCGATCTCGCCGCGCGCCTGAAGACGATGAAGCGGGAGGCGCTGACGCCGCAGACGGTGACAGACCCGAAGGCGCTGCTCGCGCGCATTGCCGCCGACCGCGCGCAGGGCTATGCGCTGGTCGACCGCGAAGCCGAGCCGCATTTCCGCTCCATCTCGGTCCCCGTCCGCCGCTACGACGACGTGATCGTCGCCGCCATCAACATGGGCGCCCATGTCGATCGCGTGCCGGCGCAGGAACTGATCGACCGCTTTCTGCCGCTGCTGCGGCAGGGGGCGGAGGCGGTGCGATCGCAGCTGCTGTAACCGCTTAGCCCAGGTGAGCGCAGCGATATCCGGGAAGCCATCGCGAGACCCCGGATGTCGCTTCGCTCATCCGGGCTACGGGGCTATAATACGCTCCGACAAAGCTAGGGAGCACGCCATGCAACACACCATGGTTCCCAGTGATCGCGTGCAGCACGTCGCCGTCTATGGTTGTGACGGCACGAAGCTCGGCACGATCGAGCGGTTGATGCTCGAAAAGGTGAGCGGAACCGTCGCCTACGCCGTGCTCAAGACGGGCGGCCTGCTCGGTACTCACCACCATTATCCGGTGCAGTGGAGCGCGCTGAAATATGATCCAACCCGTCAGGCCTTCCAGGTCGAAATGACGCCGGAGCAATTGAGCAGCGGTCCATGCGAGTTCGATGGCGAGGAGTTCGATTGGGGCGACCGCTCGCGGCCGTATCAGCATCCGAACTACTGGTCGGTCTAGCCGCGTCGGAAGTACGGGCTACGGCCCCGTGTGAGCCGCCTCACGTCCGGTTGCGCATCCAGTCGGCGAGGCCCGAGATCGCCTTGTCGAGGTCCTGACGCGCAGCGAGGTCGGCGATCGTCTCCTCCATCGCGCCGCGCATGCAGAGCATCCACGCGTCGCGCTCGGCGTCCCCAATGGCGAAGCCGATATGCCGCTGTCGCAGCCGCGGATGTCCCTTCTCGGGGGTATAGAGCGGCGGGCCGCCGGTCCATTCGGTGAGATAGCGCTTCAGCACGTCCCTGATCAGTCCGAGATCGCCCGCATGCATGGCGCGGATGATCTTCGCTTCCGGCAGCGTGTCCATGCGGTCGTAGAAGCGGTCGACCAGGCGATCGATGGTGGCACTGCCGCCGATCCGCTCGAACATGGAGATGGTGACGGTGCTGTCGGTCATCGTGGGTCCCAAGGGGTTGCTGTTGGGCTCGCATATAGTGACATCGTGGCGCCCCCACAAATTCAGCCTTCGCCGGGACGACAACGGGGAATGTGGATACAGCTGCAGCTACAGGGCCACGCTGCGCAGTCCGAAGCTGCGCGCTTCGTTCTGCAGCACCGGGCGCACCGCATCGATCAGCCTTGCTGCTGCGGCATCGACCGACAATCCCGCGGTATCCACCACCGCCGTTGCGCGCGAGTACAGCGGCTCACGGCTCAAGAGGATGTTGCGCAACTCGGCCATTGCCGAGCGATCATCCGCCATCGGGCGCAGGTCGCCCTGGCGGCGCACGCGGGCCATGTGCTCCTCCGGCTCGGCCTTCAGCCAGATCGTGTAGAACGAGGTCAGGATCCGGTCGAACGTCAAAGGCTCGGAGACAATGCCGCCGCCGGTCGCCAGCACCATCAGCTCGTTGCGCGCGAGCAGCTGCTGCAGCGCCGCCTGCTCCATGCGGCGAAAGCCTTCCTGGCCGTAGAGCGCAATGATCTCGGCGACCGAGAGCCCGTTCTGCTGCTCGACCTCCTTGTTGAGCTCGACAAAGCTCCAGCCGATCTTCTTCGCCAGCATCCGGCCGAGCGTCGACTTGCCGGCGCCGCGCAGGCCGATCAGCGCGATGCCGCAGAACGGCGCGCGCCGCGGCGCGGATGCGCTGCCTCCAGTGAGCAGATCTTTTGCCTGCGCGATCTGCGCGGGCGTCGCCTTGCGCAAGAGGTCGCGAAACATCTGCCAGTCCGGCGTCGGGTCTGCTGACGGAAGCAGGTCTTCGAGATGCGCGCCCATCGCGTCGGAGACGCGGCGCAGCAGCACGATGGAGACGTTGCCCTTGCCGCTCTCGAGCTGCGCGATGTAGCGCTCCGAAATCCCTGATACCTTGGCGAGCACTTTTCGCGACATGCCGCGCAGCGCGCGCATGGTGCGCACACGCTGGCCGAGCTGTTCGAGGAAGCGGGATTCGGCGTCGGGACTGTCGGTCATGAGCCTTCTTTGCGGATGCCTCCTTTGCAGAAGGTCCTGCGGCGCGTTTTAATGAAACATAGTGCCTGCTGGCATTGACAGCAAGCCGCCGGAGTGTCTTTCTATGAATTATAATTCTAAATTCTGGGGAGACGACCGTGAGCGAGGGATCCTATAACGCGGTGACCTGGCTGCTCGACCGCAACGTCGAGGAGGGACGTGGCAACAAGCTCGTCTTCGACGACACCGTCTCGCGGCTCACCTATGGCGAGCTCCAGCAGCAGACCCGGCGCGCCGCCAACATGCTGCGCCGGCTCGGTGTCCGCCGCGAGGAGCGCGTGGCGATGATCATGCTGGATACGGTCGACTTCCCGATCGTGTTCCTGGGCGCGATCCGCGCCGGCATCGTGCCGGTGCCGCTCAACACGCTGCTGACGGCGGATCAGTACGCCTACATCCTCGCCGATTGCCGCGCGCGCGTGCTGTTCGTGTCGGAGGCGCTCTATCCCGTCATCAAGGACGTGGTCGGCCGCATGCCGGATCTCGAGCATGTCGTGGTCTCCGGCGCCAAGCAGAATGGCCACAAGCAGCTTGCGGAGGAGATCGCGGGCGAGAGCGACCAGTTCACCACTGCCGCGACGCACCCCGACGAGCCCGCGTTCTGGCTCTATTCATCAGGCTCGACCGGCATGCCAAAGGGCGTGCGTCATCTGCATGCCAATCTGCAGGCCACCGCGGACACCTATGCGAAACAGGTGCTCGGCATCCGCGAGAGCGACGTCTGCCTGTCGGCGGCAAAATTGTTCTTCGCCTATGGCCTCGGCAATGCGCTGACCTTTCCGATGTCGGTCGGGGCCAGCGTGATCCTGAACAGCGAGCGGCCGACGCCGGCGCGCATGTTCGACCTGATGAACCGCTACAACCCCTCGATCTTCTACGGCGTGCCGACGCTGTTCGCGGCCATGCTCAACGACGAGACAATGAAGTCCGAGCGCGGCGGGAAGGCGCTGCGCATCTGCACCTCGGCCGGCGAGGCGCTGCCGGAATCGGTCGGCAACAGTTGGAGGGCGCGCTTCGGCGTCGACATCCTCGACGGCGTCGGCTCGACCGAGCTGTTGCACATCTTCCTGTCGAACGCGCCCGGCGACATCAAATACGGCTCGTCCGGCAAGCCGGTGCCGGGCTATGCGGTGCGACTCGTCAACGAGGCCGGCCAGGACGTCGCCGACGGTGAGGTCGGCGAGCTCCTCGTCGATGCGCCCTCCGCCGGCGAGGGTTACTGGAACCAGCGGCACAAGAGCCGCCGCACCTTCGAGGGGCCGTGGACCCGCACCGGCGACAAATACATCCGCGACGCGGATGGCCGTTACACCTTCTGCGGCCGCGCCGACGACATGTTCAAGGTGTCGGGCATCTGGGTCTCGCCGTTCGAGGTCGAGAGCGCGCTGATCACGCATCCGGCGGTGCTCGAAGCCGCCGTCGTGCCCGAGGCCGATCCGGAAGGCCTGTTGAAGCCGAAGGCCTTCGTCGTGCTGCGCCCCGGCGCCAAGACGACGGAGCTGCAGGAGACGCTCAAGGAGCATGTCAAGCAGAAGATCGGCCCATGGAAATATCCGCGCTGGATCGACGTGGTGGAGTCCTTGCCGAAGACGGCCACGGGCAAGATCCAGCGGTTCAAGTTGCGGGAAGGCGCGAATTGAGCTTGCGAACTGCACTTGCTTACCCTCCCCTGGAGGGCCTGGAGGGGGAGGGTGGGCATGTCGGCTTTGGCCAGGAATGGGACTTCGACCATGACCAATCTCACCCCCACCGGCTTCCTCGGCATCTGCAGTGCCAGCCTCGAATACAAATGGCTGGCGCCGCAAGTCGCTGACGCGCCCACCATCGTCATGCTGCATGAAGGCCTCGGTTCGGTCGGCCTCTGGGGCGACTTCCCGGAAAAACTCCAGCAGGCGACCGGCGCCGGCATCTTCGCCTATTCACGCGCCGGCTACGGCCAGTCGAGCCCGGTCACGCTGCCGCGGCCGCTCGATTACATGCAGCGCGAGGCGCTCGATGTGCTGCCGAAGCTGCTCGACGCGATTCAGTTCAAGCGCGGCCTGCTGCTCGGCCATTCCGACGGCGCCTCGATCGCGACGATCTATGCCGGCGCGCATCAGGATCATCGCCTGAATGGCCTCGTGCTGATCGCGCCGCATTTCATCGTCGAGGACGTCTCGGTGAAATCCATCGCCGCGATCAAGACGGCTTACGAGACGACCGACCTGAAGCCAAAACTCGCACGCTGGCACAAGGACGTCGACAACGCCTTCTATGGCTGGAACGGCGCCTGGCTCGACCCAAAATTCCGCGACTGGGACATCTCGGAATATCTCGCCTACATCCGCGTTCCGGTCATGATCGTGCAAGGTGCGAATGACCGGTACGGGACGCTGCGCCAAGTCGAGATCGCACGGGAGGAGTGTTACTGCCCGGTCGACCTGAAAATCCTTCCGGAGGCAGGCCATTCGCCGCATCGGGAAGCCCCCGGGGCGACGCTGGAGGCGCTGGAGCAATTTGCAAAGGCTGCCTTGCGGGACGATCGCGGGCTTCAGGCAGCCTGATCCTCGCGCGAACGGGGCGGTCGCCCAGGTGAAGCAAAGTGCATGTGAGGCCCAGATTCGGGGCTAGACGCGCAAGAAAATATGCACTATTGTGCATCTAACCGTAAAACCAAAGACAAGCTCAAGGGTGGCCCATGGCCGGGGAAGATCGGCGCCTCGCAGGCGGCGCGACATTCATCGATTTCCAGACCGAACCGTCCCGCTACAAGCACTGGAAGCTCGCGTTCGAGGGCGACGTCGCGACCCTGACCATGGACGTCGACGAGAATGGCGGACTGTTCGAGGGCTATCAGCTCAAGCTCAATTCCTATGATCTCGGCGTCGACATCGAGCTCGCCGACGCGATCCAGCGCCTGCGCTTCGAGCATCCCGAGGTGAAAGTCGTGGTGATGCGCTCGGCCAAGAACCGCGTGTTCTGCGCCGGCGCGAACATCCGCATGCTCGCGGGCTCGACCCATGCCCACAAGGTCAATTTCTGCAAATTCACCAACGAGACCCGCAACGGCATGGAAGACTCCTCCGAGAATTCCGGCCAGCGCTTCATCACCGTGGTGAACGGCTCGGCTGCCGGGGGCGGCTATGAGCTGGCGCTTGCGACCGACCACATCATCCTCGCCGACGACGGCGCGTCTGCCGTCGCGCTGCCCGAAGTACCGTTGCTTGCGGTGCTGCCCGGCACCGGCGGCCTCACCCGCGTCGTCGACAAGCGCAAGGTGCGCCGCGACCACGCCGACTTCTTCTGCACCATCGAGGAAGGCGTGAAGGGCAAGCGCGCGGTGCAATGGCGTCTCGTCGACGAGATCGCGCCGAACTCGAAACTCGAAGGCAAGATCGCCGAGCGCGCCCGCGAGTTTGCGGCGGCCTCGAAGCGCAAGGGTAGCGGCAAGGGTATCGCGCTGACGCCGCTCAAGCGCATCATCGACGATACCAGCATCCGCTACGGCTTCGTCGGCGTCGACATCGACCGCTCCGCGCGCATCGCTACCATCTCGATCAAGGCCCCCGAGGCGGCGCCGCCCGCCGACATCGACGGCATGATGGCGCAGGGCGCTTCGTTCTGGCCGCTCCAGGTCGCGCGCGAGCTCGACGACGCAATCCTGCACCTGCGCATCAACGAGCTCGAGATTGCGATGCTCGTCTTCAAGAGCCATGGCGACCGCGCCCATGTGCTCGCCAGCGATGCCTTCCTCGAAGCCAACAAGGCGCATTGGCTGGTCAACGAAATCCGCCACTATTGGAAACGTGTGCTCAAGCGCATCGACGTTACCTCGCGCACGCTGGTGACGCTGGTCGAGCCCGGCTCCTGCTTCGCCGGCACGCTCGCCGAGCTCGTCTTCGCCGCCGACCGCTCCTACATGCTGATCGGCACGCGCCAGGGCGACAACCGCCCGCCGCCCTCCATTGAATTGTCGGCCATGAATTTCGGTCCGTATCCGATGAGCCATGGCCTGACGCGGCTGGAGTCGCGCTTCCAGGCCGATCCGTCCGATGTGGAGCGCGCGGAAGCAACGCTTGGCACCGCGCTCGATGCCGAGCAGGCCGAAGAGCTCGGTCTCGTCACCTTCGCGCTCGACGACATCGACTGGGACGACGAGGTCCGCGTGTTCCTCGAGGAGCGCGCCAGTTTCTCGCCCGACAGCCTCACCGGCATGGAAGCAAGCCTGCGCTTCGTCGGTCCTGAAACGATGGAATCAAAGATCTTCGCGCGCCTCACCGCCTGGCAGAACTGGATCTTCCAGCGCCCGAACGCGGTCGGCGAGGAAGGCGCGCTGCGCCGCTATGGCAGCGGCCAGAAGCCGAAATTCGATATGACGCGGGTTTAAGGAGAGCACGGCCATGAACATGAACATCATGAACGTCGACTACTCGACCAAGATTCCGAACAACGTGAATCTCGCCGAAGACCGCCAGGTGCTCAGGGCGCTGGAAGGCTGGCATCCCGGCTACATGGACTGGTGGAGCGACATGGGGCCGGAAGGCTTCCAGGAGTCGCTGGTTTACCTTCGCACGGCCTACTCCGTCGATCCGCGCGGCTGGGCCAAGTTCGACTATGTCCGCATGCCCGAATATCGATGGGGCATTCTCCTTGCTCCCCAGGAAGAAAATCGCGTCGTTCCCTTCGGCGAGCATTATGGCGAGCCGGCCTGGCAGGAAGTCCCGGGCGAGCACCGCGCCATGCTGCGCCGCCTGATCGTGATCCAGGGCGACACCGAGCCCGCTTCGGTCGAGCAGCAGCGCCATCTCGGCAAGACCGCGCCCTCGCTCTACGACATGCGCAACCTGTTCCAGGTCAATGTCGAGGAGGGCCGTCATCTCTGGGCGATGGTCTACCTGCTGCAGAAATATTTCGGCCGCGACGGCCGCGAGGAGGCCGATGATCTCTTGCGCCGCCGCTCCGGCGATGCCGATGCGCCGCGCATGCTGGGCGCCTTCAACGAGGCGACGCCGGACTGGCTGTCCTTCTTCATGTTCACCTATTTCACCGACCGCGACGGCAAGATGCAGCTGCACTCGCTGGCGCAGTCGGGCTTCGATCCCTTGTCGCGCACCTGCCGCTTCATGCTGACGGAAGAGGCGCACCACATGTTCGTCGGCGAGACGGGCATCACCCGCGTCGTGCAGCGCACCTGCGATGCGATGAAGGCCGCCGGCATCACCGATCCCACCGACATCGCGAAAGTGCGCGCGCTCGGCGTCATCGACCTGCCGACCATCCAGAAGAAGCTGAACCTGCACTACACGCTGTCCCTCGACCTGTTCGGCTCGGAGGTCTCGACCAACGCGGCCAACGCCTTCAACGCCGGCATCAAGGGCCGCTATCACGAGACCCAGATCGAGGACGATCACCAGCTCAAGAACTCCACCTATCCGGTGCTCAAGCTGATCAACGGCGAGGTAAAGCTGGTCGATGAGCCGGCGCTGACCGCGCTCAACATGCGCCTGCGCGACGATTACAGCCAGGATTGCGTCAAGGGCATGCTGCGCTGGAACAAGGTGATCTCGACCGCGGGCTACGACTTCAAGCTAACCCTGCCCAACGTCGCCTTCCACCGCCACATCGGCGAGTTCAAGGACGTGCATGCGACGCCCGACGGCATTTTGATCGACGATACCACCTGGAACAAGCGCAAGGACGAATGGCTGCCTTCGGCCAGCGACGGCGACTTCATCACCTCCCTGATGCAGCCCGTCACCGAAATCGGCCAGTTCGCCTCCTGGATCTCGCCGCCGAAAGTTGGCATCGACAACAAGCCGGGTGACTTCGAGTACGTGAAGATCGAGTCATAAGAGCTGCTCGTGAGGCGCGATGAGCGCGCCACACACACTGTCATCGCCCGGCTTGACCGGGCGATCCAGTATTCCGGAGACTGTTGTGATAGAGCCGTGAGGCCGCGGCGTACCGGATGCCCCGCTCAAGCCGGGGCATACAGCCGGGTTTGAAGCGGGATCTACCCCGCGATCTCCAGCCCGGCATTCGCATACACCACACCGCCATCGACGGCGATGGTGTTGCCGACCACGTAGTCGCCGGCGCGAGAGGCGAGATAGATTGCGACGCCCGCCATGTCCTCGTCGGTTCCGATCCGCCGTGCCGGAATGCGCTTTGCGACCTCGTCCGCGTGGTCGCGCGCGGCGCGGTTCATGTCCGACTTGAACGCGCCCGGCGCGATCGCGGTGACGTTGATGTTGTCCTTGATCAGCTTCGTCGCCATCCGCCGCGTCAGATGGATCACGGCGGCCTTGCTGGCGGCGTAGGAATAAGTCTCGCTCGGATTGACGAAGATGCCGTCGACCGAGGCGATGTTGATCACCTTCGCCGGACGTTCCGCGCTGGCTGCCGCGCGGAGCGGCTTTGCCAGGGCCTTGGTCAGGAAGAACAGCGACTTGACGTTGAGGTCCATCACCTTGTCCCAGCCGCTTTCGGGGAATTCGTCGAACTCCGCGCCCCAGGCGGCGCCCGCATTGTTCACGAGGATGTCGAGCTTAGGCTCGAGCTTGATGATCTCACCGGCGAGCTTGTTGCAGCCGTCGACCGTCGAGATGTCGATCGGCAGCGCGATGCATTCGCCGCCATATTGTGCGGTGAGCTCTTGTGCGGTCGCCTCGCACGGCCCGGCCTTGCGCGCGGTGATGTAGACCTTCGCAGTTCCGGCGCCGAGGAATCCAGCCGCGATCATCTTGCCGATGCCGCGCGAGCCGCCGGTCACGAGCGCGACGCGGCCTTTGAGCGAGAACAGATCGTTGAACATGGTACCTCCCTTGGTTGGCGTCCGTTGTGGGCGGGGAGGAGAGAGGAGTCAACTTCCGCTGTCGTCCCGGAAAGCGCAGCGGAGCGCAGATCCGGCACCCATAACCAGGGGGAGGAGCTTGGCGAAGGCTGGTGGTTCGCGATTGATACCGATCGCGATCGATAGATTCCGCGGTATGGGTCCTGGATCGGCGCGCGCTTAGGGCGCGCTTGTCCAGGACGACAGCGGAGATTGGAGCGGCTACGCCGCCGCGATCCGTCGAAAGCCGTTCCACATCGCCGTCGCCGCGCCCGAGGTCAGCACCGGCAAAATCCGCGTGTCCTGGTAGTTGCCGTTGAGCGAGACGCGCGGCAGCGCGGTCATGTGGCCGGCGTTCTCGGCGAACAGCATGCCGGGCCGCGTCGTCACCGCGGTCTTGAAACCGGCCGAGGCGGCCAGCGTGAATTCGCGCTCGCCCGCGGCATCGCGGTCGCCATAGGGATAGGCGAAATGCAGCACGGGACGCTGCAGCGCCTGTTCGATCCGCGTGCGGCTCACGGCCATCTCCTGTGCGGCGATCTCTTCCCCCTGCTTGGCGAGATTGCAATGGCTGATGGTGTGCGCGCCGATCGTGACCAGCGGGTCGGCGGCGAACCTCTTCATCTCGTACCAGGACATGCAGAGGCCGCGGCACAGCGCTTCCATGTCGACGCCATGTCGGCTGCAGAGCGCCGCGATCTCGCGCGCCAGATCGTGCTCGCCGGGCACCGCGCGCAGCCAGGCGTGCAGGCGGTCGAACGTCGCCTGCTTCGCGGCCGGCGTGGTCGCATCGAGGCGCAGCGCGGAATGGCCGATCTGCACTTCGATCTGCTCGGCCCTGGCGATCACGGCCTCCAGCGCCGTCCACCACAGCCGACCTGTGCCCTCGGCAAAATCGCTGGCGACGTAGACCGCCAGAGGCGCGTCAAATTCGCGCAGCACCGGCAGCGCGTAGTCCAGATTGTCGCGATAGCCGTCGTCGAGCGTGAAGGCGGCGAAGCGGCGGTCGAACCGGCCCTGCGCCAGCCGCTCGTGCAGCTCGTCCATGCTGACGATGTCGATGTTGCGCGTGCGCAGATGGTTCAGCGTCGCGCGGAGGAACTCGGGGGTGACTTCGAGATGCCGGTTTGGCTGGAAGGCATCCTCGCGGGCCGGCCGCACGTGATGCAACATGAAAATGGCGCCGACGCCCGAGAGCAGCGGACGCAGCAGATGGTGCGCACCACTGAAGTACAGCGCCCCCAGCCCGGCGCGGATGACGTTATTGCGGAGTTGTCTCATTTCAGGCTGGCGGCCCCCGGGCATTCCGACCTCAACTTAGGGGCGGACCCTTGAAGAAAAAGTTATTCCAATTGTCCATGCGGGGCCCTCGGAAGGGCACGATTTCCGGTTTGACAGCCCGCCAAGGGTTTGTTTTGTCTCCGGTTCCAGAGTTCGGGTCGTCGAATGCAGAAGCTTTTCAGGTGGGCCAGCAAATGGTGGCCGGGGCTGATTCCCCTGGCCGTCATGTGGGGATTTGCGGCCTGGAATAATACCGCGCCGGTCGAGGCGGATTTGTCCGCCCGCAGCTCGGCGGCGCTGAAGGATACGGTTCTGGACAAGACCCGGATCGCGGTGGAAGGCCGCGACGTCAGCCTGGCCGCGGACGCCTTTTCCGAGGAGGGACGTCGCGACGCGGTGATGGCTGTCGAGCTCGTCCCGGGCGTGCGCCTGGTCGACGACCGCACCCGCCTCGTTCCCGAGGCCAAACCCTTCGTCTGGAATGCCGAGCGCGACGTGGTGCGGGTGACGCTGTCGGGTTCCGCCCCCCTGCCGTCGATGAAGACCCGGCTGACCGAGGCGGCGCGCAAGGAGGTCGGCGGCGTCGAGGTGGCCGATCAGATGGGGCTTGCGCGCGGCGCGCCGCCGCGCTTCGAGGCGGCCGCGATGCTGCTGCTCGACCAGATCGGCAAGCTCAAGGACGGCAAGATCACGATATCGGACACCAAGGTCAATCTGTCGGGCATGGCGCGTGAGCTCGGCGGCCGCGAGGCGATCGCTGCTGCGCTGAAGAATCTGCCCGAGGGGTTCTCGATCGCCGCCAACGAGATCAAGGCGCCGCCCTACATCTTCCAGGCCTACAAGGATCCGGTCGCCGCGACCGTGACGCTGACCGGCTACGTCCCCGACAACAATGCTCACGCCGCGATCGCCACCAGTGCGTCGCGAAAATTCTTCAATGAGAAGGTCGTCGACAATCTCAAGGCCAGCATCGGGGCTCCCGCCTCGTTCAACCCCGCCGTGGTCGCGGCGCTCGGCGCGCTGTCGCGGCTGTCGACCGGCACCCTCGTGGTCTCCGACCGCGAGGTGAAGCTGTCGGGCGATGCGCTCTACGAAGGGGCCGCCAACGACATCCGCGCCGGCCTCGGCAAGGATTTTCCAAAGACCTGGCAATACAAGCCGGAGATCACGGTGAAGCCGGCGGCGGGCCCGGTCGACGGCACGGTCTGCCAGCAATTGTTCGCCGAGCTCCTGGGCAAGGGCAAGATCCGCTTCGCGGCCAAGCGTGCCGACATCGATCCGGACTCCGCCGGCGTCCTCGACCATCTGATCGAGACGGCCCTGCGCTGCCCCAACGCCAATATCGAGGTCGCGGGCCACACCGATGCCGACGGTGAGGACTCTTTCAACCAGGCGCTCTCAGAGAAGCGGGCGCAGGCGGTGATCGACCATCTGGTCAAGGCCGGCCTGCCCGCCAGCCGCTTCAGCGCGGTCGGTTATGGTGCAACCCAGCCCGTTGCCGGCAACGACACCGACGACGGCAAGGCCCAGAACCGCCGCATCGAATTTCTGGTGAGGTGACGATGCCCTATCTCGTCTCGTTCCATATGGGTTGGCTGATCGGCTCGGTGCTGCTGGGCTTCTGCATGGGGTGGATTTCGGTGGTCCAGCGCGGCAACGGCACCTCGAAGGTGACCGCGCGCTGGCTCGCTTTGCTCGCCGCGGGCCTGGTCGCGGCCTCGTTGGCGCATGTGGTCCCAGGCCGCTTCGGCTACTGGCTCGATCTCGGGCTGATCATGTTCGCCTGCTACCTGGTCGGCTGCACCATCGGTGCCTGGCTGCGCGACCGGGTGGTCGCGCGCACCGCACCGCCGGCCTGAGACGTCGGCCCGCCCGTCCATCGCCATCGCATAGCCTGATTGCACAGCAATGTGGGCAGCACGACTTCGCGCTTGAAAATAATACGTACGTACGTATTATGCACCTCATGCCAAAGCCTTCACTCAAAGACGCCATCCTCGACGCCGGCCTGAAGGTCATGTTCCGGACCGGCTATCACGGCACCAGCGTGCGCGACGTCACCGCTGCCGCAGGCGCGCCGCAGGGGTCCTTCACCAACCATTTCCGCTCCAAGGAGGCGTTCGCCTCGGAGGTGCTCGACCGCTATTTTGACGTCACAAAGGGGCTGGTGGCCGAGGCGCTCGAGGACACCTCGTTGACGCCGCGCGCGCGGCTGCGGCGCTACCTCGACATCATCACCGGCCGTCTGGAAGCCGATGGCTATGGCCGCGGCTGCCTGATCGGCGATCTCAGTCTGGAGGCATCAGGCAGCAGCGAGTTGCTGCGCGCGCGCCTCGCCGGGATCTTTGCGGAGTGGCGCGCGCCCTTCGCCGCCTGCATCGCAGACGCACAGACACGCGGCGAGATCGCATCCGATTTCGAGCCCGGGGAGCTTGCCGACTTCCTGCTCGCGTCCTGGCAGGGCGCGATCCTGCGCATGAAGGTAGATCGCAATCCCAACGCGCTCGAACGCTTCAAGACCATCGCCTTCAAAACCGTGTTCAAGGAGATGACATGAGCAAGCCGGCCGAGATCGCAATCCGCAATGCACCAGTCCTGGGGAGCAACATGGCCTGTCGCGAGACGGGCGCAAAGAATGCGCCGGTCGCGCTGTTCTTGCACGGCAATCCGACCTCATCGCACATCTGGCGCAACATTCTGCCGCTGGTGTCGCCGGTCGCGCGTTGCATCGCGCCCGACCTGATCGGCTTCGGTCAATCCGGCAAGCCCGACATCGCCTACCGCTTCTTCGATCACGTCCGTTATCTCGATGCGCTGATCGACGGGCTCGGCAGCACCTCGGCCTATCTCGTCGCGCAGGACTGGGGCACAGCGCTCGCATTTCATCTCGCCGCACGCCGGCCGGACTCGTGCGCGGCCTTGCCTTCATGGAGTTCATCCGGCCGATGCCGACCTGGCAGGACTTTCACCACACCGAGTTCGCGGAGGAGCATGACCACGCCGAAGCGGCGAGGGCCGCATTCCGCAAATTCAGGGCGCCGGGCGACGGCGAGGCCATGATCCTCGAGGCCAATGCCTTCGTCGAACGCGTGCTGCCCGGCGGCATCGTACGCAAGCTCAGCGACGACGAAATGGCGCCGTATCGCGCGCCGTTCCCGACGCCGGAGAGTCGCCGCCCCGTTCTCGCCTTTCCCCGCGAGTTGCCGATCGCGGGCGAGCCTGCCGACGTCTATGCGACGCTGCAATTCGCGCATGCCGCGCTCGCTGCATCGTCCTATCCAAAACTGCTGTTCTCGGGCACGCCCGGTGCGCTCGTCGCGCCGGAATTCGCCGAGCGGTTCGCCGGTTCGCTGAAGCATTGCGCGCATGTTCCTCTCGGACCCGGCCTGCACTTCCTCCAGGAGGACCACCCCGAGGCGATCGGCCGCTCCGTCGCCGGTTGGATCGCCGGGATCGAGGCCATGCGTCCGCAACTCGCGGCCTGACGGAGAGCCGCCTTCTGAACCTCTCCCGCAAGCAGCGGGAGAGAGAGCGCACCGCCGTCGTGGCGCGTGCTAATTTCCCGGATCGGAGTGCCGCGCTGCAGTGCACCCAGCAAGCCCCGCGTGGCAAATCCGAAATCCGTGAGGCCCCGGGATCGCCCCCTCTTTCAGGGGGGCGGCGCGGCCCATAGATTGATTTCGGCTTAAGGCGTGAAGGAACATTGTGTGGCCGAAATCATCAAAACTTCATGGCGACTGCTCAGGATTGCCACGGAGATTCGCGTCAAGCCTTGCCGCCGAAAGCGCCAAACCGTGCATCCGGAGCTCGCAACCTGCCTAAAACATTGAAGGCACGTGTTTTTGTTCGAATTGCCGAATTCCACTCCGCGCCAAAACGCGCTAGTGGAGAGGCGGGGGGGTGCGCGATGAAGGAGCCGGCGGTGAGGGGGCCGTCGAGCGCCTGTGCGTCGTTTGCCTGTTCGGCGGCCGTCCTGGCCGCTGAAGTGTTGTTCGAGGTCTAGATGCTGGAAGCCATTCGCAGGGCGATGACGTTTCTGCGCCAGAAGCAAATCCTGCATAAGCTTGGAGTTGTGATCAGCGTCGCGGTCATCGGCATCGCTTGCTATGTGCTCTACCACATGCTGCGCGGCATCGATGTCAACGAGGTCCTCGAAGCGATCAAGAGCACCGAGCCGAGCCAGATTGCGATGGCCGCGCTGTTCGTCGCTGCCGGCTATTTCACCCTGACCTTCTACGACCTGTTCGCCACGCGCGCGATCGGCCACGCTCACGTGCCCTACCGCATCAACGCGCTCGCCGCCTTCACCAGCTATTCGATCGGCCACAATGTCGGCGCCAGCGTCTTCACCGGCGGTGCGGTGCGGTATCGCATCTATTCGGCCTACGGGCTGAATGCGATCGATGTCGCAAAGATCTGCTTCCTCGCCGGCCTGACCTTCTGGCTCGGCAATGCCGCCGTGCTCGGGCTCGGCATCTCCTACCATCCGGAGGCGGCGGCCTCGATCGACCAGCTTCCGCCCTGGCTGAACCGGACGCTGGCGCTGATGATCATCATGGCGCTGGTCGCCTATGTGGTCTGGGTCTGGACCCAGCCGCGCGTGGTCGGCCGCGGGCCCTGGACGGTGGTGCTGCCGGGTGGACCGCTGACGCTGCTCCAGATCGCGATCGGCATCATCGATCTCGGCTTCTGCGCGCTGGCGATGTACGTGCTGGTCCCGGACGAGCCCAATCTCGGCTTCGTCGTGGTCGCCGTGATCTTCGTGTCGGCCACCCTGCTCGGCTTTGCCAGCCACTCGCCCGGCGGCCTCGGCGTGTTCGACGCCGCCATGCTGGTCGGTCTCTGGCAGATGGACCGGGAGGAGCTCCTCGGCGGCATGCTCCTGTTCCGCGTACTCTATTATCTATCCCCCTTCGTCATATCTGTAATCTTGCTGACGTTTCGCGAGGTTATAATCGGTGCCCGATCGAAGCGCTTGCAGCAGGCGGCGCTCAAGCTCGACCCCGGCCCGGCGCCCGAAGCCGCCTATGTGAGAAAGCGCAGCGACGGCGGCGTCTGACCGGCGCCAAGCTCTCAAGACAAGGCCGTTAGGACCCGTCCTCCAGGAGAAGCCTGCCCGATGGCGATTGACGCCCCTTCTTCTCCCGCAGCCCAGCCCTGGTCCGACCGGCTGCGGCACTCGACCATCATTCTGATCGCCGCGGCGCTGGCGCTGTCGGTCGTGGTCTCGCTCGGGGAATTGTCGGCGCTGCACGCCATTGCCGTGTTCCTCTGCATCGCCGTGGCGGCGCTGATCCCCTGGCGGCTGCACGATCCCGCCGCCTCGCGCGACGATGTCAGGCGCATCAACCCGGTCGAGAGCGCCGCGGTGGCCGCGGTCGTCGCCGGCATGCCGGATCCGGCCGTGCTGCTCGACCGGGCCGGCCGCGTCATCCATCTCAATGCAGCTGCCGCCCAGCTCGCGCCGGCGCTGCGCCGTAACGAGCTTGCCCAGTTCGCGCTGCGCTCGCCGGAGATCATCACGGCGCTGCGCGAGTCGATCGCGACCACGGAGCCGCGGCGCGCGACCTATCTCGACCACGTCCCGGTCGATCGCTGGATGGAGCTGATCATCACGCCGGTGCCGGTGCCGACCACCTTCGGCGGCGCCGACAAATGCATGCTGATGACGTTCCACGACCAGACGCCGCTGCGCCGGGTCGAGGAGATGCGCGCCGACTTCGTCGCCAATGCCAGCCACGAGCTGCGGACGCCGCTCGCCGCGCTGTCGGGCTTCATCGATACGCTGCAGGGCCAGGCCAAGGACGATCCCAAGGCGCGGGAACGCTTCCTCGGCATCATGCACAACCAGGCCACCCGCATGGCGCGCCTGATCGACGATCTGCTCTCGTTGTCGCGGGTCGAGCTGTCGGCCCATGTCCGGCCCGACACCCTGGTCGACCTCCTGCCGATCATCCGTCAGGTCGCCGACGGGCTGGAGCCGCTGGCGCGCGAGCGCCAGGTCGAGGTCGAGATCCATCTGCCGGAGCCGCCGGTGATGATCGCGGGCGACCGCGAGGAGCTGCTCCGCCTGTTCGAGAACCTGATCGAGAATGCGCTCAAATACGGCGCCTCGGGCGGACGCGTCATCGTGTCGCTGACCTCGAGCGCCGCCGCTGATGGAACTCAGGAGATCCGGGTCATGGTCCGCGATTTCGGCCCCGGCATCGCGCCCGAGCACCTGCCGCGGCTGACCGAGCGGTTCTACCGGGTCGACGTCGGCGACAGCCGCTCGCAGGGCGGCACCGGGCTCGGATTATCGCTGGTGAAACATATTCTTAACCGTCATCGCGGCCGGCTTTTGATCGAAAGCGTGCCCCGGCAAGGGGCTACCTTTACCGCCTGTTTTCCCCAGGCGCGGGCCCCAGTGCAAGCCTGAAACCGAGCGTTTTCAATCGCTTGGTGGTGTCATCCGACTGTCACGAAACCTTCGTAAAAGCACAGCCGACCGCTCCTAAACGGGGCGGCGCGGGGAGCGCGATCGGGCGCGGATGGCGCTTCGCTCCCCTGTATGGAGACCAGCATGAATTTCATCAAAACGATCGTCGCTGCCGGCTTGGTCGCCGCAACGACGACGGTGGCCTCCGCCGCCGATATCACGGGCGCCGGTGCGACCTTCCCGTTCCCGATCTATTCCAAATGGGCTGATGCCTATAAGAAGCAGACCGGCAACGGTCTGAACTACCAGTCGATCGGTTCGGGCGGCGGCATCAAGCAGATCCAGGCCAAGACCGTGACCTTCGGCGCCAGCGACGCGCCGCTCAAGGCCGAGCAGCTCGAGAAGGACGGCCTCGTCCAGTGGCCGATGGTGATGGGCGCCATCGTCCCCGTCGTCAACATCGAGGGTGTGAAGCCGGGCGAGATCGTGTTCGACGGCGAGACCCTGGCCGGAATCTATCTCGGCAAGATCACCAAGTGGGACGACGCCGCGATCAAGAAGCTCAATCCGAACGTGAAGCTGCCGTCGGACGCCATCACCGTGGTTCGCCGCTCGGACGGCTCAGGCACCACCTTCAACTTCACCAACTATCTCTCCAAGGCCAGCGCGGACTGGAAGAGCAAGGTCGGCGAGGGCACCGCGGTCGAGTGGCCGGTCGGCGTCGGCGCCAAGGGCAATGAAGGCGTGTCGGGCAACATCAGCCAGACCAAGAACTCGATCGGCTACGTCGAGTACGCCTATGCCAAGCAGAACAAGCTGACCTACACCGGTCTCGTCAACAAGGCCGGCAAGCCGGTGCAGCCGACCGTCGAGGCGTTCCAGGCGGCCGCCTCCAATGCCGACTGGGCCAAGGCGCCCGGCTACTACGTCATCCTGACCGACCAGCCCGGCGACAAGTCCTGGCCGATCACCGCGGCGACCTTCATCCTCATGCACAAGGAAGCCACCGACAAGGCGGCCTCGCAGGAAGCCATCAAGTTCTTCCGCTGGGCCTTCAAGAACGGCGGCAAGATGGCTGAGGAACTCGACTACATCCCGATGCCCGACAGCGTCGTTCAGCTGATCGAGAAGACCTGGGCTGCCGAGATCAAGAGCTAAGGCGCTCCTGTCCCGGCATGGTGCCGGGATGATCTCCAAGATCTCCGCTCCGGATCGGCCTTGCGCCGCCTCCGGAGCGCGCCACCGACAAACAACAAGCGTATATGAATAACGGCTACAGGGGATCGGCGTGGCTGAGATGGCTGTCGAGAGCGACGTAATTGATGCTGCCGGACCGTATGATCGCGCCAAGGCCTTGAGCGCGTTCAAGCTCGGTGACGTCACCTTCTACTGGATCACGCGGCTGTCCGCGATCTCGGTGCTACTCATTCTCGGCGGCATCATCGTCTCGCTCATCGTCGGCGCCTTCCCGGCGATGAAGGAGTACGGCATCTCCTTCCTGTGGACGCAGCGTTGGGCGCCGTCGGCCGATCCGCCCGTGCTGGGCGCGCTCGGGCCGATGTACGGCACGTTGGTCACCTCCTTCATCGCGATGCTGATCGCCATTCCGGTTGGTCTCGGCATTGCCATTTTCCTCACCGAGCTGTGCCCGCAATGGCTGCGCCGCCCGATCGGCATGGCTGTCGAGCTGCTCGCCGGCATTCCCTCGATCATCTATGGCATGTGGGGCTTCTTCGTGCTCGGCCCGTTCCTGGCCAACACGTTCCAGCCCTTCATGATCAGGATCTTTGACGGCGTCCCTGTGCTGGGTGCGATCTTCGCGGGGCCGCCGTCCTATCTCAGCCTGTTCAACGCCGCGCTGATCCTCGCCATCATGGTGCTGCCCTTTATCACCTCGATCTCGGTCGACGTGTTCAAGACCGTGCCGCCGGTGCTAAAGGAGGCCGCCTACGGCGTCGGCTGCACCACCTGGGAAGTCGTCCGCAGCGTGGTGATCCCCTACACCCGCGTCGGCATCATCGGCGGCGTCATGCTGGCGCTGGGCCGCGCGCTCGGCGAGACCATGGCGGTGACCTTCATCATCGGCAACTCGTTCCGGATCTCCTCGTCGATCTTCGCGCCCGGCACGACGATCTCGGCGGCGATCGCGTCCGAATTCGCCGAGAGCGACGGCCTGCACCAGTCCGGCCTGATACTGCTCGGCCTGCTCCTGTTCGTGCTGACGTTCTTCGTGCTCGCGGCCGCTCGGCTGATGCTGCTGCGTCTGGAAAAGAAGGCGGGGAAGTGAAATGAACCCGATCTACGCCCGCCGCCGCCGCAAGGACATCGTGATCCGCGGGCTCTGCATTGCCGCCGCCGCCTTCGGCGTCACCTGGCTTGCGCTGATCCTGATCACGCTGCTCTACAACGGTATTGCCGGTCTGAACCTGCAGATCTTCGTCGCGGACACACCGCCTCCGGGCTCGACCGAAGGCGGCCTGCGCAACGCCATCGTCGGCTCGATCATCATGACCGTGCTCGGCGTCGGCATCGGCGCGCCGCTGGGCCTGTTCGCCGGCACCTATCTCGCCGAGTACGGCCGCAACGACAAGCTGACCTCGGTGATCCGCTTCATCAACGACATCCTGCTCTCGGCGCCCTCGATCATCATCGGCCTGTTCATCTACGGTGCGGTGGTGGTGCCGATGCGCGGCTTCTCGGCGATTGCGGGCGCGCTCGCGCTCGCCGTGATCGTCATCCCGGTGGTGGTGCGCACGACCGAGGACATGCTGCTCCTGGTGCCGAACGCGCTGCGCGAGGCGGCAAGTGCGCTCGGCCTGCCGCGCTCGCTGGTGATCAAGCGCATCGCCTATCGTGCGGCCCGCTCGGGTCTCATCACCGGCGTGCTGCTCGCCACCGCCCGCGTCGCCGGCGAGACCGCGCCGCTGCTCTTCACCGCGCTGTCGAACCAGTTCTTCAGCCTCAGCCTGAACAAGACGATGGCGAACCTGCCGGTCACCATCAACAACTTCGTGCAGAGCCCCTACGCCTACTGGAAGCAGCTCGCCTGGAGCGGCGCGCTGCTGATCACGCTCACCGTGCTTGCCCTGAACATTGGCGCGCGCATCCTCGGCGCCGAGAGGACTGCAAAATGACCGATCTTTCCGTATCCGTGAGTTCCAACGCGCATCTGGCCTCGCAGCCGATGCCGGAAGCGCCCGCCAAGGTGACGGTGCGCAACCTCAACTTCTATTACGGCGACCACCACGCGCTGAAGAACATCAATTTGACGCTCGGCACCAACCGCGTCACGGCGTTCATCGGCCCGTCGGGCTGCGGCAAGTCGACCCTGCTGCGCATCTTCAACCGGATGTACGACCTCTATCCAGGCCAGCGCGCCACCGGTCAGCTGATGCTCGACCAGACCAACATCCTCGATCCCAAGCTGGACCTGAACCTGCTGCGCGCCCGGGTGGGCATGGTGTTCCAGAAGCCGACGCCGTTCCCGATGACGATCTACGAGAACATCGCCTTCGGCATCCGCCTCTATGAGAAGATCTCGAAGTCCGAGATGGACGACCGGGTCGAGAAGGCGCTGCGCGGCGGCGCGCTGTGGAACGAGGTCAAGGACAAGCTCAACGCCTCGGGCCTGTCGCTCTCCGGCGGCCAGCAGCAGCGCCTCTGCATCGCCCGCACCGTCGCGGTCCGCCCTGAAGTGATTTTGTTCGACGAGCCCTGCTCGGCGCTCGACCCGATCTCGACCGCCAAGGTCGAGGAGCTGATCCAGGAATTGTCCGAGAACTACACGATCGCGATCGTTACCCACAACATGCAGCAGGCGGCGCGCGTCTCCGACAAGACCGCCTTCATGTATCTCGGCGAGCTGATCGAGTTCGACGACACCAGCAAGATCTTCACGTCGCCGAGCGATCGGCGCACGCAGGATTACATCACCGGCCGGTTCGGCTGAGGAGACGGGACATGGGTTCTGAACATACCGCAAAGGCCTTCGACACCGACCTCCAGGAGCTCACTCGGCTCGTCGCCGAGATGGGCGGTATCGCCGAGCGCATGATCGTCGATTCCGTCGACGCGCTGATCCGCCGCGACGTCGCGCTCGGCCAGCGCGTCGTCACCACCGATGCCGAGCTCGACGCGCTGCAGAAGAAGATCGAGGAGCGCGCCGTGCTCACGATCGCCCGCCGCCAGCCGATGGCGGTGGACCTGCGCGAGATCGTCGGCGCCATGCGCGTTGCGACCGACCTCGAGCGCATCGGCGACCTCGCCAAGAACATGGGCAAGCGCGTCGCCGCGCTCGATGCCGACTTCCATCCGCTCAAACTGTTCCGCGGCCTGGAGCACATGACCGACCTCGTGCAGCAGCAGGTCAAGTCGGTGCTGGACGCCTATGCCGCGCACGATCTGCCGGCGGCGATGGCGGTGTGGAAGGGCGACGAGGAAGTCGACGCCATCTGCACCTCGCTGTTCCGCGAACTCCTCACCTACATGATGGAGGATCCGCGCAACATCTCGTTCTGCATCCATCTGATGTTCTGTGCCAAGAACATCGAGCGGATCGGCGACCACGCCACCAACATCGCCGAGACCGTGTTCTACATGATCGAGGGTCAGGCCATCACCGACAAGCGGCCGAAGGGCGACATGACGACCTTCGCCACGACGGTCCCGAATACCTGAAGACTCAAGGAGCGACGAGCCGATGGGCGCACGCATCATGGTGGTTGAGGACGAGGAAGCTCTCACCGAGCTTCTCCGCTACAACCTCGAAGGCGACGGCTATGACGTCGAGACGGTGATGCGCGGCGACGATGCCGACACCCGCCTCAAGGAGCACATCCCCGACCTGATCGTGCTCGACTGGATGCTGCCGGGGCTCTCCGGCATCGAGCTGTGCCGGAGGCTGCGCACCCGTCCCGAGACCAAGCAGCTACCGATCATCATGCTCACCGCGCGTGGCGAGGAGAGCGAGCGGGTGCGGGGGCTTGCGACCGGCGCCGACGACTACATCGTCAAGCCGTTCTCGGTGCCCGAGCTGCTGGCGCGGGTGAAGGGCCTGTTGCGGCGCGCCAGCCCCGAGCGGCTCGCCACCGTGCTCGCCTATGGCGACATCGAGCTCGACCGCGAGAAGCGCCGCGTCGCGCGCTCGGGCCGGCCGATCGATCTCGGTCCGACCGAGTATCGCCTGCTCGAGTTCTTCCTCGAGCATCCCGGTCGCGTGTTCTCGCGCGAGCAGCTGCTCGACAGTGTCTGGGGCCGCGACATCTACATCGACGAGCGCACCGTCGACGTCCATATCGGCCGCCTGCGCAAGCTGCTCAATCTCGGCCGCGAGCAGGACCCGATCCGCACCGTCCGCGGCGCCGGCTACGCGCTCGACGATCGCTTTGCGAAGGCCGAGCAGACCTGAGAGCGGCTTCGAGCAAGCCAAACAAAAAGCGCGCCACGTGGCGCGCTTGTTTATGTCTCGGTTGTCGTCCCGGCCTCACGTCGGGACGAGGTAGTTTAAAGCCGTGCTCAGCGCGTGCCGGGCTTTGCCGGCGCGCGACGGCGGTCGGCCGCGGGCTGATACGCGACGCGCGAATGCTGGGCGCAGTAGGGCAGGCCGGAGAGCGCCTTGCCGCCGCAGAAGAAGAAATCCGGGCTCGAGGGATCGCCGACCGGCCAGTGGCAGGTCGCCTCGTTCAACTCGAGCAGCGACAGCCGCTGGCTCATCGGCACCACGTTGTCGTAGGTCACAGGCTCTGCCTCGACCTCGACCTCGAAGGCCTGCGCCAGCGCGGTGTTGCCGCGCGCAATCGGGCGGCTGACCCGCATCATGTGCTGAGCCGGGCGCGCCTTGCGCGGCCGGGGAGCTGCCGATGAGGGGCTCTTGGCGCGGCCCGACAGGCCGAGCCTGTGCACCTTGCCGATCACGGCATTACGGGTCACGTTGCCGAGCTCGGCTGCGATCTGGCTGGCCGACAATCCGGCCTCCCAGAGCTTTTTCAGCTGCTCGACGCGATCGTCGGACCAGGTCAAAACCGTCATTGCACCCTTTCCCTCGCCGTGCGGCTGCCGTCCTGGCGCCTCGCGGCGAATGCCTAAGCCTCGAAAAACCCGTGCCGCCAGAATCCCTTAAGGCTCGCCGGGCGTAACCAGAACGCCCGAACGTTTACGCCGGTACATGAGGACTTAGAGGATCAGAACTGCTGCACGAGATGTCGTATCTGACAAGCCAAACGCTACAATATGGCGTGACTCACGCGCAAGAGTCAGCCGACTCGCTTCCACATGTTCCGTGGCAAAAACCCCGCAAATCCGGCACCGCAAGACTACGGATTCAGCGTTTCCCGGGGCTTTCAGGCGGCATTGACACCCGTTCTACCCGGCATAAGATAGTGCCACGTGCCGCCCTTAAAAGGCGGCACGTTTCGTTTTCCGGGCCGGTTGATGGTGCGCTGCGTGAGCGCTTCAGGCCGTCCGCAACATCAAGTGATCGTCATGACTGACAGCGCCGCGCCGCATTTGCTCCCCGTTTTCGCCAGGGCCAACCTCGGTTTCGAGCGCGGCGAAGGCTGCTGGCTGATCGCGACCAATGGCGAGCGCTATCTCGATTTCACCTCGGGCGTCGCCGTCAACGCGCTCGGCCATGCCCATCCCGCGCTGGTCAAGGCGTTGCAGGAGCAGGCGACCAAGCTCTGGCACATGTCGAACCTGTTCCAGAGCCCGGACGGCGAGAAACTCGCGGCGCGTCTGTGCCAGGAAAGCTTCGCGGACTTCGTGTTCTTCTGCAATTCCGGCGCCGAAGCGCTGGAAGGCGTGATCAAGCTGGTCCGCCATCATCACTTCTCCAAGGGCCATGCGGAGCGCTACCGCATCATCACCTTCGAGGGCGCCTTCCACGGCCGCACGCTGGCGACGCTCGCTGCGACGGGATCTGCAAAATATCTTGAAGGGTTCGGCCCGCCGATGGACGGCTTCGACCAGGTCCCGCATGGTGACATCGAAGCCGTCAAGAAGGCGATCGGTCCGCAGACCGCCGGCATCCTGCTCGAGCCGATCCAGGGTGAGGGCGGCGTGCGATCGTCGACGCCCGCCTTCCTCAAGGCGCTGCGTCAGCTCTGCGACGAGAAGGGCCTGCTGCTCGCCTTCGACGAGGTGCAGACCGGCATGGGTCGCACCGGAGATCTGTTCGCGCATCGGCGCACCGGCGTCACACCTGACGTGATGTCGCTCGCCAAGGCGCTCGGCGGCGGCTTCCCGATCGGCGCGGTGCTGGCCACCGCGGAGGCGGCAGCCGGCATGGGGCCCGGCTCGCACGGCTCCACGTTCGGCGGGAATCCGCTGGCGATCGCGGCTGCCAATGCCGTGCTCGACATCATGCTCAAGCCCGGCTTCTTCGACCACGTGCAGAAGATGTCGCTGCTGCTCAAGCAGAAGCTCGCCTCCGTGATCGACCGTCACCCTGACGTCGTCAGCGAGGTGCGTGGCGAGGGCCTCTTGATCGGCATCAAGGCCGTGGTGCCCTCGGGCGATCTCGTTGCGGCCTTGCGCAATGAAAAGCTGCTCACGGTCGGCGCCGGCGACAATGTCGTGCGCTTCCTGCCGCCGTTGATCGTCACCGAGGCCGAGATCGAGGACAGCGTTGCGCGGCTGGAGCGCGCCTGCGCTGCGATCTCGTCCAGTCAGACCAAGCGGGCTGCAAGCTGATGAGCAAGTCGCCGAAGCACTTCCTGGACATCAACGAGCTGCCGTTGTCGGAGCTCAAGAGCATGCTCGACGCCTCCGCCGCCATGAAGGCGAAGCAGAAGGCGCAGCAGCCGGTGAAGCCGCTCGAAGGCAAGACGCTGGCGATGATCTTCGAGCGTCCCTCGACGCGCACCCGCGTCTCGTTCGACGTCGCCATGCGCCAGCTCGGCGGTGAGCCCATCATGCTCACCGGCGCCGAGATGCAGCTCGGCCGCGGCGAGACCATCGCCGACACCGCGCGCGTGCTGTCGCGCTATGTCGATGCCATCATGATCCGCATCCTCAACCATGAGGCGCTGCTGGAGCTTGCGGCGAATGCGACCGTGCCGGTCATCAACGGCCTGACGCGGCGCTCGCATCCCTGCCAGGTCATGGCGGACCTCATGACCTATCAGGAGCATCGCGGCCCGATCGAGGGCCGGACGGTGGCCTGGACCGGCGACGACAACAACGTGCTGGCCTCCTGGGCGCATGCCGCCGAGCGCTTCAAATTCCAGCTCAATGTGGCAACGCCCCCGGAGCTCGCGCCGAAGAAGGCGATGCGCGACTGGATCAAGGCGACGGGCGCGCCGATCGTGCTCGGCTCTGATCCCGAGGCCGCCGTGAAGGGCGCCGACTGCGTCGTCACCGACACCTGGGTGTCGATGGGCGACAAGGAAGGCGAGCACCGTCACAACGTGCTCAAGCCCTATCAGGTCAATGCGAAGCTGATGTCGCTGGCCAAGCCCGACGCGCTGTTCATGCACTGCCTGCCGGCCCATCGCGGCGAGGAGGTCACCGACGAGGTGATCGACGGCCCGCAATCGGTCGTGTTCGACGAGGCCGAAAACCGCCTGCACGCGCAGAAGGGCATTCTGGCTTGGTGCTTCGACGCGGTGAAGTAGCGGCGCGGTCGCGTAATATTGGATCGTCATCCTGACTTTCGTCAGGACGACACGGAATTTGTACTCGCGTGCACGAGATCCGATCGCCGGAACACACCCCCTTCCATTCCCGGCTCTCCGACCCCAGATAAAGCGCCATGGTTTTCCAATCCCCTGACATGAAAACCGGGCCTGAAGGCCCGGTCCGCGCGCCATCAGCGGTTCCGGTCGACGACGCCGTGCTGCCTTACGAGGTCGACGCGCTCGACGTGCGCGGTCGCCTGGTGCGGCTTGGCCCTGCGCTCGACGACATCCTGACCAAGCACGATTATCCAGCGCCTGTCGGCAAGCTGCTCGGCGAGGCGATCGTGCTGGCGACGCTGCTCGGTTCGGCGCTGAAATTCGAGGGCCGCTTCATCCTGCAGGCCCAGACCGACGGCCCGGTGTCGTTCCTGGTCGTCGACTACAAGGCGCCGGATCATCTGCGGGCCTATGCCCGCTACGACGCCTCGCGCGTCGGCACGGCGAAGGATTCCGGCACGCTGCTCGGCCGCGGTCATCTTGCGATGACCATCGATCAGGGCCCCGACATGAGCCGCTACCAGGGCCTCGTCGCGCTCGACGGCGGCAGCCTGGAAGATGCCGCCCACGAATATTTCCTGCGCTCCGAGCAGATCCCGACCAAGGTGCGCCTCGCCGTCGGCGAGGAGTGGCGCTCGAGCGACGGCGGCAAGCATCGCTGGCGCGCCGGCGGGATGCTGATGCAATTCCTGCCGAAGGCTCCCGAGCGCGCGCGGCAGGCGGACCTGCATCCCGGCGATGCGCCCGAAGGTGTCGAGGCGCACAGTGTCGCCGAGGACGACGCCTGGGTCGAGGCGCGCTCGCTGATCGAGACCGTCGAGGACGTCGAGCTGATCGATCCGGAGCTCTCCGGCGAGCGGCTGCTCTATCGCCTGTTTCACGAGCGTGGCGTACGCGTGTTCAAGCCGCTGTCGCTGAAGGCGCAGTGCTCCTGCTCGCGCGACGCGGTCGCGTCCATGCTGAAGAGCTTCTCGCCCGACGACCGCGCGGCGATGGTGAAGGACGACAAGGTCGTCGTGACCTGCGAGTTCTGTTCGTCGGTCTACCAGTTCACGCCGCACGAGGCGGGCGTCGAGGACGCGTAAGTCCATCCTCCGTCATTGCAAGCGCAGCGAAGCAACGACGATGTGGAGGTACGGCACGGTGCTAATTCAACACCCGCTTGTTATCCGGGCTGTCTAGCGAGAACGTCGGCACGTCGATCTCGAAGCGCTCGCCGGTTTCGCTGACCATCTGGTAGCGGCCGGTCATGAAGCCGGATGCGGTCGTGAGCGGCACGCCGGAAGTGTATTCGAACCGCTCGCCGGGGGCGAGCGTCGGCTGTTCGCCGACCACGCCCTCGCCCCTGACCTCCTGCTGGCGACCGGTGGCGTCGGTGATGATCCAGTGCCGCGTCTTGAGCTGCACCGTCTCGTCGCCGGAATTGGTGATGACGATGGTGTACGACCAGAAATAGCGGGAGCGGTCGGCCGACGACTGCTCCGGAACAAAGTTCGGCTCGACGGTCACTTCGATCTGGCGGGTCACGGCGCGGTACATGGCTGCCATCATACCGAAATCCGGCGTCGGAACCAAACCCCGAGGCGGTTTTGGCGACATCGTGCCGCCAGAATTGGCGAGGAAGTACACCCCAAGGAAAGAATCCCCAAGGGATGACATCCCCAGGGGGGAGACACCCCCATGTGATCCGGCCGCTTTGCGAGATGACGGCCGGACCGGTACACTCCTTCAACGTCGCGATTTGGGTGAGGGTTTTTAGGCCCCGATGACCATTGCCGACCAAGTGACGGGATCGAGCATCGCAGGAACCGCCAAACCTGCGGAGCCGCGTGCAGCCGCCATCACGCTGCCCGCCATCGGCGAGCGCGAACTCCGCCTTGACCTGTTCCGTGGGCTGGCGCTGTGGCTGATCTTCATCGACCATCTGCCGACGAGCCTTTTGACGTGGTTCACGATCCGCAATTACGGCTTCAGCGACGCCACGGAGATCTTCATCTTCATCTCCGGCTACACCGCCGCCTTCGTCTACGGCCGCGCGATGCTGGAGGGTGGCGTCGTCATCGCTACCGCCCGCATCCTGCGGCGGGTCTGGCAGATCTACGTCGCGCACGTCTTCCTGTTCACGATCTTCCTCGCCGAGATCTCCTACGTGGCGACCCGTTTCGAGAACCCGCTCTACACCGAAGAGATGGGGATCATGGACTTCCTCAAGCAGCCCGACATCACCATCGTGCAGGCGCTGCTGCTGCGTTTCCGTCCCGTCAACATGGACGTGCTGCCGCTGTATATCGTCCTGATGCTGGCGCTGCCCGTGATCCTGTGGTCGATGCGCTGGAAGCCCGACGTCACGCTCGGCCTTTCCGTCGTGCTCTACGCGGTGACCTGGGAATACGATCTCTACTTCTCCGCCTATCCGAACGGCTTCTGGGCCTTCAATCCGCTGGCCTGGCAATTGCTTTTCGTCTTCGGTGCATGGTGTGCGCTCGGAGGTGCGCGGCGCATGTCGCGTATTTTAGCGTCGCCGGTAACGATGTGGATCTCGATCGCCTATATCGTGGCGGCGTTCTACGTGACGCTGACCTGGTATCTGCCGCACCTGTCCCATCTGATGCCGAAGCGGCTCGAGCAATGGATGTATCCGATCGACAAGACCGATCTCGACGTTCTGCGCTTCACGCATTTCCTGGCGCTGGCCGCGCTCACGGTGCGCTTCCTGCCGCGCGACTGGCCGGGCCTGAAATCGCAGTGGCTGCGACCGCTGATCCTGTGCGGCCAGCATTCGCTCGAGATCTTCTGCCTCGGCGTCTTCCTCGCCTTCGCCGGCCATTTCATCCTGGCCGAGGTCTCCGGCGGCGCAGCCATGCATGCGCTGATTAGTCTCTCCGGAATCCTGGTCATGTGGGGCGTTGCCTGGGTGATTTCGTGGTACAAGCGCGTGGCTGACAAGAGCGGTGCGAAAACCAAAAACGCCGTCGGCAACGCCGATCTGGCGGGAGGAGGCTGATGAAGGCGAAGGTTCTCCTGAGCCTGATCCTGCTATGCGGTGGCCTCGCCGCGCCCCAGGCGCGCGCGGACGATGCTGCGCCTGCCGCTGCCGCCGCGCCCGCAGCCTGCGAATTGCCGTCTTATCTCCTCACCAGCGAAAGCCAGCTTCCCAAGGTTGCCGAGGCCGTCAAATCGGGCAAACCGCTGGAAATCCTGGTCATCGGCAGCCGCTCGACCACGATTCCGGCCTCCGAGGACGCCTCCTATCCGGCGCGCATGCAGGCCATCTTGAAGGAGAAGCTGCCACCCTCGGAGGTCGTGCACGTCTCCGTAGAAATACAGAGCAAGAAAACAGCAGAGGAGGCGGCCACCACCTTCGTTAAGCTGATGGAAGCAAAAAGGCCTACTTTGGTCATCTGGCAGACCGGGACCGTGGATGCTATCCGAGCCATCGATCCCGATGAGTTTCGCGGTGCTGTGACCGAGGGGGTTGCCGCGCTGCAAAATGCAGGGGCTGACGTCGTGTTGATGAATTTGCAGTACAGCCCGCGCACAGAGACCATGATCTCGGTGCCGCCCTATCTCGACAATATGCGGGTGGTGGCGCAGGAGCACGACATCCCGCTGTTCGATCGTTTCGCGATCATGCGGCAGTGGAATGACCAGGGTCAGTTCGACCTGTTCAGCCCGTCCCACGGGCCGGAGCTGGCGAAACAGGTCCATGATTGCCTTGGCCGGGCGTTGGCACAGTTCGTGTTTGACGCAGCCCATCTGGGGCCGGCCCAGCAGCAAAATTGAGGTCTAGCGTTAATGAGTTCTCTCCGCCCTTTTTGCCCGACGGCATGGCTGGCTATATCAGCGGCGGCAGCGCTGCTGTTGCTGACGCCGGTGTCGCAGTCGCGCGCGCAGGCGCAAGCCGCGCAGACGACGCAAGCGCCGGCGCAAACCGCTGATCCCGCTCCCGCCTCGCGTTCCCAGACCACGGGCGCCGTGACGTCCCCCGAGCAGCGTGGCATCACCGCGCGCGCCATCGACAAGGTCAAGCAGGCCGCCAAGTCTGCCGGCGATATCTTCAACCGCGTGCCATGCCTGCCGCCGAAGGGCGGCTCGAAGACGATGGGCTCGCTCCCTCATGTCGCGGCCAAGCTCGCGGCCGGCCAGCCCGTCGTGATCGTCGCGTTCGGCTCGTCGTCGACCGCCGGCTACGGCGCGAGCTCGCCCGATTTCAACTATCCGAACCGTCTCGCCGCACAGCTGCGCCGGCACTATCCGACCGCCGACATCACCGTCGTCAACGCCGGCGTGGGCGGCGAGGATGCGCCGGAGATGATGAAGCGCCTTCAGACGCAGGTGATCGACCTGCATCCGGACATGGTGATCTGGCAGGTCGGCACCAACGCCGTGCTGCGCAATCTCGATCCCGGCGATACCGCAAAACTGGTCGAGGACGGCATCTCCCGCATCCAGGCCGCCGGCGGCGCCGACATCGTGCTGGTCGATCCGCAATATTCGCCGGCCGTCAATCAGCGCAAGGAGAGCGCCGGCAAGATGGTGAAGCTGCTCGGCAAGGTCGCCGAGCTCCGCCACGTCGGCATCTTCCCGCGCTTCGAAGTGATGCGCGACTGGCACGAGAACCAGTCGATCCCGGTCGAGAGCTTCGTCATCGCCGACGGCCTGCACATGAATGACTGGGGCTACGCCTGCTTCGCCCAGCTGCTCGGCGACGACATCATCCGCTCCGTCGGGCAGATCAAGCTCGGGGTGAACGTGCCGGCGGATGTGAGGACGTATCGGCCGATGTGACGGCTCTTACCTGCTCCCGCCAGGGGAGGGCAAGGAAGATCACGCCTTCTCCAGCGCTGCGGTGATATCCTCGATCAGATCGTCCGCATGCTCCAGCCCCGCGGAGAAGCGGATGAAACCCTCGCTGATGCCGAGCGCGGCGCGGTCTTCCGGCTTGAGGCGCTGATGCGTCGTGGTGGCCGGATGCGTCACGAGGCTCTTGGCGTCGCCGAGGTTGTTCGAGATCTTCGCAAGCTTGAGCTCGTTGAGCACGCGAAACGCTGCCGCCTTGCCGCCCTTCACCTCGAAGCCGACGAGCGTCGAGCCGCCGCGCATCTGCTTCTTCACCAGCGCCGCCTGCGGATGATCGGCACGGCCGGGATAGACCAGGCGCGAGATCTTCGGATGGCTCGCCAGTACCTCGGCGACGCGCGCTGCCGTGTCGGTCTGCGCGCGCACGCGCACGCCCAGCGTCTCCAGGCCCTTGAGCAGGACCCAGGCGTTGAACGGCGAGATCGACGGGCCGGTCTGGCGCATGAAATTGTGCAGGTGCTCCGCGATGAAGGCTTCCGAGGACAGGATGATGCCGCCGAGACACCGGCCCTGGCCGTCGATGTGCTTGGTCGCGGAGTAGACGACGACGTCGGCGCCGAGCGCGAGCGGGCTTTGCCAGATCGGCGTTGCGAACACGTTGTCCACGACGAGGCGCGCGCCGCCGCTGTGCGCGATCGCGGCGATGCCGGGAATGTCGAGCACATCGAGCGTCGGGTTGGTCGGGCTCTCCAGGAAGAACGTCTTGGTGTTGGGGCGAAGTGCGCGCTGCCACTGGTCGAGATCGAGGCCGTCGACCAGCGTGGTCTCGATGCCGTAGCGCGGCAGGAGGTCCTGGATGACGTAGAGGCACGAGCCGAACAGCGCGCGGGAGGCGACCACGTGATCGCCGGCCTTCAGCGGTGCCAGGATCGCGGTCGTCACTGCGGCCATGCCGGTTGCCGCGGAGCGGGCGGCTTCGGCGCCCTCGAGCTCGATCATGCGGCGCTCGAACATCGCAATGGTCGGGTTGGAGTAGCGCGAATAGATGAAGCCAGGGTCCTCGCCCTTGAACCGCGCCTCGCACTCCTCGGCGCTGGCATAGACATAGCCTTGCGTCAGGAACAGCGCCTCCGACGTCTCGCCATATTGCGAGCGCAGGGTGCCGGAATGGACCAGGCGGGTTTCGGGGCGGTAGGCAGCAGGCGACTTCGACATAGGACCCTCCGACGTGACCATTGGAGCGAAAACGGTCACAAAAAAACCGGCCTGGATATCTCCACTGGCCGGGATCACAGAGGTCCCCGGCCTGTTTAGCGATTTATTTAACGTGGCTGCAAGCCGGCCGGCTCAAATCACCACGGGATAAGTGATGCTCATATTCCGCAATGCCCTTTCCGTCAAGGCGTCCATCGGCTAGCCCTGAAAGACTCGTATTTTCCGCATGTCCGAATGCTCTGACCCCAGATGAGGACCCCCGGTTGAGTTTCACGGTCGCCGCCGATGCCAATGGAATCCTGCCCGACCGCATGATCGCGGCGATGGCGGAGGCGGGTCTCATCCTGCCGGCCTACGACTTCGTCGAAAGCCAGATCCAGCCGGCGAGCCTCGATCTGCGTCTCGGCGACATCGCCTATCGCGTCCGCGCCAGCTTTCTCCCCGGGCCCGGCGCCACCGTCGCCGAGCGCATCGACGAATTGAAGCTGCACGAGTTCAGCCTCGCCGACGGCGCGGTGCTAGAGACCAACTGCGTCTACATCGTGCCGCTGCTCGAGAGCCTCGCGCTGCCGCCGGAAATCGTCGCAGCCGCAAATCCGAAGAGCTCGACCGGCCGGCTCGACGTCTTCACCCGCGTGATCGCCGACGGCACCCGCCGCTTCGACATGATCGGCGCCGGCTATCACGGCCCGCTCTATGCCGAGATCAGCCCGAAGACGTTTCCGGTGCTGGTGCGCGAGGGCTCGCGTCTCAGCCAGGTGCGCTTCCGCACTGGGGACGCCATCCTCAACGCCGACGAGCTCGATGGCTTGCACGCCGCCGAGCGCCTCGTCGACATCGCCGATGCCGATCTCTCCGGCGGCGTCGCCGTCTCCGTCGATCTCTCCGGCGAGAAAGGCAATGGCTTCGTCGGCTATCGCGCCAAGCGCCACACCGGCGTCGTCGACGTCGATCGCCGCGCCGGCTACGCCGTGGAAGATTTCTGGGAGCCGATCTCGGCCCGTCCCGACGGCAGCCTGATCCTCGACCCCGGCGAGTTCTACATCCTCGCCTCCAAGGAAGCCGTGCAGGTGCCGCCCGATTACGCCGCGGAGATGGTGCCGTTCGATCCCTTGGTCGGCGAATTCCGCGTGCACTATGCCGGCTTCTTCGATCCCGGCTTCGGCTATGCCGGTGCGGGCGGGCTAGGATCGCGCGCCGTGCTCGAAGTGCGCTCGCGCGAGGTGCCGTTCATCCTCGAGCACGGCCAGATCGTCGGCCGCCTCGTCTACGAGAAGATGCTGGCGCGCCCCGATGCGATGTACGGCCAGCGCATCGGCTCGAACTACCAGGCGCAGGGTCTGAAGCTGAGCAAGCATTTCCGGGTGTAATCCGGGCTACGACAGAAAGCGCCTCCGGTTGCGCCACTCCTCGCGCAATGACACACTCCCGCAAAACAACAAGCCGGGAGCGATCATGACCGCCGCAACTGACGCCGCGCAGGAAGCCGAATGGAAGCGCTGGCGCGCGGTCGCCGATCTCTACCACGCTTACTTCACCGGCCTCATCCTGACCGTCGTCACGCGCCGCGGCACTGCGGATGCGGCGGAGTTCGTGTTCCGTGTCTTCCGCCGCCAGCAGCAGGAGCGCTTCCTGCCGGGCTTGCAAAAGCTCGGGCTCAGCCATCTGCCGCCGGCGGTCGCCGCCGCGCAATACCACTATCTCTCCAACTGGATCGGCGGCGTGCATGTCGAATACATGTACGAGAGCGACCGCAAGGCCTGGATCCGCTATCCGCCGCCGCGGTGGATCTGGAAGGGCAGCGCGATCTGCGGCGTGCCGGGCGAGGTCAGCCGCGCGATGCTGCGCGGCTGGCACGCCAACAATGGCGTTGCGCTCGGCGATCTCCGCCTCGGCTTCGTCTGCACCAAGCAGAGCATCGACGGCCAGGACGGGCTCGAAGGCTACTATCACCAGTACGACCATCCGCTCGAGCCCGATCAGCGCCTGGTGTTCGCGCGGCATCTGGAGGCGCCGTTGTTCGATGCCAGGACCGCACCGGCATTGCCGGTCTCGAGCTGGCCGAAACCACGACTGGAAAAGGCCTATCGCAACTACGCGATGGAATATGTCCGCACCGCCGCGCCGGTGATGGTGCAGCAGCTCGGCCCCGAAGATGCCGGCTATCTCCTCCACCTCACCGGCAGGCTGATCGGCATGCAATATTTCGACGAGGTCGCCGCGGCGCTGTCGATGACCCGCGGTCGTGCGGGCGAGTTTGCATCGTTTCTCAATGCTCTGTTCGCCGCGCAGGATGATGCCGCCGAGATGACGCAGTCCGAAGGCGCGTTCGAACTCCGCCAACAGAACTGGAAACTGATGGACGACGTGCCCGATTATCACCCCGCCTGCGCAAAGGTGCTGGAGGGATTGTTTGAAGGGCTGGCCGCAGGTTGCGGACGACACATCGGCGTGCAGATGCGGCCGGCCGCGGGTGGCCGTCCGCCATTGGTCTGGACGATCGGGTAAGCGACAGTGTCGCCGTGCTTTGCCTCTGCCCGCGTGCGGGGAGAGGCCGGAATTTGCGACAGCAAATTCCGGGTGAGGGGGACTCTCTGCGAGTCCAGTTGCCACCGTCGTGGCGGAAGCGGCCCCTCACCCCAACCCTCTCCCGTAAGAACGGGGAGAGGGAGAGGAGGGAGAAGAGGGAGCCGCAATTCCACGCGCTGAAATGCGCTGCCGCAGGGCACGCCTGCATCAGGCGCAGGAGGAATCGGCGATTGCCGTGCTAACAAGCCTCTCGCTGCGCCTTTCGCGCGAACAAAGTCATTGGCACACCGAGTGATTGCCGCGCCGCAAATGGCGCCTGCGTCCGGGAGAGGACATGTCCGACATCGCCGAGATCCCGGTCGATGAGCAAGAGCGCCCGTTGCCGCCGCCCCCGCGCCCCGTGAGGAGCGCGCTGGTGGACGGGCCGATCCTGCGCACGCTGCTCTCCCTCGCCTGGCCGAACGTGATCGCGCTGTCGGCCGGCACCTGCACGGTGATCGCCGAGACCTCCTATATCGGCCGGCTCGGCGTCGAAGCGCTGGCCGCGATGGCGCTGGTCTTTCCGACAGTGATCCTCACCATGACCATGTCCGGCGGTGCCATGGGCGGCGCGGTCGCTTCCGCCATCGCACGCGCGCTCGGTGCCGGCGACCGCGAGCGGGCCGGCACGCTCGCCATGCACGCGATGCTGATCGGCATCAGCTTCGGCCTCGTCTTCATGCTGGGCATGCTGATCTTCGGGCCCAGGGTGCTCGAAATGCTCGGCGGCCGCGGCGATGTGCTGACGCATGCGATCGCCTACACGCAGGTATTTTTCGGCGGCGCCGTGCTGCCCTGGCTGCTCAACACCATGGCGGGCATCTTGCGGGGCACCGGCAACATGAAGCTGCCGTCGTTCCTCATCCTCAACTCGGCGGCCTGGCAGATCCTGCTCGGCGGCACGCTCGGCCTCGGGCTCGGCCCGGTGCCGCAGCTCGGCATGCGCGGCGTCGCGGCTGGCGCGCTGATCGCCTACACCATGAACATCTGCATCATGGGCTGGTACCTGTTCTCCGGCCGCGCGCGGATCGCACTGAAGCTGCGCGGCCTGCGCATCCAGTGGTCGATGTTCTTCGACATTTTCAAGGTCGGCGCCATCGCCTGCTTCTCCCCGCTGCAATCGGTGCTGACGATCTCGATCTTCACCCACATGCTGGCGAAGTTCGGCACCGCGATCCTCGCCGGCTACGGCGTCGGCGCGCGGCTGGAATTTCTGCTGACCTCGATCGCGTTCTCGTTCGGCATTGCCTGCGTGCCCATGGTCGGGATGGCGATCGGCGCCGGCCGCATCGCGCGCGCCCGGCGCATTGCGTGGATCGCCAGTGCCGCCGCCTTCGTGGCCGTCGGTGCACCGGCATGCCTCGTTGCGATCTTCCCCGATCTGTGGGTCAACATCTTCACCGACAGTGCGGCCGTGCGCGCGGCGAGCCATCAATATCTCTCGACGGTCGGGCCGTTCTACGCGTTCTTCGGCCTTGCAACGACGATGTACTTCTCCTCGCAAGGCGCGGCGAAGGTGATCGGCCCGGTGCTGGCGCAGACCGCGCGGCTGATCTACATCTCGGCCGCCGGCTGGTGGCTGCTGACGCATGAGGCCACCGCACAGAGCTTCTTCTGGCTGGCCGCGAGCTCGATGGTCGTGCTCGGCCTGCTGTCATGCTCCAGCGTGGTGCTGACGCGTTGGGGCCCGCGCGAGGGCAAGCCCGCGATCAGGCCGGCGCTGTCCGGCGCGACGGATTAGCGACGCCTGTGACGGCGATGACCGCCGCCGGCATTGGCAAGTCGCATCAATTGCGGGATCATCGCCATCATGTCGCCGCCACCGGAGCCGCCGAGCATGCCCATGATGTCGCCGCCGCCGATGCCGCCGAGCCCGCTCGGCATGTAGCCGCCCCCCATCATGCCGCCGAGGCCGCCGCCGCCGTTCTCCATCATGCGGCTCATCATCGGACCCATGGTCTGCATCAGCATGGCGAAGCGGCGCTTGCCCATCTTCGCCTTCATCATCTCCAGCATCGGCGCCATCTGGGTCATCATGTCCTGGCCACCGGCACCTCCGCCGCCGAGGAACTGCGCCTTCGCCGGCACGCTCGACATCGAAAACAGCAGCAGCACGACGGCCGCCTGACAGATCACCTTGTCCGCACCCCTCATGGCATGCTCCTCGCGTGCGCGGCGCCGCCGGGAGAGCGGAGCCAACCGGACGCACGCGGGCATGGTTACGGCCCGCGAGGGCGCGGCTCTGTGAAAAACATCACGGAGGAACGGGCGGGGATGCCCGGTGCATGGCGGCGACGGCTTCCTTCGTCTGGCCCTGGACATAAGTCGCAAGCTGCACCGAGGCGCTGTAATGCTTCAGCCGCTCGTTGTTGATTGCATCGACGAGGCGCTGCCGCGCGTCGTCGCAATCGACCAGCACCTCGCGCGCCACGGAGCCGTTGGCGAAGGTGACGATGCGCGCGTCGCCGTCGAGCGTGCAGGCCGTGACGAAGCCCGGCACCAGCCGCTGCGGCAGCGCGCCGAAATCGCGCACGGCGTCCCAGACGTCGCGGGCGGGGACGGGGAGGGGGATGTCGTTGTGGATGGAGCCCATGAAGGTGTCCTTGATGATGTTCGATGATTGCAACAAACACCGTCATTGCGAGCGTAGCGAAGCAATCCAGCAATCTTCCCGCGGAAGCAGTCTGGATTGCTTCGTCGCTAGAGCTCCTCGCGATGACGGAGCGAGTGGCTGGAGCTCACGGGCAAACCGCCTCGACATTGTTGCCATCGGGGTCGATCAAGAACGCCGCATAATAGGTCGGGCTGTAATCGCTACGCGGCCCGGCGCCGCCATTGTCCCGGCCGCCGCTCTTCAGGCCCTCGCTGTGGAACGCCTTGACCGCGTCATGATCCTTGGCGCGAAACGCGATATGCGCGCCGTCGGCTTTCCGGCCCTTGTCCAGATGCAGCCACAGCCCCGGCTCGCCCTTCGGCCCGAAACCGGCATAGCCCTCGCCGCTGGAGCACAGGACGTAGCCGAGCGGAGCCAGCACCGCGGTGTAGAACCGCGTGGCGGCGTCGAGGTCGGCAACGCGCAATCCGATGTGGTCGTACATGATCGTCTCCATTGCAAGGCGCGCCGCAACTGGCGCGCGCCGGAGACGACCCTAGTCAGTTCAGGGCGAGCTGCTCTTGGAGAATCTTGCGCTGGCCGCGCGAGGCCTGCCGGAACTTGGTCGGCGACACGCCGGCAGCGCGATGAAACGTGCGGACGAAATTGGAGAGGTCGCCGAACCCAACGTCATAGGCGATGTCGGTGACGGCGATGTCGTCCTCAGTAAGCCTGCGCGCGGCGTGCCGCAGCCGCGAGCGGACCAGATATTGATGCGGGGTGACGCCGAGCACGGCCGCGAACAGCCGCAGGAAGTGGAATGGGCTGAGGCCGGCCTGCCTTGCGGCCCGTTCGAGGTCGAGCTCGGCATGCGAATTGTCGTCGATCCACAGCGCGGCTTCGACGGCGCGGCGGCGGTCTCGCGCGGTCGGCGTGGCCGGCTTGCGCGCCTTGCCGGAGACGACGTCGATGAAGCGGCCCGCAAGAACTTGCCCGATCTCGTCGAGACCCAGGTCGCTGTTGCCATCTGCCGCCGTCTGGGCCAGCTCGCCCAGCACCATCAGCTCGGGCAGCGGCGGTGTCGCGCCGACCTGCCAGACCTCGCGCCGCCCGCCGAGGGCGTCGACCAGGTCCTCGCTGAAGAAGAAGCCGAGGCAGAGGTCGCCGCTGACGTGCTCGTGCGTGCAGGTGTATTCCTCGCCGGGGGCGCCGACCAGCATTGAGCCCGCCACCAGCTCGAAGAAGCCGGCACGGCAATGGCAGCCAAAACTGCCGGAGCGGACATAGGCGATGGAATGTCCGGTGCGGCATTCCGCGAACGGCGTGTCGTCCGGTCCCGCATCGCAGCGAAACTCGGAGACGGTGATCGATCCTGTCGTCAGCAGCGTGGTCGCATCCATGCGGCCCTATCTAGGTAGGCGCGCACGGCGGAGCAACGGGCAGCAGCGCCTCGAACAGCGTCTGGCTGGCGAGCGGATGGGCGCCCTCCAAAGAGGCGAACATCGTGTAGCCACGCCCCACCATGCACACGCCCCGTTCAGTGCACGCTTTTCCCCCGACGGGGCGATCATAGCACCGCCACAATCCGGCGCCCCCGAAATCTCGCCAGGACGTTAACAACTGTCTGGCAGAGGCGCCAAACCGCTTGGCGGGAGGCGCCGTCTCGGCTAATCAGGATGGGCGCGGAGCAGCGCACACGCGGGCGTAGTTCAATGGTAGAACGGCAGCTTCCCAAGCTGCATACGAGGGTTCGATTCCCTTCGCCCGCTCCAACACTTAGCCGAAGTTGGCAAATCGGTTTTGTCGGCGGTTTTGCAGGATTTGTTCATTCTTTGGCCTGCAGTTTCTTGATCCTGGCCTTAATCGCTGCCGAGCGGCCGACGTAGCGGCGGATGATCTTCTCGACCGACTCCTCCTCCCACGCGAGCGTTTCGGCGATCTCACGCATGCTGAAGTCGGCGATGTAGAGCTTTGTCGCCGCAGTTCCTCGCAGGTCGTTGAAATGCAGGTCACGTTCCGACATTCCGGCGTCGATCTTGGCCTTGTTGAATGAGCTGCCGAAACCATCGGCAGTCCACGGTCGATTCCGGCTGCTGGTCAGGATGGTGGTTGCGCGCTTCGGGATGCGTGCGAGGACGTCGCGAAGCGCTCCGTAGAGGGGGATGATTGCTTCGCAGCGGTGCCTGCTCTTACCGGTGGTGAGCACAATCGCCTCGTCGCCGACGTGCGACCAGGCCACGCGGATCAAATCGCCTAACCGCAAGCCGGTGTGGCTAGCGAGGTCTATGGCGTTGGCGATCTCGGCCGAGCAGCTTCTCTTGATGTGTGCGAGGTCTGAGTCAGTCCAGATGATCTCGGAGCGGTCGTTGTTGTAAAGGTGCTTGATACCCTCGCAGGGATTGCCGACGATCCTGCCCAGCTCGACGGCGTGGGCGAGGACGCGCGACAAAACTTGGAGCGCATAATCAGCGGTTCGCGGAGTGTCGGCCCACTGGTTACGCCAGCGGCGTATCACAGGCCGAATTTTCTCCGGACGGTCGAACTGCGCGATGCGCAGCTCGCCAAAATGATCCGCGATCCGGTCGAGCCACTTGCTCCATTGATCGCGCGTCGAGTCCGCCAGCTTCTTATAGTCTCTGCTCGCCTTATAGTCCGTCACCACGAAGCGGAAGCGATTCTTATCGAGCGTGCGCCGCTGCTCAACTGCTTCGTTGTAAGAGGCGATGAATTCTGGCGAGCCGGGCTCGCCTCGTAGTCGTGGGCCGCCGCGCCAGGCGTAGCAATAGACACGCCCTTTTGATCTGACCGTTGCGACGCCCTTGAGGTTAATTCTGACCATGGCGCGCCTCGAACTCCTTCAGCTCGCGATCGAGGTCGTCTAGCGATGGAGATTGGTAGTCGGCCGTCATCAAGCGGAAAGTGCCATCGGGATGATATTTAACGGCGGTTACTTTCTTCCCGAGCGCTTCAAGCGCCATAATCTGAGCCTTTACCTCGGCCGGTCGATGGTTGTACGGCTTACGCGCCATTTTGCTTCTCCTCGCGCAGCGGCTCGACGGTCGAGCCACAACGAGCCATTCGCTCGCGCAAAGCCCGAACGATTTCGCTGCTTTGAGAACTGGCGTTCTCCGACGTTTGCGCCGCGATCCAAGCCTTCACATCGGGGGGAACGCGAATGATGATCTTAGGCATTTGTCGGCTATTCATATTGACCATCCTCGGTTTAGATCGCATGATATGGCCATTGGCCATCTTTCGTCAATCGTAAAGTGGCCAATGGCCATATGGGTGTTGCATGAGCTCCGATTTCAAAAGCCGGGGATTGGATAAATTCGTCGTCCGGCTGCCAGATGGAATGCGCGAAAAACTCGCCGAGGCCGCGCAGGCAAATAATCGCACTATGAACGCTGAGATTGTGAGTAGGCTTGAGCAGTCGCTCTCCGGCGGAACGCTACTTACGATCAGGGAGAATACGGCGGAGGCAGACATGATTTGGGAAATGTCGGACATTCTGCGAGCCGTGCGATCCGAGCTTCGCGAGGTGAAGGATCGGCTTCCAGCTCGCAAGAAAAGCAAACCCGCCTGATTGGTAGCCCACCGAATTTGCGAAGCTGCCTTCAAAAATAATTCGGCCGCCAGAGCAGCGAGTTCGGGGCGCCAATTCGCACCGATTTCCAAATTCATCAGTCCTCAGCGGGTTAGTGTCAGTTGTGAGCTGCGCCACGGGAGAAAATCCGCCCCGCCTTGGAGGTTGAGCCCTCAACAGCGCCTACACCGAGGCGAGTTCGTCCAGAGCGCCTTATTTTCAGATGTCCTGTAGGTTGGATGGCAGAAAGAAGTTTGGCCTGACGGTCCATATCTCGGTTCGGCGGAGGTACGCTTTTTGAAAATACCGACCTGATCTGCGCTCGCCAACTTAGAGAGGGCCGCCTGGAACTAGACAGGAGCTCCTTTTCCGATAACCTACTTCCGGCGCTGACGGTCACCCGCCTCACATTCCGAAATTTCGCGGTAGCGTCGAGATTTTTCTTGTCGAAGATTGCAGGCGCCGAGCCATGGCACCGGATACTGAACGTGTGGGTTTGCACCAGATGAATGTGGTGGCTCGCACGGTTATCGAAGCCCACCGAAACCGAACGGCCAGGAAAGGCTGTGTGGCTTTTCACTGGGTTCAACAGGAGGGTCTATGAAAGACGAAGTCGGTGGACTTGATGACCATGAGGGAGATTATCCGCCCCATCCACTTGACCAACGCTGGTTCGCTCACGTCGATAACAAGAACCACGGTCCCTATACCGGTCACGAACTGAAGGACATGATCGAGCAACGCCAGATAATAGCAACCGACTTCCTCTGCCCTGTCGGCAGCAAGGAATGGAAGATGGCGAAATACGATCCGGTCATTGGGGCGTTTTTTGACGATCATATGCGATCATCCAGCGCTCCGCCTCCATTACCTATCTTACCCCAAACCAAGAGAACCCCAGTTCTGGGAATTGTGGCGATCGGTTTTGGTTTAGCAGCCCTATCGATGCCCTACTTCGCGGCGGTGTTTTTTGCCCCAGCGACGGCGGTGTGCGGGCTCATCGCTATGGTGAGACGCCAACGTGTGCTTGGCGGATTGGCCTTGGCGCTCGCATTTGTCGCTTTCGTGGGCATCGCAGGCGTCTCGAACAAGATCACGAAGGCAAGTGCTGACCTGGAAAAATCGGCGAAAGAGCTGCAAGAGATGAGCCGTTCTTTGCCTCGTTTCTGAGCGCGGTGCCACATGCCAGGGCTGTTTTCGCGCTGGGTGGATTATTGTTTTAGTCTTTCCAGGCGCCCGCCCGCGTTTCGTTGGTAGCCTTAACGTCGGCAGACCTTCTTAAAGAACACGTTGCCCGATCCATTGCTTTGCCAGTTGAACGTGGATTGCTCTGGAATAAGCGAACTAGCGGACCTTATCTCGCTCTGGCAGAGGTATGCCTTTCTGCAACCCGCTCCTTCTGCCTGAATGGCTGCGGATCATTTGAGTTGGTGCTCGGCCATTTCGAAGTTGACCGCGTAACGGAGCTGCAGCCCATTGAACTCTGGAACAAGGGTAGCATGCAAGCTCCCCCTTCTTGATGGCTCCGAATAGTCCCTGGTATTGGTCGTGAAGAAAACGATCGGATCACCGAAGCCGCCAGTGCGAAGTTCTCGTGCTAAGGCTAGATAGCTTTCCAAGACGAAGCAGTCTTTCGCCTGCTGTCCTTTCTGTGCCGGAGCACAATTACGTGCAATTCTTGCGAAGGCCCTGTTTTCCGCAGCCCGTGGGGCGGTAGTGTGCGTAGCTGCATCGATATAGCGCTGAAGAAAAAACTGGGCGATCGCCGGGAGCCCACAAGTAGCTAACGTTGGCGCAATTATCTTCACTCCATGCGCCAACATAATCGAGCACACACCATTTACACGTTCTTCTAGTTTGAGGATTGCTGCCTCAGCTTCCTGCTGAACGATGGCGCGATGATCTTTCAGCTCCGCGAGCACTTGGGCCGTGAGAACAATCCATAGCTCCCTCGGTTTAGCTTCAGCCCGCGCCACTAAACGCAGTGCGGCTTCGACGTGACCTCGCGTGAAGCCATCGCGAGGCTCCCGGATTAAGTCGAGAAGGCTGCAGGTATCGCAGAGAAGGACAGGAGCAGGAGCAGCTGCTATCTCGCGCACGGCCCGGGCGGTGGAGATCATGTCCGCTCTTGGTCATATGCACGGAGAAGCTCGCGGGCAAATTCAAATTGGCTCCCAAGATCATACGCTTCGCTGTCTGGCCATCTCTCCTCTTCGATGAACCATCTAGTGAGGATGTCGCCGTCCAAGCGAGCACCCTCTATGTGTTGCAAAATCAGAAAATCTAACCATCGACCTCGATCGAGTGGATGGGTTGCCCCAGTCGTCCTGTTTGCCATTTGTGAGAATGCCTTCAGTGCGCGGAACGTGCTGTCGCCGAGCAGGGTACGAACATCCAGCTGTCCCGAAGTCACCGTTGCGTCCAACCCCATGCTTTCGGCAATGGGCGCGGCTGCTCTAGAAAATTCATCGATGAACGAGTTGTATTGGCTTTTCGACAATTTGCCATACTCGACCGGGACGACGTTTGTGATCCTGACGGAATGAGCGCTCCGCATGAGGAACAGGTTAGCAGCTGGCCTCTCGCCCTGGGGGGCTATGCTAAAGACAAACGTTCTCGCGTCCTTGGCTGATGCGTGACGGATTTCCTTCTCTCGGTTGGCATTTCGTTTCCAGCCACTCGGCAAGCTTTTGCTGAGCTGAGAAAGGAAATTAGTGAACTTCGCCTGGTCGCCGGTAATTTCAAAATTTCGGAAGACCTCAAGCAAGTCTGCCTCCCCTAGTCACCCAATAGCTGAGTTGGCTTGTCTATATAGAACTTGATCCGGCGCCAAGTCGTACCAATTTCTAAACTTATCCTTGGCGTGGCAGTCGATTGAGCTGCACCACGGGAGAAAACTCGTCCCGGAATTTGAGCCCTCAACAGGCACGTACACCGAGGCGAGTTCGTCCTGGGCGCCTTGTTTTCAGATGGGCTGTAGGAATGGATGGGCTAAGGAAAACGCGAACTGGCGGGCCAGCTCTCGGCTTGGCAGAGATCGTGACTTTGAAGAGTGCGTCCGAGCGAGGCGCGTCCCCGCCCCACGCAACACCTCGTGGGTCTCTCGGGGACACATTACACCGGAGGCCGCGCTGAGCTACGGCTTGGGCCGGCGTGCCGGGCAATACTTAAAGTATTCGTCAAAAATATCAGTGCTGCCGTTGCACAGCTTGGCGCAGACGGCGTCGAACTTGGGATCGTCCCACTTATGCTTCTCGACCAGTGCTATCACCCGGCGGGCGAAACCGCCATTCTTCACGTGCGAGCACGTGTTCTCCCCCGGATTGTCTGGCGTCATGCAGTTCTGCAGCATGATGCCGATCGTCTCGCATTCATAGGGCGAGTAGGTCTCGGCGGCAGCCGGGGCGGTGAGCAGCCCCAGGATCAAAGCAATGCGATACACGGAATACCCCATCTTAATTAGTGGCCCGGCGCCGTGGGTAGAAGGGACCGCAACGGGCACCGAGGCCTAGCGGCTCGCGATGTGAGTAGACCGCAAGGCCTGACACCCCACAAATTCGTCTTCAAAAATTTACGTCAATTTCGGGCGTGATACACGCCGTTTCCGAGCGCGGATTGCCTCAGCGTGCAAATTCATCAGCCTACTGCGTTGACCCTGATTGGGCTGCGCCACGGGAGAAAATCCATGCCGTTCTGGAGGTAGAGCCCGCAACATCGGCTACACCAGGGGGATTTCGTCCAGGGCGCCTTGTTTTCAGGTGTCATGTAGGGTTGGATGGCAAATGCAGAGGCGAACTGGCGGGCGGTGGCTTTGGCTGACAAAGGTATGCCATTGTCGCAAGTGCATTGAACGGAGGAGCTGGCAGCGAGGCAATTGCCTAGCGCTCAATGCAATAGAACGACCGTGGTTGCGCTGCCAACGCGGCCTCCTGCTCAAAAGGCAGGTAGCGGGTGTCGTAGCGCGGACAAGCCAGAGCGGCACCCTGCGCAATGATTGCCCGATTTATGTCGGTGCCTTCGGCTGTGGTGCAATAGCCGACCTCGCGGCCGTATGTCTTTTCCCCAGTCAAACGACAGGTCAGTGTCCCGGTGACCAGCGCGACCATTGCCCGCCGGGCGTTCTCGCCGCGTGCTGTCCCTAGTTCGGCGGCATCGACGCCTTTTAGGCGCACTGTTGTGCCCGCAACAGCGACCGTGTCGCCGTCGACCACCCGTGCGGGACCGCTGATGGTCGTTTTGGGAGCATTGGTGTTGCGGTCTTGGAAGCGGGTGATGACGACGCCGTGGTGTGCCTTCACCCATGCGGGCACTTCACCGACGACGATAAGAAGGACGGCCAAAAGGACCGCAATCACGGAGACGCGATTTAAAAAGGCGCTGTATTGTCTCTCGCTGGGCTGGCCGAGAACACTGCGCAGGCGAAGACAAATGAAGATAGCTAGCGCTGCGAAGATTACGGTGTAAATGTCCACGTCGCCATCCCAAACCAAAAAGACAAACGTTACTGGACTTGACGCGAGCGTTCTTGTGTTCAACCGCCATATACTTGTTAATCGTGGCCACGTACCGGGCGTGGGATAGGCCCGATTTTGAGAGGGGGTGCTGATGCGGACTTGGATATTTCAGGGAAATCCAGACGACTTCGATATTGATGGATATCTCAGTTCGCGACCAGCGCAACTCGTCTGGCTAGTTACACGGTACGCCTCTGAGGTTGCCGTTGGCGACCGCGTTTATCTTTGGCGCAATCAAGGTAAACAAAACGCAATTCCGGGCATCATAGCTGAAGCCATTGTCACAGCCGCTCCTGATCTGCGCGGGGAAGACGCCGAGGGTGCGCGGTTCTGGCGTACGGATGAGCCTCGGGCTACAGCGCCACAAGTCCGAGCCGTAATGCGCCTCGTCAAAGTAGCGACCGCTCGCGAGGTAATACGACGCGATTGGTGTGCTGAGGACCCGGTCCTTCGGGACTTGCCAAACCTCAAAATGGGTGCAGGAACAAACTACCCGATCCCGCCGGATCAGGCTGATCGCCTAAATGCGCTCTGGAGGCGCACGGGTCGCGATTGGACGAGAAATGAGTGCATCGCTGGGCTGATGGCATACGCAGAGACATACGGAGGACCCGTTTCGCGGCTGCCTGGCTCCCCCGTCGCGCGTGTAGCCCTTACTATCGGGAGAGCAGTCAGCGGCGTCTATGCGAAGGTGATGAACTTCCGCTCACTTGATCCGCGCGCGACCGGGACTGGCATGTCGGGCGCGGGCGATACGGATCGAGCCGTTTGGCGGGAATTTTTTGATGCGCAAACGTCAGCTCTGCGCATGGGCGCTTTGAGACATGAGTTCACGCGCGTTTGGGCCGTTCAGATATCGGAGCTTTCTGTGCCTACCGAGCCCGATATGGTGTCGGCAATTATCGAGGAAGAGGCGCAGCGACTACAAGCGCTCCCGCTTGATCTGCTTCTCGCCAAGTACAACGCACAGGAAAGCGGCGGGGCGGCGAGACCCTCAACCACGGTCCTCCCGATGCGAGAATACATCCGAAATGCATTGGTAATCAGCATAGCCAAGTTACGTGCGTCACATCGGTGCGAAGTGCACGATTGCCCCCATCCCGTATTCGAGACGGGGGAAGGCCTTCCCTATACGGAAGTTCACCACATCGTCCCGCTCGCCGACGGCGGCGACGACACAATTGAAAACGTCGCTTGCCTTTGTCCTGCGCATCACCGGGAAATTCATTTGGGCAGGCGGGCGGCAGAACTTACGGCGCAGCTAAAACAGATACGAGCGGCGAAACCAGCCTCAACCCTTCAAGGCGCGCCCTGAACGGAAATGCAGGTACCATCGACAGAATGGACGTTTACAACATCGATGCCAGGCTCGCGCTCGTCCGCACTCCTCGGGTCAACTTTTGACGAGATTACCGCTAGGTTTGAACGCGAAGTCGAGGGGGCAAAGCCCATCGTGGAACGGGCCACCGACCGGTCGGCCCCGAAAAACACCAGACGGGCTATTTTTTCGATAGTGGTTGCGCCGGAAACGGGGGACCTGGTTCACAATGGGAGAGATGGGTTAAGGGCGCGCTTTTGGATTTCTCCTCACACCGGCGAACAGGCGAACTCACATTTGATACTACTGGCATTGTCCCGCATCACTCTCCCAAGCGTCCTAAAAGGCGACGGCCTTGAAATGACCCGAGAAGATATCGTTCACGCCTTCAACCTAAGATCAGCAAAAATCTGGCTTTCAGAAGGACAGCTCCGAAATGGTGGCAAATTCCTCAACGTGGCTCGTTGGGCGTGGAACGAGCAAGAGCAAGACAATCCACGGCTGTGGCAATGGACGCCGTTGGCGAGCAGGTTCAATCTCATGAGTGCTTGGCTGTCTCCTGATCGAAGCGAGTGGATGTCAGCGGGAAAGCTGGATCGATCACTGCAAATTCACCGATGGGGCTTCACGTAACCATAGCAACCTCAACGCTCGCGCCCGGGCTCAGCGACCTTCGCGTTTGTCACTTGGTTGTTTTTACGGTCGGTACGCTCTTGCTCGTACAAATTGATGAAAGCGCCCGTCATGTGGAGGTTCTCTTTCGCCCAAGACCAAAGATCATCGGCGAGCTTGTCTTGATCAGGCCTTCCGGTATCGAGCGGGTCGAGAAAACGGCGCACCAGCACTGGATTGACCATGCTGAAGCCGTGGTATTGCAGTCGTCCATGTTTGAAATCCCCAGGAGCGAACGGAAAGTTCCAGTTTAGCAGAACGCGGCGTAACAGCTTGCCTCGTTTCCCCTGAACGATTTGCTCCAACGTTGAGTGCAAATTGCGCGAATGTGGATCATCCTGCAACATCCGTTCTCTTCTTGTCTGGTTGGGTACGCCCGGCTGATCTTTGCCTGCTCGTCCCAGGAAGTGAGCCTCTAACGGCTGGCACAGCCGTCTTATCGCGAAGATGACCTGGTCGAGTTTCAGCACATCCGTCCCGTGCTTCACATACCCAATAAACTGATATCGATTATCCGGATGTCCGTAGATGTGGATGCGCTTGATGAACGTCTCAGTGGTTTCAACGGGCCAGGCGGGGTCGTTTATCTCGTTAGGGCAGACCAAGCTGTCTGGCAATAATTCAGGCGCGAGCGGACGCAAATCCGCGTACAGCTTTTCGATGTCATGGCTGTAGAGTTTATTTTTTCCGCCCTCGGTATATCCTTTTGCAGACCGCTCGTTGAGTAGCAGCGCAGCTTTCATGTACTTTTCGAGACTATGCGCTGCGAGCCAAAAAAAGTCTGTGTCGAGGCCATAGGCGCAGCACCATCGCGCGACAACATAATTTTCGTCCGCCGTCTTGATGTACAGATTGTCCGCAATGCTATGCTTATGCGGATAAAGATCGTCCAACTCTCGCAAGGCTGTCTCGCTTTTCGCGCTGGGTAGACCTGAGCTGCGTAGCACGCAGTTTTCCAAAGTTCCGCTATCTGATCCTTCAGCACAAGCTCGATTTGCCACGCAATTTGGTCCCGCCAGAAAAATACCCACCAATTCGACCGCCAGAGCAACGGGTTTTCGGCGCCAATTCGTGTCAGCCTCCAAATTCATCAGGTTTTGCGGATCAGTTCATTGAGCTGCGCCACGAGGGACAATCCGCCTCGCCTTGGAGTTCGAGCCATCAAACAGCGTCTACACCAGGGGTACCTGGCCGTGGGCGCATTATTCTTGGTGGGCTGTGGAGTTGGATGGCCCAAGAAAAAGCGAACTGGCGGGCCGTGGCTTAGACTGGCAGAGATATGCAATTTGCGGCAGCCGTTTTACCTCCGTGTCACTTAGAGACACATTACACGGAGGCGCGACCTACGTAAGCCCGTGCGGGCTACGACTTGGGTCGCCAGGTCGGGCAGAACTTCTTCACGACATCGAGCGGCGCCACTTTGCCATCGCATACCCGAGCACACAGCTTGTTAAAGGGCCGCTCCTCCACAGGTTTGTCAGTCGGCATCTGGTCCCGCCACCAATTCGGATGATGCTCCACCATCCGCCGAAAGCCTTTGGCGTCGTGCCCGGTCGGATACGGATCGCAATTCGGCTTGATCGTACAGTTGTTCAGCATTCTCAACAGCATTTCGCAGTCCAGCTCGTCGTATGTTTCAGCAACTGCGGGGGTGACGAGCAGTCCCAGTGCCAGAATTGCGTATTTCATCCGACCTACCCCGCTGCGGCCTACGGCTTGGGCCGGCGGCGCTCCTCCTGCTTCTTTATAAGACCCTCGTACCAGTCATTGACGCGCTTGTCCGTGCGCGGGCCTTGCTCCACGCGGCGACCGCAGTATTTATGGAGCGCTTCTTCTTTGGTCAGCTTCTTGTCGCAGACTTGCATGCAAATCTCACTGAACTCGTCCTGCTTATCCACCGTGGTGCCGGCCATGTGATGTCGCTCCCTGATCTTGTACATCCAGGGGCGCATCATTTTCCACTTCATTTCCGGCAGGCAATTGATGCCGTCCACTTCCAGCATAGGCCCCGCATTCGGGTCATCCGGGTCCTCCGTGGTGCATTGATCGAAATACGACGTCAGCACTTCACATTCATCAGCGGTGTATTTGACGTCTTTCGCAGCAACCGGGGTGACAAGCAGCCCCAGCGCCAGAATTGCGTATTTCATCCCACCCTCCTGGTTTGGCTACTGCTTGGTCCGGGAGCAGAACTTGTGCAGGACAGCAGCCGGGGCCACCTGGTGCTTACAGAGCTTGGCGCACGTTAAGTCGAACTTATCGCCGTCCCAACCCGGATGGGCGTCCACCATGTACCTGTAGCTCTTGAGAATACCACGCACGTACCTGTAGCCCTCGGAACTACCACGACCCTCGAAGGCGTCGCATTTGGGCCTTGCCGTGCAATTGCCGATCAGCTCCTTGATCAACTTGCACTCGTCCGGTGTGTAGGTCTCGGCGGCGGCCGGAGTGACGAGCAGCCCCAGCGCCAAGGCAATGCGGTGCATGCAATTCCTCCAAATGAAAATGATAGGGTAGGCCTAAGACATCGTGAGTAAAGGTGTTGTTCTTGCGAAGGCCATCGAACTCGCGACCACAGCGGCAAACGTGGGACCCCTCGGACACCTTGGAGGGCACTGGCCGGAATGCTCCCCGGCGTGCTGCGCGTCAAACGCCCCAATCCATCATCGTCAACCGCTGTCCTCAATTGAGCTGCGCATCGGGCGATTGTTTGTGCTGCCCCTCAAACAGCATCTACATCCGGGTAATTTCGTTCTGGGCGCCTACTCACAGGTGGGCTGTAGGCTTACACCGCCAACATCGATAATCTGCAAGACCTCTCGAGCCGCCGGAGCATTCCAGAGCATCGCATTAAGACCATGCATGGGTTTGCCTCGCTCTAACTCCACGAGGTTGGTAACTGCGGCAGAATTTAGCTGCTGCGACGTGGGTAGAATGGCGGGATCAAAGTCAACGCTGCGCACCACGATGTTGACGTTGAACCAGCCATCGATCGAGACCTCGAACACTGGCACCGATCCAATTCGCCGAAATTTCTCCTCCAGAGTGGCAGCACCCTCGTTGGCGAGAAAAATCCCAATTTCCAACGCGCTTTCAGGCTCAATCCCAAAGACCAAGACCTTTCCTTGGGTGACGTAGGCGTGTCGTTCGGAAACCATATACCTGGATGGCAATTTGATTGACGCAGCTTGCACTGCACCAAACTCGTCGGGCAGTGGCAAGGGCCATTCGTGAACAGTTTTGCTCGACGAAGCCAGCTTGCCTTCGGCTTGTTGGCTTAGAAAGTATTCTCTTGTGAAGGCGAAATAGCCCGTATTGTTGTTTGCGTGAAGACTAACCTTCAAAAGCTTGAAGGTCGAACGGGCCGAGAAATAGAACCCGTCCTTGCCTCCTTTGAAGCTCCAGATGCTGGAATACTGTCCGCCCGCGTTTTCGCCAACAATTCTAACCAACTTCCTGAAATTGCGATCTAACGCAGCCTCTCTCTCGGCCCTTTCCACCCGAAGCTCCCAAGCATTGCCGGTTTCAGCGGCTTAAACAGCAACTCTGCAACCCTTGATGCCACAGTCGGCTTCGGGGATGAAGAGCCGCTAGGAAAATCAATTGCAGGCCATCTTCCGAGCAAGAGTGTACGGGATCAAAGATCGTTCTCAAACTCTTCCGGCCGCCAGACTATAAGGGTTTTCGGTCTCGATTGGGCTGCGCCACGAGAGAAAATCCGTCCCGCCTTGGAATTTGGACCTTCAACAGCGTCTACGCCGAGGCGATTTCGCCCTGGGTGCCTTATTTTCAGGTGGCTACAAGAGCTAGAGAACTTCGTGATCCGTCAGTCTCGGGTCGATTTGCCGCTAGCGAAACAGCTCACGTATATCTCTATCGATGCTCTGCCATGGGGCGGCGAGATCGACAGTGAAAACCGAAAACTTGCGCCCCAAGATATTATATTCTTCTCGCAGCTTCTCAGTGACCCTTGGATAGACCAGCACCCCATCTGGGGCCACGCCGTGTTTAGGTTTGGCATTCATGACGTATGCCATAAGCTGATAAAGATTTTCGCTGTGAAGTTTACGTGCTCCAAAATTTCTGCTGAGCGTTTCGGTGTAAAACTTCGCGTCGATAATTCGATATTCACCGGGGCGCCACGCAGAAATGTCAGTAACCATCCTCGGTAGCAGATTTAACGAAGGATCGGTCTCGCTGTTAGCGCGCCAAGCGACTTCCTCTGACCTTGCCGACCAGGGTTGGCATTCGCGCCGGATGAAATTTAGAAGAAACGCCTGAAACAGGCGCCACATCTTCTTATCGTCACGCGTGAAGTCGCGAAACTTCCGCGACCCAGCTGGCTCGGGTAGGGATGAGTTGTGAACCAGCTCGCAGATATCTAAGAGAAAGCGATAGAAACGCCGGTTGGATGTTACAGAGACCTTTCTAAACAAGGTATTCGACAAGTGGATGCTGTTGATTTCCGGCAACTGTCGAACGACCCCATGTATCCTGTCTCTCAAATCAGTATTGAGACTTTGATCGCGTTCTAAGTTAGTAAGCGTAGCTTTTATGATGCGATTTGCGAGGGTGTTGGCGGTCAACTCATCGTAAGTGCAATGCGCCCGACCGAGCATAAAGATGGGACGCCGCAAACTCGCGGCGACGTCCAACCTACCCCGTATTCCGTACATCTCTTCGCTAGTTTCACAATAACCGCGCTCGAGACCCATCCGGGAAAGATGTCTCACGCCCTCAAGCAGGACAAAAGCGAATAGATCGACAAGCTCGGTGCTCCGCACCTCTGAAACGTCTACTAATTCGCCCTGGTCGAGCGCATCCCAGGCGTAACAGAGCAAATAGTAGATATTTTGGATGGGTATTGCTGACATTACGAGTTGAGCAGCTTGACGCGCCAGTCCTCTGCTTTGCTTCCATCGTACCAATACTCCCGAAGCAGAGGCATGATTTGATACTGAATTACCTGATTGTACGCGTCCTCCGCCTCTTCCTCGGGTGGGAGAGAACAGAAGAAGCTGTGTCCTATCAGGAAGCCGGGACCTAAATCGCGATCAGCAGCAATGGCGGAGTTCAATTCAGTCATGCAGTGTCTTATGTGAGCAATTAAGGGCTCCGGAACACCTGCTGAAAGCAAATGAGCTGAGAACTGTGGTTTGTCGAAAGCCGGTTTGAGATCAAAGAACTCGAAACGCCGCCTTAGAGCATAGTCAACGAGCGCCAGAGACCGATCCGCCGTGTTCATTAGACCAATGATGTGGACGTTATCTGGTACATAGAAGCGCTTATCGTCCCCTATTGAATAAGCGAGATCGACTGCGAAGCTCTCATCGCGCTTGTCACTTTCGATCAGCATCAGTAGCTCGCCAAACACCTTGCTAAGGTTCGCGCGATTAATCTCATCGATTATAAATACGTATTTGTTCTCCAAATCAGCCTCTGCGCGCTTACAAAACCTCAGAAAAATTCCATCCTTTCTTTCAAAGCCACCCTTGCCATCAGGCCGGTACCCCTGAACGAAGTCCTCGTACGCATATGAAGCGTGAAATTGCACATTTCTTATTCGTTCCGATGAGATACGACCCAAGAACGACTGAGCTAGCAATTGCGCAAAAAAGGTCTTTCCGACGCCCGGTGGACCCTGAAGTATGATGTTCTTACTCAGTTCAAGGCGGGAAAGTAGAATTTCCAACTCCTCTGCCGTCGTGAACAGCTGAGTTAGCGCCTGGTCCTTGCTAAATGGGAGCTCAACTTCGGGTGCGCTCCCTTGGGTCCTCGCATCTTCATCTCCCAGCTGCTTCAGATAGCTGGTGATCATTGCGTCTAGACGGGATGTAAGGCGTTCGAGATCAAGGCCGTCCGGCATCTGAAAACAAGTATCGACGTAGGAATTGCCGTAGCGCTCGGGCTCTCGATCGAACTGCTTCCGTTGGAATTCGACGATTGTCTCTGCTTGTAAATTCTTCCACTCGCGAGCAGGAGGTTTTGTTTCGCTTACACCATAGGCCAAAAAAAGAGCTTTCGCTTCCCGGTAGTACAAAAGCACCGGATAAATGCCTTCGCTGACCTTCTCGCCCGGTGCGAGAAAAGCAATCCAAGGCACTCGAGACACAACGCCTTGGCCAAAACTTACTCTAATCTGCAGACCCCGATATTCCTCTGGATATGAACTCGTTCGCAGATCGTTGCCGGCATCTGCCTGGGTCAAAAAGCCTAAGACCAATTCTCGAAGCAGGTCTTTGGGGACGATAGAAAAGCCAAGCCTCCGCAAGACCCTGAACGCAGTGCTCTCTTGTCCTCCAGAAAACTCCGAGCGAGGCAATTCGCTACCGGTGCAGTACTTGAATGCGAGAGAGTATACTAGCTTCGGTGGATATCGTTTGCCTGCCTCGACCAGATCGTAAGTCGTTGATTGCGCATCTGGCGGAATGCCCTTCTCGTCGATCTCAACCAGCGCCTTCCGCACGTGATCAGACGTGATCTTTTCCGGCGACTGAGGCGCATCGTCTTGCCACTTGGCTTTGAGCGGCGGACGATAGAAGTCCAGATCGGTGGTTCGATATTCGGCTTCGAGCCGACCTCGTGTCTCGCGCAGCAGCCTATCGAGCTGAACTGCTGTCATTTTGTTGGCTTTTGCTTTCGGAACCTCCGCAAAATGCTCAAGGATAGATTTTCTGTCCCCTGAGGAGAACACACGCTCAAAGTCGTCCGGAAAGAGTAGGTACAACAGCATATGCCTGAATTGTCGGCTTTGAGCATCGGGTATTTGCTGAAGCCACTCAGCGAAATCCCATGGGGACGACAAGAGCAGTTGCTGCCGCTCAACCTCCAAGCTCTTAAAAGACAGAAGTAGCTTGATTACGAATGTAAACTCCTTAGGCCTGTGATTGTTGAAACCGGGACCAGCGCTTCCAATACCAGCTAGTACCTCATCTTCAATGAAGGGAGTATTGGGCGGGAATGGCGCACTCGACCAGCTCCAGATTTCCTGGACATTTTCCCTCTTCGTTTCAGCGCTAATGTTGCTCGGGCAGAGTGACATCAGCCACATGAGTTCTGCTGCAAGTTGCTTTGCCGAGGAACTGCCGTCCTTTAGCTGATCGCGCAATTTTTCTGTAAATGTACGGTCGGTCTCGTCGGGGACGTCAATGAACCGGGCGCTTAGCTCTTGCAGATTGGCCAAAGTCCAAAGTTGCTCAGCAGAGAAGATCGAGCTCGAGCCCAGCAGTGATCTATCACGCCATGCTCTCGCCGCGTTCAAAATAGGCTCGACATTCCGCTCTCCGCAAAACCGGCTCATCTTCTTCCGCCCCTGACCCTTTCACTAGAGGGCATATTAGGTGTGGAGACGCGGAAAGCACAATTCTCAATTACGGCTAAGATTGCCACCTGAAAATTGCGGTCAATAATCGCTTCATAGTAGCGCGCCAGCGGCGTTTTGTGAAAAAAGTGCCCCATCCCGCACGTATCTGGTGAGCATCGCATCGGAGGCGTGGCGGGTCTGAGCGCGAATTTTCCAGGTCGGCACCCCAACCTGCGATGCGCTGGTAGCTAACCCCGCCCGCAGCGAATGCCCCGAGTATCCAGAGGGGTCTAGCCCAGCCGCTTCGACGCGCTCGCGGATAATGATCGCCACTGCGTCCCCCGAAAGCCGAGGCTCCGCCACGCGACCGGCGCGATCGAGAGGCCGGAACACCGCGCCTTGGCCGATCGCCGAGGCTTGCACCCAATCGTTTAGGGCGGCGACAGGACACCACTTTCCCCGGCCGTGCGGAATTCCGATTTTCTGCCCCTCAGCTTCCTGGTCTGTTTTCGAGCGGCGCAGGTGCAAAATCATACCCTGTCGGACTTGCTCAAGGTCCTCCTTGTTTAGTCCCACCAGCTCCGACCTGCGGAGCGCCCCGGAGAAGCCAACCAGGAGCAAAGCCCGGTCGCGGACATCCTTTGTCCTGTCGCCGGTGGCCTCCAGAACCTGCAGCAGATCATCCCGGCAAAGAGGCTTAGCTTGGCGCTGGGCGCAGCCGCAGGTGCGTTTGATGCCTCTCATTGTCGCTCGGACTAGCGGGGAGTGAGTTGGGTTGGGGAGCCCGCGAGCGTCGTGCACTTTCGATAGGGAAGCTACGCGCCTGACCAGTGTCGCAACCCTGAGCGAGCAGGCGTGCTGAGCCAGATACCGCGCGACGGTTTCTGGCGTGGCGGGAATGGAAAAGCCAGCCTTCTCGAATTCACTCAGATCGCTAAGATACGCGCGGCGGCTGTTCTCCGCGATGCTGCTTTGGATGAAAAAGGCAGGCTCTGTAGCTGTTGACACGAGACGTGCAATTAATTGCACTCCATCAGAGCCCTCATTCAGCGTCTCAGTTGGCTCGGATAAGTGAAGGTTATCCGAGGTAAGGAGGGGCTCAAACATGGTCGATGCTCCTGTAAACTTGGGCTCTGATGTCGTTCAGCTCGCCGAGGTCCGATCTGGCAAGCTGCAGGATTTCGGTTGCGTCTCCGCAGTGCGGGCCATTGCAGTCAAAATCGGTTGCTCGTTGCAGCTGGTCAGCTACGGGCCAGCGCAGCCGTCCCTTCGTGCATTGACCTTCCAGTCGGAAATAGATGGTCCCCAGAAACGTGATCCTCTGGAGCGGAGGGATATGGGCTTGCACCCAACGGGCGGTCTCAGTCGAACCGTCGATCAATCTGGCCAGCGCGGCACGCCCTGGACGGGTGTACAGGTCTACGCAAAAACCAGGGACGGGCCCGACCATTGTTTCAGCTGGCATCTGATCGTCTTGCATGCTCGCCGTTTCGCCGTGCAGATGTGGGGCAAGCAAAGCCATGAAGATGGGCAGCACCTCGCCACTGCGCCGGTGGCCCTCTTGAGCGATCTCGGCCAGCTCAGGCCCGAGAAGCTCGCGGAGGGCCGCGAATAGCTGGATGGGGTCGCCCTGTCGTCGTGCCAAGCGTGGCGAGGGACGGCGGTTAGTGCCCAGGGCAAACCAAGCTGCCAATGCCTTCATCGGAATGGGCTCGTTGCTGGTGACGATCCGGAGCAGCTCTTCAATCCTGCTGAACCCCAGTTGCAGCCGGTGGGTCTCAAACGCGGGATGGTTCTCGGCAACAAGCAGGAGGTCGTCAGCTCCCCGGCATTTGATCGCTGGGGCCATTTTGCAGATCAGGTAACTAGCGACTACCCACTCGCCGCCGACGCATGCCCGCGCTCTCTTCCCCGCCATGGCGGCAGTCGTGATAGCAACCAGATCGAGATCGCCTAGACCGACGTCCTCGAAAGCAATGCAAGCAGTGCGCCGCCAGAACCGCTCGGGCGATCGGTTTAAAAGGGTGGCGGCAGCCCGCAGCGCAAGTTCTGTCCGTCCGCGCCGGACTGCCTTCTGCATGGCAGACATGGCAATCCAGTCAGAGACCTCAAGCGGCTCCGGTGGAGGGGACTGCCAATTTCCAGTGGCTGTTTGTAGGTCATCATGTGCGACTTGAATGCCTCGGACTTCGTCCATTTGCTCTCCTCCTCGTTAGGGGGAGCTAAAAGGCTTCTTGCCCACCATTAATGATGATCCTGTTGCGGGTCATGTAAAGTGTAATTCGCGATACGCTGTTCTGGAGTGACGGCGGAGCGCCTCTAGAAAATCATCTAAAGGCGGCCTGCTCAACGGGACGCGACCTCAGAACCGCAAGAGCCTACCGTTTCCGGCTGAAGGTCGCGCAAAAATTAACGCCTCTGGTGTGGTTGTGCTGGAGATTGAGACGAGGTTATTACTCTTCCAGGCACCCCTTCCTTCAGACCCTCTTGTGCGCAGCATGACGAAATCGGACAAAACACATAGTGGCGAACGCCTCCTGATGGTTGTTCCCGACGCTAACGTGCTTATCCATGGTAAAGCTCTTCCTGACTTACCGTGGACAGAGCTGGGTCGCCCAAGGATCGAAGTCGTTCTAGTACCCCCGGTCATCCGTGAGCTGGACAAGCTGAAAAACGAGAGTGGTCGGCAGAACAAGATAGCCCGGCAGCTGAGCAGCGAGGTTCGGAAGTTGCTGAACGTACCGGACTGTCGAGCAATAATCCGCCAGTCGGCGCCCGAAGTGACCAAGCGTTTAGAGCTTAGTACGCTCACCACAGTAATGCATGAAGGGCTCAAGCTCGATCACGCCGATCAGGCCCTGATCAATTACTCATTGTACCTACAACAGAATGGTTGCGACGTACTGCTACTCACCGATGACACCATCTGCTGCACAACTGCCCAGGAATTCGGGCTCCCAGCGAAGCTCTTACCGGAGCATTGGCTTCGCGATCCGGAACCGGATGAGACATTGAAGGAGAATGCTAAGCTGAAGGCCGAGATCGCCCGACTAGCCGCTGCCGAGCCAAAAGTCTTACTTGGCTTCCGTGACGCTGCGACCGGCGAAGCGCTCTCAGTCCTGAAAGCTGAGATCATAAGATGGCCCGCGCTCAGCCAGAACGAAGTCAATGCATTGATGAACGAGGTGCAGCAACGCTGCCCGCCTGCGACAACATTCGAGCGGCCCGGTGGAGGTGATCCTGGTCGTCTTCTCGGATCGGTCACGGCGCTGCAGGAAGCGTTTTCGGCTCTCCAGGGACACATGTTCTACCAACCGGTGACTAAGGAGGAGATCGAGCAATACAAGAACATCGATTATCCGAACTGGCTTGACAAAGTCCGTACTGAGCTTGGCCTTCTCGACGATAGGCTCATCGCGCAGACAGAGTGGCCCACAGCTCTGGCGATTGCGTCCAACGGCGGGTCGCGGCCTGCAACAGATGTATTACTCCGCATCGAGGCGCGGGGTGCACTTGCCATTTTTGATGACAGTCCCAGGGAAAGTCAGGACCACGATTTGGATGACGGTGCAGAGCCGGGCGCACAGCCGCAAAAATATAGGCTTCCCCTTCCGCCGGTACCTCCGCGAGGCAGAAGGACCACTTTCAATTATGGATTTGCCGAAGCTGCACTGAGCCCGCGTCACAGGAATTTCCCAATAATCAGCCCCCCAGCACCAAGGCGATCCGACGCCTTCTACTGGAGGTGCGGGAGACATGCGTGGGGCAAGCTCGTTGAACTGGAATGCGCATCTTGGCGGCACACTCAGGAGGAACTCGTCTTCCCCTTAAAAGTGTTGCCTCAGGGGCTCAGTGATGTTGCCGGCGCCATCGAGCTAAGCATACATGCAAACAACATCTCCGACCCGCCGATCAAGAGGCTTCCAATTCGGATCACGGTCGTTGACGGTTCGACCATCGACGAGGCCAGAGCATTGGTCGAGCAGCTCAGCAGGGCCTCCCCGCCCCATACCGCTTAGGACCGGAGCTCAGGAAAACAGTAAACCTGGGTCGCACTTCACCCGCACGGAATTATCAGGTTTCGAAACCGCGCCCATCCGTAGATGGATTGGCGGACCTCTGAAACGCGGCCCTTCCTGGCTGCTTTCCCGTCTCGAATACAGAGTGTAGCCGAATTCGAAAGGAGTATGTTCGTAAGACCAAGGCGGTCAAAATACCGTGCGTCGTCGTTATAGCCCGGGTTGAGCCACTGGATGAAAACATCAAAATCGCCCTGCTTGACGTAGTCGATGGTTCTACTCACCTCTTCGGTATATTGCATCGAACACAGCACAATCCTTGCGGTCTGATCGGCCAACACATCACCGGCGTATTCTTTCCGTTCTTCGAATGACCCACTTACGAGATAGACATCCACGCACTCTCCAGGAGCCAACTCAAGCCGTCGCGAGTTCTTTCCGCGCCGTACCGTTGCCCCGAAAAGATCATTCCACGTCGATGACTTACCTGAGTGACGGTTTCCCAACACCCCCACAAACAGTCGATTGCCCAAGGCTGGTCTCCCTAAGTCGGTTCCACATTATGGGTCTGGTGGGCGTGCTACCTTGGGGAAGGGTGTGATTGTCGAGCGCATGCACGGGACCGGAGCAGCACCCAGAGCGGCGTGCCGTTAGCATCAAGTGGACAATCCCAGAGCGAGGCGGGGAAAATGTGCTGCGTGCTGGAGATAACCACATCCTTCCAATGAGCATCGTCCTTCAGGTAATCGGGGGCGATCCCCTTGTCGCCCGTGAACCCCAGGTAGACCAGAGCTGTGGGAGTTCCGAGCGATGCCAATTTCCAGGCCCAGGCGATGCGGTTGCTGAACTGGTACCAGGCGTCTGCTGAAATCTTCACCCCCGGAGCATGCCGGGATAGATCAGTAGCAGCTTCCTGTATGGCGGACGTGATCCGGGCGGCATTCTGCTCATTCTGGGAGCCGTGCCCCTTGCCCTCATCGGTGAACTCCCGCACATACGCCTTGGCCTCCACCAGCACGAGCGCCGGGCGATTGCCCTGGTGCAGTGCTTGGCAGGCCAGGTCCCAGTTCGGGATGTTAGCTCCCCTTTTGTTGACAAGCCACCAGTCCGATAGCTGTTGATCGAGCGCGGGGGCTACGAGACCACCACTGTTCTGTCCAAACCGGGCCTCGTCCGGGCTGTCCCAACCGCTTGGCATCCGCTTGCCGCTCTGCGGGACGAAAAACTCGGTCCGCTGAAGCATCTGGTTGATGGAGGAGACGAACGTTCCCCCGTCCAGCCAGTCCAGCATGTGCATACGACTTCCAGCAGCGCGATCCGTTGCGAGCATCCCCGCCCCCATCCTGTTGAGCCTTCGTTATGGATCGTCGCCAAGAATACAGCTGGAGTCAGGAAACATGAAGTGTATCTGGGGCTACTACTTTGTCGCCGTCGCCTACTCCAGGAGACACAGGCCGTCGCTTGGAGTATCTGCAGTTCAAGGACAGATTGGACGCCTCTTCTCGGCGGAGATCATACTGCAGTTCAAGCCATTGACTTGCTGTTCAGATTTGGCCCAATCACCCGGGGGTAGCTCCCGTTCGCACCGGCTTACGCCCGCGTCTCTCCTTATATCTCTAAGACTTCACATTGTGCTGCGAGCGCAAGTGCTCCCGGCTTAGGTCCGCCATCAGTGCAATATTGGCCGCTGTACGTCGATGCAGTCGATGACGCAATCTGTGGCCCACTCGGGTGTTTCGTATAGACCTCGCTCCAGCCGTTCGTATCCAGACCCGCGTTGCGACATCTGTTCTCCGCTTCCGTGCAATTAATTGCAAACGCCATACCTGTGGCGCGGATTAATCATTTCCGGCAACTCGAGCATGTCGTGCAGCGCGCGGCCGCAACACACCGCCCGTTGGTTTCCGGGCTGTTCTTCTTGCGCGATACGCGGCGAGGGCGGGAATGCCGACCCATGCGATCCCAATTAGATATCGGCGAAGGTCAGAAAGTTCTCTGGTGAGAATGCGCTCTGTCCTTCCATCGTAATCCCTCCAATTATCCCCGTCATGGAAAGGTACGACCCGGTACCGGGATCGAAGTTTCCAGCGGTCGAAGATCAATATAGCTTCATGGTTGCCAACAATTGAGCCCGGGCCAGCCTTAAACGCTGCAACGTGCGGGCATCGCGTGAACCACACGCGCTTCCGTGTCCGTAGAGCGTTTCTTTGCAGGTACAAGGGGGCGTTTCTGGTGCCGTGATAGAGTACCTCGCGATCCCCGGCGATTGCACGAGCATCTTTAACCAGCTGTAGCCCTGTCTCCCAGTCCGCAGTTATTGGTCTGTACATAAATTTACTCCGTGTCATGCGATTAATTGCAAATCACTGGTGTTGGGCGGCGGGATCGGTCCATACGCATGCGTTGGAGGGTTGAGGAGCCCCAGCTCCTTACCCAAGCCGGACTGGATCAGTGCGGTCTTCCAACCGGTCCATAGCTCGTCGGCGTCCGGGAGGAGCGACTGCTTCACTTTCAGCAGCGCGGTGATCGATTTCCGCTGGTCTGGGGGGAATGGGGCGAGTGCGTGCTTCAAACCACGGACCCGGATGCTGTCGGCCAGAATGCGCCCTGGGAAGCCCAGCTTCAGCTCATCCAGAACATCCGCTGGGAGCAGGAGGACGTTCTTGAAGGGATTTTTCATCGAAACCAGTGCACTGCCCGAACAATGGGGCTTGCATCGGACCTCGAGGCGCAGCGCAGGTCCATCTGCGCCGTGTTTGGTATAGGCGACGATCCGCTTCGACCGGGGGGTCCCGAGGTAAGTCGTCTCAGGACAGCCCTGCCGATCTGAGTAAACCCCGTGCTTCCTCTTTGAACCCGCAAGAACGATCACTTCGTCCAGGGTGTGCCCCGCAAGATCGACCGCAACATCAACCCTGGTGATCTGCCCGTTGCTGAAGAATTCCGTTGCAGTGGCATCCATCGAAGTGTCGAGCAGGACAATCAGATCATCGATCCCCTCTGGAGAGAGCTTGGCCGGGTTGAAGTCAAGTCGACAAGCTGGGAGGGATTTGTGGTGGGGTCCCGCTTCCAAGAAAATGGGATGGGCGTTCTCCGTCGAGTTGATGAAGGGAAGGGGAATGGACGCACGGACTTTATATCGTGCATTACTGGTGATCTTCAGACCGGGTATCTGCTGTTGCTTCTTATCGTTTAATAACTGGCCACAGATGTAGGATGGGTCAATTTCACCCGGTCCGTTGAAGCAGACGGTCAATCGATCAAGGATGATCTTTGATGTTGTATGGGGCTTCTTATCAGTGTGTTTGGTCATCGTTACCCGGTGTATGGTGCTATAAGAAGGAATGTCCCGATTTTGATTGTTGCTTCTCAGCGGACATGGTGTGCGCGTTCCTGGGCAAACCTTGCGCGCCTTCCCCTCATCCGCTTGTGATGTCGCGCAGCGAGACGGTCGGCGCACCAAGGTTGCGCGTTTTGCAGAAACGAGCTATCGCATTGATATGTTTGAGGATGAAAAGGCGCGGTTTTGTAGCTATCCAGTGGAAATGTCTCGCAAACGGTTAGCTTCCCAAGCTGCATACGAGGGTTCGATTCCCTTCGCCCGCTCCAGGTTTCCCGACAGCATTTCCATTTGATCCAGCCGTGAGCCGCAGACGCGCTTCGCAAAGATTCTAATATATTAGCTCCTTGACCCCGGCACGCGCGCCTCGCCAGCCTTAAGCTTCTCCCGCCCCGATGGGTGCGGTCCTCGTGTCGGGCAATGTTCGGATGGCAACCATGGACCAGCAGAAACTCGACCGCGCGATCGGTCGTCGCTTGAAGACGTTGAGGACGCAGGCGGGCATGACGTTGAACGAACTTGCAGGCCGCTCCGGTGTCAGCCGGGCCATGATCGGGCGGGTGGAGCGGGCGCAGAGCAGTGCGACGGCGGCGCTGCTCAACAGGCTCTGTGCGGCGCTCGACGGCACCCTCAGCGACGTCGTCGCGCTCGCGGAGAAGCCGCCGGAGCGCCTGATGCGGCTCGCCGACCAGCCGCATTGGCGCGACCCCGACAGCGGCTACCGGCGGCGTCATGCCTCGCCGCCGGATGCGGCGAGCGGCATCGAGATCATCGTCGTCGACCTGCCGGCCGGCGCGCGCGTCTCCTACAGCCCCTGGGGCCGCAACGCCTTCACCCAGCAGCTCCTGATGCTGGAGGGCGCGGTCTGTGTGCATATCGACGCCAAGTCGGTGCGCCTGCGCGACGGCGACTGTCTCGACTTCGACGTCATGCGGGCGGTGACCTTCGAGAACGAAACCAGGCAGGACGCGCGCTACGTCATCATCACCCGGCGCGGCACCTCCTCTTACGGGAAGATGTGATGCCGGTGATCGTCCGAGACGCCACGCTCGAGGATGCCGCCGATATCCTGGCGCACGCCTCGCTCGGCTTCGCCGAGGTCGGCCGCATGCCGGAGGTCGGCTGCAAGTTCGGCCGCTGGCTCGACCTCGTCTTCATGCAGAAGCAGCTTGCAAGCGGAGTGCGGCCGTGACCATGCAGATCCGTACCGGCGACACCTTCGATCCAGTAGTCGCGCTGCTCGACCATCACGTCACGGCGGCACGGGCGCAGACCGCGCCGGGCAGCGCGCATGCGCTCGATCTCGCAGGCCTTCGCTCAAGCGACGTCGCATTCTGGACCGGCTGGGATGACGAGGCGCTGGTCGCCACCGGCGCGCTGAAGGCGCTCTCGGCCGGCCACGGCGAGGTGAAGTCGATGCATACGCTGCAGACCGCGCGGCGGCGCGGCTATGGCGGCCAGATGCTCCGCCACATCATCACCGAGGCCCGTGCGCGCGGCCTTAAGCGGCTCAGCCTCGAGACCGGCTCGTGGGATTATTTCAAGCCGGCGCATGCGCTCTACCAGGCGCATGGTTTTGTGCTCTGCGGCCCGTTCGAGGGTTATGCCGAAGACCCCAACAGCCTGTTCCTGACGCTGGATCTGACCGGCGGCTAGCCGCTTCTCGCTACAACCCGGGCTCGAAAATGCTGTATTGCCCCTCAAAATGAGTTGCGTACCTCAAAACGCCTCTGCTAGCCTTCAGCCATGGCCGAGACGCTCACGACCGCCGCGCTGACGCTGAAGGACATCGCCCGCGAGGCCGGCGTCAGCCTTGCGACCGTCGATCGCGTCCTGCACAACCGGCCGGGCGTGCGGGCGGACACGGTCCGGCGCGTCCGGGAAGCGATCGAGCGCAATTCCTTCCAGCCGCATGTCGCGGCCGCGGAGCTCGCCCGCAGTCGCGCCCGCCGCTTTGCCTTCGTGATGCCGTCGGGGCCGAACCCGTTCATGCAGCAGATCGAGGCCTATCTCGGCGAGATGTCGGGCTGGCTCTCGGCCCGCCGCCTCGGTGTCGAGATGATTGCCACCGACGTGTTCGACGCCTCCGTGCTGGCCGCCTCGCTGGAGGCGTTGTCCGGCGATTACGACGGCGTCGCCGTGGTGGCGCTGGATCATCCGACCGTCCGCGCCGCCATCAACGACCTCGTCGACGCCGGCACCAAGATCGTGACGCTGGTCTCCGACGTGCCGTCCTCCCGCCGCCACCATTATGTCGGCATCGACAACATTGCCGCGGGCCGCACCGCCGGCGCGCTGGTGGGACGGCTGGCCGGCGGCCGCTCGGGCAAGGTTGCCGTGGTCGCGGGATCGCAGGGCCTGCGCGATCACGCCGAGCGCATCTTCGGCTTCAACCGGGTGATGGCGAGCGAATTCCCTGACCTCAGCGTGCTGCCGGTGCTGGAGGGGCGCGACGAGGACGCGCGCTCGGAGCAGCTGCTGGCGCGGCTGCTGGACAGGCATGCTGACATCGTCGGCCTCTACAACGTCGGCGCCGGCACGCAGGGTGTCGCCAAAGCGTTGAGCGATGCCGGCCGCGACAAGGTCGTCTTTGTCGGGCACGACGTCACCGCGCTGACGCGCCGGCTGCTGCTGCAGGGGGTGATGGATGCCGCGATCTCGCAGAACCCGGGACATGAGGCGCGGGCCGCCGTGCGCGTGCTGCTTGCGCTCGCCCGTGGCGAGCCGATCCTGCATGAGCAGGAGAAGATCAGGATCGACATCGTGATGCGGGACAACCTGCCTTAGCGGCAGGTGGATTTGGAAACGGCCCGTTGCGGGGAAGGCGACGTCAAGCTCGCACACCGCGACAGACAAAAGGGAGGGTGGTGTGTATCTCGGACTGGACCTCGGCACGTCCGGTGTGAAGGCGGTTCTCGTGAACGAAGCCGGCGCGGTGGTCGCGACGGCGGCGCGCGAGCTGGCGCTGTCGCATCCGGCGCCGCTGTGGTCCGAGCAGGATCCCGACGCATGGGTTGCAGGCGCGATCGGCGCGGTCGACGATCTCGCGAGCCATCATCCGCGTGAGGTTGCGCGGGTCGCCGGCATCGGCCTGTCGGGCCAGATGCATGGCGCGACGCTGCTCGGCGAGGACGGACGGCCGCTGCGTCCGGCGATCCTCTGGAACGACGGTCGTTCGCAACCCGAATGCGCCATGCTGGAGCGGCGCTGCCCGTCGCTGCACGCCATCGCCGGCAATCTGGCGATGCCCGGCTTCACCGCGCCAAAGCTGCTTTGGGTCGCGCGGCACGAGCCGGAGATATTCAAGCGCGTCGCCAAGGTGCTGCTGCCGAAGGCCTATGTCCGCTACCGGCTGACCGGCGAGATGGTCGAGGACATGTCGGATGCATCAGGCACGTTGTGGCTCGATGTCGGCGAGCGGCGCTGGTCGGCCCTGCTGCTGCATGCGACCGGCCTCGATCTGCATCACATGCCGCGCCTCGTCGAGGGCAGCGCAGCCAGCGCGGCTCTCGCGCCGGAATACGCCCGGCGCTGGGGCATGGCGAAAGACGTCGTCGTCGCCGGCGGTGCCGGCGACAACGCGGCGAGTGCGATCGGGCTCGGCGCCATCACACCGGGCGATGCGTTCCTGTCGCTCGGCACCTCCGGCGTGGTGTTCCGTGTCACCGATCGGTTTGCGCCGGCGCCGGCTTCGGCCGTGCATGCCTTCTGCCACGCGCTGCCCGGCCTCTGGCACCAGATGGGCGTGATGCTGTCGGCCGCGGCTTCGCTCGCCTGGCTCTCCGACGTCATGGAGACGCCGGCCGCCGCGCTGCTCGCGCCGCTCGGCGAACGCGTCGACGGGCCGAGCCCGATAAAATTCCTGCCCTATCTCGATGGCGAGCGCACGCCGCACAATGACGCGGCCGCGAGCGGCGCCTTCGTTGGCCTGCGCGGCGCGACAGGACGTTCCCAGATCGTCCAGGCCGTGCTCGAGGGCGTCGCCTTCGCCGCGCGTGACAATCTGGCGGCCTTGAGCGCGGCGAGCGGGCCGATCAGCGAAGTCGATCTCGTCGGTGGCGGCTCGCGCTCGCCGCTGTGGGCCCAGATCTGCGCCGACGTGCTCGGCATTCCCGTCCACCGCGTCGAGGAAGGCGAGGTGGGGGCTGCCCTCGGCGCCGCGCGGCTCGGCCGCATCGCCGCCACCGGCGAAGATCCGGCCAAAATCTGCACCCGTCCGCGTCGGCTCGCGAGCTTCGCGCCCCGCGCATCCGTGACCGCCGCCTATGACGAGGCCTATCGTCGCTGGCGCGCGCTTTATCCCGCATTGAAGGAGACTCTTTAAGTGAACGCGCCAGCCAAGTTCTTCGATGCAAGTACACCTGTCGCCTACGCCGGCAAGGATGCGGCGAACGCGCATGCCTTCCGCTGGTACGACAAGGACCGCCTAGTCCACGGCCGCAGACTCGAGGATCACTTGCGCTTTGCGGTCTGCTACTGGCATTCGCTGTGCTGGCCGGGCGGCGATCCCTTCGGCGGCGAGACCTTTTTGCGGCCCTGGCATCACGGCACCGATGCGATGGCGATGGCGCGCGCCAAGGCCGATGTCGCCTTCGAGCTGTTCCGCCTGCTGGACGTGCCCTTCTTCACCTTCCACGACGTCGACGCGGCGCCGGAAGGTGGCTCACTCAGCGAGTCCGTCGCCAATCTCAACGCCATCGCCGATCTGTTCGAACAGAAGATGGCATCAAGCAAAGTCCGCCTGCTCTGGGGCACCGCCAATTTGTTCACGCATCGCCGTTACATGGCGGGCGCTGCGACCAACCCTGACCCCGACATCTTCACCTATGCCGCTGGCCAGGTCCGCGCCGCGCTGGAGGTGACGCGCCGGCTCGGCGGCCAGAACTACGTGCTGTGGGGCGGCCGAGAAGGATACGAGACGCTGCTCAACACCGATTTGAAGCGCGAACTCGATCAGCTCGGCCGCTTCGTCTCGCTCGTGGTCGAGCACAAGCACAAGATAGGCTTCAAGGGCCCGATCCTGATCGAGCCCAAGCCCAAGGAGCCGACCAAGCATCAATACGACTTCGACGTCGCCACCTGCTACGGCTTCCTCGAACGCTACGATCTCCTCAAGGACGTCAGGCTCAACATCGAGCAGAACCACGCCATCCTCGCCGGCCACTCCTTTCATCACGAGGTCGCGCTGGCCGAGGCGCTCGGCGTTTTCGGCTCGCTCGACATCAACCGCGGCGACGATTTGCTCGGCTGGGACACTGACCAGTTCGCGATGAATATCGGTGAGCTGGCGCTGGTGTTCCACGAGATCCTGAACCGCGGCGGCTTCACCTCGGGCGGGCTCAATTTCGACGCCAAGATCCGCCGCCAGTCGATCGACCCCGATGATCTCATTCACGCCCATGTCGGCTCGATGGATGCGTGCGCGCGCGCCTTCCTCGCCGCCGCCGACATGCTCGATGCCGGCGCGCTCACCACGCCGATCGCCACGCGCTACGACGGATGGGCCGGCTCCGAGGGCCGGGCCATTCTCGGCGGCCAGCGCTCGCTCGCCGATCTCGCCGACCGTGCGATGAGTCCCGGCTTCGATCCGCAGCCGCGCTCGGGCCGGCAGGAATATCTGGAAGCCCTGGTCAACCGCTATGTCTGAGGAACGCCGCTGATGGCAAGCGCTGAAGCAACACCGGTTCTCGAGCTCACCGGCATCGGCAAGGAGTTCGGCGCGATCCGCGCGCTGCATGACGTCGACATGCAGGTCTTCCCGGGCGAGGTGGTCGGCCTGATGGGCGACAACGGCGCGGGCAAGTCGACGCTGGTCAAGATCATCGCCGGCAATTTCCGCCCCACGCACGGCGAGATGCGCTTTGCCGGCAGCGCGGTGCATTTCAATCGTCCCGTCGATGCGCGCGCCGTCGGAATCGAGGTGGTCTATCAGGATCTCGCGCTGTCGGACAATCTGACCGCAGCCGCCAACGTCTTTCTCGGCCGCGAGCTCAAGCGCAAATTCGGACCCCTGACCTTGCTCGACCACAAGGCGATGGCGGCGCGCGCGCTCGAATTGTTCGGCGAGCTGCGCTCGGAGACGCGGCCCGGCGATCTCGTCAAGCAGATGTCGGGCGGCCAGCGCCAGGCGGTTGCGATCGCGCGGACCCGCCTGTCCAATGCGCGGCTGGTCATGATGGACGAGCCGACCGCCGCGATCTCGGTCCGCCAGGTCGAGCAGGTGCTCGGCCTGATCCACCGGCTGAAGGAGCAGGGCGTCGCCGTGATGCTGATCTCGCACCGCATGCCCGACGTGTTCGCGGTGTGCGACCGCGTCGTCGTCATGCGCCGCGGCGAGAAGCGCGCCGACAAGCCGATCCACGAGACCTCGCCGGAGGAAGTCACCGCCCTCATCACCGGCGCGAAGGAGGCGGCGTGATGGCCATGCCCATGGAATCCCCGATCACCTTCTCCAACGTCGGCAAGATCCGATGGTGGCAGCGCGGCATCTTCGCCTCCCAGACCGGCTATGTGCTGCTCGCGCTCGCGGTGCTGCTGGTGATCATGCATTTCGCCAGCCCGTACTTCCTCACCCAAGGCAACATCCAGAACGTGGCGAAGAACTTCTCGTTCATCGCCATCGCCACGCTCGGCGTCACCTTCGTGATCATCATCGGCGGCATCGATCTCTCGGTTGGCTCGATGATGTGCTTCTCCGCCATGATCACATCGATGGTGATGACCGAGCTGTCGACGCCCGGCGGGCTCGGCGCCTCGCTGTTCGTGCACATGGCGGCCGACGGCAAGACCGTGCTTGCCAATGTGCCCGGCCTGATCCTGCTGGTGTCGATCGTTGCCGGCCTCGGCGTTGCGCTGATCGTCGGCCTCGTCAACGGCTTCTGCATCGCCGTGCTCGGCCTGTCGCCCTTCGTCACCACGCTCGGAATGCTCTCGATCGTGCGCGGGCTCGGCTATGTCGTCTCCAACGGCCGCGGCAGTTTCCCGGGCGGGCCGGATGCCGATTATTTCTATGCGCTCACCTCGGGCGACGTGCTCGGCGTGCCCGCGCCGTTCATCTATCTCGTGATCCTCGCGCTGACGATGGCCGTGGTGCTGCACCACACCTCGTTCGGCCGCCACGTCTTCGCGCTCGGCGGCAACGAGAAGGCGGCGGAGCTGACCGGCATCCCGGTGGTGAGGGTGAAGATCGAGGTCTACGTGATCTGCGCGCTCGCCGCGGGTCTCCAGGGCATCATCATCTCCGGCTGGCTCGGATCGGCCCCCGCGAACATGGCGACCTCCTACGAGCTCAACGTGATCGCCGCGGCCGTGATCGGCGGTGCCAACCTTGCCGGCGGCATCGGCGGCCCACTCGGCGCCATCGTCGGCTGCGTGCTGCTCGAGGTGATCCGCAACGGTCTCGTGCTGGCGCAGGTCTCCTCCTACTGGCAGCAGACGCTGGTGGGCGTGATCATCATTCTGGCCGTGCTGGTCGATCGCATCCGCTCGCGGATGACCTGACGTGACGTCATCTCGGGAAGGCAACGAAGATGCCGCCTGTCCGCTTCCCGGGCACTTTCGAGAGGATGGGCACCAAACAAGGGTGGAGGAGACAATGAGGAAACTGCTTCTTGCCGGTATCGCCGTTGCGATGATGGCGACGCCGGCGCTTGCCGCGAACTACCGCTTCGTCATCGTGCCCAAGGCGATGAACAATCCGTTCTTCGACTTCGCGCGCGACGGTTGCCTCAAGCGCGCCAAGGAACTCGGCAGCATCGAGTGCATCTACAAGGGGCCGGTCGAGCACGAGCCGGCAACGCAGGCGCAGATCATCCAGGACTTCGTCACTCAGAAGGTCGACGGCCTCGCCATCTCGGTCGCCGACGTCGCGGCCATGACCAAGTCGATCGAGGCGGCGACCGCCGCCGGCATTCCCGTCATCACCTTCGATGCGGATGCACCGGGCTCCAAGCGCATCGCCTATATCGGCACCAACAACAAGGAGTTCGGCTTGGCGCTCGGCAAGCAACTCCTGAAGATGCGGCCCGACGGAGGAAAGTACGCGATGGTCTCGGGCGGTCCCGGCGCCAAGAATCTCGCCGAGCGCGTCGATGGCGTTCGTGAGGCGCTGAAGGGATCGAAGTGGACCGAGGTCGCGGGCTCCCCGACCTTCTGCAACGACGATCCCGCGCTCGCGGTCCAGCAGATGACGGACATGCGCACCGCAACGCCGGATCTTGCCGCCATCGTGCCCATCGGCGGCTGGCCGATGTTCGCCCCCGAAGGCTTCAAGGCCTTCGCCTCCAGGAACAAGAAGGACATCGATTCCGGCAAGTTCACGCTGGTGGTCGCCGATACGCTGAAGATGCAGCTCGAGCTGCTGCGTGACGGCTATGCCAATGCGCTGGTCGGTCAGCGTCCGTTCGAGATGGGCGAGAAGGCGGTGGACACGCTGCTCGCCATCAAGAAGGGCGAGAAGGTGCCGGAGATCGTCTACACCGGCCTCGACCTCGTCACCAAGGACAACGTCGCGCAAATGCTGAAGTAGGAGCGGCGCCAGCCCCGTGCTCCTGCGAGCTTCCCCGCTTGCGGTTTGCGCAAGCGGGGCAGATGATCTTTGGGCTGCTGGATGAAGACTGTAAGGCAATGGAAATGAAACGCTCGCGGCTTGGCCCTCTCGATGTCACCTCGATCGGCCTCGGCTCCGCCCCGCTCGGCGGGTTGTTTGCGCCTGTCAGCGATGCCGATGCGGAGGCGACACTCGCAAGCGCCTGGGCGCTCGGCGTCCGCTTCTTCGACACCGCGCCGCTCTACGGCTTCGGTCTCGCGGAGCGGCGGCTTGGCGCGTTCCTGCAGCAGCAGACGCGCGAGTCCTATGCCATCTCGACCAAGGTCGGCCGCCTGCTGCGCGCCCCGGATGGCGGCGCTGCGGAGGACGAGCACTACAAGGGCACGCCGCGCGAACGGCCCGTGTTCGATTTCAGCTATGACGGCGTGATGCGTTCGGTCGAGGAGAGTCTTGCCCGCCTCGGGCTCGACCGTGTCGACGTCCTGCTGGTGCACGATCCCGACGATCACTATGACGAGGCCGTCTCCGGCGCCTTCCGCGCGCTGCAACGCCTGCGCACCGACGGCACGGTCGAGGCGATCGGCGCCGGCATGAACCAGTCGGAAATGCCGGTTCGTTTTGCCGAGGCCGTGCCGGTCGACTGCTTCCTGCTCGCCGGCCGCTACACGCTGCTCGACCAGGGCGCGCTGGATGCGCTGTTTCCGGTCTGTCAGGCGAAGAATATCGGCATCCTGCTCGGCGGCATCTACAACAGCGGCATCCTGGCCAATCCGCACACCGGCGCGAAGTTCAACTACCAGGATGCCGACGCCGCGCTGATCGCGCGGGCGCTCACGCTGGGCGAGCTCTGCCGCCAGCACGGTACCGAGCTGAAGGCCGCCGCGCTGCAGTTCTGCATGGCCCATCCGGCGGTGACGGTCGCGGTGATGGGCGCGCGCAACGCGGGCGAGGTCGCGGATAACATCGCGATGTCGGAGAAGACTGTGCCGGCGGCGTTCTGGCAGGAGCTGCGCGCGCGAAACCTCGTCGACGCCCGCGCGCCGCTGCCCGGTGGAGCGTAAGCCATGATCATCGACGCCCATCAGCATTTCTGGGACCCCGCACGTGCCGGCTATCCCTGGATGGAGGCGCCGGAGCTCACACCGATCCGCCGTGCCTTCGGCCCCGCCGATCTCGCGCCGCTGCTAGAGGCGAACGGCATCGACGCCAGTATCGTGGTTCAATGCCGCTCTGCCCTCGAGGAGACCGAGGAATTTTTGCGCATCGCGCATGTGACGCCCGCGGTGATCGGCGTCGTCGGCTGGGCCGATTTGACCGGGGGCGAGCTCGGCGAAACGCTCGACCGGCTGCGCGCGTTGCCCGGCGGCGCGAAGCTGGTCGGTATCCGCCACCAGGTCCACGATGAGCTTGATGCGGATTGGCTGCTGCGCGAAGACGTCCAGCGCGGTCTCACCGCGGTGTTCGCCCGCGACCTCGCCTACGATTTCCTCGTCCGCACCCGCGAGCTTCCGGCCGCGATCGCAACCGCGCAGGCCTTCCCGCAGGCGCGCTTCGTGCTCGACCACGCCGCCAAGCCGCCGATCGCCGACGGCGGCAGCGACGAATGGAGCGATCGCATCGCAGCGTTAGCTGCTTGCGGCAATGTCTGGTGCAAGATCTCCGGGTTGGCGACGGAGGCAGTCTGGAACGACTGGAATGTAGAGCAACTGCATCCGTTCGTCGCGCACGCCGCAAAATGCTTCGGCGAGGACCGCCTGATCTTCGGCTCGGACTGGCCGGTGTGCCTGCTCGCAGGCAGCTACGGCGAGATCAAGAGTGCGCTCGATGAGTGCCTGGCGAAGCTCGGGCCGCAGGTGCGGGAGAAAGCGTTTGGGACGAATGCGAGGGCGGCGTATCGGTTGGCTTGACGGCTATCGATGCGCGCTTCTTTCTTCCTTCTCCCCTTGTGAGAGAAGGTGGCGCGAAGCGCCGGATGAGGGGTCCTCTCCGCGAACTAACCTCTCGAGACTCGCGTGCCGAGAGATACCCCTCAGTGAGCCTGTGTCTGCGAGCGGTGATGCCCTCTCCCCCAAGGGGAGAGGGCGCCGTAATGCGCAGCGACCTCACGCTCCCGCAGGCACCTGGTCCAGAAATCCGGTGACGCTCCTGATCCGCCCGTCCTTCAGCACGGCGAAATCCGTTCCCTTGATCGGGCTGTCGACGCCGTCAGGGCCGAGCCCCCACGAGAAGCGCACATGGTCGCCGTAGCCGTTCGGCTCGCCGATCAGCTTGAATCTGAAATCGGGAAAGCGCTGCTGCACGCCCGCGATCAGCGCGTCGATGTCATCGGGGCCGTCGCCCTTCATCAGTGGATCGACGTAGCTCGCATCTGCCGTCCAGGTCTCGCTCAGCAGCTCGCGGCGGCGGCTTGTCGTGCGCTCGTTCCAGAGATCGATATAGCAGTGGGCGATGGCGGTGTGGTCGGTCATGGTGCTCTCCTTCGATGACGCCGTATCCGGCTGATCGTCACTATCGAAGGATTGCGCGCGCCGATCGATTACCTCGGAGGTCATCGGCACGTGTAAGAAAATGAAGCGCGATGATGGCCTCATCGCGCTTCAGTCGCATGTGTCTCTTGCTTGGCGAAAGTTACTTCGCCGCCGTCACCATGATCTCGACGGTGTATTGCGGGGCGGCGAGCTTGGCCTCGACGGTGGCGCGGGCCGGGGTGTTGCCGGGCGAGACCCAGGCGTCCCACACCGCATTCATCTCGCCGAAGGTCTTCATGTCGGTGATGTAGATCGTGGCCGAGAGCAGCTTCGACTTGTCGGTGCCGGCCTTGGCGAGATGGCCGTCGATCGTCTTCAGGATGTCCTGGGTCTGCTTGGTCACGCTTTCACCGGCCGCGTTGCTGGCGACGACACCGGCGAGATAGACGGTGTTGCCGTGTACGACGGCCTGGCTCATGCGCGGGCCGGTTTCAAAACGCTGAATGCTCATTTGGGATCTCCTGGTGGAATGGCGGCCCTGTCTAGCGCAGCGCCTCGCGGTCAGCCACCCCGGTTGCGCATGCGTCGTCGCCAACGCATGCGCCGATTCACGGAAATTGACTGAAGAATGACCAGATCGTCTCGGCGCCGTCGATGTCGCCGTTCTGCGGTCCGAGCAGGCTGCTCGCAACCCTCGGAAAGCGGGCATCCGGCGCAAAGCCGGGCATGCGATGACCGCCGTGGTTGACGCGATAGAGCACGACGTCGTGCCCGGTCGGGCAGCGCGAGGTGATCCGGGTGACCGTTGACTGGTCCGCAGGACTCTTCTCAGGCAGATCGACCGTGGCCGCATCGTCCGCCTCGCAGCCATTGAGCTTGCGCCAGAAGGCCAGCGTCTCGTCGGTCGACCAGAACCCGTCTGCGGCAAAATAGCTCGATCCGCGGCCGCCCGTGTAGGGCACCAGCGGGTCGGCCGTGCCGTTCATGAGCAGTATCGGTAGCGGCCGCGACGGATGGCAGGTGACGGCGGCCTCTTCGGTGAGGTTCATGACCACGCTGGCGCCGGCTGCGAACAGATCGGCGCGCGCACAGAGAAGCGTCATCGCCATGGCGCCGCCATTGGAGATGCCGGCGACATAGACGCGCTTCGGGTCGGCGGTGCCGTTCGCCACCAGCTTCTCGACGAGCTTTGCAATGAAGGCGATGTCATCGGTGCCCTCGGGCGGGCCGCGGAGCGCGGGGCCCGCCTTCGTTCTCGCATCGGCCCAGGCATGGTTGAGGCCATCGGGAAATGCCACGGCGAAACCTTCGCGTTTTGCGACCTGCGGCCAGGCCGTCCGCGCGATCATGTCGGCGCCGCGCTGGGTCTTGCCATGCAGCACGACCACCAGCGGCACAAGCCGCTTCGCCGGCAGTTGCAAGGTGTAGGAGCGCTTCACGCCGTTGACGTCGATGGTGTCGGCGGCTGCGACGGCGGCTGCGGTCAACGCCGCAAGAAACATCCCGACCTGCATCCATCGCATCATGATCTATCCCACCGCTTTCGCGGCCGCGCGGCCGGCATTGCGGCCCGAGAACAGGCAGCCGCCGAGGAAGGTGCCCTCCAGCGAACGATAGCCGTGCACGCCGCCGCCGCCGAAGCCCGCGGCTTCGCCGACCGCATAGAGGCCGGGGATGACCCGTCCCTCCTCGCCGAACACGCGCGACTCCAGATCGGTCTCGAAGCCGCCGAGCGTCTTGCGGGTGAGGATGTTGAGCTTGACCGCGATCAGCGGCCCATGCGCGGGATCGAGGATACGGTGAGGTGAAGCGGTGCGGATCAGCCTGTCGCCGATATAGCGGCGCGCATTGTGGATGTTCATCACCTGCGCATCCTTGACGTAAGGATTGTCGAGCTCGCGGTCGCGCGCCTCGATCTGCATCTTGATGTGCTCGAGCCTGAGCAGGTCGTTGCCGGCAAGCTTGTTCATCTCTGCGACAAGGTCCTCGATCCTGTCGCGCACGATGAAGTCGACACCATGGCTTTTGAAGGCCTCCACCGGCGCGGGCGCGCCCTTGTTGGTGGCGCGGCGCAAGGTCATGCGCCAGCTCTTGCCGGTGAGGTCGGGATTCTGCTCCGAGCCCGACAGCGCAAACTCCTTCTTGATGATGCTCTGGGTCAGGATGAACCAGGAATAATCATAACCGGTGGACATGATGTATTTGAGCTGGCCGAGCGTGTCGGAGCCGGGGAACAGCGGCGCCGGCAAGCGCGTGCCGGTTGCGTCGAACCACATCGAGGAAGGGCCGGGCAGGATGCGGATGCCGTGGCGCGGCCAGATCGGTGACCAGTTCTGGATGCCCTCGACATAGTGCCACATGCGGTCACGGTTGATCAGGCGCGCGCCGGTCTTTTCCGTGATGCCGATCATGCGGCCGTCGACATGCTCGGGCACGCCGGAGATCATGAACTTCGGCGGCTCACCGAGCCGCTTCGGCCAGTTCGCCCGCACCAGCTCGTGATTGCCGCCGATGCCCCCGGAAGCCACGATCACGGCCTGCGCCTTCAGCGCGAACTCGCCGACGACGTTGCGCGAGGAGCTCTTGCCGCGCTCGACATCATCAGGCGCGAGCACGGCGCCGCTGACGCCATCCACGGTGCGGTTGGTGATGGAGAGCGCATCGACGCGGTGGCGGAACTTGAAGCTGAGGCGGCCGCTCTTCATCGCCTCGCGCGCGCGGCGCTCGAACGGCTCGACGATGCCCGGGCCGGTGCCCCAGGTGACGTGGAAGCGCGGCACCGAATTGCCGTGGCCCATCGCGTCGTAGCCGCCACGTTCGGCCCAGCCCACCACGGGGAAGATGCGATGGCCCATCGCGCGCAGCCAGTCGCGTTTCTCGCCGGCGGCGAACGCGACATAGGCCTCGGCCCATTTGCGCGGCCAAAAATCCTCGTCGCGGTCGAAGCCGGCGGTGCCGAGCCAGTCCTGCATCGCGAGTTCGAACGAATCCTTGATGCCGAGCCGGCGCTGCTCCGGCGAATCGACCAGGAACAATCCGCCGAAGGACCAGAACGCCTGGCCGCCGATCGACTGCTCGCCTTCCTGGTCGACCACGATCACGCGCCTGCCCGCATCTGCGATCTCGGTGGCAGCGACGAGGCCCGAAAGTCCCGCGCCGACGACGATGACGTCCGTTTCCTCAGCCATGCGCTTCCCCCTCCATGAGTTCCCCCCTGTAATTGCCCGGATTGAAGCCGGCGGTCGTAACTGAGATCAAGGGCATGGCGCGTAAGACCTCGTTAACTTGTTCCAGTCCGGGATAGAGGCCGGTCTGGTGCAGCGCGGACGCAACACTGGACTTGAATTTGTTTTGATCCAGCCGGCCTGCCTAGACAAAACCTTGGTTACGACGGACGCTAGCACTGCATCACCACCTGACACGCAGACTCGAATTCGACTGGGGCGGGGGACAATGAAGTTTCTGACGGGGTTGCTTGCGGCGGTTCTCTTGATCGCGGGCATGGAGGCTTCTCACGCGGTGGTTCGGATCGCGGATGACCGCGGCGGCCGGATTGGAACCTACGTCGATAAATACCAGGACCTCAGGCAATCGGGCGAGACCGTGATCATCGACGGCCTCTGCGCCTCGGCCTGCACCATCGTCCTCGGCGCCATTCCGCATGACCGTATCTGTGTGACCTCGAGCGCAACGCTCGGCTTCCATGCCGCCTGGGATTTCGGAGCCAATGGCCGCGCCGTCACCAATCCCGAAGCGACCCAGATGCTCTATTCGATGTATCCGTCGCAGGTGAGGCGCTGGATCAGCCAGCGCGGCGGCTTGACCCCGCACATGCTGTTCCTGAGGGGCAGGCAGCTGCAGGCCATGTACAAGCCCTGCTACATGGACGCGCAGGCTTCGGCGATCAAGCCGGCACGTCGGCCCCTTCCGCAGGTGGAACAGCTCGAGACGGCTCGGGGCCAGCTGCTTCACTGACACCACGGGTGTGCCGGGATCATCGAGCCCGTCAGCGGCGCCTTAGTGCTGGCGGCGCCTTGTGGCGGCGCCTTGCCCGCCGGCGGGCTAAAGCCTATCTGAAAGCCTGGGAACCGGGGCCTTCGCCCCCAACGTTGTCATGGCTCAACCACTGCACCCCGGACATCAGTTACCGGACAATTCGTCCACTGCCGGCGGGACACCGTCCGTGCTGGTCTTGGCGGGCGCTGGCCTCGGCGGGCTGGTCGTGATCGGCGCGCTGGCGCTATGGTTCCACTACGGCAGCCAGGTGTTCTTCGAAATGATCAGGACCGGTTTCGCCGCCTGCTTCTGACCCGACAGGAAGTTTTCCGCCCATGAGTTCCGCCGCCCGTCCGCTGGTGATCGCGACCGCATTCGCCGCAAGTCTCGTCCTCGGGCTCCTCATCATGTTCTGGGCCATGGGCGGGGTCAGCAAGATGGCGCAGCCCGCGGCGATCGGCGGCCCGTTCCAGCTCACCGACCAGAACGGCAAGGTCGTCACCGAGAAGAGCCTGAAGGGCAAGCCGACCCTGATCTTCTTCGGCTACACCCACTGCCCCGACGTCTGCCCCACCTCGCTGTTCGAAATGTCGGAAGTGCTTCGCGCCATGGGCAAGGACGCCGACAAGGTCAACGCCGTCTTCATCTCGGTCGATCCCGAGCGCGACACGCCGGCGACGATGAAGGATTATCTGTCCAGCTTCGACCCGCATCTGGAGGGCCTGTCCGGCGATCCCGCCGAAACTGCCAAGGTGATCGCGTCCTACCGGGTCTATGCCAAGAAGGTCCCGACCAAGGACGGCGACTACACCATGGACCACACCGCGCTGGTCTACCTGATGGACCGCGAGGGCAGGTTCGTCTCGCCGTTCAACCTGAAGCGCACGCCGGAAGAGGCGGCGGCCGATTTGAAGCGGTATCTCTGAGGGGGCACCTCGCCTGCCGGAGAGGTCGCGCCGAAAGGCGCGGGTGAGGGTTTTGTCCTCTTGAGGATTGTCGCCTAACTAACGGCTCTCCCCCAGAGGAGGCACCCTCTTACCGGCCTGCCCCGCAGGCGGGGCGGGAGCGAACTTGCCGCATTCCGCGCTCGCGTTCCCGGGTGGATGGTCTATAAGGCCCTCTGATCCCAACGAAATTCATTGCTTTCGGCCGATGGCTTCCTCGCAACAGGCGAAATCGTTCAAATCTGTCCGTGGCTTGCTGGCAGGGCTCGCAGCCGGCCTCTGCCTGCTCGCAGGCCACCCTGGCGCCTGGGCCCAAGACCCGACCAAGCAGCCCCCGTCGGCACCTCAAGCCACCCCGCAACCGGCGCCCCAGGCGGCCCCCCAGGCCGTGCCCGGGTTCTGGGACCCGCGCCGGCGCCCAGAGCGGCCGGACCTGTCGCGCCTGACCGTGATCCGCTTCCTGACCGAGACCGACTATCCGCCGTTCAACTACACCGGGGCCGACGGCAACCCGGCCGGCTTCAACGTCGATCTCGCCCGCGCGCTGTGCGAGGAGATCAAGGTCACCTGCACGGTGCAGATGCGCCGCTTCGAGACGCTGGTCGATGCGCTCACCTCCAACCGGGGCGATGCCATCATCGCCTCGATGGCGGTGAGCCCGCAGTTGCGCGCCCGCGTCGACTTCACCGATCCCTATTACCGCGTGCCGGCGCGCTTCGTCTCGCGCAAGGATGCGGTGATGCGGGAGATCCGCCCGGAATATCTCGAGGGCAAAAAGGTCGGCGTCATCGCGGGCTCGGCGCATGAGGCGTATCTGAAGGTGATGTTCACCGACGCCGAGCTGCATCCCTATCCGAGCGACGACGCGATGCGCGCCGCGCTGCGCAAGGGTGAGGTCGACTTCATCTTCGGCGATGCCATCTCGCTCGCGTTCTGGATCAACGGCACCGATTCCGGCGATTGCTGCGCCTTCTCCGGCGGTCCCTTCGTCGAGAGCCGCTTCTTCGGTGAAGGCATCGGCATCGCCGTCCGCAAGGGCAACGACGTGCTGCGCCAGGCCCTGAACTGGGCTCTCTTCCGCGTCTGGGAAAAAGGCCGCTACACCGATCTGTGGCTGCGCTATTTTTCGGTGAGCCCGTTTTAGTTTCTTCGCTGCTCTCTCCGCCGTCATTGCAAGGAGCCCTTATCCAGACTGTTTCCGCAGCGACAGTCTGGATGGCTTCGCTTCGCTCGCAATGACGGTGCCAGAGGCAATACCGCCCACAAAATTGCATTCTGCCCGGAAATCGCTATTTTCCGCGGCCCGGAGGCCCCTTGATGTCCGTTATCGATCCCAGCATGAGCCCGAGCGACCTGCGCACGCTTGCCGAACAATCCAACGCCTGGCCGTTCGAGCAGGCGAAGGCCATTGTCGCGCGGCTGAAGAAAAGTCCGAAGGACGAGGTGCTGTTCGAGACGGGCTACGGCCCGTCGGGCCTGCCGCATATCGGCACGTTCGGCGAGGTCGCGCGCACCTCGATGGTGCGCCATGCCTTCCGCGTGCTCACCGAGGACAAGATCAAGACGCGCCTGCTCGCGTTCTCCGATGACATGGACGGGTTTCGCAAGGTGCCGGACAACGTCCCCAACAAGGAGATGCTGGCCGCGCATCTCGGCAAGCCGCTGACGCGGGTGCCGGACCCGTTCTCCAACGAGTACCCGTCGTTCGGCCACCACAACAATGCGCGGCTGCGCGCCTTCCTCGATCATTTCGGCTTCGACTACGAGTTCGCGAGCTCGACCGACTACTACACATCAGGCCGCTTCGACGCGACGCTGCTGAAGATGCTTGCTGCCTACGACAAGGTCATGGCGATCATCCTGCCGACGCTGGGGCCGGACCGCCGCGCCACCTATTCGCCGTTCCTTCCCATCAGCAAGACCACCGGCGTCGTGTTGCAGGTGCCGATGATCCGCCGCGACGTCGCGGCCGGCACGGTGACCTATGTCGATCCCGACACCAATCAGGAAGTTGAGACGCCGGTGACCGGCGGAAATGTAAAATGCCAGTGGAAGGCCGACTGGGCGATGCGCTGGGTCGCGCTCGGCGTCGACTACGAGATGGCCGGCAAGGACCTGATCGATTCCGTGAAGCTGTCCGGCGCCATCGCGAAGGCGCTCGGCGCCGCGCCGCCTGAAGGCTTCAATTACGAGCTCTTCCTCGACGAGAAGGGCCAGAAGATCTCGAAGTCGAAAGGCAACGGCCTCACCATCGACGAATGGCTGCGCTACGCCTCGCCGGAATCGCTGTCGCTGTTCATGTACCGCGAGCCGAAGGCGGCCAAGCGGCTGTATTTCGACGTCATTCCGCGCAACGTCGATGACTATCAGCAATTCATCGACGGCTTTCCGAAGCAGGATCGCAAGCAGCAGCTCGGCAATCCGGTCTGGCATATCCACAACGGCAAGCCGCCGCAGGGCGACATGCCCGTCACCTTCCAGCTGCTGCTGACGCTGGTGTCGTCGTCGAACGCGGAGAACGCCGAGACGCTCTGGGGCTTCATTGGCCGCTACCGCCCCGGCGTGACGCCCAAGACGCATCCCAAGCTCGATGCGATGGTCGGCTACGCCATCAACTACTACCGCGACTTCGTCGCGCCGACGAAGCAGTTCCGCGTGCCGACCGACACGGAGCGCGCTGCGTTGCAGGATCTGCGCGATGCGCTCTCGCAGCTTCCGCAGGATGCCTCGGCCGAGGACATCCAGAACGTCGTCTACGAGATCGGCCGCCGCGAGCCGTTCCTCGACCAGGTCAAGAAGGGCAAGGACGGCCGCCCCGGCGTCACGCTCGACTGGTTCAACATGCTCTACCAGGTCCTGCTCGGCCAGGAGAAGGGCCCGCGCTTCGGCTCCTTCGTCGCGGTGTACGGCGTGCAGAACGCCGTCAACATGATCGACGGCGCGCTGGCAAGGAGCGCGTGAGGCGTCGGGTCGCAATTGTAGCGACCCTCATCTCACCATCGTCGTCCGGGCGACAGCGAGTTTGCCTCATTGGCTCGCCCACACGATCCTTGCGACCCAGGCGATCTCGCCCGCCGCCATCGTGCGCTCGGCCTGCGAGGCATCGAGCGGCTGCAATTCCAGCGCCTTTGCCGTGCGGCGCTTCAGCGTTGCGATCGTCAGCTCGCCCGCTGTGGTCTTCACCACGACACGATCGCCCTTGCGGATCGGTGTGCCGGGTGAGACCAGGATGACGTCGCCGTTGCGATAGGTGGGCGCAAGCGCATCGCCGGCGATCTCCAGCGCAAACGTCTGGCTGTCCTCGGGGATGGGAAGCGCGACTTCGGTCCAGCCCTTGCCCGATGGAAGGCCGGACTCGTCGAACGCGCCGCTCGCACCGGCGAGCGCGAGGCCGAGCAGCGGCACCGAACGGCCGTCGCCTGCCTCGGCGTCGATCAGCCTTGCAAAGGTGTCGATGGAGTCGCCGGTCGCCGCCAGCGCCTTCGCGATCGATTCGGTCGAGGGCCAGCGCTCGCGGCCATCAGGGGTGACGCGCTTGGACCTGTTGAACGTGGTAGGGTCGAGCCCGGCACGCTTGGCAAGGCCGGACGGCGACAGGCCGGCGCGCGCCGCGAGCCGATCCAGCGCGACCCAGATCTGGTCGTGAGTCAGCATCCTCTGCGCTTTGGCCTGTCTGACCATGGAAGGTCCAGCCCGTCGCAACTCAGGAAAACTATCCTCAAATCAACCGGTTTTCCGTTAGTCGCGCAAGGGGTGATGGGAAAGCGGTTGTCGGGTGGAGGGAATACAAGCGTGGCGAGGAAAACGCGTGAAACGGGAATCTGACCGCCGATCCCGATTTCATCGGGACGGAACAGGCTCTAAGCCTTGAGTTCGGAAGGAGCGGCCTTTACGGTCGCGCCGGGGTTTCAGGGACCCCAAGAGACGAAAAAACCCAAGAGACTCAAAGAGCTGTCTCAAAGGGCAAACAGGGCTGCGTAAGCGGTGGTCAAGATCTACAAAATCTGTCCGGCCTCGGCCTGGCGCGAGGCGGAACGGCACGGCGTGTACCAGGGTAGCGCGGACGATTCGCGCGACGGCTTCATCCATTTTTCGACGGCCGCCCAGGTTCCCGAAACCCTGCGCAAGCACTTCTTCGGGCAGCGGGCGCTGTTCCTGGTCGAGGTCGACGGCGATGCGCTGGGCAGCGACCTGCGCTGGGAGCGTTCGCGCAATGACGAGCTGTTTCCGCACCTCTATGGCGAGCTGGATCTCGGCGCCGTCATATCGGTGCTGAACCTCAACATGCGCTCCGACGGCAGCCACGATGTTCCGGAGCTCGCGCCGTGATCCGCGCTTTCGACGCCTTCTCGCTGCCGGTGCTGCGCTGGCTCGATCCGGAGGATGCGCATCGCCTGGCGATCCAGGGCCTGCGCTTCCTGCCGCCGGTCAAGCCGCGCGCTGACGATCCCAAGCTCGCGGTCCGCGCCTTCGGGCTCAATTTTCCCAATCCGGTCGGCATGGCAGCCGGCTTCGACAAGAGCGCGGAAGTGCCGGACGCGCTGCTGCGACTCGGTTTCGGTTTCGTCGAGATCGGCTCGGTGACGCCGAAGCCGCAGGGAGGCAATCCGCGCCCGCGCCTGTTCCGGCTCGAGCGCGACGAAGCCGTGATCAACCGCATGGGCTTCAATAATGACGGCGCCGAAGTCGCGCTGCGCCGGCTCGCCGCGCGCGCGCAGCACGGCGGCATCGTCGGCGTCAATGTCGGCGCCAACAAGGATTCGCCGGACCGTGTCGCCGACTACGTCAAGCTGATCGAGACCTTTGCGCCGGTCGCGAGCTATTTCACCGTCAACGTCTCCTCGCCGAACACGCCGGGCCTGCGTAACTTGCAGGAAGGCGCGCTGCTCGATGATCTCCTCGCGCGCGTGATCGACGCGCGCGAGCGGGTGCGGCAGAAGGCGGGCGACACGCCGGTGCTGCTCAAGATCGCGCCGGATCTCAGTCTCGCCCAGCTCGACGACGTCGTGCAGGTCGCGCGTTCGCGCAAGGTCGACGGCATGATCGTGTCGAACACGACGATCGCGCGGCCGAGCACGCTGCGCGAGGAAATGCGCGCCAAGGAGCAAGGCGGCCTGTCCGGCCGGCCGCTGTTCCGCCTCTCGACGCGGATGGTCGCGGAGACCTATGTGCGCGTCGAGGGCGCGTTTCCCCTGGTCGGCGTCGGCGGCGTCGATTCCGGTGGCGCGGCGCTGACCAAGATCCGTGCCGGCGCCAGCCTGATCCAGCTCTATTCGTCGCTTGTCTACAAGGGCCTCGGCCTCGTCGAGGAGATCAAGCGCGACCTCACCTCGACACTGCTGCGCACGGGCCGGGATTCGCTCTCCGAAATCGTCGGCGCCGATGCGGCGACGCTGACCGCGGAAGACTGGCCGGGGATGTGATCCTCCGCCTCTCCCCGCTTGCGGGGAGAGGCCGGAATTTGCGAGAGCAAATTCCGGGTGAGGGGACTCTCCGCAAGTCCGTCCCGTGGATATCCGCGACGCTCCGTCCACACCGTCATTGCGAGCGCAGCGAAGCAATCCAGAATCCTTCCGCGGAAAGACTCTGGATTGCTTCGCAATGACGAGGAGAGAATTGCGTCCCGGCAGCGTGCGGGAGGTTCTGCAAAAGCTGAGCGGCTGAAGCGGTCATGGTAAGTCCGGTGGTTGGAACGATCACCGCCCTTGCGGAGACTCCCCCTCACCCCGACCCTCTCCCCGCAAGCGGGGCGAGGGAGAAGAAAACGTGCCCCGATACAGCACCGGATATCTCGCACCCTGCAATCCGCCGCGCGCGATATAGAACGCGATCAGCGCACACCACAGCCCGGCATTGCCGAACGACTGCAACCCCAGCCAGGCGCCCAAGAAGATCGCCAGCGAGGCCAGCATCAGGTTGCGCATCTCGCGCGCCCAGGTGGCGCCGACATAGATGCCGTCGAAGCCGAAGGCGAACACGCCGGGGATGGGCGCGAGCACGATGAACGGCAGGAAGTCGCGCGCGACGCGGCGGACATCCTCGCTCGCGGTCATGAAGTTGATGATATCAGGTCCGAACAGCGCGAACAGCACCGCGACGACCAGCGCGAAGCCGAGCCCCCACAGCAGCACCAGCCGGGTCGAATCCGAAAAACCTTTGGCATCGCGTGCGCCAAAGGTGCGGCCGCAGAGCTGCTGGGCCGCATTGGCGAGGCCGTCGAGGAAGAACGCGCTGACCAGCAGGAAATTGTTGAGCACGGAGTTCGCCGCGAGCGTGACGTCGCCGGCGCGCGCGCCCTTGGCGGTGAAGAACAGGAACACGGCGATCAGCGCCGCGGTGCGGATCAGGATGTCGGTGTTGACCGCCAGCAGCCGCATCAGCTTTGCGCGATCGAACAGCATCGCGCGCGGCACTTTGAAGCCGCCGGCGGCATGGCGGCGGCAGACGATCACGCCGAGCAGGAAGCCGATCGTCTCCGACAGCAGCGCGGCGATCGCCGCGCCCGCAATGCCGGTGTCGTAAACCAGCACCAGCAAGATCGTCGCCGCCATGTTGATGAGGTTGATGATGATTTGCAGCAGTAGCGCCGGATTGGCGCGGGCCTGTCCCACCAGCCAGCCGAGAACGACGTAATTGGCAAAGGCGAAGGGCGAGGACCAGATCCGGATCATGAAATAGGTCTTTGCCGCCCGCGTCACGCCCTCACTGCCGCCCATCAGGTCGAACAGTACGGCGGAGAGCGGCAATTGCAGCGCGATCAGCACCGCGCCGATCAGGCCGGCGACGATGAGGCCGCGCACCAGGATCACGGTCTGCTCGCGCGTCTCGCCGGCGCCGAGCGCCTGCGCGGTGAAGGCCAGCGTGCTCATGCGCAGGAAGCCGAACAGCCAGAACAGGCAGTCGAAGATGACGGAAGCCATCGCGACACCGCCGAGCAGCGTCGCATCGTCGAGCCGGCCGATCGCGGTGGTCGAGACCACGCCGATCAGGGGCGTCGTGAGGTTCGCGACCATCGCGGGACCGGCGATGGCGAACACCTGGCGGGAGCCGATCTTGAGGGAAACGGGCGCGTGCATCGCTAGAACACGAGCACCATGCCGTCTTCGGCGGCAAGGTACGGCACGTCTTCCAGGCGCGACAGCATGTCGTCGCTCATATGGGTGAGGACGAGCCGCTTGGCGCCGATGTCGGGCAGATGCTGTTCCAAGGTCTTCAGGCTGAGATGGTTCTTGACCACCTTCTCGTACATATAGGCCTCGGCAATGAAAAGGTCCGCGCCATGCGCCAGCGGAATGAGGGCCTCCGTCCATTCGGTGTCGGCGCTGTAGGCGAGCGTACGGCCCTCGGCCTCGACGCGGTAGGCGAGGAACGGACCGCCGGAGTCGCCGTGCACAACCGGATAGGGCGTCACGGTCACGGCGCCAAAGGGTTGGCGCTGCTCGGGCGCGAACTCGACGACGTTGAGCTCGAAACGCTGTTTTGCCTGCGAGGAATGCTCGAACAGCACTTCCATTACCTGAGCGAGCCGGGTCTCGATGCCTTGCGGGCCCGCGATGGTCAGCGGCCGCGTCCGCCGCGAGAATTGCGCGTCGAGCAAGAAGAACGGCAGGCCGGCAAAATGATCACCGTGGAAATGCGTGATGAGAATGAGATCGATATCATTGCGCTCGATCTCGAGCCGCTTCAGCGCCGGCAGGGCCGACGCGCCGCAATCGATCAGGAAGTTCGCTTCGCGCCCGGAGACATGAAAGCAGGTGTTGAGCCTGCCCCCGGAGCCGAAGGCGTCACCGCAGCCGACGAAACGCAGTTGCATCGGCTGCGCACTCCTCGAATCAAATCCTTAGCGGCCGCGCGGTGCGCCGAACACGCGCGAGAGCAGCCAGATCGGGATCACGATGACCGCGCCGAGCAGGAAGTAGCGCCACAACCAGTTGATGGTGTCGAAGCCGAGATCCCAGAGACGCTGGAACAGCAGGCGGATGCTGTAGATGATGTTCCAGGGGTCGAAGCCGATCGCGGCGAGCACGACGCCGACCAGGATCGAGAGCAGGACCAGGCGAAACGCGACCGCCAGCGGAGAGCCGCCGAGAAAGCGGTGCAGACCATCGCTCCGGCCGGCCGGCAAATCTCTGACGTCTTGGACCATCGCAAACTCCTCGGGCGGATTCGACCCCATTATAAGCCACGGCGGGGGACATGGGGAACCCGTGGCGGAGCGTCAATCGGGTTACCGGAGTTTAATTCGGGTTGTCGGTCATCTCTCCGCCGGCAGATTGAGAGCGTTTCCAACGGCCATCCTTCGAGACGCCCGCTCTAAGCGGGCTCCTTGAGGATGAGGACGGAGTGCGCGGCAGCAGTCTCAACGGGCACCGACGCGGATTAGCCTCGTCCTGAGGAGACTGCGAAGCGGTCGTCTCGAAGGACGAGGCGCGCGCTCAGGCGCCGCCAAAGTTCGGCTCAGCGCGCGCCTCACACCTCGATCTCCGCCGGCTCCGCCTTCAGCATCCTCTCCAGCGTCTCCAGCCGGTCGGCCTCGCGCGGCGGCTTGTCCCAGCGCAGGCGGCTGATGCGGGGAAAGCGCATGGCGATACCTGATTTGTGCCGCGGCGAGCGCTGCAGGCCCTCGAAGGCGACCTCCAGCACCAGGCCCTTGTCTCCCTCGTGCACGACATGGCGGACGGGACCGAATTTTTCCGTGGTGTTGCGGCGAACGAAGCGGTCGATCTGCAAGAGCTCCTCGTCGGTGAAGCCGAAATAGGCTTTGCCGACCGGCACCAGCTCGTCGCCGCCTTCGCCTGCGGTCCAGACGCCAAAGGTGTAGTCGGAATAATAGGACGAGCGCTTGCCGTGGCCGCGCTGCGCATACATCAGCACGGCATCGATGATGTGCGGATCGCGCTTCCACTTCCACCATTGCCCTTTCGGCCGCCCCGGCAGGTAAGGCGCATCGCGCCGCTTCAGCATCACGCCCTCGACGGCGTCGGCGTCCTCGCCGGCGCCCGCGCTCGCGGGATCGGCGCGCGCGGCGGTCAGCGCCTCCCAGCTTGCGAAGGGAACGGTGGGCGACAGATCGATGCGGGGATCGCTGAGCTTCCTGACGAATGTCTCCAGCCGCTCGCGCCGCTCCGCGAAGGGCAGCTCGCGCAGATCGTTTTCGTCGTCGCCGAGCAGATCGTAGGCGCGCAAATGGATCGGAAACTCCTTGATCAGCTTGGGCGAGACGACCTTACGGTTGAGGCGCTGCTGCAAGACGTTGAAGCTCTGCACGCGACCTTCGCGCAGGATCAGCAGCTCGCCGTCGATTGCGCCGGGCAGACGCAGCGACGGCACAAGGTCCGGAAAGCTTCCCGTAATGTCCTCGCCGGTGCGCGAATAGAGTCGCGCCGTGATGTGGCCGCGCTCGTCGCGCCCCGCCACCGCCTGCACGCGGATGCCGTCCCATTTCCATTCGGCGATGTAGTCGGCGGGATCGAGCGCGTCGAAATCCGTATCCTCGATCGCATGCGCCAGCATCACGGGCCGGAACGGCGCGGGATCGCGATTGACCGGCTTTTCGCCGCGGCCTTCCAGCCAGGCGAACAGATCGAGATAAGGTGGGCTGAGTCCCGGCCAGATCAGCTCGATCTCGTGTGGGTCCTTGTCGCCGAGCGCGGCGGCGGCGGTCTTGGCGAGGCGCGCGGAAATACCGATGCGCAGCGCACCGGTGACGAGCTTGAGCAGGGCCCAGCGACCGGTTTCGTCGAGCTCGTCGAGCCAGCGTTCGAGCTGCTTCGGTAGCTCCGTCTTGCCGAGCGAGCGCAGCGTGGTGACGACCTCGGTGAGGGTCGGAGGCGGCGGGTTGTTGTGGTTGCTTGGGTGGAGCGAATCGCTGGCATCTCGCCCATGGGACCCCCCTCCCTGGCCCTCCCCCGCAAGGGGGGAGGGAACGGTGAGGTCCGTGCGCCCATCACTGGCTAGATCAGTTTTGTCGATCGAGCCCGTCTGCCGCCGCGAACGCAACTCCGCTCCCTCCCCCTTTGCGGGGGAGGGCGGGGGAGAGGGGTAGCCCGGAAAAGATTCGTCATGACGAGGCGCCCGCTTCGGCCACATCAGCGCCACCGTCTCCGAGAGATCGCCGACGTAATCATACGATAACCCGAACAGCACCTCATCGGTGCGCGACGCAATTAAATCCCGGATCAGCGCCGGCTTGGCGTGCTTGAAGCTGAGCGCGCCGGTGAGTGCCGCCAGCGCATAGCCGCGATCGGGATCGCCGACCTCGCGGAAATAGCCGGTGATCAGCCGCAGCTTGTTGTTGCGGCCGGGCTCGTAGGCGAGGCGGTCGAGCAGTTCAGCGAAGCGATTCATGCTTCGGCCCCGGCAATCGGCGTCTCGCTCTCTTCTTCGTCCCCATAGCCGACGAGATCGAGCGGCTGCGCTTTCAGGCCCTTGCTCCGGCACCAATGCACCAGCGCGTCTTCCTGGCCGTGGGTGACCCAGATCTCGCCGGCGCCGGTCGCCTTGATGGTGGCCGTGAGACCATCCCAGTCGGCGTGGTCGGAGATCACCAGGGGCAATTCGACGCCGCCTTGCCGCGCGCGGGCGCGCACGCGCATCCAGCCCGAGGCGAAGGCGGTGACCGGGTCGGGAAAGCGCCGAGTCCAGATATCCGACGTCGCGGACGGCGGTGCGAGCGTGATGGTGCCGGCCAGCGCCGCCTTCTTCATGCCGGCCGCTGGCCTGAGCTCGCCGAGTTCGATCCCGCGGCTCTGGTAATAGTACGTGATCTTCTCCATCGCGCCATGCAGATAGATCGGCGCGTCATAGCCGGTCCGCCGCAGCAGCGCGATCACGCGCTGCGCCTTGCCGAGCGAGTAGGCGCCGACGAGATGCGCGCGCTCCGGAAACAGCGCAATCGAGGCCAGCAGCTTCTTCACCTCATCGGCCGCATCGCCATGGCGGAACACCGGCAGCCCGAACGTGGCTTCGGTGATGAAGACGTCGCACGGCACCAGCTCGAACGGCGTGCAGGTCGGGTCCGGCGCGTCCTTGTAGTCGCCGGAGGCGACGATGCAGGTGTCCCTAGCTGTCACCGCGATCTGCGCCGAGCCGAGCACATGCCCGGCCGGGTGGAATTTCACGCGGACGTCGCCGAGCCGGATCTCCTCGCCATAGCGGACGGCCTGCGTCGAGCCGGCAAAATTCTCGCCGTAACGCAGCCGCATCATGTCGAGCGTTTCCTGCGTCGCCAGCACCGCGCCGTGGCCGGCACGGGCATGGTCGGAATGGCCGTGGGTGATCACGGCCCGCTCCACGGGACGGACGGGGTCGATATGGAAGCCGCCCGGCCTGCAGCACAGGCCGGCAGCAGTTGGCAACAGGATGTCTTGCGGACGCATTTCTGTCATATAGGCTGCGCCGCGTTTTCTTCGAGTCTTGCTTGCTTCGGTTCCTCAATGCCGCTCCGCCTGTTCCTGACCTCCGGCGATCTCATGGCCGACCGCCGTTTCGAGTTCGCACGCGACCTGCAGCTCAAGGGCGACCTGCCCGCCGCCGCGGACCTGCTGGAGCAGGCGATCGAACTTGCACCGAACTTCACCTCGGCCTGGTTCACGCTCGGCGAGATCCGTCAGCAGCTCGGCGAGCGCGACAAGGCGATCGCGGCCTTCCGCAAGGCGCGCGACTCCGACCCTGAGGATCGGCACGGGGCCGGCCTGCATCTGATGCGGCTCGGCGATGCGCAAGTTGCCGAGATGCCCAAGGCCTACGTGCAGGCGCTGTTCGATCAGTACGCGCCGCGCTTCGAGCACGCGCTGATCAACGATCTCGGCTATCGCGCGCCGGCGCTGATCTTCAAGGCGGTGCTGGCCGCCCGCGTCGCCGCCAAGAAGCCGGCCTTCTTCAAGCGCACCATCGATCTCGGCTGCGGCACTGGCCTCGCGGCCGCGGCCTTCGCCAAGCAGGTCGATCATTTCATCGGCATCGATCTGTCGCCCGGCATGATCAAGGAGGCGCGCGCCAGCGGCCTTTATGCCGAGCTCGAAGTCGCCGACATGATCGAGGGCCTGCGCACGAAGAGCGACGCCAGCGCGAACCTCGTCGTCGCGGCCGATGCGTTCGTCTACGTCTCCGATCTGGCGCCGGTGCTCAACGAAGCAATGCGCGTGCTCGTGTCGGGCGGCGTGCTCGCCTTCACGCTGGAGACGCATGACGGCGATGGCATCGTGCTCGGCGAGGGCCTGCGCTATGCCCATTCGGCGGAATATGTGCGCGGCGCGATCGCGAAAGCCGGCCTCAAGCTGCTGGCACTCGAGCCGGCCTCGCCGCGCAACGAGAACAACGAGCCGGTGCGCGGCCTCGTCGTCGTCGCCGAGAAAACTTGAGTCTAGGCGCTAATTTACGCTGATTTGAGCGTCATTGCGTCGCAAAGCGACGACTTCCTACTTGCGAGCCGAGCTGCGATGTCAGCACAATGCGCGCACCAGGGAGAAACGAATAATGACAAAGAATCCATCGCGGCGCGATTTCAGCGCCGGCGCGCTCGCCACCATCGCCGCATCCACTTTGCCCGCGCCTTACGTCTGGGCCGCAGAGAAGAAATACGATGCGGGTGCCAGCGACACCGAGATCAAGATCGGGCAGACCGTGCCGCATTCCGGCCCCGGCTCGCTCTACGGCGTGCTCGGCCGCATTGGCGAAGCCTATTTCCAGATGCTGAACGAGAAGGGCGGCATCAACGGGCGCAAGATCAAGTTCCTGACCATGGACGATGCCTACAGCGCGCCGAAATGCGTCGAGGCGACGCGGCGCCTTGTGGAGCAGGAAGAGGTGCTCGCGCTCTACGGCTCGCTCGGCACCGCGCCGCAGACCGCCGTGCACAAATACCTGAACTCCAAGGGCGTGCCGCAGCTGCTGCTCAACACCGGCGCGTCGAAGTGGAACAACCCGAAAGAGTTCAAGTGGACGATGGCGGGCCTGCCGCTCTATCCGACCGAGGCGCGCATCCTGGCGCGACACGTCGTCAGCGTGAAGCCGAATGCGAAGATCGGTATCCTCTACCAGAACGACGATTTCGGCCGCGACTTCCTGGGGCCGTTCAAGAAGGTGCTGGCGGATGCCGGTGGCACCGCACAGGTGATCATGGAGCAGACCTACGATCTCACCGAGCCCACCGTCGATTCCCAGCTCATCAATCTGTCCAAATCCGGCGCCGACGTCTTCTACAACATCTCGACCGGCAAGGCCTCGTCGCAGTCGATCCGCAAGGTGGCCGAGCTCGGCTGGAAGCCGCTGCAACTTCTGTCCGCGGGCTCCACGGGCCGCTCGATCCTCAACGCCGCGGGTCTCGAGAACGCCGCCGGCATCGTCGCCATCCGCTACAACAAGGAGGTCGGCCTGCCGAAATGGGAGAAGGACCCCGACGTGATGGCGTTCGAGGAGCTCCGCAAGAAGTACACGCCGGCGATCGACCCCGACAACACCATCGCCTTTGCGGGCTATGGCCAGGCGGTGACCATGGGCGAGATCCTGCGCCGCTGCGGCGACGACCTCACCCGCGCCAACGTCTTGAAGCAGGCCTCCACGCTGGCGGGCTTCCACTCGCCCTACTTCCTGGACGGCGTCACCTACAGCTACACGCCCGCGGACTACACGCCGATGAAGACGTTGTTCATCTCCACCTTCACCGGCAAGGACTGGGACATCTCCGACAAGCCTATGTCGGAGTAGGGCGGGCGCCGCTCTCTCTCTTCCCCTCTCCCCGCAAGCGGGGAGAGGGGAACCTCCCACCCCTCGACGAACCCACCCCCACGACTTACCTCCTATGCCGTGCCGCCCCGCATCCTCAAAATCCCGGCCGAGCCGGCCACGCTGCTGCCCGACCGCTTCAACGCCTGGTTCGCGGCCCGCGGCTGGTCGCCGCGCGAGCATCAGCTCGCGCTGCTGGAGAAGGCGCGCGACGACGCCAGCGCGCTCCTGATCGCGCCGACCGGCGCCGGCAAGACGCTGGCCGGGTTTCTGCCGACGCTGGTGGAGTTATCTTCTCCCTCCCCCCTTGTGGGGGAGGGGCGGGGAGGGGAGTGGCCACAAGCTCCGCTCGTGGGGCTACCCCCCTCCCGGCAGCCTGCGGCTGCCGACCTCGCCCAAAAGGGGGGAGGTGTCAACAAGCTCATGTCCACCGGCCGTTCCGCGCGACGCACCGGCGGCCTGCACACGCTCTACATCTCGCCGCTGAAAGCGCTCGCCGTCGACATCGCGCGCAACCTCGAGCGTCCCATTGCCGAGATGGGCCTGCCGATCAAGGTCGAGACCCGCACCGGCGACACGCCGGTGTCGCGGCGCCAGCGGCAGCGGCGCTATCCGCCGGATGTTTTGCTGACGACGCCGGAGCAGCTCGCGCTCCTGCTCTCCTCCGACGATGCGCCGTTCCTGTTCTCCTCGCTCAAGCGCATCGTGCTCGACGAGTTGCATGCGCTGGTCACGTCCAAGCGCGGCGATCTGCTCTCGCTCGGCCTTGCGCGCCTCTGGCGCCTCGCGCCGCAGATGCGTGCGATCGGCCTGTCGGCGACGGTGGCCGAGCCGGAGCAACTCGCGCGCTTCCTGGTGCCGCAGCTTGAGGGCAAGGAAGCCGCCGCCGATATCGTCGTCGCCGGGGGCGCCGCGCCGCCGGAGGTCGAGATGCTGGACACGCGCGAGCGGCTGCCCTGGGCCGGCCACAGCGCGCGCCACGCGCTCCCCGAGATCTACGAGCTGATCAAGGCGAACAAGACCACGCTGGTCTTCGTCAACACCCGCAGCCAGGCCGAGATGCTGTTCCAGAATCTTTGGAGCATGAACGACGACGGCCTCGCGATTGCCCTGCATCACGGCTCGCTCGACGTCGCGCAGCGCCGCAAGGTCGAGGACGCGATGTCGGCGGGCAGGCTGCGCGGCGTGGTCTGCACCTCCTCCCTCGACCTCGGCGTCGACTGGGGCGACGTCGATCTCGTCGTCAATATCGGTGCGCCCAAGGGCTCCTCGCGCCTGATGCAGCGCATCGGCCGCGCCAATCACCGCCTCGACGAGGCCTCGCGTGCGGTGCTGGTGCCGGCCAACCGTTTCGAGGTGCTGGAGTGCCGCGTCGCCATCGATGCCGTCGCCGAGAATGCACAGGACACGCCTCCGCTTCGCACCGGTGCACTCGATGTGCTGGCCCAGCACGTGCTCGGCTGCGCCTGCGGCGAGCCGTTCTTCAGCGATGAGCTCTACGACGAGGTCCGCACCGCCGCGCCCTACGCCAACCTGTCGCGGCAGGATTTCGACGACGTCGTCGATTTCGTCGCCTCCGGCGGCTATGCGCTGAAGACCTACGAGCGCTTCGCCCGGATCAAGCAGGACAAGGAGGGCCGCTGGCGCGTCGCCAATCCCAAAGTGCGGCAGAGCTATCGGATGAATGTCGGCACCATCGTCGAGGACGACATGCTCAAGGTGCGCCTGGTGCGCTCGCGCGGCGGCGGTGCGGGAAAAGCAGGCGGATCGACCGGCGTGATCGCGCGTGGCGGCCGGCTGCTCGGCGAGATCGAGGAGGCCTTCATCGAGGGCCTCAGCCCCGGCGACACCTTCGTGTTCAGCGGCGAGGTGGTGCGCTACGAAACCCTGGTCGAGGACCAGGTCTATGTCTCGCGCGCGCATGACAAGGACCCGAAGGTGCCGTCCTACATGGGCGGCAAATTTCCACTCTCGACCTATCTCGCCGAGCGCGTGCGCCGGCTGCTGGACGACGGGCGCGCCTGGGGCGGCCTGCCGGAGCAGGTGCGCGACTGGCTCTCGCTGCAGAAGGACGTGTCCCGCGTGCCGGCGGTGCGCGAGCTTCTGGTCGAGAGCTTTCCGCGCGCCAACAAGCACTACATCGTCTGCTATCCCTTCGAGGGCCGCCTCGCGCACCAGACCCTCGGCATGCTGCTGACCCGCCGCCTCGAGCGCGCCCGCGCGCGGCCGCTCGGCTTCGTCGCCAACGAATATGCGGTGGCGGTCTGGGGGCTCGGCGACTTGTCGTTCATGATCCGCGAGGGCCGGATCGACCTCAACGCGCTGTTCGATCCTGACATGCTCGGTGACGATCTCGAAGCCTGGCTCGCCGAATCCGCCTTGATGAAGCGCACGTTCCGCAACTGCGCCATCATCTCCGGCCTGATCGCCCGCCGGCATACCGGTGAGGAGAAGAGCCGCCGCCAGGAGCTGTTCTCGACCGATCTCGTCTACGACGTGTTGCGCAAGCACCAGGCCGACCACGTCCTGCTCCGCGCCGCGCGCGCCGATGCCGCCACCGGCCTGCTCGATCTGCGCCGCCTCAGCGACATGCTGATGCGCATCCGGGGCCGCATCACCCACCGGGAACTCGACCGTGTCTCCCCGCTCGCGGTCCCCGTGATGCTGGAAATCGGCCGCGAGTCAGTTTATGGCGAAGCTGCAGACGAGCTGTTGGCGGAAGCCGCCGACGAGCTGGTCAAAGAGGCGATGGATAGAAGCGGGTAAGACGTGACGGCAGGCGCGCTGGGTTCAGGGGATGTCGAGGACATGCGCGTTTCCAGTGTCACCATCAGCGGTGTGACCTTCGCGGCCGATCTCTCCGGCGCGCTGTACTGGGAGGCGCAGCGCCTGCTGGTCGTCTCCGACCTGCATCTGGAAAAGGGGTCGAGCTTCGCCACGCGCGGCGTGTTGCTGCCACCCTACGATACCATCGCGACACTTGGCCGGCTCGCTGCTGTCATCTCCCGCCATGATCCCGACGTGGTCATCGCGCTCGGCGACAGCTTTCACGATCGCACCGCGCATGAGCGCCTGTCGGCGCGGGATCGCGACGCTGTGGCCGCACTCCAGAGCGGCCGCGACTGGATCTGGATCTCGGGGAATCATGATCCGATGCTGCCGCGCGATCTCGGCGGCACCATCGCCGACGAAGTCGCGATCGGCCCGATCACCTTCCGCCACGAGCCGACCGGCGCGCATGGCGAGATCGCCGGCCATCTGCATCCGAAGGCCCGCATCTCCGCGCGCGGAAGGTCGATGGAGCGCCGCTGCTTCGCCAGCGACGGCATGCGCGCCGTGATGCCCGCCTTCGGCGCCTATGCCGGCGGCCTCAGCATCCGCGATGAAGCGTTCGCAAGGATCTTTCCGAAGAACGGCTTCGTCGCCCACCTGCTGGGCGACCGCCGCGTCCACGCGATTGCAGCGTCGCGGTGTTATTGAGCAGTCCGTGTTGGACCCACGCTGTTTGCCGTGCACACCACCGCGCTCCCTCCCCCCTTGTAAGCAGGCTATCGCATTTGAAAACTTTTCCCGCGGCCATCCTTCGAGACGCCCGCTTCAGGCGGGCTCCTCAGGATGAGGACGGAGTGCGCGGCAGCAGTTTCAACGGGCACTGACGCTGATTAGCCTCATCCTGAGGAGGCGCATGAGCGCCGCCTCGAAGGACGAGGCGTGCGCGCAGGCCGCCGCAACGAGCCATATGCGATAGCCCTGCCACAAGGGGGGAGGGAACAGACCGACCTCGTGGCGACTACGCCGCCTTCGCCTGCACGTTCTCGCAGAACTCCGCGAGCCGGTCCGCAAGCCGCAGCGTCGCGGGGCTCGCATTTGGCGAGGCCATCAGCGCCACTTCGGTCTTGCTGATTGGCGCAAAGCCGTCTTTCGCCGTCAGCACGCGGTGATCGGACTGGATCGACATTTCCGACAGGATGCTTAAGCCCATGCCCGCGGCCACCGCGGCCTGAATGCCGGAAAGACTCGATGACGTGTAGGCGGTGTGCCAGGCGCGGCCCGCGCTTTCCAGCGCGTGGATGGCGCCGGCGCGATAGACGCAGCCGAGCGGAAAGCCGATCAGGGGCACTGATGGCACGTCGACGTCGACCGGATGGCTCTTGCTGGTGACCCAGTGCACCCGCTCCGGCCACACCGCGATCGCGCCCTTCTCGCCGGCCGCGCGCTTGTAGAGCGCCAGATCGAGCTCGCCGCGTTCGAGATCGCGGGCGAGGTTCTTGCTCTGGTCGGCGCGCACGTCGAGGCGCAGGCCGGGGTGCGAGCGCGAGAACGTGCCCAGCAGCTTCGTCAGCCGATAGGCCGCGAAATCCTCGGGGATGCCGAGCCGGATCGCGCCTTCGCCGCCGGGCTGGCGCAGCACGTCGCGCGCTTCCTCGGCAAGCGAGAGCAGTCGCCGCGCATAGGACAGCAGCCGCTCGCCGGCCTCGGTCGGGCGCACATCCTTGCCGTCCCGGTGCAGCAGCACCTGGCCGACATCCTCCTCCAGCCGTTTGATCTGCTGGCTCACGGTCGATTGCGTGCGGTGGACGCGTTCGCCGGCGCGGGTGAAGCCGCCGGCCTCGACCACCGAAACGAAGCTGCGGAGGAGCTCCAGATCGAGCATCGCTGCATCCATTCGAAAATCCACTGATCGTAAGTTAATCATTTAATTTCCAAATGACAAGCGGCGTCCCTAGATCGAAGGCTCAGGAGAATGCCCCATGTCGCTTGCGCCTTCGATTTCGGTTCCCCGTACCCGCTTCAATACCTTGCCGCTCGCCATCGGCCTGTTCTGCCTGCTCTGGAGCTATGCCTTCGTCGCCGGCAAGATCGGCGTCACGCATTGCCCGCCGCTGATCCTGCTCGCCGCGCGCTTCTCGCTCGCCGGCATCCTGATTCTGGGCGCCACGCTGATCCGCGGCGAGGCCTGGTCGCTGTCCTGGCGCGATGCCGCTGTTTTCGCCGTGCTCGGCATCGCCAACAATGCGCTCTATCTCGGGCTCGGCTACACCGGCCTGCAATCGGTCTCCGCCGGTCTCGGCGGCCTGATCGTCTCGGCCAATCCGGTGTTCACGGGGGCGCTCGCCGCACTGCTGCTCGGCGAAGGCATGACCTGGCGCAAGGCGAGCGGACTTCTGCTCGGCATCATCGGCGTGACGGCGATCGTGTGGCACCGTCTCTCGGTCGGCACCGACAGCCTGCACGGCATCGTCTTCACGCTGGCCTCGCTCGCCTCCATCGTCACCGGCACCATTCTGTTCAAGCTGCTCGCGCCGAGGGGCTCGTTGTGGATCGGCAATGGTGTGCAGAACCTCGCTGCGGGCATCGTGCTTGCGCCGATCGCGTTCACCTTCGCCGATGTCCGCGCGATCGACTTTACGCCGGGCCTGATCGGCGCCTTCGCCTTTCTCGTGCTCGGCGGCTCGATCCTCGCCTCCTGGCTCTGGTTTCATCTTCTGAAGGTGTGCGGCGCCACCGCCGCCAGCGCCTATCACTTCCTGATGCCGCCGCTCGGCATGCTGTTCGCGTACGTCGTGCTCGGCGAGCATGTCGAGGCGCGCGACCTGCTCGGCATCATCCCGGTCGCGCTCGGCATTTATCTCGTGACGCGGCCGGCGAAGGCGGCGGCGTAGCCGGATGGGCCGCCATCTCCACATCGTCATTGCGAGCGCAGCGAAGCCATCCAGTCCATCACCGCGGAGCGATTCTGGATTGTTTCGTTTCGCTCGCAATGACGGAGTACGCTAATCCTTCCTGAACACGATCGACGCCATCCACCCCGTCATCAGCGCCATCGCCACCGTGGCAAGCCCGTAGACGAACCCGTTCTGCCTTGCCGTCGTCGCGACGAACTGCTCGAAGCCGACCTTGACGATCTCGAAGGCGGTCTCGGTCTTGGTCACGAGCGCGCCGTTCGCGAACAGCTTGATCTCGACCTCATAGGTGCCGATCGGCACCTCCGCCGGCAGCGGAATGCCGGTGCGGAACAGCGTCGGCGTCAGGAACGTCACCGCGCTCGGGTCTTCGCGATAGAGCCCGCGCTCGGTGCGCAGGCGGACGAAGGCCGAGCGGAACGGGTCGTTCGGCACCACGTCGGCAAAGTCGCCGCTGACCCGTTGCGTCAGCCGCACGTTGTTGAGTCCGATCTGCTGCCGCCGCGCGATCTCGGGCGAGGTGATGGCGTCGAAGGGACGATTGGCGAACAGCGCCAGATAGCTCGGCACCTGCAGGAACTGCCGGTAGTCGGTGTTGATCCAGATGCCGAAGGTGCGTTCCTTCCGCCGCGTCACCATGTCGGCGCGCGGGCCCATCACGGTGACGACGAGATCGTAGGCGGTGCGGTCCGCGGGCGTCGTGGCGTCCTTCTCCACCGAGCCGAACAGCACCAGCTCCTCGCCGGAATAGTTCGGCGTCACCGTGACGCGATGGTTGGAGACCGACACGATCAGCCGCTCGGCGCGCGCGGCGGAACCGAGTAGCAGGACGACAAGAAGGGCGAGGAGCGTGCGCATCAGGTGCTCACCCCCAGCTCACGAATGGTGAAGAGATCTTCGGGCCGGATCACCAGCTCGATCGCGAAGCGGACGCCGACCGAGAGGATCAAGAGGCCCAGCAGCAGCCGCAGCTGCTCGCCGCGGATCTTCTGGCCGGCACGTGCTCCGAACTGCGCTCCGGTGACGCCGCCGACCATCAGGATCAGCGCCAGTACCGCATCGACGAGGTGATTGGTCACCGCGTGCAGAATGGTCGCGACCAGCATGGTGACGAGGGTGAGCACCATCGAGGTCCCGATCACCGTCGAGGTCGGCACCCTGAGCAGATAGATCATGATCGGCACCAGGATGAAGCCGCCGCCGATACCCATGATGGAGCCGATGAAGCCGATCATGGTGCCGACGATCAGCACGGGGATGACCGAGAGATAGATCTTCGATCGCTTGAACCGCATCTTCAGCGGCAGGCCGTGGATCCAGTTGTGCGTGCGTCGCGGCGGCACCGCGCCGCGCCGGGTCCGCATCAGGGCGCGCAGGCCCTCGGAGAACATCAGGCTGCCGACCGTGGTGAGCAGCACGACGTAGGACAGCGCGATCATCAGGTCGAGCTGGCCGAGCGCGCGAAGCTGCGTGAAGGTCCACACCCCGAGCGCCGTCCCGGTCACGCCGCCGCATAAAAGAACGCTCGCCAGTGCCGGATCGATCGCACGTCGTCGCCAATAGGTCAGGGCGCCGGAAAACGAGGAGGCCGCGATGTGGCTCGCCACGGAGGCGACCGCGACCGCCGGCGTGATGCCGATGAAGATCAGGAGCGGCGTCATCAGGAAGCCGCCGCCAATGCCGAACATGCCGGAGACGAAGCCGACCGCCGCGCCCATCGCCAGCACGAGGAAGACGTTGACCGGAAGATCGGCGATCGGGAGATAGAGCTGCATCGAGCCTGGTCCGGCGGACGATCGAAGACCGCGGAATACTCGCGCAGGACGAACGATTGCCGCGTTCCTCACATAGCCGAAAACGCCGCGCTGCGGGACAACGAATTGAACACGGCGCAGCGTTTTTCGCAACAAACCTGTGCCCTGAGCCGAATTCAAGGCACTGCATCTGCGGCTTCTTTGCCTGGGAATAACCCAGCCCGGCTACGGCTCGAGCGAACGGCGTGCCTCCATACACGCCTGAACAGCGATGCGCGCGGCGAAGGTCGCGTTAATCGCAGCCAGTGATGCGCTGGACCGCCTTTGTGTACTTCAAATGAAGCGAGCTGTTGGCCGTGTCCGACGCGGCATTACGACCCAGCATGCGATCCGAGTCCAGGCATGTTTGGAGGTCTTGCTGGATGTGCGAGCACGACCCCAAGGCGTTCTTCTCGGCCTCTTCCTTCGACGTTCCAAATCCAACAAACGTCTGTACACGACCGGCCTCGGTGTCGAGCGCCGATACAACAGTGATTTCCGAAATGTAGTAAGACGAGCACGAGGCGGCGAGAGCCTCGGTGGACGTTCCCGGAATTCCCAGCCAGAGGACGGCCAGCGCGGCCGCCTTCATCTTGGTCCTCTGGTCTGGAAAACGATCGTCTTGCCTGCGCGACCAGTCGAGAATGCCCATCTTTGTGTTCCTTTGTGGCACCTGAACTGGCGATTGCCTCAGTGCAAAAGGGGTCCGAAGCGTTGATGCAGATCAACGGCCGGGCATCGTCAGCCCGGGACGATAACCGAGGTAGAGGGACGTGACGCAGCTTGATCCGCATCGTCCTGACGAAAAGGCCGGGTGACAAGATGAACGAGAATGCCGTCGCTCTTCTCAACCCCATCAAGACGATCAGGGCGCACAAGTTTCTGAGTGTCGCGTTTTTGGCTCTCGTGCTGACGTTGATAGCGGTCGTCAACTCATTTCGGTTTTCACCAGATCCGAGCGGAGATGCAAGTTTCATCAACCGCGCCCAGCAGAAGTCCGTGCCGGGAATCAAGGTGAGTGCGAGCGCACTCGGAGCGGATGAGAGCGAAAGGAGCTTTGGTGAAAATCTGGCCGGTTACAACATTCAACCCGTCTGGCTGTCGATCGAGAACGAGACCGACGAGGCATTGGCGCTTCTCCCGGTCACGATGGATCCCGACTATTATTCTGCCTATGAGGTCTCCTACAGATTCCACGGCGCTCTGTCATGGTACGCCAACCGCGCCCGTGACCAATTCTTTCTCAAGCGCCAGATGCCGAGCGACCTTCCGCCGCACAGCAAGACGACGGGCTTCGTCTACGGGGTTCTGGATGCCGGCATCAAATATGCGCACATCATGATCGTCGGGAAGGGCCGCGTGGAGAGCTTCGAGCTCGCGCTGTTGGTTCCAGGGCCGCCGTTTGTCGGCACCAATATTCAAGCCGAGAAAGTCTATCCTGGCACGAAGATCGAGGAACTCGATCTTTCGTCATTGCGGGAGAGATTTGCAAACTTCGCCTGCTGTACCAAGGGGCCTGAGGGGAAACGTGATGGTGATCCGCTCAATCTCGTCATCATCGAAAGCAAGCAAGACCCCATCGTCCCTCTCATTGCCCGCGGATGGCACCTTGCCAGACAGCTCGATTTTGCAAGCGCGATCGAGACCGCGCGCGCTTTCTTGCTTCGAGATCCGTATCAGACGTCGCCCGTGAGCCCGCTTTACGTGTTCGGCCGCAGGGAAGACGTCGTCGTTCAGAAAGCCCGGTCCACCATCAATGAGCGCATTCACGCCCGATTTTGGCTGACGCCGTACACCTTCGATAATCGAAGGGTGTGGGTCGGCCATGTGAGCCGGGATATTGGTGTCCGACTGACCGATCAGACATGGAACTTGACCACGCACAAGATTGCGCCCGACGTCGATTTCGATCGGGCCTATTTTCTTCAGGATCTCATCATGTCCGGATTCAGCGAGCGCTTCGGTTACGTCAATGGCGTCGGAGCCGCACCACCATCCGCGCCGCGTGCAAATCTGACAGGCGACCCCTATTACACCGATGGATTGCGCGCGGTCATATTCCTGTCGAATCAAACAACGCCGCTCGGCAAGATCGACAGGCTTGCCTGGGAAACGCCGCCGTAGTGCGAGGGACCCTGTTCGCGGAGCGCTATCGCATCGCGCTTCAATGCGCCGCGGAGGCCGAGCGCCTGGCCGTGACCGGCTTCGGCGCGGGCTTCGCGTTCGCCTGCGGCGCGCTGTCCCAGCCACCGTTCGGCGTTGGGACGTTGACGGCATCGTCGGGCTGCGGCTCGGCGCTGAAGGTCTGGATCGCGAGCTTGGCGGCAGCGAGCGACTGCGGGTCGAGGCGCTTGGCGACGTCGTCGCGCTTGCCGGCGGCATCCGCATCGCCCTGCGCGGCCGCGAGGCTGAACCATTTGTAGGACTCGGCGAGGTTCTGCTCGACGCCGATGCCGCGGGCATAGAGGATGCCGAGGTTGAACTGGCTGTCGGCCACGCCGCGATCGGCAGCCTGGCGGAACCACTGCGCCGCGCTCTTGTAGTTGGCGCCGCGTCCGCCGCCGTCGGCATCGAGCACCGCGAGATTGTGCATCGCCTTGGCGTTGCCGCGCTCGGCGGCCTGGGTGTAGTAGCGGCGCGCGATGTCGGCGTCCTTGTTCACCCCCAGGCCCTTTTCATAGAGCGTGCCGAGCCGGAAGCTCGCGGGCACCACGCCGGCCTGCGCCGCGCGGTCGTACCACTTCGCCGCTTCGTCGTAATTGGTGGCGACGCCTTTGCCCTCCGCAAAGCGCACGCCGATCTCGTAGGCCGCGGTCGCATCGCCCTTCATCGCAGCGGTGCGCAAGGCCGGGCCGCCGATGGCATCAGGCAGCTTCTCGCTCGGCGGCACCTGGACGAGGCCGAGCCGCGCGCGGCTGGTGCCCGACAGCGCGCCGGTGATGTCGCTGCTCACAGCAGGCGGCGGCACTGCCGCGGCAGGCGCCTGCGGGATTTCGACCGAGGCCGAGTTGCCGGAACTGGGAGTCGGGGCGGCATTGTTCTGCGATTGCCGCCCGATCGGCGTCGGCGAGGTCATCGACGGCGTGATCTGCTCGAGCGAGGCCGGCTTGGTCTCGACCGGAGGTGGCGCAGGCGGCGGTGCCGGCTCGCTCGGAATATTCTGCATCGCCTGCGGTGCGGGCGGCGCGCTGCCGCCCTCGAGCAGGTTCATCGCCATCTTGAAGGTGCCGAGCACGATCACGACCACGCTCGCGCCGACCAGCAGCGAGCGGATTTTTGAGGTGATGGTCGAGCCGCCTTCCTGGCCCTTCTCCTTGGCGCGGGCGATCGCGGCCTTGGCGCCACGGGCCGGCTTCTCGGGCGGCTGTGCGGCGGCAGCTTGCGCCGCGCGGCGCGCGGCCGCGATGAAGCTCGACGACGACACCGGCTCTTTCGGTGCGGCGGGAATTTCGCTGATCGCGCTCTCGGAGGCGGCGATGCGCTCTGATGGGGTAGCGACGCGGCCGCCCGGCCGCGTGCCCGGCTCGAGCGGATGATCCGGCGGCAGTTCTGGCGCGATCGCGGCGCGTGCGGGCGCCGTGTGCGGCTCCAGGATCTCGCTGATCGCGCGCGGCGGAACGGGCGGCGGCATCTGCGGCGGCGCAGCCGGTGCGGCGGCATGGAATTCACGCGGCGCGGCGACGAAGGCGGAGGGCGGCGCCTGCTGCATGGCGGCCGGGTTCGGCAGCTCCGGCTTCGGATCGTATTTCGGCGGCTGTGCTTGCGGCCGCGGGTCGCGCGCCATCGGCGCGGGCTCGATGGGAGCAGCCATCGGCATCGGCTGCGGCGCCGGGGCCGGCGGCGCGGTTCGCACCGCGCGCAGATCGCCCTCGATCATGGAGAGGCGATCGACGACATGCCCGAGCGCGCTGTGCACGGCGTCGAGCGAGTCCTGGGTGCTGCGGTTGGTCTCGGCCTGGCTGAAGCGGATGTCGGACAGCTCGCGCTTGACGAGATCGACCACGCCGGAATCGACCGATGGCGCCGAGTTGCGGCTCTTGGCGAGGGCCGCATAGGTCGCCTGCTGGCGCTCCAGATGCCTGAGGATGTCGTGCAGGCCGTCCTCGACGCGACTCAAATTGCCGTTGCGCGGATCGGCGGCGGCCTCGATCCGCTCCAGAAGATACGAGATCCGCTGTTCGAGATGCGCGAAGGTCGAGGCGGAATCGTTGCCGACCTGCATGCGGTCGAAGCGGTCCGACAGCGCGCGGATTGCGGCTTCCAGATGCTCGGTGCTCTCGGCCGGCTGCGGCCGCTCGCGCGTTTCCAGCGCGGCGGTGAGGGCGGCGATGCGCTGCTCCAGCACCGCAAAGCTGTCGCCGTGGCCGGAGGCGCGGGTGATCTGGTCGACCTTGGACGACAGCAGCTGCACGTCCTCGGACAGCCGGGCCAGCGCCTCGTTGGAGGCGACGTTGGAGACGATGCCGCGCAGCGCCGCGATGGCGCCTTCGAGCTGGCGCACCGTCGAGGGATCGTCATTGGCGCGCAGGATCAGGTCGAGCTTGGCGCCGAGATTGCGGATTGCCTCGTCATAGCCGGTGAGCTGCTCGGCCGGGGTCAGCGTCCGCAGCACCTGCTTGATGTCGGACAGCGCGCGCTCGATGCCTGACAGAACCTGGGCGTCGGTGCCGTTGGAGCGGGTCTCGTCGATGCGCCGATGCAGCGAGCGGATTTCGTTCTCGATCGATTCGATCGCGCGCCGCGGCATCGCCTCGGTGATGGCGGTGCGAATTTCCGCAAGCTCGCTGCGGAACGCGTTGATCGCCTGCTCGGTATTGTCCGGCCGCTGCAGCGCTTCGATCTGGCTCGTGATCTTGAGCAGATGCCGCTCGAGCGACGAGAAATCCGGCCCCGGCTGCGGTGACGGCGGAGCGTAGGCAGGCGCGTGCGGCGCCATCGGCGGCGCGTAAGGTGCTGCGGGTGCAATCGAGGGCGCCGAGCGCGGCGGCATTTGCCTCGGCGCAAAGCCGTCGAGCTCGCTCTGGCGCGCGGTGATCTCGGCGACCGCGACGTCGAACGAGGCGGGGCTCAGGGGTGGCGAGCTGCGATAGACCTGCGCGGCCGCGCGCTCCACCGCATCGGCCTGACGCTGGCGCGCTTCAACGGGCGATGGGGCAGGGGCTGGCCGCGGGGCCTGCGGCTGCTGCGGGCGGGAGATTTGCGACAGGCGCGCGTCGAGCCGCGAGATCGCGTCGTTGAGCTGGCGCGCGACGCCTTGCTCGCGCGAGACGTCTCTTTCACGAGAAGAGTCCTGGCGCGGAGCGGGCTTTGAAATCCGTTCGATCTGCTGGGTGATCGCGTCAAGCCGCTGGTGGATGTCAGCGACTTCGCGGCTCTCCTGGCTCGGCATGTGTTGCGGACGTTGATCGTGACGCTGATCGTAAGGTCCGCGAAAGTTCGGTGGAGCAGTTTCGCCGAGCGTGGAGTTGAGCCAATCGTTGAGCGACATGCCCGCGCGACGCGCAGCAGCCTCGGCCCGCTCCCTTACGGATGGATCGATGCCGTCAACACTCCACGATACGCGCGAATTCATGACTCTGTCCGGTTCCGACTCCGGCGCCCCACCCGGCGCCTCCAGCCTCCCCACGCGTGCCGGTTGCAAAGACAATCGGATTTGGCGCGGGTCGTCTGCCTCGAAAACCGACTTTTTCCTGTTACGGTAAATAACGGGTTAAGGAATGGGACGCGGGTGTCTTAAAGTTGGGCGGGGGGAACTGAGGGGTGGACGTTGCGTCCGTCCGGTCGCCGAACAACCGCTGTCATGCCCCCCTCTACCCCTTCCCTTCGCGCTTGCCACCCTCGATCGGCACCACCGTGCCCTTGCCGCTCATCGCCGACAGCGCCTCGAGCGCCTCCTCGCAGAAGTCGGCCACCATCTGCTCGTGCCGCGCGCCGAGCTGGAGCAGCAGCAAATTGCCGAGATCGAGCCGGCCTTCCGCGGTGCCGTCCGGAAAGCGCTTCTTCAGGATGCGTTCGTAATTGGCGTGGCGGTCGCGATGGTGCTCCAGGCGGGCCATCAGGTCGGTGCGCATCGGCTCGATGTCGATGCTGTCGAGCGCGTGCAGCCGCACCAGCAGGTCGTCCTTGATGGAGGGGGGCGTGCTCGGCCGCGCGGCCCAGTGCCGCAGCGCTGTTCGCCCTTCCGGAGTGAGCGTATAGATGAGTTTGTTGGGTTTGCCTGACTGCACGACCTCGCGGCCCTGGATGTAGCCGCGGTCGCGCAGCTTGGAGAGCTCGCGGTAGATTTGCTGGTGGTCGGCCTTCCAGAAGAAGCCGATCGAGGAATCGAACGTCTTGGCGAGCTCGTAGCCCGTCATTGGCCGTTCCGTCAGGCATGCGAGGATTGCGTCGCCCAGTGCCATGACTGGCCTCCTTCTTCGACCTTGACCAACTCACTTGACTTTATGCGCATCGGCGCATATGCGTCAATGTGCATATGAGGCGGCTTGAGGGAGGGCAAAAGACCCACCCGAAAACCCGGCGGAATCAACCTGCTCGCTACTGTGCATGGGGTTGTTTTCGCTTTTTTGCCAAGGCTCCTGGAAAGCCCTTTAGGGAGGACCCGAGAATGACCGGCCTCGATTCCTGGTACGCCTACATGAAGTCTCATGACCGCACCGCGCTCTGGGACCTGCTGCATCCTGACGCCGTGTTCGAAAGCCCCGTCGTGCATTCGCCGCAGCGCGGCCGCGACATCACCTTCAAATACCTTTCCAGCGCCGAGAAGGTGCTCGGCGGTCCCGGCTTCACCTATGTCGGCGAATGGAAGAGCGCCCATGGCGCCGTGCTCGAATTCAAGAACACGATCGACGGCATCGAGATCAATGGTGTCGACATCATCACCTTCGATACCGAGGGACGCATCACGCACTTCAAGGTGATGGTGCGCCCGCTCAAGGCGATCAACATGCTGCACCGCCTGATGGCGGAGCAGCTTGCCGCCACCCAATCATAAGCCCAACATCATCCCTAAAAGGCCTGCCGGGAGAACGCCATGCCGATCTACAAAGCCCCCGTCGAAGACGTGAACTTCCTGCTCAACGACGTCTTCCAGATCGACCGCTACGACAACCTCGCCGGCTTCTCCGATGCGTCGAGCGACGTGCGCGAGGCGATCCTCGGCGAAGCCGCCAAGCTCGCCGAAGAGGTGCTGCAGCCGCTGAATCGCGTCGGCGATCTCGAAGGCTGCAAGCGCGCGGACGACGGCAGCGTCACCACGCCGAAGGGATTCAAGGACGCGTTCAAGCAGGTCGCCGAAGGCGGCTGGCTCGGCCTGTCGGCGCCGACCGAGTTCGGCGGCCAGGGCCTGCCGGTGACGCTCTCCCAGGCCGTCAACGAATTCCAGATCTCCGCCAACATGGCGTTCTCGATGTATGGCGGCCTCACCATGGGCGCGACCGCCGCGCTGCTCGTTCACGGCTCGCCGGAGCAGAAGAAGACCTATGTGCCGAAGATGATCGCGGGTGAGTGGACCGGCACCATGAACCTGACCGAGCCGCATTGCGGCACCGATCTCGGCATGCTCCGCACCAAGGCGGTGCGCCAGGCCGACGGCAGCTTCAAGATCACCGGCACCAAGATCTTCATCTCGGCCGGCGAGCACGACCTGGCCTCCAACATCATCCACCTCGTGCTCGCCCGCATCGAGGGCGCGCCCGCCGGCATCAAGGGCGTGTCGCTGTTCGTGGTACCGAAGTTCCTCGTGAATGCCGACGGTTCGGTCGGGCAGCGCAACGGCGTCGTCTGCGGCTCGATCGAGCACAAGATGGGCATCCACGGCAACTCCACCTGCGTGATGAACTACGACGACGCCACCGGCTGGCTGATCGGCGAAGAAAACAAGGGCATGCAGGGCATGTTCGTGATGATGAACGAGGCCCGCCTCGGCGTCGCCGTGCAGGGCCTCGCGCAGTCCGAGGTCGCCTATCAGAACGCGGTCGCCTATGCCCGCGAGCGCATCCAGGGCCGCGCGCTCACCGGCGCCAAGGCGCCGGACAAGGCGGCCGACCCGATCATCGTGCATCCCGACGTGCGCCGCACGCTGCTCTCGATCCGCGCCTTCAACGAGGCCGCGCGCGCCTTCGTGATGTGGACCGCGCTGAAGAGCGACGTCGCCCACCACTCCGAAGATCCGAAGGACCGCCAGGCCGCCGACGACCACATGGGCCTGATGACCCCGGTGCTGAAAGGCTTCCTCACCGATTACGGTTTTGCCAACGCGGTGCAGGCGCAGCAGATGTATGGCGGCCATGGCTACATCGCCGAGCAGGGCATGGAGCAGTTCGTGCGCGATGCACGCATCGCCATGATCTATGAAGGCGCCAACGGCATCCAGGCGCTCGACCTCGTCGGCCGCAAGCTGCCGCGCGACGGCGGCCGCGCCATCATGGCGTTCTTCGGCGAGGTCATGGCCTTCGCCAGGGAGAACGGCGGCGACGAGGCGATGAAGCCTTTCATCACCCCGCTCTCGACTTCGCTCGGCCATCTCCAGCAGGCCACGACATGGCTGATGCAGAACGCGATGATGAAGCCGGACAATGCCGGCGCGGCGGCGACCGACTACATGCATCTCTTCGGCTTCGTCGCGCTCGGCTACATGTGGGCGAAGATGGCGAAGGTCACCCAGGCCAAGATTGCCGAGAGTGGAGCCACGCCCTATCTCTCGACCAAGCTCGTCACCGGCCGCTTCTTCATGGAGCGGATGCTTCCGGAGACCGCGGCCAATCTCGCGCGCATCCAGTCCGGCTGCGCGACCATCATGGAACTGCCGGCTGAGGCGTTCTGAGAATTCCTTCGCGTCAACGACAATCCCGATCGCGTCGCGGTCGTCACCAATAACTGCAATCAGGAGGCTCCCATGGCAGATGCCTATATCTACGACCACGTCCGCACCCCGCGCGGCCGCGGCAAGCCAGACGGCGCGCTGCACGAAGTCACCGCGCTTGCGCTCGCCACCGTGCCGCTGAAGGCGCTGAAGGACCGCAACAACCTGCCGGAGGACTCGGTCGACGACGTCGTGCTTGGCGTGGTCGATCCCGTCGGCGAGGCCGGCTCCGACATTGCCCGCTTCGCGGCGCTGAAGGCAGGTCTCGGCGAAGCCGTGCCCGGCGTGCAGATCAGCCGCTTCTGTGCCTCCGGCCTCGATGCCGTGAATTTTGCCGCCGCGCAGGTGATGAGCGGCCAGCATGAGCTCGTCATCGGCGGCGGTGCCGAATCCATGAGCCGCGTCGGCATCGGCGCCTCCGGCGGCGCCTGGCCGATGGACCCCTCGATGGCGGTGCCGGCCTATTTCATGCCGCAGGGCGTGTCGGCCGATCTGATCGCGACCAAATACGGTTTCTCGCGCGACGACGTCGACGCCTACGCCGTCCAGAGCCAGCAGCGCGCGGCTAAGGCCTGGGACGAGGGCCGCTTCAACAAGTCCGTGGTGCCGGTGAAGGACATCAACGGGCTCACCATTCTCGCCAAGGACGAGCACATGCGTCCCTCGACGACGATGCAGTCGCTGGCGCAGCTGCAGCCGTCGTTCACGATGATGGCGCAGATGGGCGGCTTCGACAGTGTCGCGGTGCAGTCGCACCCGGAGATCGAGCGCGTCAACTACGTGCATCACGCCGGCAACTCCTCGGGCATCGTCGACGGCGCCGGTGCCGTGCTGCTCGGCAGCAAGGAGGCGGGTGCCAAGTACGGCATGAAGCCGCGTGCAAAAATCCGCGCCTTCGCCAATATCGGCTCGGAGCCGGCGATGATGCTGACCGGTCCGGTCGACGTCACCGAAAAGCTGTTCGCGCGTTCCGGCATGAAGAAGTCGGATATCGACCTGTTCGAGCTCAACGAGGCCTTCGCCTCGGTGGTGCTGCGCTACATCCAGGCCTTCGACATCGACAACGCCAAGATCAACGTCAATGGGGGCGCCATCGCGCTTGGCCATCCGCTCGGGGCAACCGGCGCGATGATCCTCGGCACCGTGCTCGACGAGCTCGAGCGCACCAATAAGTCCACCGCCCTGGTCACGCTGTGCATCGGCGGCGGCATGGGCACCGCGACGATCATCGAGCGGGTGTAAGCGTAGGGAGCAACCACCATGTCGTACAAGAACTTCAAGGTTGAGACCGATTCCGACGGCATCGCGCTCGTTACCTGGGACATCCCCGCCCGTTCGATGAACGTGCTCGACGAGACCTCGACCAGCGAGCTCGACGCGATCGTCAAGGCGACCACGGCCGATGCCGCGGTGAAGGGCGTCGTCATCACCTCGGCGAAAGAGGCGTTCTGCGCCGGCGCTGACCTCTCCATGCTCGAAGGCATGAACCAGGCCTACGCAAAAGTGTTCAAGGAGCAGGACGAGACCGCGGCGAACCAGATGCTGTTCGACCAGAGCCGCCGCTTCTCGCAGGTGCTGCGCTCGATCGAAACATCAGGCAAGCCGTGGGCGGCCGCGATCAACGGCCTCGCGCTCGGCGGCGGCTTCGAGATCACGCTGTGCTGCCACTATCGGGTCGCGGCCGAAAATCCCAAGACCCGCCTTGGCCTGCCCGAGGTCAAGGTCGGCCTGTTCCCCGGCGCCGGCGGTACGCAGCGCGTGCCGCGTCTGGTGCCTCCGCAGGATGCGATGACGATCCTGCTCAAGGGCGATCCTGTCACGGTCGAGAAGGCCAAGGCGCTGAATTTGATTCACGCCATCGTTCCCGCCGCCGACCTCATCAAGGCCGCGAAGGAGTGGATCAAAGGCGGCGGCAAGGCAGTCGCGCCCTGGGACGAGAAGGGCTTCAAGCTGCCCGGCGGCCCGGTGTTCTCAAAGGCCGGCATGATGATGTTCCCGGCGGGCAACGCGATCTATCGCCGGGAGACCTACGACAACTATCCGGCCGCGCGCGCGATCATGAGCTGCGTCTATGAGGGCCTGCAGCTGCCGATCGACGCGGCGCTCCGCGTCGAGTCGCGCTACTTCACCTCGGTGCTTCGTTCGAAGGAAGCGGCCGCGATGATCCGCAGCCTGTTCCTGTCGATGCAGGAGCTCAACAAGGGCGCACGCCGTCCGAAGGACGTCCCCGCAACCAAGGTGAAGAAGATCGCCGTGATCGGCGCCGGCTTCATGGGCGCCAGCGTCGGCTACGTCTCGGCCCGCGCCGGCCTCGACGTCGTCCTGATCGACCGCGACCAGGAAAGCGCCGACAAGGGCAAGGCGCATGCGCAGAAGGTGATTGAAGAGCAGATCAAGAAGGGCCGTGCCAAGGCTGATGATGCCGAGAAGCTGCTCGCGCGTATCACGCCGACCGCGGACTATGCGGCGCTGAAGGACGTCGACCTCGTCATCGAGGCCGTGTTCGAGGACCGCAAGGTCAAGGCCGAGACCTTCGCCAAGGCGCAGGAATATCTGAAGCCGGACGTGATCTTCGCCTCGAACACCTCGACGCTGCCGATCACCTCTCTTGCTGAATCCTTCAAGGACCAGGGCAAGTTCGTCGGCATCCACTTCTTCTCGCCGGTCGAGAAGATGATGCTGGTCGAGATCATCCTCGGCAAGAACACCGGCGATGTCGCGCTGGCGACCGCGCTCGACTACGTCCGCCAGATCGGCAAGACGCCGATCGTGGTCAACGACTCCAGAGGCTTCTTTGCCAATCGCTGCGTCGGCCGTTACGTCGCCGAAGGCAACGAGATGTTCCTCGAAGGCGTGCCGCCGGCGATGATCGAGAACTGCGCCAAGATGGCCGGCATGCCGGTCGGCCCGCTCTCGCTCTCGGACGAAGTCGCGCTCGACCTCGGCCTCAAGATCATGAAGGCGACGGAAGCCGATCTCGGCCCCAACGCCATCAATCCCGATCAGAAGAGGCTGATGGTGGAGATGGTCGAGAAGCAGGGCCGTCTCGGCCGCAAGAACAGCAAGGGCTTCTACGACTACCCCGAGAAGGGCAAGGGCTCGAAGAGCCTGTGGCCGGGCCTCTCCGCGCTGCAGCCGAAGCAGCTCGACCCCGATACGCTCGATATCGAGGAACTGAAGCAGCGCTTCCTGGTGGTGCAGGCGGTGGAAGCCGCGCGCACGGTGGAGGACAACGTCATCACCGATCCGCGCGAGGCGGATGTCGGCTCGATCCTCGGCTTCGGCTTCGCGCCGTTCACCGGCGGCACGCTGTCCTATATCGATTTCATGGGCACGAGGAAGTTCGTCGAGCTCTGCCACAAGCTGGAGGCGAAGTACGGCTCGCGCTTCACCCCGCCGAAGCTGCTCGAGGAGATGGCCGCGAAGGGTGAAACCTTCTACGGGCGGTTCGCGCCGAAGAAGGCGGCAGCTGCCTGATGGCAGACGGGCTGCGCATTCGAATCGGAAAGGCCGGGTCAGCGATCCGGCCTTTTCTTTTGCGCGTCCTCTCGGTTGCATCAGATTTGTTCCAGGTTGTGGAACCGCTCACAGAATCTGTGTAGGAACCGTGCCAGAGTCCCCGCTGCCGCGGCGCGCCCAATTGCCATGGGCGCGTCAAAGCGGCGCCGTTCTTTTGCTCGGCCTTGGCACTAGTCTTGCTGCGGGTCAGGGTCACGAATGGCGTTGGGATACTTGCCGATCCTTCGGCAAGCGAAAACGAATAGAAAGTTACCCTTGATGAACTCCGTGGTGCTGCGGAAGACCGCGCTCGGTCGCGGTCATGCCGTGAAATATGCTGTTGCGTCCGCAACTGACCGAATCTCATCGCAGCAGAAGCCGGCGCGTCTGCGCCGCAGGGGCCCGGCGCTCTGGGCCGGGCTGGTGTTACTTTTGTTGGCGGCGGATTTTTTCCTGGCCTATCTCGCCTGGCTCGCCGTCGACTTCGTCATGAGGTGAGACCGCGCGAGCGTGCAGCAGATACGATGCCGCGAAGTAGGCGAGCTGGGAGGCGACAAGACAGATGGCGACGACGGTCACGCCTCCCACCATCCCGAAATCGTACACGCGAAGAACAATTGCCGAGACAATCGCGATCAACGGGGAGATCACGACCAGCGCCCAGATCCTGAAAACGCGGCCGGTCGCTATTCCCACCAACGCACTCGCAACGATCAGGACGACGGCAATCGTCAACTTCAACTCCGGTGAGAGTGCAATATTCTTCAATCAATGCGCCAAGCTCGTCCTCTTTCCGGGTGCTGACAAGACAGCACCGCTTACATTTGGCGAACAGTAGTAGTTCATAAGTATATGGTACGATGATCCGGCGCCATGGCACGCCGAGCATCGCGAGCGGCGCGCCGGCGGCGGGTCGTGAGGACGATCAAGTTCCTGGGGGCAACTGTCTCGCGCAGATGATCCTTCGACGCCGCTGCCGATCGAATGGTTCGCATGAAAAAAGGCCGGATCCTCGATCCGGCCTTTTCGCATGTCGCCTCTTGCGCGCGTCTATTTCGCCTGCGCGAGCCCTTCCTTTTTCAGCGCCTCCTGCACCTGCGGCCGGGCGGCGACGCGGGCCTTGTAGGCGGCAAGGTGCGGCATTGCCGACAAGTCGAACTTCATCCGGTCGGCCCAGGTCAGCATCGTGAAGAGATAGCCATCGGCGACCGTGAACTGCTTGCCCATCAGGTAGTCGCGATCGGCGAGCTGGCTGTCGATGTATTTCAGCTTGCCCATGACACGGTCCTTGAAGAACGCCTTGGCCTCGTCGTTCAGGGCGGGGGCGAACATCGGGCCAAAACTCTTGTGCACCTCGGAGGTGAGGAAGTTCAGCCATTCGAGCAACTTGTAGCGCTCGGCGCTGCCATGGGCCGGCGCCAGCGCCTTGGCGGAAGCCTGATCGGCGATCATCTGGACAATCACCGGGCCTTCGGTCACGATCTCGCCGCTGTCGAGGCCCAGCGCAGGGACCTGGCCCTTGGGGTTCAGCTTCAGATAATCCTCACCATTTTCGAGCTTCTTGGCCCGGATATCGACCTTGACCAACTCGTAGGGCAGGCCGGCTTCCAGGAGCGCGATGTGGGGGGACAGGGAGCAGGCCCCGGGCGAATAATAGAGCTTCATGGAATTTCCTCCTCTTGACGCTTGGCTATGGCGAAGGAACGCCTACATGCACCTGCATGCAATAGTCAAGATTGATGCAGGTGCATCGAGTGGGGTAAGAGACGGGCGACGAGCTTGAGCGGGACCATGAAACGCAAACCATCGACCGAGGCAACCTCCGCCTGGATCCGCCTGATGCGGGTGCAGAGCCGCGTGCTCGACTGCGTCGAGCAGGACCTGAAGAAGGCGGGATTCCCGCCGCTGGCCTGGTATGACGCGCTGCTCGAACTGTCGCGCGCGCCTTCCGGAGAGCTGCGGCCGGTGGAACTCGAGCGTCAGATGCTGATCCCGCAATACTCCACCTCGCGTCTGATCGACCGCCTGGTCGACGAGGGGCTCGCCTCCCGGCGCGAATGCAAGATGGACAAGCGCGGCCAGTTCGTGGAGATCACCGAAGCCGGTCGCGAACTGCAGAAGCGCATGTGGGGCGCCTATTCCGCCGCGATCGAGAAATATGTCGGCTCGAAACTGTCCGATGCCGACGCCGTCAAGCTCAGCGGTCTGCTCGACCGGCTGGGCTGCTCGTGCGGCGAGATGAAGCTGCCGCCCGTCGCGACCGTCAACGAAAGCACGCCCACGCGATGATCGCGCGGCAACCAGCACGTCCGCGCACCCGGTGGGTTCGCGGACGATCCCCTTCACCCCGCGCGCATTCGGTCGAAGCGCCTTTGATTAGAGTTTGATATGGCGCGAGACCAGATCGATATGACGCCGCTGCAGTCGCGTGACGAGCTCGTCGCGTGGTTCGAGGCCGGCTGCAAGGACCCGTCCGAATTCCGGATGGGCACGGAGCACGAGAAGACGCCGTTCACGCTCGAAGACCACCGTCCGGTGCCCTATGAGGGCGCGCGCGGTATCGGCGCGCTGCTCGAAGGCATGAAGCTCCTGCTCGGCTGGGAGCCGATCATGGAGAAGGGCAACATCATCGGCCTCTACGACGTCACCGGCGGCGGCGCGATCTCGCTTGAGCCGGGCGGACAGTTCGAGCTCTCCGGCGCGCCGGTGGAGAACGTGCACCAGACCCAGAGCGAGCTGATGGCGCACCTCGCCCAGGTGCGCGAGATCGCAACCCCGCTCGGAATCGGCTTTCTCGGTCTCGGCATGACGCCGTCCTGGTCGCGCTCCGACATTCCGGTGATGCCCAAGGGCCGCTACAAGATCATGACCAATTACATGCCGAAGGTCGGCCAATACGGCCTCGACATGATGTACCGGACCTGCACGGTGCAGACCAATCTCGACTTCTGCTCCGAAGCCGACATGGTCAAGAAGCTGCGCGTGTCGCTCGCGCTCCAGCCGGTCGCAACCGCGCTGTTCGCCAACTCGCCGTTCACCGAAGGCAGGCCGAACGGCTTCCTCTCGTTCCGCTCCGAGATCTGGCGCGACACCGACAATGCCCGCGCAGGCATGATGCCGTGGGCGTTCGAGGACGGCATGGGCTTCGAGCGCTATGTCGACTACGCGCTCGACGTGCCCATGTATTTCGTCAAGCGCGGCGAGGAGTACATCGACGTCTCGGGCTCTTCGTTCCGCGCCTTTTTCGACGGCCGCAACAACAACCTTCCCGGCGAGCGCCCGACGCTGTCGGACTGGGCCAACCATCTCTCGACGATCTTCCCGGAAGTGCGGCTGAAGCGCTACCTCGAGATGCGCGGCTCCGACGGCGGGCCGTGGGGGCGGCTGCCGGCGCTGCCGGCCTTCTGGGTTGGGCTGCTCTATGACGATGTGTCGCTGGATGCCGCATGGGACATGGTGAAGCACTGGGGCGCGCATGAGCGCCAGGCTCTGCGCGACGACGTGCCGCGCTTCGGCTTCAAGGCACGGATCAAGGACCGCTATCTGTTCGAGATCGCCAAGGAATGCCTCGTTCTGGCACATGCGGGCCTGCGCCGGCGCGGCCGGATCGATCAGCTCGGCCGCGACGAGACCCGGCATCTCGAGCCGCTCGACCGCATCATCGATTCCGGCCGGACACCGGCCGAGGAAATGCTCGAGAAGTTCAATGGCCCCTGGAAGGGCTCGGTGGAACCGGCCTACGCGGAATACGCCTTCTAATTCATACGCGACGACCAGGATTCAGGCCGTTCATCGCCCATACAGGTTTGCGGCGATCAAATGATCGGCTGAAAAACCTGAGCGTCGTCAATAACTCGAAAGCTGTTCCGATGGGGAAGGGCCGCCTGTCCCGGGGCGTCATGGCCAGCGTCGTGGCATGCGTCACGCTGCTTTCGCTCGTATTCACGGGCGTGCCGGCGCGCGCCCAAACGGCGTTCGACCGGCCCGGCGGCGACTATTTCAGCACGGCGGTCACCTCGGGCGACCCCGAGGATTGCGCGCTGCTGTGCGAGCGCGACCGCAAGTGCCGTTCCTGGAGCTTCAGCTATCCCGACATCGACGGCGCCGCGGCCGTGTGCTGGCTCAAGAACACCGTGCCGGCGCGCGTGCCCGGCAATTGCTGCATCTCCGGCGTCCGCGGCGCCGGCGTGATCGAGCCGCGCGTCGAGGGCGTGGAGACGTCGATCGATCGCCCCGGCGGCGACTTGCGCAATTTCGAGCTCAAGGACGGCGAAAGCGTCGAGGCCTGCAAGGCCGCCTGCACCGCCGACAACAAATGCCGTGCCTTTACCTACGCCCGCCCTGGCTATACCGGCCGCGAGGCGCGTTGCTTCCTGAAAAAGGAAATCAAGCCGCCGCGCCGCAAGGCAGGGGTCACGTCGGGTGTGGTGCGGTAGAACGCAGCTCTCCTCGCCGTCATTGCGAGCGCAATGACCAGGAGGATCAGGCGGCTCACTCCGCCGCGATCACCGTGAGCTCCGGCCATAGCGCCTTCCATCGCGCGGCCTTCGCCGCGTAATTGGGCGCGGAAAAATTCAGTGCCCGATTGGGCCGCACGATCAACCTCGCGACGTCCTCGAATCCATGCGGCGCATAGACGTCGAGACGCTCGTCAGCGGGCCGGATACCCAACTGTGTGTTCTCCGTGAGGAACCGGTGGATGCCGTCGGTTGAGCGCGTTAACGGCGGATAGGGCAGGCCGTGCTTGTCGGGATACCACAGATGCACGCGCGCCTGGTTGCGAATCTCGATCTTGGCGCCGAGAGGCGCCAGGCGCGCCTGCAGCTTGCGGATCACCGCGTCCTCCGCTTCCCATGATGTATCGGGATCGAAATAGAACACGTCGTAGTCGGCAATACCGTGATCGATGGCGCGGCCCGTGAGCACGTTCCACACCGTCTGCACCAGGCAACCTGCGACCAGCCATGCATCGGGCAGTGCGAGACGATGAAGTTCGTCGACGATTGCCGCGTTGATCGGATTTCGCAGGGCGAGAGCGAGGAATTCGTCTTTGCTCACATCCTACGATCCCCGCTCAATGCACGGCGGTGAAGAACCGCGCGAGCCTGAAGCCGGACAGCCAGGTCCACACCGGCTGGCTGCGCACGCCGAGATCCCAGGAGCCGACCACGGCGTCGGCGCGCCCGATCAGATTGTCGACCGGCAGGAGTCCGACGCCGCCGGAGCGCAGCGGCACGCGGCTGTCCGCGGAGTTGTCGCGGTTGTCGCCGAGCACGAAGAGATGGCCTGATGGCACCGTCACCTCGGGCGTGTTGTCGAGCGGGCCGTTGTCGCGCATCTTGAAGATCAGGTGCGAGACGCCGTTCGGCAGGGTCTCGACATAGCGGTAGGCCGGCTCGCTGCCGCCATTGTCGTCCTCGGCAGAACCGACGCCGTCAGGCTTCAGCTCGGCCGGACGGTCGTTGATGAAGAGCTGGCCCTGCCGCATCTGGATGCGGTCCCCGGGCAGACCCACGACGCGCTTGACCCAGGCCTGCGAGCGATCGCCAGGCCAGCGGAAGACGACGACGTCGCCCTGCTTCGGCGTCTCCGCGAAGACACGGCCACTCTCGGGCAGGTTGATCTGGATCGGCAGCGACGAGGTGCCGTAGCCGTACGGGAATTTCGAGGCGAGCAGCGCGTCGCCGATCAGCAGCGTCGGCTCCATCGAGCCCGACGGTACGTAGAACGGCTCGGCGAGCGCACCCTTGGCGATGAACACGGCGGCAACGATGCCGGCGAGCTGAACGATCTGCCCACCCCACCCGCTGCTCTTGCGCTTGGCGGGGACGGTTACCTTGTCGACACTCATGCGCCTGTTCCACCCACGGTGATGCGTTCCATCAGAAGCGACGGCTGACCGACGCCAACAGGCACGCCCTGGCCGTTCTTGCCGCAGGTGCCGATGCCGGTATCGAGCGCGAGGTCGTTGCCGATCATGCGGATGCGATGCAGATCGGTGGGCCCGTTGCCGATCAGCATGGCGCCCTTCAGCGGCGCGCCGATCTTGCCGTTCTCGATCTTGTAGGCCTCGGTGCACTGGAACACGTATTTGCCCGAGGTGATGTCGACCTGGCCGCCGCCGAAATTCGCGGCGAACACGCCGTTCTTCACTGAGCTAAGGATCTCGGCCGGATCGCGGTCGCCGGCGAGCATGTAGGTATTGGTCATGCGCGGCATCGGCACATGAGCGTAGCCCTGGCGGCGGCCGTTGCCGGTCGGCTTCATGTTCATGAGGCGCGCGTTCTGGCGGTCCTGCATGTAGCCGACCAGGATGCCGTCCTCGATCAGCACGGTACGGTTGGTCGGCGTGCCCTCGTCGTCGATCGAGAGCGAGCCGCGGCGCGAGGCAATGGTGCCGTCGTCGACCACGGTGACGCCCTTGGCCGCGACCTGCTGGCCCATCAGGCCCGCAAACGCCGAAGTCTTCTTGCGGTTGAAGTCGCCTTCGAGGCCATGGCCGACCGCTTCATGCAGCATCACGCCGGGCCAGCCGGCGCCCAGCACGACATCCATCTCGCCGGCGGGCGCCGGAATCGATTCCAGATTGACCAGCGCCTCGCGCAGCGCGCCGTCGGCGGCATCGCGCCAGTTCTTGCTCTCGATGAATTCGGCATAGCCGGCGCGCCCGCCATAGCCCTTGCTGCCGCTCTCCTGGCGGTCGCCCTGGCCGGCCACGACGGAGATGTTGACGCGCACCAGCGGACGGATGTCGCGATAGCTCTCGCCGTCGGGCCGCAGGATCTCGACGACCTGCCAGGTCGCGCCGAGGCTGACGCTCACCTGCCGCACCCGCGGATCCTTGTCGCGTAGATAAGCGTCGATCTCGGCGAGCAGCTTGACCTTGGTCTCGAAGCCCGGGGCATCGAGCGGATTGTCGTCACTATAAAGCCGCACGTTGGTATGCGCCGGCGGGGCGGCAAAGCTGCCGGAATAGCCGCCGCGCACGGCCGCGACCGCGTCGGCGGCGCGAATCAGCGCCGGCAGCGACACGTCGGAGGAATGCGCGTAACCGACCGCGTCGTCCTTGACGGCGCGAAGCCCAAAACCCTGCGAGGTATCGTAGGTCGCCTGCTTCAGCCGCCCATTGTCGAACATCAGCGCTTCGGTCTGGCTGTATTCCAGGAACAGTTCACCGTCATCGGCGCCGGCGAGCCCGCGCCCGACCTCGTTGCGAACCTGGTCGCGGTCGAGATTGGCACGGTCGAGCAGGGAGGTTGTGGCGGGGTTGGTCATCGATCACCCATTGTCGGAGAGATGTCGGGCAAGATAATGGCTTCCCGGCCGTTCGGCGAGAGGGCGGACCGTCACATTACCGAAACGACATGATTGAAATCATTGCCATATCTGAAGCCCAGATCGAAGCCCCGGTCCATCACCGTCACCCCCCGCAACGGCGGAGCCGTTCTCGCTGGAAGTGCTCGCCTCTCCGGCGACTTCGCATCGCATGCGCGCCTCGGGATGACGGGACTGGTAACGGGCTTCAGGCCCTACGGCAGCTTGTCATAGCCCTCGCCGAGCCCGTTCAGGCTGAGCGGGAAGCCGATGCCTTCTTCCGGGGTCTCGAAGATGATGAAGGTGGCGGTCTTGGCGTTGCGGAGCTGGCCGAGCAGCTTGTCGTCCATGACCACCTCGGCGACGCAGCCATTGGGCAGGCAGCGCACGAAGCCGGCGCGGCCGACGTCCTGGTTGTCGAGCTTGAGGCCGAGGCCGGAGGGCAGGAGCACGCCGAGCGGGGCGACCACGCGCATCAGGCGGCTCTTCTGGTCGGCGGTCTTGAGCACGATCACGGTCAGGCCGGCATTGGAGCGGTCCTCGGCCACCACGCTCTGGATCAGGGCGCATTGCTCGGCCTGGGCGCCCGGCGGGGTGTCGCAGCGGATCTGCCAGTCGCCATGGACGGAGCGCACCGCGCCCTGCGCATGGGCAAGGCCCGGAAGGGCCAGGAGGACGACCGCAGCCAGCAGGGCTGCCAGCGCCTTGAAGCCGCCGTTAGCCTGTCTTGCCATGCATCTCGAAAGCCCCATCGGGGTCGGTCCCTCTGCTTGCTTGGGTCGCTTGCGCGGGTGGACTGAAATGACGGCGTCTTGAAGGCAATTCCCAAGCAAATTCTGCGCCGCCGAGGCCGCCGCCGCCGGCACGAATCAGGTTCCTGTGCGGCCGTCCGCAAGTGCCTACAGCGGGCAATGCCGCTGTCAAGCCACGGCATCCCGGGAAACGGTATTTTGTCTGATCTTACTAGGAAATATCTTGCGGGTGATCGCTGGCAGCCGGGGCTCAAGACTGCATTGCGATAGATCAAGAATTATGGTTTGAGAGGCTTGATTTCGGCGTTCTAGCGATCTGGCCCCAATTCCTCTTAGAGGTATTCTTGAGCGGCGGTTTGTCAGACGGACGGATCGAATAAGCGTTTCCCGGAAGCAGGGGAATGCACTTGGGGTGATTTCGTAAGGGGAGCGCGAACGGCATGAGGATGTCGATGGGCCGGGTAGGCCGGCATTTGCTGGGATTGGCCGTTGCTGGCCTGACGCTGGCGACGGGCGGCGCGGCATTTGCCGAGCTTGGGCAGCCGGCGCCGTGGGAGTGGACGCTCCAGCAGTCCGGCTCGCCGGTGATGGACAACATCGTCTGGTTCCACAACTTCCTGTTCGTGCTGATCACCCTGATCACGCTGTTCGTCCTGGCGCTGCTGATCGTCGTGGTCGTCAAGTTCAACGCGAGGGCCAATCCGGTGCCGTCGCGGACCACCCACAACACGCTGATCGAGGTGGTGTGGACCCTGGTTCCGGTGCTGATCCTGGTCGGCATCGCAGTGCCGTCGTTCCGCCTCCTTTTCCTGGAGCTCGACATTCCGAAGGCGGACCTGACGGTGAAGGCGACGGGCAAGCAGTGGTACTGGTCGTATGCCTATCCTGATAACGGCAAGTTCGAGTTCGACTCGCTGATGGCCCAGGACAAGCAGCCCCGCCTGCTCGGCGTCGACAACGAGATGGTGGTGCCGGTCAACAAGGTAGTTCGTGTTCAGGTGACCGGAGCCGACGTCATCCACGCCTTCGCGCTGCCCGCGTTCGGCGTCAAGATCGACGCCATCCCGGGCCGGCTGAACGAGACCTGGTTCAAGGCCGCCAAGACCGGCATGTTCTACGGCCAATGCTCGGAGCTGTGCGGCAAGGATCACGCCTTCATGCCGATCGCGATCCGCGTGGTCAGCGACCAGGAGTTCGCCTCCTGGGTCGAGACGGCGAAGAAGAAGTTCGCGAGCGGCGGCACCAGCACCTACGCCTCGGCGGCCGGCCCGGCGCAGTAAGCGCCGGGTCGAGGCTCGAGGGGACCGAAAGCGAGATAAAAGGGCGGGACCTCCAAAGGTCCGATTGGGACGCAAGGCAGGATTTGAAAATGGCAACGAGCGCAGCGGCACACGGCGATCACGCGCAAGACCACGGACATGACCACGAGCACGCCCATCCGACCGGATGGCGGCGCTACGTCTATTCGACCAACCACAAGGACATCGGCACGATGTACCTGATCTTCGCGGTCATCGCCGGCATCATCGGTGCCGCGATGTCGATCGCGATCCGGGCCGAGCTGATGTATCCGGGCGTGCAGATCTTCCACGAGACGCACACCTACAACGTCTTCGTGACCTCCCACGGCCTGATCATGATCTTCTTCATGGTCATGCCCGCGATGATCGGCGGCTTCGGCAACTGGTTCGTGCCGCTGATGATCGGCGCGCCCGACATGGCGTTTCCGCGCATGAACAACATTTCGTTCTGGCTGCTGCCGGCCTCCTTCGCGCTGCTCTTGATGTCGACCTTCGTCGAGGGCGAGCCGGGCGCCAACGGCGTCGGCGCCGGCTGGACCATGTACGTTCCGCTGTCGAGCTCCGGCCATCCGGGCCCGGCCGTCGACTTCGCGATCCTGTCGCTGCATCTGGCGGGCGCCTCGTCGATCCTCGGGGCCATCAACTTCATCACCACCATCTTCAACATGCGCGCACCGGGCATGACCCTGCACAAGATGCCGTTGTTCGTGTGGTCGATCCTGGTGACGGTGTTCCTGCTGCTGCTGTCGCTGCCCGTACTCGCCGGTGCGATCACCATGCTGCTCACCGACCGCAATTTCGGCACGACCTTCTTCGCGCCGGACGGCGGCGGCGACCCCGTGCTGTTCCAGCACCTGTTCTGGTTCTTCGGTCACCCCGAAGTGTACATCCTGATCCTGCCCGGCTTCGGCATGATCAGCCAGATCGTCTCCACCTTCTCGCGCAAGCCCGTGTTCGGCTATCTCGGCATGGCCTACGCCATGGTCGCGATCGGCGGCATCGGCTTCGTGGTGTGGGCGCACCACATGTACACGGTCGGCATGTCCTCGGCGACCCAGGCCTATTTCGTCGCCGCCACGATGGTCATCGCGGTTCCGACCGGCGTCAAGATCTTCTCGTGGATCGCGACGATGTGGGGCGGCTCGATCGAATTCCGCGCGCCCATGATCTGGGCGGTGGGCTTCATCTTCCTGTTCACCGTCGGCGGCGTCACCGGCGTCGTGCTTGCGAATGCCGGCGTCGACCGCGTGCTGCAGGAGACCTATTACGTCGTCGCGCACTTCCACTACGTGCTGTCGCTCGGCGCGGTGTTCGCGATCTTCGCCGGCTGGTACTACTGGTTCCCGAAGATGTCGGGCTACATGTACAACGAGACGCTGGCGAAGGCGCACTTCTGGGTCACCTTCGTCGGCGTCAACCTGGTGTTCTTCCCGCAGCACTTCCTCGGCCTGTCGGGCATGCCGCGCCGCTACGTCGACTATCCCGACGCGTTCGCCGGCTGGAACCTGGTCTCGTCGCTCGGCTCCTACATCTCCGGCTTCGGCGTCTTGATCTTCCTCTACTGCGTGATCGACGCCTTCATGAAGAAGGTGCCGGCGGGCGCCAATCCCTGGGGTGCGGGTGCGACCACGCTGGAGTGGACGCTGCCCTCGCCGCCGCCGTTCCACCAGTTCGAAGTGCTGCCCCGCGTGCAGTAATCGATCTGTCGCGGCGCCCGTGACGGGCGCCGCGGCTCTATAACGAAGCGAGTTGAATTAAGTGTCCGTTCTCGACCACAACGCCGTCGACATCGATCCGCGCATCTCCGAAGCGGAGGTTGCCGACTACATCGCGCTGCTCAAGCCGCGGGTGATGTCGCTGGTGATCTTCACCGCGCTGGTCGGAATGGCGATGGCGCCCGGGCATTTCCATCCCGTGCTCGCGATCACCTCGCTGCTCTGCATCGCCGTCGGCGCCGGCGCCTCCGGTGCGCTCAACATGGCGCTCGAAGGCGACATCGACGCCAAGATGTCGCGCACGGCCAACCGGCCGATTCCGCGCGGCCGCATCACCCGTCCGGAGGCGATGGCGTTCGGAGCCACGCTCGCTTTCTTCTCGGTGATGACGCTCGGCATCCTCGTCAACTGGATCGCAGGCGCGCTGCTCGCCTTCACCATCTTCTTCTACGTCGTGATCTACACGATGTGGCTGAAGCGCTGGACCGCGCAGAACATCGTGATCGGCGGCGCCGCCGGTGCCCTGCCGCCGGTGGTGGCCTGGGCCGCGGTCACGGGCACGGTCGACGTCGAGCCGCTGCTGCTGTTCGCCATCATCTTCTTCTGGACCCCGCCGCATTTCTGGGCCCTGGCGCTGTTCCGCTCCGACGATTACGCGCGCGCCGGCATTCCGATGCTGCCCAACGTCGCCGGCCCCGACGCGACGCGTCTGCAGATCCTGCTCTATACCGTCGTGCTGATCGCGGTTGCCGCCGCGCCCTGGGCGCTCGGCTATTTCGACGCCGTCTATGGCGTGGTCTCGCTGATCCTCGGCGCCGGCATGCTGGTGCTCGCGATCAACGTCTATCTGCGCCGCGAGCGCAGCCAGTCGCTGCGTGCGACGCGGAAACTGTTTGCTTTCTCGATCCTGTATCTGTTCGCGCTGTTCGCGACCCTGCTGGCCGAGGTCGTGTTCCGGGCGCTTGCTCCGATGGTCGGGGGCGCATGAGGCAGGAATGGCTGACAAACCCGAGCCAGATGGAATCGTCCTCACCGAGGCGCAGAAGAAAAGCCGTCGTCAGCGCTCCATTGCCATTGCTCTGGCGCTCGGCGTCCTCGTGGTGCTTTTCTTCGCCGTCACCTTGGTCAAGGGACCGGCGGTGCTAGTCCGGCCGATGTAGGAAATATGGATCAAGAGCCGACCATATCGCGCGACGTCAGCGCCAAGCCGGCCAGGGGCCGTGCCAAGGGCCGCGGGCTGGGTCGTGATGTGGTGGTTGCGTCCATCTGCGGCGGCGTGGTCGCGCTGATGGTCGGTGCCTCCTACGCGGCGGTGCCGTTCTACAACTGGTTCTGCCGCGCCACCGGCTTCAACGGCACGACGCAAGTCGCGACCTCCGCACCCGCGACCGGTCCGATCGCACGGAAAATTGCAGTGCGCTTCGATTCCAACGTTGCGCCCGGCCTGCCCTGGAAGTTCGAGCCCGAGCAGAACGAGATCGAGGTCAATATCGGCCAGGTCGTGACTGTCTTCTACACGGTCACCAACCTGGCTGCGCGCACCACCGCAGGGCAAGCCGCCTACAACGTCGCGCCGCTGACGGTCGGCTCCTACTTTCAGAAGATCAATTGCTTCTGCTTTACCGAGCAGACCATGGCGCCGGGCGAGAAGCGCGAGATGCCGGTCGTGTTCTACGTCGATCCCTCGATCGCCGACGACCGCGAGAACGACGGGCTCGGCACGATCACACTGTCCTACACATTCTATCCGGTGAAGGATCCGGTGGTGAAGCCGCTGGCATCGGGCGAAGCCGACAAACGCAAGGGAAATCTCTGACCGCCGTGCTCACGCCCGGAAGGTTGGACGCAAGGGGATAAGTGCCTGATAGGCACGGGATTGAGGAGAGAGACGGACATGGCTACGGCGCAAGGCAAGCATCACGACTATCACCTGGTCGATCCCTCTCCCTGGCCCGCCGTCGGTTCGCTCTCGGCCTTCATCATGGCGGTCGGCGCGATCGCCTGGATGCACCACATGTTCGCGGCCGCCCCGATCGTGTTCGGCGTCGGCACCGTCGGCGTGCTCTACACCATGGCGAGCTGGTGGGGCGACGTGATCAAGGAAGCCCAGTACAAGGGCGACCACACCCGGGTCGTGCAGCTGCATCACCGCTACGGCATGATCCTGTTCATCGCCTCCGAGGTGATGTTCTTCGTCGCCTGGTTCTGGGCCTATTTCAATGCGGCGCTGTTCCCGGCCGACGCCGTCCACGCCACCCGCGACGCGGTGTTCGGCTGCGGTCTCGGCACCCAGGCCGGCGCCTGCGCGGTCCCCGGCACCTGGCCGCCCCACGGCATCGAGACCTTCGATCCCTGGCACCTGCCGCTCCTGAACACGCTGATCCTGCTGACGTCGGGCACCACCGTGACCTGGGCCCACCACGCGCTGCTCGAGAACGACCGCCAGGGCCTCAAATACGGCCTGATCCTCACCGTCGTGCTCGGCGCGCTCTTCACCTGCGTGCAGGCCTATGAGTACAGCCACGCGGCGTTCTCCTTCGCCGGCAACGTCTATGGCGCGACCTTCTTCATGGCGACCGGCTTCCACGGCTTCCACGTGCTGGTCGGCACCATCTTCCTGATCGTGTGCCTAGCGCGCGCCTATGCCGGCCACTTCACGCCGAAGCAGCATCTCGGCTTCGAATTCGCCGCCTGGTACTGGCACTTCGTCGACGTGGTCTGGCTGTTCCTGTTCCTCTGCATCTATGTGTGGGGACACGGTGCCGAGACCATGGCTCACGGCGCGCACTGAGCTGTGATGGATTGATTGGAAAGGGCGGCCGCAGGGCCGCCCTTTCGCTTTCCGGCCGCCGCAAGATTCAGCGGAAAATGTGATAAGGCACGCCATCATGAACGACACCGCCGGTCCGTCCGAGCCCAAAACCACCGTCCTGCAAAGCGCGTTGCGCGGGCTTGCCTGCAAATGTCCGCGCTGCGGCCAGGGCAAGCTCTATGCGGGCTTCCTCAACCTCGCCCCGGCCTGCGATCGCTGTGGCCTCGACTATGCCTTCATCGATTCCGGCGATGGTCCGGCGATCTTCATCATCATGCTGGCCGGCGCCATCGTCGTCGGCTGCGCGCTCGTCGTCGAGGTCAAGTATCAGCCGCCGTTCTGGCTGCATGCGGTGCTCTGGCTGCCGCTGATCCTCGCCACCACGCTGCTGCCGCTGCGCTCGATGAAGTCGCTGCTGATCGCACTGCAGTTCCACCACAAGGCGGCGCCCGGCCGGCTGATCGACCGCGCGAAATGAGAGAGACTGCGCGCAAGCCTCGCGTGGCCGGCTTCGCACTGTTCACGCTGGTCCTGACCGCGACCTTCGTCGCGCTCGGCGTCTGGCAATTGCAGCGCCGGACCGCCAAGCACGAGCTGATCGCGGCGCTCACCGAGCGGCTGGCCGCAGCGCCCGTTGCGCTGCCGCCGGCTGCACAATGGGCGGCGCTGAATCCCGCCCGCGACGAATTCCGCCGTGTCAGCTTCACCGCGACCTATGCCCCGCTGCCCGACGCGATGGTCTATTCGTCCGGGTCGGCCGTCCGCAAGGACGCTTCAGGTCCTGGCACCTGGGCCTTCGTGCCGGCGCGGCTTGCGACCGGCGAGATGGTCGTGATCGATGCGGGCTTCGTCGAGAACACGATGCAGGACCGCAGCGTCGAGGACCGTGCGGTGAAGAAGCTCGTGACCGGGCAACCGGTCGCGCTCACCGGCTATCTCCGCTTTCCCGAGGCACCTGGCTGGATGACGCCGGAGGCGAATCGCGACAAGCGGCTGTGGTTCGTGCGCGATCATCTCGCGATCGCAAGCGCGCTTCATTGGGGCGCGGTGGCGCCGTTCTATGTCGACCTCGAGCAGCCGGTGCCCGAGAACCGCATTCCGCGGCCAGGCCCGCTCGACGTGCATCTGAAGGACGATCATCTGCAATACGCCGTCACCTGGTTCACGCTTGCGGGCGCGGTGCTGATTGCCTTCGGCGTCTGGATGCGCGCCCGGCGCGAAGGTTAATGGCGCCCGTAGGTTCCCGGACAGGATCCGGAATCGTCCGGACTTTATTATTCAATCCATTTTCACGAGTGTGATCCCAAGCCGCTCGAGTTTGTCCGCGGCAGACAGGAATGCAGCGTGAGCGATATCGATCAGATGGGAATTGTCGTCGATTGGGTGGATGCCTGCAGGAAGGGCGATCTTGCGATGTTGCTCGACCTCTATGCGGACGATGCGCTGGTCGAGTGCACGTGCAATGGCATGCAGCACTATCATCGCGGCAGGCGCGAGCTCGAAAGCTACTGGGGGTCGCGGCTCAGCGCCTATCTGGCGGCGGGTTTCGGACTGGAGGAGATCGAGCCGGCGCCGCATGGCGTCGATCTCGAATATTCCGTCGCGGGCGCACTGCGTATTCACGCCTCGTTTCGCTTCAGCCCGGAAGGCAAGATCTACAGCACGCAGTGCACGCCCTCGCGACAGAACGCCCACGACGGCTGCGCTTGCTGAAGCACGAGCACCAAGCGCGATGTCGATCATCCCGATCTCATCGCGCTTTGGCGTCACGGGGGCGCGTCTCGCGCCTTCTCCACCGGCAAGTGGCAGCGCACATAGGTTCGCTCATCCGCGCGCAACAATGACAACGAGCCGCTGAGCGCGCGCACGCGCTCATGCATGCCTGTCAGGCCGCGGCCGAACAAATTGCCCTCGGGAAATCCGCCGCCGTCGTCGGAGACCTCGATGACGAGCCCGTCGCCCACGATAGAGGCCTGCGCATCGGCATTGCTCGCTCCGGCATGGCGCAGCACGTTGGTCAGCGCCTCCTGGATCACGCGATAGACGGTCTGGGCGAGCGGCCCGTCGATGGCGTTGAGGCCGGGATCGATCCTGGCCGTGAGGCCGATATGCGGTGCCTGCTTGCGAAAGTTCCGAAGCAGCGTCTGCACGCTCGTCTCCAGCCCCAGTTCCTCGATGTAGAGCGGGCTCAGCCGGTCGAGGATGCGGCGGTTGGTCTGCTGCAGCGCCTCGACCGATTGCAGCACCTCCTCCGCCGAATTGCCGAGATTTCCTGCCGGTGGGGAGGCCTCCATCAGCGAGATCGTGCCGGCGCGGATGCTGAACAGCAGCGGGCCGAGCTCGTCGTGCAGCTCGCGGGCGAGATCGCGCCGCTCGTCGTCCTGGAGTGACACCAGGCGGTGCAACAGGTCGCGATTGTCCTGGCTCAGTTGTGCGAGCGTTGCGCCGAGAGCGTTGGCCGCCTCGCAGCTGCGCCGGATCTCCGGCGGGCCTCCGACCGGGATCGGCGTCGCGTAGTCGCCGCGCCGCATTCGCGTCAGTCCTTCGCCGAGATATTGCAGCGGACGCACCACCGATCCCGCGAAGACATAGGCGATGGTGCCGGTGAGCACCATCAGCACGACGACAAGGCTGGTCAGCGCGAGGAAGCCGACCCACTTCTCGAACAGATCGGCCGACAGGTCCGGCACGAACACGATGTCGCCGACGTGCCTGCCGTCAATGACCACCGGCGACGCAGCGTCGAGGTCCGGCACGGTCAAGAGGTTGAGAAACCACCGCGGAACCGCCTCAAGGTTGGCCAGGCCGTCCTTTACCGACGGGATGGGGCCCGCCTCCGCTGCGCGGAATTGGATATCGGAAGAGGTGTCCAGGGACTGGACAAAGGCCTGGAGCGTCTTCTGCGGATCGTCCGAGGCGCGCAGGGTGTTGTTGAGCGCGGCGGCGATCGTTTTGATCGAACGTCGAGCCGGCTCGTTCTCGTCGGCCAGTTGACCGGTTGCAAATATCTGCAGCAATATGCCGCTCAGGACCAGCGCCGCGAGAAAACCTGCGCCGAGCGGAAGAAACAGTTGCGTCCTGAAGGAAAGTCGTTGCCACATTAGGTCAATTCTAACGCGCATCGGCGTGATTTGCTCTTTCCATTTGTTCCCGCCGGTCTATGAGTCGCAAAACGAGAGAGCGCGCGATGCAAGATATTGCCAAACCGGCGACCCGAATTCTCATTGTCGACGACCACCCGGTGGTGCTGTCGGGCTGCCGTACCCTGTTTGCCTCCGACCATTCGATCCGGATCGAAGAGGCCACCGACGCCAAATCCGGGCACCGTGCCTATGTCAGCAAGCGGCCCGACGTCACCGTGATCGACATCAGCCTGCCCGATGTCTCCGGCTTCGAGCTGATGCGACGCATACGCAAAGACGATCCCGAGGCCAAGATCATCATGTTCAGCATGAACGACGATCCGGCCTTCGTGGTGCGGGCCGTCGAGCTTGGGGCCCAAGGCTATGTCTCCAAGGGCGACGATCCCCGGATCCTGCTGAAAGCGGTCCGCAAGGTGGTCGCGGGCGACAATTTCATCTCGCCCCAGCTCGCGGAGGCCGTGACCTTCTCGGGCGCCGCGATCAAGGCCAATCCGGCCTCGCAAATGACGCCGCGGGAGCTGGAGATCCTCCGCCTGCTCGGTCGCGGGGACAAGATCGTCGAGGTCGCCGAGGCGCTCGGCATCTCCTACAAGACCGTCGCCAACACCACCTCGTTGCTCAAGCAGAAGCTTGGCGCCAAGAACCATTCCGACCTGATCCGGATCGCCGTGGAGATCGGGATGGGCTGACCTGCCGCCGGCGACCGAACCGGCTGCTCCAGGATGCAGCGGTTCGGCCGACGGATCGGCGCCTCCACCGGCCGGGCAATGCATGGCCGGCGGCTGACGCCGTCCGCCGACACAATGGGCCGAAGCGATGTTGGTTCCTGCCTGGATCGGAGCTTCAGGAAAGACCGGCAAAATACCTTCTGATCTGGTCGCGGCGGGAGTAGCGGTATTGGCGCGCACCGGGAGAAATAGGAACATTTGCCGGGATGCGCCGTTTTGCGCTTGACGAGTTCGTGACAGGCGACGAAAGCTTGCACCAACAGTTTTAGCGGGCAGGCGTCCCGGACGAGCCAAACCGGTCTGCACATATCAACGACAGACCTTCCAAGAGAGGGCTGCGGCACGGCCGCAGCCCTTTTCGTTTGAATGGCCCGGGCGGGAAGCGGTTTGCCGATGCCGCAAAACACTTTATGGTGGCGCGAAGCCTCTGGCAGTTGGCAAGTAATTTCTTAAAATCAAAGGCTTACGGATCTGGCTCAGGCTCGGCCGGCCTTTGGAGGGCAGTTTGACTCGTTATATCTCGACCCGGGGCGAGGCCCCTGAACTCGGCTTCTGCGACGTGATGCTGACCGGGCTTGCGCGTGACGGCGGCCTCTATGTCCCGGCGACGTGGCCCCAGCTCCCGGCCGAGACCATCGCCGGCTTCTTCGGCCGCCCCTATTGGGAGGTCGCGGTCGACGTGATCCGTCCCTTCGCCGCCGGCGAGATCTCCGATGCCGAGCTCGGCCGCATGGCGAACGAGGCCTATGCCACCTTCCGCCATCCCGCCGTGGTGCCGCTGCGCCAGATGTCGCCGCACCAGTTCGTGCTGGAGCTGTTCCACGGTCCGACGCTGGCCTTCAAGGACGTGGCGATGCAGCTCATCTCGCGGCTGATGGACCATGTGCTCGAAAAGCGCGGCCAGCGCACCACCATCGTGGTTGCCACCTCCGGCGATACCGGCGGCGCCGCGGTCGAAGCCTTCGCCGGCCTCGAGAACGTCGACCTCATCGTGCTGTTTCCGTACGGCCGCATCTCCGAGGTGCAGCAGCGGATGATGACGACGACGGGCGCGGCCAACGTCCATGCGCTCGCCATCGAAGGTACCTTCGACGACTGCCAGGCGCTCGTGAAGAGCATGTTCAACAACCATCGCTTTCGCGATGCGACCTCGCTCTCCGGGGTCAACTCCATCAACTGGGCACGCATCGTCGCCCAGGTGGTCTACTACTTCACCTCCGCCGTCGCCGTCGGTGCGCCGGCGCGTGCGGTGGACTTCGTGGTGCCGACCGGCAATTTCGGCGACATCTTCGCCGGCTATGTCGCCAAGCGCATGGGCCTGCCGGTGCGCACCCTGCGCATCGCCGCGAACGTCAACGACATCCTGGCGCGCACGCTGAAGACCGGCATCTACGAGGTGCGCGAGGTGCACGCCACGGCGTCGCCGTCGATGGACATCCAGATCTCCTCGAATTTCGAGCGGCTGCTGTTCGAGGCCGGCCGGCGCGATGCGGCCGGCGTGCGCCGCCTGATGGATGCGCTGAAGCAGTCCGGGCGCTTCGTGCTGCCTGACGCGACGCTGGCCGCGATCCGCGAGGAGTTCGACGCCGGGCGGGCCGACGAGACCGAGACTGCCGCTGCGATCCGCGCCGCCTGGCGCGAGGCGGGCGAGCTGGTCGACCCCCATACCGCGGTGGCGCTCGCCGTTGCCGACCGCGACACCACCGACACCCGGGTGCCGAGCATCGTGCTCTCCACCGCCCATCCGGCCAAATTCCCCGATGCGGTCGGAGCGGCCTGCGGCCAGCGGCCGCAACTGCCGGCCTGGCTCGACGGTCTCATGACCAAATCCGAACACATGAAGGTGATGAAGAACGATCAGGCCGAGGTCGAGCGGTTCGTGCTGTCGGTCAGCCGCGCCGCAAAGCAGGGAGTTGCCGGATGAGCGTCGAGATTTCCAAGCTTGCGTCCGGCCTCACCGTCGTCACCGACAAGATGCCTCATCTGGAGACAGCCGCGCTCGGCGTCTGGGCCGGCGTCGGCGGACGCGACGAGAAGCCCAACGAGCACGGCATCTCGCATCTCTTGGAGCACATGGCGTTCAAGGGCACGACCAGGCGCTCCTCGCGCGAGATCGTCGAGGAGATCGAGGCGGTCGGCGGCGACCTCAATGCCGGCACCTCGACCGAGACCACGTCCTATTATGCGCGGGTGCTGAAGGCCGACGTGCCGCTCGCGCTCGACGTGCTCGCCGACATCCTGGCCAATCCCGCCTTCGAGCCGGACGAGCTGGAGCGCGAGAAGAACGTCATCGTGCAGGAGATCGGCGCGGCGCAGGACACGCCCGACGACGTCGTGTTCGAGCATCTCAACGAGCTTTGCTATCCCGACCAGCCGATGGGGCGTTCGCTGCTCGGCACGGCGAAGACGCTGCGCAGCTTCAACCGCGACATGCTGCGCGGCTATCTCTCGACGCATTATCGCGGTCCCGACATGGTGGTGGCGGCCGCCGGCGCGGTCGATCACGCCAAGGTGGTCGCCGAGGTCGAGGAGCGCTTTGCGAGTTTCGAGGCGACGCCGGGCCCGAAGCCGCAACCCGCCCAGTTCGGCAAGGGCGGCGCCAAGGTGGTGCATCGCGAGCTCGAGCAGGCGCACCTGACGCTGGCGCTGGAAGGCGTGCCGCAGAACGACTTGTCGCTTTTTTCGCTTCAAGTTTTCACCAACGTCCTCGGCGGCGGAATGTCGTCGCGGCTGTTCCAGGAGGTGCGCGAGAAGCGTGGCCTCTGCTATTCGATCTACTCGTTCCACGCGCCCTATACCGACACCGGCTTCTTCGGCCTCTACACCGGTACCGATCCGGCCGACGCGCCGGAGATGATGGAGGTCGTGGTCGACATCATGAACGATTCGGTGGAGACCCTGACGGAGGCCGAGATCGCGCGCGCCAAGGCTCAGATGAAGGCAGGGCTCCTGATGGCACTGGAGAGCTGCTCGTCCCGCGCCGAGCAGCTCGCCCGGCACGTGCTCGCCTATGGCCGGCCGCAGACGGTGCAGGAACTCGTGGCCCGGATCGACGACGTCAGCGTCGAATCGACACGGGACGCGGCGCGCGCGCTGCTTTCGCGCAGCCGCCCTGCAGTTGTCGCATTGGGCAGCGGCAGGGGTCTGGACACGGCGGTATCTTTTGCGGAAGGATTGACTCGGGCGCGCGCCAAGGCGCGGCTGCATTAGGAGCCGCGCGAGGAAGCCCCCGCCCCGGGAAGCATCACCATGGCCCTCTTTCGCCTGCCGTCCAGTGGACCCGCCGCGCTCGCTCCGCGCGGCAACGGTCTGTTGCTGCGCGCGCCGCAGATGTCCGACTTCCTGCAGTGGGCGCATTTGCGCGAGACCAGCCGCGACTATCTCACGCCCTGGGAGCCGATCTGGCCGTCGGACGATCTGACCCGCTCCGGCTTTCGCCGCCGCCTGCGCCGCTATTCCGAGGACATCGCGGCGGACCGCTCCTATCCGTTCCTGATCTTCCGTGAGCTCGACGGCGCCATGGTTGGCGGCATCACGCTCGCCAATGTCCGGCGCGGCATCGTGCAGGCCGGCACCATCGGCTATTGGATCGGCCAGCCCCATGCCCATCGCGGCTACATGACGGCCGCGTTGCGCGTGCTGCTGCCGACGTTGTTCGGTGAGCTCAATCTGCATCGGGTCGAGGCCGCCTGCATCCCCACCAACGCGCCGTCGATCCGGGTGCTGGAGAAGTGCGGCTTCTCCCGCGAGGGCCTCGCTCGCCGCTATCTCTGCATCAACGGGGTCTGGCAGGACCACCTGCTGTTCGGCCTGCTGCACGAGGATTTCCGCGGCTGAGCCGCCCGATTCGTGCGGCGCAAATCCCCTTTTGCCGCCTTGGGTTCGCCGATTTTGGCGATATAACCCGCAAGGCCGGCCGGTCGGCCGAACATTGTTTATGGAGTATGGGCGTCGATGGTGAAGGAGCTTCGGTCTTCGCGGACTACGTTGCGGCAGGGGACGGCGGTCGCGCTGGCGTTGTCGGTTGCGCTCGCCTCCGTCTCGCCGGTGGCGGCCCAGTCGTTGAGCGACCGCTTCAAGAGCCTGTTCGGGGGCAAGTCCGACGAGCCGGCCCAGCCCAAGCCGGCGCCCGCGCCCGGCCAGCCCGCGGCCGACGACGACGTCGATTGCCCGCAGGTCACGGTGCGCGCCGGAGCCTCCACCTATGCGGTCGGCGCCGGCGGCAAGCCGGCCGCCGGCAATGACGTGCGCTTCCAGGCCACGATCACCAAGATGGCGCGCGAGTGCATCCGCAGCGGCGGCGACATCACGGCCCGGATCGGTATCCAGGGCCGCGTCATCGCCGGTCCTGCGGGTGCTCCGTCATCGGTCGAGGTTCCCCTGCGCGTCGCAGTAGTGCAGGGCGGCGTTGGCGAGAAGGTGATCGCCTCCAAGGCCTACCGGACCACGGTCGAGATGTCGGAGGGCGGCAGCGTGCCCTTCACCATGGTCGTCGAAGATCTGGTCTATCCGGTGCCGTCAGCTGCGGTCGCCGATACCTACATCTTCTACGTCGGCTTCGACCCGCAGGCGCTCACGCCCGAGCCGAAGGGCCGCAAGAAGAAGTAGGGGCGAATTCGGCTCTGTAAGGCGCGTGCGGCCTACGCGAAATAGCGCGCCAGGATCCCGCGATACACCTTCGTCAGCTTTTCCAGATCCGTGACCGGCACCCGCTCGTCGACCTGGTGCATGGTCTGGCCGACCAGGCCGAATTCGATCACCGGGCAATAGCTCGAGATGAAGCGCGCGTCCGACGTGCCGCCCGAGGTCGACAGCTCGGGCTTGCGTCCCGTCACCTCCTCGATGGCGGACACCGCGAGATCGGTGAAAGGGCCGGGCTTGGTCACGAATACATTCGAGTTCGACGGCTCCCAGACGATGCGGGCCTTGATGCGGTTGCCGCAGGCCTTGGCGAAGCGCGCCTCGATCAGCTCGCGCAGGGATGCCTGGGTGTGGTTGTCGTTGTACCGGATGTTGAACTTTGCGCGGGCCTCGCCGGGGATGACGTTGGAGGCCTTGTTGCCGACGTCCACTGACGTGAATTCGAGATTGGAGGCCTGGAACTGCGCGCTGCCATGGTCGAGCGGCTCGTCGGAGATCGCCACGATCAGGCGCGAGATATCCGGCACCGGATTGGAGGCGCGGTGCGGATAGGCGACGTGGCCCTGCACACCTTCGACGACGAGCGTGCCGGATTGCGAGCCGCGGCGGCCGACCTTGATGGTGTCGCCGAGCGTCTCGACATTGGAGGGCTCGCCCAGCACGCAATGATCGAATTTCTCGCCGCGCTCCGCGGCCCACTTCAAGAGCTTGATGGTGCCGTTGATGGAGACGTCTTCCTCGTCGCCGGTGATCAGGAACGAGATCGAGCCCGCGCCGTCTGCCCGCGGCTTGCCGCCATTCGCCGCGAGATGCTCCAGCACCGCCGCGACGGAGCAGGCGATGCCGCCCTTCATGTCGACCGCGCCGCGCCCGTGCAGCACGCCGTCCTTCACCTCGCCGGAGAATGCGCCGACGCTCCAGGCGCTCTCGTCGCCCGGCGGTACCACATCGGTGTGGCCGGCAAAGGTGATGTGCGGTCCCTCGGTGCCGATGCGCGCATAGAGATTGTCGACGTCGGCGGTGCCTTCCTCGCTGAAGGTCACGCGGTGGCAGGTGAAGCCGGCGGCGCCGAGGGCTTTTTCAAGCACCCCCAGCGCGCCGGCGTCTTCAGGGGTTACCGAGGGGCAGCGGATGAGATCGCGGGCTATCGAGAGAGCATCGGTCATGCGCCCCGCTTAACATGCATGCCGCCGGGTGGGCTAGCACTGGGCGGGACAATTTCGATCTCGCGGCTCTGGTCCCAGCTTGTCGCAGCGGGGGCGGTCGATCTCGAACTGTCCTCGATCTCGAGAAGCGGATCCGGGCCGAACCGGTTGTGCCCCGAACTGCCGGGCCGGCAGAACATGTCGACGAAGCCCCACAGCCACAGGATGGAGAAGGGCAGGCTGATCGAAGGCATCCAGCTGAACTTGGGCAGCACGTCCGCGAACTGGCTGAACAGGCCGGGCAGGAAGAAGAACGGAACGATCCACCAGCCCCTCCTGTCGCGATCGTGCAGCCGCTTGATCGCCGTCGCGAGATAGATCCAGAAGAACAGCGCCATGCCGGATGTCTTGAGGATCGCGGTCGCAAGATCGGTGGACGACAGCGAGTGGGAGGCGCGGGGATCGACCAGCTTGAAGAGGTCGTCGAGACCGAAGTCGAAATCGAGCTCGATGCCGAGCTTCAGGGTGGATCGCCCAGCGAGGATTCCGATGAGCTGACCGGCGATCTCCAGCAAGCCCGCCAGCAGCGCGACGATCAGCAACGCCTGCCACAGCAGTGCGCGGTTGATACGGCCGTCGAAGCGGAAGAGATACCAGATCCAGTCCATGCCAGGGGCTCCGGGCGGCGGGAGCCGCCGGAAATTGGTCGCGATCGACCGAGGGAGGGTTCGATAGGCGCCGCGAGAGCCTCTTTCACCTCTCCCCGCTTGCGGGGAGAGGTCGGATGCGAAGCAATCCGGGTGAGGGGGTACAGGTCTCGCGGCAATCGCCTCCGCGGAGGGGGGCCCCTCACCCCAACCCTCTCAGAGCAAAGCTCGTCGCGGCCCCGTAAGAACGGGGAGAGGGGTGAGGAGAGAGTCTTAATCCCGCAGCAGCTCGTTGATGCTGGTCTTCGAGCGCGTGCGCTCGTCGACGCGCTTGACGATCACGGCGCAGGCGGTGCTGGGGCCGATCTGGCCGTTCTTCATCGGCTTGCCGGGCAGCGCTCCGGGCACCACCACCGAATATTCCGGCACCTCGCCCATGAAGACCTCGCCGGTCTCGCGGTCGACGATCTTGGTCGATGCGCCCAGGAACACGCCCATCGCCAGCACCGCACCCCTGCGCACGATCACGCCTTCGGCGACTTCCGAGCGCGCGCCGATGAAGCAGTCGTCCTCGATGATGACGGGCTCGGCCTGCAGCGGCTCGAGCACGCCGCCGATGCCGGCGCCGCCGGAGATGTGCACGCGCTTGCCGATTTGCGCGCAGGAGCCGACGGTGGCCCAGGTGTCGACCATGGTGCTCTCATCGACATAGGCGCCGAGATTGACGAAGGAGGGCATCAGCACGACGTTCTTGGCGATGAAGGCCGAGCGGCGCACCACCGCGCCCGGCACCGCGCGAAAACCGGCATCGCGAAAGCGGTTCGGGCCCCAGCCCTCGAACTTCGAGGGCACCTTGTCCCACCAGCTCGCCTTGCCGGGACCGCCAGGAATGACGTCCATGTCGTTGAGGCGGAACGACAGCAGCACGGCCTTCTTCAGCCACTGATTGACCTTCCACGTGCCGTCCGCACCGCGCTCGGCAACGCGCGCCTCGCCCTTGTCCAGGGTCTCCAGCGCCTGGTCCACGGCCTCGCGCACCTCGCCCTTGGTCGTGGTCGAGATGCCGTCACGGGCGTCGAAGGCGCTGTTGATGGTGGACTCCAGGGCGGACAGGGACATCGGGATTTCCTCTTCAGATCGGGAATTTTGATGGGATTGGGCGCTTTTTCGGGATTTGGAGGGGCGGTGTCAAGGCTACGGCGTCGTCCTTCCGACGGCTGTTATCGTGGCGACAATTTCGCCAGGAAACCCGCCAGATCGTCCGTGACATGGTCGACATGGGCCGCATCCCGGCCCTCCAACTCCCAATCCTCGCGCACCACCTCTTTCGTGCCATCAGGCACCACCAGCACGGTGGTCATGCCGAGCTCGTGGGGAACGGTGAGGTTGCGGGCGAGGTCCTCGAACATGGCGGCGCGTGTCGGATCGACCGCATGGTCCACGAGGAATTTCCGGTAGGTCTGCTCCGCCGGCTTCGGCTCGAATTCGGCGGCGATGATGTCGAACACGCCATCGAAATGGCCGGCGAAGCCGAGCCGCGCCAGCACCGCATCGACATGGTCGACCGAGCCGTTGGTCAGGATCAGCTTGCGGCCCGGCAGCCTTGCGATGGCCTCGCCGAGCTGCGGGTTCGGCTCCAGCGGCGAGTGATCGATCTTGTGGACGTAAGCGAGGTAGTCGTCGGCGTGGACGCCATGCAGGGTCATCATGCCGCGCATGGTGGTGCCGAAGCGGCGGTAATAGTCCTTCTGGATGTTGCGCGCTTCCGCCGGCGTGACGTTCAGCCAGTTGCACACGAATTCTCCGATCCGCGCATCGACCTGCTGCCACAGATTGACGTGATGCGGATAGAGCGTGTTGTCGAGGTCGAACACCCAGGTGTCGACGTGGGAGAAGGGGCGGGGGGAGGTCATCAAAACTCTATCAATCACGGCACCGCAAACCGCAGCGTCTTGCCGCCGCTCGACATGTCCACCGCGCCGAAGCCCGCCGCCGCAAATCCGCGCGCGGCGCAATCGGTCTGCTCAACCGTCTCGAACTTGGTCTCGCGCGTGCAGAGCTGCTTGTCGCCGCCCCAGTTCAGCGGCCTGTCCTTCTGCTTGATCGTGCGGTTGTCGGCATCGACCGCTTCGGCGAAGCTGAAGATCTGCTTCGGCTGGCCGCTCACGTCGGGATGCAGGCACTTGCCGGGATCGATGCGGTACCAGCCGCGGCTGGTCACGGACTTGCCGTCGTCGGTGGCGATCGCCGCCATCACCTTGTGCGGCGTGTCGTTGCACCAGGTCAGCCCGCTTGCCGACGGCGTCTGGGTCGCATCGACCATGATCTTGAAGAAATTTTGCGACGACACCGTGTCGGAGGACAGCCCGCGGCTCTTCAGGAATGCGGCGAGGGCTGCCTGCGTCTTCGGCCCGTCGACGCCGTCGATGGCGCCGACGTCGTAACCGATGATCACCAGCAGCCGCTGGATGCCGGCGAGCCGCGCCTGCTCGTCGTCATATTCGGAATCCTCGGCGAGATAGCTGACGAGATTGCCGTCGTCGCCTCGCGTCGGCGTCACCTGGGTGAAGGGAACCTGCGTCTGCCCGCTGCGGCACTGTCGCGCGGCGGCGATGACGAAATTGTCCTGCGCAACGCACAGCATGTCGTTGCCGTTCTGCGGGATCGGGGAGGCGCCGTAGATGCCGAGCGCGCGAGCATTGAGCAAAATGCGGTCGGCGGTCAGCGTGCCCTGCACCACCACGCGGCAGGTGGCGGGATCGATCCTGAACCAGCCGCGCGTCGCGGTCGCCGCCTTGTCGTCGATGCCGATCGCGGCCTCCACGACATAGGACATGCGGTTGCAGATCTTGAGGTCGGCGAACGCCGGCGCGGAGGAGAAGAAGAACGAGACGGCGGCCGCAGGCAGCGTCATCAGGAAACGGCTGAGGGCGGAACGGCAATGCCTCGGCTCTCTCCGCCCGACCATGACGGCGTCTCTCGTCTTCTCGCCCCTCACTTGTGGATCAGTGTCCCCGTGCCCTGGTTGGTGAACAGCTCGAGCAGCACCGCGTGCTGCATCTTGCCGTCGATGATGACGACGCCCTCGACGCCCTGTTCGAGCGCGTAGATGCAAGTCTCGACCTTCGGGATCATGCCGCCGGAGATGGTGCCGTCGGCGATCAGTTTGCGCGCGTCCTTGACCGAGAGCTGCGGGATCAGCTTCTTCGACTTGTCGAGCACGCCGGGCACGTCGGTGAGCAGCAACAGGCGTTTTGCTTTCAGCGCGCCCGCAACCGCACCGGCAAAGGTGTCGGCGTTGATGTTCAGCGTCTGGCCGTCCTTGGAGGTAGCGAGCGGTGCCAGCACCGGGATCAGCTCGTAGCCGATCAGCTGGTTGAGCAGCGTGAGATCGACCTTCTCGGGGTCGCCGACGAAGCCGAGATCGACCGCCTTCTCGATATGCGAACCCGGATCGACGATGCTGCGCGTCGTCTTCGTCGCCTTCACCATGTTGCCGTCCTTGCCGGACAAGCCGACGGCCTTGCCGCCGGCCTCGTTGATGTAGCCGACGATCTGCTTGTTGACCGAGCCGGCGAGCACCATCTCGACGATCTCGATGGTGGCGGCGTCGGTGATGCGCAGGCCAGCGGCGAACTCCGAGACGATGCCGAGACGCTTGAGCATGGTCGCGATCTGCGGTCCGCCGCCATGCACCACCACGGGGTTGATCGCGGTCTGCTCCAGCAGCACGATGTCGCGGGCAAAGTTCTTCGCGGTCTCCTCGTCGCCCATGGCATGGCCGCCATATTTGATGACGATGGTTTCCTCGTCATACTGCTGCATGTGCGGCAGCGCTTCGGACAGGATGCGGGCCTGGTCGAGCGGGGAGATGTCGGTCATGTCGCGGTCTCGCTGGCGGATCGGTCGGCGCGTTCTATCCGATTGGCGGGCGGGCGCAAAGCGATGTTCTTCCCCTCTCCCCTTGTGGGCCGCAAGGGGAGAAGGAAGAAGGCACCTACTTCCTCGCCACCACGGCCGCGAGCGTCACCGCCAGCCAGCTCGCAATCATCACCGTCCCGCCGGTCGGCGCCGCCATGGGAAACAGCGAGTGCCCCGCATATTGCCGCAAGGTGAGATCGCCGGCGAACAGCGCGGCGCCGATCACAAAGCCGGACGCCGCGATGAGGCCAATTCCGCCGTGCAGAACGCCGCGCGTGAGCAAACCAATCACCGCAAGCATGGCAGTTGCATGAAACAGCAGCATGGCGCTGGCGGAGGCGAGGCGACTCGCGTCCGCGCCATGGGCGGAGGCCGCGGCGAGTGCGACGCCGGCGGCGCCCATCAAGCCGGTAAGCCCGATCAGGAGGCGGTGCGCCACCATTACTTGCTCCGCTCTTCCAGCAGCTTCGCCATCGCGGCCCGCAGCTCGGCCATGCCGGTCGAGCTACGCGAGGAGGTGGCGAGCACGTTCGGGAACGCGGCCGGATGTTTTGCCAATGCCGCCTCGGTCTCGGCGATGCGCGATTGCAGCTCGGAGGCCTTCACCTGGTCGGCCTTGGTGAGCACGATCTGGTAGCTGACGGCGGAGCGGTCGAGCGTCTTCAGGATCTCGAGATCGACGTCCTTCAGCCCATGCCGCGCGTCGATCAGCACGTAGACGCGCGCGAGGCTGGCGCGGCCCAGCAGGAATGTGTGGATCAGCTCGGTCCAGGACGCGACCTGGCTCTTCGGTGCCTTGGCATAGCCATAGCCCGGCATGTCAACGAGGCGCAGGTCCTTCTTGCCGGGGACCTCGAAGAAGATCAGCTCCTGGGTGCGGCCCGGCGTATGCGAGGTGCGCGCCAGCGCGTTGCGTCCCGTGAGCGCGTTGATCAAGCTGGACTTGCCGACATTGGAACGGCCGGCAAAGGCGATCTCGAGCCCCTCCATCGGCGGCAGTGTCTGGATCGACGGCGAGGCCCAGATGAACTGCCAGTCGCGTGCGAACAGCTTGCGCCCGGCCTCGATCAGCTTCGCATCTTTGTCGTCGGTCATGCGAAGCTCGCTGTTTCCCCGCGTCATTGCGAGCGACTTGTCCGCCGTAGCTCGAAGAGCGAAGGCGGAAGCGAAGCACTCCAGACTTTCTCCGCGGAAACGGTCTGGATTGCTTCGTCGCTTCGCTCCTCGCAATGACGATTACGTCGCCTTCTTCGCGAACGTCGCCTTGAGATTGTCGAATAGCTCCACCTTCACGCCGTTGCGGCGCATGATGAAGCTCTGCTGGATCACCGAGAGCAGATTGTTCCAGGCCCAGTAGATCACGAGGCCCGCCGGGAAGCCCGCCAGCATGAACGTGAAGATCAGCGGCATCCAGTTGAAGATGATCTGCTGCGTCGGATCCGGCGGCGTCGGGTTCAGCTTCATCTGGAACCACATCGTGATGCCCATGATGATCGGCCAGATGCCGAGCGCGAGGTAATGGCCGAACACCGGAATCGTGGTCGGATCGAACGGGATCAGCCCGAACAGGTTGAAGAGGTTGGTCGGATCCGGCGCGGAGAGATCCTTGATCCAGCCGTAGAACGGCGCGTGCCGCATCTCGATGGTGACGAACAGCACCTTGTAGAGCGAGAAGAACACCGGGATCTGGATCACCACGGGAAGACAGCCGGCGACCGGGTTGATCTTCTCCTTGCGGTAGATCTCCATCATCTCCTGCTGCTGCTTCACCTTGTCGTCGGGATAGCGCTCCTTTAGCGCCTGCAGCTGCGGCTGGATCGACTTCATCTTCGCCATCGAGGCGTAGGACTTGTTCGCCAGCGGGAAGAACAGCAGCTTCACGATCACGGTCACGAGCAGGATCGAGATGCCGAAATTGCCGAAGAAGCGGTAGAAGAAGTCGAGGCCGAGGAACATCGGCTTGGTGATGAAGTAGAACCAGCCCCAGTCGATCAACAGATCGAAATGGTTGAGGCCGAGCGCCTTGTTGTAGCCGCCGAGGCCGGCGAACGGGAACACGCCGACAACGCCGGCTTCCTTGGCGCCCGCGAACAGCCGCGCGTTCGCGGTCGCGGTGCCGCCGATCGCGACGGTGACGGGGTCGAGCAGATAGTCGGTCTGGTAGGTGTGGAGATTGCCGGTCGGGTTCGACGAGAAGCGCGCCTGCAGCTGCGCATTGGTGTCGGGCAGCAGCGCCGAGGCCCAGTACTTGTCAGTGATGCCGAGCCAGCCATTGGTGACCTTGAAGTCCACCTTCTTGGCTTCGTCGATCTTCTTGTAGGCGTATTCCTGCAGGCCCTGGTCGCCGAGATAGCCGATCAGGCCTTCATGCAGGATGTAGTAGCCCGAGACCTGCGGCGCGCCGTGGCGCGAGATCAACGCGAACGGATAGAGCGTGACCGGCGCGTTGCCGACATTGCTCACCTCGTCCTTGATGGTGAAGAGATAGTGGTCGTCGACCGAGATGGTGCGGCGGAAGGTGAGGCCGTCGCCATTGTCCCATTTCAGCACCACCGGGCTCGTCGGCGTCAGGCTGCCGCTGCCCTCCTGCTGCCAGACGGTCTGGGCATCCGGCATCTTCGCCGTCACGCCCGTCGCGGCCACCCAGCCGAACTCGGCGTAATAGGGCTCCGCCGTGCCGGAAGGCGAATAGAGGATGATCGGCGGCGACTTCGGATCGACCGTTTCGCGGAATTGCACCAGCGCGATGTCGTCGATGCGGCCGCCCTTCAGCGAGATGCTGCCGGCGATCCGCGGCGTGTCGATCTTGACGCGCGGGCTGGCCGCGATCGCGGCATCGCGGGAAACGACCGGCTGGGCCTGCTGGCTCGCGCCCGGCGTCGACGGCTGCGCGGCGCTGCCGGCTTGCGGTGCGCTGCCCGGCGTCGCGGTCGCGGTCGGCTGCGGCGTCGTCTTCTGCAACTCGGCCTGCGCCTGCTGCTGAGCGCGCTGCTTCTCCATCTGCGGCACGTTGTAGAAATATTGCCAGGCGATCAGGACGAGGCCCGACAGAATGACGGCGAGGATGGTATTGCGATTGTCGGTCATCTCTAATGTCTCGTCATCAATCCGGTTTGCGGCTGGCAGAAGCAGCGCCCGGCTTTTCGCCGCGCCGCTTCGCAGGTCCCTTGTGAGACTCCTTGGCCGTATGCCGCGCGGGCTTCGTGAACGCTATGCGCAGATCGTCGAGCATGGTGGCGAAGTCGCGCGAGAGCGCGTCCCTCCGGCCGACCAGTACATAGTCATGATGGGGCTGCATCGACACCGGATCGAGCCGCTTCACCAATTCGCGAAGCCGGCGCCGGATGCGATTGCGCTCGGGGGCGTTGCCGTTCTTTTTGGTGACGGTGAAACCGATCCGGATCGGGCCAGGATCGTCGCGGCGACGGCTTTGCAGGACGAACGCGGGACTATTCACCCGCGCGCCATTGGCAACGGCGAGGAAATCCGCCCGCTGCCTCAGCCGATCCATGATGAAATCCCAAAAGGGGGTCCGGCTCAGGCGCTCAGACGCTTGCGGCCGCGGGCGCGGCGGGCGGCGAGAACCTTGCGGCCGCCGGCAGTGGCGAGGCGGGCACGGAAGCCGTGACGGCGCTTGCGCACCAGTTTGCTGGGTTGATAAGTCCGCTTCACGGGTTTTTCTCCGCTGACCGGGCAATTTGCCTGTAGAATTGATGGTAAAGTCCGGAAGATGCGGCCCAAAACGGGCCCTTTTCGGCCCCAAGAGAGCCGCTCCCGGCGTCACACCGGGTCATCGCGGACAATTCGCGCGGCTTATAAGGGAGCGCCTTGTTTTCGTCAACGCCGCACAAGCGCACGATTCCGGTGAATATCGCTGTTTGTGCGGGGTTTTTAACCCGTGAGGTAGCGACTGGCCAGATCAGCACCTACATCCCACCTCGGCATATTAGCGATCCGTAATTTGACCGGGCCGGGGGCGGGCCGCATCCTTCATCCGCCAGATCGTTCACCGGGCAAGTCAGCGAGGGCGAATTTCGTGGCAGAGACTGACCTCCAGCCGATCCAGGATACGGATCAGCAGGACCCGCGCGCGGCGCGGCCGCGCGGGCCTGCCGGGCTTGGGCTGTCGGGCAAGCTGCTGCTGCTGACCGTCCCCCTCGTGATGATCGCCGCGATCCTGCTCTACGTGCCCGCCATCGCCAACTTCTGGGTCAACCGGCTCAACGACCGCGTCGCGGCCGCCAACACGGCAGCGCTGGTGCTCGATGCCGCGCCGCTCGGCATGGTCCCCGATTCGCTCTCGCGCGAGATCCTGAAGAGCATCAATGCCCGCGCCGTCGCCATCAAGATGGGGCAGCAGCGCCGGCTGCTCGCCAGCGACAATCTGCCTGCGACGATCGGGCATGACGTCGACCTGCGCGACATGACGGTGTGGGAGGCGATCACCGGCTCCTTCCAGATGATGCTGGAGACCGGCAACCAGCCGATCCGCATCGTTGGCCCAGGCGTCGGCAACGCCCAGTTCGTCGAGATCGTGACCGACGAATTGCCGCTGCGGCAGTCGATGTACCGCTTCTCCCGCAACGTCGTCGTGGTCGCGCTGATCATCGGGGTGCTTACCGCGGGCCTCGTCTATCTCGCGCTTCATTATCTCTTCGTGCGGCCGATGCGGCGGCTGACCGCGAGCCTGGTCGGCTTCCACGAGAACCCGGAAAGCTCGGCGGGAATCATCGTGCCGAGCCAGCGCAGCGACGAGATCGGCGTCGCCGAGCGCGAATTGTCGGACATGCAGCGCGACCTGATGTCGATGCTGAATCAGAAGAGCCGGCTCGCCGCCCTCGGCCTCGCGGTATCCAAGATCAACCACGATCTGCGTAACCTGCTGGCGTCGGCCCAGCTTTTGTCGGACCAGCTCGCCAGCGTGCCCGACCCGCGGGTGCAGCGCTTTGCGCCAAAGCTCGTGCGCTCGCTCGAGCGCGCCATCGCCTTCTGCCAGTCGACGCTGTCCTATGGCCGCGCCCAGGAGGCCGCGCCCGACCGCCGCATGATCCTGATCGAGCCGGTGGTGCTGGAGGTGCGCGAGACCGCGGGCCTTGCCAACGATGCCTCGATCGCCTGGGTCGCCGCCATCGAGCGCGGCCTCGCGGTCGATGCCGATCCCGACCAGCTGTTCCGCGTGCTCCTCAACCTCGTCCGCAACGCCGCCCAGGCGCTGGAAAGCCACGCCTCCGGCGATGGCGGACCGCAGCAGATCCGGATCACCGGAAAGCGCGAGGGCGCCGTCGCCATCCTGGAGGTCTCCGACACGGGCCCCGGCGTGCCCCCGAAGACCCGGGAGCACCTGTTCGAGGCCTTCCAGACCTCCGGCCGCCCCGGCGGCAGCGGCCTCGGCCTTGCGATCGCGGCCGAGCTCGTCCGCGCCCATGGCGGCGACATCCACCTCGTCGAAGGCACCATCGGTGCCACCTTCCGGATCGTCATTCCCGACCGTCCCGTGGAACTTCTCTCCATCCGCAACGAGCGGCAAAGGGCGTAAGTCGGCCAGCGGCCGACTGAGCGGCATTTCCGCGGCCGTGCGCACCCATCTATCCGTCATTCCGGGGCGCGACGAAGTCGCGAGCTATGTTGCGCGCCATCCCGGAATGACGCCCAGGAAGGTGGAAATACGCGAAAATCTCCCTATCCCGGACCTTGCCAATCGGGGCAAGAGCGGTTAGTCAGAGCGCTCTTTCGCACCCCTCCGGCGCTGTCCGGAGGCTGCGTGCGGGCTCAAGCCCGCACTATCAGCGAAAAACGCGCCCGTAGCTCAGCTGGATAGAGCATCAGACTACGAATCTGAGGGTCGGACGTTCGAATCGTTCCGGGCGCGCCATTTAACATATTGCTATGCAACGCCTTTTCCTTTCGTCGGCTTTCGCGGTGAGCCCGTCTTGGTCGTGAGGATCAGCGGCGAGATGCGCTCCGTGCCGTCGAGCATGCGGCGCAGAGCGGTGGTGCAGGGATTTGGATTAGGGGCCGAGCTTGCTGCCACGGCGGCTCTTGCCCTGGCGGAGGCTGATGGTGGCGCCGTCATAAGCAGACCATGGCATCCGCAGAAGGTCACCCTCGCGTTGCCCGGTGTGCAGCCCGAGGATTAAGGCTTGCTGCATCTCGAGCGTAGCAACCTTCATGAAGGCCGAGATGTGATCCGGCAGCCAAATGATCTCCGATCGGTCGACAATGGCCCCACGTCCTGACCGGTAGTTTCCCGGGCTGTCTCGTTACGTTGGTTTTAATAATTCCGACGAACGATAGTCCTCATGCTTCGACCCCCCGACCATCAAGCAGAAGCTCTCGCTGCAATGAGAAAAGCTCTGGCAGCGACGTGCCCCCTGGAGCGCGAAAAGTGGCTGCGGATCGCATTGGCCTGGAACGACTTAGCGAACCCACGCGATCGTAAGGGCGCGGCGTGACTTCGCCCCGAGCCGGCCTTTTGCCGATCCAGAGGCCGCCGCGCGCAAGTTGCTAGAGCTGGCCGCCGGCATCGAGCCGGTCCACGACGGCCGTATCCACATCGCGAAGATCAACGGGCCATTCCTTTCGAAGGAGGGCTGCAAGGCGGCCGGCGCAGAGTTCGGTGCCGGCATCAGGTTCGCGGTTGAGCGCGGCTGGCCCGAGCTGCATGAGAGCGGAACCTATGTGAAGCTGCTGAAGCCCGGCGAAGATCTGCTCAAATAAGGAACCAGGGAAGCGACATTTCATCGTCCTCGGCTGGCTTACCGCCCGGGCCGGCGGAGCGGCCCCGGCCGATACACCCCTGAGAAGTCGGGGCCGTCTCTCTGCCCCCAAAGCACCTCCAGCGGGGGCTGTATTTCAAAGAGCCCGCGGCCTTCCGCAGTATGGCGGGTGCTGCCCGCAATTTAACCCATGTTAAATTTGAGGGGTGCCTATATAACTTTCGGCACTCTAATTCCGTTGACTGCCAAGTTCGAGGATGCAATCTGGAAAGCATCACCGCTCGGATCGTGGCTACTATCGGTGACTGAGAGACCGATTGCGCTCCCGCCCTAACTACAGCGGGAGGCGTCTGTGAAAGACGTACAAGCGCATTTAGAGAAATTGCGCGCCCAAATCGCCGAATGCGAATTGATCCGCGATCTTGCTACCAATCCTCTGAAGCGGGACACGTTCGGAAGGATGGCCGAGCACTTCAAGGTGCTCGCGGATCAGCTTGAATATCTCATCAAATACGGGAAGGCGAACGAGACCTTCTTAGGCAGCAAGACGCAACAGCCTTTCCAAACCTCGGACCTCAACTCGTAGTTCTTGGAGAAGCCACCCGCCGGTGGCCCTTCGGCCCCGCGCCATCCCGTGCGCGCCCGCGCTGATTTTCAAGCTTGCGACGCGCAAAGAAAGGCCCCAACCGTTGTTGGAGACGGCTGGGGCCTTGCTGGGGCATCTGGTGTTGGGAACAGATGCGAGCAGAGAACTATGAAATGCCTTCGCCAGCCCGGCGTTGCCGACCTTTCCCGCCCTCACTGATTCCCGCCATGTGAATCGATGTCGCAGGAAATGCGAGTGGAAGCACCCTCACTCTGCAGAACGCTATCGCCCGAGCGTGAGCTAGGGAAACTGAGGGCGGAACCAGGGAACCTAACATGAGTTAATCTCCCGGATTGACCGGAGGCGCTTATGGCAACAGGCGACTTGAGGTGGCTTTCCGAACAGATCGAACTAAAGCTGGAGCGGATGCGCGGTAAGACCGAGCGCGAGAAGGTAATAATTCAGCGATCTATCGAATTGCTCGCCAGGGCCAAAGAACTTCTTAGCGAGCCCATCCCGGAAGTCAGGCCGTCGAGACAGCAAGAAGGGCCGACCTCAGTTGGGGTCTCTTTCCAGCGCCGTCAATCTGCACGCCTCCTCCATGACGAGACGCAGCCGCAGGAACGATCAAGCGGCGAATGAATCTTGATAGCAGTTCTCGTCAATGTGGGGACTGCCATGCGATATGTTGCGTACGCGGTCGATGCAGGAGGCGTTGTCCGTGCAGTTTATGAAATCGATTGCCCAACGGACAAAGACGCCCAAGTTCGATCGGAGAAATTCTTAGAAGCCCACGCTGCCGTTGAGGTGTGGGACGGCCCGCGGCGAGTTGCACGCCTGGTGCGTGAGAGGGAAGCAGGACTACAAGGGTGAAGGGGTTGGAGCGCGAAGGGGCGTCCACCCCGTCGCTCTGCGGGTGCGATAGGTCATGACTATCCGCTTGCTAACTTCGGCGGAGCTGTTCCAACCCATCTTCGATCAATCGGAGATCAGCGTTGACGTGCTTGATTGCAGAGCCGGCTGCGGACTTGAGCAATTCGTGCCGAAGATCTCTCATATCTTCGAGTGCCTGCTGGTTCCTCAAGCGTACGTAAGCCGAGACTATTGCTTTACATGACATGGGATTCCGAATGCTTTTGTAAAAATAGATTTTCCGAAATAAACGGTGTCCCAGTCCGAGGGGAGCGAGCTGGAGCTTAGTCTGGCGACACGTCTTGCGAAAGGATGATACGCAAGAGTGATCATTGAACTCCTCGAAGGGGCGACGGTTCCTAATGTGCCACGGCCCTCCTCATCGGCCCAGGCGCCGCTCAACCTTCTTGCGGCTGCTGCCTACCTTCTTGACCGCCTTCTTCACCGCGGAAGCAGAGCGGCGCGTCTTCTTCGCTTCGTAGCGCACCTCGTAATCCTGTCCGCCCGCCGTGCGCCCGGTCCTCCTTGCGTCCGCGCGTGGTCCGCTTTTTCGACGTTGCCATGCCAGTTCCTCCATGTTGGCACCGCGGCAACGAAAGGAGGAATTCGCAGGTTCCGATTCGCCTTCGGTCCGACCGTTGCCTATCTTGGAATCCGGTGAGTGGAGTTCTCGCGTATGGCCTCGCCGTCCATCATTCCGAACGATCGCCTCGACAGGGACTTCTACATCGTCCTCGAAGACTTCCACGACGGTGCGGCCTTCCGCGAGACCGACGAAGGCATCGACCTTTCCACACTGATCGACGACCTGCTCGCCGGGCAATATGATCGGGTGCTGCGCGTGGTCGCCTTCAACCCGGTCGAAGGTTGGTCCCGAGATGCATCGGAGGATGTGGCCCGCGAGTTGGAGCGACATATCAGTTCCGGAGGCCACGAGGTTTCGGAGGCCCTGAGTGACTTTATCGAGGCCCAACTCGGCCGCCGCGTGGGAGTTCAGATCCCGTTGCCGCTCTGAAGACTCGCATTTCGGCTCTCGCGCATAGATTGCCGATTATGCGCAGCTCCTTCGAATTTTGCCTGCCTGCGGCGGCTAAAGCCGTGCCACACGGCCCCCGAGTGGCTCCACGAAGTCAAGATGGACGGATACCGCGTCAGGATTGATCGTGACGGCGATCGCGTCCGGCTGTTCTCGCGCAATGGCTACGACTCGACGGCCCGCTTCCCATGGATCATTAACGGCCGCCATCCACCGCCCGAGGTCTCTGGGGGCCTGAGCCACTGAGCGGCCCTACATGCTCATGGAGATGATGGCTGCCAAGCCCAGGGCGGCTGCACCCCACGCCAGCGCATGCAACATCCAAGGCCGCATTGTCATGTTGCCTCCTAGTGAAGGGAGAATGTGGGCGGCTCGCACGCGCCACTTGAGATAGATCAAAGGCAAAGAGTAGCGCCGCTGCGGCGGCACGGTGAAAACACCAGACCGATGCAGGCACAATCAATAGTTGTTTTTTATCCATGTACTACCTCAACTTAGGTTGGGCCCTGAGACGATCCGCAAGGACTAGAGCAGTAGGCGGAGCCAATGAGGGCTCCTACTTTTTGCTTGGTTACGGATGACCGACATTTTGTCGTTTCGGACTTTCTCGGGACTTGGCAATCTGCTCGAAGGATCGCCGAACATGCTGCTGCGTGAGATCAGGGGAGATGCGTGCGCGTTCTAGCTGCGCCATTTCGAACGAACGGTATTTGCGCCAAACGATCGAGCAGACGCGCGAGCTCCTGCGAGAGTCGTTTGAACTGCTCCGAGAGCCGATACCCGATACGTTTGTCGTCGGAAGACACAAGAGCCGTTCCCCAGGCAGGACGGCGAGTGAGGGCAGCCGGCGGCACCTTGCCGATAGGACGAACGTCAGCTTCTGGCCCGAGATCTTGCGATGAGCACTGAAGATGTCCGCTCAACGCCTCTGACCAGAAGCCATGGCGGCAGGGCTAAACTGACGCGATTGACCAGCGGCCACTTGGCCGTGTGCCTGAAAATGCTTAACATCTGGCGCGAGTATCGAGGGCAAAACAAGCGATGAAGCGCCGCATCTCTTTGAGTGACTCAGTCCCAACTAATCTTCCTTTCGAGCTTCCGGGTGGACTGGATGCGAGGTTCTGTGAGGTCATGGATGTAGCCCCGGTGATGATCTGGGTGTCCAACACAGATAAGCAATGTGTTTGGTTTAACCTGCCTTGGTTGAATTTTAGGGGCCGGGACATACAGCAGGAGCTCGGCACTGGCTGGTCGGAGGGCGTTCATCCAAAGGATTTAGATCCGTGCCTGCAAACTTACATCAGCCATTTCGACGCACGAAAGGAATTCCGGATGGAATACCGCTTGCGTCGTTATGATGGCGCGTATCGTTGGATCGATGACACGGGAATTCCTCGTTATGCGCGGGACGGTTCTTTCCTGGGGTACATCGGTAGCTGCATTGATATTCACGTGCACAGGGAAACTCAGCGCGAACTGCGCCGTCGTCTCCTTGAGGTCGATCAGTTGAGACAACGGGCCGAAGCTGCGGAGCTGAAAAATATAAAGCGCACCTCAGAGTTGGCTCAGATGAATCGCTTCAACGTGGCGGGCCAGCTTGCCGCGACAATTGCACACGAATTGAACCAGCCGCTCGCGGCCATTCTTACAAACAGCGAGTCCGGCAAGGTCTTGCTTGATTCGTCTGCGCCGAATCTGGAGGAACTCAAGACAATCCTGACCGAAATCAAGCGAGACAACCAGCGCGCCAGCGACGTACTAAACCGGGTGCGGGAGTTGTTGGCCAAGGCTCCATTTCAGCGCAAAAAAAACGATCTTAATGGAATTGTCCGAGATACCGTCGAGCTGTTGTCGAGGTTGGCGACCTCACGGGAGGTGGACCTCGGCAGCGAGACCCTGTCCGAAGAATTGCCCGTCGAGTGCGACCGTACTCAGCTTCAACAAGTCATCATCAATCTCGCTTTGAATGCCATGGATGCGACGTCGGGCATGCCGCGGGTCAACCGCAAAATCGTCGTGACAACAATGCGCGTCGAGAATTGCGCTGAGATCGCCGTATCGGACGACGGCCCCGGCGTCGACAACGTCCAACTGGTGTTTCAACCATTTTTCACGACCAAGTCCCACGGCATGGGAATGGGATTGTCCATCGCGCGTGCGATCGTTGAAGCCCATGATGGTCAGATATGGGCGGAGAACAAGACCGCCGGTGGCGCAGAGTTTCACGTTCGCGTACCGCTATCAGGTAGGTAGGGATTTCCAGTTGGAGACGTCCGAGTCTGGCCGATTCCGTTGAAAAAGGGACGGCCGTGGCGACTCATCGCGATGCCTATCCCAAGGCCCGCATAGGACCACCTCGGTCTCATCTCGGCTCAACGACTACAACGGAACACTGCCGCCTTTTTTCGACGAAATCGGCCCTTAGGTGACTTCCGCTCTTGGCGCCGCACTTTCCGCTTTCGAGAGCTGAGCGGTATAGCGTCTTGGAGCTACCCAAGGGCAGCTTCTGACCGAGGCGGCCGCATAGGTGGCTTGGAATGGATTTCAATCGCAAGTGATTGATGTAACGTACCGCCAGCAAGGGCTGGCCTACGCGAATGAGGTACCGCATGAGGCGGCGGAAATTCATTGCACTAGCAGGAGGCACCGCCGCCTGGTCGATTGCTGCACGCGCCGCACAGACGGCAATGCCAGTGATGGGATTGCTGGCACTGGCGCGACCAGCTTGGGTAATGAATGCAATCCATGCCGGTCTCAAGGAGGTCGGTTACGAGGAAGGCCGCAATCGCGCCATCGTCGAACGCTCAGCCAACGGCCAGTTCGACCGGCTCCCTGCGCTCGCGGACAGTCTGGTCAGGAGCCAGGTGGATGCCATCTTTGCGACGGGATCACCGGTCCCGGCACGCCTCGCCAAAGCGGCGACCATGACCATACCCATCGTCTTCGCTTATGGCGGAGACCCAGTCGCAGATGGCCTTGTCGATAGCCTTAATCACCCCGGTGGAAACGTCACAGGCGCCACCTTTATAGGTGCCGCGTTGCTCGCTAAGCGAATGGAGATAATAAGAGAGATTGTACCGCGGGCCACTGAGGTGGCGCTGCTGGTTAATCCCCAGGGCACACTTGCGGAGCGCCAGATTAAGGAAGGCAAGGCAGCGGCAACGGCCCTAGAGCAACATCTTCACGTACTCAATACCAGCACCATCAGCGACGTGGATGTGGCATTTGAGACTATGGCGCAGTTGAAGATCGAAGCCTTCATTGTGAGCACCGACCCGTTCTTTGGCTTTGTTGGCCATGAACGAATTGCCAGCCAAGCCCTGCACTACAAAATTCCGGGTATCTACACTGGACGCGAGGAGGTGGACGCCGGAGGATTGATTAGCTATGGCCCCGACAAGACAGACACTTGGCGTCAGGCGGCCATTTATGTCGGCCGTATATTCAAAGGCGAAAAGGCGTCGGATTTGCCGGTTATGCAGCCAACTAGATTTGAACTGGTGATCAATCTGAAAATAGCGAACGAGATCGGCCTAACTATTCCCCCGACGCTCCTAAGTCGGGCGGACGCGGTGATCGAGTAGAGATGTGGTCTGCTGCGGCGCAAGAGTCCGATGATGATGCTGTGGACGGCTCCTCCACCGGCACGAGAGTGCCACGGAGTGGGCGCCGTGTAACGCTCCCACGTTTCGAAGGAGCTGCCTATGCAGACGATAGCAGCCTTGGTCTCGACATCGCGAACCCAATTAGCCCGATTGGCGTTCTAAAATGGGGGGTGCGGGTGGTGATCGCGCTGACTATTGGCTTCCCGCACGCACTAGGGTCCTGACGTTGTCCGGTGGGGAACCCACCTTTGCGCCCGGTCGGAGCTAAAGCGTCATGCGGGAATTCAACTGCCCATATTGTCGGACGCAATTAGCATTCGAGCAAATTGAATGCGTCGGATGCCGGATGCCGGCCGTCTTCGATCCCAATCGGATTGCTATGGTAAGATCAGAAGAAGTGGAATCGTGCTCCAACCGGCAGATCATCGGTTGTAACTGGTGCAGAGTTAGCAACCGATACTATTGCGAGTCGTGCTCTCTTACCCGCGTCATTCCGAGCACCGCAAATTCGCGGAACGTGTGGCTTTGGAAACGGGTCGAACAAGCGAAGCGTCGCCTTCTCTACGATTTGCGACGGCTCCGTCTTCCGCTTTGCTCAAAGCAAGGAATGCAAGTGAGCTTCGAAATCTTGTCTGACGAGCACGGGCCGGTGCTGACAGGACATCGGGCTGGTCTCATTACGCTCAACCTTGCGGAAGCCGATGACGTTGAGCGAGAGAGCCGACGTGTCTCCATGCGCGAAACCTACCGAACCTTGCTCGGTCATTTTCGACACGAGATCGGACACTTTTACTGGTATGTATTGATCGATGAAGCACGCCTTCACGCGCCATTTCGACTCGTTTTTGGAGATGAAACAAATAGCTATGACGACGCATTAGCCGCCTACTATGCGCGCCAAGATCGCTCTCATGACCCAGCAAGCCATATCAGTCTTTATGCGACGTCTCACCCCTGGGAAGATTGGGCCGAGACATTTGCTCACTTTCTGCACATTGTGGCGACACTCGATTCCCTGGCGGGGCTTCCATTGTCTCTGGAGACGCGAGCACGGGAGACGTTGAGAGATCCGTACCTCGAGAGCGATTTCGACGCGTTGCTGGACCTTTGGAGTCCGCTCGCACGGTCTATCAACGTTCTCAATCGCTCACTGGGTCTGGCAGAAGCATACCCGTTTGACATCTCACCCGCGGTCAAGGGAAAGCTTCACTTGGTGCACATGGCCCTCGTAGCCTTCAGAAATCGAGCTTAGAGGGCAGGACGTCTAGCTTGGCACTTTGCCAGCGGGTTGAGCCAACAGATTGCCAAGTCAACTGCTCTGGCCGGCGCTGAACGTCACGCCGCTGCTATGCCGGTCGCCTGCTTCATCACGGTCTGGCTGGATCTACCACCGGCATCGATACTAAGCCGGACCGTATCCCCAATGCTCGCGGCTGCAAGGTCGGCTTTTGCACCTTCGCGCATCGCTTCTAATGCCGTAACGTCGATATCTTTGACCAAACAGCTCAGGATGATAGTGGCCTTCGGCAATTTTCGCCTCAACCGCCGGACCGAGTAACGCATATGCGCCTGGCTGCTGATGTCGAGATAGACAACGCATACTATCATAACCCCCGTAGTGTCCAGGCGGAACACATTGCTGGATGTCAGCGAGGAGGCGCCTTCTACGCGCGCCGCCAACCCGTGCTCCGTTGAGAGCTGGCCCAGCATGATTGCAGCCGCCTCATCGACTAAGCTTCGTCCGGCCACGCACAACACGGGGTGCTCGCCCTGCCACTCCGGCGGGAGATCTTCCTTGCGCACGAAAGGCATCTCTTCGTTCGCGGCGTTTTCTGCAACGCTTTCCACCGCCGAGGATGCTTCCACGTCCATGGTTGGCTCGCCTTTCGCAGGGGGCCGCTCAGCCTGATCGGCGAGGTCGCTAACGAGCTCGCTCACCGCATCGCGGATCTTGGTGAGACGTTCCTGATCAAGCGCATTTCGCTGGGCATCGGCCTGCGCTAGCTGCAAGCCCCGGAGCGCGACTTCGTCATAATAAGAGGCCAGCGATCGCTCCTTAAGAAATTCTTCGGCCTTCTCGGCTGCTTCGGTCGGATCACCCGCCAGCATGCGCTGATAAAATATTTCCGGTGGAGCAAGCGCCGGCCGGTCTCCGAACATGATGTCGAGGAATTCCAGCCGCTCCACGTGCCGCCCGAGCACCACAAGGCAGACCGTGAGCGGCGTCGCGAGCACAAGGCCGATGGGTCCCCACAATGCAGTCCAGAACGTCGCCGACGCAAGAACGGCAACAGGAGACAGGCCTGTGCTATGGCCGTAAACCATCGGTTCGATGACATGCCCCACGATCGGCTCCACGACCAAAAACAGAGCGAGTGTCCACAGAAGCATGGACCAGCCAGGATCGATGGCGACCGCAAGAGCAAGCGGGAATGCGGCGGCGATCACGGCACCAATATAGGGCACAAAGCGCAGCGTAGCCGCCAAGATGCCCCAGAGGATTGCGCTGGGGATCCCGATGAACCAAAGACCCGTGCCGATCACCACGCCGAACGCTCCGTTGAGAATGAGCTGGGTGAGGAAAAGCTTGCTGAGGCGGCTCGCCGCATCGTCTAGTGCCGCAGTCGTTCGCTGTAGATCGGACGAGCCGGCCAAGCGGATGAGGCGGTTACGCAGATCCTCGCGTTGAATGAGGATGAAGACAACGAAAATGATGATGATGCCCGTGGTCGCGAGCGGATGGATGAGGGGAGATATCAGGGCACGAAGGCTTTCCAGAGCGCCGGGATCGGGCTGGCGAACCTCCACGGGCACTGGCGGAGCAGAAGTGGTCGAGCCCGACGCCGGACCGGGCGCATGCACTAACGCGGTGTCCTTCGGCTTGTCGAGTTCCTTGCCGAGGTCTTTCAGCATGTCGGACGCGCGTTCCAGCGTACCCGTTCCGGCTTTGGTATTGCGGAACGACTGTATCTTGTCGCTGATCGTAGACTGATAGCGAGGAAGATCGCCGGCGAGTTGGGTTAGCTGCGTCGCCAAGAGACTGCCGAGCGCGAAAATCAGGATAAAGGCGAGGATGACGACGCCTACGACGGCCAGACCGCGCGGAACGCGGATACGCTGCAGGAGACCTACAACCGGAGCCAATACGAAGCTGAGAAGGACAGCCAGCGCCACTGGTACGAAGATGTCTCGCCCGAAATACAGCGTCGATATGATGATTACCGCCAGGATCGCAGCCGACGCGGCGCTCAGGAGTGCGATCAGTTCCTCGGTGGTCCGTGCCTTGAAGGGCTGCCTGGCCAGAGGGCTCATCTCCGTGTCTCCGTCGTCGTTGAGAGCGCGGGGTCCTGCGGATGACGATCACGTTAGGCGACCAGCTCGCAGACTAGGTCATCGCGTGAAACCGTCTAGATCAGAAGCGCGCCAGCTCCGCAGTTTGATCGAGCTATGCTGCGTGAATCCCGGTCTCACAGAGGCTTGGACCGTTACAAAGCAGCTGTAGCCTTCACGCTAGGCTAACTTACAACCCCTCTAGATGTTCGACAACTAGATCATCCTTCCACAGCTTGTGGGGACGAGGTGGGGGTGAAGCGGCTTCTTCCTAGTTCGCGCGCATGGCGACATTCACACCGTAGATAAGCGTGCTCGGCAGGACAGGACAAGAAATTGGCTCGAAAGAACAAGTCGGCTGCCCCGCCCAATACTTACATGTCCCTTGAACAAGTTTAGTTGTGCTTATCAACATAGAGGGAACTCATGAGCGCAAATCCAGATGAGGGGTCTGCCAAGATTTACCAATTTCCCCCTGGCGGCCGCGCCGCTCTCGGCGGCCGACGTTACGGGAAGATCCAATCGGCCGCGGCAGCTCCAAAAATGAGCGAAGCGGTGTGTAGCGAGAGCTGGTACCACGAGGAGGCCATTCGGGCATCCGAGGGTTCGCCCCGGGCTTGAAAGCACTGCAAGGCCCGATTCATTTCGCAGTCCGGTACGAGGGAAAAAAGGTCGAAGCGAAATCGTTTCGGCCCTTTCTCGATCTGCGCTTCGAATGACGATCAACGTGGGCGAGGAATTTCACGAATTATGAAGATGATCGAATGTGAATGGAACAAGGTGGTAGCGAGTTATTCGTGCTTTGCACTGGCATGAACGTCTGCAGCTAGTGAAGGCCTCGATCTGGTGCAATAAATCGTCCGCTAGGTGGTTTAGAAGCATCATCTCCATTCTCTGAATCACAGCATATTTTTTCGCTAAGACATGGCTGGTCGGATGCCCGGAAGAGAGAACTTAGTCGGCCAATCTAACTTCCTCCATGGCGGCGGGACCGTCGGTGCGCTCATGCGCGCTCACAACTGGTCGAACTCACCGCTTGGCCGGCCCGAGAGCTGGCCGCAGTCACTGCGGTCAGTCGTCGGCCTTTTGCTCAATTCCAAGTTTCCCATGTTCGTGGCTTGGGGCGAAGAGCTTGGATTTCTCTACAATGACGCATACGCGGAAATCCTTGGGACCAAGCATCCACGTGCTCTGGGCGCACGCTTCTTCGATGTCTGGTCCGAGATCTGGCCTGACATTGCGCCATTAATCGATGCGGCCGTGGCGGGCGAGGCCACCTACCGTGAAAACCTGCCTCTAACGATGAACCGGCACGGCTACGATGAGAAAACCTGGTTCACTTTCTCTTATTCTCCAGTCCGGGACGAGAGCGGTCTGGTGGCCGGAATGTTCTGCGCGGTCGCCGAAACGACGAGCCAGGTCTTGGCAACGCGCGGTCGCGATGCGCTTTTGCAACTCGACGAGCGCCTCCGAAACGTGGCGGACACTGCTAACTTGTCCTTCGTGGCCTCTGAGCTTCTGGGTAAGGCATTGGGCGCCTCGCGAGTCGGTTACGGCGCGATCGACCATGAAGCCGGGACCACTTTTGTAGAGAGGAACTGGTTCGCCCCCGGATACGATAATCTCGCCGGACTGCACCATTTCTCAGACTACGGTTCCTATATCGACGACCTTCGCAAAGGCCGAGTGGTCATCAACGTGGACGTGGAGAAGGATCCGCGCACCGCCGACTATACCGATGCATTTCGGTTACTTGGAATCAGAGCCCATGTCGATTTGCCCATAAGTGAAAATGGACGAACGGTCGCGCAGATGTTCGTCCATTCGCCTGTGCCACGTATTTGGACTGTCGAGGAGATCACCCTCATCCATGATTTTGCGGAGCGTACCCACGCAGCAATAGCGCGGCGCGGAGCGGAGCATGAACTAAGGTTGAGTGAGGGGCGTCTCCGTCTCCTGAACGAAACGCTCGCAGCTCAGGTCGCCGCCCGGTCGGCAGAACGAGACCGCCTCTGGGATCTGTCGCAGGACATGCTCGCCCGGGCCGATTACGCCGGCAGGATGTCAGCTGTTAGCCCTGCTTGGACGCGCATATTAGGTTGGACCGAGCCAGAATTGATTGCACGAGGCTATTCAACTCTCATGCACCCAGATGACAGAGAGCGCACTCTGGCGGCGATTGCTCAAATGGCTGAAACTCGGCAGCCGAACCGGTTCGAAAACCGTATCGCAACCGTGCAAGGTGGATGGAAGCACATCGAGTGGACTGTCGCGCCGGAACTAGACGGACAAAACTTCATCGCTGTTGGTCGAGATCTCAGCGTTACCAAAGCTCGCGAAGCGGAGCTCGCAGCCGCGCAAGAAGCGCTTCGGCAAAGCCAGAAAATGGAGGCAATGGGTCAGCTCACGGGGGGCGTCGCCCATGATTTCAACAATTTGCTTACCCCAATCGTTGGCGCGCTCGATATGCTCCAGCGCCGGGGGCTTGGGGGTGAACGGGAGCGGCGCCTGATCGCCGGCGCCGTTCAATCGGCCGAACGAGCCAAGGTACTTGTCCAGCGGCTGCTCGCCTTTGCTCGGCGCCAGCCCCTCCAGCCGGTCGCGGTCGATATCTCCGACTTGGTGAGAAACATCGCCGACCTTATGTCGAGCACTGCGGGGCCGCAGATCAGCGTGATTGTTGAGGCCGAGGACCATCTCCCGCCAGCCAAGGCCGACCAGAACCAGGTTGAGATGGCGCTTCTGAATTTAGCCGTGAATGCTCGCGATGCGATGCCAAATGGCGGCACGCTTCGGATAAGCGCGGCTGCTGAAAACGTTCGGGCGGAGCAAAATCTGGAGATACTGCCCGGACGATACGTCCGAATCTCGGTCGCTGACACCGGGATCGGCATGGACGACGCAACGCGCTCTCGCGCCATCGAGCCATTCTTTTCAACTAAGGGCGTCGGAAAGGGCACGGGCTTGGGCCTCAGCATGGTGCACGGCCTCGCCTCCCAGCTAGGCGGCGCCCTGACAATCGAGAGCAAGCCGCATCTCGGCACCCGCGTCGACCTGTGGCTACCTCAGACGGAGTCAACACCGGCGGTGCCTCCCGTCACGCGCGATGGCGACTCAATGCGGGGGCGGGGAACAGCACTGTTAGTGGATGATGAGGAGTTTGTGCGCTTAAGCACGTCGGACATGCTTGTAGAACTCGGCTATCGCGTCGTTGAGGCCAAATCGGCCGAAGAAGCGCTCGTGGTGATCCAGGACGTAACTTCCTTGGACCTCATCGTGACCGACCACCTTATGGCCGGCATGAGCGGCGCCGATCTAGCACGTGCGATCCGCAAACGGGCTCCTGGGGTGCCAGTGTTGATAATATCCGGTTACTCAGAAGTGGAGGGGATTGCCCCAGACCTGCCGAGGCTGACAAAGCCATTTCGAAAGGATGAGTTGGCCGCCTGCCTCGGAACCTTGATTCCCAATAGTTGGAGTCGCGCGAGCTCGTAGACCATGTTGGTCTCGTGAAAGTAGGGCCGAGACAATTATCGTTCACTCTAGCCAGGTGGTGATCTCTGCCGAAGGATGCTCCCTGAGCCAGCAATACAGCACCCCGCCAAGCACGCCTCCGATCAACGGCGCTACCCAGAACAGCCAGCGCTGAGCCAGAGCCCATCCTCCGACAAACAGCGCGGGGGTGCTCACCCCGTCGCTTGACGGACGCGGTTGACTCAAACCAGACCCCGACGGGCGGACGTCGGTCGGAACAAAGGCCCTAAGGCGTTAGTCGGCTTGCCATTCCTGTAACTTGGAACCGGGAACCTTTCGGGGCGTTGAGTACGGCTCCGGGGAGGCGAGATTTGCCAAAATCAGGCTCGTTACGAGGAGGACCTGAATCTTCCGATCTCCAGTCGGACGCCATGGAGCGTCCGGGCGCGCAACGGTTGGACCTTGGCAAGACGAGGCGCATTGCTCTGCCGCCGGGGATGGCGATGAGGCCGCAGCGGATCCGGACGTATCTGGTACTGTTTGCGCTTGCGCTGAGCCTGCCGCTACTTTGCGTTTCGGTGTTCGGGCTTTACCGCATGGCCTCCACTGAGGAATCGCAAACCGATAATCGCCTTGTGGCGTTCGCCAAGAATCTGGCAGTTGATGTTGACAAAGAACTCGACCGCGCCATGGTCACTCTGGAGGCGCTCGCCAACTCGTCAGAACTCAGCTCAGGCGACCTGCGCGGATTTCATAAACTGGCGCTCACGGCCTTTAAGCCGAAGAAGGCAGCGATCGCCCTGCTCGACAAATCCTATCGGCAACTCGTCGATACGCTAAGCGATTACGGCGCGCCTTTGCCAGCCACGGCTGACCCGGCCACCGCAAAGCGCGTCATCGAAACCGGCCGCCCTCAGATTTCCGGCGTGTTCAAGGGGTCCATTAACGGCTTGTACGTCTTCAATGTGGAAATCCCGGTGTTCGATGCTGAGCGACAAGTTCAATACGTGTTGATCATGTCGTTTCAGGCCTCATACATCTCCGATATACTTAAGCAGATACATTATCCGCCGGGGTGGATATCCGGTGTCACGGATCAAAACGGCATCATCCTTGCGCGTTCCGATCGCCCGGAGGAGTATGTTGGCACGCCGCTTCCGACTGAACTTTTTGAGCGAACAGCAAAGGCGGGCGACCACGTATATCGAGCTTTCAATGTCGCAGGACTGCCTATTTTGCGTTCGACGGCGCGATCCAAACACGCCGGCTGGTATGTCTCGCTCGGCGCGCCACTCTCATTCGTTGAAGCGCCACGTTGGCGCAGCTTCGCCATTGGCGCGGCGGCTTTAGGAACGGCAGTCGTTCTTGGCTGGGCACTCGCCTACTATTTCGGGCTGCTCATGGCGCGACCTCTCGACGAGGCGACCCGAATCGCTAAGTCCATCTCTCGAAGCCAGATCATAAAGCCCGCCACAACATCGCTCGTCGAGGCCAATATACTTGTTGCGACACTCGTAAAAGCATCCGCTGACCTGAGGTCCCAAACCGATCATTCCACCTATCTGATGCGCGAACTGGCTCATCGTGCCAAGAACCAACTTGCCGTCGTGAAGGGAATGGCTGTCCAGACCGCTCGTCGGAGCCCTGATGTGAGCCAGTTCATCGCTCAGTTCGATCGACGCATTCAGGGACTCGCGCAATCGCAGGACGTGTTGCTGCGACAAAACTGGCGGGGAGCATGGCTCTTCGATCTTGTCCGCGCACATCTGGAGATCTTTGGAATCAGCGATCGTGTTCGGCTGGAAGGCCCTAACCTGCTTCTCAATGCAGCAGCCGTGCAGAACCTCGGTTTTGCCTTGCATGAACTCGCGACAAACGCTGTGAAGCACGGAGCGCTATCCGTCACAACGGGCGAAATTTTGATCCGTAGCAGCCGGCTCGGTGAGGGTGCAGTTCTTTCGTGGATCGAGACGGGGGGGCCGGCTGCGCATGATCCATCGCAAAAGGGATTTGGTTATAGGGTGATCACCGAGCTCGTGCCGCGCGCTCTGAACGGCTCGGCTCAACTTGAGTTCGCGGATTCAGGTATAAGATGGCGACAGGACATACCAAGTCCAAATATACTATCCGGCGATATTCACGATCGATGAGCCGCGGACCTCCATCGTTGTTCTGAGCTAAGTGAGCGCTATGGACAATGGCAACCTCAAGATCCTGATCGTCGAAGACGAATTCTTCATTTCGCTTGATCTTGAGGAGCAGGCCAAATCTCTCGGTCACACCGTCGTCGGGACAGCGGCAACAGCCGACGAGGCGATCAGAATGGCGGGCGAAACACGACCTGACATCGTTCTGATGGATATTCGGCTTGCCGGAGCCGCAGACGGCATAACGGCAGCCCTGGCCATTCGTTCACAATACGGAATCGAATCAGTGTTCGCCACGGCAAACACCGACCCGCATACATTGGCGCGCGCCAAGGCGATAAAGCCGCTAGGCGTGCTCGAGAAGCCAATTACTTTGGAACGGCTTAGAGCCCAGCTCACAAGCGTCGCCCGGCATACGATTGATTGACGCTGGCTTACGGCTGTTTTCGCTCCTCGCCTGGTCGACTGCCACAGTCCATTCGTCGAAACTGTTGCTGGCTTGTCAGAGCTTTGAGACCGGATCCCATGACCAGGATGCGCGCTCGCGGGGCGGCTCCATCTTTCTCGTCGAGGACGAGTTGACGATCAGGAGATGGTCGCCGACGTGCTCGACGAACACCGTCGCAGCTTAGGCGAGAGACCTCAAACAGGCGGTTAGCTGCCAAGACAAACTAGGACGCGGACTCATTAAGGCGCAGCCATAGCCTGATTGACGCGAGTTGAACGCGAGGTAGTTGGCGGCGAGCCTATCGTAGCGCGTCGCCACCCGACGACATTGCTTGATCCTGTTGAAGAACCGCTCGACCTGGTTGCGAGCACGATAGAGATAGGAGCTGAAGCAGATCGGATCGCTGCGATTGCTTTTCGGCGGGATGTTTGCCCACGCGCCCTTCTTCATGGCAAGCTCCCTGATCCAGTCCGCGTCATGGCCACGGTCGGCAAGCAGCATTGACCCGGATTTCAGACGAGACAGCAGTTTCCCGGCAAGTCGAACGTCATGGGCCTCACCGGGGCTCAGCGCCAGCCGTACCGGCAGACCATTGCCATCGACCACCGCATGGATTTTGCTCGTCAAGCCGTCGCGGGACCTTCCCATCAATTGGCGCTGGTTCCTTGTGATGCAGGCTCCATGCTGATGCACGCCGACAATGGAGATGTCGATCATCTGGACAGCGGCATCATGGGCAGTGGCAAGCGCTTCTATGATGCGGCTCCAAACACCGGCGCGCCGCCACTTAACGAAGCGGTTGTAGCAAGTGGTGTATGGGCCAAACGCCGTCGGCACATCACGCCAGGGTGCTCCGGATCGGAGGACCCAGAAGATGCCATTCAGGACCCGTCTGTCGTTCACCCGAGGAACGCCGCGCGGCTTGTTGGGTAGCGGCTTGATGGCGGTCCATTCATGGTCGGCGAGTTCGTAGCGCATGATTCGAGCCCCCAGTTCGGGAGTTTGAATCACGGCAGCCCGGCCAAACGCAACGCTCCTGGCCCGCTCCTGGTGCGGCGCTTACGGACAGGAGCGGACATCAACGAGCCCTCCATCTCTGCCAAATGCGTCGAAAAATGACCCACAACTGACGTCTTCTTCTGACTGGTCGCTCCATCCTTCCACCTACTTCACGCTCATGTGTCGAGAGAAGGCCGCCGCCATCATTGAATTACGATCGTAATTTCATATTATGATCGTAATGGCATTGAAGCTGAGCCTCTGATCTACGGCAACAGCGAACTGCCGCACACGCTTTTCGCGAGGACGCTATGAACGACCTTACCGCCGCTTCGCGGCGCTTTGCAGCGCAAGAACTTACGGATGACTCGCTCGGGGTCGCGTCGGGGGCATCAGCCATTCGCAATGGCGAAATCACCTCAGAAGCCTACACCGCAGGACTTCTGCAGCGTTCGCGAGCGCTTGCAGAACTCAATGCCTTTATCACCATCGACGAGGACGCAGTGCTGGCGGCCGCGAGGGATGCGGACAAGGCACGCGCGGCCGGATCGGCAGCTCCGCTGCTGGGCGTGCCGTTAGGGGTGAAAGACAGCTATTTGACCAAGGGGCTTCCTACGAGCCTGGGCCTCGACAGCCTCGCCCATTTCGTTCCGCAAGAGGATGCAGGCGCTGTCCGTGCCATCAAGCGCGCGGGCGCTCTGATATTCGGGAAGAATAACCTTGTCGAGATGTCCTACGGCTTGACCGGTCATAATGCACGTTTCGGACAGGTGAAGAATCCGTACGCACGCGATCGTGTCTCGGGCGGCTCGTCGAGCGGCTCCGCCGCAGCGGTAGCGGCCGGCCTCGTTCCGGCGTCGCTGGGCGGTGACACCGTTGGGTCGATCCGGGTGCCCGCATCGTTCTGTGGTGTCGTCGGATTCAAGCCAACGACCGGGCGTTGGCCGCGCGATGGCGTTGCTCCGATCTCCCATACGCTCGACACGACGGGCGCATTCGCGCGAAGCGTCGAGGACTGCATTTTGCTCGATCAGGTCATGACGGGGGAACAAGCGGCCGTCCAGTCCTCCAGTGGCGGCTACGATCTCAAGGGAGCCCGACTGGCTTTCGCGCCCCGACAGTTCCTCGAGCTGGTGGACCCGGATGTCGAGACCCGGTTCCGCGAGGTGGTCCGGCGGCTAGAGGACGCTGGCGCCGAAGTGGTCGAGGTCGACCTTGGCGACGATTTCAACGCCCTGATCCAAACCGCGACATGGGACATCTTCGCTCACGAGACGATGGGCGCGATTTCGGAATTCCTTCGCCGCCATGACATTCCGACCACGTTCGAGGCGATCTATGACGGGCTCAAACCTCAACTTCGGCAGGCGTGGGGACACATCGCCTTACCGGGCGGTGCAGGTGCGATCTCGGCAGAAGCCTATCAGACCGCGCTCAACGTGAGCCGGCCTGAAATCCAGCGCCGTCTCGACAGGGCGTTCGTTGCTCATGGAGCGGACGTCATTCTGCAGCCGACGACGCCGTGCACCGCGCCCTTAATCGAGGAGCAAGCGACCGTCCATATCGCGGGGCAGGAGGTCAGCTATCTTGCATTGGCAAACCACACCGTGTCGGCGAGCAGCGTGGGGTTGCCGGGTGTCAGTCTTCCCGTCGCCCTTTCTCGCGCCGGACTGCCAATTGGCCTGGAGCTTGATGCTTCGCTAGGTAGCGACCGGACGCTTCTAGCCCTTGCACGCAAGATCGAAGGCGTTTTCGGTACCGGGTCAATCGCGATCTAGCGCCATGATCCATAGTGGCTGCCGGGTATTGGTGGAGTTGCGAGAAAATGCGCTTCGAGAAGGGTCACAAGGCGGAGACACGACGGCATATTGTCGACGTGGCATCGAAGTGCATGCGCCGGGACGGCATTTCCGCCACGGGAATTGCGGGGATTATGGGCGAAGCCGGCCTCACCAAAGGAGCCTTCTCTCCGCACTTCGAGTCCAAGGACGCGCTTGTTCGCGAAGCGCTGGGCTCCCAGCGGAGATTCCGTCAAAAAGCACCGGCGGGCGACGGCCATCTTCGGCCTCATGGTGGGCACCTTGCAGTTTGCGCGAGTAGTGCCTGACGCTGCCAAAGCGCGGCAGATCATGGAAGGTGGCGTGGAAGCTGCGTTGGATTTGGCGCGGGCTCCATCACCTTAAGGTCAGGAACCGCGGAGCGGCTCAAGCCGGCATGCCGCGTGTCCCAAATACCCAAGTCCGCTTTTGTGCAGGTTTTTGGACGCCGGCAACAAGGTGGCTCCGCAAGCTCACTGGCCGGCGTCCAAAAAGCGCCAAGGCACGAAGTCGCGGGAAGTTAGGCACCGGCGGAGCAGCGAGTGCTATGAGGTGCTCGACCTAGGAAAATTCGAAGAGTAGGGGTCTCGATGTGCGCACAACTTAAGCGGCTTGGCACGAGTATTGCTAAATGGGGGATTTAATCTTCTTGGCCCGTGCAATTTCAAATAGTTGCGCGTGGCGGAAATGGCACATCTGACAACCACTGCGCGATTGATCGCTCGATCGGTGTCTAGCGGCATAGGACGAGTCAATTTCTTGCGACCCAAAAGATGCACGGCACATTCAAGCAGACTGCATTGCGCTCGATGTGGCTCGCCAGGTGCTGGCCCGGAGATGATCTGCTGGTCTTGACCATACTGAGCAGGCGGTCGCGACGCGAGTCGATCGTGTTGACCCTAGCCACCCCGCTACTGCTGTCCTTTCGACCAACCACCGGCCCCTCGGCTCTTGCTCCCGCGCAGCGGGCTGGAGCGCAGCGACTTTGTGCAATGGCCAATCGCGGCATATTGCGCTGCGAACCAAGTCGGTCGCTATAGGGGCAAAGCAGACATTGCTTTAGTCGCATCACGCCGCCGGGTTTATGATGGGGTGGACGGCCCCCGACGGCATCGATAATTTCCGGCACATCATTCTGTGGAAACACATGCGGCTCCGGCGCAAGGAGGGGTCTCGCGGGGGCCGCTCGCGCGCGCACGTCTGGAAGGGAACGGACCGAGGCGCGCGTTCACGTCTTTAGCGCCGCGGGACGTTGCCGCTCCGTGATGCCGTCGTGCGCATGCTGGGATGGCTCGATGCGCCTTGTCCGCCGCGCTCAACATGCGAGACGCCGCCGCCAGCTGCGGCGCCGCCCGCGCCTTGCGCGATGGCGGCGCTAACCGAGGCGCTGGCCGGCACCGCCGCCATGAGGACTATCAGAGACTTGTTTTACGCATGTCGTATTTCCTTTGAGCTCGGCGGCGAAGGCAATCGAACCTTCGATGCCCGCCGCATGAGGCTCCTGCCCGTGCGAGCGTCGGCACGTGACCCGATCGTCCATTCCGGCCACACTCCCATTTGCCGGTCGTGGGACGACGGCGTGTACCGATTTCCAGCGCGCAAGGAGTACGCGCCGGCATAGTCGGACAGGTACACCGCGGAGACAAACCTCTGGACTAACGGGCCGAATGGTCCGCGCTGACGCGCCACACCGCGTTGCCGGTATCGTCAGCAACCAGCAGCGCCCCGGTCCGGTCAAGCGCTACGCCCACGGGTCGGCCCCGTACTCTGCGGATGGACTCGGACGTCAACATGCTGGCCCCAGTAGCTGCAAGGCCAACCATAGAGGGCGCCTTCCTGCACCATGGTGAGATAGTCCGGGACAAGATCCGGGCCGATCTCGTCCCTTTCGTTCACAACGGCGAACAGCCGGCCCGTCTCGGGATCGACCGCCAGATTGGTCGGATTGCGCGTGCCCGACGCAAAAATGCGCTTGGCACCGGTCTGTCGGTCGACCTGGTAGATCGCGGCCCGACGCTCTTCGGCGTCGAGACCGTATTCGGTGATGTTGCTGTTGGACCCAACGCCGACATAGAGCTTGGATCCATCGGGACTGGCCGCCATCGCTTTTGTCCAGTGGTGGTCGATCGGTCCGGCTGGAAGGTCGGAAAGCTTCGAACCTGGCTCCGTGATCTTGGTCTGTCCGAGCGTTTACTTGAATGCCATGATCGCGTCTGTGTTGGCCACATAGAGCGTGTCGTCTACATAAGCGACGCCATAGGGTGAGTGGAGATGCTCGACGAGAACCGTTTGCTCTTCAGGCTTTCCGTCGCCGTGCGCATCGCGGAGCAGGGTGATGCGGTTGCCGCCCTTGCCGGCGGCTCCGGCCCGCGCCTTGACCTTACCTTGGATAAAGTCCTTGGGCCGGAAAGGTGTGGTACCGGGGCTGTTGCCTTCGACAACGAGGATGTCGCCGCTCGGCAGAGAATAGATGATGCGCGGATGCATCAGCCCTGTTGCCATCGCCTGAATTTTCAGTCCTCCGGCGAGAGTTGGTGTCTCCCCTGGTTTCCAGCCAATCTCCTTGGGAACGCTCATGGGCGGCAACAAATAGTTCTGAGGCTCCGGCAGGTGGGGATCTGACCCGTATTGCCGCATTGGATCACCGCCTTGGTCGCTGCAAGTAGCGATTGCCCGCAACGCCGTCACCTAATGACGATCGCGCCGCAGGTTCGCCATGACCGATCTTAACTTCGCGGCCGCTGAGCAGTGGAGCTTCTTCGAACACGACAACAAGTGATAGGCTTGCGGAGCGACAGCGAAAACCATTCTCCTTCGTCGACGATTGATCGATTTCGCGCCGCTCTAAAGACATACTGGTTGTCTCGGCATGACGCAGCAGCGCGTTGGTTGAAGGTTCGGCTACTTTGAGCATTGCGACGAGAGCCGTTCAGGGAATCATGCCGCAATCGAACATCCTATTTGCGACCGGCGCCGCAACCTTGTTGATGAACTTGACTTTCACCGAAGGGTGATCCCGTAAGAATGCGACTGCTGCTCCAACGATCTCTGCTGGCGGCTCGCCCTTCTTCGCCTTCAGGTCCTCGCAGCTTGAAGATTTGTATTTTTGAATAACCATGCCCGCGACCATCTCCAGAATCGGTCCGTCCGGTGGCATCTCAGGCGGGGGCGGGGGTGGCGGCAAAGCTTGAGCGATCGCGGAGGCGGTCAACATCAGCGATATCGTGGCTGCGATCAAACTTTTCACGGGCATGTCACAGCTCCGGGCAACAGACGAGACCGATAATCGGGGCGCGCCCATTGCGGTTCGGCGATCGGGCTGCTCGACAAGGATATCCAGTGCCATCGCACGGTTAGGCAACGCATTCCACCGCTCCTGATAAAAGACACTATACGGTATAGTTTCTTTTATTGGCAGGTCAAGTGCTCGTGCCGCGCAGGCGACGGCATTGTCGATGATCGGCACCCCGCCGGAGGGGCGACGTCCGGATCGCGCTCATCTTTAGGAGACATAGAAGTCATCTTCTCCGATCTTTGCTCGGCCGTATTCCCAGGCGGCGGAGCCCCTTATTCGCTTTAGGAACGACCAACCCGGCGGCCCATTGAAGATGAGGGACGTCAGTTCCGCGACACGCCGGCGTTCCACCACGTTAGTGTCGCAGGGGTACAGCCATGCACGACATGCAAACCCACCTCGAAAAACTCCTCACCGAAGCGGAGGAGTGCGCGCTTATCAGCAGACGCCACGCATCCGACCAATCGAAGAAGGAGTTGTTTGCTGATCTCTCCTCGACCCTATTGAGGCTCGCCACCAAGGTGGAAGTCGCCATCGAAGAGCGCAGGGTCGCACCATCAAGATAGACGATCCGGCGAAGCCACACCCCGCCGATGACGCTCGAGATAGCAGACAGCTGCTTGTCTCGCCGCGGGTTCGTGGGCAGAGGGGCCGACTCTAAGCCTGACCCACTTTGCGCGGGCCGGGGGGCCAGCCGCCGTGGGCTTGGCAGCCATCATCTCCAGGAGCTGCGAGAGTTCCCCGAAGCGACGCCCGCAAGATAATGCCTTCTAACTAGGTGTGCGGAGGAACACTTGGACTATAGGTCCATTAATCGACATGAACGACAAACGGCGATTGGCGTCATGGGCATCGAGCGCATCTTCACACCACAGTACTTCCACCATCGGGCGGAAGAGTTCCGAGCGAAGGCAGACAGTGCCGAGCATCGACCGACCAAGGAGGTCCTTCGGAGAGTAGCGAAGAGCTACGATGATCTGGCTCGGCGAGCGGAGATGATTCGCACTGTTCAAGACGCCGCTGAGTAGGCCGTCCCCTTAAGAACAAAAATGTTACTTTGGTGCTTATCAAAATCATCTCTGGGGAGGGTGAGTTTGACCGAGACAGAAGCCCAATTGCCTGGCCAGCCGGTCCGGCATCATGGGCCACGGTCATCTGTCGGGCTTGCCGCGCCAGCTGAACCGCAGCTCGGCACTGTTGTGCTGGCACAGAACGTGGCCGCCCTTCGGCGCGGGTGAGCAGCTTCACACTTGGTTTTCAGGCGGGTTGGACTGGGCTGACAGCAGCAATCTCCGTCTCAGGCTTCATTTGCTCGTCCACCCTTCTGCCCTTGACCGAGGTTAAGTGGGCGGATTCCATCAACCGCACAGTGTCCGAGTGTCAAAATGTGAACAGACAGAAAGTCGTTAACCTTTGGTTAGGTCCCACCATTGCGACTTATACTTCTTATTTGCGATCAGCCCGGCCCCCGCGCCGGGTTTTTCGTTGGTGTCCTAATCTGCCCTTGCCGGTGTCCTAATTAGGACAGCACCCAGGACCAGCCTTAGCTGGCCCGGCAACTTCGGCCTTTTGGAGCCTTACTCTTTAGGCGGCTGTAGCTCGCTGTGGATGAGGTTCTGAATATCAGGGCGCTCCAGCGGGTCTTCTGCGGGGAAGGTTTCCTGCGTCTTACGGCCTGGGAAAGTATCGGGGGCGGGAGAGCCAAGGATCTCCATCGCCCTTCTGACGAGATCGCGCATAAACGCGTTTTGCTCCGCGATTTCGGCGGCGTGACTATGGACGCGAAAAATGTGGGAGTGGTCTGGCAGGCAGCTCCCTTTGCCTTGCAGGCGGGAGCGCGCTTGGTCTCTCAGCCACCGGGGTCTACGGCATAGCCTCAGCCGGTGATGGCGGAACAATGCACTCACTAGCCAATGGTTGCGAGTATAATTCAGCAGGCGCCCTAGGGCTTGTACCTCTAAAATACGCCATGTCTGCTTGCCGGCGTAGCAGCTGACATTGCACGAGGTTCGAGAGGGGCCAAAGGACTAAACCGCTCGCGCGGTAGAATACCGTGCGAGCGGTTTAGTCCAATGGCGTAAAGCGGACTTGGGCGGCAAGCTCAAGGTCAGCGAAGGGCGACAAGCGGAAGATTGATTAGTCAAATTACTTCTTGGGCAGAGGGGGCACTAGCGGCGTGGCAGGATAGAGACCGTTCGATGGAAATTCACTGCGCTTCCGCTATTTTGTCATGAGCCGCAAACTCCGTTGCGGCGATCTCGAAACGAGGTTTTTGGATGCCCCCCGGGTCTTGGATCAGGCGGCTCTGCGCGCTGCTCGCCGCCTTAGTTTTGACCGTCGGACTGTTGGTTGCGCCGGTACGTGCTAGTGAGCATGCTCGAAAGGTTGGCGTGGTCTCCTTTGGACTTTTCGGGGATCAAGGCGTGTTTAGGGCCGAGGCCGCTCGCGCAGCTCAGGTCGTAGCCGGCCGTTTCGAGACTAGCGCGATCGACGTGCAGTACAATTCGAAGAACGGCGGCAGTGCAACTATCGAAGCCCTGGCCAGATCGTTGCAGGCTGCAGCCAATCCTCTGGATGCTGAGAAAGATGTTCTCTTTTTGATTCTCACTTCGCATGGCTCTCCCGACGGCCTTGCCATCAAGGCGGGGCGGCTCACGCAAACGCTTACGCCGTCTCGTCTCGCTGACATGCTCGCCAAGACGGGCGTGCGACACAAGGTAGTGGTCATCTCGGCTTGCTATTCCGGTGTCTTTATCCCACGTGTCGCCACTCCCGATGTGCTGGTCATCACCGCGGCCGATGCCAATCATCCGTCGTTCGGCTGTCAGGATAAGGCCAAGTGGACCTATTTCGGCGACGCGTTTTTTAACGTCGCGCTTCGGCAAGCCGTAAGTCTGAAGGATGCGTTTCTCGAAGCGCGCTCGCTTGTCCGGAAGCGAGAACTGCGGGAGCATTTCGAGCCGTCGAATCCCGTCATGGCAGGCGGTGCAAACGTGCAGCCATTGCTGGTTACACGCCCTTGAACGGCCTGCCGGGAGCCTGGAGTTTGTCGCTTCAGGGCTATTGGACGGAGGCACTTCCTTCACAGCGTCCAAGCACCGCCTGAGGCTGTGCGGTCAGCGCACCATAAGAACCGAAGCAGGTCATTTGGAGCAATTGTGAGGCCTTCCGGCGATCCAAGAAGCCGCAACACGCGCAGCAGCACGACGGTTACGAGCATGGGCGTCCAGACGCTACATCGGTGAACAGCGGGTCAAGACGGCCGTTCCGTGAAAGGCAGGATCGCGAGCTTCAACGTGCCGTGTCGGCCGAAGTGGTGAAGCTGTTGGATTAAAAGTCCGGCCAAACGTCCGTGCCGCGCGTGCCGCAGGCCACGCCGATGAAGATCAGCGCGGCGCCACGAAGCTCGAAGCTGATCACGAACGAAGAGCAGCAGCTGCTCGCCCTCCAGACTTCGAGTTCCGTCGCGGGAGTGATGATGCGTCTGAACTGTGTGATGCGTCCGACAAAAGTCCGCACCTGCTGAAACGGGCAGTGCTTTCGCTGAGCCGGAAAGTGCAGTGCGGCTGACTTAATCGCTTTTTCCCATCCTTCGTTGAGATTGTCAGCTGGGCCCAAAGCGCTCACGAGCCCGACGCGATGGGAATCCGCGCGTCACAGGCTTGAGATTGAAGTGCTCGTTCGTGGCGCTTACATTGAAGTGTCCCCTGAACTCAGGGAGGTTTCGATGATCAGAAAAGCTCTTATTTTGTTCGTGGCCATTGCAGCCATCGCCCTCGCGTCGACGGGGACTTCTGCACGCGGCGGGTTCGGCGGTGGTGGTTTTCATGGCACCGGTTTCCATGGTGGATTCGCACGAGGTGGTTGGCACGGCGGCGGCTGGCGTGGCGGATTTGGCCCCGCTCTGGCCGGCGGACTGATCGCGGGAGCCGTGATCGGTGGTCTCGCTTCGTCTGCATATGCGTGGGGACCTGGCTACGGATACTACGACGGGTACGCGCCATGGTATTATGATCGTGGCTGCCCTGAGCCCGGTTACGGGGAGTATTACAACTGCGGCGCCTATGCTGTGCCCGGGTACGGCGGCTATGCGCCTGCATATTACGGATATCCGTATGGTCCTTGGTAAGCTCCCGAGCCACCAACGCTCCGGGATGACTTTGTGGACGAAGTGCATGCCCGCCAGCCAAGGTCGGCGTCTCGCTTGCTACATGGTGGATGAGGGCTGCCTGACGTTCACGCTTCGATCGCGCAGGAATTGTCGGCGCCGCAGCGTGCCCTTGCGCCACTCCGGGAAACAACCGCGCGGTAGCCAAGGCGCTATGAGGTCCGCTGTGCCCGTGAGCGCGGCGCAATGGCGGACCCCGCGACCTCGCCGCCTCGCATAAAATCCAAGAATTCGAACAATCGGTTTGAATTACCTTCATCTACTCGGAGAGGATGATGGCGCCTGTCCTCCACCCCAAACCCTTGGCTTGCCCTCATACACCAACTAGGATGCCTCAGTCGTTATCGCGATGCCGGATCAACATGATCGACGATGCGGTAGATAAGGGAGAAGAGCGGGCCGCTCGTCCCGAACGATCCAACCTCTGGGACGCGGGCGCGGGCCTCGTCCTGCAGCAAACGGTGGTGCTCTTAGTCGACCTCGTTGAATCGGTGCGCCTGATGCGGGAGCGCGAGGCCTTCACCGTTCGTCGTTGGGCAGACTTCGTCCGAATGGCTACCTCCGAAATATTGCCGCGGCATCACGGCACGCTTGTGAAAAGCTTGGGTGACGGTTTGTTGGCGCGTTTCGCGACAGTGCCGGACGCAGTCAACGCCGCCGCCGAGATGCACCGCGCAGTTACCGCGCAAAACACCGGCCTAGCGGAAAATCAGCATTTTCACCTTCGCGCCGGCGTTAACGCCGCGATGGCGTGGAGCGATGGTATCGATATCTACGGGACGGGTGTGAACCTTGCGGCCCGACTGGCGACATTGGCCGGCCCTGGAGAGACGATTGCGAGTGCCTCAGCGCACGAACAACTTGCGACTGCCCTGGCCAGTCTCGCGAGACCTGGCGAGACTATCGGCAGTGCCGCGGCGCGCGACGAGCTGACACATGGGGTTGATGCGTCCTGCGAAGACCTCGGCGATTGCATCCTCAAGCACTTTGACAAGCCGGTTCGGGCATTTAGGGTCGGTCCGGCAGGTCCGCATCCAAATATCACCTCGCGCCGCGACTATCGGAGTGCCATGCAGCCCAGTATCGCCGTGGTACCCTTCTCCGCGAGGACCGACGCCCCTGGGTTTTTTGATGTCGGCAACCTGATCGCCGATAGCGTGATTTGGCGGCTGTCAAAGTCTGCTAACCTGAAGGTGATTTCGCGTTTGTCGACCGCGGTGTTTCGCGGCCGCGCCAGCGATGTCAGCCAGGTCTCAGCTCATCTCGGTGCTGCCTATGTTCTTAGTGGCGCCTATGTCGCTGATGCAGGCAAGCTCATGGTATCTGCTGAGCTCTCTTCGGCGCGCGACAACCAGGTATTGTGGACCGACCGGCTGAGCGGCGACATCGGGGATCTGCTAATGCCCGAAAGCGAATTCGCTAACCGCATCGCCCAGGCGGTGCACTTCGCCGTGTTCGACGCTGAAGTCGAACATATCCTAACCCAACCCCTGCCGACGCTCGAGAGCTATTCGCTCCTGCTTGGTGGCATCAAGTTGATGCACCGCTCAAGCAAGGACGAATTTCTACAAACACGCAAGATCCTTGACGAGCTGATCAATCGCCACGCGCGAATCGCGGCCCCCCGTGCTTGGCTCGGCAATTGGTACATCCTGCGAGTAACGCGCGGTTGGTCCGAGGACCGCACGCGTGAGGCTTCCGAAGCCTTGAGCACCACCCACGCCGCTCTCGACCGCGATCCGTCGGACGCACTCGCGCTGGCGACTGAAGGTTTTGTCTATTGTCATTTGTTGAAAGACCTGGACACCGCGTTGAAGCGTTGCAACCAGGCCGTGGAAACCAACCCGAGCCATGCCCTCGGTTGGCTTTATCTTGGCACCGTCAACGCGTTCAAGGGCGACGGGCAAGCCGCAGCAGAAGCGACGCGGCGCGCGATGGAGCTCTCTCCACTCGATCCGCAGCGCTACTATTTCGAGTCCCTTAGCGCAACGGCAGCGCTTTCCGCGCATCAATATGAAAGTGCCGAAAGGCTTGCACGGTCATCGCTTGCGCTCAATCGCATGCACCTCTCGACGTGGCGAGCCCTGACCATCGCCCTGGTCTCGCAGGGGCGATTGGACGAGGCACGCGAAACACTCGCCATGGTGCTACAGCTCGAGCCGACGTTGACAGTGGAGAGATATCTTGCACGCATACCCAACGCGCAGCTGGAAACCGGCCGGCATTGGGCACGCTGCCTCGCGATTGCGGGCTTGCCGGCCGGAAGCAGCAGCTCGAACCGGCACTGATGGTGGAGGAATAGGTCGCACGCCCGCGTAGGGGACCCGGAGTGGACGAGGACTGAGCGGCCGGAATGGGAGACGATCAGATGCAGCGGAGCCCGACTTCCGCCACCGGTCAAGCTGCGACCTCGCGGGAAGGGCAGCTGTTGGCGCAAACCGGACATTCCGCCAGACTGTAAGTCTCAGGGGCCACAGCGGTCCTGAGCCATGGCGAATGTCTGGTCTTCGGGGTCGGCATCGGTTTTTCCGGCACCTATGGAATGCGAAGCCACCGCGCTGGCCGGCAAGCGGAGCGTCTGGTAGCGGCGTAAGGGCGCGTCAGACCCGTCCGTTGACCGGCAGCAGCGCGCCGGTGACGGCACTGGCGGCATCGCTTGCCAGGAAAAGGATAACATCGGCGAGTTCCCTCGGCGCGACCCATTTGGCGGGATCGGCCTTCGGCATGCTGGCGCGGTTTGCCGCGGTATCGATGATCGAGGGCAGCACCGCGTTCACTGTGATCTTGCCTTTCAACTCGGCAGCAAGTGACTCCGTCAGCTTGTGCACGCCCGCCTTCGACGCCGCATAAGGACCCATGCCGGAGCCGGCCTGCAGTGCGCCCATCGCGCCGATATTGACGATGCGGGCCGCGCGCGAATTGAGAAGATGCGGGATCGCGGCGCGGGTAGCGTTCAGCGCCGTCTCGACATTGAGAGCGTACATGCGCTGCCAGGCTTTGGCATCGCCGTCGGCAATGGTCTCGAAGGTAAAACCGCCGGCAATATTGATCAGCGCATCGATTGCGCCGAAATGCGCCGCCGCGGCATCGATCGCCTTTTTCGCCTGGGCGGCGTCGGTCAAGTCAACGCCGCCGAGTTCGATCCGCTCGGTTGCCGCGAACTGCGGCGCCGCATGATCGATGCCCGCGACGCGCGCGCCCCGCGAATGTGCTTCCGCGGCGACCACCTTGCCAAGCGCGCCCAGCGCGCCGGTGATGACAACGACTTTACCCTTCATGATGGTCTCCGCGCGAATGAGAATGAATCCAGGCCGCAGCGTTATGGTTAGGAGGATCGAGCGACCGCGTCACGTCTTCCACTTGATCATCGTCTGCAGGACGCTCATTGGGCGGCCGGCGTAGGGCGGCTGAAATAGCATTTGAATCGGCGAGAGAGGGCCCTGGTAGAAGACCGGGCGCAATTTTGAAAAAGTGTTGAACCCCTCGCGCGCGTGGTAATGGCCCATGCCGCTCGCCCCGACCCCACCGAATGGCAGGTCGTGCTGGCCGACGTGCAGGAGAGCTTCATTGACCGATACGCCACCCGACATGACCCGCGAGATGTAGAAGTCGCGCAGCTCGGCATTGTGAGTGAATGGATAGATTGCCAACGGGCGGTCGTGACTATTGATATAGTCGGCGACCTCCCGCCGATCTGCATACGTCTTGATCGGCAAGATCGGGCCAAAGATCTCGCGCTGCATGACAATCATGTCTTCCGTCGGATTTAGCACGAGATGCGGTGCAAATTTGCGACGCTTCGCGTCCGGAATCTGCTGTTCCGCAAGATTGACCAGGACCGCGCCCTTTGTACGGGCATCCTCCAGCGTCGCCTGCAGCCGCGTGAAAGACCGTTCGTCGATGATCGACGTGTAGTCCTGCCCATTGATGTCCGGGAAGCGGTCGGCAAACAGTTTGCGGCAATGGCGGACGAACTCGTCCTCACTTCCTTTGGGAAGAAACATGTAGTCGACATTCGTACAGATCTGACCGGCATTGAACATCTTCACCCAGAGAATGCGCTCCGCCGCTGTTTTGACCGAGAAGTCAGGCCCAACAATCGCAGGTGCCTTGCCGCCCAGTTCCAGCGTGACAGGCGTGAGGTTGCGGGCCGCGTTGGCCATGACCGAGCGCCCGGTGGCACCGGATCCCGTGAAAAGCAGATGGTCGAAGGGCAATGACGAGAATCCCGGACCTCGTCCGCCCCCATCGTCGAAAAAGGCAAGCTTCTCTCTCGGAAAATACTTTGGGGAAATGCGCATCAGAACCTGGGCGAGCGCTTTTGAATTTTCCGACATCTTGACCATCGCTCGATTGCCGGCCGCCAGGATCGCTGCGAGCGGGCAAAAGCTGAGATTGAGCGGAAAATTCCAGGGAACGATGACCCCGACAACGCCGAGCGGCTGCGGGATGACACGATTTCGCGCGAGCGGATAGGTCATGAAGTCGACGCGTCTGCGCTGCGGCTTCATCCACTTCTTCAAATTTTTGGCGGAGTTGGCGATTGTTTCGAGGACAACGAAGTATTCGGCAAACAGGGTCTCGAATTCAGACCGGTTGCCGTAGTCAGCGTTTATCGCTGCGACCAGCTCATCCTTGTTGTCTTTCAGGAGCTGCGCGAGCGCTTTCAAGTCGGCCATGCGCTGATCGTGGGATGGCTCCGGCGCCGCCAGATAAGCCGCACGCTGCTTGTCAAAGCAGGACTGAAATTCAGTGGGAATGTCGATCGAACGGGAATTGAAAGGCACGTTCATGATGTTCCCTTTCGTTTGGTTTTTCGCGTTTCGAGGGCGAGCGCGTGACCTTATCAATGCCGAGTTAGTGCATGCTTGCGTTCGCATGAACGGGGCCGGGCCTTTCATCCATGATCCGCTTGATAGCGTGAGTACAGCGGCCGCACTGGGCGCAGCATCCGAGGCAGGCATACACCTCGCTCATACGGGGCCGTCGCTCCTCTTTTGCGACCACTGACCGCACCTGATGGTCGCTGAACACATTGCAAGAACAGACGATCATCGCCCAGTCTCCTGTTTAGCTTCGGTTCGTAGGTCGGCTTCGGTGAAGCCATAGCCGCCGGAGCGCAGCGCCGAATGCTCGCGCTTGGAGTGGACCAGCGGGTAGAACATCTGCGTCGTCCAGCGCTCCGGGCCAAACAGGATGTCGTCCTGCAGGCCGACCTTGGCCGGATATTTGCGTGTGATATGCGCGGTGCCGAACAGCACGTCCCAGAAGAATAGCAGGTTGCCGAAGTTGCCCTTGTAGTGGCCGATGCCATCCGCGTTGGTGAGCGCGTGGTGCGCCTGGTGCGTGGCCGGTGTGGAGATGGTGCGCTCCAGCACCCACATCAGCGGATGTAGCACGCGGATGCGGTACAGCGGCGCGTCCCACGCCCAGGCGCAGTGCGCGCCCAGGATGACCGCCAGCTTGACCACCAGATACGCCGCGTAGACCGGGCCGAAACCAAGGTAGACCGCAACGCCGCTGATCCACAGGCCCGGCATCATCAGGTAGTAGAAGAAGTTGTTGCGGAAGGTAATGCGCACGCTCATGTAGGCCGCGCTGTGATGCGCCCGGTGCAGCGGCCATAGCAGCGGCGAGTGCGAGGCGCGGTGCCAGAGGTACTGCGTGAGGTCATCGCCGATCAGCAGCAGGCCGGCCATGGCCCACCACGGCAGGTCGGCCCAGGCATTGTGCTGCGCGGGCATCAGCCAGTTGCACAGCGCGTTGCTGCCCAGCAGTGCGATCGGCTGGGTGATGGCGAGCAGGCTGACGAACATCAGCACCTCGAGCCACGTGTCGTTGGCTGTCGCGTTTTCTTGCACGGTGGTTTGATACCGCCGGCTGACAAACTCCATGGCGGCAAAGCCCAGGATGAGGGTGCCGATCAGGACGTATTGCAGTTGCGAGCTCACGTTAGGCGTCTCCTATCGCTCTGATGTTTTTCTCTTGAGCGCGACTTTAGGATTGCCCTCATAATGCGTCCAATGCATAGTTTTCATTGTCTTGATGCATGGCATGCAACACAATGGATTTGCGCCGCCTGAACCACGTCGTCGCCCTTGCCGACACTCTGCACTTCGCCCGCGCCGCCGAAGCCGTCCACCTGAGTCAGCCCGCCTTCAGCCGCAGCATCCAGGCTATCGAGAGCGACTTGCGTATCCGCCTCTTCGACCGCGACGTCGGTGATGTCCGTCCCACCCCGGCCGGCGAATTCGTCATCGAGCGGGCGCGCAAGCTGCTGTTCGAGGCACGTTGTCTACAGCGCGACGTGGATCTTTACCGTGGTAGCCAGCTCGGCGACGCGGCCTTCGGTGTAGGGCCGCTGTTGACGGCCACCCTGATGCCGCGCGCGCTTGTGGCGCTGCGCCGACAGCACCCGCAATTGGCACTGCGCATGGAGGTCGGCAACTCAATGCAGTTGCTGGAGAGCCTGCGTACCGAGAACATCGAGTTCTTCGCCGCCGATGTGAGCGACATGCCCAGGGAGGCCGCGCTGGACATCCAGCAGATCGGGGGACAACCGGGTAACCTGTATGTGCGGGCAGGCCATCCGCTGGCTGGGCGCGAGCACACGCTGCGGGAAGTCTGGGCGTACGGTCTTGCGGTACCTAAGCTGCTGAGCCCCTCAACGGTCGAACTGGCCGCTTTGCTGGGCCTGCCTGAGGGCCAGGATGCCACCATTGCGCTCGAGTGCGACAACTACGGCATGCTCAAGACTGTCGCGCTCACCACCGATACCGTTCTGGGCGCGACAGACGCGGCGGTGCGAGAGGAACTGGAGTCCGGCGCGCTCGTTCGGCTTGTCGTGCAGGGCTGGCTGTCGCCGCCGTCGAGCACCGGCATCGTGCGCTTACGAGGGAGAACCTCGTCGCCGGCAGCCAACGCAGCCATTGCCGCGATTGTGCGGGCCGCCGGCGAGATCAACGTGTAAACGCCTTACATCACTCGACGCATGGTCCGGTGCGGAATACCGACCTCTTGAAGCGGTCAAATAAGCAACGGTGCTTGGAGCCAGCAAACTTCCGGTTTGGGTCACAAGCGCCGTTTGACCAGCGATCGGGCGCTGCCGGTTTACCGCCAGCTCCGGACATCTCGTTGCTGCGTCCTTACTGAGTTGCTGCGCCCTTACTGAAGCGATGGGTTAGAAGGAGACATTCGGCGGTGCGAACGACCTACGAGGCAAATTCAGTGCGTGGTGCGCGCCGCCAAAGAGGGGCTCAATCCGTGGGCTGCGGGCCGTCGTAGCCTTCGATCACGATGATATCGATGTCCACGGCGCCCGCGCGCAGTGCCCTCGCCTTGGTGTATTCAGGTGAGCGGTAGCAGGCGAGCGCGGTTTCGTAGTCCTTGAACTCGATCACGATGTTGCGGTCGCGCGCCTTGCCCTCCACCGCCTCGAAGGTGCCGCCCCGCACCAAGAATTTCGCGTGGTATTTGCGGAGCACCGCCGCGAGGGCGGGGCCGTAGGCTTTGGTATATTCGGGTTTGATCACATCGATGCGCCCGATCCAATACCCGTTCGGCATGTTGTCCTCCACATCTTTGCATTCTCAAATCAAGAGGGGCCGCTGGGAGTTAAATTGCTCTGCGGTGCATGGTTGCGTCGGGTTGACCTCTGGCGGGCGCGAAGCGGACACCGGGACGCCTCTTTTGCGCAACAGTGGTTTAGGCGTACGCGCAACCAGCCAGATTTTAGATCGCCACTTCAATCACATACGCGTTCGCAGTTTTGGTCTGACCGGCGCGCCATTTCCGCTTCGCTTGCGACGCCGCCAGTCAATGGCGGCCCTTGCTGCTCTTTCTCTGGCTTACGGGATCCTTGCCGCGACGTTGGGCCGGTTCTGCCTGAGCCAGGCGATGGCCTCGGGTCCATCGACGACGCATTCGAAGGTTTCCCAGGTCGGGTCCTCCAGGGATTCCGATTGCAGTCGCTTTACCGCATATTCGACGAGGTCGTGCAAGCCTTCGTATCCTCGTTGATGCTCGAGCGACTCTGCAATCGCCGCGCTGGTCCATCCTCGTTGGGCCAAATCGATGATGCTCGGAGCATCGGCCTCGCTGAACCAGGGCGTGGCATCGAACTCGATGCAGCGGACATTGTCAGCGGTATGGCAAGTGGCGTGGATCATTGGCTTCCTCCGTCCTGCGCGAGTATTGCACGTCTGGCATCGCTGCTTCGCACGCCCTCAGGCTTTGACCAGGTCCCCCAGCAGGTTCGCCGCCACCATCAGCTTGGCGAGCGTCAGGCCGCCGGCGGCAATCTCCTCGACCGTACGGCGGATGCGCGCCGCCTCGGGATGAGCTGCAAGCCAGCTCTCCGCAGCCTGCTGACCGGATTGGCCAATGGTCAGCATGTCCGCGGCCAGGCGTCTTTCGGCAGCCGCGATCAGGTCGACAGCGCGGTCGATGGCGAGGCGCTCGAAATGATCGCTGGCCGGCACGCTGCGCGCAGCGGCGATGATGCGGTCGAGACGGAAATTGGCCTCGGCGGCAAAGAACGTCGCGGCGGCATCACCGATGCTGCGGCCGGTGCGCTCGGCGACCGTCACGATATCAGGGGCCGAGACCAGGGCGTCGAGGTCGGCCAGGTCGCCGGCCAGTCCGGTCGGGACGCCGGCATCGATCAGGTCCTGCCGGCGCTTGCTGCGCGCGGCCTGCAAGTCCGGTGGCAGGGCGCTGTCGAGCGAGGCTGCGACCTCACGGACGGCAGGGCCAAACCGGGCGATCACTGCACTGAGACCGTCCTTGAAATCGACATTGCGCACATACCAGACCATGCGGGAGAGCAGGAGATCCTGGATCGCCGCGTAGAGGCCGAGCTGCAACTGTCCGTCGATGAGGGTGTCGAGCGCGTCGATTCCGTCATTGAGCCGCCTGAGCTCGTAGATCGCGTCCACCGCCACCTGGGCCATGACGATGGTCGAGATATCGGCGTCGGTTTCGTCGGTCAGGCGTACGATGCAGGCGGGGCCCCCGCGGTTGATCACGGCGTTGACGAGACTGGTCGCGATGATCTCGCGTCGGAGGCGATGGAGCTCGACCGCGGCCGGGAATTTGTCGACAATCTCGCGCGGAAAATACAGGGACAGTCTGCGGGCGAGATAAGGATCATCAGGCACGCCGGTTTCGAGCAGGTCACTGTAGAGCGTCAGCTTGGCGTAGGCGAGCAGCACCGCAAGCTCGGGCCGTGTCAAGGCTTGGCCGCGTCGCGTGCGCTCGGCGATCGCGGCGTCGTCAGGCAGGAATTCGACGGCGCGGCTGAGCAGGCCGCGCTGCTCGAGCGACTGCATCAGGCGCATGAGGAAGCCGGTCTCGGCCATGCCCTTGCGTTCGGCGAGCGAGAGCGCCAGCGTCTGCAGATAGTTGTTGCGCAGGACCAGCGCACCGACTTCACCGGTCATCGCGGCAAGCAGGGTGTTGCGGTCAGCCGGGCTGAGGCGTCCCTCGCGCTCCGGGCGCGCCAATGCGATCTTGATGTTGACCTCGAGGTCGGACGTGTTCACGCCGGCCGAATTGTCGATCGCGTCGGTGTTGAGCTTGACGCCCTTCTGCGCCGCTTCGATGCGCCCGCGCTGGGTGACGCCGAGATTGGCGCCTTCGCCGATCACCCTGGCGCGAACGTCGGTCCCGGTGATGCGGATCGGATCGTTGGCGCGGTCGCCGGCCTGATCGTCGCTTTCCGAGGAGGAGCGGATATAGGTGCCGATGCCGCCGAACCACAGCAGGTCCGTGCGCGCTTTCAGGATCGCGGTCATCACCTCGAAGGGCGTGGCCTGGTCCTTGTCGAGATCGAGCAGGGCGCGTACCTCCGGCGAGAGCGGGATCGCCTTGAGCGCGCGCGAGAACACGCCGCCGCCCTGCGAGATCAGCGATTTGTCGTAGTCCTGCCAGCTCGATCGCGGCAGGTCGAACAGGCGCTTGCGCTCGGTGAAGCTGGTTGTTGGGTCGGGGGAGGGATCGATGAAGATGTCGCGGTGATCGAACGCCGCAACGAGCTTCGTGGCCGGCGAGAGCAGCATGCCGTTGCCGAAGACGTCGCCGGACATGTCGCCGACGCCGACCACGGTGAAAGGCATGGTCTGAATGTCGGTGCCGAGCTCGCGGAAGTGGCGCTTGACCGCCTCCCAGGCGCCGCGCGCCGTGATCCCCATCTTCTTGTGGTCGTAGCCCTGGCTGCCGCCGGATGCGAAGGCATCGCCGAGCCAATGGTTCTTCTCGGCCGAGATCGCGTTGGCGACGTCGGAGAAGGTGGCGGTGCCCTTGTCGGCGGCGACGACCAGATAGGGGTCGTCGCCGTCATTTCGCACGGTCAAGTCGGGCGGCACCACGATGTCGCCGTCGAGATTGTCGGTGAGTTCGAGCAGCGAGCGCACGAAGATGCGATAGGCTTCGGTGCCCTCCGCGAGCCACGCCTCGCGATCGGAGGGCGGCGGCAGTCGCTTGGGCACGAAGCCGCCCTTGGCGCCGACCGGCACGATCACGGCGTTCTTGACCTGCTGCGCTTTCACGAGGCCGAGGATCTCGGTGCGGAAATCCTGCGGCCGATCGGACCAGCGCAAGCCACCGCGCGCGACCTTGCCGAAGCGCAGGTGAATGCCTTCGACACGCGGTGAATAGACGAAAATTTCGTAGAGCGGTCGCGGCGCCGGCAAATCGTCGATCCGGCGCGCGTCGAACTTGAACGAGATGACCGGGCGCGGATGTCCGTCCGGGCCGACCTGCCACAGATTGGTGCGGATGGTCGACTGCACCAGATTGGTGAAACGGCGCAGAATGCGGTCTTCATCGAGCGAGGCGACGGATTTGAGCTGCTCCTCGATCTCGGCAAGGAGAGTCATCTCGCGCGCCGAACGTTCCCGATCGGTCAGGACGAGGCGCGGATCGCGGCGGGCCTGGAATAGCGCGACGAGGTTGGCCGTGATCGCGGCGTTCTTGCGCAAGGTCTCCCACATATAGTCCTGGGTGAATGGTGCGCGGATCTGGTGCAAATAGCGCGACAGCGCCCGGATGGTCGAGATTTCGCGCCAGCCCAGGGCCGTGCGCAGGATCAAGGCATTGTACCCGTCGGATTCGGCGCGATCGGTGATCACCGCCATCATCGAGGCCTCCAGGCGATGGCTGAAGTCCCGGCTGATCTCGATCGGCTGGCCGTCGCTGGTCTCGATCGTCATGTCGTGCAGCCAGACCGGCTCGGGCCTGTTGCCGGGCACGATCTGATAGGTGCGTTCGTTGACCACGCGCAGGCCGTGATTTTCGATCACCGGCACGCGGTAGGACAGCGACAGCGGTGCGGCATCCGAAAACACCCTGAGGCCGAAGCGTCTGGGATCATCCTCCGCGAAGCGGTGAACCGAAATCGTCACCGGGCGGGCTGGCGTGAGCTTCTCGATGGTGGCGATATCGGCGACCGCCTGTTCTGCCGTGGAAGCCTCGGTATAGCCGCCGCTGAAGGCCTGGGCGTAGCGATTTGCGAGCATGCGCGCCCGCATGCCATCGGTCGACGCAGCCAGCGCGGCCTTCAACTTGTCGGCCCAGGTCGCGGCAATGGCGCTGATCCCGGCTTCCAGAGTGGCGCGCTCGACGGCGGGAGTCTTGCCTCCATAGCGTCCGATGATGTAGTGGACGCGCGCCAATGCTCCTTCCGGGAAGGACACGTAGGAGGCCGACAGCGTCCCCTTGTAGCTCTGCGCCAGGAAGGCGCCGACGCGCATGCGCACGTCGGTGTCGTATTTGTCGCGCGGAATGAAAACGAGGATGGAAACGAAGCGATCGAACCTGTCGACCCGCGCCAGCGCCCGGACGCGGGGGCGCTCATAGAGGATCAGGATCTCCATGACGAAGTCGAAGAGGGTATCGACGTCGATCTGGAATAGTTCGTCGCGCGGATATTCCTCGAGAATATGCTGGAGAGCCTTGCCGGAATGGCTGTTCGGGTCGAAGCCGGCGCGCTGGAGCACCCGCGATACCTTGTGGCGAACATAGGGGATCTGTCGTGCCGAGCGCGTATAGGCACCCGAGGTGAACAGGCCGACCACTCGCAATTCACCCTCGAGCCGGCCGTCGGGCGTATAGAGCTTGATGCCGACATAATCCATCCGGATGCGGCGATGGACGCGGCTGCTCACATTGGCCTTGATGACGATGAGCAGGGTCGGCTCGCGCATGAACTCGCGAATCTCCGGCGTCATCACCACCATTTCGCTGCCGCGGCGCAGGACCTTCACATCGGGATCGCGGAGGATGCCGAGGCCCTCGGCGGTCGTGATGTCGTCCGACGCATCGCGGCCGGGCGAGAAGCGATATTCGCGCACGCCGAGAAAGGTGAAATTGTCAGCGCACAGCCATTGCAGGAACTGGTTGGCCTCGGCGACCTCGTCGATCGGCAGTGGCGGCGGACTGGACGAGAACGTCTTGACCGCGCCCTCGACGCGGTCGCGCATGGCGCGCCAGTCCGCGACGCAGGCACGCACGTCGCTCAATGTCCTCGTGAGGCCGTCAATCAGCCTCTCGCGGTCCGCGTCGGCGTCGAGGCGGGTGATGTGGAGGTGAATCAGGCTCTCGCGCGCGCCCTTTGCCCCTTCCGGCAGTGCCTCGCCGTAGAAGCGCAGGAGCCTGCCCTGGTCATCGCGCTCCACCGCGATGATGGGGTGAGCGACGAGGCTGACTTCGATGCCCTGCTCGGTGAGCTCCGCCATGGTGGAATCGAACAGGAAAGGCATGTTGTCGTTGAGGATTTCGAGTACGGAGATCTCGCGCCCGTCCGGCATCAGCGGATTGACGACGCGGATATCGGCACGGCCCGCCGTGCGCCGCTGCACATGCTCCCAGGCCTGCTCCGCCAGGAAGGCAAGCGAGGAGGCATCGTGACTGGCGAGATCCTCGACATTGGTGAAGGCGAACAGGAGCTCGGCAAAGCTTTGGGGAGCCTTGCCCGGCTGCACGCTTCCTGCTGCCTCGCGGATCAGAGTTGCCCGGGCCTTGTCGTCACGCCATGCCATAGCGTCCTCCATTTCCCGGCCGACGAGCCGCAATGACGGTCGGGCATTGTTCTTGGAGCGCGCCTCTTCGAGCGCATCTTCTTGACCGCGTTTCAATCGCCTCGGCGAATCTCCGGTCTTGCGGCCTCGACGATATTAGCATTCCGCAGCCGTCATGGCGCGGGAGTTGTGAGGCGCGCGTTCGGGGAGGAAGATCGGTGCCGACGACCATCGTCATTTGGTGCTCTGCAAAATGACGAGGAATTTCAAGTGTATATGAGTTCGCCTTTTTATTCTGAATGGCGCGCCATTTCAGCCCAAAACTGGGCACCCCAGAACCTGCCTTTTCTGCGCGGGAGACGTCGTCGCATGGCTGCTCACCAGGCGCGACCGCGATCGGAACGCTTGCTCGGCAACAGCAGCATGGCACGAACCCGGAGCGCCCATCTTTATCGGCCGTGGCGCCTCACTAGCTACCGGAACGTCGCCGAGCTGCACACTGCGGAATCGGTTCGGACGGCCGGTGCAGTGTTTCGTCGCAGCCCGAAGGCGTCGATGCGAGGCGGGTCATCGCACGCCGGCCCGAAAGGAACTTCCATTTTTTCCCGACGTTGAGCAGGCGGCTCGTACCTGGAGCGGGTCCGCACGATGAAGAACTTTGCCGGCACCGAATTCTCTCCCGAGGTGATCGAGGCGATGACCACCGCGCTTGAAGCTGCGGTTGCGACCCTGCCGGAGCCCGTGCATTCCGCGCATGTCAATGCACTCGCCGAGTCCATCCTGCGCACGGCGGGTTCGGGTGAACGTGACCCCGCCACCCTGCAGAGGATCGCCCTGATGGAGTTGCAATTGGCGCCGCGCAATTGATGAGGCCGACATGAAGATCGCAGTTGCCGTGATCGTTGCACTCTGTGCGGCATCGTCCGTCGCCCGGGCGGAGAGCTGGACCACCTACCGGATTGCGGAATCCGGAACGGCGGTCGACATTCCAGTGTCGATCTTCAGCGAGCCGGCCGGGAAGCCTGATGGCTACGGCGAGCGGTTTCGCACGTCGGACGGCCGCGCCGATCTGACGGTGCAGGCCGTTCCCGATCAAGGCCTCTCGCCGGCCGAGTTCCTGGCCAGGAAGAACCCGCCGCCTGGCATCATCTATAAACGGATCACGCCCGGGTTCTTCGTGGTCTCCAGCGTCAAGCGCGGCGCGATCTGGTATGACCGCTGCAACTTCTCGCGCCGCTACGTGCATTGCGTGCTGATCAACTATCCCGCGGCGGAGAAGCGGCAATGGGACCGCATCGTGACGCGCATCAGCCACAGCCTGAGCGGCGGCTGAACCGGGCGGCACACGAAAGCTGCCGGGCAAGTCGGCTGGCACGGCGTGAGGGACAGGGCGCTGCCGACGCTGACCCATTCCTGACGTATCGAGGCGGATCGTGCCTTGTAACAAGCGCTGTTGATCCGACCCATCATCGTCAAGGTGGCGGCCGAAGTCGACGTCACCTCAGGTCGTGCAGCGATTGCCCGCGCGTCATCGCCATCCCAGCGCCGGCGCGACATGCGTCAGGATCGCCTCGATCGCATGCGCGCAATAGGCGACGCCGAGCTGGTTCGGGATCGTCAGCAGCAGCGTATCCGCCTCGGCAATGGCCTCGTCCTGCCGCAGCTGCTCGATCAGCACATCCGGCTCGGCCGCATAGCTGCGGCCGAAGATCGCGCGCGTGCGCGGGTCGATGAAGCCGATCTGGTCCTCGCCTCCGCGCTCCCCGCCGAAATAGGCACGGTCGCGATCGTCCATCAGCGCAAAGATGCTGCGGCTGACGGACACGCGGGGCTCGCGGCTGTGGCCGGCCTCCTTCCAGGCGGCGCGAAAGCTACGGATCTGCGCGGCCTGCTGCACGTGAAAGGCTTCGCCGGTCTCGTCGTTCTTCAGCGTCGAGCTTTGCAGGTTCATGCCGAGCTTCGCCGCCCACACCGCCGTGGCATTCGAGCCGGCGCCCCACCAGATCCGTTCGCGCAGGCCTGGCGCATGCGGCTCGATGCGCAAGAGGCCCGGCGGGTTGGGAAACATCGGCTGCGGATTGGGCTCGGCAAAACCTTCGCCGCGCAAGAGGTCGAGAAAGACCTCGGCGTGGCGGCGGCCCATGTCGGCGTCGCTCTGGCCCTCGGCCGGCCGGTAGCCGAAATAGCGCCAGCCGTCGATAACCTGCTCGGGCGAGCCGCGGCTTATGCCGAGCTGCAGCCTGCCGCCGGCGATGAGGTCGGCGCTGCCGGCATCCTCCACCATGTAGAGCGGATTCTCGTAGCGCATGTCGATCACGGCCGTGCCGATCTCGATCCTGCTCGTCTTGGCACCGACGGCCGCGAGCAGCGGGAAGGGCGAGGCCAGCTGCCGCGCGAAATGATGCACGCGGAAATAGGCGCCGTCCGCGCCGAGCTGCTCGGCCGCGACCGCAAGCTCGATGGATTGCAGCAGCGTATCCGCCGCAGAGCGGGTCTGCGATTGCGGCGAGGGCGTCCAGTGCCCGAAGGAGAGGAATCCGATCTTTTTCATGAAGGGAAGGTAAGCATGATCGCAAATGTTTGCGATAGGTCGGCGGAGGAAAGTTGGGCACGAACATTTTTCGGGACATTCGCCGGTGATTTCGGCAAAGATTGTGCTTCCAAAGGCCCCGGGATCATCGACCAGCTGTGGACCATAACCCTGACGACGAGCGGCAAGTCGCGGATGAACGTCGCAGCCTGTTGGGGCTCGCGGCGATGGCTCTCATCGTAGGAGCTGCGACTGGATGTGTCGGGGCGATCTTCCGGCTTTTGCTCGTGCGTGCGGATGGTCTGCGCGATGCGATGATCGCCTGGGCCCATGGCCACGCAATCTGGGGGTTCTTCACCGTCGTCGGCGGGTGCGCCGTAGCAACCCTGGTTGCCGCGTGGATGGTGCGGCAATTCTCGCCACACGCTTCGGGCAGCGGCATTCCGCATGTCGAAGCTGTCCTGCGCGAAGAGATCCCACCGGCTCCGTTTGGTCTGGTGCCGGTGAAATTCCTCGGCGGAATACTGGCGATCGGCTCCGGGCTCGCGCTTGGGCGTGAGGGGCCGACCGTCCAGATGGGCGCCGGTATCGCGGTTTTCGCCGCGCGCCTCGGCCGACTCCGTTGGGCGGATGCCCGGGTGCTGCTCGCCGCTGGCGCCGGCGCGGGCCTTGCGACGGCCTTCAATGCGCCGATTGCCGGGCTCGTGTTTGTGCTGGAGGAACTGGTGCAGAGGTTCGAGCACCGTGTTGCCGTCGCTGCCCTTGCAGCGCTGGCAACGGCGATCCCGGTCGCACGGCTGCTGCTCGGGGTCGCACCCGACTTCGAGGTCGCGCCGTTGAGCTATCCCGGGGCTGAATCCGCCCCGCTGTTCCTGGTTCTGGGTGGCATCGCGGGTCTGCTGGCCGTCGCCTACAATCGCGCCCTGCTCGCGACCATCGCAGTTCGCGACCGGTTTGGACGGCTGCCGATCGAGCTCCGCGCCGGGTTGATCGGCGCAAGCGTCGGCCTATTGGCCTGGTTCTCGCCCGAATTGGTCGGTGGCGGAGATCAGATCACGCAGCGCGCCTTGATCGGCCATGAGAATGCGGCGATCCTGGGGGTCGCATTCCTGATCCGGTTCGGGCTCGGCGCTCTCTCATACGCGGCCGGCACGCCCGGCGGCCTGTTCGCACCCTTGCTCGTGCTGGGAGCCCAGTCCGGGCTGCTATTTGGAGAGGCTTGCCGCGTCGCCTTCCCGGCGCTCTCGATCCAGCCGGAAGCATTTGCATTGGTGGGCATGGCCGCTCTCTTCACCGGCGTCGTGCGCGCGCCGGTGACCGGCATCGTTCTGGTGGCCGAAATGACCGGTAGCGTGACCATGCTGCTGCCGATGCTGGGCGCCTGCTTCATGGCGATGCTGCTGCCCATGCTGCTGGGCAATGCACCGATCTACGATTCGCTGCGCGAGCATACGCTGCGCCTGGAGCGGCAGATCAGACAGAGATGAGATCGGTGTCATCGCCCAACGACGCCGATGCGCGCAATGTTAAAGGCCTCCGGCTTGTTCAATCGGAAATTCTGCTCGTGGGCCGCGTTTGTCGTCGGCATCGTGGGCGAACTCCGCCTGACGCCTCGATGTCGGCCGTGAGGGGTAAGCCGGAGGCCTTTGACCGGAGCGAACGGACGCGATGGACCCAACTGAGACATCGCTCCGCGCGGCTCATTCGCTCCAAGAAAGGTTTGATGCAGATCCTTACCGGAAATCTTGGCTGCCTGCTGACTAATGGATGTGCCCACGTTTCGCGGTTGGCGACCAGCCAAAATTCATTCGACGATGTCGTCGGCGACAGCGAGCAAGGTCGCGGGAAGCGATATTCCCTGGGCGCTTGCGGCCGTTCGATTTACGGCAAGCCTGAATGTTACAGGCCGCTGAACTGGAAGTGCAGAAGGGCTTTCTCCCCTGAGAACCCTGTCGACATATGATGCAGACCGACGAAACAAATCGCGCTGGTCGACTCCATAAGCGACGAGGCCGCCAGCGTTCACGAAGTACGGGAAGGGATACATGGTTAACAAGCGGCGCTGCGCGACCTTCGTGATGATCGCTTTCTGATGCGTCACGGTGAAAATGTCGGGCAAAACGATCAGGGCTTCGTATTCCGGAGAAAGGGAATCGACGAATGCCTCCATGCCATTTGTATCTGTTGCCTGGGCTGCCTCAATTCTGACGTTTGCCGCCATTCCCGCTTCATTGATTGCTTGCACGTACAGCTTTCCAAATGGACCAACCTGAGGATTGTAAAGCACGCCTACCCTTTTCACTCCCGGATTTATCTGCCGAATGATGTCGAGCCACTTGCCACCCATGCTGAATTCGTAATTGCTAAATCCGGTGACGTTGCCACCCGGCTCGGCCAAACTTGCAACAAGCCCGGTCCCTACGGGGTCGGTAACCTGAACAAAGATGATGGGAATTGTGCCAGTCGCTTCTCGCAGGCCCGCAGTTGCGGACGTCCCATCGCCGAGGATCACGTCCGGCTTCATGCCAACAAGCTCCATCGCATGAGAGCGCACAAGCTTGGGATCGCCCGCCGCAAAACGATATTCAATCGTGACGTTCTCGCCGGAGCGCCATCCTAGTCTACGTAGTGCATCTTCAAAAATCGATCCGCGGGCTGCTGCCTCCGCGTCGTTTGTGGCTCCCATCAAAACGCCAATGACGCGCTTGCTCGTAGCTTTCTGCCCAAACGCCGTCCCAGCAGTAAGCATACTCGCTAAGACAACAATCGCCTCGCGACGTTTCACGGGTGATCTCTGGGTTGGGAAATTGGTGCGATACAACTGCCAAAACGAGGGTCGAGCCGGTCGTACCGCGAGTATAGCCTTGCAACTGTATAGAGCAGCGCGAGTGCCGCCGACCCAAGGATCAGGAGAAGCCAAGCCGGTGCTCTCAGGACAAACGACAGGGCCGCGGCTAGCACGACGAACATGCTGATCAGAGGCAATCTCGATCCGACCACGGGCTCACCTCGCACCGCACGTCATCCCATCTGACAATGATAGGTCGATTCGCAATGGGGAAAGGTTCAGCACGGGAGGCGGTATTCCCTAGATGGTCACTTCGCTATTGGCGCTTAGTTGACTTGCGCTCCTCGCCTCGCAATCTCCGCTTTCGAAGGCTGAGCAGAATAGCATCGTGGAGCTGCCCAGGTCGGCCCTTGACCCTGGCTGTGTGAAAACGGCCGGAGCCGACATAGATTCTACCAGCCGTGGAGGACGTTTATTCTCCGTTCGGCACGCCAGCTAAGCGCAGACCTTCATAGATCCGCTCCCGCTGGGCCAAAAATGTAGGGTTCTGACTGCGCCGCTCGTTGCGAAATCGGGCCACGGTAAAGTTCGGGTCGAGCCGGAGGCCGGCTTCCCGCGCCGCGCTCGCCTCGTCGGTGAGCCCGCTCAGACCCGCCGTGGCGGCCAGGAAAAAATGCACCAAGGCGACGTTCGGGTTCATTTCGACCGACTTGCGCAATCGGTTCAGCGCCGGTTGCAGTCGCCCAAGAAACAAGTCTGCAATTCCGAGCAGGGCGTGCCAGCGATCCAAGCCGGGATCGCGCGGGCTCAGCCGGATTGCGTTCATGAGGTCCGCTTCCGCCTCCTCTGCACGCCCGAGCAACACCTTCGCGAAGCCCGCATTGGCGTGGGCCCAGGCCAGGTTACGATCGAGCGTGATGGCAAATTCGAATTCGCGCAGGGACCGCTCCGTCGCTCCTGAGACATGCAGTACATTGCCATAGACAAGACGTGCCGAGGCGTTGCGCGGAGCGAGATTCAACGCCTTGGTGATCGCCGTCTCGGCGATACGCAGCTGTTCGTCACGGTTTGTCGAAGCAAACGTACGAACTTCATCAGAATGATAGGTGGCAAGGCCGATCAAAGCCTCGACATTGCGATCGTCCCGCCGGAGCGCCTCTTCAAAAAGATTGCATGCCGCACGGTGGCCGCGCAACGACAGGGGCTGGTTGAGAATCGCCCAACCCCTCATTGCGAGGTCGACCGCGTCCATGCTCCCCGGCCGCTCGCGCTCGGCCCGACGGCTTTCAGCCGCGACAAGCTCGACACCGACGATCCGGGCAAGCCGTGTGGTGATCTCGTCCTGCATGTCGAATACATCGGCGCGCCGCTTGTCGAATCGCTCGGCCCAGAGGTGCGCGCCGGTCGCCGCATCGATGAGCTGAGCGTTCACGCGGACGCGATCGCCGCTGCCCTGCACGCTGCCTTCCATGACATAGCGCACGCCGAGCTCGCGGCCGACTACGCGAGCGTCCACCGGCTTGTTCTTGAAGGTGAACGCAGTATTGCGTGCGATGACGAAGGCGCCCGGGATGCGCGACAGATCGGTCGTCAGGCTTTCGGTGATGCCGTCGACAAAATAGTCCTGCTCGGGATTGCCGCCGAAATTGGTGAAAGGAAGCACGACGATGGACAGGCGTGGCGCGGCGGGCTGATGCGACGCTGAGCCGTGCCCGATCAAGTCGGGCCCTTTGCGTTTCACGGAATAGGCGCGTACGGGCCGCGCAATGTTCTTGAGGCTGTGCTCGCCCAGATCGTTGAATTCGACATCGATCTTGCCGCTGACCTGATCATGGGCTGATGCGGAAATGCAAATACCACCCGGCTCGGCGATCCCCTCGAGCCGGGCCGCGATGTTGACGCCGTCGCCGAAGATATCGTTCGCCTCGACGATGACGTCGCCGATATTGATGCCGACGCGGAAGACAATATGGTCCTCTTCCGCCTCTTGGGCTGCGAGATTTCCAATGCCAGCCTGGAAATGCTCGGCTGCTCGAACTGCTTCGACCGCGCTCGGGAACTCGGCGAGGAAGCCGTCGCCGGTGTATTTGACGATGCGGCCTCCGTGTTCCGCGATGGCCGGCTCGATGACATCTGTCAGAAGCGCGGTCAGGCGCGCGTGCGTAGCCTCTTCGTCATTGTGCATGAGCCGCGAATAGCCGGCTACGTCGGCAACCATGATCGCCGCCAACCTGCGTCCTCGGGATGCCCCCTCCTGCGCCATGACCGCTCCACGTGTCGGTCGAGTGTAGAGGGGATCAGACAACAATTCCAGCTGTTCGGAAAAGTAGCCCTGGGCCGACCGCGCCCCGGGAACATGTATTTCGTCGGATCATCAATCCGCGGCATCTGCGGGCGTGTAGAATGCTCGATATGTCGCTGCAGCACCCACAGATTGGCTGAGGACCCAAGTGACGAACCTCTCTGGGGATCGATTTATGTCGGCTATTGGCCGTGCCTGACCTAGCTCAAAGCGCCTGGAGCTCTGCTTGCCGTAGGTGACCTGAACTGGCGATGTGAGCGGGCCACGGCATGTGGAGGGCTTCGGATGCCGGCCGCTTGAGGGACGGCGCCGCGTATTCTGCGGCCGGCGTCCGAAAGCCTCCAGGGGAGGAAACCGCGCTGGTGGGACGTAGGAGGATGCCGCGTGATCGAGCTAAGTCGCGTCAGTCTTCATAAGCTTTGCAAGGGGCAATACATTGAGAAAGCTTCTGTCCGCGGGTCCGGCAGTCGCGCCTTTATTTCGTGAACATTGGTCTTGTTGGCGCGGGGGGCGGTGCCGCCGCAGGCGCAAGATTGAACGTCAGCCAGACATTCCAACCCGCGGGCCGATTTTCGTTGGCGAATTCGCCGTAAGCCTTCAGGTTGAGATAGCCCTGCAGTTTGTCATTGATCGGGAAGATGTAGCCGAGCTGCGGGCCGACACTGGCCACGGCAGCCGACGCGATCGCCGGAGCCGCTGTCGCAGCCGAGTTGCTGATAGAGGTAACCCACGACACCGACCTGCCACTGCTTGGTCAGGAATTGCGAAGCGCCCCAGTCGAGGTGCATGTCGACGCCGTTCTGATGGTGGGTCGCAGGATTGACGAAGTTGTAGGTGAATCCGAGCACGGCCGAAGCTTCGCGCCCGGTCTTTTGGTCGAAATAAGTGTAGCCGCCGCCGACGTCGATCGCCCAGTGCCCGAGCCCTATATTGCGAGACGGTCCGACTGATAGGCGCCGACCGGGATGTCCCCGGTGATGTAGGTCATGTAGTTGTCGACCCCGGCATTCCACTTCAGCTGGAACATTGGCAGCAAATCGCCAAACGCCGGGAGTGAGCTATCGATGGTGTCGAAGCGAGAGAAGGGGATCGCGCCTGCCGGTGTCGTCAACGCGCCTGCCGACCCGCCAGCGATGTAGAGTTGGAACCGTAGCCTCCCAGCAGGCTCGCAGAAGCCTGAGCGCCCAGCACAGGGGTCGCGAAGGTGTAGGTCCCGGCAACGAGGCCAAGATCCACATTGGCCTTGACGTTCGCGCTCACGGTGGCCGTCAGATTCCCGGGAATGCGACCAATCGTGATCTCGCGTGCACGCGCCACATCGGCGCCGGCGGAAACCGAGGTGTGATAATAAATCGTGCTTACCGACCACCCTGGCGCCTGCGCCGGGACAGCGGCAAGGCTGCCGAAGAACCCGGGTATCCAGAAGCCGACGCCGCCTTCATCGGCGCGAGCGATTTGAACAGGAAGCACGAGCAGAGCTGCGACCGACCCACCACACAGGTAAAACTTCAGTCGAGAAACGTGAATTCCGAGCCAAATCGAAGGCGTTGCATCGCCGCCCCCTATTTCTTGCTGCCTTCTTTTCCTGGCCGAACATTCCGGCTGCGTTGACCTGACGCAGTGTAGCGCGAGCAACCGAGCGTCTATCGGAAACTCGGCAAGACCCCCGCTGCCACTTTGTTCTTTCAAAACCGTGACTGGGGCGCCACGATTACGACAATAGTGCTGTCCTAGATGTCTGGCGGGCCGCACATCTTCACGCGAAGAGCCTCGGCGAGTGGCTCACCCGATCCGAGTCAGCTCACACATCGCACGATTTGATTTTTCCCGCAGCAACTGCGTCGCTCAGCGCTCAAACCGAGCCTTGCTGGCGTTGATCAAGCAGTAAGCGATGCCCTGGTGACGCGCCTTTTTCATTTTGCGATGTCGCCTGCTGGCCCGAAGGTGCCCTTCGAAGCAACTCGCCGTTAGGTTTGCTCTTCCGAGCAGAGCGGACGCACGACAGGACTGGTCGGCACAGCCGGTTTTGACCCGAAACATTGGCTAAGCCCGATCAACCACGCAAAATCGCCAAATGACTGCACCGATCGATACAACTACTCTCCCCCACAATTATCGCCCCGATATCGACGGATTGAGGGCGGTGGCTGTGCTTTCGGTGGTGATCTTCCACGCGTTCCCTGATGAAGCGTGGCTGCCCGGCGGCTTTGTTGGCGTAGACGTGTTTTTCGTCATCTCCGGATATCTCATCTCGAGAATCCTGTTCAGTGAAATAGAGCAGCGCCGGTTCTCCTTAGCGAGCTTTTATCGGCGCCGCATCAGGCGCATCTTTCCCGCGCTCGCTGTTTGCCTCGCCGCGGTGTTGGCATATGGTTTCGTCGTGTTGATGCCCTCGCAACTTGCTCAGCTCGGCAAGCAAGTCTTTTTCGGGGCCGCCTTCCTGTCTAACTTCGCGCTCTGGAGGGAGAGCGGATACTTTGACAGTGCCGCTACTTCAAAGCCACTACTGCATCTTTGGTCTTTGGGTATCGAGGAGCAGTTCTATATCCTCTGGCCACCGCTGCTTTGGATCGCCTTCAAGCTAAAGGCCGCGATTGGGCGTTTGATAGTTGCGCTGCTGGTGGCCTCCTTTGCGGTCAATATCGCGGTCTCGCTCACTGACACGTCGAGCGACTTCTACCTGCCGATCTCGCGCTTCTGGGAACTACTCGCCGGCGCAGCACTGGCTTGGCGCCCGGACATCAACCTCAAAGGGGGCCTTAAGCACGTAATTTCATTGGCGGGCATGGCAGCCGTCTTGATATCCGCGAGATTGTTTGCATCGGAGATGCGCTTTCCCGGCTGGCTCGCTTTGCTGCCCGTGGCGGGTGCGGTTGCGGTCATTCTGGCCGGATCAAATGCCGTTATCAACAAAGCCATTCTTTCAAATCGCGTCGCGGTGTCCATAGGGCTCATCAGCTATCCCCTATACCTGTGGCACTGGCCACTGATCGCCTTTTCTTATGTTATCCGAGGGAAGCCCCCGACCTTATTTATGGCCTTCGGAATTGTGATCGCGAGCTTGCTGTTGGCTTGGGCCACGTACCGTTTTATTGAACGCCCTGTTCGCCTTAGTTCTAACCGCTCGCGGCCCACTCATATTGTCGCAGCCTGCGTCGCCATGGTCGGTGCTTGTGGCTTGGCGGTATGGGCCATTGGCGGTGTGCCGCAACGTTTTCGCAACAGCCTCGATCTGGAAAAACTAAACGCCGCCACTCTTGAGGCGATCTACGCGCCTACGAACGGCATGACCGTTCTTGAGTACGACAGTCGCGGACATTCCATGGTGGCTCAAATCGGCCAAGGCGCTCGCAAGGTCGCGCTGGCGGGCAACAGTATGGTGTTTCACTATGGCCCTCGTCTGCAGCAACTCGCAGACGAAGGGCGCTTGGCGGTCCGTGCTTATTTCGTGACAGGCCCAGCCTGCCCGCTGGTGCCTGGTGTGATCGCTCGCGATGAATTCGCAAATTGCGCTAAAGTCGCGAACCGATTGTCAGAATTGGTACAAAGAGAGAAGGTCCAAACGGTCGTTCTCAGTCCTCATTACTGGCCCAGGAAAAATGCCTTCGTCGAACGAGAGGGTAAGTCTATTCCTCTGGATGGCGGAGAGGAAGGAAGGCGTGCTTTCTATGCCAACCTCGAAGATTATGTTCGCGAACTGAAACTGAATGCGACAGTTTACCTCGTATTGGGTGCGCCGCAGTCTTCTACCGGACTCAACCCTCAACGTATGGTCACGCGGGGTATCACCGGCATTCGCGCCGATCCGAATGTTGAGAACTCCGTCCCGGTCGCCGATTTGCGAACGGTGAATGCTGAGCATGACGCCGAATTGCGTGCCGTCGCGGAACGCACCGGAGCGAAGATCCTGGATGTCTTTCCCGACGTCTGCGGGAACGGTGAAACGTGCTCAGCCTTTTTCGGAGCACGCGACCCGAAATTTTCCGACGGGGCCCATCTTCGTCCTGCCTTCGTACGGAACCATTTGCATTTTCTTGATTTCTTGTTGATGTAGTTGTCTCTCGCCTTCCCGGAATGTGCGAAGCTGGCCCGCGGCTGACCCTGGCTCAGAGCGGCGCGAGGTCTGCTTCCTGAAGTGACCCGAACAGGGCCGTGCAAGCTGGCCAAGGCAGCCTTTGACCCACACCCGAAGTGACAACCGGCATTGAGGGGGCAGTGGCCTATGTTCTTGCCCTCAGTCCTTTGCAGCGTCGGTACTTCCGAGAATCCGACAGGCCGGGCGACAGCCAGTTTCGATCAAGGCGAGCGGCATTGTCGATGGCCGCCACAATATTTGCCCGTAGGAAAGGAGCAATCCGGTTGCACTACGCCGACCTTCTCGTAGACCAGAGGATAGCGTTAGTGAGGATTTTCTGGCAGCGCGGGTCCTGCCAGACCGACGCCTCGTGGCCAAGCGCCGAATAGAACACTCGCCCCTCGCCGTAAAATCGTTTCCAGGCGAGCGGCCAACCATAGAAGCGTTGATGCACACCGGCCTTATTGAGGTCCACCGAACTTTGGTCGAGGCGCAGGAGCACGCGTGATCCGCGATAGTCGAAGTCGCTGATCTGGTAGATTTCATCGTTCAACTGCAACGAATTCCCCAGAAACGCCACCAGTGGATCTGCAGCCACCTCGATGGTCACACCCTGATGCCAGGGATGACCGTTGAAGTAGCCGCCGATCAGATCGAGATAGTCTGGCCAAGTGTAGAATGTGTCCGTGGCCGAGTGAACGCCGAGAAAGCCACGTCCCGAGCGCACAAAGTTGAGAAGTGCTATCTTTTGGGCGCCGCTCATCGGAATTTCGCCACTTGTGTAGAACATCACAGCGGCGTACCGCTCGAGGTTTCCGGTGGAAAATTCAGACAAGTCTTCCGTTGCGATGACTTCGAAGCCACCGGAATTCCTTCCAAGCTGCGTCAGGATTGCTTCGGAAAGTGGTATGACGTCGTGCCGATAGCCGGCCGAGTAGGTGAAATAGAGGACACGTTCTGGCGGGCGCTCTGCACGCGCGCCGAGCGGTCGGATTGCCGCCGCGCTGCTGACGAGTGCGATGAACTCGCGTCGCGTCACAACCCTCTCCCGATGCTTAACCGGCCGGAAAAGCTTACCAGATATCAGCGCGCCGCGCGCCCTGCGGCGCCGCCCTACGCTCGCGGTTCATTTGATAGCCTCGACTCGGCAATGTCGCTGACTTCCAGAAACGAACCGGCCATGTCCGGTCTCGAAGCTAGAACGCCATGGCCTGCTTCAGGGGCTGATCGATTGATGAGTGCACGCCCTGGCGCATCCGGAGTCGCTGGGTAGGCCGCAAGGTGCGGATTGCCGGGAAGCATCCCCCAACAGGTCGAACGGGCGCGCAACAGTCTGCGCGCGGGACGCGGTGCGAAGCTCGAGGATATCGATGCGGGCGGAGACCGGGCTCGCTCTATCCCACGTGCCCGATCATGCCATTCTGCGCCTGTTTTGCCCGACGGCGCAACGATTGTTTGCCCGACGGGTCAAACGTCTTCGCCGGACATCTAAACCATTGATCCCACTAGGGCCGGCTACTGTGCATGGGGTTGTTTTCGAACATCTTTGTTTGGGAGGCACGAGAGCATCGCGCTCTGGCCCGCTACTTCATCACCCGGAGGCCCTTGGTCGTGAACCGCTGCGTCTTGCCGCCGGGCCGAACGGGGCGCTTGGTGCCGGCGGCCTTGCCGGTGCCGGGCGGCTGCTGCGCGGGGACGAGCTGGTGGGGCTGCGAGCCGATCAGGTCGCGGCGGCCCATCTCGATCAAGGCCTCGCGCAGCACCGGCCAGTTGTCGGGGTCGTGATAGCGCAAAAATGCCTTGTGCAGGCGGCGCTGGCGCAGGCCCTTGATCGCATCGACCTTGTCGCTGCCGCCGTGGCGCACGCCGCGCAGCGGATTGACGCCGGTGTGGTACATCGCGGTCGCGGTCGCCATCGGCGAGGGCAGGAAGGTCTGCACCTGATCGGCGCGGTAGCGGTTCTTCTTCAGCCACAGCGCGAGGTTCATCATGTCCTCGTCCGTCGTGCCCGGATGCGCCGCGATGAAATAGGGGATCAGGTAATATTTCTTGCCGGCCCGCTCGGCTGCTTCATCGAACATCCGCTTGAACTTGTCGTAAGCGCCGATGCCCGGCTTCATCATCTTGTCGAGCGGACCGCGCTCGGTGTGCTCGGGTGCAATCTTGAGGTAGCCGCCGACGTGATGGGTGACGAGCTCCTTGATGTATTCGGGGCTCTCGACCGCGAGGTCGTAGCGCACGCCCGAGGCGACCATCACCTTCTTGATGCCACGGGTCTCGCGCACCTTGCGATAGAGCCGGATCAGGTCGTCATGCGAGGTGTTGAGGTTCGGGCAGATCTCCGGGAAAACGCAGGACGGCCGGCGGCACGCCGCCTCGACCTTCGGGTCCTTGCAGGCCATCCGGTACATGTTGGCGGTGGGGCCGCCGATATCTGAGATCACGCCGGTGAAGCCCGGGGTCTTGTCGCGGATGCGTTCGATCTCGCGCAGGATCGAGCCCTCGGAGCGGTTCTGGATGATGCGGCCCTCGTGCTCGGTGATCGAGCAGAAGGTGCAGCCGCCAAAGCAGCCGCGCATGATCGTCACCGAAAACTTGATCATCTCCCAGGCGGGGATTCGCGCCTCGCCATAGGAGGGATGCGGCGCGCGGGCGTAGGGCAGGTCGTAGACCGCGTCCATCTCCTCGGTGGTGAGCGGGATCGGCGGCGGGTTGAGCCAGAGGTCGCGGTCGCCATGACGCTGCACCAGCGGCCGCGCATTGCCGGGATTGCTCTCACGATGCAGCACGCGTGAGGCGCGGGCATAGGCCTCGCGGTCCTGCTCGACCTGCTCCAGTGCTGGCAGCCGGATCACGGTCGCGCCCTTCTGGCGCGTTGCGCCCTCGTCGGCGGAATCGAGATCGTCCGCGTGGAGTTCAACGTAGTGTTCGGGCACGCGCCGGAACAGCGCGACGCCCCTGATGTCGTCGAGCTCGCGCGGCGCTTCGCCGGCGGCGAGCCGCTGCGCCACCTCGACCACGGCGCGCTCGGCATTGCCGTAGAGTAGCAAGTCCGCCTTGGCGTCGGCCAGCACCGAGCGGCGCACCTTGTCGGACCAGTAGTCGTAATGCGCGATCCGGCGCAGCGAGGCCTCGATGCCGCCGAGCACGATCGGGACATCCTTGAACGCCTCGCGGCAGCGCTGGGCGTAGACGATGGTGCAGCGGTCCGGCCGCTTGCCGCCTTCACCCCCCGCTGTATAGGCATCGTCGCTGCGGATGCGCCGGTCCGCGGTGTAGCGGTTCACCATGGAATCCATGTTGCCGCCGGTGACGCCGAAGAACACCTTTGGCTTGCCTAACGCCCTAAACGGCTCGGCCGAATGCCAGTCCGGCTGCGCGATGATGCCGACCCTGAATCCTTGCGCCTCGAGCAGGCGGCCGATGATGGCCATGCCGAAGCTGGGATGGTCGACATAGGCGTCCCCGGTCACCAGCACGATGTCGCAGGCATCCCAGCCGAGCGCATCCATCTCGGCGCGGCTCGTCGGGAGGAACGGCGCGGCCTTGCGCGGGCGGGCCTTGGCCATCAGGGGCTTTTCGGCGGTGATGATCTGGGTGTCCATGGCGCCTACGCATAGGACTCCACGCCTGCGAATTCAACCGGCCGCCATGCCGCCTTCGCTGATTAGGGTTCCCCCAATGGCGCACAATGTGCGCTGCTGGCGGTCTTCCCGGTCGCCATCTCCTGCATTTGTCGCGTCGATGCAACCTGCAGGTATCGTCTTGACGCATTGAGTGGCGCAACGATCACATCCGCCGGCATTGTGGTTCACTTGCAGGAACCAACCGCCCGCGCGAACATTCTGACCTTGGCGCCCGCGCGAGCCCCCGCTCGCGCGCGCCCCGACAATTCCGCCAGCGCCGCTGGCCGGATTTCTGCCCCGACGCTCGCTTCGGGGCGATGGGGGGCTTGTGAGCACGGTCATAGAGAACTTGCTGGCGCGAAAGCAGAAGCTCGTGGAGGAACTCGAGAAGGCGCGGGTCGTCGAGGACCGCGACAGGATCGAGCACCAGCTCGAGCAGATCAACACCGCGCTGGACTTTCTGGACCGGCCGGGATCGAGGGACGCGCGGTAGTCGCGCTCAATCCGCCTTCAGCGCGTCCACTTTCAAGGCCTTCGCATAGACCACGCCCGAATTGGTGATGTGCGTCGTCATCAGCTGTTCGAAAGCGGCGAACTCGCCACGCGCGAACAGCTCCAGCAGCTTGCGATGCTCGTCGAATGAGGTGCGGGTCCTGACATCGATCGGCGAGGTCAGGTTGGTGCGGAGCGCGGCGACCCGGCCGGAGACGAGCTGGTAGGATTCGACGAGGTAATTGTTGCCGCAATAAGCGAACAGCGCCTCGTGGAACGCGGCATCGGCGCGGCCATAGGCGATATTGTCCCTGGCCGCGACGGCAGGCTCCATCGCCGCGATCGCGTCGCTCATCGCGGCGATCGCTCCCTCCCGATCATGGTGAAAGGCGAGCGCGGCCGCCTTGGGCTCCAGCGCGATGCGGAAGGTGCAGAGCGCGGTGATGTCGTCGGCGCTCGGCGTGAAAACGAAGCTGCCGACCTGCGGGCGGATCACCACGAGCCCCTGCGCCTGCAACTGGCCCATCGCCTCGCGCACCGGCGTGCGGCTAACGCCGAAGGAATTTGCCACCCTCTCTTCCGAGATCGCTGCACCCAGCGCGAACTCGCCGTCGACGATGGCCTGGCGCAGCCGCTGCATCACGCGCTGCGACAGCGATTTCGGTGTATCGAGCTTGAGCGATCGCATGCGCCTTCCCGCTCAGATCACCTTGCCGGGATTGAGCAGATGATCGGGATCGAGCGCGGCCTTCAGCGTCCGCATCAGCGCGATCTCGGCCTCGCTCCTGGCATGGCCCAGCCACTTCTTCTTCAAGGTGCCGATGCCGTGCTCGGCGGAAACGCTGCCGCCCATCTCGCGGACGAGACCATAGATGATCGCGTCCATGTCCTCTTTCGGCTGCTGCTCGACCGTGAGGCCGCTGACCCAGGAGACCAGATGCAGATTGCCGTCGCCGATATGGCCGTAATAGACGCTCTCGCAGCCCTCGATACCGCCAGCCAACGCGGCCTTGCAGCGCGTGACGAATTCGTCCATCCATGCCACCGCAAGGCCGATGTCGTAGGAGATGTGCGGGCCCAGCACCTGGCCGAACTCGGCGCAGATGTCGCGCACGCGCCAGAAGGCTTGCGTCTGTGCCAGCGACTGCGCCACGGCGGCATCGGGCAGCAGCCCGCGCTGCATCAGCTCCTCGAGCCAGCTCTGGAAGCGCGGCGCATCGATGCTCTCGTCGGTGCCTTGCGCCTCGACCAGCACGTAGAGACCATGGCCTGCCGCGACCGGCGGTTTTACGCCGGCGCGAGTCGTGATCACGTCCCAATAATCCGGCCACATCACCTCGAACGCCGACAGCAGCGGACCGAGACCCGAACGCGCGGCATCGAGCAGCGCGATCACCGCGGCATAGTCCTTCAGCGCGCAGAGCGCTGCCATGGTCGAGCGCGGCTTCGGGAACAGCTTCAGCACGACGCGGGTGATGATGCCGAGCGTGCCTTCCGAGCCGATGAAGAGATGCTTCAGATCGTAACCGGCATTGTTCTTCATCAGCTTGTTGAGATTGGTGATGATGGTGCCGTCAGGCAGCACCACTTCGAGGCCGAGCACCAGCTCGCGCGTCATGCCGTAGCGGATCACGCGGTTGCCGCCCGCATTGGTGGAGAGATTGCCGCCGATGGCGCAGGAGCCGCGCGAGCCGAGATCGAGCGGAAAGAACAAGCCGGCCTCGTCGGCGGCCTTCTGGATCGTCTCCAGCGGCGTGCCCGCCTTCACCGTCATCGTCATCGTCGCGCGATCGATCTCCTCGATGCCGGTCATGCGCTCCAGCGAGATCGCGACCCAGCCGGCTTCGGGCGAGGCGCCGCGGCACAGCCCGGTCAATCCGCCCTGCGGCACGAACGGCAGGCGCGCCTGCCGGCAGGCCAGAACCGCATCGGCAACGCCCTGCGCATCGAGCGGTCGGATCACCGCGCGCGGCGTCTGCGGCAGGCTCGCGCTCCAGTCATTGCAATTGCGCGCCGGCACGTCCGCACCAACAAGCACGGCGGCTGCGCCGAGCCTGTCGCGCAACGCGCCGAGCAACTGATCGGGTCGTCCAACAGGGGTCACCATGTTCATGCGAGACCTCTTAAGGATTCGGCTGCGACTCATGCGCGCCGCGATGGTGGAAAGGGTTTGCGTCCGCCTTGTATGTAAGGTACAAGGTAAAAAGTAAAGCAAAAACATGGCTCCGTCTGGCTGAGAAAGATCGTTAGCGTTCAGAGGCTTAGCCGGCTCAGCAATCAGAGGGTAGTGTGATGACGGAGGCGATTCGCGGGTTCTGGGTGGCGTCGGCGACGCCGCTGGCGACGGACGGCAGCGTGGACTCCGCAAAGCTCGCCGCGCATGCCAAGCAACTCTTCAGCAAAGGCGTCGAGGGCGTCGTGCTGTTCGGCACCACCGGTGAGGGCACTTCGTTCAATGCCGCCGAACGCATCGCGACCATCGAGGCGCTGCTCGAGAGCGGCGTCGCTGCGGAGCGCATCGGAATCGGCGGCGGCTTTCCCGCCATCACCGACAGCATCGCGCTGACGCGTGCCGTGCTCGGCCTCGGCCTGCGCCACGTGTTGCTGTTGCCGCCTTACTTCGATCGCAACGTCACGCCCGAGGGTATCGAGGATGCCTTTGCCGCGGTCATCGACGGCGTCGCGGACGATCGGCTGCGCGCTTCGCTCTATCACATCCCGCAAGTCTCGGGCGTCGCGATCCCGACGACGGTCGCCGCAAGCCTGCGCAAGCGCTACGGCAAGGTGATCGCGGGCCTCAAGGACTCCAGTGGCGACTTCAAGCAGTTCCAGGCGTTCCGCGCCGCCGCGCCAGAGCTCGCCATCACGGTCGGCAACGAAGCCGACATCACCCGCGCGATCGCCGCGGGCGGCGCCGGCACCATCTGCGGCATGGCCAATGTCGTGCCCGAGCTGGTCAAGGGCATGGTTGACGGCAAGGAAGTCGAAGAGCGCATGCAGGCCGCGATCGATGTCGTGGTGAAGACGCCGTCCCTGGTCCCGACATTGAAGGCGATCCTCGCGGCGCAGACGGGTGATGCCGGCTGGCTGCGCGTGCGTCCGCCGCTCCGCGCCCTGTCCGGCGGCAGCGCGTTCAAACGCAAGCTCGACGAGTTGGTCGCTCCCGCCATCGCGTGAGATCGCGCAGCATTGCGACCTGCTCACTGCGAACTCTCGCGCAGCGTGTCGCGATCAAACGTGCCATCAATCGGAGATCGCAATTCGGCGCTGCTCTGCGCTTAGAACGATTCAACACTAGAGCGATTCAAGCTCCGCTACGGTTCTCCTCGATCCCGGCAACTGTTACACGCGCACACTTCAACGTTCTTGACTTGAAGTGGAATGAAAGTGCGTGCCTTCGTGGATGGCCAGCGCGACAGCGGCCATCGAACCCGTGCCGGCAAGAGCCGTGCAGGTCTTCTCATCGGTGCAGCGGTGCTGCTCATCGAAACTCCCACCAACACGACGAGTGCGCAGGCGCAATCGGCTCTGCCGCCGGTAACGGTGGAAGCCCCGGCGTCGCGGCCGAAAACGGCACGCGCATCGGAGGGGGCTTCGCGCCACACGCCGGCCGCCGCGCGCCAGCGCAGCCGCAGCGCCACGGCCGCGCCTGCGGTGCCGACGCGCTCGGAGCGCGCCGCCGCCGAAGCCGCGGCGCAACAGGCCGCAAAGCTGGGGTACCGCGCGATGCCGAGCGCGACGACGCTGCGCAGCGGCGCTTTACCGCTCGACACGTCGCAGTCCGTCAACATCGTGCCGGAGCAGGTGTTGAAGGATCAGCTCCCGCGCAACATCGACGATGCCCTGATCAACATCTCGGGCATCACCCAGACCAACACGCTCGCCGGCACGCAGGACGCCGTCATTCGCCGCGGCTTCGGCGACAATCGCGACGGCTCGATCATGCGCAACGGCATGCCGCTGGTGCAGGGGCGCAGCCTCAATGCCGCTGTCGAAAGCGTCGAGGTGCTGAAAGGGCCGGCCTCGCTGCTCTACGGCATCATGGACCCCGGCGGCATCGTCAACACCATCAGCAAGCGTCCGGAGCTCTATCAGCATGGCTCGGTCACGCTGCTCGGCTCGACTTACGCGAACAACCGCAACGGGGCCGATGGCACGCTCGATATCACCGGTCCGATCGGCGACGGCGGTCTTGCCTATCGCTTCATCGGCTACGGGGTCGGCGAGGACTATTGGCGGAATTTCGGCCGTCACAGGGAAATGCTGGTGAACCCGTCGCTGGCCTGGTACGGCGACGCCACGACGGTCCAGCTGACCTATGAGCATCGCGAATTCATCTATCCCTTCGACCGCGGCACGGCTTTCGTCAACGGCGCACCGCTGGCGATTCCAAAGACGCGCCGGCTCGACGAGCCGTTCAACAACATGTGGGGCACCTCCGACCTGATACAGGGCTCGGTCGAGCAGAAGCTCGACGACAATTGGAAGGTCACGGCAGCCTACAGCTACAACACCGAGACCTACAGCGCCAATCAGCTTCGCATCACCAACGTCAATGCCAGGACCGGCGTCGAGACCCGCAGCAACGACGGCACCCGGAATTCGCTAAGCAACGCCAGCTACGGCACCTCCTATCTCCAGGGTGACGTCTGGGTGGGCGGCTTCCGCAACGAGATCCTGTTCGGCGGCGAGGCGCTGTATCGCACCATTGATCGCCACGACCTGATCCGCCAGGCCACCCCGAGCTTCAACTTCTACAACCCGATCTACGGGCTGGTCATGCCGGGCACGACCATTTCCGCAGTCGACAGCGAGCAGACCGACAAGCTCGGCACCCGCGGCTTCTTCGCCCAGGACACGTTCCATGTGAACAACTGGCTGTCCGTGGTCGGCGGCGTGCGCTGGATGGAATACGAGCAGCTCGCCGGAAAAGGCCGGCCGAAGTTCATGACGAACACGAATCTGGCGGGCGACAAGGTGCTGCCGCTCGGCGGCGTCATCTTCAAGCTGAACGACCAGCTCTCGTATTACGTGAGCTACACGCAATCGCTGAAGCCGACCTCGACCATTGCGCCGTTCGCGGGCACCACCATAGGCTTCGTGGTCACGGGGAATCTCCCGCCCGAGGAAGGCACCCAGTGGGAAACCGGCTTCAAATTCGACGTCAACAAGCGGCTGTCGGGTAACTTGGCGTTCTACGACATCCAGAAGAAGAATGTGCTGGTCAGGGACGATCTCGGCAACGGCACGGTTTCGGCGCGAACGTCCGGCGCAGCCCGGTCGCGCGGAGTCGAGTTGGACGTGACCGGCAAGCTGACCGGCGATTGGAGCATGATCGGAAGTTACGGCTATACCGATGCGCGCCTGATCAACGATCCAGATGTCGGCAACGCCAAGCTGTTCAACGCCGCGATGAACACGGCCTCGCTCTATCTCGTGTACGATTTCGGCGAGCGGTTGCCCGGACGACTGCGGCTCGGCGGCGGCGCGCACTATGTCGGTGACCGGCCGGCCGATTCCGCCAACTCATTCTTTCTGCCGGCCTATACCGTCGCTGACGTCTTTGCGACCTACGACACGGAGATCGACAACCTGCCTGTGACCTATCAGTTCAACGTCAAGAACCTGTTCGACAAGGTCTACTATACGTCCACCACCGGGAGCGCTTTAGCCGTCGCTATGGCCGATGCCCGGCGCTTCTCGCTGTCGGCGACGGTGAGCTTCTAGCCATGGGAGCGCGGCTGGGCCGCACCATCAAGGCCGCTCTGCTCCAGGTCCATTCCATCGCGGGCCTGGCGCTCGCGCTGCTGCTTGCCTTGATCGCGCTGACTGGCGCGGTCATGAGCTTTGAGGACGAGATCGTCGATCATCTCAACGCCGGCATCATGCAGGTCGCGCCGCGCGAGATGCCGGCACTGATGCCGGATGAGCTTGTCGGGCGGCTGAAGCCGGGGCAGGACGTCGGCCACGTCTCGGCCGTGATGCTGTCGAGCGATCCGGCCGCCGCCGTGCGGGTCCGCTTCGCCCGCGACGAGCAGGGCGCTCGGCCGACGTCGCTCTATGTCGACCCATATGACGCGCGCGTGCTGGGTGCGCCGCGCGGGGAAGAATTCTTCGCGACCGTTCGCAGGCTGCATCGCTGGCTGCTCATCCCCGGCGACGCCAAAGGCTGGGGACGCCAGGTCACCGGCGTCGTCGCGCTCGGCCTCATGGTCATGCTGCTCTCGGGCCTCGTATTGCGCTGGCCGCGCCGCGCGAGCAGCGTGAAGATGTGGCTCAAGCCCAATCTCGGTCTCGGCGGGCGCGGGCTGCATCGCTCGCTGCATGCAGTCATCGGTACCTGGGTTCTTCCGGTCTATCTTGTCATGACGCTCACGGGCCTGTGGTACTCGTTCGACTGGTACAAGGACGGCGTCGTGTGGTTGCTGTCGCGCCCCGAGGTCGGCGCTGCGAAGATGCAGCCCAGGATGTCCGCGAAGGCTCCGCGCGCAACTGTCAACTCCGGGCCGGCTCAGATGAGCTTCGACCGGGCATGGACGACGTTCCAACGCGAGGAGGGCGGCCGCTTCTCCCGGGCGCTGCTGACGCTTCCGCCCAGCCCCGGCACCGTGATACGGATCCGGTCGTGGGCGAAAGACATGACGCTCGAGGCCACGCGCGACGAGTTTCGTATCGACGCCATCACCGGCAAGTTGGTTTCCGCGGAGCGCTATCTCGACAAGACCTTCGGCGAGAAGACCATCGCGGCCATCTACGACATCCATCGCGGCGCGATCCTGGGGTGGCCGGGCAAGCTCGCGTTCATGATTGCCGCGGGCTTGATGCCGCTGTTCTCGGTCACCGGCATTTTGCTTTACCTGTCGCGCCGCAAGCTGCGGCGGCCGGCGCGGGCGCCGCTCGCGCGCCTCGTTCCGGGCGAGTGAGGGGCCGGTACCTCGATCGTCTGGCGTCATCCGGCGTCGTCAGGTCACTTCGGCTGCATGCGCCGTTCACCGATAACGACGTCGTTGTTGACGGCGTAGACAAAGCAGCCGCCATCCCTGCCGTTCCGCGCGGGATCGCTATTGCACTTTGCGAGTGCGGAGCTCTGTGCGTCCTGCAGAGTTGGATCCCCGGCCGAGATGAACAACTTGCCCCAGGGGTGTATCGCCATGGCCTTGGGCTCCATGGCCTTGTCGTAGTTCTGTACGTCGGCGCGCTGCCGCGTCACCCGCCGGATGATCGGGATCTGGGACAGGTCATACTTGCCCGCATAATGCAGGCGCGGCATGTCCCGCGCCGTCAGCTCGCCTTCCACGACGATCTCTTCGTTCACCGCCAGCAGGGCGCATGGCTTGCCATAGCGCAAGTGGCACGATTCCAGCGAGCGCTCGCCGGCGATCGATGCGTCCTCGTGTTCACAGGACCGGAAATAGCGCGCGCCGACGAGCTCCACGGCCTGCCCCTTGTTGGGTTTGCAGGCGATATAGTCCTTGATCAGCGTGTCGCGGACAAAGCCGAACACGGTCGGCGTCGTCGCTGCGACGATTGAAGCCATCGCCCGCTCGAATTGGGACTTGCGCTCCGCGTTGGTCAGCGCGGCGATGGCTGCACCCGGAAGCACCAGAAACACCACCAGAAATTTCATGATTCGCATGCTGCCCCCTCAACGCACGAATCGGAACTTTACCCGCCCAGCCCCTGCGGACAACATGCTTCTTTCCGCAGCTCCGCGGGATCGCACGCCGCAGGGCGGGAGGGCATGCCCTTACCGGGCTGGTCAAGCGGTCTGCAATCGGCCAAAAGCGACCGTTCAAACTTCCAAGGCTGCATGTCTGATGACGATCCCGACCGTCACCCCCGCCGATATCCGCCGCGCGCTGCTCCTGCGTGAAGAAATTGCGCTGCTCGATCTCAGATATGAGGCCGCCTTTGCCACCGGCCATCCGCTGTTCGCCGCCAACATGGCCGCGGACCGGATCGCTGTCGAGGCCGAGGTGCGGCTGCCGCGCAAGGACGTGGCAATCGTGCTCTATGATGACGGCGAGGGGCTGGTTGCGACCGGCGCGGAACGCCTTGCCGCGCTCGGCTACACCAACATCAGCGCGCTCGAGGGTGGGCTGAAGGCCTGGCGCGAGGCGGGCTACCAGGTGTTCGAGGACGTCAATTCCTATTCGAAGGCATTCGGCGAGCTGGTCGAGGCCCGCCGTCACACGCCATCGTTCAGCGCCGACGAGGTGGCCAAGCTGATCGCGGAGAAGGCCAACATCGCCATCCTCGACGTCCGCCGCTTCGACGAATATGCGACCATGAACATCCCGGGCTCGGTCAGCGTGCCCGGCGCGGAGCTGGTGCTGCGGGCGGGGCAGGCCGCGCCCGATCCCGACACCACCATCATCGTCAATTGCGCCGGCCGTACGCGCTCGATCATCGGTACGCAGTCGTTGATCAATGCCGGCGTGCCGAACAAGGTGCGGGCGCTGCGCAACGGCACGATCGGCTGGACGCTGGCGCGGCACGCGCTCAATCACGGCGCTGACAGGCGCGGCGCGATCGGGTCCTTCGAGGGCGGCCCGGCCAAAGCCCGCGACGTCGCCTATCGCGCCGGCGTCCGCCACATCGGTGCGGGCGAGATGGCGGCGCTTGTCGCGCAGTCCGACCGCACGCTCTTCCGCTTCGACGTGCGCGATGCCGAGGAATATGCGGCCGGTCATCTCCCGGGCTTCCGTCATTATCCGGGCGGCCAGCTGGTCCAGGAGACCGACATGGCCGCGCCGGTGCGGGGCGCGCGTATTGTGCTCACCGACGACAAGAGCGTGCGCGCCGACATGACGGCGTCTTGGCTCGCGCAGATGGGCTGGGAAGTCTATGTGCGCGAGGGCGGCTATGACGGCGCGCTGGACGTCGGCCCGCCACTGGTGCTGCCGAAGCCGGATCCTGCCCACCGCTACCGCCGCCCCTATGAGGGCACTGACGTCGCGCAAGCCGCGATGCAGGCCTATCTCGACTGGGAGTACGGCCTCGTCGAGCAACTCCGGCTGGATGGGACGCACGGGTTTTATGTGATTTGATGCGACTGGCTGCCTCGCACCAGAGCGATGGTCTATCACTGTCACTCTGAGGTGGCGCTGGTGGGATGCCAAGCACACCTCTGGTCCCCCATCTTCCTCCCGTATCCAATCCCTATTGTGCCGGGCACCGTCCGCGGTCTATGAGCTGCGGCAAAGCCGCCATTTCAGGAGATACTATGCCAGCCCCAGGCCAAAGCCCTGAGCGCAGCGCGAAGGCGCTGCTGCTCGAAGGCGTCAATGACAGCGCTGTGGACCTGTTCAGGAGCGCGGGTTTCACCAATGTCGAGCGGCTGACCAAGGCGCTGGACGGCGAGGACCTGCGCCGGGCGCTCAAGGGCGTGTCGCTGCTCGGCATCCGCTCGCGTACCCAGATCACGGACGACGTGCTCGCGGCCGCCGATCAGCTTCTCGCGGTCGGCTGCTTCAGCGTCGGAACCAACCAGGTCGATCTGCTGGCGGCGCGCAAGCGCGGTATCCCCGTGTTCAACGCGCCGTTCTCCAACACCCGCAGCGTTGCCGAGCTCGTGATCGGCGAGATCGTGATGCTGCTGCGGCAGATCTTTCCGCGCTCGGTGTCGGCCCACGGAGGCGGCTGGGACAAATCTGCGGCCGGAAGCCGCGAGGTGCGCGGCCGCACCCTCGGCATCGTCGGCTACGGCAATATCGGCTCGCAGCTCTCGACGCTCGCTGAAGCCATGGGTATGCGCGTGATCTTCTACGATCGCACCGACAAGCTCCGCCACGGCAACACCGAGCCGGTCGAGAAGCTCGAAGAGCTCTTGGCGCAGAGCGACGTCGTCAGCCTGCACGTGCCGGAGACGCCGGACACATCAGGCATGATCGGCGAGAGGGAGCTGCGGGCGATGAAGCCGGGCTCGTTCCTGATCAACAACAGCCGCGGCACCGTGGTCGATCTCGACGCGCTCGCGGCTGCGTTGCGCGACGGTCACATCGCCGGCGCCGCGATCGATGTATTCCCGGTCGAGCCGTCCTCGAATTCCGAGCGATTCAAGAGCCCGGTGCAGGGCCTCAACAACGTCATCCTCACCCCGCACGTCGGCGGCTCGACCGAGGAGGCGCAAGAGCGCATCGGTGGGGAAGTCGCGCGGAAACTGGTCGACTATTTCATCACGGGTTCGACCATGGGCGCGGTGAACTTCCCGGAAGTGCAGCTGCACCTGCGTCCCTCCGGCGCGCGCTTCAGCCACGTCCATCGCAACGTGCCCGGCATGTTGCGGCGGCTGAACGAGGTCTTCCTCCAGCGCGACATCAACATCGCCGCGCAGTATCTGGAGACCGCCGGCGACCTCGGCTACGTCGTGCTCGACGCCGATCTCGGCGGCCAGGATTCGGGCGAGCTGCTGGCGCAGATCCGCGCGCTCGAAGGCACCATCGGCGCACGGCTGGTATTCGAGCACTAAAGATCCCCTCGTTCCGGTTGCATCTTGCGGCGACTGCTCCCACACTGTGGCCGAATTCGACGTGTTCCAATCATGTCCAATTTGAGCCTCAGCTGCGTGAGTGTCCGCCATGGAACGGGACGCCGTACTGATTGATCTCGCGCTGCAGGGCGGCGGTTCGCACGGCGCCTTCTCCTGGGGCGTGCTTGATCGCCTGCTGGAGGAAAACTGGCTCAGCATCGCCGCGATCTCCGGAACCTCCGCGGGCGCGATGAATGCGGCGGTGCTGGCGGACGGCTGGACGGCGGGCGGCGCCGAGGGCGCACGTGAGGCGCTCGACCGATACTGGCGTCGTGTGTCGAAGGCCGCGGCCTTCAGCCTGCTGCAACGCTCGCCGCTCGACCGCTTGATGGGGCGCTGGACCCTCGATACGTCGCCCTTCTACATCCTCACCGACCTGATGTCGCGTGTGCTGTCGCCCTACGATCTCAATCCGACCGGCTACAATCCGCTGCGCGCGGTCCTCGCCGAGAGCATCGATTTCGAACGCCTGGTGCGCTCGCCGATCCAGCTGTTCATCACGGCGACGCGGGTGCGCACCGGGCGCGGCCGGATCTTCCGCAACGCGGAGATCACGGCGGATGTGCTGCTGGCATCGGCCTGCCTGCCGACCATGTTCCGTGCCATCGAGATCGACGGCGAGCCCTATTGGGACGGCGGTTACGCCGGCAACCCGACGATCACGCCGCTGGTTCGCGAGAGCGACGCGCACGACACCATCCTCGTCCAGATCAATCCGACCGAGCGGCCGGAGCAGCCGCGGACGGCGGCTGAAATCCTCAACAGGCTGAATGAAATCTCGTTCAACTCGCCGCTGATGAAGGAGCTGCGCATGATCGCGCTGCTGCGACAGGCGGCGGATCCCGGCAGCGGCGAGGGCGCGCGCTGGGCGAAGATGCGGATGCACCGGATCAAGAGCGACATGCTGGCGAAGTTCGGCGCCTCGTCGAAGCTCAACGCGGAGTGGGAGTTCGTCTCGATGCTGCGCGCCGAGGGGCGTATGGCGGCAGACGCCTTCCTCGCCGAGCACGGCGCCGATATCGGGCGGCGATCGACGGCCGATCTCGACGTCCTGCTGGCGGAGTGCTGAGGCATGGGTCTCCTCGGCCTCCTCGTCGGGCTCGGCCTGCTCGTCCTGTTCGCCTTCCGTGGCTGGAGCGTCCTGCTGCTCGCGCCGTTCGCGGCCCTCGTTGCCGCGCTGTTCGGCGGTGAGCCGCTGCTCGCGAACCTGACCCAGGTTTTCATGGTGAACGCGGCGGGATTTCTGGCGCAGTTCTTTCCGATCTTTCTGCTTGGCGCCGTCTTCGGCAAGTTGATGGATGACAGCGGCGCGGTGACGTCGGTTGCCGACTTCATGGCGGAGCGGCTCGGCGAGCACCGCGTGATTCTGGCGGTCGTGCTCGCCGGCGCGCTGGTCACCTATGGCGGCGTCAGCCTGTTCGTCGCGTTCTTCGTCATCGTTCCCATGGCACGCTCGCTGTTTCGCGCGGCTTCGATCCCGCGTCGCCTGATCCCGGCCGCCATCGTGCTGGGAACGTCGACCTTCACGATGTCGGCCCTGCCGGGCACGCCGTCGATCCAGAATGCGATCCCGATGCCGTTCTTCGGCACGACGCCCTTTGCCGCGCCGGGCCTCGGCATCGTTGCCTCGCTTATCATGCTCGGCACGGGGTTATGGTGGCTGCATCGCGCCGAAGCTGCGGCGCGCCGTGCCGGGGAGGGCTATGGCGATGACGTCGAGGATTCGGCCGAGCGCGCCGCCGCGGACGAGCTCGTGCGCGAACGCGCGACGACCGCGCGCGAGTTCGATCCGGCGGAACTCCAGCACGGTCATCGCAGCGAGCGGCCACCGCCCGTGCTGAACGCCATCGCGCCGCTCGTCGTCGTCGTCACCGTGAATCTTTTGATGTCGCTCGTGGTGCTGCCGCGGCTCGATGTCAGCTATCTCGCCGAGCAACGCTTTGGTGACACGAGGCTCGCGGCCGTCGCGGGCGTGTGGTCGGTTGCGGTTGCGCTGGCTGCGGCCATCGTCACGACCATCGCGCTGAACTGGGCGCGTCTGTCGGCATTGCGCCGGACCATGGACGCCGGGGCCAATGCATCGGTCCTGCCGGCGTTCAGCGTCGCCAGCCTCGTCGGATTCGGCGCGGTCGTCGCCTCGCTGCCGGCGTTCACGATCGTGCGCGACTGGGTGCTGGCGATCCAGGGCGGACCGCTGGTCTCGCTCGCCGTCGCGACCAACATCCTGGCTGCGCTGACCGGATCGGCATCGGGCGGCCTGACCATCGCCCTCGAGGCTCTCGGCCCGACCTATGTCGAACTGGCCGCGCGGACCGGCATCGACGTTGCGCTGATGCATCGCGTGGCGGTGATCGGCGCCGGGACACTCGACATCCTGCCGCACAACGGCGCGGTGGTCAGCCTGCTCGCGATCTGCGGCCTGACACATCGCGACAGCTATTTCGACATCGTCATGGTCGGCATCGTGACGTCCCTCCTGGCGCTGGTGGCGGTGATTGCCCTCGGTAGCGCGCTGGGCTCGTTCTGACGGAAAGCAGGCATCAGCGATTGACGGACGGGCGAAGGTTGCATTGAATGCGGCCAACTTTCGAACCAACGGAACAAGCCGGGTGGAAACGATGACGCGAAACAGAGCGAAGTTGTGTGCATGGCTCGTGGGCACCGCAGCCGCAATCAGCGCGAGCGGCGCGTCGGCGCTGTCGTTGGCGGAGGATGCCGAGACGGTCTGCAAGGGGCTGGTCGGCGGCACCGACGCCATGAAGATCGATGCCGCGGCGTTTCAGTCGCCGTCGCCGCTCGCCGTTGCCGAGCGCGGCCCGACGCCGTCGGGGCGCGTCACCCCTGCCAATCCCGGCTTCTGCAAGGTGCTCGGCCATATCGACCCGGTCGACCCCAATGCGCCGCCGATCAAATTCCAGGTCAACCTGCCCATCGAATGGAACGGCCGCTCGGTGCAATATGGCGGCGGCGGCTTCAACGGCATGCTGATCACCGGCCTTGCGCTGCCGCCGGCCTATCCGTTCGACAAGCCATCGCCGCTCGCGCGCGGCTTCGCCACCTACGGCACCGATTCAGGTCACGAGACCAAGCCTGGCGAGCTGCCTCAGGTCTTCGCGTTGAATGACGAAGCCTTCGAGAATTTTGCCCACCGCGCCTACAAGAAGGTGCGCGACGCGGCCGTGACCCTGATGGAGCGCGCCTACGGCAGGAAGCCCGAAAAGATGTATTTCATGGGCTCGTCCGAGGGTGGCCGCGAAGGCCTCACCATGGCGCAGCGCTACCCCGACGATTTCGACGGCATCTTCGCCCGCGTCCCCGTCATCAACTGGGTCGGCCTGCAGCACGCCGGCATGCGGTCGGGCCTCGTGACCATGGGAGAGGGCTGGATCAACCCGGCGCAGGTCAAGCTCGTTGGCGAGGCCGTGCGCGCGGCGTGCGACAAGGCCGACGGCTCCGACGACGCGCTGGTGCAGGATCCCGTCGGCTGCAAGGCGGCGTTCAAGATCGAGACGCTGCGCTGCGAGCCCGGCAAGAGCGGCGATCAGTGCCTGACCGATCCCCAGATCAAGGCGATCAACACGCTGCACGCGACCTATAAATTCCCCTTCGTGCTCGCCAACGGCCTCGATGACTATCCGGGGTGGGGCGTCTCGGGCGAGGACACGCCGGCAATCGGCCCGACCGGCGGCTGGGTCGCCTGGTGGCTGGGCACCGCGCCGCCGGCGCAGCCGCCCGCGCCGAACAACGGCATTGCCTGGATCTACGGCGCCGGCGGCATTCAATATGTGTTCGCGCGCGATCCCAAGCTCGACGTCACCACCTACAAACCCGAGGACCACAAGGCACGGCTGCTCGAAGTCTCCAGGCTGATGGATTCGACTGATCCCGATCTCAGCCGTTTCCGCGAGCGCAAGGGCAAGCTGATCATCCTCGAGCACATGGCCGACTATGCGCAAAGCCCCTATGCCGGCATCCGCTATTTCGAGAACGTCGAGCGCTTGATGGGGACGGCGACGACGGCGCAGTTCGCGCGGCTCTACACCGCGCCCGGCGTCGATCATGTCGGGTCGGGCGCGCCCGCCAATGTCGACATGCTCAGCGTGCTGGTCGACTGGGTCGAGAAGGACCAGGCGCCGGGCGACCTCGAAGTGACCGAGCAGAAGGTCGAAGCGCCCGCGTTTCCTGTCGTCCGCGCCCTGCCACTGTGCCGCTGGCCGGCCTGGCCGCACTACAAGGCGGGGTCGGTAAAGGAGACGTCGAGCTATTTCTGCGCGCAGTGAGGGTAAGGTCCGCAAACCGCCTTTTGCTTCTGTTCGACTTGAGTGATCAGCACGGCCGCCTCCCGCTCCGATTTGCCAAGGACTGACGAAGCAGATCCTTCACAAACAGGTCCGGCGTATCGTCGTCACTATGAATCACGAGTTGGGCAAGCTCGTTCTCGCCACTCATGCTATTCATAACGGCTAACGCGCGATCTATGATTGAATAATCAGTAAAACAACGCGGCCGCCAGGCGCGGACGGCCGCGACATATAACAATTGAAGGAGGGACGTTAGTGCGCACCACCTCCACCCGCCCCCTTCACCCGCCGCGTCAGCATCACGGCGATCGCGGCGAGCACCAGCACCACGCCGATCACGGCAAAGGTGTCGGAATAGCCCATCACCAGCGCCTGGCGCTTCACCGTCTTGCCAAGCGCGATGATGGCCTGCTCGCGTGCGGCATTGGGATCGGGGACACCGTGGCCCATGAAGTAATTCGTCATCTGAGCGATGCGATCACGGACCTCCTCGCGGCCGAGCGTGACGGAATGGCCGATGATGTTGGAGTGGAACTGCTCGCGCTTGGTGACGATGGTGGCGAGCACCGCGGTGCCGATGGCGCCGCCGAGGTTGCGCATCATGTTGGAGATGCCGGAGGCGGCGGGCGCATCCTGCGGCGCGACGCTGCCGAGGCTCAGCGCCGAGAGCGGCGCGAGCGTCAAGGCCTGGCCCACCGCACGCACGACGTTGGGGATGAAGAACTGATCGCCTGAGTAGTCGAGCGACATCATGATGTTCATGAACGAGCTCGCGGCGAACAGCAGCAGGCCGGCCGTCGCAATGTAGCGGGCATCGAAACGCTGCATCAGCTTCGGCACCAAAGGAATCAAGAGGAGTTGCGGCAGGCCGGTCCAGGCCAGCACGTTGCCGATCTGCTCGGCATTGTAGCCCTGCACCTGGCCGAGATAGGCGGGCAACAGATAGACCGAGCCGAACAGCGCGAAGCCCAGGAACACCGCGGCAATGGTCCCGACTCCAAAATTCCACTGCGTCAGCAGCCGCAGGCGCAGCAGCGGCTTCTCGACCACGAGCTCGATATAGATGAACAGCGACAGGCTGATCGCGGCGATGATCGCGAGCCGCACGATGAAGGGCGATCCGAACCAGTCGTCCTTGTTGCCTTCTTCGAGCACGGCCTGAAGCGAGGCAAGGCCAATCGCCATGGTCGCGATGCCGAACCAGTCGCCTTCGCGCAGCAGACCGAGATTCATCGGCTGGCGCTCCAGGGTGAAGAAGAGGATGGTCACCATGATGGCGGTGGGCATCACGTTGACATAGAAGATGGTCTGCCAGCCGTAATTCTCGGTGAGATAGCCGCCGATGGTCGGCCCGATCGCGGGCGCGAAGGTCACGGCGAGCGAGAACATGGCCAGGCCGATCGGCTGCTGGCCCTTCGGCAGCTTGGTGAAGACCAGCGTGAACGCCATCGGAATCAGCACGCCGCCGAAGAAGCCCTGGAGGCCGCGCATCGCGATCATCGACGGCAAATCGTGGGTGAAGGCGCAGGCGACGGAGAAGGCCGCGAACAGGCTCGCGAAACTCAGGATGATGTTGCGGAACGAGAACACCCGCGACAGATAGTCGGTCAACGGAATGACGATGATCTCGCCGATCAGATAGGACGTCGAGATCCAGGATCCGTTGTCGGCGCCGGTGCCGATGCCCCCCTCGATGTTGAGCAGCGAGGCGTTGGTGATCTGGATGTTCAGGATCGCCATGAAGGCGCCGATCATCGCGGCGAACACGGCGATCCAGATCGTGGCGCTGGCCCGATTGGAGTCGGCAGCGACGCGCTCAGGCGTCGCGGCCGGAATTGCTTGTGCCGGCGTCGGTATTGAGAGGCTGTTTGACATGGTACGACCCTCCGGAGACGGGTTTCGCTTTGGTCGCTGCCGCCTGGGCGGTCGGCGCTGAGCGGGTTGCGATCGTCGGGATCACGGACATGCCGGGCCGCAGCGCGATCGCAGGCGCGGTCTCGGCGTCCAGCGCGATCTTCACGGGAATGCGCTGCACGATCTTGGTGAAATTGCCGGTGGCGTTGTCGGGCGGCAGCAGCGCGAATTCCTGGCCGCTGGCCGGCGCGATGGAATCGACGTGGCCGTGCACGCGCTGGCCCGGGAACGTGTCGACCTCGATCTCGACGCTCTGTCCGGCGCGGACATGGGTGAGCTGGGTCTCCTTGAAATTGGCGACCACATAGGTGCCCGTGGCCGGCACGATCGACATCAGCTGCGTGCCCGCCTGCACATATTGGCCGACGCGCAAGGTGCGGTTGCCGACGACGCCGTCGATCGGCGAGACGATCGTGGTGTAGCCGAGATTGAGCTCCGCCTGCTGCTGGACCGCGGCTGCGCGCGCGGCGGCGGCCCTGGCCTGCACGATCTCGGCCTTGAGGAGGTCGATCTGCTTCTGTGCGGAGATGAGGTTGGCGTTGTCGCGCGCGATCGCGGCGTCGGCGCCGGCATCGCGCGCCTGCGCCTGCTGCGCATTCTGCACGCTGCCATAGCCGGTCTTGGCGAGATCCGTGTAGCGCTTGTTCTCTTGCTGCGCGAAGGTCTTCGCGGCGGTGTCGACATCGATGGTCGCCTTCGCGGCGGCAATCACCGCTTCCTGAACCTCGAGCTGGGCCTGCTTGCTCGTCACCGTCGCGTTCGCGGCGGCGACGTCGGCCCTGGCCTGGTCGAGCGCGACGCGGAAGTCGCGATCGTCGATCCGCGCCAGCACCTGGCCGGCCTTCACATGCTCGTTATCGCCGACCAGGACGCGGTCGAGATAACCGCTGACCTTCGGCGCGATGGTGGTGTTGTCGGCCTTCACATAAGCGTCATCGGTGGAGACGAGAAAACGCCCGACGGTCCAGTACTCGTAGCCGTACCAGCTCGCGCCGGCGAGGGCGGCAGCGGCCACGCCCGCCAGCAACAGCTTGCGAAGGTTCAGCTTTCGGCGCGGGGCGGGTACCGGCGCTGCGGGCAGGATGCCTTCGGGCGGGCTGGTCGGCACCACGATGGTTTCAGTCTTGGACGGGTTGGTGTGCACGGTCATGGCCGGCTCCCTGAATTAGGAAACTTGACGATTTCCAAAATAGGACTAGCTTGGGGAGAGTCAATGGAATGACAGGCATCATCTAAAAACATGGCTCAGGCAAAACCGTCCTCAGAAGGCCGCCCCCGCGGGCGGCCGCCGGTACGCAGCGACGACGAGACGAGGCGCATCGTCATCGAGGCGGCACGGCACGCCTTCGCCGTCGACGGCTACGCAGCAACCAGCACCGAAGAGCTGGCGCGCGGCGCCGGCATCTCCACCAAGACTCTCTATCGGCTTTTTCCGGGCAAGGCGGCGCTGTTCGAGGCGATGTGCGCGGACCGGCTCGACCGGTTGCTCTCCGACGTCAATCTTCAGGCCAACAATCAGGCCAACATCGAAACCAGCCTGGCTGCCGTGCTTGTCGCCTGTGCCGATCTCGCGCTCGATCCAGAGGTCGTGGCGCTGCAGCGTATGGTGCTGCAACAGTCAGCCACGTTTCCAGAGCTTGCCGCGAACTTCTACAGGGATGGCATCTCCCGTACCGCGGCGGCGCTCGCGGGCTGGCTCCGCGATCAAGTCAAGAGGAAGCGCATCGCACTTGATGACGTCGATGAAGCCGCCGGAATGATGATCGGCATGATGGTCTCGGCGCCGCAGCGCGCGGCGATCTACGCCGGGCTGACACTGCCCTCGCGGAAGGAGATCGAGAGGCGGGCGAAGGCATGCGCCGCAATTCTGCTCGACAGCTGTCGCGGGCCGTCGGGCAGTTAGCTCCGGCAGGTTTTGACAACCGGCCGGCGCTCGGCTATATATATTTCGCATGCGAAATAAATCGCCCGAGGCAAGGCATCACCGGCTGATCTACCTGCTCAACGTCGCACAGCGGCGCTTGCAGCGCTGGATGGCGGCGCAACCGCGAAATGAGGTCACGCCGGCGCAGGCCGGGCTGCTGTTCATCCTCGGCAAGCAGGACGGCGTGCTGATGGGCGAAGCGGGCGCGGCGCTCGACATGGGACCGGCCGGCATCTCCGGGCTTGTCGATCGCAGCGCTGCGGCGAGGCTGGTCGAGCGCCGGCCCGATCGCGAGGATGGGCGCGCCTTCCGCGTGTGGCTGACGCCGAAGGGACGTGCCGTGCTGGCGCAGGCGAAGACCGACGCGGCCAGGATCAACGCGGCGCTGACGGATGGATTTACAGCCGCGGAGATCGACATCGTCGCGCGCTGGCTGACGAGCATTCAGGACAAGTTTCCAAGAGACCCAGAGGAATAAGGAGAGAGCAATGACCGAGCATGTGCGAGTTGAGAACAACGGCGGAATTCTCACCCTGACGCTGGCGCGTCCCGACAAGAAGAACGCGCTGACCGATGCGATGTATGGCAAGCTCGCCGACACCATCGAAGCGGCCGAGTTCGATCCGTCCGCCCGCGTGATCCTGATCCGCGGCGAGGGCGACATGTTCACTGCCGGCAACGATGTCGGCGAGTTCGCGGCCGTCGCATCCGGCAAGTCGGAAGGAAGCCGCAACGTCGTCCGCTTCATCCAGTCGCTGGCGCGCTGCACCCGTCCGCTGGTCGCGGCGGTGCAGGGCCGCGCCGTCGGCGTCGGCACCACGATGCTGCTGCATTGCGACCTCGTTGTGCTCGCCGACAACGCGCAATTGTCGACGCCCTTCGTCAGCCTCGCCCTCGTGCCGGAAGCGGCGTCCAGCCTCTTGATGCCGGCGCGCATCGGCCATGCGCGCGCCTATGAGATGTTCGCGCTCGGCGAGACCGTGCCGGCCAGGGCCGCGCTGGAATGGGGTCTCGCCAACCGCGTGGTTCCGCTCGACAGGCTCGATGCAGAGGCGCTCGCGCTGGCGCAGCGGCTCGCCCGCCAGCCGGCCGGCGCGCTCACCGCCACCAAGAAGCTGATGCGGAACGGCGAAGCACTGGTCGCACAGATGCAGGCCGAGGGCGAGCAGTTCGCGCAGCGCCTGCGCACGTCCGAGGCACGCGAGGCTTTCACGGCCTTCGCCGAGCGCCGCCCGCCGGATTTCACGAAGGTCGCGTAATGGAACCTGGCGGGCGGCGGCGCGGCAGGCCGGAAAGCGGGTGTTTGACGATAACCTTAACGAAACATTGGCATGTCGCGATGCAAGGTGGCCTCTATCGACGAATAGGCCCGCCTCGCTCATGGCACTTCTTAAGAAATCGGTAAGCACGCTCCTGCTGGTGCTGATGGCCCTCTTGGCTAGCGGTGCGCTGACCTGCACCGCAATCCAGATGGTCGGCGCCTTCGGCCGCTATAGCGAGAGCCTGGAGATGGCCCGCCTCGCTGCCGCGGACAAGGCGATCTTCCATGGCGTCCTCGCGCTTCGCCAGAATCGCGGCGACGCCCAGAGTGCCATCCTTGGCGAGGACGATCCCAAGGCAAAACTCGTCGAAGCCGAAAAGGCCGAGGAGGCCGGCTATGACGGCATCAGCGCCGCGCTCGCGACCGTCGATTTCGCGCGCCGCGATGAGCTCGCCAGCACGCTGAAGCAGCGCTGGAACGACGCCGCGCCGCAGTTCCAGCTGTTCTACGACGAAGCCAAGCGTCCGCGCGCCGAGCGCAAGATCGAGCGCACCAATTCCTGGTACGATGCCGTCACCAAGGTCATCGACACCGCGAACCTCGCCTCCGCGGCGGTGTCGAACCGCGCCTGGATGAACGATCCCTACATCGCGCGCATGATCCAGGTCCGCCGCTTCGCCTGGCAGGTGCGCGACCGCTATGGCATCCATTGCTCCTCGGTTCGCTCCAACGTCAACAGCAGCAAGCCGCTCGACGACGCCCAGAAGAGGTCGTTGGCGCAGTGGGATGGCACCATCACATCCGGCTGGGCAGGCATGGCGGAGCTACTGGCCGCGCCCGATGTGACGGCTGAATTGGTGACGGCCGCGTCGGACGCGAAGGCCAAGACCGATGGCGTGCTCAAGCAGATCGGGGACCTCACGAAGAATTTCGATGGCAGCGGCAAGCCCGCGATGTCTGCCTCGGAATGGAATGCGCTGTGCCAGTCCCCGTTCGCGCCCATCGTCGCCATCGCTAACAAGGCCCTTGACCAGTCGATCGCGCGCGCGGAGACGATCCAGGCCAAGGCCCTCACCAATCTCGTGGTGCAATCGCTCGCGTTCCTGCTGGCGCTCGCCGTGACCCTGGCCGGCGTCTATGTGGTGCGCAGCCGCCTGATGCGCCCGGTGCGCGCCATTCTTGACGCCATCGCGCGGATCGGCGCGCGCGATTATGCGACACCGGTTCCGCAGTCCAAATATCCCGACGAGTTCGGCACCATGGCGGCGGCGCTCGAAAGCCTGCGCGAAAGCGCGGCGACCGCGGAGCGTCTTGGCCAGGAGCGCGAATCGCAGCAGGCACTGCAGCTTGCCCGCTCCGGCACGGTGGATGCGGCGTGCCGCAGCTTCGACGATACCGTGCAGGCCGTCATTCACAGCGTTGTGGCGTCGACGAAGGAGCTCGATGCGACCGCAACCGGCGTGCGCTCGCTCGTTGCGGAATCGAGCAGCCAGACCGCGGCGGTGTCCTCCGCCGCCGAGCAGGCCACCAACAATCTGGAGACCATCGCGGCCGCGACCGAGGAGCTCTCCGCCTCCGTCGGCGAGATCTCCGCGCAGGTGCAGTCGAGCGCCCGCGAAGCCCGCGAGGCCGTGGCGCAGGCCGAGCAGACCAACGCGACGGTCGAGATCCTCGACCAGACCGCGAGCCGCATCAGCGAAGTCGTGAAGATGATCCACGCCATCGCCGGCCAGACCAACCTGCTGGCGCTGAATGCCACCATCGAGGCCGCGCGCGCGGGCGAGGCCGGCCGCGGCTTCGCCGTGGTCGCCGGCGAGGTCAAGAGCCTCGCGGCGCAGACCGCAACGGCGACCGAAGAGATCTCCCGCCAGGTCGAGGAGATCCAGGGCGCGACCGGCCAGGCGGTGACCGCTATCCGCTCCATCGGCGGCGCCATCAGCGGCATCGACGAGAAGATGACGGCGATTGCCGCCGCCGTCGAGCAGCAGCGCGCCGCCACCACCGAGATCTCGCGCAATTTCCAGCAGGCCGCGCAAGGCACCCGCGAGGTCACCGATACCATCGGCAGCGTCGCCAGGCTCAACCAGGAGACCGGCAATGCCGGCACGGTGCTCTCGGAATCCGTGAAGAAGATGTCGGCCGATGCCGATCGGCTCCGCGTCGCGGTCGAGGGCTTCCTTGGCACGGTGAAGACCGCGTAACTTCGCTCGTCCTCCATCCCAGCGTCGCGCGGGCATTGCCGCCGGTCCGCGCGGCGGCTACATCTGTGCCGCCGCGCCGCTTTCGCGAGGACAGACGCAAGACACCTGAGGATGGAGAGTTCGATGCCGGTCACCTCACACAAGGCCCAGCGCCCCTATCGCGGCGTGTTCCCGGTCGCGCCCACCATCTTCGACGAGCGCGGCGAGCTCGACCTCCAAGGCCAGCGTCGCTGCATCGACTTCATGATCGACGCCGGCTCGCATGGAATCTGCATCCTCGCCAACTTCTCCGAGCAGTTCGTGCTCACCGATGCCGAGCGCGAAACCGTGATGCATACGGTGCTGGAGCATGTCGCGGGCCGGGTTCCCGTGATCGTGACCACGACCCATTTCAGCTCGGCCGTCTGCGCCGCGCGCAGCAAGCAGGCCGAAGCCGCTGGCGCCGCCATGGTGATGGTGATGCCGCCCTATCATGGCGCGACCTTCCGCGTCCCCGAGAAGGGCATCGTCGAGTTCTTCAAGGTGCTCTCGGGCGCGATCAACATTCCCATCATGATCCAGGACGCGCCGGTCGCCGGCACGCCGCTGTCGGTCGAGCTGCTGGCCCGGCTGTCGTGCGAATTCTCCAACATCCGCTATTTCAAGATCGAGGTTCCGGGCGCGGCCGCAAAGCTCCGTAACCTGATCGAGGCCGGCGGCAAGGACATCGAGGGCCCTTGGGACGGCGAGGAGGCGATCACGCTACTCGCCGATCTCGACGCCGGCGCCACCGGCGCGATGACTGGCGGCGGCTATCCGGACGGCATCCGCCAAATCATCGATCCCTATTTCGCCGGCGACCGCGAAAAGGCGAAAGCCGCCTACGAGCGCTGGCTGCCGCTGATCAACTACGAGAATCGCCAATGCGGCCTGATCGCCTGCAAGGTGATGATGCAGGCCGGCGGCGTGATCAAGTCCGAGGCCGTGCGGCATCCCTTGCAGCCATTGCATCCGGCGACGCGCGCGGGACTGCTGGAGCTCGCCAAGGAGCGCGATGCACTGGCGCTGCGGTGGGGCAAGTAAGCCCCTCTGCCGTCATTGCGAGGAGCCCTTGCGACGAAGCAAAATCCAGACCGAATCTGCGGAGAAGGCCTGGATTGCTTCGCTTCGCTCGCAATCACGGAACCAGTTGAGCCAATTTCCCCCCACAACGTCGTCCCGGGCAAGCGAGCAGGCAACTGCCCCATTCTCGGCCGAAGGCGTCGAATTAGCGCGGTTCGGCCGGTTTCCCCCGGGCCGGCGATGACATATTCTAGGTTCGCCAACCGGCTCTGCGGAGCATCCCAAGACATCGCGTAAACACCTCTTCATTATGCCGTTATCCCGAGCCGGGTTGGAGCGAACCGACAGAACAGGGAGGCAGTGCCATGACGATGAGGCCGGATCCCACCTTTCACGCATCGCCCAAGCTTGCGATGGAAGCGCCTGCGGAGAACTTTGCCTACACCTTGCTGCTCAGTCCGGATTTCTCGAAGCCGGATGCTCTCGCGGTCATCGACGTCAAGCCGGGATCGCCGAGCTATAGCCAGATCGTTCACACCGTGACGATGCCCAACAGGGGCGATGAGTTTCATCATTTCGGCTGGAATGCCTGCTCTTCCGCCCTGTCGCCGCTCGCCGGACACGCCTTCATCGAGCGGCGCTATCTCATCATCCCCGGGCTGCGCTCGTCGCGGATCTACATCATCGATACCAAGCCCGATCCGACCAAGGCCAAGATCCACAAGATCATCGAACCGGAGGAGGTCTTCAAGAAGACCGGTTACTCGCGGCCACACACCATCCATTGCGGGCCGGACGGCATTTATGTGAGCACGCTGGGCGGCGGCGGCAAGGATGGCACCAACGGACCTCCAGGCGTCTTCATCATGGATTGCGAGACGTTCGAGGTGCTTGGACGATGGGAGATCGACCGAGGTCCGCAGACACTGCATTATGATTTCTGGTGGAATCTGCCGCGCGACTACATGGTGACGAGCGAATGGGCGTTGCCACCGCAGTTCGAGAACGGGATCGTCCCGGAAGATCTGCTTGCGAATAAATACGGCCATCGTCTCCACTTCTGGGACCTTCGCGCCCGTCGCAACGTCCAGACCATCGACCTCGGCGCCAACCATCAGATGGCGCTGGAGGTGCGGCCCGCGCACGATCCGGTTCGCGAATACGGCTTCGTCGGCGTCGTGGTCGACACCACCAACCTCGAAGCATCGATCTGGACCTGGTGGCGCGAGGGTGGAAAATTCCATGCCGAGAAGACGGCGACGATCCCTCCCGAACCCGCGCCCAAGGAGAAGCTGCCGCCGCTGCTGCAGGGATTTGGCGCCGTGCCGCCGCTCGTGACGGACATCGACCTGTCGATGGATGACCGGTTTCTCTATGTCTCGTGTTGGGGCACGGGTGAGATGCGCCAGTACGACGTCAGCGATCCCAGAAAGCCGAAGCTTGCGGGCTCCGTCCACATTGGCGGCATCGCACGCCGCACGCCCCATCCGAACGGCAAGGCCTTTGCAGCGGGGCCGCAGATGGTCGAGATCAGCCGCGACGGCCGGCGCGTGTACTGGACCAATTCGCTCTATTCCACCTGGGACGATCAGTTCTATCCCGACGGGGTTCCGGGCGTGGAGGTCATGGCCAATGTCGGTCGCAACGGCGGCCTCGAGCTCGACAGGGACTATTTCGTGAGCTTCCCCGACGGATATCGTGCGCACCAGATCAGGCTCGAGGGCGGCGATTGTTCGACCGACTCCTTTTGCTACCCGTCGGTCTAGATGGGACGCATGCGAGCCCGGCGCTTGGCTGGCTGTGGCTCGCGCTCGTTGCGAGCGGTCTCTACCACGGGGTCAATCCGGGAATGGGATGGCCGCTCGCGGTTTCGGCTGGACTCCTGGACAAGAGCCCTCGCGCGCTCTTCCGCGCGTTGTGGGCCCTGGGGGCCGGGCATCTCTTGGCCACACTTCTCGTGCTGCTGCCATTCGCGTTCCTGCTCGTGCTGGCCGCGTGGCAGCGTCCGATCCAGCTCTGTGCGAGCCTTCTCGTCATCGGCTTCGGCGTCTATCGGCTGATCGACCGGCGTCATCCGCGCGCGCTGGCACGAATTCCGCCAACGCAATTGGCGCTCTGGTCGTTTGCCGTCGCCATTGCTCACGGCGCCGCCCTGATGCTCGTGCCGATCTATCTCGGGCTCTGCCAGGCTTTCGATCTCGATGCGGGCCATGAGGCCGCGGGCACGCTGATGAAGGCAAATCTCGGGATGGCGGTGCTGGTGTCCCTGGTGCACGTGACCGCCATGGTCGGTGCCGGCGGATGTCTGGCGTGGCTGGTCTACCGCTATCTGGGATTGAAGTTCGTCTCGCGGAGCTGGTTCAACCTGGATGCAGTCTGGGCGGCCAGCCTGGTTCTGGTCGGCGCCGTGGCGCTCCTGTTCAATCTTGCGAGCTGGCGCTGATGTCTACCGCGCCAGAGCCCACTCGCCGACGATGCGAAAGCGCGCCTTGGCGCCATCCTGCCTGAACAGCGTGATGCGATTGATCTCAAGCGCATCGAGCCTCAGCGCCGCAAACCGGTCCCGCAGCATCGCCAGGATCGGCCCGCGCCGCTCCGCATCCAGCCGCCCCGTCAGCGTCATGTGGAAGCGGAATTCTTCCATCACGTAAGGATAGCCCCAGCGAGCGAGATAGTCGCGCTGCCGCTCGCTGAGCTTTTCGGGCTTGCGCCGCGCGCGTTCTTCCGCCGTCAGCGGCGCACGGTAGGCGTCGAAATTGCGGACGCAATCGGCGGCGAGCTCTTGGAGCGCTTCGACCGGCTCGGTCGGAATCACGGCGATGAACCCGCTGATGGCATCGACGACGGGGCGGATCACCGGAACGGGCCGCGCCTTGCCCGCGAAGGCGGCGCAGGCGGCCATCAGCCCGGCCTCGGTCTTGCCCGACGCCAGCGCCATCGGCGCCTTCAGCGTGGCGTGAAAGCCGTATTTGCGGGGATCGGCGCTGACGTCCCGCCAGTCCGGGACGACATGCAGTGCTTGCTGCGGAAACGGCAGCTCGTCACCGGTGTGGGCGTCGTAGCCGAGCAATTCGGCGCCGAACCGGGAGAGGGCGCTGTCGGCGCCTGCGGCAAAATAGATCGCGTAGCGGGGAAAACCTGTCATCACCTCAGCATAACCAATTTAGGCCGCGACGATAGCCTCGCGCGGCGCAGCGCTGAGCAGCCGCGTCGCATCGGTGAGATGCACGAGCTTTCCACCCGATATCACCGCGATGATCCGCGGCCGTAGCGGCACGCTGTCGTCGACGAGCAGAATATCGGCGCGGCGTCCCTCCGCGATCTCGCCGCGATCGGCGAGGCCGGTCGCGCGTGCGGGGCCGGCCGAGACCAGATCCCAGGCCTGCGTCAGCGGCAGCACGCGATCGGCGGCGAGGCGGAAGGCTGCGAGCAGCTGCGCGGGATAGTAATAGTCGGACGCCAGCACCGAGCAGAGCCCCTTGGCGATCATGTCGGATGCCTTGGTCCAGCCGGTGTGGCTGCCGCCGCGGACGACGTTCGGCGCGCCGTAGACGATGGCATCGCCATGGCCTGCCGCTGCGCGCGCCGTCTCTTCGTTGATCGGGAATTCCGCGATGTCGGCGCCCAGCTCGCGAAACTCCCGGCGCATCGCCGGGCTCGCATCGTCATGCGAGAGCATGCGCACCTCCGCTCCGCGGGCTGCGGCGGCGAGCCTCGATACCGAAGCCGGCACCTCGGCGGCGCGTGTGACCACGCGCTCGACCAGCCGGTCGAACGCCTCGCTCGACAGCCCCGTGCGCTCAACCATGCGGTTGCGCTTGCGCGGCTTGGCCAAGTCGGCCACGGTGCCGTCCATGTGGTCGTTGAAGGCGAACAGGTCGACGCGACCCTCTATGAGCCACTGACTGATCTCTGCCTCCGCGTCGAGATTGTAGGTCTCGTGGCGCAGATGGAAGCGGGTGTCGGCCGCGAATTGCGGACGCTGCCGCTCGATCGCCTCCATCAGTCCGCGCGCGTTGTCGGCGCTGCGCAGGCCCGGCTCCCACGAGCAGGTCGTGGCGTGGAACACGGTGGTGATGCCGTTGCTGATCGCCTGGCGGTCGCTGTCGGCGAGCGCGACGTCGATCGGGAAATCGACCCCGGCACGCGGCATCATCTGCCGCTCGAAGGCATCGCCGTGCAGATCGACGATGCCAGGCAGCACCAGCAGGTTGCGCGCATCGATCCCGAGCCGCGTCCGGCCGCGCGAGCCGTCGATCTCCGCGATATCAGTTCCGGACACGCTCAGAGAGGCTTCGACGATCTCGGTGCCGATCAGGGCCCGGCCGCCTTCAAGGAAAATGTCTGTCACGCGATTGCGCTTTTCTTGCTGCTGCGAGGGGAATTTGCTCGTGCTTCATACGCGGCGAGGAAATCTTCAATCCCGGGCTTGCGGAAATGGGGCAGGGCTTCACGCAACTTGTCGTGATCCCAGTCCCACCAGGCGAGCCTTGCGAGCCGGTCGGCGATCTCTTCCGAGAACCGCCGCGCGCCGAGCCGGGTCTCGTACAACTTGGCGGAAGCATTGATGGTCGGTCGGACTGAAAGCACCTTGCCGACCATGTTGCGTCCGAACGTTCGAGGGTAGGCAATCCTCTTCGAGGGACTTGATGACAATATCATGACGCAGCGATGACAGGGGATGAGGTGTGCAGGATCGCCGCATCGCAATGCGCGTGTCACACGAGTGTCAAGCGCCGGCGTTAGCGGTGGCTTCCAGCTACTCTGGAGCCCCTGCATGCTGGTGGTTGAAGGTCTGACGTGCCGCTTTGGCGCAAAAGCCGCGGTGGACGACGCTTCGTTTCAAATCTCCCCCGGCGGTTTCGTCGGTGTGATCGGACGATCCGGTGCCGGCAAGTCGACGCTGCTCCGGACCATCAACCGCCTGGTGACGCCGACGCAAGGGCGCATCCTGTTCGACGGCACCGACGTCACCGCGCTGCGCGGCAGCGAGCTGCGGCAATGGCGCGCCCGCGCGGCGATGATCTTCCAGCAGTTCAACCTGGTCGGTCGGCTCGACGTCCTCACCAACGTCCTGATGGGGCGTCTCGCCACCATGCCCGCCTGGCGCTCGCTGTCGCAGATCTGGCCTGAGCAGGACAAGGCGCTGGCGATGTCGGCGCTCGAACAATTCGACATTGCTTCGCTGGCGGCCCAGCGCGCCGATCAGCTCTCCGGAGGTCAACAGCAGCGCGTCGCCATCGCGCGCGCGCTGGTGCAGCAGCCCGACATCATCCTCGCCGACGAGCCGATCGCCTCGCTCGATCCGCGCAACACCAAGATCGTGATGGATGCGCTTTTGCGCATCAACAAGCACTTCGGCATCACCGTGCTCTGCAACCTGCATTCGCTCGATCTCGCCCGCACCTATTGTGACCGCCTGATCGGCATGGCCGCCGGCCGCGTGGTGTTCGACGGCGCGCCGTCCGCGCTGACTGATCATGTCGCGCGTGAGCTCTACGATCTCGAAGCCGCCGACGTCATGGGTGGCATGCCGGTCCCGACGCCCGAGGGCGTGCCGGCGCTGGGAACCGCCGCGGCGGCCTGAGCCGCGTCGCACCTGTTCAGTTGCCAGTTTTGAGTCAACCGACCCCAACCGATGAAGAGGGTATCATGATCACTCGCAGATTAATCCTTGCCGGCGCCGCCGCGCTTGCCTTCACCGCTTCTGCCTCCGCCCAGGACTGGAAAGCAAAATATCCCGAGCTGACCTTCGCGGTCATTCCGGCGGAAAACGCCTCGGGCGTGACCGAGCGCTGGGCGCCGTTCATGAGCTATCTCTCCAAGGAGCTGGGCGTGAAGGTCACGCTGCGCATCGCCAACGACTACGCCGCCGTCATCGAGGGCCAGCGCGCCGGTAACATTCATATCGCCAGCTACGGCTCGGCGTCGTTCGCGCGCGCCCGCCTGACCGGCGTCAAGACCGACGCCTTCGCCAACGACATCAACGCCGACGGCTCGACCGGCTATTACTCGGTGTTTTTCGTCAAGGCGAACAGCCCCTACAAGAGCATCGACCAGCTCAAGGGCAAGAACCTCGGCCTGGTCGACCCGAACTCGACCTCCGGCAACAACGTGCCGCGCTTCGAGCTCGACAAGATGGGCATCGCGGACGCCGACAGCTATTTCGGCAAGGTCGTCTTCACCGGCAGCCATGAGAACGCGATGCTGGCGCTGGCGCAGGGCACGGTCGATGTTGCCGCCAACCAGTGGACCAGCGACGACGATTCGACGCTGGCGCAGATGCTGACCAAGGGCATGCTGAAGAACGCCGACGGCTCGCCGATGAAGAAGGACGATTTCCGCATCATCCACAAGTCGGCGCCCATCATCAACGGCCCCTACGCCTACAACTCCGACCTCCCGGAGGAGGCCAAGGCGGCGATCGCGAAGGCGTTCTTCGACGCGCCGGCCAAGGACAAGGCGGCCTTCGACCGCCTCCAGGATGGCCAGAAGAAGGGTTTTCATCCCGCCACCACCAAGGATTGGGACGGCACGATCGAGCTGATCAAGTTCGTCGATGCGCTGCGTAAGAAGAAGGCGTCCTGAGCTTTCGGGACGAGCCACTTGAGCCGGGTCGATGGACCCGGCTCTTTCTCTTTGTGAACGACCACGCGCAATGACCCAATGACCGTAGCGGTTTCCATCCTTCCCGAGCAGCAGCTTGCCGCGCTGAATGCCGCCTATCGCCAGGCGGTCTCGCGCCGGCGGCTTCGTCTGCTGTTGGGCGCTGCGGTCTTTGCCGCAGCGCTGGTTCTCGCCGCGATCGGCGCCGAAGTGAATTTGCGCACGCTGTTCACCTATTTCGGCAACTTCGTCAGCTATTTCGACCGCATCCTCACGCTCGACAGCGGCCAACGGGTCTGGACCGATCTCGGCGAATGGCTGTGGGGCTGGCGCAAATGGCTGAAGATGCTGGGTGAGACGCTGCTGATCTCCTATGTCGGCACGCTGATCGGCGCGACCTTCGCCTTCGCCCTCAACTTCTTCGCGGCTGAAAACACCTCGCCCGCGTCCTGGCTCCGCTTCACGGTGCGGCGCCTGCTCGAATTTGCCCGCACCGTCCCCGGAATCGTCTTCGCGCTGGTCTTCGTGATTGCCTTCGGCCTGGGGCCAATGGCGGGCGTGCTGGCGATTGCAATCCACTCCACGGGCGCCCTGGGAAAACTGTTCTCGGAGATCGTCGAGAATGCCGACATGAAGCCGGTCGAAGGCATCCGCTCGACCGGTGCGAGCTGGCTCTCCTGCATGCGCTTTGCGATTCTGCCGCAGGTGACCGCGGGTTATGCCAGCTATGCGCTGCTGCGCTTCGAGATCAATGTCCGCGAAGCCTCAGTCATGGGCTTTGTTGGTGCCGGCGGCATCGGCCAGGAGCTCGTCGTCGCGATCCGCAAGTTCTACTATTCGGACGTCAGTGCCATCCTGCTCACCATCATCATCACCGTCTTCATCATCGACATCACCACCGGCTGGCTGCGCGGCCGCCTGTTCGGCAAGGAGGCGCGGACGTGACGCCGCAGGAGGTCGATACGCGCGAGATTCGCGCGCGTTATCCCGACGTGTTCGAAAGGCCGGCATCGGCGCGGCTCGCAACACCTGCGATGATCGTTGCGGCATTCGCGATCCTCACTTACGGCCTCGTCGATCTCGATTTCTCGCCGTCGCGTTTCTTCACCGGCCTCAGCCAGCTCGGCTGGATCAGCCTGATGATGATCCCGCCGGATCCCGGCTCCTCGCTGCCGGTCTATCTGGAGGCGCTGGGTGAGACGCTCTCGATCGCGCTCCTGGGCACCACGCTGGCGGCGGTGTTCGCGCTTCCGGTGAGCCTGCTGGCGGCGCGCAACGTCATACCCTCACAGATCCTGCGCTTTCCTGTTCGCCGTTTTTTGGATTCGATCCGAGGCGTCGACACGCTGATCTGGGCGCTGGTGTGGATCAACGTCGTCGGCCTCGGCCCGTTCGCCGGCGTGCTCGCCATCGCCGTGTCGGATTTCGGCGCATTCGGAAAACTGTTCTCGGAGGCGATCGAGGGCGCCGACCAGAAGCAGGTCGAGGGCATTCGCGCCTCCGGCGGGAGCGCGCTGCACGAGATCCGCTTCGGCCTGCTGCCGCAGGTTCTGCCCGTGATCGCCGGCCAGGTGCTCTATTTCATCGAATCCAACACGCGCTCGGCCACCATCATCGGTATCGTCGGTGCCGGCGGCATCGGCCTCCAACTCGCCGAGCAGATCCGCGTGCTGGAATGGCAGAGAGTGTCGTTCCTGATCCTGATGATCCTGGTCGCGGTCGCCGCGATCGATTTCATCTCGGGCAAGCTGCGGTTTGCAATCATCGGAAGGCGGGCGGTGGCCTGAGGTTTTCGCCTCTCCCCGCCTGCGGGGAGAGGCCGGAATTTGCGAAGCAAATTCCGGGTGAGGGGGACCCTCAGCGAGTCCGTCTCTCACCGTCATTGCGGAAGCGGCCCCTCACCCCAACCCTCTCAGCGCGAGCGAAGCTCGTCGCGGCCCGTAAGAACGGGGAGAGGGAGAACAGGCAACTCACCCGTTCTCCACCAGGAACTCCACCCGCTCCGCGGCAAACCGCGAATGCTTCGTCACCAGCGGCTTGCCGGCGAGATCGTGGTCGGTGGCGTCGACGACCAGGATCGGCCGCCCCAGCGGTAGGTCGAGCCGCGCGGCGTCGGTGGCGTCGACGATGCCGGCGGTGATCCGGGTTGCGCCGCGGCGATAATCGCGGACGCCAAAATGCTCGAGCAGCTTCGTCATCGAGCGCGTTGCGGCGAACACTTCGCCTGCGCCCGGAAACAGTTCCGCCGACAGCCAGGTGGTGGAGACACAGATCGGCGTGCGGTCGGCAAGCCGGATCGCCTCGATCCGCACCAGCGGCGCGCCGGTCTTCAGTCCCAGCTCCCGCGCCAGCTCGCGCGTCGCGACGTCATCGGTCGCCTCGATCAGCCGGCCATGCGGTTCGCGGCCATCGGCGCCGACGATCTCGGAGAAGCGTGTTCGCGAGCGCAACGGATAGGCGAGCTTCTGCGCCTCGACATAGGTTCCGCTGCCGCGCTCGGCACGCACCAGCCCACGCTCGGCAAGCGCGGCCAGCGCGCGTCGTACCGTGTGGCGGTTCACGCGGTAGGTTTCGGCGATCTCCATCTCGCCCGGCAACTTGTCGCCGGCCGCGAAGCGGCCGTCGGCGATGCCGCGCTCGATGCCGTCGGCAACGAGGCGCCACAGCGCGACGCCCGACGAGGCTGTGTCCTGCATGCTCATGTCGTCGGTGAGCCTAGCCCGAAAATCACATCTGTGTCACGAAACAGTCATGGCGCGCCCGTATGAAGTTGTCTATTATCATAGACAACTTGGATTCGGCAAGTTCTCAAAAGTTCGATGGATCAGGTGACCCAGCACAATAACCAGCAAGCCCAGCGCAAGGCCGCGATGGCCGTGCTGGCGCACGCGGAGGCGGGCGAGATCGCCGCTCGCCTGCGCGATCTCGCCCTGCCGGCTCATCAGAATCTGCGTGCGCCGGAGAACGGCCTCGTGATGCTGCGCGGCCGGGTCGGCGGCGACGGCGCACCGTTCAACCTCGGCGAAGCCACGGTGTCGCGCGCGGCGGTGCGGCTCGCGAGCGGCGAGGTCGGCTTCGGCTACGCGCTGGGGCGCGACGGTGAGAAGGCGCGGCTGATCGCACTGTGCGATGCGCTGGTGCAGTCCCGCGATTTCGGCGGGCTGGTCGAGCGCGACGTTATCGCGCCGTTGCGCGAGCAGCTGATGGTCAGGCGGACGCGGGCGGCGGAAGAGACCGCCGCGACGAAGGTCGATTTCTACACCATGGTGCGCGGTGAGGGGTGAGGTCATGACCACGATTGCGGAATTGCCGCCGGGCTTCGCCGACAAGGTCTTGTCGGCGCAATCGACCTTTCGTTCGGTCATGGATGCGATGGCGCGGCCGGGCTCCGTTCAGCGCATCGTGCCGATGGCGGGCGCGCCCGGCGTGATGATGCGCGGTACCGCCGCGATCGCGCTGACGCTGTTCGACCACGATACGCCGCTCTGGCTCGACGCGCGGATGGCGGAGAGTTCCGACGTGACCAAGTGGCTGAAATTCCACACCGGCGCGCCGGTCGTGCAGGATTCATCGGTGGCTTCATTCGCGCTCATCAGCGATGGCGGTGCGCTGCCCTCGCTCGAGCGCTTCGCGCTCGGCACCGGCGAGTATCCTGATCGTTCGACCACGGTGATCATTCAGGTCGACAGCCTCAATTCCGGCTGCAACTTCGAGCTGCGCGGTCCCGGCATCGATGGCTTCGCGACGCTGCAGGCGTCGATCAAGCTCGACCTGTTCGAGCGCCTGCATATGAACGAAGCACTGTTTCCGCGCGGCATCGACGTCGTGCTGGTCGCCGATGACGCCGTGGTCGCGATCCCCCGCACCACGCGCGTCGTGAGCAAGGGAAGCTGAAGCATGTATGTCGCAGTCAAAGGCGGCGAACGCGCCATCGAGAACGCCCATCGCCTGCTCGCGCATAAGCGGCGCGGCGATCAAAGCGTTACGGAAATCTCCCTCGATCAGATCTCGGAGCAGCTTGGGCTCGCAGTCGACCGCGTCATGAGCGAAGGCTCGCTCTATGACCGCGAGCTCGCGGCGCTCGCCATCAAGCAGGCGCGCGGGGATTTGATCGAGGCGATCTTCCTGGTCCGCGCCTTCCGCGCCACGCTGCCGCGTTTCGGCGCCAGCGAGCCGGTCGACACCGGCGCGATGCGGGTGCAGCGGCGCGTGTCGGCGACCTTCAAGGACATTCCCGGCGGCCAGATCTTAGGTCCGACCTTCGACTATTCACACCGCCTGCTCGACCCGTCGCTCGCTGAAGGTTTTGTGCCGGAGACGCCGGCGACGGCCGAAGCTTCCGCTGCGGCGACGCCGCGCGTCACCGACATTCTCGGCCGCGATGGGCTGATCGAATCCTCGCCGCCAGCCGAGGACGGCGCCAATGTCGGCGATCTCACCCGCGAGCCGCTGAATTTTCCGGCCGAGCGCGACCTGCGCCTGCAAAACCTCGCGCGCGGCGACGAAGGCTTTCTGCTGGCGATGGGCTATTCCACGCAGCGCGGCTACGGCCGCAATCACCCCTTTGTCGGCGAGATCCGCTTCGGCGAGGTCGAGGTCGAATTTCTCGCGGAAGACGTCGGCTTCGCCGTGCCGCTCGGCGCGATCGAGCTCACCGAGTGCCAGATGGTCAACCAGTTCAAGGGTTCTGCGAAGGAAGCGCCGTGCTTCACCCGCGGCTACGGCCTCGCCTTCGGCCAGAGCGAACGCAAGACCATGTCGATGGCGCTGGTCGATCGCGCGCTGCGTGCTCGCGAGCTCGGCGAGGAGGCGCTCGCCCCCGCGCAAGACGAGGAATTCGTGATGTCGCATTCCGACAACGTCCAGGCGACCGGCTTCGTCGAACACCTGAAGCTGCCGCATTACGTCGACTTCCAGTCCGAGCTTGGCCTGCTGCGCAAGCTGCGCCAGGAGTTCGCCGATGCCAATGCGCCCGACGCCATGAAGGAGGCCGCGGAATGAACGCGCCCGCCTACAACTTCGCCTATCTGGACGAGCAGACCAAGCGGATGATCCGCCGCGCGATCCTGAAAGCCATCGCGATCCCCGGCTATCAGGTGCCGTTCGCCAGCCGCGAAATGCCGATGCCCTATGGCTGGGGCACCGGCGGCGTGCAGGTGACCGCCGCGATCCTCGGACCCCAGGACGTGCTGAAGGTGATCGATCAGGGTTCTGACGACACCACGAATGCGATCTCGATCCGCAAGTTCTTCGCCAAGACCGCCGGCGTTGCGACGACGACGGCGACGGACGAGGCGACGGTGATCCAGACCCGTCACCGCATCCCGGAGACGGCGCTGCACGCGAACCAGGTGCTGGTCTATCAGGTGCCGATCCCGGAGCCCCTGCGTTTCCTCGAGCCGCGCGAGACCGAGACGCGGCGCATGCATGCGCTCGCCGAGTACGGCCTGATGCACGTGAAGCTCTACGAGGACATCGCCCGCTTCGGCCATATCGCCACCGCCTACGCCTATCCAGTCAAGGTCAACGCGCGCTACGTGATGGACCCGTCGCCGACGCCGAAATTCGACAATCCCAAGATGGACAATTGCCCGGCCTTGCAATTGTTCGGTGCCGGCCGCGAGAAGCGCATCTACGCGATCCCGCCCTACACCCAGGTGGTCTCGCTCGATTTCGAGGATCACCCGTTCGAGCCCTACCGCTTCAACGCGCCCTGCGCGCTGTGCGGCGCGGAGAACTCCTATCTCGACGAGATCGTGACCGACGACAAGGGCGGCCGCATGTTCGTCTGCTCGGACACCGACTATTGCGAGGGCCGCCAGGCCGCCGGCCATCACGGCAGCCTGAGTGCTGCTCCCTACAAGGAGAAGGCGGGCGCACATGGGTGATCTCGACGTGCTTGAAAACGACCAGCCGCTGCTGGTTGCGGAGTCGCTCAGCAAGTCGTTCGGCCGCATCGCCGCCTGCCGCGACGTGTCGTTCTCGCTCTATCCGGGCGAGGTGCTGGCGATTGTCGGCGAATCCGGCTCGGGAAAGTCGACCCTGCTGCAGATGCTGTCGGGCCAGCTCGCCCCGAGCTCGGGCCATGTGTCCTACCGGATGCGCGACGGCGCCACCCGCGATCTCGCCACCCTCGGCGAGGCCGAGCGCCGCTTCCTGTTCCGCACCGACTGGGGCTTTGTGCACCAGGATCCGGCGCAGGGCCTGCGCATGGCGGTGTCGGCCGGCGCCAATGTCGGCGAGCGGCTGATGGCGGTGGGCTGGAATCACTACGGCCGCATCCGCGACACCGCGTCGGACTGGCTCACCCGCGTCGAGATCGACACGGCGCGCATCGACGATGCGCCGCGCACCTATTCCGGCGGCATGCGCCAGCGCCTCCAGATCGCTCGCAACCTCGTCACCGAGCCGCGGCTGGTGTTCATGGACGAGCCGACCGGCGGACTTGACGTATCGGTGCAGGCCCGCCTGCTCGACCTCCTGCGCAGCCTCGTTGCCGAGCTACACCTCGCCGTCGTCATCGTCACCCACGATCTCGCGGTCGCACGCCTCTTGTCACATCGCGTGATGGTGATGAAGGGTGGCCGCGTCATCGAGACCGGTCTCACCGACCAGGTGCTCGACGATCCCCGTGAGCCCTATACCCAGCTCCTAGTCTCCTCGATCCTGCCGCCATGAACTTTACAATATGAGTTTTTCAATGACCGCCATGATCGACATCACTGACGCCGGCAAGACCTTTACGATGCACCTGCAAGGCGGCATCGAATTGCCGGTCGTCAGGGGCGTGACCTTCCAGGTCAATCCCGGCGAATGCGTCGTGCTCTCCGGACCTTCCGGTGCCGGCAAATCGTCGATCCTGAAGATGATCTTTGGCAACTACCGCTGCGACAGCGGCCGCATCGGTATCCGCCATCGCGGCGCGGTGGTCGATCTCGCCACCGCCGAGCCGCGGCAGGTGCTCAACATCCGCCGCTCCACCATCGGCTATGTCAGCCAGTTCCTGCGGGCCGTGCCGCGCGTTGCGACCATGGACGTCGTTGCCGAGCCGCTGATCGTCGATGGCTTGGCGCGAGCCGATGCGCAGGCGCGCGCCGGCGAGCTGCTGCATCGCCTCAACATTCCCGAAAGACTTTGGCAGCTTCCGCCCGCCACCTTCTCCGGCGGCGAGCAGCAGCGCGTGAACATCGCGCGCGGCTTCATCTCCGACCTGCCGATCCTGCTGCTGGATGAGCCGACCGCATCGCTCGATGCCGCCAACCGCGCCGTGGTGGTCGAACTCGTCGCCGAGAAGAAACGACAGGGCGTCGCCATGGTGGCCATTGTCCATGACGACGAAATCCGTCATTTGATTGCCGACCGCATCGTCGACGTCACCAGCTTTGCCGCCGCCTGAAGGACATGGAAATGAAGCCAAAGGACACAGTGATCGCCAACGCCAGGATCGTGCTGGCGGACCGGGTGATCGAGCAGGGCTGGCTCGCGCTTGCCGACGGACGCATCGCCGAGATCGGTGAGAGCAGGGCGCCCGCGGGCGCCGAGGATGCCGGCGGCGACCTCATCATGCCCGGCCTGATCGAGCTGCACACCGATCATCTCGAAGCGCATTACGTGCCGCGGCCAAAGGTGTTCTGGAATCCGGTCGCCGCCGTCATCTCCTATGACGGCCAGCTTGCGACCTCGGGCATCACCACCGTGTTCGACTCGCTCCGGGTCTGGCGCGAGGACGGGGCGGAGGAGGTCGATGGCCGCGCCGGCGTGCTCGCCGCCGCGATCACCACTGCGCGCGAGGCCAGCCTGCTGCGCGCCGACCACTTCCTGCACCTGCGCTGCGAGATCCCGATGCCGAGCGTGGTCGAGGAAGCGAAGGAACTGGTCGACCGACCCGACGTCAAGCTGATGTCGCTGATGGACCACACCCCTGGCCAGCGCCAGTTCCGCGACGAGATCAAGCTGCGCGACTATTATCGCGGCAAGGGCGGCGGCAAGACCGACGCCGAGCTCGACGAGCTGTTCGCAAAGCGCTTCGAATATCAGAGGCTCTACGCCGCCGCCAACATGCGCGAGATCGTTGCGCTGGCGCATGAGTACAGGATCCCGCTGGCGAGCCACGACGACACCACCGAGGAGAACGTCGCGGATGCCGTGCGCGACCGCGTGTCGGTGGCGGAGTTCCCGACCACGCTGGAGGCCGCGCGCGGCCTGCACCAAGCCGGCATCGACATTCTGATGGGCGCGCCGAACGTTGTTCGCGGCGGCTCGCATTCCGGCAACATCGCCGCGGTCGATCTCGCCCGCGAAGGCCTGCTCGACATCCTGTCGTCGGACTACATCCCGTCCAGCCTCCTGATGGCCGCGCTGCAACTGCCGGAGCACGTGCCCGCGATCAGCCTTCCGGCGGCGGTTCGCACCGTGACCAAGGCACCGGCCGAGGCGGTTGGCCTCACCGATCGCGGCGAAGTCGCAACCGGCAAGCGCGCCGATCTGATCCGCGTGCACGTTGCCGGCCGCGTGCCGGTGGTCCGCAGCGTCTGGCGCGAAGGATACCGCGTCGCATGAGGGAGACCGCGACCATGGCCGAGGGCGAGGCGGGTGCGATCGGCCCCGGCCGGCTCGTGCTCGTGGTCGGTCCCAGCGGTGCCGGCAAGGATACCTTGCTGCGGCTGGCGCAAGTGGCCTGCAGCGACGATGATGACATCGTCTTTCCGCGCCGTGTCGTGACGCGCGCCTCCTCGGCCGATGAAGACAATATCGCGGTGAGCCCCGACGAATTCCGCCGCGCGCGCGAGCACGGCGATTTCGCAGTGCACTGGGAGGCGCACGGCCATTCCTACGCCCTGCCGCTCGAGATCAACGATGACATCCGCGCCGGCCGTGCGGTCGTCGCGAACGTCTCGCGCACTGTGATCGGCGCGCTGCGCCGGGCTTATGCCAATGTCGTGGTGGTCGCGATCACGGCGCCGCCGGAGGTGTTGGCCCAGCGGCTCGCGGCGCGCGCCCGGCACAGCGACGGCAACATCACGGAGCGGCTGTCGCGCAGCGTGGACGATGCGGCGGCGCAAGCCGACGTCACCATCCTCAATGCCGGTGGTGCCGACCATCACAGTCGCCAGCTGGTGCGCGTGATCAGGAATGAAGGCTGGCACGAATAGCCGGCACGGGAGGGAGAGTGCAATGACGGTGATCGAAACGGTCCAACAGCTTGAAGCCATCTACGGCGTCACCAATGACGCCTCGATCGTGAAAGTCGCCGACCACGTCACGCCGCTCTACCGCGTCTTCATCGAAAAGGCGCCGTTCGCCGCGCTCGCGACCATCGGGCCCGAGGGCATCGACTGCTCGCCACGCGGCGATCTGCCCGGCTTCGTCCGCATCCATGATCCCAAGACGCTGATGCTGCCGGACCGCCGCGGCAACAACCGAATCGATTCGCTGCGCAATATCGTGCGCGATCCCCGGGTGTCGCTGATGTTCCTGATCCCCGGCTCCGGCAACGCCGTGCGCGCCAACGGCCGCGCGCATCTGTCGATCGATCCGGAGCTGCTGGCCTCGTTCAAGGTCGAGGGCAAGGCGCCGCGCAGCGTGATGGTGATGAACGTGGAGGAAATCTACTTCCAGTGCGCCCGCGCCATCGTCCGCTCCGACCTCTGGAATCCCGACAAACGCGTCGATCCGAAGACCCTGCCGACGCCCGGCCAGATCCTCGCCGAGATGAGCCAGAACACGGTCGGCGGCGCGGAGTATGATCGCATCTGGCCGGAGCGGGCCGCCGTGACGATGTGGTGAGGCGCCGCCCTCTAATTAAACGCCATCCCGCCACTCAGCGCGATGGTCTGCCCGGTCATGTAGGCATTGTCGACCAGCAGCATCACGGCCTTCGCCACCTCATCCGCGGTGCCGAAGCGGCCGAGCGGGATGCGGCTGACGAGGCCGGGCTGGCCGCTCATCATGTCGGTCTCGATCAGCGACGGCGCGACCGCATTGACGGTGATGCCCTCCTTCACCAGCCGTGCTGCATAGCCGCGGGTCAGGCCCTCCATGCCGGCCTTGGATGCATTGTAGTGCGGCCCGATCGAGCCGGCACCGCGCGCCGCGCCCGAGGAGATGTTGACGATGCGGCCCCATGTCCGCGCGCGCATGGACGGCAGCACCGCCTGCGTGCACAGGAACGCGGATTTCAGATTGACCAGGATGGTGCGGTCGAAATCGTCCTCGGTGAGATCGTCGATGCCGCGCGTGATGGCGATGCCGGCATTGTTGACGAGAATGTCGACCGGCCCGAGTCCGGCCGTGACGCGATCGACCATCCCGGTCACGGCGTCGGCTTGCGAGACGTCGGCGGCGACGACGATAGCGCGGCCACCCTGCTTGCCGATCTCGCCGGCCAGCTGCTCGGCCTGGCCCATTGTCTCACGGCAGTTGATCGCCACGGCCGCACCTGCTTCGGCCAGCGCACGACAGACGGCCGCGCCAATTCCGCGCGATCCGCCGGTCACGAGCGCCGTGCGCCCCTTCAGAGCATCCGCCATGCCTGGAACCTCCCCAATCATCGGCCTTCTGGTTGCTCGAAGCATATCATGCTTGCCGCTCGCGCGCGTTGAACTCATCGCGAGATGAATCCGTCTGCCGGCACTTGCGGCGGGAGAAGCGCTCAAGCGCGCCGGTCGCAAATATGGATAGCCATTTCATTGACCAATCGTGTCAATCGCTCGATATTTGCAACATCGAAACTGCTCGACGAGCCTGAAGCCGCACCATGACAACCGATCACCAGCGCAAATCGAACGACATGCAAGCATGCATGAGGCGGCGCTGTTTCTCGGCGGCAACGGGCGCCTGTTGTTGTTGCTGACCGTCTCCTAGCAGCTCCCAACACCGAAAATCCCACGACAGGAACGCCGAACCTCGGCGAACGAGCAGTCATGTCCCAGACCCAGTCCAACGCCTACATCATCGAGATCCAGGACCGCGCCGCCGGCATCATCACGAGAGATGAGCGCGGCTTCCGCTTCTTTTCCTCCGAGCGACTGTTCGACAGTCTCGAAGGCCGCCAGTTCCGGTCGGCGCGCGAGGCCGAGCGCGCCGCCCGTGCCGTGTTCTCCGAGCGTAGCCGTCGCGCGAACTCGCAATTCTTCGCCAACTGATCCCACCGAAAGGACCGCGTTATGATCACCCGACGACACATTCTGGCAACGACGCTCCTGCTCGCGACCAGCCTGGCCGCGCCCGCGCGCGCCGAGGACAAGCCTGCGGAAATCCGCATCGGCACGCAGAAGGGCGGCTTCTTTCCGGCGGTCCGTCAGCGCCAGACACTGGAAAATGCGTTCAAGCCGCTGGGCATCGAGATCAAGTGGGTCGATTTCCAGTTCGGTCCGCCGCTGCTGGAAGCCATCAATGTCGGCAGCGTCGATTTCGGCTATGTCGGGGACTCCCCGCCGATCTTCGCGCAGGCCGGCGGCGCCAGGATCCGCTACGTCGCCGCAGTGAAATCCGAAGGCAACACCCAGGCGATCATCGTGCCGAAGGACTCGGCCATCAAGACGCTCGCCGATCTCAAGGGCAAGCGCGTCGCCTTCGGCAAGGGCTCGAGCGCGCATAATTTGCTCGTCGCTGCGCTCGAAAAGGCCGGCCTGTCCTGGTCGGACATCACGCCGGCGCCGCTGGCGCCGGCCGATGCGACGGCGGCCTTCGTCAAGGGCTCGGTCGACGCCTGGTCGATCTGGGATCCCTATCTGGCGCTCGCCGAATTGAAGGAGAACGCCCGCGTCATCGCCTTCGACAAGGACGTGCACAAGCCGAATGCGTTCTACATCGCCAATACGGATTTCGTCGAAAAATATCCGGCGCTGGTCGCGAAGCTCAACACGACTTTCGCGTCCGAAGGCGTCTGGGCCAACCAGCACCACGAGGACGTCGCCAAAGCGCAGGCGGACGCGACCGGCGTCGACATCGAGGCCGTCAGGCGTTTCGTGGATCGCTCCAACTTCCGCGTCGTACCGCTGGATGCCGAGATTGTCGCAAGCCAGCAGGCGGTCGCTGATCGTTTCGCCAAGCTCGGCCTGATCCCGAAGCCGGTCACCGTCTCCGACATCGTCTGGAAGTGGACGCCGGGTTCCTGAACCGTGCCAACGCATATTACTTCGCGCCGGCGGTCTGTGCGCGCGCCTCGTCCTTCGAGACGGCGCTGACGTGCCGCCAGCACCCCGCGCTCCAAGGCGGGTGTCTCGAAGGATGCGCCGCGGGGAGGTCGTCTCTGATGCGATCGTCTCGAACTGGCCGACGGTGGGATCAGTTCCGGCGGCGCGCCCTGGTGCGCGCCGCCTTCTTTGCGGCGGCGGAGCGGACCCTGGCGCCCTTGGTGTGGCTCGCTTTCCGCGCGGCGGCTGAGCGGGACGCTGCGGTTCGACGGCTTGCCGCCTGCTTGGCCTGTTTCGACAGCGCGCCGCGCGATGCCGTCGAGCGTGGCTCCTTTTTCAGGACGTTCTCGACGGCGCGCGATACTCTCGGCCGACGCTTCGGCGTGCGTTTGCCCTGGCCGACCTCGTAAGCGTATTTGGCGCCACGGCGCGTCGACTTCTTGGCGCGTCCCTTGCGCGGCGGCGGCAGATCGACGCCGGCGCGCCGTGCCTCGGACAGGCCGATGGCGATGGCCTGCTTGGTCGAGCGCGCGCCGTGCTTGCCCTTCCTGATCTTGTCGATCTCGTCCTTGACGAATTCGCCGGCTTGCGTGCTGGCCGACTTGCCGGCACGCTTGTGCTGCCTGGCTTTGCGGATGATTTCCTGTCTTGGCATGGTCGAGTTCCCCTTCTGGTTGAGAGGGATGTCTGACCGCAACGCGCAAGACAGGAGATCGATCCGCTCAGTTCCTCAGGGCCGCCAGCAACTCATCGGGGCGCTCGGCCATGATCATGTGGCCGGCGCCGGGCACCACGACGGTCTTCGCATGCGGGATCGCGGCCGCAAGCGCCTTGCCGGCCTTGGCAGGTGTCATCATGTCCCGCTCGCCCAGGATCAGCGTCGTCGGCACCTTCACGCTCGCCGCGGCGGTGAGCGCATTCGTATAGGAGTTGCAGGCCGACAAATCCCTGAACAGCACGCCCGGCTCGCAAGCCTTCAGCACGGCCTGCGCGCCGCCATGCATCCACAGGCCCGGCGCGAGGCTGCCGCCGAGTTCCGCGTTGAAGCCGAGGCCCCAGATCGCGACCATGTCGTTGGCGTCCTGCGAATTGGCTTCGGCGGCCTTCAACAGATCCGGGCCGACCGTCATGGTCGCGGCGGTGCCGATCAGGCTGAGCGCTGACACCTTGTCGGGATGCCGCGCCGCCGTCTCCAGCGAGATCAGCGATCCCATGGAATGGCCGATCAGATGCGCCTTCGCAGCTCCCGCCGCAGCGAGCAGCGCTGCGGTCCAGTCGGCCATCTCCGGGATCGTCGAGAGCGACGGTCCTGCCGAACGGCCGTGGCCGGGCAGGTCGGGCGCCAGCACGGCAAAGCCGTGATGCGCGAACCAGCGCGTATGCAGCGCCCAGGTCGAATGGTCGAAGCCGGCGCCGTGGATGAAGACCACCGCGGGCAGGGATTTGTCGAAGTCGCGGCCGCCGGTTGCGGCAAATACCTCGGCGCCGTTGACGGAGGGTTTCATGGTGTCAAACCTTTTGCGAGATGCGCAGCGCTTGGTTGAGGTCGTCGATGATGTCGGAGGCGGTCTCGATGCCCACCGAGAGCCGCACCAGCTCTTCGCCGATGCCGGCGGCCTTGAGCTGCTCGGCGTCCATCTGCTGATGCGTGGTCGAGGCGGGGTGGATCACCAGCGTCTTGGCATCGCCGACATTGGCGAGATGACTGATCATGCGCAGGGACTCGATGAACTTGCGTCCCGCGGGCCGGCCGCCCTTGATACCGAAGGACACGATCGAGCCGGCGCCGCGTGGCAGCAGCGTCCGGGCGAGCTGATGGTCCGCATGGTCCTCGAGCGAGGGATGCAGCACCCAGTCGACGGCTTTATTGGACTTCAGCGCCTCCAGCACCAGGTGCGTGTTCTGCATGTGCCGGTCCATGCGCACGCCCAGCGTCTCCACGCCCTGCAACAGCTGGAACGCGTTGGTCGGAGACAGGCAGGCGCCGAAATCGCGCAGGCCCTCGGTGCGCGCGCGCATGATGAAGGCGGCGGTGCCGAACTGCTCGTCGAAGACGATGCCGTGATAACCGCCATAGGGCTCGGTCAGCACGCCGAATTTGCCGGAGTCGCGCCAGTCGAACCGCCCGCCGTCGACGATGGCGCCGCCGATCGCGATGCCGTGGCCGCCGATCCATTTGGTCGCCGAATGCATGACGATGTCGGCGCCAAGCTCGATCGGGCGGCTGAGATAGGGCGTGGCAAAGGTGTTGTCGATCAGCAGCGGAATCTTTGCCTCATGCGCGATCGCCGCGACCTTCGGGATATCGAGCACCTCGAGGCCGGGATTGCCGATGGTCTCGCCGATCACGAGCTTCGTGTTCGGCTTGATCGCGCGGCGAAACGCATCGAGGTCGCGCGGTTTCACGAACGTGGTGGTGATGCCGAAGCGCGGCAGCGTGTGTGCCAAGAGGTTGATGGTGCCGCCATAGAGCGAGCTCGACGCCACGATGTGGTCGCCGGCATTGAGCAGCGTCGCGATGGCCAGATGCATCGCTGCCTGGCCGCTCGCCGTGCAGATCGCGCCGACGCCGCCTTCCAGCGCCGCGAGCCGCTCCTCCAGCACGCCGGTGGTCGGATTGGAGATGCGCGTATAGATGTGGCCGGCGCGCTCCAGGTTGAACAGCGCGGCGGCGTGGTCGGAATCCTGGAACACGTAGGACGTGGTCTGGTAGATCGGCACCGCGCGGGCACCGGTTGTGGGATCCGGATGCTGGCCCGCATGCAGGCTCAGGGTCTCGAAGGCAGGCGGCTTTGGCGCGGGCATGCGTGGCCTCGTTGGTCGGTCGATGATGGCGGCCGTTGTGCCATAAAAACGTGTGCGAAGTCAGCCATTGACAGTGCTGGGTTTGAAGCGAGCTCCAGCCTCATTGCCAGTGCGCTCCCTCGCCCCGCTTGCGGGGAGGGAGCACATCTCCCTCGGAGCGCGATCCCGCTCACCCCGCCGGCTGCTTCGCCAACCTATCCCGCACCGCGGCCGCGATCTCGAACGAGCGCAGCCGCGCGGCGTGGTCGTAGATCTGCCCCGTCGTCATCAATTCGTCCGCGCCGGTCTCGAGGATCAGCGCCTTCAGTTTCTCTTCGACGGCGCCGGGCGAGCCGACCGCGGAGCAGGACAGCGACTGGCCGACCATGGCCTTCTCGGCCGGCGACCACAGCGCATCCATGTCGTCCACCGGCGGCGGCAGCGGACCGGGCGTGCCGCGGCGCAGGTTGATGAACTGCTGCTGCAGCGACGAGAACATGCGCTGCGCTTCCACGTCGCTGTCGGCGGCGAACACGTTGACGCCGACCATCGCATAAGGCTTGTCGAGCTGCGCCGAGGGCTCGAAGCGCGCCCGATATTCGCGCAACGCCGGCATCATCATCTGCGGCGCGAAATGCGAGGCGAACGCGAAGGGCAGGCCGAGCATGGCCGCAAGCTGCGCCCCAAAGGTGCTCGAGCCCAGGATCCACAGCGGCACCTTCGTCCCCATGCCGGGCACGGCGCGGATCGGCTGGTTCGGCTGCACGTCGCCGAGCAACGCCTGCAATTCCAACACGTCATGCGGAAAATTCTCGGACGTGGTGGCGAGGTCGCGCCGCAGCGCCCGCGCGGTGAACTGGTCCGTGCCCGGCGCGCGCCCGAGCCCGAGATCGATCCGTCCGGGATAGAGCGACTCAAGCGTGCCGAACTGCTCGGCGATGACCAGCGGCGAATGGTTCGGCAGCATGATCCCGCCGGATCCGACGCGGATCGTCTTCGTCCCGCCCGCGACGTGCCCGATCACCACCGACGTCGCCGCGCTCGCGATGCCCGTCATGTTGTGATGCTCGGCCAGCCAGAACCGCTTGAAGCCCCATTTCTCCGCATGCCGGGCAAGGTCGAGCGAATTGCGAAACGCCTGCGACGCATCGCCGCCCTGACGGATGGGAGCGAGGTCGAGCACAGAGAAGGGGATCATGCGAGAGGTCCGGTGAGGGGCGCAACGCGCCGGGCCTTGTGATGTAATACCGTCCGGCCCAAATGTTAGCCGTTGCAGCGCCGATTGGACACCGGCGCAACGATGCCATTCGAAACTGTCGTGGGTGGCCGACGGACGCCCAGATGGCGTTTTTGACCCAGCGGACTTCCAGCGCAGGCTTGACTTACGTCAACGTTCGAAACTGGTCTTCATTTTCACTTCCCGCATTGGTTTGCTTCGATTCCTTCCTGGAGAGGTATCATGGCCGATACGACCAAGCTCTCGGTTGAGAAAGCACTCGAAAAGATACGTCAACGCGACGAGCCGAAATCAGCGAATTCACGCATCGATGAAAAAACCGACGCTCTCAATGAAGAGATAAAACGCATGAGAGCACAAAGGCTCCGCCTTGAACGACAACAGGGCAAGCGTGGCTGAATAGCACGCGGACGAGGAGAGCCTTGCGACAACCCATCATGTTTCGAGGCAAGGCCTCGATGGGTTTCGCTCCGCCCTCCTACGAAGCTGTCCGAGCAGTTCGCCCCTCCGTTCACAACACTGTTATTGCGACCTGTTGCGCCCTTTGTCCCAGCTGGGCGTTTTGCGCCTGTTGTTGTATCCTCGGCAAAGTCATTGCCTGGGCGCCAGGAGGAACTGACATGGCCGTGGTCGTCTTCAGCCGCCGCACCCTCCTCGCCGCCGGCGGCTCCGTCCTTGCAACCGGGGTTTTCGCAAGCGGGCTCTCCGGGCTCCTGCTGCCGGCCCGCGCGGACGGCCTCGCGCCGACCGAGTCGATGTCGGGCGGAGCGAACAACTACCGCAAGGGCGCGGCGATCGTGGACCGGATCGGCAAGGGCGGCTTCTGGATGAGCGGCACCGTCCGCCGCGCCGGCGACGGCGCCCCGCTGGCCGGACAGCGCATCCAGATCTGGGCGCACACGGTCGAAGGCCAGGAGCACGAGCCGCAGAGTCACGGCGCCACGCTCACCGACAAGGATGGCAAGTTCCGGCTCGAGATGCCGCAGATCATTCCGATCTTCGGCCAGCCGCATGGCCATCTCGCCTATGACAGCGGTGAGTTCAAGACCGTTTTCCTGCGCCCCGTGATGCGGAGCGCGAAAGAGACCAGCCTCGAGGCGCATTTCGTTCTGCAGCCGGCCTGATCGAATTGCAATCGATGAGGTGGAGTACGGTCCGGGCGATCCTGATCTGGGCCACTCTCGCCTTGGTCATCGGCGTGCCGATCGTGCTTGCTGCGGCAAGCGAGCAGCTCGCATGGCGCGGGCCCGTCTACATCCTCGCCGGATTTGCCGGCATCGTCGCCCTCGGCCTCGTGCTGGTTCAGCCCCTGCTGATCGGCGGCTACCTGCCGGGATTGTCCGCCTATCGCGGACGGCGCGCCCATCACTGGATCGGCGGCGCGCTTGCCCTGGCGATCGTGATCCATGTCGCCGGCCTCTGGATCACCAGCCCGCCCGACATGATCGATGCCCTTTCCTACACATCGCCGACGCCGTTCTCTCCCTTTGGCGTGACCGCCATGTGGGCGATCTTCATCGTTGCGCTGCTGGCTTTGCTGCGTCGGCGCCTGGGATTGCGGCCGCGAACCTGGCGCTTCCTTCACATGCCGCTCGCGGTCGTCATCGTCGCAGGCACCGTGGCTCATTGCCTGCTGATCGAGGGGACGATGGAGACGATCTCGAAGGCGGCGCTCTGTGCGCTCGTCCTCGCGGCGACTACAAAAGTCATGATTGATCTGCAGGTGTGGCGAAAGCGACGGGCGCTCCGCGGCGAGGGCATTGCGGGGCAGCGCGTCGGGCGGAACTGATGGCGGATTGGTGCTCTGCTTGCCGCAGATGGCGGCGGGGCGTATCCTTGCGCGATGACTGTCACGGCCCCCGATCTGAAAGCGTTCCTGCTGGCGACGCCGTTCTTCGGCGGTCTGTCGGATCCAAGCCTCGACCTGCTGATCTCGATGCTGGTCGAGTGCCGCTACGACGCCGGAGCAACCGTCGTGGCCGAAGGCGAGCCGGGACGCTCGATGTTCATCGTCAAGTCCGGTCGGCTGGCGGTGAGCAAACGCGTCGTCTCCGGGAGCGTCGTCCCGATCTCCCGTCTGGAGCCTGGTGATTTCTTCGGCGAGATGACGCTGATCGAAATGCAAAATCGCTCGGCCACGGTGGTCGCGGAGAGCCCGACCGTGCTGTACGAACTGACGGCCCGAAAGCTCTATGCCTGCTACAAGGCCGACATCCACGCCTATGTGATCGTTCTGCAAAACATCAATCGCGAGCTGTGCCGAAGGCTGCGCCGAGCCGACGATCGCTTCGCCGAGCAGCAGATGCGCTACGGCCATTGACCGTGCGCAGGATGATGGGTAGAGCGCTTGCGAACGCGATCATGCTTCGTCACGGGCTAGACCTCGACGGGATTCGCTTCACTCCGCCATGCTGCGAACTGGACGTCACGACTTATCGTGCGCGTACTTCTCCAGGAGCAGCCGATTATATTCGTCTCTCACGGCTCTCTTCGAGACATGCCCTTTTCGGTCTTTGGCAATCCTCAGAAGATCAGGATCAGTCGGGGCCCGTGATTTCCGCCCGAATCTCGCAAAGAGTGGGGTCGTAGGCGCCGACGTCCTTCCAAACAGCCCGTCAAACCATCCCATTGTGTCCTCCCGGACAGACCGCGAAAGGTAAGACTATCACCATGAATTTGGAGGGCAATCGGACAGTGCGACTGCATCTTCCCGAAGGGCTCGCCACCACATGGCCCCGCGACCGGGGGCAGGCCTTGGGCTAGGCAGTTCGAACGTCGGTAAGGAGTAGGCCGCAGTTCAGGCGCGTCGATGAGCCGCAACTCGCGGCTTCGCTGCAAGCCCCTGAAGGCAGCGGCAATCCTGCCGCGTATGCTCGCGTCTCGGCCCGAGAGATCCGGACGTTCAGGGAGGCAGGTAACGGCTAGAGCAACGCCATCGAGTGCAGCGAGTTTCTATGAAAGCCGAAGGCAACCAGGCCGGACAGAAGCAGCACAGTCCCAGTCACGATCAGGCAAAACGCAAACACTATCGGAGCCTCTGGTTCGTCATGAATGAGAAGACGATAATGGATAGAATTCTATCGACAATCGAAAGGAATAATTAACCTTACCTCGCGGCCCTGCAGGTCGGAGTCTGGGCATCAGGTCGTTGGGACGTGTCGTCGGGCTTGTGTTCTCCATGCAGGCCAATTTACCCGTCGGGCAAAACACCTGCCCCGACCAAAAATCCGTCAATCCTTTTTCCGATATTCGGATTGGCGGCATTATCGCGCCATCCCGGTCCCCGGAAAGGGGCGATCGTACGTCGTAACGAACGTGGATCGGGGTGCGGTGGACGCGTTTGCGTCGGGCACACGAGGCGGGACCAGGGCGAGATGAACCTCGTGAGGTTCTGGCGGTGTGCTGACGGACGGCGCAACAGCGTACGGCAAAACCGTGTGGTCCTTGCGTCTACTGATTTTTCGGGTTGGGGAAGGTTGGCGTAAACCCCTGAAAATGAAGGCATCTTTCGATAATTGTTGGGAAAGGAAAGGTCCGCCGGGTACGCGCCGGGCCCTAATAGGCCCTGTGCGCGCTCGGCCGGATTACGCGACCCCCGGGTCATTGCTAACCGCCCTTGGCTGCCCGTCGTGCCGCGCAGCGTGGCCGCCTGAGCGCTGGCGCGGGCTCCTGTAGCCCTGCCGCTCCGGCGCGCTGTACGGCCTTACTGTGGCCTGACGCCTTGGCGTGGCAAGGTCCCTTGCGCTTGAGCGGGTTAAATGCGGCGGCTACCCTTCAGCCGGGTACAGCTTATGGAGCTATCACCATGAAAATCACAGCGTTTAGGCGCTACGCTTCAGCGGTGACGCTGCTTGCTTTGATGGGCTCGGCGACTGCCTTTGCGCAAAAAAGCAATCAGCCCAACGTTGTTTTTATTCTCGCCGATAACGTCGGCTATGGCGATCTTGGGTCATATGGCGGCGGCGAGTTGCGCGGGGCTGCGACGCCGCGCCTCGATGCACTGGCTCAGGAGGGAATGCGTCTCACCCAATTCTTAGTGGAGCCAGCATGCACGCCCTCCCGTGCCGCGCTTATGACCGGACAATACTCGATCCGCAACGGTCTGTCGCTAATTGCCATCGAGGGAAGTCCCTATACGTTTCCTGCTAACGCCTTCACCATGGGCGATTTGTTCAAGAGTGTTGGCTATGCCACAGCGATTTTCGGGAAATGGCACCTTGGAAGCGCACCTCACAGTTTGCCGACCGCGCACGGTTTTGATGAATTTTATGGTATCCCGCCGGACATTAGCTGGGATGCGGCGACCTATACGACGACCATCGCCCTAACGCACTCGATCAATGAGCCTTATGAGACAATGCTAAAGACTGGGCCGCAGATCGTTGAGGCGAAGCCAGCCGGGCCGTTGCAGAAGGTGAAGCCATTTACGGAGGACGTGCGTGCTAACATCGATCATGAGTTGGTGGAGAAATCAATTGACTTCATGCGGCGTCAAAGGGCCGCTGGGAAGCCCTTCCTCCTCTACCTCCCGTTCTCGATGGGGCACTTCCCGAACCTGCCCTCGCAGCAGTTCAAGGGCAAGTCGCGGATTGGAAATTACGGCGACAAGATAATGGAGGGAGATTATCACGTCGGCCAGATACTCGACACGCTGAAGCAACTGGGCATTGACGATAACACCATCGTCGTCTTCGCCTCCGACAATGGGCCGCAAGGGCAAACGGCACGCGAACACGGCAACCAAGGGACGCCGGACATGGGTAATTCTGGTCCGTTTCGCGGCGAACTTGGCGAAGTGACAGAGGGCGCGATACGGACGTCGGCGATCATCCGTTGGCCCGGCAAGGTCAAGCCGGGCACGACCACATACGCGATGTTCTCGATCATGGACTTCCTGCCGACGTTCGCCCATATCGTCGGGGGCAAGATGCCAACAGACCGGGCGATTGACGGCGTCGATCAAACCGAAGTCTTACTCGGCAACACGACCACAGGTCATCGCGAAAGCATGTTGAGCTTTATCGGTGGAGAACTTGTTGCTACGCTGGAAGCAGTGGCGCATTTATTTCACTGACATTCATCCGACCGGCATTGGACCTCAGCGGCTGCCCGGCATGTTCTCCGCCAGCGCTCCGATGGCGGGATATCCGAAGATCTTCAACATTGAAATGGACCCACATGAGGATCTCAATGTAGCGGCAATGTTTGGCTGGGTATCGGGACCGGCGCTCAAAACTGTCGATGAGTACAAGGCAACGCTCAAGAGATATCCCAATCCGCCCGCGCCGAACATCACGCGGTTTGACAGCGGTGGCTAACGGATATTCCGCTGCCATGGGCTCGGGTCCTTTGAGGGCGTGAATGACTGGGCGGACGCGCGACTGCCGACTTTGAGGATGTTTGCATTTTTTCAAGTTCACCTAAATTTCTTGCGGGTCGGTACACAAAGGCGGGGAGATGAGCGATGTGGCGTAGTGCCGTCCGTCAGCTGACCTGACCCAATCAAAACAAGCACTCGCCATGGCACCAGCTTGCGTTGCCGATTTTACGGCTTCGTGAGAAGATGTCATCGCATGAACGGGCCGCATGACCTTGGCGGAAAGTCCGGCTTTGGCGAGGTCTCGCGCGAAGCGAACGAGCCTGCCTTTCACCATCATTGGGAAGGGTTAGCGTGGGCCCTCAACATGCTCGCGATCACCAAGCTCCGCGCCTACAAGCCTGATACCTACCGACATGCCGTCGAGAGGATGACCCCATCTTGGTATCTCGCCGCCCGGTATTACGAGCGGATGCTCACGGGCGTCACCACCCTGCTCGTTGAGAAGGGAACGGTTTCTCTTGATGATCTTGAGCACCGTGCCGGCGGTCGCGTGCCGTTGTCCGATCCCGTCGCGGCGCTTCAAGTCTTGCAAACCGAAAATTCTGAAGCACCCGAGGCACGCTTCTCACCGGGCGACGCTGTGCGCGTTATCGCAGAGGCAACCCCGGGACATACACGTTGCCCCACTTATGTTCGCGGCAAGCAAGGCGTGATCCGGCTTGTTTATCCGCTCGCCTACTATCCTGAACTTCGGGCCCATTCGACCGTCAAACGTCGCGAGCACAGTTATGCCGTTGAATTCGCGGCGACGCATCTCTGGAACGAGGGCGACCCTGCACAGACGGTACTCGTCGAACTGTTTGAGAGCTACCTGGAGGCGCAATGAGTGCACCGCATCCAAATCAACCTGCAGCGACACCTGAACGACGAGCTTTTGCCCTGCGTGACGCACTCGTTGATCGCGGACTGATAGAGGCCGGCGAAGCCGAAGCGCTGGCGCATCGTGCCTTGGAAGAGCTTTCACCTGATAACGGTGCGCGGGTTGTGGCGAGAGCATGGGTTGATCCTGATTTTCGGGAGCGTCTTCTCTCCAATGCGACCGCTGCTGCTAAAGAACTTGGGATAGACGGACCAGAAGGTCGGCAGATGGTAGCGGTCGAGAACACGGCCACAACGCACAACGTAATTGTTTGCACACAGTGTTCTTGTACGGCGTGGCCGTTGCTGGGGTTGCCGCCAGCTTGGTACAAGGCACCGCCATATCGCGCGCGCGTGGTCCGAGAAGCTCGCACTCTCCTGGCAGAGATGGGGCTCCAGTTGCCCGACGCCACAGATATCCGCGTGTGGGATACAAGTGGCGAGACGCGATATTTCGTGTTGCCAATGCGACCTGAAGGGACAGAGCATCTAACGGAAGAACAACTCGCCCGTCTTGTTACTCGGGATGCGCTAATCGGGGTCGCTCGTATTCAGCATAGTAGCGCGCTGTAGCTGAGATGATCTTGCGTTCGACATCGGCTGCTTAGACCTCACGGCCTGTTCCGCCGCTTCAACGCCCATAGCCGGTAGGCTTCCTCCTCGTAAGGATCAATCTGCGGTTGGCGGCGGCACGAGGGTGTGTTGGGCTTCACCTGTATGCCGCTGTGCAGTTTCCTGCGTGTGCTTCCGTACAGCGGACCGTGGGTGCCAGCCGGCATCCGGCCTTCCCTGCGCCCCTTCAAGATGTGGGCATGCGCCTTCTGAACCAATCCCGGCGCAGCATGTTCGCTTTGGCTTACCAAGCGCATCCTAAAATCAATCAAACTTAGGCGCGCCTTCACCACTCTGCAACTCCTCAACGCCATCTACATGCCCTGTGTTGGCGCAGCCACGCTCAACAATCCCGTCCTGAAGGCCTACTATCAGCGCCTGATTGCCAAGGGAAAAGAGCCGAAGGTTGCCATCATCGCCTGCATGCGCAAGCTGATCAGCATCCTCAACACCATGATCGCACGACCCCAAAAATGGGATCCTGGCCGCTACGCGCTGAGCTGAGCGAGCGTGCCCACCGCGCTCGGTCCTCGACCGAGCGCTTGCAAAGCCAAAAGACCGGTGAGCGGACGGGGGCAAGGCCGTCAGCCGCCGCAGGCGGGGGCGCGCCAGCGCCAGCCTTGAGGCCGGCCGGTCACCGGGCTACTTCCAGCACAGTTGCTCTCCAAGGAAGAGGGGCAAGGAAAACCGCAAAACTCGGGCGTGAGATGCCCCGAGAATGCTGTCTCATGTCTGATTGAACGAAGAGAATGGTGCTGCCAGACAGGATTGAACTGTCGACCTCTCCATTACCAATGGAGTGCTCTACCACTGAGCTACGGCAGCATGTGCTGGGATCAGAATCGGCCGCCACAGGGCCTACCAAGCGGGCCGATATCTGCCACAAGCCCCCCTCCTGTGCAAGCTTGCAAGACCCGTCAAAACGAGAAAATCGGCCCGATATCGTGGCCAAAATGCCCATTTTCGCTCGAAACGACGGACTTTCCGCCTATTCGGGCTCCGATATGCCCGCCCAACTGGCCAGTTGGCCCAGGGCCCGGAGTCGATCCATTTCGAGTTTCGCACGATCGGATCGCACCGGCCTCTTGAGCTGCCATGTTCGTTGGGCATGTTATGGCCGATCGTGGCGATGGACCTTCGATGACTGATCGGACGAACGACAAGAGCACGAGCCGGACGCAACAGGGCCGGGGATCCCGGGACGACCGGCTGAAATCGGCGCTGCGCGAAAACCTGAAGCGGCGGAAGCTGCAAGCGCGCGAACGCGCCGCAATCGGGGAGCCCTCGCACAACGACAATGGTTCCCCAAATGCGGGGGCCGCCGGCAAGACCGGCGATTGAAGACTGGCAGCTAGATTTTGGAATGAGCGGGAATGACGATGGCGCAGCACGAGGTGCAACGAACCGACCGGGAGGCGCTGATGGCGCAGTTCACACGTCCCGAGCAGACGTTTCCGACATTGACGCAAGTCGAGATCGAGCGCCTGCGCCATTTCGGCGAGCTTCGGCACTATAAGGACGGCGAGCTGCTGTTCGAGACCGGCAAGCCCGGGCCGGGCATGTTCGTGGTGCTGGCGGGCCACGTCGCCATCACCCAGCGCGACGGCCTGGGTCACGTCACCCCGGTGATCGATCAGGGACCGGGGCAGTTTCTGGCCGAGCTCGGCCAGCTCTCGGGCCGGCCGGCGCTGGTCGACGGCCGCGCTGAGGGCGATGTCGAGGTGCTGCTGGTCCCGCCGGACCGGCTGCGCGCGCTGCTGGTGGCTGAAGCCGAACTTGGCGAGCGCATCATGCGCGCGCTGATCCTGCGCCGGGTCAATCTGATCCAGGGCGGTATCGGCGGCCCCGTGCTGATCGGCCCGTCGAACTCCGCCGGAGTGGTGCGCCTGCAGGGCTTCCTCACCCGCAACGGCCAGCCGCATCATTTGCTCGATCCCAGCAGCGAGCATGACGCCGCCGAACTGATCGCGCGCTATTCGCCGAAGCCGGAGGATTGGCCGCTCGTCGTCACGGCCGGCGGAACGGTGCTGCGCAATCCCAGCGAGACCGAGCTCGGCCGCGCCATCGGCATGATCGGCGGGGCCAAGGACAACCGCATCTACGACGTCGCCATCGTCGGCTGCGGGCCAGCGGGGCTGGCGACGGCGGTCTACGCGGCCTCCGAAGGCCTCTCGGTTGCCGTGGTCGACACCCGCGCCTTTGGCGGCCAGGCCGGCGCCAGCGCGCGCATCGAGAATTATCTGGGTTTCCCGACCGGCATCTCCGGCCAGGCGCTGGCGGGCCGCGCCTTCACCCAGGCACAGAAGTTCGGCGCCGACATCATGATTCCAATGTCGGTGAGCTCGCTGGATTGCTCACGCGCCAACGGCACCTTCGCGCTGGCGCTGGATTGCGGCGACACCTTGCGCTCGCGCGCGGTGGTGGTCGCGAGCGGCGCGCGCTATCGCCGGCCCGAGATCGCGAATCTCGACAAGTTCGAGGGCCGCGGCGTCTGGTACTGGGCCTCGCCGGTGGAGGCGCGGGTCTGCGCCGGTGAGGAGGTGGCGCTGGTCGGCGCCGGCAACTCGGCGGGGCAGGCCGCGGTGTTCCTGTCGGGCCACGCAAAGAAGGTGCTGATGATCATCCGCGGCGGCGGCCTGGGCGCCAGCATGTCGCGCTATCTCATCGAGCGCATCGAAGCGACGCCGAACATCGAATTGATGTTCAACACCGAGATCACCGCGCTCGAAGGCGACGAGACCTCGCTGCTGCGGCGCATCTGCTGGAAGAGCCGGCTGTCGGATGACGAGGACTCCGCCGATATCCGCAATCTCTTTCTATTCGTCGGCGCCGATCCTGCCACGAGCTGGCTTCACGGCTGCGGCGTGACGCTCGATCGCGGCGGCTTTGTCGTGACGGGCGCGCAGTCCGAGCTGAACCAGGGTAAGCTGGTGGCCCCGCTCGAGACCTCGGTGCCCGGCGTCTACGCCGTCGGGGACGTCCGCTCCGGCTCGGTCAAGCGCGTCGGCGGCGCCATCGGCGAGGGCGCGCAGGTCGTGGCCTCCCTGCACGGCTATCTCGGCGACGCCGCAAAACCGGCGCTTTAAAGCACGATCCGGACCCGAAGGGGCGCATTAGCGAAAAGTGTGGAGCGGTTGAGATCGTGCTCAAACTATAGGTCAAGGACAAGACAAGGCAATGGCAAGCCGAATCCGGCTTGCCATTCCGCCACATCCTGCAGACTATCGCCTCATCCTGAGGAGCCGCGAAGCGGCGTCTCGAAGGATGAAGGCCCGGAACCATGAGACGGGCCTTCCATGGTTCGAGACGGCGCTAACGCGCCTCCTCACCATGAGGACCGAAAGCTGAACGAGCGAACAAAAAATTCAACGGGAGGACTCAATGGCTGAAATCGTCGTGCTCTACAAAACACCCAAGGATGCTGCCGCCTTCGACAAGTACTATGCCGAGACCCACATTCCGCTCGCGAAAAAACTTCCCGGACTGAAGAAATACGCCGTCAGCAAGGGACCGGTCGCATCTCCCGCAGGTCCTTCCGGAATCCATCTCGTCGCCATTCTCACCTTCGACAGTGTGGCTGACATTCAGGCCGCATTCGCCAGTCCGGAAGGCAAGGCGACCGGCGCCGACGTGCCGAAATTCGCCAGCGGTGGCGCCGATTTGCTGATCTTCGACACCAAGGACGTCTGAGGGATCGGTTCAACTCTCGTCGAAAGCCTGCCGTCGTTTGCGACAAAAAAATTCAGCCATGCGTTTGTCGATTCGCACGATGACGCATGGCTTTGCACAAGCGTGTGGCGTCAACGCAGGTGGCAATCTCATGAGGAGCGTAATACCATTCTCCCGAACTCAATGCAGAGCGTAGGAGAGATGTCATGGTCCTTGGGTTGAGCCTGCCCGCCTTCACGTTAGTCCATGTCATCATCAGCCTGATCGGCATTGTCGCGGGCCTTGTTGTGATGTTCGGCCTGCTCGGCTCGAAGCCGATGCCAGGCCTCACCGCGATCTTCCTGCTGTTCACGATTCTCACCAGCGCGACCGGCTTCCTGTTTCCGTTCAAAGAGCTGCTGCCCTCGCACATCATCGGCATCATCTCGCTGGTGCTGCTTGCGATCGCCTGCGTCGCGCTCTACGGCATGAAGCTCAAAGGCGTCTGGCGTCCGGTCTACATCGTGACCGCGATGATCTCGCTCTATTTCAACGTCTTCGTGCTGGTGATCCAGTCGTTCCTGAAGGTGCCGGCGCTCGCGGCGCTCGCGCCCGCCGTGCCGCCGGCGCCGCCCTCCGGCCCCGTGTTCGCCGTGGTGCAGGGCATCGTGCTGGTGTTTTTCGTCGTGCTCACGATCGGCGCCTGGCGCCGCTACAGGCCGATGACGTTTGCTTGAACGCACGTTTCAGGTCGGTGCGCGGCATCGACCTCGTGATATCGCACACCCATCTCCGCTTCGCCGGCTCGCAATTTTCGAGCCCCGGATTGATTCTCACGGAAGGAGCCATTCATGCCCACCATCACCACCAAGGACGGCGTCGAGATCTTCTACAAGGACTGGGGCTCGGGCCAGCCGATCGTGTTCAGCCATGGCTGGCCGCTGTCGTCGGACGACTGGGACGCGCAGATGATGTACTTCGTCACGCGCGGTTATCGCGTCATCGCCCATGACCGCCGCGGTCACGGCCGCTCGGCGCAGGTCGCCGACGGTCACGACATGGACCATTATGCCGACGATCTCGCCGCGCTCACCTCGCATCTCGACCTCAAGAGCGCCATCCATGTCGGCCATTCCACCGGGGGCGGCGAGGTCGTGCACTACATCGCGCGCCACGGCGAGAGCCGCGTCGCGAAGGCGGCGATCCTGTCGGCGGTGCCGCCGCTGATGGTGCAGACCGCGGCCAATCCCGGTGGCCTGCCTAAGAGCGTGTTCGACGATTTCCAGACCCAGCTCGCCGCCGGACGCTCGGCATTTTATCGCGACATCGCGGCGGGCCCGTTCTACGGCTACAACCGCCCCGGCGCAAAACCACTGGAAGCGGTGATCGAGAACTGGTGGCGCCAGGGCATGATGGGCGGCGCGAAAGCGCATTACGACGGCATCGTCGCGTTCTCGCAGACCGACTTCACCGAGGACCTGAAGAAGATCAACGTCCCCGTGCTGGTGATGCATGGCGACGACGACCAGATCGTCCCTTACGCCGATTCGGCGCCGCTCTCGGCCAAGCTGCTCAAGAAAGGCATCCTGAAAACCTACAAAGGATTCCCCCACGGCATGCCGACCACGCACGCCGAAACCATCAACGCCGACCTCCTGGCGTTCTTCAGGGAGTGAGCTGATCTTACCCTCTCCCCTTGTGGGCCCTTGTGAGAGGGTGGCTCGCCGCGGAGCGGCGAGACGGGTGAGTGGTCTGTCTCCGCGAGCGACGATCCACATCTGTTTTCGTGGCTAGAACCGCTCACCCGGCGCTTCGGGCCACCTTCTCCTATAAGCAGCCCGTCACCTCGACCGAGCAGATGGGCCGCGCCATGATCCATGTTGCCCGGGAAGGGGATCCCCGGAAGGTGCTGGAAATGGAGGATATCAATAGCATCTCGCCGGCCGGCCCGTTAGTTGTGAGGAAATTTCGGCGCCTGCGCGCGTTGAGCCCCGTCCGCCCCGAAGGAGAAGCGCCGGCGATGTCTCCCCAGCTCAAAATGATCGCGCTCGATGCCGACGATCTCGCCGTGATCTCGGCCCATGTCCAGGATGCCCGCGTGCAGGCCTCTGACATCATCTGGCGGCAGGGCGAGAAGCGACTGGTGGTCGGCATGAGCCGGCTGGACTGGGAGCAAACGCTGGACGGCGCGACCGAGCCGCGCCGGCTGGTCGCCGCGCTCCGCTTCGACCGCGTGCTCGCCTGCAAAGCGCGCAACATCGACATGGGCGCGCTGGACAAGGTCCTGGATCTCGTCGGTATCGAGTTTCACCCCCAGGACGGCCGCGCCGAGGAGCCCGGCGGCAGCGCCCTCCTGCTGTTCGCCCAGGGCGGCGCCATCCGCCTCGACGTCGAATGCCTGGAATGCGAGCTGACGGATCTGGGGGCGGACGATCTGGGAACGGGCGTGGAGGTCGAAGGGGAGGGGTGAGGTGGCGCTTTGCGGTATACCAGCCAAACCTGCTCAGGTGTCGTCTGGGCCGCCGCCGAGACGACACCTCTCAAGGGTTGACGGCCGGGAGCCGCCGCGCCATTGAGCAGGGGCCCGGGTGAGCCAATCCGCCCAAAGACCAGCCGGAAGCCAAGCCGCACATGCCCGTCCGTCTCGACCGCAGCAGCGCCGATTTCGACCAGCGATTCGCGGCCTTCCTCGCCGCCAAGCGCGAGGTTTCGGCCGACGTGGAGGCTGCCGCGCGCGCCATCGTCGACGATGTGGCGAGCCGTGGCGATGCGGCCCTGCTCGAGGCCACCGCAAAATTCGACCGGCTGAAGCTGGATGTATCCGGCCTGCGTGTCACGGCCGCCGAGATCGATGCTGCGGTGAAGGCTTGCGATGCCGCGACGCTCGATGCGCTCAGGCTCGCGCGCGACCGCATCGAGACCTACCACAGCCGCCAGCTGCCGAAGAACGAGCGCTTCACCGATCCGCTCGGCGTCGAGCTCGGCTGGCGCTACACCGCGATCGAATCCGCCGGCCTCTACGTGCCCGGCGGCACCGCGGCCTATCCGTCCTCGGTGCTGATGAACGCGGTGCCCGCCAAGGTCGCCGGCGTCTCGCGCCTCGTGATGGTGGTGCCCTCGCCCGACGGCAAGCTCAACCCGCTGGTGCTGGCCGCCGCGCATCTCGGCGGCGTCACCGAGATCTACCGCGTCGGCGGCGCGCAGGCTGTCGCCGCGCTCGCGCACGGCACCGCGACGATCGCGCCGGTCGCCAAGATCGTCGGCCCTGGTAATGCCTATGTCGCCGCCGCAAAGCGGCTGGTGTTCGGCAAGGTCGGCATCGACATGATCGCCGGTCCCTCCGAGGTGCTGGTGATTGCCGACGACACCGGCAATGCCGACTGGATCGCCGCCGATTTGCTGGCGCAGGCCGAGCACGATGCCAGCGCGCAATCGATCCTGATCACCGATTCTGCGCGGCTTGCCGCCGATGTCGAAAAGGCCGTCGAGGCGCAGCTGAAGACGCTGCCGCGCGCGCCGATCGCAGGCAGCTCGTGGGCCGATTTCGGCGCCATCATCATCGTGAAGAATCTGGCCGACTGCATTCCGCTCGCCGATGCGATCGCGGCCGAGCATCTCGAGATCATGACCGTCGATCCCGATGCGCTCGCCGCAAGGATCCGCAACGCCGGCGCGGTGTTCCTCGGGGCACATACGCCGGAGGCGATCGGCGACTATGTCGGCGGCTCCAACCACGTGCTGCCGACGGCGCGCTCGGCGCGATTCTCCTCGGGCCTGTCGGTGCACGACTTCATGAAGCGCACCTCGATCCTGAAATGCGGGCCGGATCAGCTCCGCGCGCTGGGACCCGCCGCGATGACGCTCGGCAAGGCGGAGGGGCTGGATGCCCACTCGCGCTCGATTGGATTGCGCCTCAATCTGCCATGACAAAGCCGCCCGAACAGGACGAGTCCAGCAATCGCATCGTCGCGGTCACCCTCGACGAGGACTCGATCGGCCGCTCCGGGCCGGACATCGAGCACGAGCGCGCGATCGCGATCTACGACCTGATCGAGCAGAACCTGTTCGCGCCCGATGGCGCCGACGGGAAGGGGCCGTTCACGCTGCATATCGGCATCACCGGCAACCGCTTGATGTTCGACATCCGCAGCGAGGACGGCACGCCAGTGGTCGCGCATCTGCTCTCGCTGACGCCGTTCCGGCGGATCGTGAAGGACTATTTCATGATCTGCGACAGCTACTACCAGGCGATCCGCACCGCGACCCCGGACAAGATCGAGGCCATCGACATGGGCCGCCGCGGCATCCATGACGAGGGATCGCGCACGCTGCAGGAGCGGCTGAAGGGCAAGGTGCGGGTCGACTTCGAGACCTCGCGCCGGCTGTTCACGCTCATTACTGTCCTTCATTGGAAAGGATAAGCGCGCATGATCCCGGAAAGTGGGAACCGGTTTTCGGATCGGATCATGCGCAAAAACAAAAGAGCGTAAGCGATGGCTGCGCCCCCACGCGCACGCGATCCGCAATCGGTGCTGTTCGCCTGCGCGATGAACAGCGTGCGCTCGCCGATGGCCGAGAGCCTTCTGCAGCACATGTTTCCGCAGGGCCTCTACGTGAAGTCCGCCGGCGCCAGGAAGGGCGAGCTCGATCCGTTCGCGGTCGCCGTGATGGGCGAGCTCGGTCAGGACATCTCTGGCCACAAGCCCCAGACCTTCGAGGAGCTGGAGGATTGGGAGGGCCTGAATTTCGACCTCATTATCACGCTCTCGCCGGAAGCGCACCACAAGGCGCTGGAGCTGACCCGCACGCTCGCCGCCGACGTCGAATACTGGCCGACGCAGGATCCCACCACCATCGAGGGCAGCCGCGACCAGAAGCTCGCCGCCTACCGCGAGGTCTGCGACCAGCTCCTGCTGCGCATTCGCCGGCGGTTCGCCAAGGTCGGCGCGGCGAGCGGGTAGCGCACGGCGGGCGTAACACCCGCGTCACAGACTGAGGGCACACGCATGTCGGACACACCTCGAATCAGCAAAGTCCGGGTTCCCGGGTTGTGAAATCAGCCCCCTTCCGATAGGTTCCGCGCGCAATTCATCCCCTGCCTCATCCCCCAAATCACCTGATGCTCGGCCGCCCCAAATTCGTACTTGCCTCCGGTTCGCCGCGACGCCTGTCGCTGCTCAACCAGGCCGGCATCGAGCCGGACGCGCTCCGGCCGGCCGACGTCGACGAGACGCCGAGGCGGGGCGAGCTGCCGCGCGCCTGCGCCAATCGCCTCGCGCGGGCCAAGGCCGATGCGGCGCTCAAATCGGTGCAGCTCGATGACGAGCTGCGCGGCGCCTTCATCCTCTCCGCCGACACGGTGGTGGCAGTCGGCCGCCGCATCCTGCCCAAGGCCAATCTCGTCGACGAGGCCGCGCAGTGCCTGCGGCTACTGTCGGGCCGCAACCACCGCGTCTACACCGCGATCTGCCTCGTCACGCCGCGCGAGGCCTTCCGCCAGCGCCTGGTCGAGACCCGCGTCCGCTTCAAGCGGCTGTCGGAGGACGACATCCAAGCCTATATCGGCTCCGGCGAATGGCGCGGCAAAGCCGGCGGCTACGCCGTGCAGGGCATCGCCGGCTCCTTCGTGGTGAAGATGGTGGGCTCCTACACCAACGTGGTCGGCCTGCCGCTCTACGAGACCACGACGCTGCTCGGCGGCGAGGGCTTTCCGATCCGCTTCGGCTGGCTCAACTCCACTGCGGTTTGACCGCCGGGTCGCGCCGACAAAAACCTCGAAAACAACCCCATGCACAGTAGAATGGCCCGGCCGGATCCGGGCGGTGGCGCATGTGCCGCTGCGCCAGGAACCCGCTCGCCGACAGGCGCTTGAACTCCCTCACCCCGTGCAAGCTGCGCATCTCATGGACGACCAGGTCAAAAAGCCCGCCGGGCCGCTCAAAACCTGCCCGATCTGCGGCAAGCCGCAGGCGCAGGCCACCCGCCCGTTCTGCTCCTCGCGCTGCCGCGACGTCGATCTGAACCGCTGGCTAAAAGGCTCCTACGTCATTCCCGGCCGCGACGACGAAGTGGATGATGTTGAATAGTCATATGATTTCAATCATTTAGGCGAATGGCCAAGGCGCCGCGCGCCAGCCGCGGCGAGGCTCTCCCACCTTGTGCACAGCCGGGCCATGCCCCGCGAAGCCAAAGGCGAAGCGTGGGTGGACAGGCAGCTCCCGGCCCACTATAAACCGCCCGCTCGATGGGCTTTGGCCCCTCTCTTGGAGCACGCCCAGGTAGCTCAGTTGGTAGAGCATGCGACTGAAAATCGCAGTGTCGGTGGTTCGATTCCGCCCCTGGGCACCATACCGGTGTTCACCTCTGTTCGCAGGCGTCCGCTGACGTCTTTTCCCGAAACGATTTCAGAGACTTACATCCACAGGCGCGCGTGCGGGTCCGGTTCCGTTCGTTGGCAACCGCTGGCACGGCTGGTAGTTTTGCTGGCACCGAATCCGCTTTTGTTCGGCCATGCCAGCACGAGGACGCCATGCTGAACGACACCAAGGTCCGTAGCGCCAAGCCGGGTGAGCGCGATTACAAGCTCACCGATTTCGACGGTCTGTATCTGCTAGTCTGCAAGAACGGCAGCCGGCTGTGGCGCTTTGCCTACCGGCTCAACGGCAAGCAGAAGCAGATCGCGCTCGGCGCCTATCCGCACGTGACCCTGGCCGAGGCCCGCGAGCGGCGCGAGGCGTCCCGCAAGCTGCTCGCCACCGGCAAGGATCCCAGCCTCGAGCGCCGGCTCGAGAAGATCGCCAAGGCCGCCGGCGGCAACTCGTTTCGCGAGGTCGCGGAAGAGTTTTTGGAGAAGCAGCGACGGGAGGAGCGCTCGGAAGCGACGCTGAAGAAAAACCGATGGCTCCTGGAGCCGGCCTATGCCGCCTTCGGCGATCGTCCAGTCGGCGAGGTCACTGCGCCGGAGCTGCTCCATGCCTTGCGGAAATTCGAACAGCGCGGGCGTTACGAAAGCGCCCGCCGGCTGCGGGCGGTCGCCGGCATGGTTTTCCGCTATGCGATCGCGACCGGCCGCGCGACTCGCGACATTTCAGTCGATCTGCGCGGGGCGCTGACGACCCCGAAGGTCAACCACCGCGCCGCCATCACCGAGCCGAAAGAACTCGGCGCGCTGCTGCGGGCCATCGAAGGCTATAGCGGGCAGCCGACCACGCGCCTCGCGCTGCAGCTTTCGGCGCTGCTGTTCGCCCGGCCCGGCGAATTGCGGCTGGCGCGCTGGAAGGAGGTCGACTTCGACAAGGCGGTTTGGGTCGTGCCGGCCGCGACCATGAAGATGAAGCGGCCGCACCGCGTGCCGCTGGCGCGCCAGGCGATCGTGATCCTGCGCGAACTGCAGGGCCTGACGGGGAAGGGGGAGTTCGTGTTCCCGGCGGTCGATTCGGTCCGCCGCCCGATGAGCAACAACACGCTCAATGCCGCGCTGCGCCGGCTCGGCTACTCCAAGGAAGAGGTCAGCGTGTCGGGTTTCCGGGCGACGGCCTCGACCCTGCTGAATGAGATGGGGCGCTGGAATCCCGATGCCATTGAGCGGCAACTGGCGCACATGGAAGAGAATGATGTCCGCCGCGCCTATATGCACGCGGCGGAGTTCTGGAATGAGCGGGTTGAGATGATGCAGGTGTGGGCGGACTATCTCGATCAGCTTCAGCGCGGTTCGCTGGTCGAGGGGCGCATCAAGCCATTCTTGGTCTCTCAATTCTAGCCTTTGCTCGCCTCGAGGCTAGTGCTTCGCGCGCCGGGCCGGGTTTTGTTCTCTGCATAAGCATACATTTGCTGGGGTAACTGTCTTCGCGGCCCCAGACTCCTCGCCAGCCCTGCATAGGTCGGGTCCGCTACGTGGCGAACTCCGACAGGGATTTGGGTTTGTTGGCGAGAGTCCCTCTGGCCTCGACGTCAGGCAACATTTCGATCAGGAGTGGCAGCTTTGCTTTCGGGCAACAGCAATCGTCGGCCGCGCGTATCCATCGTCATCACGTTGGCTTAAAGTCAACGCGCTGTCCGTTGTTCATAGGTGCCGCCTCATAGTCTTTGCCCTGCTTTTTGTTCGGCGTCCACGCTATTGAAGGCAGTGATGAATTTTGAACCTGCAAATCGATGGAGGACATCGTTATCGGGTTCGGATAGCCTGGATAATCGCTCGTGGGGTTATTCACATCATAACTTTCGATCGCGCAGACTGCGTAAATCATCTCAGGCACATCGTCGATGCTTAGGTTGGCTTGTTGCCCGTTGCACACTATCGAGCACGAGTAACGGAATTTTCCGCTTCCGTCCTTGTTTCCGGTAATGGTGCCGGTCACGCTCGACCCGGGTTGAACGGAAATCGCGGTAGAATAACAACGACCGTCTGTCATGTGGGCTTGATCCACAGACTGGTTTGATGCTGGCAGTTGTGGGTGGAGAACAGGATCAAAGTCCGAAGTCACGTACCAGCTTCGGATGAACCATCCAGCATTGGTCCATTGGAGGACCGCCTGCAAAATTCCTCCTGCTAGGTTTGGCGCAGGTACACTCTCAAGGCCGTTAAAGAGAAATATGATCTGTTGCCCGTTGACGTTGGTTGGAGGTGATGGCACCTGCCAAGTAGAGACAAGCTTCGTTATTGGCATGCTGGTCGGGGTTGGATTGCGCCACAATGCGAAACCTTGCCAACCGCCATCCGGGCACTCGACCTGTATTGTAAACTTCTTTGGGGGCATGCCCGAATGCGGATCGGGATTCCATTTGGTGACCAGGCCGTGGTGGCGGCGCTTCGCCTTTTTCACATCGATGATGACTTGAATGTCACTCCGATCCCACAGAGCTATCCGGATGGCCTCGTCTAAATGATCGAGAAAGTTGAGCGCGGGCGGGGATGCGGGATGAAACGGGTCCATCACGTTTTCAGAATTCTTTAAAAAAGGACGTTGCTTTTCGAGGTCGTGCCGCATTTCGTCCCGGAAGATTGGCCAGCTATCAAAGTTGTACTGACCACCCCAATCGTTCGGATCTGGCGCCAGTTGCTGCTGATAAAAACCCCATTGCAAACCTGCCCTGTTGTTTGGAAAAAGGACGTCATGGATTTGCTGATGAACGGACTGGGGATTTTTGTATCTGTTGTTGTTGAAGGTGTTGAGAAATATTGGATTCTGATAGACCCCGGCATCAGTGTGCAATTCACCCCCTGTCAGTCGCTGGGCTAAAGCAACATGGGGCATGCTCCCCGTTAAAGCTGCAGCTGCAGCACCGCCCAACACAACGCGCCGGTCGACGGCCATATCAACAGACGCTGGCTTTGCGTTCGTCTCGTCTTGGTCCTTCGCCATTTTTCCTCCTCAGGGTCGCGTCATATATCGCCACGCATGCGCGAGGCATCGATAGTCGGCAGAATTGTTCGCGCTAGGACGTGCACAATCTCGCGCTGTAGCCCTTCTGCTCCGAGTTGGTTTGCTATGCGTTCGGCCGCCATCCGCGTGGGACGCCATCCTTCGTCATTCATAGCCTGCCTCAGTGCAGCCTCGATATGTAACGCCTCCAACCGTATGGGCTCATATCCCAACTGCTGTACCGTCTGCTCGCATCGACGCACTCTCTCCAGCGCAGCGGAGCGGCCGGCCAAGGATGTGGCGTCGCAGAGCGCCAATCCCATCTCCGCCCGCAGCTCCGCCGAGCGATGTCCAAGCTTTGCTGCCTCTTCTTTCGCAGTCTCGAAGGCGTGGCGAGCATCCTCCCTGCGTCCGATCCGCAAAAGTGCTAGCCCGTGCTGCCATCCCAAGACGGGTACGAAAAGGTTCACGTCGTGCTGATGCGCCAATTGTGACGCCCGCGCCAATGTGGTCTCAGCAGCCTCGAGCTCGCCATTGCATAGTAGAAGCACACCACGGCTGAAGCCCGCTGCAATTTCACTTAGAGTGCCGCCTACTTGCGCGGCAATGGACTCCACCCGGTCCTGCGCGGCGGCCGCGGCATTCAGATCACCCCGCGCAGCCTCAATGATGCACGTCATCATGCTGCTGAGCAGCGCAAGGTGACTGCTGCTTCCGCCCGGAGGCGCTGAGGCACCCCCAATCGTGAACCGCTCATAGGCTCTGGTCAGCGCCTCCACAGCTTTGCTGTACTGTCCAGCAACGTACCGCGCTTGCCCCAGTCCATATTCAGCATACCCCAGCCATCCCGCTTCGCCGCTCCGGGCTGCCTCCCTCACAGCAGTTTCACTCGTCTCCACCGCTTCAGTGGGTGGCCCGCAGAAATTCAAAGCTGCTGCTCGCACCGCAAGCGCGGAGACCTGCCGTGTCCTATCGCCTGCAGCTCCGGCGCGCGCCTCGGCCTCCTTTGCCAGCTCGAGCCATCGTGTGAGCTGACCGAGGTTTGCATAGGCAAGCCGCGACTCGATCCTGAGGTCGACCGCCCTTGCTTCGCGCTCGGGAGAGACCGGCAGATGATCAATTGCTTCAATCGCAATTGCGAAATATCGCGTCGCATCGGGCAGCGCCGATTGCGCCAAGCACTGCCTTGCGATGATCGCAGCATTATCTGCGGCCCGCGACCATTCGCGGGCTTGCAGCGCATGGTGCACGACGGCGGCCATCAGATCCGATCTGCCCTGCTCATGCCCCAGCTGGGTCTCCAGCTCCGCTAGGATCTGCCCATGCAGCGCCGTCTTGTCCGACCCAAGAACAGCATCGTAGGCAACCTGCCGCACACATTCGTGAGGGAAGACATTTGTGGCCGTCACCTCGGGCAGCGCAACGAGCATACCGGCTGCGACCAGCGCCGACAGCGCCTTGCCGAAAGCAGCCTGCTGCAGTGCCGAAACCGTTTGCAGCAGCCGGCTCGGCACCTCGGGCCCGATGGCGGCCGCGACTTGGAGGAGCCGCTTTTCGATCGGCGAGAGCCGGTCGATGCGGCTGGCAATCACGCCCTGGACAGTCAACGGAACGTCGAGCCCGGCGTCCACCGAGGCCGGCTCGAACGCACCCCAGCTGCCCGTCAACTTGTGAGTCTCGGCGAGGCCGCGACAGACTTCCTCGATGAAAAGGGGCATCGCTCCGGTATGGTTGAGGATGCGCGTCTTCAATCGATTTAGACGCGGGGACAAACCGAGGATCTGATCGAGCATCGCCATCCCAGCGGCATGATTAAGGGGCGCAAGCGGCAGCAGCACTGGCAGCCGCCCTTCGACCCAAGCTGGTACGCCCTCATTGCGTGCCGTTGTCAGAATCACCAGCGGTAGTCGCTCAGTCAGAGCCGTAATGGCCTCGATCGCGGGAGCGCTCGCCTCGTCCGCCCATTGCAGATCCTCAATCAGTAACAGAGTCGGTCGTTGGTCGACCTTTCGCAGCATTACCGCGCACGCCATTGCGACTATCGCCCGCCCCCGCGCCCGGGGCGTCAACCCGGCCCAAACTGAGTTGGATTTCTCAGGTGGCCCATGCAGCACCACCTCCAACCCGGCCATCTGGGCGGCCGAAAGCTCCGCTCGAAGAGCCGCCATGTCGGCCTCCTGCAATCCTGCCACCACATCGCCAAGGAGATTCTTCAGGAGCGAGTAAGGCGAGTGCCCTAGAATAGGGCTGCACTCCACATCGATCGACTGCCAACCGCGCCCACGTAGCGCGTCCATGGTCTCATGTGCGAGCCGCGACTTGCCAATTCCGGGCTCGCCGGTCACAACAACAAAGGTACCCGCCCTATTCGCTGCCGCGGCATCAGCGAGCGACAGGATGCGCGAGAATTCTACCGTCCGGCCAACGAAAGCCGTGCTTCCACGCGCCAAATGAACGCGCCATTTCGAGAGTTCACCAATAGCCTCGATAGGATGGACCGTCACGGGCTGCGGAAAGCCCTTCAGGACGTGTGTCTGGCCAATTCCGAACTGGACATAGCCTGCGGCCAACGTTCGGCAGATCTCTGAGGCAAGCGCTTGGTTCGGCGCAGCGGCCGCTTGCAGCCGCTCCGCCATGATGAGCGGCGGCCCATCGAAATCATAGCTTCGGGTGTAATCGAGTTGACGCGGCCCAGCGACGACCAAGCCGGAATGCACGCCAACCCGCACGCGGATTCCCGGATCGCCAAGCGCCTCTATGCGCGAAAGCAGGTCGAGCGCCGCCAAACACGCCATAACCGCGTGCAGGTCGTCGGCTATCGGCGCGCCAAACACTGCGAACAGCCCATCGCCCATTTCCCGGTGGATGATGCCATTCTGCTGATGCACGGCAGCTCGCATTTGCTCCAGCGCTGGTGCCAGCCGAGCAATTGATTCTTCGACCCCGAGTTCGGCCACCAAGTCGGACGAGCGGTGAAGATCGGCTCGAAGAATTGAGACGTATTTACGCTCAGTGATAAGGTTTCGCGCTGGCGTTTTGGCCGCGCGACCACGCTGCTTTACCCGGAGCGAAACGCCGCCAGTGTTAGCAGGCTGCGCGGTACTACTACATTTTGCGAGACCCCGACCGGACATAGGTGCCGTCCCGCCTACAGCAAAGCGCCTGCCACCATCATCCAGTCCACAGCCTTTCTCCAACTAAACTTCGACAAGGCTAAAAAATGGGAAAAGCCGCCATTACGGCTAGTGAAATACACGCAAAGCGAAAGACGATAGGGACGTTACACCTGTCGCTTAAGGAAGGCAACCAACGCAAGTATAGCATCCGAGGCTTTGGTGACAGGCGCTCGCACCGAAGATGCCGGCGAGGCGGGCGGCGAGTCAACATTGGGGAAGCTGCGGAGTCAGCTGACCTTCCGGGCCTCCGTGCCGACTGAGGCCGACCGGGCTGATGCGATCACGCGCCCGGCGCTCAGCTCTGGGCTTCTGTTCGTCCGTCCCGGCGAGCGGCGGCTTGCGAGCTGGAAAGGAGATCGATCTCGACAAGGCCATCTGGGTCGTGTTGGCCACCACCATGAAGATGAAGCGGCCGGACCGAGTGCCAGTGTCGCATGGCGATCGTGATCCTCCGCGAGCTGCGCGACATGACTGGGCAGGGCGAGGGTCCGCGCAGATGTAGGCCCAGGCCCGACATGAGAGTAAAGCGCTCCGGCCATTCAATGATGTCGTCAGGCCAGCTTGGGTATCGATCGGGTCATACAATTTGCTCCTTGATGTATGCGTGTCTATGTAACGGCAGGGGTAGGGCCGACTAGAGGAGGTCGATCTATTACGGCGCCCGACCAGCACTGACACGACAGGCGCATTCCAAAGCAGCTATCGCGCCAACTGACTTCACTTCACCGTAATCTCAAGTGTGGTCTTTATCGAGCTTCCGCTGGTGAAAAAGGCTTCCAATTGAGCCTGATCACGCCCTTTGAAATCGGCGTTTGATTTATACCATACTCGTGTGAGCTCAACTTCCTGCGTGTTGCATTTGGCCCGGATATTGTCCGCAGGGTAGCTTGTAAAACCACGATCACGTGCAATTTCCAGCGTTCCTTGCGAGGGTTGTTTCAGAACTCGCACGGTAATAGCGCCACTCTGATTACAATCTGGCGTAAGGCTATAGTAGGTAAAGACGGACGTTCTCACATCGCTCAGTGCGGTACGCTCGACAACTCTCGTCTGAGCGTCGGTTGCCACGAAATAAAAGTCCTGCCTTCCGGAGATCGAGCCGTAGCTGAAGGGCTTTTGCTTGCGACCGGTCGCCTCCATGACATCGTCGCGAACAAAATCGAATAGCCTGCGGACTTCGAGGCCGGGCGTTGGAAGATTTTTGACGAACGCGGTCGCGAACGGGCTGTTAATTCCATCACCGTCAAGCGCAGTCTCGCCATCCTTGGCGGCATAAACCACTAATGTTCCCGGCTCCGGCTCAACAGCGGCGAGACCTTGCGATACCGAACGCGACGCAACAGTTAGCGTTCGCTTCATTTGGCTGGCGAATGGGTTGTCGCGGCAGGCATCTAGAACTACGAGGCGCAGTTTTTTGGCGCGTTCCGCTGCATTCAAAACTTGTTCAAGCGGTACGGCTTCAAATCCAACATCGCGATCCGCGGCAATTTTGGCGTCGGTCGGAATAAGATAGTTGACGCCGCCAACTTCCATGCCATGTCCGGCATAATACACGACCGCCCAATCCGCTGTTTCTGCAAGGGCCGCAAAAGCGCGCAAGGCACTAACCAAGGCGTCTTTTCGAAGATTGGTCAACAAAGTTACCGTTTGAAAGCCGGTGCGTTTCAAAGCGTCGGCGACTAAGTTTGCGTCGCGCGCTGGGTTGGGTAGTGCGGCCACGTTTTCGTAGATTGAGTTCCCTATAACAAGTGCGACACGGTGGTCATTATTCACGGCGGTGGAAGAAATGATTGCTGTAGCAAGGTTGGATGCCGTTGCGGCCGAAGGCAATGCGGCAAGGCGTTCCCGCGCCTGGTTCAGCACCCTTTCAGTGGCATTTTGTGACAATCCAAGCGCAGTGCTGAAGTCAGCCCGCGCTCTAGCGAAATCTGCAAGTTTCTCGTAAGCCAGCCCACGATTGACGTAGGCAACCGCGTACTTGGGATCTAGCCGTAGCGCCTCGTTGTACTCGGCGATCGCACGGTCACTGTCGCCTTTTTCGCTGTAGGCTAAGCCTCGGTTGAAGTACGCAACCGCACGCTTGGGATCTAGCCGTAGCGCCTCCGTGTAGTCGGCGATCGCAAGGTCGTTTTCGCCTTTTTTGCTGTAGGCTAAGCCTCGGTTGTTGTACGCAGACGCAAGCTTCGGATCGAGCCGTAACGCCTCAGTCTCGTCGGCAATTGCACGGTCATTCTCGCCTTTTCTCCAATAGGCTAAGCCTCGGTTGTTGTACGCCACCGTAAGCTTCGGATCGAGCCGTAACGCCTCAGTCTCGTCGGCAATCGCACGGTCATTCTCACCTTTTTCGCTGTAGGCTAAGCCTCGGCTGGAGTACGCAACCGCATACTTGGGATTTAGCCGTAGCGCCTCGTTGTAGTCGGCAATGGCCCGATCATTCTCGCCTTTTCTCCAATAGGCTAAACCTCGGTTGTTGTACGCAATCGCATATTTGGGATCTAGCCGTAGCGCCTCGTTGTAGTCGGCAATGGCCCGATCATTCTCGCCTTTTTCGCTGAACGCTAAACCCCGGTTGTTGTACGCAATCGCATATTTGGGATTTAGCCTTAGCGCCTCGGTGTAGTCAGCAATCGCACGATCATTCTCGCCTTTTCTCCGATAGGCTAAGCCTCGGTTGTTGTAATTTATTGAAGGTTGTCCCGCGCCCGAGTTGATTGCACGCGTGCAGGCAGCGATGGCGACGTCGCCAGCCTCGCGGGAGCAACGCGTCGCGTCGTCATCGGCGGCAGCGGGACCAGCCACGACAAGGATTGCAAAAACAAAGCGTAGTGGGCGAAACCGAACGAAAGTCCTCATTAGTGAATCTCGTGATGCGATGTTGATCCCCGGCATGGCCGCCGTCGCCGCGCGCCCACCGTAGCGCCAGGAATGGAAGAGATCATCGATGTACATCTCCCGCAGCTCATCGCGCGGGGGGCGACCAGGGCTCACACCGACATGGCCGTGCAAGAAACGACCACGCGCATCACGCTCGGATGACGGCGATGTTGGCGTCGACGCATAAGTCCCCGGCGGCAAAGCATATCGCCTGACGCGGGCCCGACTTGCGATCTGCAACGCTGGATCAATTCTCACGGTGGCCTCCACCGCAACTGTAATGCGTTAACATGGAAACGGGAGCAAATCGCCCCGCTCTCAGCTCGATAGTTTAGCATTTCCAGAGCGTTAGGACCAATCGGGATCCAATTGGTCGTTGAAGGGAGCTAAGAGCAGACGGGGAATGGTGCGGGGAATGGTGGTGGTAAAGGTGGTGCACCCCGTTCCAAAGACGGCGGGGGTACTTTAGGGGAGGTATGGCCCTTATCGCGGCGACGTGACCGAGATAGATGCAGACCAATCCCGTAAGGAAGCTTGGGAGCGCCTAGCAGGAGGCGACAGCATTGCCCGATCGATTGTCATCTCGATTCGTCTCTCGTTCGGCTTTGATGGCGCGATATCCCCGCCGGCATAAAGCCGCGATGGCAGCCTCTATCGCCTTATCGTCGTTGCGCTGCTCAGCCGCGAGCACGCCGATCCGGACGAACGCGTCGAGCGTCTCGGCCCAATCCGTGACCTCGATGCGCACACAGTGGGTGCCAGCCTGCTTGCGCTTCCGACAACGCAGTACTCGCTGTACGTTCTGCCGCTTCCGTTTGGCGATGCGCGCGTCAAGCAGTTCGTTCGGTGGCGCGTCCATCTCAGTCGCTCGGCTTGGGCAGCTTGCCGACCACGTTGATCATGATGCGCAAATACGTGGCCGGGTGCTGCTTGATGAGTTGCCGGATCGCCGCGCGACCGCCGTAGCGCCAGGAATGGAAGAGATCGTCCATGTACATCTCTCGCAGCTCGTCGCGCCGGGGCCGACCAGGGCTCACACCGACATGGCCCTGCAAGAAACGACCACGCGCATCACGCTCGGATGACGGCGATGTCGGCGTCGTCGCGCCAGTCCCCGGCGGCAAAGCATATCGCCTGACGCGGGCCCGACTTGCGATTTGCAAGGCTCGATCAATTCTCACGGTGGCCTCCACCGCAACTGTAATGCGTTAACAGCAAACGGGAGCAAATCGCCCCGCTCTCAGCTCAATAGTTTAGCATTTCCAGAGCGTTAGGACCAATCGGGATCCAATTGGTCGTTGAAGGGAGCTAAGAGCATTCCTTTCCTTCATTGATAATAGGCGCCGCCACGGATGTTGGCGTGGGAGGGCGTGGCTTTGATGGGCTCGGCGGCAGGGCTCGCGCGGTCCAGCCCGGATTTGAGGATGGCGCTCACGGAGGAGTAATTGATCGCGTTGATGGCGAGCGCCCTCTCACAGGCCGCTTCCAGCCGGTTGCGCTCGTAGCGCCGCGCCAGGGCGATGATCCCCATGGCGGAGCGATAACCCTGCTCGGGATGCGGGCGCTCCATCATCCGCTCGACCAGGGTGGCGGCGTTGACGCCGACCCGCGCTGCCATCTTGATCAAACTCGCCGGTGTCATATTGGCGTAACGCTGATGGGCCTTGGGCATGTGCTCGTTCACGGTGACATGGCCGCTGCGCTGAGAGCGGCGCACATGGCTGGCGACACGCGTGTGATCCTGGAAGATCTCGACGGCTCGATACGTGAGCCGGACGTCCACCCGACGGCCGATCAGTCGGTGCGGCACCGAGTAAAAGGTCTTGTCGACTTCGACGTGATAATCGGGATGGACCTTCGCGGTTTTCCACTCGGCGTATTCGAATGGTTCGCTCGGCAGCGGCGCCAGCGCCTCGCGCTCGATCTCCTCGAACAGCTGCCGACGGGATTTGCCGATATGCCGCATCGGCCGATTGTTCAGCTCCTCCAGCAAACCGCCGATCGCGGCATTGAGATCGGTCAGGTTGAAGAACCGCCGATGGCGCAGCCGTGCCAGAATCCAGCGCTCAACAATTAGCACCGCGCCTTCAACCTTGCCCTTGTCGCGCGGCTTGCGGCTGCGGGTCGGCAAAATCGTCGTGTCGTAGTGCTCGGCCATGGCGGCAAAGGTTTGGTTGAGCGTCGGCTCGAACCATAACGCCTTGACGACCCCGGCCTTCAGATTGTCGCAGACGATCGCCTTGGGGACTCCGCCGAAGTACGACAGGGCCCGGGTCTGGCCTTCGATCCAATCTGGCAGTCGCTGACCGAAGCTCGCCATAGCGAAGGTCAGCGACGAGGCCCCGAGCACCGCGACAAATATCTGCGCCTGACGGATCTCGCCGGTTTGCGGATCGGTCACCTCCACCGGCGGGCCGGCATAGTCGGTCTGCATCACCGCACCCGCCGCGTGGCGGTGGCGGAAGGTTGGGTTCGCCCGCCGCGAGAACGCTAAGCGCGGCGGCCGCGGGTGCGTCTCGCCTGAGATAGCAGCTGCTGCCGCAGCATGGCTCCTTACAACGCTATTCAGTCAGCGCGTGGAATCCGTAGGTTTGCCAAAACAGGAACCGCCCCTTGTCAATGCCAACGTGGCAAGCCGGGCTCTTCTAAACAAAAGCGAACCGCCGCCTGTGCGGCGGTTCGACGCGAGGCTCACTTCTCAAACGCGCCATACACGAGATTTTTCAGCGCGTTCCGAATTCTCATGCGCTGGGACGGCGCCTGCGCCATGAACACAACGAACATGTTTTCCTTCGGATCAATCCAGAAGTAAGTGCCGCCAGCGCCTCCCCAGTTCATTTCGCCAACGGATCCTTCAACTGCGCTCGCGCCGGGTTCGGTCCGAACGGCGAACCCCAAGCCAAAGCCATAACCCGGACCCGGCAGGTAATAGGGACCGGGAGTAACACCAGTGCCCGGCCCGATATGGTTGGAGGCCATGTAGGCGATCGTCCTCGGACTAAGATATCGCTTGCCATCCAGGTTGCCGCCGTTGAGCAGCATCTGGGTGAAACGGGCGTAGTCTCCGACGGTCGACAGCATTCCCTGCCCGCCGGGCTCCCACTTCATGGGGGTGCGCGGATCAAACATGTCGGAAGCGCCAATCTTCTTGTCGGTTGGAAGAGGTTCGGCGACCAGCGACTTCTTGGCCGGGTCTGTTACGTAAAAGCTCGTGTCTTTCATTCCCAATGGATCGAGCAGGCGCTCCTTTTCGAACTGATAGAGCGATTTGCCTGAGATCACTTCCACTACCCGGCCGAGGATGTCGGTGGAATGACTATAGTCCCATGTGGTTCCGGGCTGATAGGCGAGTGGTAGCTTCGCGATCCGCTCTGCAAACTCTGCGTTGTCGAAGTCGCCTTCGAACAGCTTGGCTTCCACATAGGTCTTCTTGACCATGCCTTCACCAAAGAAGCCGTAGGTCAGGCCGGAGGTGTGGCGCATCAGGTCCTGAATGGTGATCTGCTTCTTGGCGGGGACCAACTCGAGGGTCGTGCCAGCCTCGCTCTTTGTCTCCACGCCGACCTTCAGATTGGCAAAGGAGGGAATATACTTCGATACCGGTTCGTCGAGCTGCAGCTTGCCCTCCTCGACGAGCATCATAGCTGCCACGGTTGTAATGGGTTTCGACATCGAATAGATGCGGAAAATCGTGTTGGGCGTCATCGGCTCCTTCGTAGCGGGATCACGAACGCCAAAACTGTTAAAGTAAGCAGTCTCTCCCTTGCGCTGGATCATCAGGATCGCGCCAGCAATTTTGCTAGTCTCGACTTCGTTCTTTAGGTAGGCGTCGATGCGCGCTACGCCTTCGATTGCAAAGCCCGCTTCCTTGGGATTCGCCGCCGGAGTTTGCGCAAGCGCTACGGAAAGAGGAAATAGCAGCACAATGAATGTGGGAATGTATCTCAATCGCGCAAAGGATCTCATTCAAACCTCCTGAGAAATGCAAACGCAATGCCGCGTGCGATACGCGAGCTATCCTTGTACATTACAGCCGCGGGCAAGAGGAGACGGTCCGGCTCAGAACGAGAATGACAGAACGCCTGACCTATAGGGCGAACAACTACCGATGGAAGGGTGGAGAGGCGGATCGAAGCTCGGGCGAGACATGTGGCGGCACACCTCGCCCCTTCGGTCGTAGTAACAGCAATAAAGCGTTCGATACTCAGCCGTTGCCTCACAGCTTCCGAAGCCGCCCTAGCAGCCTGGTCTCGCGGACCTGTGGTTCATGCGCTGCTGAGAAGGCAACCGGATGGGACAGAACGGCCAAGATCTCGGCTTTATGCCGCCGCAGGTGGGACCGGGACCGGCTCGTCGAAATTCCTCGCAAATTTCTCGATTGACCACGTCGCCATCGAAACCGCCACGCCGCACGGCAAGTTGATGCTGACTGTTTTGGGCGGACTGGCTGAGTTCGAGCGCAGCTTGATCAAGGCGCGCACCGACGTTGGCATACGGCGCGCGAGAAGCGGGCGTTAAGTTCGGTCGACCGTCGAAGCTGACCAAGCATCAACAGCGGCAGGCGATCAAGCTGATCGATGCCGGTGAGGCGCAGAGCGCCGTGGCGCGCCTGCTCAACGTTGCTCCCAGCAGGTTGGCGGCACGCTCGGCGGCATGATACTTTTAAGGCTGGCGGCGAGCCACTGCGGTGAAGGGGTCGAAAACGGGACAGGCGAGGGCGTTTGCTGAGTGGAGTGGCAATCGATCGTTACTATCAGGCTGACACTGTCAGCGCGCTCAATCCGGAACGGCTATTCGCCCTCTCCGGATTACCCTAATCGCGCCTCTGGCTCGCGACGAGGCTAGCGACGAGCCGCAGATAGGCTGCCGGGTGCTCTTCGCAAAGTTGGCGCAGCGCCTGCTCGCCATGCCGTCTCCAGTCGGCAAGGAAGCCGGTAGTGAAGGAGTGGCTCGTGGGACTCGCCGGGGTGGGAAGCATGGAGCCTGCGCGTCGCTGGTGCTCGGCTTCACCGGCGCCGTCGCGGCGCTGTTGGCCCGGGGGCGATTCCGATGATCCGCGCGCCGGCGCCGGACACTGTCCACTCCAGATAGCAGCCCGCAGTGGCGGCCTCGACAAACACGTCTTCCGCCCACCGCAGCAGTTCGCCAGTGGCACAGTCGCGGATGTGATCGAGATCGATGGCGCCAAGCTCGCTGTCCTTCAGCATGAAGCCGATGCCATCACACTGCCCATGGGCAAAGGCTAGCGTCGCATCTTCGTAGCTGCCCCAGGTGCTGGGATCGTTGGATTTGGCTTTGCTATTTGGATGACGCGCCTGGAATGGCGGCTTGGTCCATTTAACCTTGCCGGTTTGATCCTGTCGCTCTTGCCATTTCCATACCACCCAGCGCTTCAACTTGGTGAGTGGCAGCAAGGCCGCTGGCAGATTCGCAAGATCGGAATGAAAGGTCCGTGGCTTTGAAACTGTTGCCATCATTATTGTGTCTCCTGATCATTCCTCCCGGTCTCCTCAATGCATGGCTTAGGGGTCATAGTGCCCGCCTAGTCTGACGAAGATGGCGAGCAGATACTTGGCCTGCTCCGTGCTCGGCTCGCGCAACAACGTCATGCCGGCCATGTCATCGATGAAGGCGCGCTCCCACTCGTTCCGCAAGCGTGCATGATTGCGCTGGCAGAACAGTGCAATTTTGTTCCAGCGCGGCTCCCCATCGCTATCGTAAAATTCCGGTGGTGCTTGTTGCGCGCGCAGCTGTTCGGCGCGCCCCTTATCAACGCCACGGGCGAATATGATCTCGGCGTCTCTATCGGAATATTTCCGCTCCTCAATTTCGCCGTTGCAGTTCTCAAGGACTATAGCGAGATCGTTAATCGACAGTCCTTCAGACGTGAGTATGCGTTTCAGCGCGGCTGCCGCAGCCACCACCTCACCATCAAAGTCGGAGCCGAGTCGGCGAAAGACTGCCGCGATCCGCTTTGCGATTGTCTCGTTCAGCACTGCAGTCATCGTTGTCTCCAGCAACGTTCGCGGTGTTGGCACATGCGACAACGCCAGCTGTCCGCATCCTCGGTGATCCGCGGCAATAACTCGCCGGCGCGCGTCGCCACGATGATCATGACCGCACGGTCGCTCATCATCTGTGCTAGTTGCGCGTTGAACGGCACCAGAATATGCAGGCGTTCACAGGTGTCGGCGTTGACGACGCTGAATAGTGCTGGGTTGGTACAATCCAAATAAGCTTGATAGATCGAGACTTGCGCCGCGTAGATCTCGTAGAGCCCGACCAGACCGTCGCGCTCGATCGCGCGCCAACTCTTCGCCTTCAGGCATTTATGCTCCCACACACAAGGATATTGGAGATTCGGCAGCTCGGGTCCGCTAATGATGATGCCGTCGGCATGGCCCCGAAACAGGCCGTCGGCGGCCACAAATTCGAGGCGATCAGCTGGCGCGAATTTGAACCCCGCGGCGACCAGGTGCTGGCGCGTGACTTCTTCGAAGAAGTGCCCGCGGGCGAAGATATCCTGGATGCGCGCCGGGAATACCGGATTACACATCCAATCGTACTGCACCCTGCGCAAGCACTCCGAACCGATTGCACTGGCGCCGAGATAATGCCGGTAGTTCTCGCTCGGCGGCTCGGTGGCCTCGATCAGGTGGTTGATCAGCCGATTGAGCGGGCGGTCCGACAGATTCGAGCAATTGAAATCCAGGACGCTCATGATTATCTTCACGTCGATCAACACAGCGCAGCCCACGTTGCCGCAGCAATCACTTGAGCAACCAGCGCGGCGCGCGCGGATGCCAGGCAGGGGCTGCAGCGTCAGCACATAGCGATGCCTTTAGAAAGGGATGGCATCGCCGGTTTTCTCGTTGAAGTCTGATTTGCGCAGGATCCCACCCACCCGCCGATCGCGGGCGAACTGAGCCTGCTCAAGCAGCTGCCGTACCAGCAGCACGAAGTTGGCCATGGTGTCCTTCGACCACGCCGTCGCTGGCTGTGACCACTCGATGTCGGCCTGGTCGGCCAGCGCCGGCAGGATCGCGCGTGCCACTGCAATCTCGTCCGGCGATGGTGAGCGTTCGAACGATCGCACGGCCTGTTGCTGATCGAGCTCTTCGGCGATCGCCTGCTCGCAGCGCGTCGTAATCCAGCCGAACAGGGCGGCGGCAAGGATCCAGCCCCATTGCAAGTCACTGAGGCTGCCCGCCGGCGTGTGCATAAGGAGATTATTGCCGAGCACGATCTTGCGCGCCTCGGCGATGGCCGCGGAAATCGCTTTCCGCTGCCATTCGTCTTCACGGTTCGAGATCTCTCCCATGGCTATCACCCCGCCCATTGCGGCCGTGCAATTGCGCTAGCCGGTTGTGCGGCTGATGCTGGCGCCGCAGTCGGAGAAGTCTTGCCGTGGATCTGCTCTGGCTGCTTCCATTCCTTGCGCTCTGACGTGATGACTTCCGCAATCGTGTTCTTGGCTGCGTAGCCATCGCGCGGCAGTCGCACACCAAGGCGGGCGATAAAGCGCACGCCATCGAAGTCGCCCCAACTGGTCACCGTGCGGGCTTTCTGTGCGCTTTCACTTTTGTCGTCCGGCCGGATCCCGCGCGCCGATTCGAGTATCGCCCTTAGCTTCGCGCGGGAGATCTCACCGGCTTCCGTGTGTCCTGGTGTCGTGCCGTGCAGAGTGAAGCGCTGCCAGAGTTTGCGCTTGGCATATTCTCCCTCGACGACCATGAACTCACAGTCGAGCCCTTCACTGGCGCCGTCGGCGGCCTTGGCCAACCAGCCATCACCAGCACCACCAGAGCGGATCTTCATCTGTAGCGTGACGATCGTGTTCGCCGGAATGAGGTCAATCGTGCGCTGCGTGTCGGCATCGTTCAAGTCGTATTCGGACATGGCTTTAGATCTCCTGTTTTTAAGTTCGTGAGCTTGGTGAATAATTTGCCGAGATCTGGTTCTTCGATCGGTTCGAGTTTCCCGGAGCGGTCCTTTGCAGGATAATTCCATGTATTGGGCGCGGTGCAAACGAAGCCGCGCATCGGCGGTTTGCCGTCGCCCAGATCGATGAACTGCATCGTTATGATTTGGTCTACGATGCCGGGAAGTTCCCGGCCGGTCTTGTTGCCCTCGGTCTGCAACTGCCACGTTGCCACGTTGAAGTCATCGACAACGCGCTCGAGGATGCCGACGAAGACGACATGCTTAGCACGGGCGTGCTGCAGTTGATTGAGCCAGAGAATCATCTCCCGCGCGTGCAGGCTATATGTGCTGCGAACGTCCTTCTTGCCGGTGCGCTCCGAGAATGCCTCCGGCTGTTGCTCGGCCCAACGATAGGAGAGTCGGGACACTGCGGTGAGCGAATCGACAAACACGATGTCGGTCTGATCGAGGAGCTCCAGCTTGCCGCCAACCGCCTCATAATGCGCCGGCGAATAGCAGGCTGTCGGCGGGAAGCTCTTATTTGGTCCACCAATCCGACAGGCGAGATTGCGTGCGGTCGGCCAGTCGTCGAGCCTGATGGTCGCGACCGGCACGTCGAGCACGGCCAAATCACCAGCCTCGATATCGATGAATAGTACGCGTGCAGGATCCAGCGTGCGCAGCAGCGACGTCTTGCCGACGCCGGTGGGGCCGACAATCAGGACCTTGGCGCCGCGGCGCTCCCGCAAGCGTTCATCGGCCGTGATGATCTCCAGCATGGCACATCCTCTATTTCTCGAGCTGGGTGAGCAGCAGTCTCGCTGCCTCGCTGTTCTGCGCAGCAAGCGCCTTGGCGCCCCCGGCGGCGAATGCAGCTACGGCCTTCAGCAGATCCGCGAGCCGCTGGGCTGCCCTGGCGTCGAACTTCGCCACGGCTCCGCCGGTGATGCCGGCGAGTTCGCTGTAGATCTCGCCGACTCGCTTGTCATCGCCTTCCTGAAACAGGAAGACCGGCACGTCGCCTAGCTTGCGCGCTTCGGTGTAGAGATCGCCGGGAGTTTCCTCGCAGGCGTCAGAGACCAGGATCAGCGCATCGATCTTCTTGCGCTGATTCTCTTTGTTGGCATGCGCAAGCACGCGCTTGATCTGTGTCTCCCCGGCGCGGCAAATCACGCTGGACATGATGCGGCTGAGCGATTTGGCATTCGACAGCCAGCGCGAGGTGACGCATTCGCTTTGGCCACGGTAGTAAACGAGTTGCACGTCGAGCCCCCCGATGTCGGCCGCGGCTTCGAACATCTGCGCCGTCAACCCGGCGGCCGTGTCCCAGGTCGGTTGCCGCGAGGCGGTCGCGTCGATCGCGAAGATCAACCGGCCGCGCATCGGATCGATCTTGGCGAAGAACGCATCGAGATGCGTGCGGATCGCAATGGTGGGTGCGGCTGCGGTCATGATCTAGATTTCTCGAATGCTCAGGCGTTGGGATGGCTCGTGTCGATTGGTGATTTGGGCGGTCATCGCTCGGACTCGCCTCGGCCGATTTTTGTCGCTTCCATGACTGGCAGCCGCGCAGCCCAGCGCCGGAGATCGGCAGCTGCCACGACCGACTTCTTGCCGATTTTCCTAATTGGAATTTCGCCTTTGGCGATTAGCTCATAGAATTTGGTCCGTCCGATCGCGGCTAACCGGCAACATTCCGGAATTGTATAAAGTAACTGATCCATGTGAACCCTCGCCATTTGCGGCCGTCCCGGCGACCGCTTGCGGCCGATGATGACCATAGGGCAAGGGTGTTAGATTGCACGCTGCAACAACAGCAATGAGCGCAATGCCGTATTTGCGTTATTTGCGGCGACCCGCCGCTCTCAAGATCGTGTCGTCTGAAACAGCGGGCAGCTTATATTCCATGAGCTTCGCGCCAACCTGCTGGCAGAGGGTCGTATTCGGTACGATGGTCTGGTCGGGCACGCCGTTTGGATAGAGCTCGTTGATAATGCGTTGCGCGCGTTCGATCGCCGGCCGCGCTCTTGTCGGCCTTGCGGTGGTCTGACTCGTTGCGAGGCTTCTTGCTGCCGGCGAGGGCCGGCCCTCGATGCGCCGGTCCGGTGGACGGAGATGAGGTGGGTGACCCGTGCAAAGGATTTTCGTCACCTCACCCGTCGATAGCTCGATCAGATCGAGCGGCCGATTTTCCCAATCCCACGCGTAGTGCTCGCCCCGCTTTGGTCCAATCAACCATGGTTTTAATGGGCGTGACTGCACCCAATCGAAGTCCCGAGGCTCAAGATGCGCAGGTACACCAACGTTGCCGTCAGAAAAGGTCCGGCCTCGCATGCCGTAATCGCTCGCCGCGATCCTGACCCTAACATCGATCTTTCGATCAGCGACTGCGCGGCACAGATCAGTCTTTGCCTCGTCTTCGCTCACGCCGGTCGCCATGACGCGCTTGAGCGCATCCGCAAGCGGCTCCCAAACTGGAGTATATGCCACTGACTGCCACCCTCCACCGCCTGCATGCATGCCGGTAGCGCGGGGCAAGCCGGACGGCGGTGGTGATGGTGTCCGGCGACGGTTGGCCGACCGGCCCCGCGCCTTGGGCAATGATACAGCCACACCGGCGCGGGCCAAGGCCCCGCGAACCGGGCCGTTGATGGGCCCCGGGCGGCCCATCCGACAGTCGAGCCTTGCGGGTTCGGCGTAGCGGAGAGACAGCGACCAATGCTGACGGCACGGCTGCTGGAATGGTCGAAAAATCGCGCAGAAATTCTAAAGCCGTTTCAGATGGTTGCGGGGTAAGTGGGATTCCGCCCCTGGGCACCATTTCCACGCTTTTCCACGCTGAACTACGATTTGGTGGGAGGTCATTGCGTGAGAGGCCGGACCGCGGCGCCACGCTGCGCATTGCCGTCTCCACGCAAGACGACGGCAATTGACCAGTAATCCGAAGCCGCGATGGGAAAAATCGTGAGTGTTTCCTGAATAAGGGTACTCGATATTCGGAAATCGAAAGTGCGATGACGCCCTAAGCATCGTCCTCATCGGTTATCCGGTCGCGCTCCAGCTGACTCTCCATCCGGCCATACGACGTTTCGGCGATCCTGTCGTTGTGCGCCTTGATGGGAGGTTGACCACCTCCCGAAGATGCTTATCGCTCTTGATGCTTTCGCAGCGCAGACTGCCAACGGCATTGATGGCTCCCTCATCCGATCCGCCGCGCGCTTCGATGCCGCATGTATGATGCTGGAAAAAGGGACCGGCGGCTGAAGCCCGCAGCTTCCGATCACGCCTTCGGATCGGGACCAGCTGAGGGTGAGCCCCCCGGCGCTACCCTTGTCCAACATCGCGGCAGCTTCGGCTGGGTGGAATCGGATTAGATCGCATCCGACGGCGAAACCGCTCCGGGAACGTTCGGAGGGGCCTTGTCAGGAAACGACGTACGGCTGTCCTGATCCGCGGGATCGTGCTCGTTGTCCGGGGCACGACTCGTTGCGACATACGGATAAGCCCGTCCCCATCAATCGCCCCGAACGGTCGACGGCAATCATGACGCGCTGAGCGCAAGGAGGATGTGATGACCGCGAGCAGCATTGTTCCTCAAGCAAACGAAGAGCGAACTCATTCAACAATGATGGCCTGGCGCGTGCACGAGTTTGGGTCGCCAGAGGTCATGAAGTTCGAGCGCTTGCCGCGACCCGAGCCAGGTCCTGGCGAGGTCCTGGTCAAAGTTGCGGCCGCTGGAGTTGGCCCATGGGACGGCTGGATCAGATCCGGCAAGAGCGCTTTGCCGCAACCGCTTCCCCTCACTTTGGGCTCGGATCTGTCCGGTGAAATCGTCGCGATGGGGCCGGGCGTTTCCGAACTACGTGTGGGAGATCAGGTTTATGGTGTTACGAATCCGCAGTTTATCGGTGCGTACGCCGAGTACGCTGTGGCTTCCGCAGGAATGGTCTCGAGCAAGCCAAGCTCGCTAAGCCATCTCGAAGCCGCGTCCGTTCCTGTCGTTGCCGTGACGGCATGGCAGGCGTTGTTTGATCACGCCCAACTCAAAGCGGGTCAAACGGTGGTCATTCACGGTGCGGCCGGCAATGTCGGATCCTATGCAGTTCAACTGGCCCGTCACGCGGGTTTGCAAACCGTGGCGACCGCATCGATGGGCGATATTTCCGTCGCGGGCAACCTCGGCGCAAACACGGTGATCGACTACCGGACGCAGCGCTTCGAGGAAGAAGTTCAGAACGCGGACGCTGTGATTGATCTGGTCGGCGGCGAAACACAAAGCCGCTCGTTCCGGGTCCTTCGTCGCGGCGGCAAGCTGATCTCGGCAGTGTCCTGCCCGGATCAGGATCTTGCAAAGCGCTACGGTGTTGAAGCCGCCTTCTTTCTGGTCAACGTCACGAGCCAATACCTGACAGAGATCGCTCGCTTCATCGATGGTGGAAAACTACGAACAAAGGTAGGGGCAGTCTTACCCCTCGCGGATGCGCGCGAGGCTCATTTGATGCTGGAACGCGTGCGGCCTCAGCCGAAAGGAAAGATCGTGCTCGACGTCGGAGCGAGTTGATCAGCACAATTTCGCAGTTGCGCGCGCAACGCACAACCAAGCCTCACAGTAACTCTTGAAAGGACGCAACCATGACAACCCAAAATCTCTCCAATGCTCTCGTCGTTCCCGATTCCCTGCTCGCGAAAGAGGCGACAGACATCCTGCGCGAACATTCCACCGATCTGCTCTTCAATCACTCGATCCGCGTCTACCTGTTCGCGGCTGAGCAGGGTCGTCAGAGGAATCTGCGCTTCGACCGTGAACTCCTTTACGTCGCTGCCGCATTTCACGATCTCGGCCTGATCAAGAAGTTCTCGAGCTCAGACGAGCGCTTCGAGGTCGATGGCGCAAATGCGGCCCGACAGTTTCTTAACACCCACAACATCGCTGAAGATCAGGTGCAGACCGTCTGGGAAGCAATCGCGCTGCATACCACTCCCGGCATCCCGAAGTACATGGGTCCTGAAGTAGCGCTCCTCAATTCCGGTGTCCTTCTCGATGTCATTGGAGTGGGGTTCGAGCAATTTCCCGCGGAGCTGCGCGAGGAAATCGTCGCCAAGTACCCGCGCACCAATTTCAAAGAAGGCTTCATTCAGGAGTATTTCGCCGGTTTTGCGCACAAGCCAGCGACCACGTATGGCACCGTCAACGCCGCCGTTTGCGAACGTTTCATGCCGGGGTTCAAGAGTCCCAACGCCTGCGACCTGATCGCGGCTTCTCCTTTCCCGGATTCCCAGCACCAGGCTCACAATCATGACTAGAACCTATCTTGTGCTCCAGGAGCTCGCCCCCGATCGCGCGCAAGCTACCGGCGTCGGCTCGCTAGCCTCCCTCATCTGGCTAACTCTCGGCGCTTCTGCCATCGGCACCGAGGGGTCCATGATCGCCGGGCTTTTACCCGCCCTCGCGCGGGACCTGCACGTCGGTTTTCCCGCCGCCGGCCATCGGCCCTGCATCTTGGTTCCAGCTAGTTTGCGCGAGCTCGTTAGAAGAGGAGTGCTATGATGTCGATCAGTGGATTTTCCTATCGGATTGGCGCGCTGTCAAACCCTCGAGATACGACAGCAAAACTAGTGAGGAGAGCAATGCGAGCGGCCTTCGTGCCGCTGATAGCGTTAGCGATCGCCTTGGGAGCTTCACCCGCGATCGCGCAGGAGCGGGAGGAGGTGAAAGTCGCGTTCGAGCACGCACTCCCGAATGTCGAAGGAAAGAAAATAGTTGCTGTGACGGTGAACTATCCTCCCGGAGGCAAATCGCTGGCTCATCACCACGCAGCCTCGGCATTTATCTACGCCTATGTGTTATCCGGGGCCATCCGCAGCCAAGTCGGCAATGACCCCGCCAAGGTCTATCACGCAGGCGAAGGGTTTTACGAAATGCCCGGCTCACATCACACCATCAGCGAGAACGCCAGCGACAAGGAGCCTGCCAGCCTACTGGCAATCTTCGTCGTCGATTCCAAGAACGGGCCCTTGACGACGCCAGACAAGGGGCCGTGATCACGAAGATTGCGCGACGAGCTCGCCTGTGGCCGTGATGCTCAATTGAGCAGCTGCAGGGGCTACTGGTTGGCGGCTGCGCCAACGAGCCAACCGGTAGACGTTTCGTTGTTGCTTCGCTGGTCGTGCCAAGACTTTTGCAGTCTCCGGAACTAGTTGCATAATGGGGCGCTAGACTGGAGAGACAGAGAGGTGCCGGTACAAGCTGTCGCAATCGTCGTCTGTGAGGGGGTCCAGGCGCTAGACGTGGCTGGGCCGATGGATGTGTTCAGTGAGGCGAACGCGTTTCTCGGCAGCGCGGACCGCTATGAAACGGTATTGGTTGCTGCTCACCGCAATCCGCTGCGCGCGTCGAACGGCATACGCATGGTCGCCGACCTGACCTTCGAGGAGGCGGCGGGCGGCTTCGACATCGTTCTGGTGGCCGGCACTCCGACGCCACCGAAAGTGGAGCCCGAACCCTGCCTGCTTCAGTGGGTCAAGGAGCTGCCGTGGCGCTCCAGCGTCTATGGATCGATCTGCACAGGGGCTTTTGTGCTCGGCTATGCCGGCCTCCTCGACGATCGGCGAGTCACGACCCATTGGCAGGATGCACAGGCGCTGGCGGCAAGGTTTCCGAAGGCAAAAGTCGAACCGGATCTGATCTATGTCCGCGATGGACGGTTGATCACCGCGGCTGGTGTGACTGCGGGGATAGATTTGGGCTTGGCGCTCGTCGGGCAGCGGCACGGCGCGGAAACGGCGCTCAAGGTCGCCAAGCGGCTGGTTGTCGTTGCCCAGCGCCAGGGCGGACAATCGCAGTTCAGTCCCTATCTCACGGCACCTGCCGATCCGGAATCGCCAATCGCACGCATCCAGGACCATGTCATGGCCAATATTGGGGATCGCCACACGTTGGAGTCGCTTGCCGCTGTGGCCGGCATGAGCCCCCGGAACCTGGCTCGGCATTTCAGGCAGGTGACCGGGACCACACCGCACGAATTCATCGAGCGCGCCCGTATTGATGCCGCGCGCATGATGCTGGAAGCAAGCGACCGACCGCTGAAGGCCATTGCCTTCGATTGCGGCTTCGGATCTGCAGATCGGATGAGGATTGTCTTCAGCACCCGTCTCGGCGTGACCCCTGTCCAATACCGCGCCAGCTTCCGGCGAGCAGAACCGGAATAGTTCGCGAGCTATCCGAGGACGAAACTGCGGGCTCCTACTGCGCTGAAGCTCCGAGCGGCCCTTTGTCAGGAAACGACGTACGGCTGTCCTGATCCGTAGCCTCCCGCTTGTTGTCCGGAGCAGAGCTCTGTTGCCTAATCCGGACAAGCAGCCAGCCGTTATCCAGCCAAGGAGATTGCTCCATGTCCGAAATCATCGCCGGCATTCGCGTGCCCGACAGCGCCATCGCGCGCGCAGCCACGCAGCTCGTGCGCGATACCGAAGACGACCTGCTCTACAACCATAGTCGCCGTGTCTTCCTGTGGGGCGCGCTCACGGGCGACCGCCGCGGCCTGAAATACGATCCGGAGCTGCTTTACCTGGGCGCCATGTTCCACGACATGGGCCTCACCGAGAAATATTCGAGCCCCGATCTGCGCTTCGAGGTCGACGGCGCCAATGCCGCCCGCAAATTCATGAAAAGCTACGGCGTGCCCGAGCGTGACATCGAGGATGTCTGGACTGCCATCGCGCTCCACACCACGCCCGGAATCCCCGAGCATATGCGCCCGACCATCGCGCTGGTGACCGCTGGTGTGGAGATGGACGTGCTCGGCATCGCCTATCACGACTTCACGCATGAACAGCGCGACCATGTCTGCATTCATCATCCGCGCGAGCCGAATTTCAAGGAAAACATCATCGATCACTTCGCCAACGGAATTATCAAGAAGCCGCTGACGACGTTCGGAAACGTGAAGGCCGACGTCCTGTCGCTGAAGGACATGAACTATGTCCGTCAGAACTTCTGCTCGATCATCCTTGGCTCAGCTTGGCCGAACTAATCCCTCCTTGGTGTACTGCATTTCCGTCGGCCAAGATCGAGGGACGGGAAACATTGATGCCACGAGCCGGATACTGATGCGTTCGCCACGTTTCAGGGATTCGAAGTGTAAAACTTAGTCGAAGAGGAGATCACCATGGGAAGCCGGGAAGAACTCATCAGCGTAGCATTCCGTTTCTCCGGGAAGTCAAGGACGCGACACCCGGCGCGGAGATGGAGCGCTGGCTCAACACAACATATGGGGAAGATAGTGCGCTCCATCGCCATCTCGCCCGCCTGATCGAGATCGGGGTCGAGGAGGGGGGCGGCAAACCCGGAGGTGGACGGCCCAATACCGGCGCAGTCGCATTCTGGAGCCGACAGCTGAGACCTTCCAGTTCAGCATCACCGCTGTCTACGTGAACAGCGCTGATCCGCGCCGCTCCAAGGACGAAGATGACCACGACGTGCTGCGCGGCCAGTATCACGGCTATCACGGCCATCCCTATGGCGAGCTCAACCTCGTCGTGCCCCTGAACAAGGGGGCGGAGTTGAAGGGATTACAGGGATGGCAGGGACCGGGCTGGACGGCACCCGATCCGGGCAGCAGGCACCATCCCGAGGTCAGGGCCGGCGCGGTTATCGCTCTGTTCTACCTGCCTGCTGGACGCATCTCATACGATTTCAAGGCTCTCGCCTGATCATCGCAGCACATCGCCAGCCAGGCGGGGCTCCCCGCGATCCAGTGCGGGTCGGGAGTAGCCAACCTCTGCCATGGTCCCACGCATCAGACCATCATACTGAGCACAAAGAGCGGTTCCTCCTGTCGGTGACTGCGTATGATTCCCTCCCTGGGCACCATTCCAAAAGCAAGCACCTGAAACAGCAACATAAAATCGAGGTATTGTCCCACCGATGGCGGTGGTGGGACACGATTGGTTGCTATCTGTTCCTGTTTGTCCATGGGATTTATAACTTTGACAAAGCAGGCGCAGGAGAGGGAGGGCTGGCTCCGTCCCCACTAATTCGCAGAACTCTACCCAAAGGGGGGCGTTGGCAGGGTCCCACCCTTCATAGGCGTACTTGAGATCGAGCATTTCTGCGTAGCTGCGCGCCTGTTGCACGGCATCCATTGCGGATTTGTAGCAGGCCTTAGCCTCGACCACGGCAAGCGGAAAGTCTCGCGTGTAGCGCAAAAGGTAGTCCACCCGCTTGGGCGGCTGCTCGCGAGTGGCCCGTCGCTGAGCAGCTCGGTCGTGGACGAAGCGGCCAACCAGGTGTTCGCCGTTAGCGCTTGGCCCGGTGCTGCCGAACGTCCATCTCATTTTTCTGGCGTCAGTTGGTATCATAACACCCTGGACTGCCAGGAGACTTAGAACAACGTTAACAACTACTACGTGAGAATTATGTCAGGGAACACGGGGCATTCTACAGTGCGGTTTTAGCTGCACTCCTCCTGGTCGAAGCCGGGCTCACCAGCGAGATCCAGTCCGCGCGTCCCGTCGGTTTGTTGTTATCCATTTTGCTCCTCTGGCCGTGAAGCCCAAACCTATTGAGAACCATATGTCTACTGTCCTGAAATTCAGTCGTCCTCGCCAATCCCCAGCTAGGCCACGGCACTCACACTGCTCTCCATTCAGTATTCTGACGCACATGGCCTCGCTCATCTCAATAGAGATTCACGCAACAGTGTATCTGCGCCAAGCGATCTTCATTTCCGATCTCGCGAACGCCTGCATCCGATTGTCGCTCGGCCGATTGCCGAGCGGACGACGAGCCAGTTGCAGCTCCAGTCCGAACGGATGGCCAGCTAATCGCGGCTGCGCGCAGCGAGCTGCGCATGTCCATCGAGAACTGCTCATTTGAACGTACCGTTACTCCGGGGGGTGCGATGTGGTGGAACAATCGAAAGGCAGCCCGCGTTCACTTTGAACATAAGCACCTGGTCAATATCATGGGCGTGGATGGAACGTGGCGCCGAAGCTGCGCGCTGCTCGATATTTCGGACACGGGCGCCAAGCTCGAGGTGGAGGGCTCTACCGACGCGCTCAAGGCTCAGGAGTTCTTCCTCGTTCTATCCTCCACCGGGCTGGCATTTCGCCGATGCGAGTTGGTTTGGATCAATGGAGCACATGTCGGTGTCCACTTCGTCACCGGCAAGACGAGGAAGAAAGGGGCCAGCAAGGATGATCATCTCGCTCGTGCGCGGTGAGTGGAATCCTATCCAGCCTTGAATGACCGGTAGCAACCCATGCAGCTAGTCTCCTCGCGAACGGTGTCTTTCATCGACGTTCCGTCTCTTGCAACTTGCGAAGCCAAAGAGGCCCTCTTTCATCACGACAGCAAGGGCTTCATCCTCTATCTCTCCGGAGGAGGCCGATCGTCTCCCTCTGAGGAGCGAGTGATGTTCCTGAGATTGCGCGAGGCACTGGTGTGGTTGAACGAACCGCCTGAGGATCAGGGATCGTTTTGGGCGTGAAGACGCCGGTCAGCGTCTCGGAGGCGGCTCTCATGTTTGTGCATGTTCTGGCTGATAATGCCGCGAAGCTGTCTGAGCTTTGCAGCCTGCTCGATCGAAGATTTCAGATCGCAGGGGAGCGACTGGATGTCGACTCGAAGCTCTCGGAGTTGCCTGACGCATTGGTTGTGCGGGCCGATCTGCGTGTGATCGAAAACATCGCCGCTCTGAAGAGGAGAAGTGCGCGGACGGCCAAAGTTTCCAAGCGCATATTCCTGATCGAGCAGCCCTCTCACGCCTGCATCTCACAGGCCTATGCCCTTGGAGCTACGCTCGCCGTGACGGGAAAAATTAATCCGGCCAAACTCTTCGCGGCATTGGCCAATCGAGGAAACTCAGAGGCTGCTTCACCAACTGGCGCGACGCAGGAAGACAATGCGGTGGAGGTCGCGGCTGCTGCGATCGGATCGATGTTTGCTGCGGCGTCTTTCGGCGAGCCAATAGACGTGATGGCGACCATAGATGCTGGCAGGGGGATCGCCGAACGGATCACCGAGCGCGGCCTCGCTGAATGGCTCACCGCCGTGCGGCGCCATCACGAGGGGACTTACCAGCACTGCCTCCTCGTTACCGGCGTAGCCATCGACTTCGGCCTTAGCCTAGGGCTGAAGAGAACCGATCTTGAGCGGCTGTACTCGGCCGCCATGTTTCACGACATCGGCAAGGCGAAGATCCCCTTGGCGATCCTGGACAAGCCCGGACGTCTGGATGCCGAGGAGCGGGCGCTTGTCGAGACGCATCCTGTGGCGGGGTACGAGTTTCTGAAAGCTCAGACTGGAATTTCGGCCGAGATCCTGGATGCAGTCCGGCATCATCATGAATATCTCGATGGCAGCGGATATCCGGACGCGCTCTCTGCCGAGAGCATCGCCGATATCGTGAGAATGTTGACCATTGCCGACATCTTCGCCGCCCTGATCGAGCACCGGCATTACAAGCCGACCATGCCTCGGTCGGAGGCGTACGGCATTCTCTCGGGGATGCAGGGAAAACTCGAAAAAGCTCTCATGATTGCATTCAAGCAGGTCGCGCTGACCCGCTAGGAATGGCAAATGACAGGAACGTAGAGGAGCCAGCGCAGGGTCGCGCTGAGCGAGCTCTCCTCGGTACGTCATCGACCGGAGTTGCCTATCCCGAATGTGTACTCACCTGGTGAGCGGCCAGGAACTCGGGGTTGCCTTATTGAGCCTGGTCGAAAGCCGGCCGTGTCCAAGTCGGCGGCTGCTGCAGGCGCTTGAGGGCGATCCTGCGCCGTGCGGTTTCAGTTCTTTCAAGATGTCGCCAATAAGGGCAGGTCAACTCCACGAACTGCGGACAGAGCCCTTGCCTTGAGCCCGCCAACGTCCCTCAGACCTCGCTACAGGTGCGCCAAACGCGGCTCACTCGACTGTGCCGGCAAGGCGCAGATTCGGCACGCCGACGCCGCGGACGCGGATTGGTGCCGAGAGCTCTGCTCAGCTGACATCGAGCACGGGGCCAGTATCGTCGCGGCGCAGGCGGAATTCGATCGTCCTGCCCGTCTTGCGCCAATCCGACGTCTCGCCATCGTCGACATAGACAAGCCCGGAACCACGGCGATCGGGCGCGCCGAACACGATTGCTTTCAGCCCCCTGCCGTCTTCAATCGGAACGATCGAGCCCGCGCGCGCGAAGAGCGGTAGCCGGCCCAGAGGTGCTGCCACGATGACGGTTCGCCCGCCCTCGAATGGCCCCCCCGGCGGAAATCGTCACGGGCCTGCAATTGATCTGGCGAGGCGAAGCTTTTGGCGAACGCCTGCTTCCCTACAAGTTCGGCTGACACGCGAACGTTCATGCGCATGCGTGGCCGAGGACCGGAAAGCCGACGGCTCAGCGGATGGCAGCCTGCCGCTCCGCTCCGTGTCGCCTGGGCGCCACTTCGACCGTCGAAGCCAAAAGGGTCGGCTGGAGCAGGACGGTGAACTCATCGAGCGATACCGGCGGAGAGAAAATATAACCTTGCGCCATGGTCGCGCCGTTTTCGGCCGCGAACCGAAGGTCTTCGGCCGTTTCGATGCCTTCGACCACCGTTTCGAACCCCAATTCGTTCGCAAGTCCGAGCGCAAGGCGAAGGATCGTCTGCTTCTCGCGGTCTTCCGCGACACCCGCGACGAGCGTGCGATCGAGCTTCACGGCGTCGAAGGGGAGCCTCGCCATGGTCGAAAGATTCGAATAGCCGGCTCCGAAATCGTCCATTGCGAAGCGTATTCCCAATTGCCTGAGGAGGCTTATTCTCTCGCGCACGACATCAGGATTGCGCATCGCTACCGACTCCGTGACCTCGATCTCGAGGTATCGCGGCGGGAAGTCGGCCTCGCGAACGGTCGTGACGATATCCTTGATGAACAGCGGGTCCTCGATTTCCGTCGCCGCGACATTTACGGCAAGCACGAGGTTTGAGCCGGCCCGGATCAAGCCCCCGATCTCGGCGAGCGCGCGCCTGAGCACGAAGCGGTCGATCTCCATGATGAGACCGATCTCTTCCGCGATTTTGATGAAGCGCTGAGGAGGAATGTTGCCCTCCTTCGGATGATGCCAGCGCGCCAGCGCCTCGACGCCCACGATGCGGCCATTCACGCAGGACACCTTGGGCTGGTAATGGACGACGAGCTCTTCATTGCGGATCGCGAGGGCGAGATCGGTTTCGAGCGCATGCCGGGCACGCGCGACCTCGGCGAGATCCGGAGTGAAGAACGCGTGGGTGTTGCGTCCCGAGCTCTTCGCGACGTACATCGCAAGGTCGGCGCGGATCAGGAGATCGTCATAGGTGGTGCCGTGGGTGGGCCAGATTGCAACGCCGATGCTGGCGCCGATGGTCGCATGGTTGCTCTGGAGCTTGAAGGAAACCTGCAGCGTCTCGATCATCTCGCGGGCACAGAGGCTCGCGGCCTCGACCGTCTTCACCCCGGCGATGATGGCGACGAACTCGTCGCCTCCGACCCGGGCGAGCAGACTTTTGCCGGCAGCGACCTTGGACGCCAGCAAATTGCTCAAGCGCTCGGCCACCAACTTGAGCAGCTCGTCGCCAGCCTTGTGCCCGAAAGTGTCGTTGATGGATTTGAAGCCATCGAGGTCGAGGAACAACAGCGCCCCGCCTTGTTCAGCGTCGATGAGCGCCGGCGCATCGATGCGCATCTTCTCCCGATTGGGAATGCGGCTCACCGTATCGTAGAAAGCGAGCTGGCGAATTCTTCGCGTGCTGGCGCGCAAGTGCGTCAGCATTCGCTCGAATGCGAGGCCGAGGCCGCGAACCTCGCCGATGCCCGTTGCGCGGAACGGAACGTCGAGATTGCCTCCCGCGATTTCCTGGGCGGTCTTGGCGAGCTCCGAAAGTCCTTTCGTGAAGTGCCTTACGGCGACCAACAGCGCGACGACCAAGGCACCGAGCGCCAGCGCCGCGGATGCCAGGAACTGCCACATCAGCGAGCGGGTATGTGCGGCGCCGATCTGGAACATCTGATCGCGTGTCGTCGTCACGAGCGTTGCGCTCGCGAACGTACACACCTTGAGCGTAGCCTCGTATTCGACACAGCGCGCGACGTAGTTTCCGTCATCCGAGCGCTGTAGTCCGCCCAAACGCGTCCTGGCGCTGCTGAATTTCACCCCTTCAGGCCCCGCGGAAGACACGATCTTGTCGTCACCCATGATGATGACCACGCCGGCATTGGCTAGCGAAGTGAAGTTCTCGAGAGTCCGCTCCGTGCGCCCGAGCGGTCGGATGGCGACGAGCGCGCCGATGAGGTCGCCGAAGTCGTCGAACACGGGCTCGATTGCGGTGTGCGCTATAGTGCGGCGCTCCGGCAGGCCAAGCGCAGACAGTTCAGCCGATTTGAGCTCATAGGTGCCTTCCTCACCTCGCGGGTGCGAGCGGCTATTGTGCTTGAGGATCGACCTGAGATTGACGGAGAGGTCGGTCCCCTCGATCGCCCCGTTCAGAGCGAGGAGGTCGAGTGGCGTGTTGGCACCGATCACGCGGCCGGTTTCGTCGAAGGCGATCAGCCTTTCGAAGCTGGAGGTCGAAGCAACGACGCTGAGCAACTCGCGGATCGTCACATCGTTGTTCGAGGCGACCGCCTTTGCAATATCGGCGCGCTGAGCGATCTGGCGCAGGCGCGACGCGGTTTCCGCGCCGAGGACCTCGATTCGCGCTCGCGCCAACTGCGCCTCGCCGTCGAGGCGATGAGCAAGCTGGTCTTCCGAGAGTTCGCCCAGTGCCGCAGCCTGATGCCCCAGTTGCTGCTGCAGGCGTAGCGCCGTCAAGCCACCGATGAGGCCGAGCCCGAGCACGCCGGTCGCGAGCACGACGGCAACGAGGCGCATGGCGATAGACGAGGGGAAACGAACTCCGGACGGAACAGCCCAACGACGCCAGCGGGACGGCGTCTTCGATGTCTTCGCCATATCGGTGTCGGTCGCCACCACCTGTCAGCACCCTGAACTTGCGGGGGCCGATCAATGTCGCTCACTGAGGCCCCCACTGAGCTGTCTTCAAGGCGCCGAACTTAGGCGAGTGACACCCTCTAAATCGTCTATTTGTCGTCTATTTGTGGCTAGTTAATTACCAATTGGTTTTTCGAAACCATCAGATTGTGTGCTTTCACTTTCTGTTCGCCACACTGATGATTCCAAAAGGCACGGCGTTGCGACAACAGAAGGTTTAGGTTTCTTTGCCAGATTGTGCACCTCTTGGTTCGAAGGGGTCTGCAATGGCATTTTCGAGGATAATGGCAGCCCTATTGGGCCTTTGCCTTGCGGTGGTGAATGCCGCTGCCGCCGAAACACGCAAGCTCGACATCGTCGGGACCGGAGACGGCATCGATGTCCTGCGCGCCATCGCCGCGAGCTTCATGCAGCAGGAGGGATCGGCACAGATCGAGGTCCCGCCGAGCATCGGTTCTGGCGGAGGCATCGCGGCCGTGGGGTCCGGCAAGGCGATCTTGGGGCGCGTCGCACGCCGCCTGACCGACGCCGAGGTGGCTTCCGGCATCGTCTACAAGGCGATCGCCCGCCTGCCCTCGGCTTTCATCGTCCATCCCGGCTGCGGAGTGAGTGCCGTCACAAGCGCTCAGCTCGTTGCGATCTATTCGGGCCGCCTTGCCAATTGGAAGGAGCTGGGCGGCGCCGATATGCGCATCCGCGTCGTGCGGCGCGAGGACCAGGACAGCACTCTCACCGTGCTACGGGCCAGCATGCCCGGCTGGCATGATCTCGAGATCACCGAGAAATCGAAGATAGCGACGACCACGCAGGAAGCGATCGAGACGGTTCGCGAAGTTCAAGGCGCGATCGGCTTCGGTCCTTTCTCGCGGCCGTTGGAACAGGGGCTCACGGTGCTTCGCGTGGACGGCCACTACCCGACGGACGCGGATTATCCCTCGAGCGTGGTGCTGGCGCTGATCTATCTAAATACGTTGCAGGATCCGGACGCCCTGGCCTTTCTGCGCTTTGCCGATGCGCAGAAAGCAGCCGACGTCATCACCAGCCTCGGCAGTCTGCCCGTCAAGCCGTGAGGCGCCGAGACTCGGCGGCCGCCCACGCTGCCGAACTCGGCATCGGCTCACAGACCGGGGCGATGAGGCTGCTCCCGGCTTCGCCATAGACGGGTGACTTTGTCCATCAGCGACGGGGTTTGAGAGCTCGGCAGGAAAGGATCGGCGTAGCATTGCGCATTGGCCGAGCGCGCCTTGTTCTTCACGATCTCGACGAGACCGACCGGGCCGGCGACATAGACCGTATCCTCCAGCCCAAGCAGGGGCAGGTAGTGCGATGGGCGCCCGGGCCTGATCGGCAGGGTAGACCCGACCTCCGTCGTCGCAATGACGTCGCGGACTCCGTCGTCGATCAGCCACTGCAACGAGGGAAGCATATAGAGATTGTCGGCATCCCGGCTGCCGGCGACGACCGCCATCTCGCGGTTGCGCTGGGTCGAGCGCGCCGAGCGGGCGAGCGCCCAGATCGGGGCCCAGCCAGCTCCGCCGGCGACCAGCACCAGCGGCCCCTGCCCCTGTCGTAGGTAGGCTTGTCCGAAGGGGCCTTGCACATGCGCTTTATGGCCGGGCCTGATGGCTTTGCCGAGCTGCCCCGACACGGTGCCGTCAGGCAGGCACCGGATGTGGAAGACAAGCTCGACTTGCTTGAAGGAACCATCGAGCCTGAAGGTCGGACTGAACTCGCGCGCAGGATAGCCGGAAAACTTGACGCGCACATATTGGCCCGGCCGAAACTCGAGCGGCGCCGAAGTCGTCAGCACGACTTCGGCGATCTCCGACGAGAGCTGGTTGATCTCGGTGACGGCGGCCGCCCGCTTCTCAGGTAGCGGCAATTCTTCGAATTCGATCTCGGCGTCGCCTGCGACCGCTGCCTGGCAGGCGAGCACAGTGCGGCCATGGCCCGAGCCGCCGTCATCGACCGAGCCCGAAACGACCGTCACCCGGCAGCTCTGACATTGTCCAGATCTGCAGTCGTGTGGAACGAGAATCGAGCCGCCGAGCGCCGCGTCGATCAGGCTTTCGCCGGCGCGGGCTTCCACGAGCTTGCCGTTGATGACGAGCCGACAGTGCCTGTTCATCGCGAGGCCTTTGGGAGTGGCCTCCGGTCGCGCACGTCGCCGAGAGCCCTAATTTTCCGACACGACACGCACCGGGCGGTTATGGCTCGCATGCCGCGTCTGCGTATGGTCGAAGACAGCGACCCACATGTAAAGATCTTTGCCTGGCACGAAGGCTTTGTCATATCTGCCATCGCTTTTCATGTTGCGCGTCAGCTCGAGCGTCCAATGTCCGTTGCTCCATTTTGAAACCCCGGAGACATTGGCTCGCTCTCCTTCGTTGTCGCCGGCAATGATCACGCCAGGCAGGATCGTGCCGAGGGGAATCCTCGCGTCGGCCTCTGGCGTGTAGGGTTCGCTCTCCCAGTCGAACATGTACCAGCGGCCGTTCTCGTCGTCGCTGCTGTCGGGATTGAGATCGAACTTGCCGAGGGCTGCGACTTGCGCCTTCAAGTCCTTGGGCAGCCGCAGAACCGTGACGGGCCCTTTGTCGTCCCGGTGGATGAACTTGAAGTTATACGAATAAAGGGTGCGGCCAGGCTTATTCCAATAGCCGCCCTGATAGCGGGCATTGTAATTCTGCTCGTCCAGGGTCGGGGCGTAGGGCGGGCCGATATATTGGCTGTCGACGCGTCCGAGCATGCCCCCGCGCGACGCCTTCCACTGCCACATGTCTATGTAGCTGCCATCCGTCGTGAAGTGGAAGCCCCGGCCGTTGATCGGCATCGGTTTGCCGGGCAGCGGGTTGGCGCCGAGATCCGTCGCGCCTGCGCCGCCGAGCGATGGATTATCCGAGAAAATGACCGCCAGTTTATCTTCGTAGAAGTCGGAGGCGTCTTGCAGACCCGCACGTTCGTCGAGGGCGTGCCAGCCATCCTCTTGCTTGATGATCGGAATGCGGCGGAGGGAGCGCGTGGGGTCCTCCCAGCGGAAGGCAAAATAGAGCTTCTGCCCGTCGTGCAGGGCGCGCACCTCCACGAGCGATTCGCCCGATCCGCCGAGATTGGCACCTTGCTGCGTGCGAATGAAGACGGGGAGCGCGCGCGACCAGGCGGGATCTCCCATGGCACCGTCGAGCTTGGGCGCGGCGCTTACCCGCGCGATGACGAGCGTATCGCGCGTCGCCCAGTCGAGCCCGGCGACGCCGCACGCGACGGCTACCCCGATTGCAGCGGCGACGAGAAGAGGCCTCGGCCGCACGGCCTTCGTGATCGCGAGCGGCGTCGGCCGAAACACGCGGAAAATCTGCTGCCAGCCGCCATGGAGATAATGCGCGGCGACATGCGCGAAGATGTAGACGAGCGCGACGAAGGCGGCCGTCGAGTGGAGATAAGCCCACCAGCCGCCATAGCCGAGATACATCATGACGCCCGTCACCGTGAGGAAGATCACGAGCGCATAGACGAACCAATGCAGGATGACGTTGACGGCTCCCCACTTGAGGCGAGCCGGGGCGCGCAACGCGAGGATCCGCGTCTTCCTGGGGCTGTTACGCTCGAGGAGGCCGCTGCGCGCGAGGTAGGCGACGTAGGCCGCCCCGCAGAAAAAGAGGGCCAGCCCCGCGAGGAAATGCCAGGAAAAGATTTCGCCCTGCGGCAGGACCGGAGCGAGCCATTTCGAGAAGGGGGCGTGCAGCGCGTCCGCTGCGATGCGTATGCCGGTAACGAGGCTTACGACGAACGCGAGCGCGGTCGCCCAATGGAGGATGATCGTCCCGACATCGGTGCGTGGCGGGCTTTCTCGAGTCTTTGTGTGAGCGAGGCGTCTCTCGGTCAAGGCATCGGCGTTCGTTCGAGCGGTGACATCGTTCATTGCACAAAGCTTACCCGCGGTAAACCAGTTGCGTCAGAAAGGCTGCGAAGCATTGGGGATTTGACGAGATGGGCGTGGTCGCCGAAGAAGCCAAGACGACCGGCAACGATCATTATCCGAATCAGTGCGGTCCGCCAGCGAGCCGCCCTCGGGGCCTACGCCAGTCTCGAAGTCTGGTCTCGAATCCTGCGTGGCTTTGGCGATGGGCAGCTCGGAGCGCGCCCGTTGCGCAGCTGCCAAGCTGCGTCCATCGTAAACTCGGCGGAAACCCGTTGGGAGGACGAAGCTAGCCGATGCTCCCCGCAATTTAAATTTATGCAGCAATTTCAACAATATACGAGTTCGTAGCCTTTCTGACTGGCGCAACATCCAGCCTGCCCGCTGAATCTCCCCAATCCTCATCGCAGCCGAACGACGGCCGCGAGCTGCGCCTGGCTTGCGTTCAACGGTTCATGCGGGCAACCGGACCATCGCGCAGCTCGCTCCTGACCCGGATCTCGGCCCGCCCATTCCTGGCACTCCGCTTGCTCAGTCAGGACCAGTCCAGGCCCCAACAGAGGTGGCCGTTTCAGGTTGAGGCAAGCCATGCAGGAAGTGTCCCGTTCTGGTGCTGGTGAACTCCAGCTCGATGCATTGATCGCGGATTTGTGGTGGCGTGTTCGGCTCTTGAACACCGACATTCTCGAGGAAGAAGCGAGAGCCGGGGTGTTCGACGTGAAGCAGCCGACCTATCCGCTGCTCGCGGCCAATCTTCGCGCGCGACGCGACAATCTGGTGTCGACGATCGGCCTGCTCGAGAAGCGTGCGAAATCAATGTCGCAAGCGGCTTGAGCGCGGTCTCCGTCTGAGGGCGGCGATCAACCGCCCTCATTCCCGCGACCGCCCGCGCGACGCCATCGTGCGAAGCTCAGGGACACGCATAAGGTCCTGACGGTTCGCCGGGCGGGCGTCGCGTAGGGCCAATGCATTCGCGTGACGCCGGCGCTCTACACCGACGAGGCCGATCTCGATCGTCTCGTCCAGGCGCTTGTGGCCGTCACGGGAACGAAGGCGGGCTGAAGGCGCGCGATTGCGGCCCTTGCGTGCCTCTTTCGCTGATGCAGGCCATTGGCTCGTGATCTCCAATGGCGCTGGTCGCGCCTGGCGGCCTACTGCGCCACCTTGGTGAGGTTCGCAAGGCTCGCCGCCAGCTCGTCGCTGCGGAATGGCTTCGTCAGCCGTGACAGGTCCGGCGCGATGCCTTCGCTGTTGGCGTAGCCTGAGACGACGAGGACCTGGAGTTCGGGATATTGGTTGCGCAGGATACGGCCGAGGTCGGTTCCGCTCATGCCCGGCATGAGATGGTCGGTGATGAGCAGGTTCGGCCGAAGGCCCTCCCTCACGCGCTGAAGGGCGTCTTCCGCCGAGCTTGCCTCGACGACCGTGTAACCGAGCTCGCCCAGCATTTCGGCGGTGCTCATGCGCACCAGCGGTTCGTCGTCCACGAGAAGCGCGGTGCCGGCGGGGAGCGGCTGCAGTTTCGGCCGAGGGACGCTGTCGATCGCGCCCGCGGTTATCTGGCTCACCGGCAGCCATAACTCCACCGTCGTCCCGGCTCCCACGGCACTCCTGATCGTGAGCGCGCCGCCGAGCTGGGACGCGAGGCCGTGGACCATCGAAAGTCCGAGACCGGTGCCTTGTCCGACGCCCTTGGTCGAGAAGAACGGCTCGACGGCGTGAGCCAGTGTCTCCTCGTCCATGCCGACGCCGGTATCGGCGACCGAGATGCAGACATAGGTTCCCGGCGTCAGTCCCGATGTGTGCGCGCGCTCAACCGTGCGGGCCTTGGCCGAGATGCGCAACTTGCCGCCGTCCGGCATGGCATCCCGTGCATTCACGCTGAGGTTCAGGATCGCCATCTCGATCTGGTTGGGATCGGCCATCGCCTCGGGAAGTCCTGCGGGCGCATCCACCGTCACCTGTATTTGCGGTCCGGTCGTGCTCGAGATCAGGTCGCCCATCTCGGCAACGAGCCGGCTGATGTTGACCGGGACGGCCTGAAGGGGTTGCCGGCGCGCGAAGGCGAGAAGGCGTTGCACCAGCGTCTTGGCACGCTCGGCTGCCTGCGCTGCGCCGGCGATCAGGCGGTGCTCGCGCTCGCCGCCGATGCCCTTGCGTTGGAACAGGTCGAGCAGCCCGACGATCGGTGTGAGAAGATTGTTGAAGTCGTGCGCGACGCCGCCGGTGAGCTGGCCCATGGCCTCCATCTTCTGGGCATGACGAAGCGCCTCCTCCGCCTGTGCGAGACGCGCCTGCTCCTCCAGGCGATCGGTCACGTCCATCCCGGTCAGGAACGCTCCGATACGTGTGCCGTCCGGCGCGCGCAGCGCCTCGAACTTCATCTCGTAGACGCGGCGGTCGAAGCGGGGATCGCCGAATTCCTCGATCGTGGTGAAGGCTTCGCCGCTCAGCGCGCGGCTCCAGATCGCCGTGGCCGCAGCAAGATGCTCCGGCCGGTCGGCGAGGAATTCGTGCAGGGAATCGCCGACCTTCGGCCGCTTGCCGAAGATGCGCTGATAGGCATCGGCGCAGGACGCGTTGATGGCGAGCCAGCGGTAGTCGAGATCGAGGGCCTGAATCTGCCCGTCGGTGGTTTCCACGATCGTGGCAAGCAAATGCCGCTCGGCGGTGCGCTCGGCCACGCGCTGTTCGAGCGTGGCGTTCAGCTCCCTGTAGCGCGCTTCGCTGGCCCGCAGCTGGGTCTCGCCGAGAACACGCTCGGTCGTCTCGGAGACGATGCAGAGGACGCCGCCGACCGAGCCATCGTCATCCGGGATGGCCGAATAAGAGACGTCCCAGTAACTCGTCTCGCCGTAGCCGTGACGCTCGACGTAGAAGGGGCGGTCCTTTGCGGCGAATGTCGTCCGCGTTCGGCGGACGCCCGCCAGCAGCGGTTCGAGATCGTCCCACAGCTCTCCCCAATTCTCGATCGCCGGGCGGCCGAGGGCGCGGGGATGATTGGCGCCGATGCCCGGCGCATAGGCGTCATTGTAGAGCGCGACAAAATCGGGCCCCCAGAACAGAACGATCTGGGCTTGCGCCGCCAGCAGCATGCCGACCGTCGTCTTCAGGGCCTGGGACCAACGATGAGGGGGGCCGAGTGGCGAGTCCGACCAGTCCAGGGCGCGCATCATCGCGCCCAGCTCGCCGCCGTCGGCAAGGAAGCTCAGGTCAGTTGACTGTCGAGCGGCTTTCTCAGACAGCACCGGACTCCCCGCGACGCGTGACATGGGCATCGTTGCCCAACCGAGCCCGGGTTTCGAGGACTCGACGGCCGACAACGTCCGGCACGGCTTCCGGTTCCCTCCCGGTAGTTTTGCGCTGGCCTTGTGCTATTGCTGCCTCCCGCAACGACGCGAGGTTCCCATGCTGCCCATTCCCGCCGACATCTTCACCGAGCCGGAGGACGTCTCGCCCGACGCCCTCGCCAATCTCGGCCCGCTTCGCCGACTTGCCGGCACGTGGCAGGCGGACAAGGGCATCGACATCAATCCGAAGGCGGAGGGGCCGGAGCGGCGCACCTTCATCGAGCGCATCAGGATGGACGCGATCGATCCGCAGGCCAACGGCCCGCAGCTTTTCTATGGCTTGCGCTATCACATTCACATCAACACGCCGGAAGAAGACATCACCTTCCACGACCAGGTCGGCTACTGGCTGTGGGAGCCTGCGACCGGTCTGATCATGCAGACGCTGGCGATCCCGCGCGGGCAGGTGCTGCTGGCCTCGGGCAAGGCAGCGCCGGATGACCGCAAGATCTCCGTCACCGCCAAGCGCGGCGATACCACTTACGGGATCTGCTCGACCGATTTCCTGGAACAGGCCTTCCGCACCGATTCCTACCGCTGCGACATCATCTTCAACGACGACGGAAGCTGGACCTATCTGATCCAGACCGAGTTGTTCGTGCGCGGCGCGCCGTTCAATCATCACGACACCAACACGCTGCAGCTCGTTGCGCCGCCCAAGCTCAATCCGCTCGCGGTGATCGTCAACGATCGCGCCAAGGCCGACGGCGGGGGCGGAACGGCGGCGTGAGCCTCATCCGGAGATTTGCATGAAGCCGTATGTCATTTGCCTGATGCATTCGAGCCTCGACGGCCGCACGCATCCCAGCCGCTGGCGTCCGAAGGGCGCCGGCACGGACTGGTTCGAGAAGATCCACGAGGAACTCGGCGGCGATGCCTGGGTGATCGGCCGCGTCACGGGCTCGGAGTTCGCCAAAGGCAAGCCCTATCCCGAAATGTCGGGCGAGACGTTTCCGCGTCAGAACTGGTTCGCGCGGCGCGACGCGAAGACTTACGGCGTCGTACTCGATGCGCAGGGCAAGATCGGCTGGGGCCGTTCGGACATCGGCGGCGATCCGATCGTGGTGGTGCTGGCCGAGAGCGTGCCGGATTCGCATCTCGGAGGGTTGCGCGGCGATGGCGTGTCCTACATCTTCGCCGGCAAGTCCGAAATTGACCTGGCGCTGGCGCTCGACATCCTCAATCACGAGCTGGGGGTGAAGCGGCTGCTGGTGGAGGGCGGCGGCGTCGCCAATGGCGCCTTCCTGCGCGCCGGCCTGCTCGACGAATTCAATCTGATCCTCAGTCCCGCGATCGACGGCACCAAGGGCGCACCGTTCGTTTTCGACTCGACGGAAGCGGACAGCGACAAGCGCGCGCCGCTTGCCGCCATGACGCTTGAGAGCGTGCGGGAGCTTGGCGGTGGCGTCCTGCTGCTGCGCTATCAGATCAAGAACGATCCGCAATGCGCGGCCAGGTAAAGCGCCGTCATGCCCGATATGCCAGAGCACATTGTCATCGTCGGCGCGGGGGCGGCCGGCCTGATGGCGGCGCGTGAACTCGCGCGCGCCGGCAAGAGGGTGACCATTCTGGAGGCGCGCGAGCGCTGCGGTGGTCGCATTCATCCGCTGCCGGCAGCGGAGTTCGGCTATCCCGCCGATGGCGGCGCCGAATTCATCCATGGCGAGGCGCCGGTCACGCGCGCCCTGCTGCGCGAGGCGGGGCTGGCCCTTCGGGAGATCGCGGGCACGCAATGGAGCTTTGACGGCATCGGGCTCTCGCGCGAGGAGCGCCACGATCAGTACGAGGCGGAGCTGCAAGCCGTGCTCGGGGCGTTGAAGGATGATCTCACCGTCGCCGATTTCCTGCGGCGGTACTTTGCCGGACCAAAATACGAGCGGCTGCGCCATTCCATCGAGCGCATGGTCGAAGGTTACGATGCGGCCGATCCGGCGCGCGCCTCCATCCTGGCGCTGCGCGAGGAATGGATGGACGGCGGGCACCACACCCAGGCGCGGATCGTCGGCGGCTATGGCGCGCTGACCGAATTCCTTGCGGAAGAGTGCCGCGGGCATGGCGCCGCGATCCGCTTCGGCTGCGTGGTGACGGCCATCATCGAAGAGGGCGGCGCCCTCGTCGTCCGTTGCGCCAAGGGCGATGCGCACGGCTGCGATCGCGTGATCGTCACCGTGCCGCTGCCGTTATTGCCAGACATCGCTCTGCCCGCGGCTGCGCGGACGAAGGCCGTTGCCGCCGAAGACATCGGCTTCGGCAGCGTGATCAAAATCCTGCTGCGCTTCGCGCGGCCATGGTGGCGCGAGCTCAAGCCCGACCTCGCCGACATGACCTTCCTGCTGTCGGACCAGGTCATTCCGGTGTGGTGGACGCGCTATCCGGACGCGCATCCCGTGCTCACCGGCTGGTTCGGCGGCCCGCGGACGGCGGAGCTGTCGCATCTCGATTCGCAAGGACTGGTCGACGCTGGACTGGACTCACTCGCCACGATCTTCGGCCAGCCCCGCGAGGAGGTCGCGCGCGAGCTCGTTGCGGCGGCGGCGACCAACTGGACGCATGATCCCTTCGCCCGCGGCGCCTATTCCTGGGCGACGCCGCGCACGCGCGAGGCGCAGGCGATTCTCGCGCGCGCCGATGGTGCCGTGCTGTTCTCGGGCGAAGCGCTCTATCGCGGCCGGGACATGGGTACGGTCGAGGCCGCGCTGGCGAGCGGGCTGGCGACGGCGGAGATCATGTTGCGCGGATGAAAAAGGCCCGCGGACTCGCGGGCCTTTCGTTGGTCCGTGCCGGCCAATTTACCAGCGGCTGCCGCCAAAGCCGAACGTGACGCTTGGGCCGCCGCCGTAATAGCCGTACGGTCCGCCGCCATAATAGCCGTGGTGGCGTGGGTAATAGCCATAGCTCCGATAGTGCGGGCGATAATAACCGTTGTGGTGATGGCGCCAGTGATGATGGCGGTAGCCGTGATGGTGCCGGTGCTGCGCGCTGATGTCGGTCGGCGCGTTCGGCCTCGCGCTCGTGGTGTTGCCCGCCTTCGCCGCCGATCCGCCGGCCAGCGCCGCAGCACCGACGGCGATCACGGCAATGAGATACTTCATGTCGTCACTCCAGTTGAATGTCGTGTGACAACACGTAGGTGCCGGCTGCGTTCCGGCCAGTGCGGGCGTCGAAACGACGCAGCGTGCGATGTCTGGCGCGTCATGATGATCGCGCGTCGTGAGATTTATTGTCGCATCATCCGCCTTGATGGCATTGTTGCCATCACTTCGGCGCGAAAGATGCGATCACCTCGTCTGCCGTGACGATGGTCAGGCCGGTGTTTTTTCGTGGCGGAGCTAAGCCATCGCGGCCTGCCAGCGCATGTCGCGCAGGGAGGGGCGGCGGTGCAGGCGGGCGTCGAGCAGGGTGCGCGCGCGAGAGAGGTCGCCGCTGCGCATCAACGCGACGATGAAAGTATCCTCGATCAGCTCGCGCTGGGCGTGGCTGCCGCCGATGCGCACGACCTCGCCGAGGACGGGCGCGAGCATTTGCACGCAGACCGCATAGTCCTCGTCGGCAAAGGCGGCCAGTGCGCGGCAGATCGTGGGGACCACGGGACCGGCGGGCAGCTTGCCGTCGGCGAGCCGCTGCTCGATCACGGCAAGCCGCGCCGCCAGCGCCTCATTGTTTTGCGTTGCCGCAGCGAACAGCGCCATGTGGACGTCGGCGAACGGCAGGCTCGATTTCGGAAACAGTTTTTGCGCGGCGGTGTCGGCCTCGAGCCACAGCGCCTTGGGCACGGCGTGGCCGTAGGCGGACAGGCGCCAGAGCAGCGAGGCGCCGTCGGTGACGACGTTGAGCGGGGGCGCCTGCGTGGCCGAAGGCTGGAGCACGTCGGCATAGATCCTGAGCGCGCGTGCCGCATCGCCATGCTCAAGTGCGCCAAGCGCCTGGTGCCACAGGATATGGCCGTGCAGGATGCCGGCGCGGTCGTAAGAGGAGATCCAGTCGTCGACGAGACGATCGGCCTCCTCGATCGAACCGTCCTCGAACATCGCATGGAGCACCGCATGCGCGGCGTGGGCGTTGGCGCGGCGGAGGTTGAAGCCGCGCTCGGTGACGGCGCGCCCGCGCGCGACGTCGCCGTTCTCCGTCATCGCCCAGCCGGACATGGTGAGGAACCACCAGTCCTCGCCATAGTGCCGTGCGACCCGCTCGCACAGCTCATGCCGCGCGCGGTCATGATCGGCCATGCCGGAGAAGGCGAACAGGCCGAAGGCACCGAGCGGCAGCGACAGCACCACGGCATCGCGCGGCCAGCTCTCGACATGCTTCAACATCGTCGCGATCGCCTCGGGCAGTCGGCCTTCGATCGCGAGCGCCAACGTCTCCACATGCGAGCGCTCACGCTCGGTGCCGCGCCCGCCAACGAGCTCGCGCGCCGTCGCCGCCTTCTGCCGCGCCAGATCGCCCTGCTGGTAGAAAGCGTGCACACGGCCACGGGCAATGTGAGCCAGCGCGAAGCCCGGATCAGCCGCAATCGCGCGCTCCAGCGTCTCTGCCGTACCGGTCCAGCCCGAGAGCATGAGGTCGATGCCCTCGCGATAAGCGGATGCCGCATCGTGGGATGCGGTTGAGAGCGGAAGACCGTAGCGATCTTCATGCGGCATCGTCGTCTCCTGCTGTTAGCTCGTTCGCGCGCGGCGGCCCTCGATCGGATAGGCCGGGTCGTTGTAGCCCGGCGTCGAGGGATGGCCCGGCACGACCAGTCGGTCGATCAGCGCCTCGTCCTCCGCGGTGAAGCGATAGTCGAGTGCGCGGACATAGTCGTCCCACTGCTGCTCGGTGCGGGGGCCGGCGATGATGGAGGTCACGAACGCCGAGTTCAGCACCCAGGCGACAGCGAACTCGCCGGCGGTGATGCCTTTTGTCTCGGCGTGGGCCTTGATCTCCTGCGCGAGCTGCAGCGATTCCGGCCGCCACTCCGTCTGCATCATGCGGGTGTCGTTGCGGCCGGCGCGCGTATCCTTGTCCGGGGCCGCATCCGGCTTGTACTTGCCGGTGAGCACGCCGCGCGCCAGCGGGCTGTAGGGCACGATGCCGAGGCCGTAATAGGCGCAGGCCGGGAAGTGCTCGACCTCGGGCATGCGGTTCATGGCGTTGTAATAGGGCTGGCTCACCGCGGGCTGGTCGATGCCGAGCCGGTCGCAGATGTTGCAGATCTCGGCGACGCGCCAGGCGCGATAGTTCGAGACGCCGAAATAACGCACCTTGCCTGATCGGATCAAATCGCCCATCGCGCGCACCGTCTCCTCCAGCGGCGTCGCATGGTCTTCCTTGTGCAGATAATAGATGTCGATGTGGTCGGTGCCGAGCCGCTTGAGACTTTCATCAGCGGCCTGCAACACCCAGCGCCGCGACAGGCCGCCGCGGTTGGGATCGTCACCCATAAGGTTGGCAAGTTTCGTCGCGAGCACCCAGGCGTGACGGTTGCCGGCGATCGCGCGTCCCACGACCTCTTCGGATGCGCCCTTCGAATAGGCGTCCGCGGTGTCGATGAAGTTGATGCCCGCGCCGCGCGCCTTGTCGATGATCCGCTTCGATGCGGCTTCATCGGTCGGCCCGCCGAACATCATGGTGCCGAGACAAATCGGCGAGACTTTCAGGCCGGTGCGGCCGAGCTGGCGGTATTGCATGGGCGAGTCCTTGATATTTTGATGGAGGGCAGCATAGCCAGCCACCGCCGTCATTGCGAGCGCAGCGAAGCAATCCAGAGATGCATCCGCGGAGAGATTTCTGGCGCTCGCAATGACGAGGTTGGAGGCGGCGCGGTATCTCCTCGACGTCGTCCCGGCCTTCACCGGATGACGCGAGTATGTGGCTGCGATAGTGGCAACCTCTCTACCTCGGCCCCTTAAGAATCTTGAACACCCCATTCGCCATCACGATGCAGCGGTCGTCCACCGTCACCTCGGTGCTCATGAAGATCAGGCTGCGGGTCGAGCGCACCACGCGCGGGCGGGAGATCAGGATGTCGCCGATCTGGCCGGCTTCGACGAAATGGGTGTCGAGCTGCACCGTCGCCATGAATTCCTTGCCGGACGTGTAGCGGGCGGTCATGCCGCAGGTGCGGTCGGCGAAGGTCATCATGACGCCGCCCTGGACCATGCCGCGGCGGTTGTGGTGCTTGTCTTCGGTGGCGAGTGCGAATTCGTATTGGCCGTCGACCTTGCGCTCCCACAACGGGCCGATCAGGTGCATGAAGCCCGTGGTCTCCAGGATGCTCCAGCCCTCTGATTTGAGCCTTGCGGCGGCGGCCTTGTTGGTCATCTCGTCGTCCATTCCCGTGCGAGCTTTCGTTCTCATTTCATCGGGGCCGGACGTGGTGTAGTCAAGCATGATGAGACCGTTCGACGATGCCACACGGCGGAATATCGCGGCTGCCTGCGCGGCCTTCACGCGGTTGCCGGAAGACGATGCGGCGCCGGCGCTGAAGCGCGCCGCGGTGGCGGTCGCACTGACCGCGGCGGGCGAGGGCGACGACACCGCGTTCCTGCTCACGCTGCGCACGTCGCGCTTGCGCGCCCATCGCGGCCAATGGGCGCTGCCCGGCGGGCGCTGCGATGCCGGCGAGACGCCGGTCGAGGCGGCGCTGCGCGAGCTCGACGAGGAGCTCGGCCTTCGCCTCACCGGCACTGACGTGCTCGGCACGCTCGATGACTATCCGACCCGCTCCGGCTATTTGATCACCCCGGTCGTGGTCTGGGCCGCAGGCAGCGCTGCGATCCAACCGAACCCCGATGAGGTCGCCTCGGTACACCGCATCGCGCTCGCGACGATCGAGCGCGATGACGCCTTCGACTTCGTCGCGATCCCCGAAAGCAGCCGCCGGGTGATCCGCTTCCATCACCAGGCGAGCCTGATCCACGCGCCGACGGCGGCGCTGATCTACCAGTTCCGCGAGGTGCTGGCGGGGCGGCAGACCCGCGTGGCCGAGCTGGAACAGCCGGTGTTCGCCTGGAAGTGACGATGGTAAACGGCACGTTAACGTGACGGTTACCGGATGCCTGCTAAGAGGGCAGCATGCATCAATCGATTCGAAAAAGCCTGATTGCGGTTCCATTCGCGCTCGTTCTGCTCGTGCCCGCCGCGCGTGGCGAGGCCGACGCGCTGCCGCCTTCCATCAGCAACGCCAGGGCCCAGCTGCTGTCGCAGTTCTTTGCGCAAGGTGGCGCCTCGCCCGCCGTGCTCGAATATCGCCGCAAGCTGCAGGAATATCAGGCCGCGCGCGCGGCCTTCGACGAGGAGGCCGGGGCCTATTGGAGCCAGATCTCCGAGAAGCGGAAAGGCCGCAACGCCAAGCGGCGCAGCGGGCAGCAGATCACGCTCGACGATTACGTGCTGGAGCATCCGCCTGTTTATACCGGGCCGAAGCGTCCGGTGGACCCGGAGCCGGAGGAAACGCCGGATCGACCGACCAAGAAGCCGATTCCCGTCGTTGCGGACTTGCTGCGCGCGGCGCAGGATCTCTACCAGTTCACGCCGCAGCGGCCATCCAGCGAGGTCGAGTTCAAGCGCGCCTATGCGCGCTATGCGCTGGCCTCCGGGTTGACGCGCGAGCAGGCGGTGCGGGTCTATTCATTCGAGACCGGCGGCACCGGCAGCTACGACGTGCAGGCCGGCATCGAGCATGGCGGCAAGCGCGCGATCTCGACGGCTATCGGCTACAACCAGCTGCTCACCACCAACAGTGTCGAGCTGCTCGCCGAGCAGGGTCACGAATTCATCCGTGCGCTCTCCGACAAGGTGGCGCGGACGTCGGGGCCTGCGCGCCAGGCGCTCGAGTACAAGCTCGCGGTGCTCAAGAAGATGGTGGCTCATGCCAAGTCGGTGCCCGACACCTGGTCGGAGCACGAGAAGATCGGCAACACCGCGCAGGGCTGGGCCATGCACGCCATGGTGCTGGACGTCGACGTCGGGCCGATGCTGCAGACCCACAAGCTGCTCACCTCGGTGCTGTTCGCACGCGCCAAGGGCTACACGCGCCCGCTCACCGCGGCCGAGCTCGAGATGATGAACCTCACCGGCGACGGCACCGGTCTCGACATGGTGACCATGCCGCAGGCCATGCGCGAGCAGGTGCCGACCTCGAACTTCTTCCAGCGCGGCGGCTACGAGCGCAACCCGGTCGCAATCCGCCACAACACGGTGGCGAAGCTGCTTGCGGTGACCGATGATCGGATGGACTCGAACAGCAGCAAACCCGGCGCCAGGGAATTGGCGGCGGCGTTTTAGAGCGTTTCACATTTTGATTGAAGCATAACCGGCGCTGGCGAAGTAGTTGGCGCATTCGCGAGGCTGGATGTCTTGGACGAGGTGACCGATATGGCGCCAAGTCTCCTCGATTGAGCGCTTCTGAGCTTGCCGCATCCAGTGTTTGATCTTGGAGAAGGCCTGTTCGATTGGGTTGAGGTCGGGCGAGTATGGCGGCAGGTACCAGAGTCTGGCGCCAGCAGCCTTGATCATTTGCCTGACGGCTTTCGACTTATGGCTTCCGAGATTGTCGAGAATGACGATGTCGCCTTCACGCAGGGTTGGCAGGAGAATGTGCTTTACGTAACCACGGAAGCATTCACCGTTGATCGGGCCATCGAAGACGCAGGGTGCCGTGAGTTGGTCATGGCGGAGCGCGCCGAGGAATGTGAGGGTACGCCAGTGACCGTGCGGAGCGAAGCCGCGCAGGCGCGCCCCTTTGGGTCCCCAGCCTCGCAAAGGGGCCATGTTGGTCTTGATCCAGGTCTCATCGATGAAGACGAGCCGGCCCGGATCGAGCCCGGCCTGCCAGGCTCGCCAACGCAAGCGCCTACGAGAGACGTCGGCGCGAGCCTGTTCGAGGGCGAACAGTGTTTTTTTTGAACCGCAGCCCTTCCCGGCGCAGGAACAGCCAGACCGCATTGTGTGAGACCTTGACCCCACGGGCTGCCAGTTCCGCCTTCAGACCATGCAGCGTCAGGTGCGGCGTCTGAGTGATCCGCTCGACGATGAAGGCGCGGTGCGGATCAAGCACAGGCTTGCGGTGACCACCCATCTTGCCAGGCGCTACCGAGCCGGTCGTTCGATAACGCTGTGACCACTTCACAACTGACGAGACAGCAACGCCAAACCGTTCCGCCACAGATCGGCAGCTCTCACCTTTGGCAACAGCGGATACCGCACGCTTACGCAAATCGTTGGAAATTGGTCGGACCATCGGATGCTGGCCTCCAGCCCAGCCAGCATCTTGAATCATATTCGTCCCAGACCCGGAATCCCTTCCGATTCAATAAATCCGTGAACCGCTCTAGGCGCTGCCGCTTTCTTCACCTCTCCCCACTTGCGGGGAGAGTCCGGATTGCATCGTCAGATGCAGTCCGGGTGAGGGTTACAGGTGCCTCGACAATCTCATGCGTGGAGAGAGAACGGGGAGCGCACCGTGACGGCGGCTCCTACTGATCCGGGCCGAACTTGAACTTGCCGTCGCCTTCCAGATACGGGCCGCTGCGCATGTAGAGCTGGCCGTTGTGGCCGATGAAGAACAGCGTGCCCCTGGGCACCTTCTTGGCGCCCTTCAAGAGCTCGCCGGCATTGCTGGTGCCCATCTTGTAGGAATAGGTCTTGCCGTCCTTGTCATAGGCGTAGCCCGTGTCGGGCTTGAGCTCCCAGGGCGTCGGCTGAGATTGCGCCCATGCGGGAGCTGCGAGTGCCGCGAGCGCGGCTGCGATTGCAAATGTCTTCAGTGAAAATGCCATGCTTCCATCCTCGGGATGTCCTTTTGAACAAATCACGAACGGTATTTCCGGGTCAATTCGCGAAAGCGCCGCGGCGCATCACGTCTCGCCCAGCGGTTTGTGATTTTCCCTTCGTCCCCTCGCGACTATGTTCCGCTTTCCGTCTAGAACGCAATTCGACAAAAATATTGGTGGGGATGATTCGGATGCGCCATGTGATCAAACTTTGCTGGGCTGCTGCATTGTCGCTGACGGCGCTGGCGCCGCCTGCCCAGGCCGACGACTACCAGCTCAGCCACAACCAGCGGATTTCCTGCAGCCGCGGCCTTGCTCCGGGCAAGCTCAACACGGCGACCTGCAAGTCCTACACCTATCTCTTCAACACCAGGACCTCGGAATATTTCCGCTGCCAGGTTTCGCTGGCGCTGACCCGGGACAACAAGGAGGTCATCAACGTCCAGACCGACGGCGGCTGCACCAAGAAGCCGCGCATCTTCGAGACCGACGGCAAGTACGATTTCGACGCCACCGAGACCGAGCCGCCGAACACCAACTCCTTTTTCGGTCCCGGCGGCTACTCGGTTTGGGCCGCCGACGTCACCGCGCAGAAAGTGCGCGGCTGCATCATCATCTCCTCCGGGCTCGGCTCCGACATCTCCAAGTGCCTGGACATGACGTTCCAGTAACCGTTTGACGGTGCACTCCCTCTCCGCTTGCGGGGGCCTGCGCGTGCGCCTCGAGACGACCGCACCGCGGTCTCCTCGGGAGGAGGCTGGGCGGCAACTTTGCTTGTGGAAATTGTTGCCACGCACTCCGTCCTCATCCTGAGGGCGGCCCGCCGTTAAGCGGGCGTCTCGAGGATGTGCTGCGGGCGGCTGCGCCACCTCGCCGCACCCGCCCGGTTCCCCAAAGTCCAGCCGGAACGACTGTTTACCGCAGTCCTGTTTTGCCTTTCGGATGGGTTGACCCGCATCCCACGTCCGGCCAATTTCGCCGCCGGTTTGGGGAGTACGGAAATCATGAAACGGACGTTCTTCGGCGTGGCCGCGGCTCTTGCTCTGGCGGCGTCGGCACCTTGCGCGCAGGCGCAATCCTTCATCAATGTGCTGACCGGCGGCACCTCCGGGGTCTACTATCCGCTCGGGGTCGCGATCGGGAAGATCTACGGCGACAAGATTCCGAACGTGAAGACCCAGGTGCAGGCCACCAAGGCGTCGGTCGAGAATTTGATCCTGCTGCAGCAGGGCCGCGGCGAGCTGGCGTTCACGCTCGGTGACTCGCTGAAAGCGGCCTGGGACGGCGAGGAGGAGGCGGGCTTCAAGACCAAGCTCGACAAGCTCCGGACCATCGGCGCGATCTATCCGAACTACATCCAGATCGTCGCCACGGCAGAGAGCGGCATCAAGACGCTCGCGGACCTCAAGGGCAAGAGCCTGTCGGTCGGCGCGCCGAAGTCCGGCACCGAGCTGAACTCCCGCGCCATCCTGGCCGCCGCCGGCATGAGCTACAAGGATCTCGGCAAGGTCGAATACCTTCCGTTCGCCGAATCGGTCGATCTCATGAAGAACCGCCAGCTGGGTGCGACGCTGCAATCGGCCGGCCTCGGCGTCGCCTCGCTGAAGGATCTCTCGACCTCGAGCCCGATCACGGTAGTGTCGGTGCCGAAGGAGACCGTCGACAAGATCGGCCCGCCCTTCATCTCGGCGACCATTCCCGCCAACACCTATACCGGGCAGGACAAGGACGTGCCCACCGCGGCCGTGGTCAATTATCTCGTGACCAGCTCCGCCGTCTCCGACGACCTCGCCTATCAGATGACCAAACTGGTCTACGAGTCGCTGCCGGAACTGCAGAATGCGCACGCGGCCGGCAAGGAGATCAAGCTCGAGACGGCCGCCATCGGCAGTCCGGTTCCGCTGCATCCTGGCGCGATCCGCTATTACAAGGAAAAAGGGCTGATCAAGCAATAAAGGTGTCATGGCCAGGCTTGACCGGCCATCCATCCTCAAAGAGTCGTCTGTCGATGGATGCCCGGGTAAAGCCCGGGCATGACGTATTCAGGGCGCGGGGACATATCGATGTTGCAGGCTGAGGGCACTCAAGAGCCCATCAAGGTCGAGTTCGACAATTTCGAGCACGGATTTCCGGAAGGTTTTGGCCCGGGCTGGTGGGGCACGCTCGCCTACTGGATCGGCATCGCCTTTGCGACCTTCCAGCTCTATGTCGCGGCCTTCAACTATCTGCCGAGCCAAGTGGTGCGCGGCGTCCATGTCGGCTTCCTCGTTCTGCTCACCTTCGGCCTGATCGCCAATTTCACGGCGAAGAGCAATTTCGGCCGCGCGCTGGGATGGGTGATCGGCGCCGCCGGCTTCTTCTGCGGTCTCTACCAATGGATCTTCTACGCCGATCTGATCGCGCGTGACGGCGATCCGACGAAGCTCGACCTTGCGGTGGGCACGCTGCTCGCCGTGCTGATCTTCGAGGGGACGCGGCGCCTGATGGGCGCGGCGCTGCCGCTGATGTGCGGCGCCTGCCTGCTCTACTGGTTCTTCGGGCAATACCTTCCGTCGCCGCTGAACCATCGCGGCTATGATTTCGATCAAATCGTCACGCATCTGTCGTTCGGCACCGAAGGCTTCTACGGCGTGCCGATCTACGTCTCGGCGACCTACATCTTCCTGTTCATCCTGTTCGGCTCGTTCCTGGAGCGCGCCGGCATGATCCAGCTCTTCACCGACGTCTCGCTCGGCCTGTTCGGCCGCACCCGCGGCGGACCGGCCAAGGTCGCGGTGTTCGCTTCGGGCATGATGGGCACGATCTCCGGCTCGGGTGTCGCCAACGTCGTCACCGTCGGCCAGTTCACCATTCCCCTGATGATCAAGTTCGGCTATCGCCGCGCCTTCGCCGCCGGCGTCGAAGCCACCGCCTCGATGGGCGGCCAGATCATGCCGCCGGTGATGGGCGCGGTCGCCTTCATCATGGCGGAGACGCTCGGCGTCCAATATTCGGAGATCGTCAAGGCCGCCGCGATTCCCGCGATCCTCTATTTCGCCTCCGCGTTCTGGATGGTGCATCTGGAAGCCGGCAAGCATGGTCTCGTCGGCATGAAGCGCTCGGAGATCCCGAGCGCCTGGAAAGCGCTGGTGACGCGCTGGTATCTCGTGCTGCCGCTCGCAGCGCTCGTCTACATGCTGTTCGAAGGCTTCACGCCGCTCTATGCGGGCAGCATGGGCCTCGCGCTCACGGTGACGCTGATCCTGGGCACCGCCATCACGACGGGCGCCTCCTCGATGGTGGTACGATATGTCTTCTGGATCGGCCTCGCGCTGGTCGTTGCCGCGCTGTCGCGTGACGGCCTCCAGATCGTGCCGGTGGCGAGCGTCGTCGTTGGCCTGATCGTGATCACCGCCTTCATCCGCGGCGGCTTCAAGGCCTTGCGTGAGTGCCGCGATGCGCTGGCCGAGAGCGCAAAATCCGCCATCACCGTCGGCATGGCCTGCGCCATCGTCGGCGTCATCATCGGCATGATGTCGCAGACCGGCGTCGGCACCATCTTCGGCAGCTGGGTGATCGGGCTTGGCGAGAAGAGCCTGTTCCTGGCGCTGGTCATGACCATGTTGCTGTCGATCCTGCTCGGCACCGGCATCCCGACCATCCCGACTTACATCATCACCGCCGCGCTTGCCGCGCCGGCCCTCGCCAAGCTCGGCGTGCCCTTGATCGCGAGCCACATGTTCGCGTTCTACTACGGCATCATGGCCGACCTCTCGCCGCCGGTGGCGCTCGCCGCCCTCGCGGCGGCGCCGATCGCAAAGGAGAATCCGGACAAGATCGGCTGGGAGGCGATGCGCATCGCGCTCGCCGGCTACGTCATACCCTTCATCTTCGTCTATTCGCCGGCGTTGATGCTGCAAGCCGGCGATCCCATGGCGGCAAAGCTCGGCTTCTACGGCGCGGTGGCGCTCGCGACCGTCAAGGCGCTGGTGGCGATCGGCCTGTTCGGCATGGTCGCGATCGGTTTCCTGTTCACGCGGCTGACGCTGCTCGAACGCCTCGTCGCGCTCGGCGCCGCGTTCTGCCTGCTCGGCGACTTCGCCGTCAGCGACACCGTGGGCTTCGTGCTGTCCGCCGCGCTCGCGCTGTGGCAATGGCGGCAGCGGCCGCCGGCGCCGGTCGAGGCGGTGTGAACCTCTGCCTGGCAACAGCCGGCGGTGTAAAGGCGCTGGCGCTGTCCGCGTTCACGCTCGCATGGACGCATTCGATCGCGAAGGTCGAGTGGCAGGAGGACTGGTGCCTGACGCCCGCCGGCCTCGAACTGGTGCAGGCCCGGGTCAAGGGCACCGGCCCCGGCATGGAGCCGCCGGCCGAGGCGCGGCTGGTCGATGGCTGGTTTCAATGGCAACCGAACCGCGCGCCGATGCCGGAAGTGGTGCTCGGCAATTCCGGCGCGGCCGGGGAATGGCGGCTTTGTCATGAGGGGGCGTGCCGGACGTTGTCGGAGATTGTCGGGCATCCGATCGGTGCTAACGTCACCAGAATGAGCATCTGCGAACAACGATAGAAATAAGGGAGACACGCGATGGATCGGCTCAAGGGCAAGGTTGCGATGGTGGTGGGGGCCGGCTCGATCGGACCGGGCTGGGGCAACGGCAAGGCGACCGCGGTGACCTTTGCGCGCGAGGGCGCGCAGGTGTTTTGTGTCGACCGCAACGGCACTGCTGCCGAGGAGACCGCGAAGATCATCACCGGCGAAGGCGGCAAGGCGACGGCGTTCACGGCCGACGTCTCGCGTCCTGCCGAGATCGAGGCCATGGTCGCGGCGTGCCTGAAGGCCTATGGCCGCATCGACGTGCTCGACAACAATGTCGGCATCGCCGAGATGGGCAGCGTGGTCGAGGTCACCGAGGAAAGCTGGGACCGCGTCTTCAGCGTCAACCTCAAGAGTGCCTATTTCGCCATGAAGCACGTCATTCCCGTGATGGTGAAGCAGGGCGGCGGCTCAATCATCAACATCTCCTCGATCGCCTCGATCCGCCACATGGGCATCTCCTACGTCACCTACGGCACCTCCAAGGCGGCGATGAACCAGATGACGCGCACCACGGCGATCGAGTTCGCGCGCCATCATGTGCGCGTCAACGCGATCCTGCCCGGCCTGATGAAGACGCCGATGGTCGAACACTCCGCGGGCCTTGCGGCCAGCTACGCCAAGGGCGATGTCGAAGCGATGTGGCGCGCGCGCGACGCCCAGGTGCCGATGGGCCACATGGGCGACGCCTTCGACGTCGCCAACGCCGCGCTGTTTTTGGCGTCGGACGAGTCGAAATACGTGACGGGGATCGAGCTGGTGGTGGACGGCGGGATTACCTGCAAGGCGGGGGCATAACGCACTTCAACCAACTCCGTCATCCTGAGGTGCGAAGCGCGCGGTGCAGAGCGTCGCGCGCGGGGAGCCTCGAAGGATGAACGGCCCCGATGTAGCCGGGCCGTCGCCCTTCGAGGGCTGCTGAAGAAGCGGCCACCTCAGGGTGACGGGGTCACTTTGGCGTTGCCGCTACAGAGTTACTGCGCCAGCGCCAGAACCCCGCCGGCAAAGGCGTGCCACGCGGTTGTCTCGCTGATCGGCCAGTTCAGCACCTTCACCGCCAGCAGCGCGAGCGTGCCGTAAATGTAGACCGGATGAACCCGGCCCTCCGCGCGCCAGTCGCGCACCATGGCGACGACGAGCAGGAGCGACGCAACCACGGCCGGCGCGATCGTCACGGGCACCGGCGGCGGGCCGGGCGGTCCGGGAGGCGCGAGGAAGGTGAGGAACCAGCGCGCGATCGCGGCGTCGAGGATCGAGACTGCGGCGAGCAGCATCAGGCGCTTGTGAATCTCGGGCTTGCGTGTGTTCATGACGGCGAGCACGAAGACGATTGCGAAGAACGCAATCCCGCTCATCGGCACGATCGAGAACGAGATGCCCGCGTCGGTCTGTCCGAGCGCGGCCGCGTGCTTCATTGACGTCACCGAGGCGAGGAAGCCGAAGATCGTCATTGCGGTCGCGATCGACACGCCGACGATGCCGACCGAGCGGTGATTGACCACGCGGCCCGAGCCCGCGAGCCAGGTCTGGAGCACGAAATAGAGAGACCATGTGAAGAACAACAATCCGTGGAAATGAATCACCGGGCTTGCGGAGAATGTCCGGTGGACGAGCGGCATCCAATAGGTCGGTGCGAAACCGAGAAAGGCCGTCGCCGCGCAGGCCAGGGCCATGTGGAAATAAAAATATCGTGCAGGCGACGCATCACGCGCGCGTACACGACGGTCGTCGATCAGGGTTGTCATCAGGGATGAGTCTGGAGAGACGGTGTTTGGTTCAAAGTCCCCCCGTGCACCGTCCGGTGTCGTCCCGGACAAGCGTAAGCGCAGATCCGGGACCCTAATCGCAAGAGGTAGTTGTATCGCTCGCTGGCAACTCCGAGTCTTCGACAAGCATGATTTCGTGGCCATGGGTCCCGGATCTACGCGCGCTTTAGGCGCGCTTGTCCGGGACGACAGCGGAGGTTAACCGCCAGCGCTCAGTTCTGCGCGGTCGAGCTCCTCCTCGAGCCGGTGGAACGCGTCGTCGCCGATCACCTCGGTGGCACGAAGGTCGAAGATGGATTTGCGCGCGGCCTCGATGGCGCGGCGGCGCAGGGGATCGGCGGGCAATTCGCCGTTGGCGATGCCGCCGTTCGGATCGGTCTCGGTCTGCATCAGGATGGCTCGATATTCGAGCCGCAGGATTTCCGCTTCCTCCGACGGATCGCTCTCGATTGCATCGAGCGCCGCGCGATAGGCGACCGCGCGACCGCGCGCGACCTCGATGCCGACGGGATCGTCGTCCTTGAGGTCGAGGGTGAGGATCAGCGGCCGCAGCGTCAGACCCTGGATGATGAGCGACCCCAGCACAACGGCAAAGGCGATGAAGACGATGAAGTCGCGATAGGGAAAATTCTCCGGCAGCGCGAACGCGGTGGCGAGCGTGACGAGGCCGCGCATGCCGCACCAGGAGATGATGAGGCCGCCTTTCGGCGAGGCCACCTGCTTCGGATCCCTGGGATGGTACAGGTTGTGCGCGATCAGCACGCGCAACGTCGTGCGATAGAACGTCACCCAGAACAGCCGGACCAGGACCACCGTGAGCAGGATCCAGGCCGCAGCCACGCAATATTCCCAGCGCACGTCGGCATCGAGCCGTGTCCAGATCGGCCGCATCTGCATGCCGATCAGCATGAAGGCCAGCACGTTGAGCACGAACACCATCGTCTCCCACACCGCATAGGACGGTACTCGCAGGCGGGCCGGGATGCGCGCCGGCGCTGTGCGCGCGAGGGAAATGGCGTAGATCACGATGGTGAGGATGCCGGACAGGCCGAGATGCTCGGCACCGATCCAGATCATGAAGGTGGTGGCGAACTGAACGATGATCGCGCTCGGGGCTTCCGTCACGCGCTCCATGACGGGCGCAATGAGGCGGGCTGCGAGCAGGCCGGCGATGACGCTGCCGACCAGCGCCAGGGCCATGGTCGGCGCGACCTGGCTCCATGTCAGATGCTCGGTTGCGACCGCGCCGACCGCGATGCGGTAGATCAGGAGCGCGCTCGCATCGTTGAGCAGGCTTTCGCCCTCCAGCACCTTCACCATGCGATGGGGCAGCTTCACCTGGCTCAGGATCGCGACCGCGGCAGCCGCATCCGGCGGCGCCACGATGGCGCCGAGCGCAACCGCGGCGGCCCATGGCATGTCGGGCGTCAACCGGTGCGCGACGAAGGCGACGCCCGCCGTGGTCAGGCCGACGGCGGCGACGACCAGGGTGGAGACCGGAACCCAGTTGTGGCGCAGGTCGCGCAGCGAGGTGTCGAAAGCGGCATCGAGCAGGACCGGTGCGACAAAAAGCGCCAATGCGAGGTCCGGCTCCAGCGCCCAGCTCGGACTGTTCGGAACGAAAGCGATCAGGGCGCCGCCGATGGCGAGAAAGGTCGGGTAGGGGACCTTGATCCGCCGCGCCAGCGCCGATAAGGCAACGGCGCCAAGCAGCAGGGCGATGATCCATTCGAATGTCGACACGATAGTCCCCGAGACCGATTGGTGCCACAAGCTAGCACCAATCCGGCCGTATGATGGATAACGCGGCCCCAAGGCAAGAGTCCCAAGGCAAGAGTGAAGCAAGACTTCCGACTGCAACAAGCATGCGTTTTCAAAAACTCGTCCAATGGTCGGCTGCCGCAGCGCTCTCGGCGCTTCCGATCGGCGCGGTCCATGCCGCGACCGGCGGCGAGCCGGCGGCTGTCACGCAGGTCGATATCGCGGCTTGCCTCGCGGCCACCGCGGCCGACGACATCGACAAGGCGAATTCCGCCTGCGCCGCCGTGATCGACAACGAGAAGGCGGCGAAGGCGGACCTGGTCAGAGCGCTGATCGCGCGCGGCGCGCTCCATGCGCGGCACGACCAGATCGAACGTGCGATTGCCGACGACAGCCGCGCTCTTCTGCTCGACCCCACGCTCGCCGACATCTTCAACGCGCGCGGCGAACTCTGGCTGAAGAAGGGCGACAGGCCGAGGGCGGTGCAGGACTTCGGCGCCGCGCTCAAGATCGATCCGAACCACGAGAAGGCCAAGGCCAATCACAAGGCGATGGCGCGAGAGCTCGAGCGCATCGGCGCGCAGATGGCGGTCGCGGGCAGGCCCAGCTTCAACTGCGCGCGCGCAGGCCGCGCCGTGGAGAAGGCGATCTGCGGCAACCGCGAGCTCGCCGATCTCGACCGCGAGATCTATGGCTCGCATCTGCGCGCCGTCCGCGAGGCCCAGAGCCCGGCGGAGGCGCGGAAGATCCAGCGCGAGCAGGACGATTTCATCGCGCGCAGGAACACCGGATACGGCCGGCCGGGCTATGATCTGAAGAAGGCGATGCAGGACAGGCTGCAACAGATCAACGGGGTGGACGGGTATTGAGGATCTTCGCCTCTGCCCGCGTGCGGGGAGAGGCCGGAATGCGAGCGAAGCGCGAATTCCGGGTGAGGGGAGTCTCCGCGAATCCAGCTGCCACCTCGTTTGGGGAGAGCCCCCCTCACCCCAGCCCTCTCCCCGCAAGCGGACGAGGGAGCAGGCGCTCGTGCGCCCCTTACGGCGTGAATTGAACCCAATCCTCACCCGCCGCGACAATGGTGAAAACCTGATGTCACGGAGCCTTCACGATGTGCGGCACGCATTCTTCCGCGCAAATGCCCCCGTTTGACAATATCTGGCTCCGCGCCTTCTTCCTCGGTGCGGCTATGGGCCTGACCCTGATCGGTCCGGCTTCTGCCGGCACGGATTGCGTGCCGGGCAGCAAGGCTGCTACCGCGGAACTGATCTCCGCGTGCGGCGCCATCATCGACCAGACGGCAAATCCGGCGTCTGAACGCTCCATGGCCCTCGTCGCTCGCGCCGAAGCCAATGCGCGAACCTCCGGAGGCCAGTCGCAGGCGCTGAGCGATCTAGACCGCGCCATCGCGCTCGACGGCAAGAACGCAAGGGCCTGGCGCGTGCGCGGCGACCTCTTGCGTGAGGCCGGCGGTGACCTCAACCGGGCGGCGGCAGATCTGACCAAGGCGATCGAGATCGATCCACAGGATGCGGAATCCTACGAGCTGCGCGGCGTCGTCTACACCAACCAGCATCGCTTCGACCGCGCCATTGCAGACTACGATCAGGCCATCAAGCTGAAGCCGGATTCCGCCCAGGCCTGGTCGGACCGCGGCGCGACTTTCTATCTGCGCGGTGACTACGACAAGGCCGTCGCTGACCTCAGTGAGGCGCTGCGGCTCGATCCGAACCGGGCGCGCAGTTACACCAATCGTGGCGCCGCCTACAAGAAGCTCGGCCAGCTCGACAAGGCGATCGCAGACGACAGCGAGGCGATCCGGCTCGATCCGAAGGTGCCGGAGTATTTCGACAATCGCGGTCTCACCTATGCCGCCATGAAGGAGTACGACAAGGCGATCGCCGATTACGATCAGGCGATCCGTCTCGAGCAGCGGGTGAACTTCCTGACCAACCGCGGCGACTCCTACCAGTTCAAGGGCGAGCTCGGTGCTGCGCTGTCGGACTACAATGACGCGCTGAAACTCGATCCGGATTTTGCCAAGACCTACAACAACCGCGCCGTGCTCTACAAGAAGATGGGCGAGCGCAAGAAGGCGCTGGCCGACTACGAGGCGACGTTGCGGCTCGATCCCGCCAATGAGAACGCGCTCAACGGCCGCCGCGCGATGATCGCCGAGATCGCAAAATTCGGCGGCGAGCCGGCCCGTGTGCTGAACGCCGCTGCCAGCGACCCATCGTTCGACTGCGCCTCCGCCAAGCGCGAGGTCGAGAAGGTGATCTGCGCCGATCCGCACCTCGGCGTGCTCGACCGCCAGATCGCCGAGGCCTACGAGCGCGTGCTGAAATCCGCGAGCAAGCGCTCGGCGGAGGGTCTGCGCAAGTCCCAGCGCGATTTCCTCGTCACGCGCGGTGCAAGCTTCCGTCGTCCCGGCTACGATCTGAAGAAGGTCATGCAGGAGCGGCTGCGGAAGCTGAACGCGATCGAGAGCTGAGGCGGGGTTCGAGTCTCCGCGAGTCCAACTGCCGCCGTCTCCGGGGAGACTTCCCCTCACCCCGACCCTCTCCCTGCAAGCGGGGAGAGGGGAAGGACACCATCCTTTTCGGCTTGAACCGCGGCCCGTTCCCGGGAAAATAGCCCCCAAACAAGGCCGGCGATTGATCCTGGTCATGGCGGGACGCCTGTCCTGCCACAAGGGTCAGGCCAGGCCATAAAGGGAACGGGAGCGCGGGAATGAACGTCCAGGGAAAGAGTCGTTATCATGAGGTCCATGCGCGCTCGCTGGCCGATCCCGAGGGCTTCTGGGGCGAGGCGGCCAGGGAGATCGACTGGATCGAGCGGCCGAAAAAGGTCTTCGATGCCTCGCAGGGACCCTATGGCCGCTGGTTCGCCGGCGGCGTCGTCAACACCTGCTACAACGCGCTCGACCGCCATGTCGAAGGCGACCGCGCCGACCAGGTCGCGCTGATCCACGATTCGCCGCTCACGAACTCGATCACCAAACTGACCTATGCCGAGCTGCTCGGCGAGGTGCAGGCGCTTGGCGCCATCATGCAGGATTTCGGCGTCGCCAAGGGCGACCGCGTCATCCTCTACATGCCGATGGTGCAGGAGGCGGTGGTCGCCATGCTCGCCTGCGCACGCATCGGCGCGGTGCACTCCGTGGTGTTCGGCGGCTTTGCCGCGAAGGAGCTCGCCACCCGCATCGACGATGCGCAGCCCAAGCTGATCCTGTCGGCGAGCTGCGGCATCGAGCCCGGCCGCATCGTGCAGTACAAGCCGCTGCTCGACGAGGCGATCAAGCTTGCCGGCAGCAAGCCGAAGGCCTGCATCGTGCTGCAGCGTCCGCAGTTCACCTGCGATCTCACGCCCGGCCGCGACTATGATTGGGCGAGCCTGCGCCGCAAGGCGATCAACGACGGCAAGAAGGCCCCTTGCGTTCCCGTGGCCGCGACCGATCCGCTCTATATCCTCTACACCTCGGGCACGACGGGCATTCCCAAGGGCGTCGTGCGCGACAATGGTGGCCATCTCGTTGCGGTGAAATGGTCGATGTTCAACCTCTATGGCGTCAAGCCGGGCGAAGTCTGGTGGTGCGGCTCCGACATCGGCTGGGTGGTTGGCCACAGCTACATCATCTATGGCCCGCTGCTGCATGGCGCGACCTCGATCATGTACGAGGGCAAGCCGGTCGGCACGCCCGATGCCGGCGCGTTCTGGCGGGTCATCAGCGAGCACAAGGCGGTCGCCTTGTTCACCGCGCCCACCGCGTTCCGGGCGATCCGGAAAGAGGATCCGGACGGGAAGTTCATCAGGCAATATGACCTGTCCAAATTCCGCACGCTGTTCCTCGCCGGCGAGCGCGCCGATCCGCCGACGGTGGAATGGGCGGAGCAGCAGCTGAAGGTGCCCGTCATCGACCATTGGTGGCAGACCGAGACCGGATGGTGCATCGCCGGCAATCCGGTGGGCCTCGGAATGCTGTCGGTGAAGCACGGCTCGCCGACGGTGCCGATGCCGGGCTACCAGGTCGACGTGGTGGATGAGGCAGCGAAGCCGGTGCCTGCGAACACCATGGGCTCGATCGTGATAAAACTGCCGATGCCGCCGGGCTGCCTGCCGACGCTGTGGAATCAGGACGCGCGCTTCAAGGAAGCTTATTTGAGCGAATTCCCCGGCTACTACAAAACTTCCGACGCCGGCTACAAGGACGAGGACGGCTATGTCTTCGTCATGGGCCGCACCGACGACATCATCAATGTCGCCGGCCACCGCCTGTCGACCGGCGGCATGGAGGAGATCCTGGCCTCGCATCCCGATGTCGCCGAATGCGCCGTGCTCGGCGTCAAGGACGCGATCAAGGGCGAGGTGCCCTGCGGCTTCCTGGTGCTCAAGGCCGGCGTGAAGCGCGCCCCTGCCGAGATCGAGAAGGAGATCATCGCGCTGGTGCGCGACAAGCTCGGTCCGGTCGCCGCCTTCAAGCTCGCCATCACCGTGGGCCGACTGCCCAAGACGCGCTCCGGCAAGATCCTGCGCGGCACCATCAAGAAGATCGCCGACGGCGAGGCGTGGACCATGCCGGCGACGATCGAGGATCCCAAGGTGCTGGACGAGATCGGCGAGGCGCTGAAGGGAAGGGTGTGAGGTCTTGCTCTTCGATCGTCATGCCCGGGCTTGACCCAGCCATCCATCAATGAGCAATCAATTGCCTTGATTTCGATGGATTGCCGGGTCAAGCCCGGCAATGACGAATGAGACAGGACCGACAATGTTAGCCAAGCTCGCGCAGTACGGGGCCATCTCCCTGCTCGCCATCGCTCTCTCCGCCTGCTCGGCGCGCTACCAGACGCCGGTGGCGATGGGCGGCGACGATGACGACGCGGTGTGCCAGAGCCGCGGCTACGCCCAGGGCTCGCCGGAATACGTGGCCTGCCGCAAGGACCGCGACGTCCAGCGCAACGCTGCCGCCGCGCGCGCCGACCGCCGTCAGCGCGACCTCGGCGAATACATGCTGAACAATCCGGTGCGGCCGTAGGCGCAGTTCGGTCCGTAGCCCGGATGCATTGCCGACCAAACAAAAATGCGGCAGGTTTTCCTGCCGCATTTTGATTTTGTTCGATCGCGAACGAAGAGCGGAGCCTTACTCTTCTTCGTCCTGCTTCTTGCCGCCGAGCGTCTTCAGCTTGGCGAACACGGCGTCGACGTTGAGGTCGTCGCTGGACTTTTCCGCCGGCTCGTATTCGTCCTTGCGGGTGGTCTCGGAGGCCGGCAGCAGGGTGGCGCCGCCATAGGCCGCGTCGATCGGCTTTTCCTTCGCCGCGCGCTGCACTTCGAAATCGAGCTCGATCTGCGAGCAGAGGCCAAGGGTGACGGGATCGATCGGGGTCAGCTGGGAGGTGTTCCAGTGGGTGCGGTCGCGCACGCTGGCGATGGTGCTCTTGGTGGTGCCGACCAGGCGCATGATCTGGGCGTCCTTGAGTTCGGGATGGCTGCGCAGCAGCCAGAGGATCGCGCTCGGACGCTCGTGGCGGCGTGAGACCGGGGTGTAGCGCGGGCCCTTGCGCTTGGGCTGCGGCGGCAGCACCACCTTGCTCTCCTGGAGGCGAAGCCGGTAATCCGGGTTCTTCTCACCCCGCTCGATCTCTTCGCGGGTGAGCTGGCCATTGGAGAGGGGATCCATGCCCTTGATGCCCTGGGCGGCGTCGCCGTCGGCGATGGCGCGCACCTCGAGGGGGTGCATCTTGGTGAAATCGGCGACCTGGTCGAAGGTCAGCGCGGTGTTATCGAGCAGCCAGACGGCGGTCGCCTTGGGCATCAGAGGTGCGTTGCTCATGGCAAATCTCCTTTGTGCTTCGCCCACCCCTCTGGAGGCGAAACCGGTGGTCATCAGCGATGACAGGGAATTCGCGCTATATAAGCCCGGAGGGGCTGGCCACGCAATGGTTCTGCTATAGATAGTGCCTTGACAGCGCCCGAAAGGGGGCCCAATTCCCTCTGCAGTCCCGTAAGCCCGTACCTAAGCCCTATTCATCCATCCGACCGCTTCCCGCCCCATTTGGCGAGGTGATTCGGTCCCGAGATCGCCCAATGTCAGCCAAACCAGACCTCAAGATCGTGCTTTGTTCTCCCCGCGGCTTCTGTGCGGGGGTGGTGCGGGCGATCGACACCGTGGAACGGGCGCTCGATAAGTACGGCGCGCCCGTCTATGTTCGCCATGAGATTGTGCACAACAAGTACGTCGTCGATGGGTTGAAGAAGAAGGGCGCCATCTTCGTCGAGGAACTGGCCGAAATCCCGGAGAATACCACCGCACCGGTGGTGTTCTCGGCCCATGGCGTGCCGAAATCGGTTCCGGCCGACGCCCAGTCCCGCAATCTGTTTTCGCTGGACGCGACCTGCCCGCTGGTGACCAAGGTGCACCGCGAGGCCGCGATCCACTTCAAGCGCGGCCGCGAGATCTTCCTGATCGGCCATTCCCATCATCCGGAGGTGGTCGGCACGCTCGGCCAGCTTCCGCCCGGCGCCGTGACGCTGATCGAGACCGCCGAGGACGCCAAGACCATCAGGCCGAAGGACCCCGATAACCTCGCCTTCGTGACCCAGACCACGCTGTCGATCGACGATACCGCGGAGATCGTCGCGCTGCTCAAGGAGCGCTTCCCGAACATCAACGGCCCGCACAAGGAAGACATCTGCTACGCCACCACCAACCGCCAGCTCGCGGTGAAGAAGGTGGCGCCGGTGGTGGACGCGCTCATCGTCGTCGGTGCTCCCAATTCGTCGAACTCGCAGCGCCTGCGTGAGGTCGCCGAGCGCGAGGGCTGCAGGATCGCGGTGCTGGCGCAGCGCGCCGCCGACATCGACTGGGGCAAGTTCGGCAACATCACGAGCCTCGGCATCACCGCGGGCGCTTCCGCGCCGGAAGTGATCGTCGAGGAGATCATGGACGCGTTCGCCGAGCGCTACACCCTGCATGTGGAGACGGTCTCGGCCGCGGAGGAGAACGAGTTCTTCCCGCTGCCGCGTCAGGTGCGCCCCGAAGCTGCCGCCGAGTAGACCCATATGGCGGTCTACACCGACGTCGCCGCCGACGAGCTTGCGGATTTCCTGAAGCAATACGATCTCGGCGAACTGCTATCCTACAAGGGCATTGCCGAGGGCGTCGAGAATTCCAACTTCCTGCTGCACACCAGCCAGGGGTCGTTCATCCTCACGCTCTACGAGAAACGCGTGGCGAAGAACGATCTGCCGTTCTTCCTCGCGCTGATGACGCATCTGGCCGAGCATGGCGTCAATTGCCCGCTGCCGGTGAAGGGACGGGACGGCGAGGCGCTGCGCGAATTGTCGGGCCGGCCCGCCGCGATCATCACCTTTCTCGAGGGCGTCTGGCCGCGCAAGCCGAACGCGACCCATTGCGCCGGCGTCGGCGATGGGTTGGCGCGGATGCATCTGGCCGGCGCCAATTTCGCGGTTCGGCGTGCCAATGCGCTGTCGGTTGCGGGCTGGCGGCCGCTGTTCGACGCGGCGGCAAACCGGGCCGACGAGGTGCAGCCCGGCCTGCGCGCCTTTCTCGCCGCCGAGCTCGATCATCTCGCGAGCGGGATCTGGCCGACCAACCTGCCCGAGGGTGTGATCCACGCCGACCTCTTCAACGACAACGCCTTCTTCCTCGGCGACAAGCTCTCCGGCATCATCGACTTCACCTTCGCCTGCAACGACATGCTGGCCTATGACGTCGCGATCTGCCTCAACGCCTGGTGCTTCGAGCCGGATCACTCCTTCAACGTGACCAAGGCGCGCGCCTTCCTCAATGCCTATGGCCGCGTGCGCAAGCTCTCCGAGGCGGAAGAGACGGCGCTGCCGCTGCTGGCGCGCGGTGCTGCGATCCGCTTCCTGCTGACGCGGCTGGTGGACTGGCTCAACGTGCCGCCCGGCGCGCTGGTCAAGCCGAAGGATCCCTTGGAATATGTCCGCAAGCTGCGCTTCCATCAGAGCGTATCGAGCGTGCGCGATTACGGGCTGATGCCGTCAGGATTGGTCGCGTGAGCGAAAAGCCGGTCGTCACGATCTATACGGATGGGGCCTGCTCGGGAAATCCGGGGCCCGGCGGCTGGGGCGCGATCCTGAAGTTCGGCGACAAGGAAAAAGAGCTGAACGGCGGTGAACGTCACACCACCAACAACCAGATGGAGCTGATGGCGGCGATCTCAGCGCTCGAGGCGTTGAAGAAGCCGTGCACGGTCGATCTCTACACCGACAGCCAGTATGTCCGGCAGGGCATCACCGGCTGGATCTTCGGCTGGAAGCGCAACGGGTGGCGCACCGCCGACAAGAAGCCGGTGAAGAATGTCGAGCTATGGCAGCGCCTCGACGCCGCCTTGAAGCAGCACGAGGTGCGCTGGCACTGGGTCAAGGGCCACGCCGGTCACCCCGAGAACGAGCGTGCCGATCAGCTGGCGCGCGACGGGATCGCGAAGGCGCGGTTGCAGCAGCGTGTGGCGGAGTAGGCCGCGCGGCGCATTCGCTTGTGCCGTCATCGCGCGCCCCCAATCCCCGTTGTCATCCCGGCTTTGTGCGCAATTGCGCACCAGGCGGGACGGGGCCGAGTGAATGGCTGCAGGCGGTGGCCGCCTTACAGCTGCCCCAGCAGCGTATCACCGCCGGAGACCTCGACCTTGCCGGGCATGGCTTCGAGGTTGAGCTTCTTCACCACGCCGTCCTCGACCAGCATCGAATAGCGCTTGGAGCGGATGCCGAGGCCGTTGGCGGAGGCATCGAGCTCCATGCCGATCGCCTTGGTGAAGTCGGCGTTGCCGTCGGCGAGGAAGACAGCTTCGTCGCGCTGGTCGGTGTCACGCTTCCAGGCGTTCATGACGAAAGCGTCGTTGACGGAGACGATGGCGATGGTGTCGACACCCTTGTCCTTGATGGCGTAGGCGTTCAGGAAGATGCTCGGCAGATGCATCTTGTGGCAGGTGCCGGTATAGGCGCCGGGCACGGCGAACAGCGCCACCTTCTTGCCCTTGAAGATATCGTCGGTGGTCTTGACCTGCGGGCCGTCGGCCGTCATTACGCGGAATTTCGCCTCGGGCAGCTTGTCGCCGGTCTGGATCGCCATCGTCGTTTCTCCATGGAAAGGGGCTGGGGGGCTGTTCTAGAGCATTTTACCGCCGGAGGGAAACGGCTTCACCGCGCTGTGATGAGGCCGTGGTGCTTATTTCTGGTCATTGCTTCGCTGCGCTCGCTATGACGAACGGGCGCGCCGGTGCGCGCCCGTTCGGGACGGCCAGCAACGCTGCCTTACGCCGCCTCCGCCTTTTTCTCGTCCCGAAGCTGCCTGCGCAGGATCTTGCCGACGTTTGTCTTCGGCAGGTCGTTGCGGAATTCGATGTGCTTGGGCACCTTGTAGCCGGTGAGCTGCTCGTGACAGAACTTGATCACGGCTTCCGCCGTGAGGTTCGGGTCCTTCTTCACCACGAAGGCCTTCACCGCCTCGCCCGACTTGGAATCGGGGATGCCGATCACGGCGCATTCGAGCACGCCCGGATGGCTCGCGATCACCTCCTCGACCTCGTTGGGATAGACGTTGAAGCCGGAGACCAGGATCATGTCCTTCTTGCGATCGACGATCTTGATGTAGCCCTTCTCGTCCATGATGCCGATGTCGCCGGTGCGGAAATATCCGTCCGCCGTCATCACCTTGGCGGTCTCTTCCGGCCTGTTCCAGTAGCCCGACATCACCTGCGGGCCCTTGGCGCAGATCTCGCCGGCCTGGCCGAGCGGCACTTCGTTGCCGTCATCGTCGCGGATCGAGATCCAGGTCGAGGGCACGGGGATGCCGATCGATCCCGAGAACTCGGTCGTGGTCGCGGGGTTGCAGGTCAGCGTCGGCGAGGTCTCCGACAGGCCGTAGCCTTCGGCGATGAAGCAGCCCGTCATCGCTTTCCACTGCTCCGCGACAGGGCGCTGCACCGCCATGCCGCCGCCGTTGGAGATCTTCAGCTTGGAGAAGTCGAGCTTCTTGAAATCGGGATGGTGCATCAGGCCGTTGTAAAGCGTGTTGACGGCCGGGAAGCTGTTGACCTGGTATTTCGCCAGCTCCTTGACGAAGCCGGCGATGTCGCGCGGGTTCGGGATCAGGAGATTGCAGCCGCCGGCGCGCACCGCGAGCAGGTAGCAGGCCGTCAGCGCGAAGATGTGATAGAGCGGCAGCGCGCAGACGATCATCAACTGCTCGACATGCGGCGGTGCGGCGAGCGCCGGCTGCAGCCAGGCGTCGTTCTGCAGCACGTTGGCGACGATGTTGCGGTGGAGCAGGGTCGCGCCCTTGGAGACGCCAGTGGTGCCGCCGGTATATTGCAGGAAGGCGACGTCGCCCGGCGACAGTTTTGGCTTGTTGAACGTCATGCCGCGGCCGGATGACAGCGCGTCGTTGAACGGCACCGAGCCGGGCAGCGACCAGGCCGGCACCATCTTCTTGACGCGGCGGACGACGAGATTGACGATCACGCCCTTGAAGCCGAGCAGGTCGCCCATGCTGGCGACGACGACGTGCTTCACCGGCGTCCTGGCAATCACCTGCTCGACCGTGTGCGCAAAATTCTCCAGCACGATGATGGCTTCGGCGCCGGAATCCTTGAGCTGATGTTCGAGTTCGCGCGGGGTGTAGAGCGGGTTGACGTTGACGACGGCGAAGCCTGCGCGCAGCACCGCGGCGGTGGCGACCGGATATTGCAGCACGTTCGGCATCATGATGGCGACGCGCGCGCCGCTCTGCAGCCCGCGTCCCTGCAAGTACGCGGCGAGCGCAACCGACATCTGGTCGAGGTCGCGATAACTGATCGACTTGTCCATGCAGATGAACGCCTTGCGGTCGGCGAACTTGGTGAAGCTCTCCTCCAGCAGGTCGACCAGCGATGCGTATTGCGTCGGCTCGATGTCGGCGGGCACGCCGGGCGGATATTGCTTGAGCCAGATGCGCTCCATGGAAAACTCCCCTCGATTTACCAGAGCCCGTTGTGTCTCGGGCTTGCCTCATTGCCGCCAGTATCGAGCCTGCCGGAACGGGTGGCAAGCCGTCGAGGCTTAGGTCAAAGGTCGGGGAGTGGCTACTGGAATCGTCGCAAACCCGCTTGCCGCAGGTGCGAAGCGCGGGCCGCTGTTTCAGCCTCGCCGGGCGCGTTAACTATTGTTGGCCGGCTTGGCGGGAGGCTTGGTTGCGGCCTTGGGCTTGGCGGGCTTTGCGGCCTGGTCGCCGCTCGCGGCGGTCTTTGCCGCTGCATCGGGCTTTGCTGCGGCATGCTTGGTCCCAGCCGGCTTGGCTGCGCTCTTGCCGTCGGCCGGTTTGGCATCCGGCTTTGCCGCCGCCGTCTTGGCGTCCTTCGGCTTGTCGGCGGGTTTGTCTGCTGCATCGGGCTTCTTGGCGACGCGCGACTTCTTGCCATGCGGCTTTGGCGTCGCCTGCTGGTCGGCATCGGCCGCGACCGCCGCGATCAGAGCCGGGCCGGTGCGGGTCGGGCCGGTATAGACCAGCACGGGCTCGGCCGCCGCCGGCGCCGAGGCCATCAGCTCGGAGGCCTTCATCAAAGGCGGCTGGAGGCCGGCCGTGAAGAAGGTCACCTGGGCTTCACCGCCGGTCGCGGAGGCCGACCCGGACGTGCCGCCATTGGCAGCGATCAGCGCGTCGTCGTCGTCGCTCGCCGGCCGCTTGCGATGACCGCCGCACATCTCGTCGCGCAGGTTCGGTGGCGAGGCATCGACCGGCACCAGCCTGTCGACGGTGCCAAGCGACGGGCGGAGCCAGGTGAGGCCGTCCTGGCTGAAGCCGCGCTCGAGCAGCTGCGCCGCCTTCACCGCGCGCGCGGTGCCGGAGTTCGCACCCAGCACCACCGCGATCAGGCGCCGTCCGTTGCGCGTCGCCGAGGCCACGAGATTATAGCCCGAGGCGCAGATGAAGCCGGTCTTGAAACCGTCGGCGCCGGGATAGCGGCCGATCAGCTTGTTGAAATTGCCGGTGACGCGCTTGCCGAAGCGGATCGCCGGGATGTGCACGAAGTATTCGTACTCGGGCAGGTCGCGCAGGAACGAGCGGGCGAGAATGCCGAGGTCGCGGGCCGAGGTGATCTGCCCGTCGGCGGGCAGACCGTTCGGATTGACGTAGCTCGTCTGCGTCATGCCGAGCTTCTGCGCGGTGTCGTTCATCATGGCCGAGAAGCCGTCGATCGAGCCGCCGACGCCTTCGGCGAGCACCACGGCCATGTCGTTCGCCGACTTCACCATCATCATCTTCAGGGCGTTGTCGACGGTGACCTGCGTTCCGGGGCGGAACCCCATCTTCGACGGCGATTGCGAGGCGGCCGTCGGCGACACCGTGAGCAGCGTGTCGAGTGTGAGCCTACCGTCCTTCACCGCCTTTAGCGTCACATAGGCTGTCATGATCTTGGTGACGGAGGCCGGATACCAGGGAATGGTCGCATTGTCCGCCTGCAGAACCTTGCCGCTGTCCGCCTCGATCAGCAGCAGCGCTTCGGCGCTCGCCGAATGCGGGACGAGCAGCGCGCCGCAACCGAGGATCGCGGCGAACAGGTTGAACAGGGATTTGCGAAGCAGCGGGCGAAAGGCGTGCACTATCCGATTCCGGTCCTTGGAGATCCGCCTGATACGGGCGGTTCTCGTGATCTGAGTTTCGGGTTCTGAAATCCGGCGCCGCCGCTTGCGGCGTCGCAAACCTATACCGGCTCGTGCGTCGAGAATAGGGGCTTCAGGTGGGTATTCCGCAAGGAAGTAGGCCGAATTTCGACGGTCCTCTCGGGACTTGCTAGGGGGATTTGGCAGCCGTCGCGGCAGCCTCGGCGGCCGTCACGCTGGCCCGCGCATGTTCCTGAACCATGAACTGGGCCTTGGCCATCTCCGCAAAATGGCCGCCTTTGGCCACGAGTTCATCGAAAGTTCCGGTTTCGATCACGCGTCCATTCTCGAACACCAGGATCCGCGTGGCTTTGCGGATGGTTGAGAGGCGATGGGCGATCACGAAGGTGGTGCGGCCCTTCATCACTTCGTCGAGAGCGGCGTTCACCTTGACCTCGGTGACGGCGTCGAGCGCGGAGGTCGCCTCGTCCAGGATCAGGATCGGCGGGTCCTTCAGCAGGGCGCGGGCGATCGACAGGCGCTGGCGCTCGCCGCCGGAGAGCATGCGGCCGCGTTCGCCGGCATTGGTCGTAAAGCCGCCGCTGCGCTCGATGAAGTCGAGCGCCTGCGCGCGCTCGGCGGCCTTCCGCATCTCGGCCTCGGTCGCGTCCGGCTTGCCGACGCGCAAGTTCTCCTCGATCGAGCGGTTGAACAGCAGCGCTTCCTGGAACACGACGCCGATGTTCCGCCGCAGCGAGGTCAACGTGACGCCGCGGACGTCCATGCCGTCGATCTTGATGAAGCCGGATTGCGGATCGAAGGCGCGGTGCAAGAGCGCGATCGCGGTGGATTTGCCGGCGCCGGTCGGGCCGACCAGCGCGATGGTCTGGCCGGGCAGTGCGGTGAAGGTGAGGTCCTCGATCGCCGGCCGCTTGCCGTCATAGGAGAAGGTGACGTCGTTGAACTCGACGAGGCCGGACAGCCGGCCGGCATCGATCGCGTCGGGCCGGTCGCGCACCGCGGGCACCGCGTCGAGCACGCCAAAGAATTCGCGCAGGCGCGGCGCTTCCATGAAGACGTTGTTGATGAAGCTCACGACCTGCTCGAGCCTCTGGATCAGCATCGTCGCGAAGCTCACGAACATCACGATCTCGCCGACCGAGGTGAGTCCCTGGTCGTGCAGGGCGATGCCGAGGGTGAAGATCGCGAGCACCGTGATCGTGGTGGAGGCCCGCGTGATCACCGTGACGAGCGCCCACCAGGACAGCACCGGCATCTGCGCGGCCAGCAGCTCGTCGGCGACTGAGCGCAGCCCCTTCACCTCGGATTCGACGCGCACAAAGCTCTGCACCAATGCGACGTTGCCGAGCGCGTCGGAGGCGCGGGCGGACAGCTCGCTGTAGCGCTCCTCGACCTCCATCTGCATGCCGAAGGTCTTGCGCACCACGAACGTGGTCAGCGCCGTGAAGACGATGCAGAGCACGAACAGCAGGATCGCGAGCCGCCAGTTCAGGTACAGCGATAGCGGCAGCAGCACCACGACCGAGAGGATCGCGGCAAAGTGCTCGCGGAAGAAGCCGAGCCACAGCCGCCACAGCGCATCGGTGCCGTTGAGCATCACCTTCATCAGCCGGCCCGAATGGGTGCCGGAGTGGAAGGTCAGCGGCAGTTGCAGGATGTGCTCGAAATAGTCCGTCAGCACCGCCTGGCGCTGGCGGTGCGAGAGCCGGTCGGCCTGAAGGGCGACCAGCGCGCTACAGCCGATGGTGAACAATCCGAACGCCACCCAGGCGGCCAGGAACGGCCAGGCCGAGTTCGAGCCGGCGACAGTTCTGCCGGAGAGCACGTCGACGATCCGGCCGAACAGCACGGGCTCGGCGAATTGCGAGGCCGCAAGCAGGAGGTTGGCGACCGCCAGCAGCCAGCCCAGCCGTGCCTCCTTGCCGAGCAGCTCGAGAACGCGGGAATAGAGACGGAGCATGGACATGCGGACTGACAACTCGGCAGCTGATGGGCCCTTATTCTAAGCCGGGATAACCCGCGAGATACAGCGGAAGCTTTCCGTTTTGCTCAATTGATGAGCCGGCTCTCGACCGGCGGCAGGAACCGGTCATCGAAGATCTCGCTCGCCGCCGGCCGTTTGCGGAATTTGAAGTCCTGGGCGATCTGGTCGATCGAGCGCTCCAGGCGCGCCGGATCGATGCCGCCGAGGCCGTTGCGCCTGACCTCGTCGGTCAGGATGTTGTCGACGAGCACGGTACGCAGGCGCTCCAGCTCGAGCTCGCGGTCGCCATCCTCGATGCGGCTTGCAGCCTCGTCCGCCGCGCGTGCCGGCTCCTTGACCGTTGCGTTGATGCCGGCGATCAGTGCGCGGACGAAGCCGTTCACGGCGTCCGGCTTCGCCGCGGCGAAGGCGGGGTTGGCCACCACGGCGAAGCCATAGGCTTCACAACCATAGTCGGCATAACGCAGCACGACGAGATCGCCAGCGGGCACTCCGCGGTCGCGCAGGTTCACCGCCGACAGATGGCTGAAGCCGGTGACGGCATCGACCTGTCCTGCGGACAGGATCGGCTCGCGCACCGCGGCACTGATGTTGTGGAATTTCAGGCGCGAGGTGTTGATGTTGTTCTGCTGCGCCAGCGCCGGCCACAGCCGCATCGACAGATCGCCGTCGGCGACGCCGACGGTCTTGCCGTCGAGGTCGGGCAGGATGTGGATGCCGCGGCTGCTGCGCGCGACGATCGCGTAGGGCGCGCGGTTGAACAGCACGAACACCGCCTTGATCGGCGCCGCATCGTCCTTGTCGCGAAAGCGGATCAGCTCGTTGATGTCGACCAGCGCGAGTTCACTGTCTCCCTTCGCCACGCGCGCAAGCGCCTCCGACGACCCGGGCGTGGTGTTGAAGGACACGTTGAGATGCTCGGCGCCGAACTTGCCGTCTTTCGCGGCAAGGAAGAATGGCGCCATGCTGGCATCGACGGGACGGTCGAAGGTGAAGTGGATCGCCGTGGAGGGGGCGGCGCTCTCGGCCGCTGCGACCTCGCGTGCCGTCAACGTGGCGAGCGAGATAGCAAGCGCCAGCAGGCCGCGAAGGACGATCGTCTTGAATCCTGACATCAACTGCGCCGGTCCCGCATTGTTGTGTGACGCTCGCAGCGCCGGCCGGCGATGACCGTGCGCGCGCCAACATGAACGGCGGATGAGCGGCGGTTGCGTCACGATCACGCAACCCCGTTCAGCTTGTGTTGGGGTTGGGGGAACCCAACATGGGACGCTGGTGTTTGGCAGACATGAGCCTGTCTCGAAACACCATTCAAGGTCCCAAGGAGGGTCCAGGACATGTTTGACAGATTTTCCAGCCTTACGTGCCGTAAAGCCGTCCTCGCGACGGCTGCGGTGCTGGCGCTGACCGCGGTCGCTCCGACGGCATCTTACGCAGGCGGCCGCCACTGGCATGGCGGTGGTGGCGGTGCTGCCGCCGCCGCGGCCTTCGCAGCCATCGGCACCGGTCTCGCCATCGCTGCGACCCGTGACGCGTACGCCTATGACTACGGTCCGGGGTACGGCTATTACGGCGGTCCCGCCTATTACAGTGCCCCGGCCTACGGCCCCTATTACGGCCCGGGCCCGAACTACCAGTATCAGCGCTACGGCGGCACCGCGCCATCGGAACTCTGTGGCCAGGGCTACTTCACGAACTGCTACTAGGCTTGCCGGCCTCCCGGCTACCAAAGGTTGACCAAAACAGGCCGTCGCGCTTGTCGCGCCGGCCTGTTTTTTGCTTTTATCGCCGGGCGTTAACGCGCTCGCCATTGGTTTAGAGTAGTTTCGAGTCCCATGAGTGATTCGCTTGAGCGGCTATATCTGGCTGTGCTCGCGGCCAGGGATCTTGATCCGGCAACATCGCGTACGGCCCGGCTGTTTCAGCGCGGCCCCTCCAAAATGGCGAAGAAGCTGGCCGAAGAGGCCATCGAAGTCGTGATCGATGCGGTCAACGGCGACAGCGAGGCCGTGATCCGGGAAAGCGCCGACCTGCTCTACAATCTCACGGTGCTGTGGGCCGCGGCCGGCGTGCGCCCCGAGGACGTCTGGCGCGAGATGACGCGGCGGGAAGACATGCTCGGCATTGCCGAGAAGTTGCCGAAATCGACAATGAAACTGCCCAAAGCTAGGTCACCACGCGTGGCCGCCAGGCGGCCAATTGTCGCGCTCGAGAGCCGCACGGCGCGCAAGCGCCACTAAAACCTTCATAAAACTCGCGATGGACAAATCCGTCCCATGGTGCTTCATCGCGGCGCCATGCTGAAACGTATCTACGACTGGTGCATCGACGCCGCCCACAAGCCCTACGCGCTCTGGATCATGGGAGCCGTGGCTTTCGCAGAAAGCTCCTTCTTTCCGGTCCCGCCGGATGTGATGCTGATCCCGATGTCGCTGGCGCGCCCGCAGCGCGCCTGGATCTATGCGATGGTCTGCACGATCACATCGGTGCTCGGCGGCCTGCTGGGCTACGCCATCGGCGCGCTGCTGTTCGACTCGGTCGGTCACTGGCTGATCCAGGTCTACGGCCTCGGCGACAAGGTCGAAGCCTTCCGTGCCTCCTATGCCGAGTGGGGCGCTGTGATCATCCTGCTCAAGGGGCTGACGCCGATCCCCTACAAGCTCGTCACCATCACCTCGGGCTTTGCCGGCTATAATCTCATTCTCTTCACCCTGTGCTCGATCGTCGCGCGCGGCGGACGCTTCTTCATCGTGGCGATCCTGCTCAACCGCTATGGCGACTGGATCCGGCACAAGCTCGAGGAGCATCTCGGATTGTGGGTGACGATCGGCGCCGTCGTGCTGGTGCTCGGCTTTGTCGTGGCGGTCAAGCTGATCTAACCTTTGCCCGCGCGCCGGCTTCGGCTACGGTTGCCGGCATGATGGTTCGATCCGGCAATCCGGTCGTGCGGCTTGGGACGCTGATATCGGCAGTGGCGCTGATCCTGCTCAATGCCGGCGAGGCCGGATGGCCGCAATCCGGGCCGCCGTCGCTCGGCGTCCAGGAGCCGGGGCCGCAGGCCGCGCCACCGCCATCGACACCAGCGCTGCAGGCGCGCGAGGAAAACCCCGGGCTGATCGACGAAATGGGCAAGCTGTTCGACGAGCTGCCCTCGATCCTGCCGCCGGTCAAAAGCCCCGGCGAAACCATGAATGACCTGTCGCGGCTGGCCAAGCCGTCGACCATGGTGTCGGGGCGCGTGGTCTGCCCGGTCTCGTCGAACGGCGGGCCCGACTGCAAGCAGGCCGCCGACCAGCTCTGCCAGGGCAAGGGTTACAGGGAAGGCAAGAGCCTCAACGCCGACTCCGCCGAGAAATGCTCGGCCAAGGTTCTCATCCCGGGCAGGCAGCGCAAACCGGACGATTGCCGCACCGATACTTTCGTGACCAGTGCGCTGTGCCAGAACTGACGTGATGGCCTCGCGCGTGCAACAAGGAGCGCCCATGAGCCGTACGGAGCAGGATTTCCTCGGACAGCGTGAGATCGCCGACGACATCTACTACGGCGTCCAGACCATCCGGGGGAAGGAGAACTTCCACATCACCGGCATTCCCATGAACCAGGAGCCTTACTTCGTGAAGGCGCTCGGTTACGTGAAGAAGGCCGCCGCGATGGCCAACCGCGAGCTCGGTGCGATCGACGCGAAGGTGGCTGACGCGATCATCCTGGGCTGCGACTGCGTCATCGCGGGCGACATGATGGACCAGTTCGTCACCGACTTCATCCAGGGCGGCGCCGGCACCTCGACCAACATGAACGCCAACGAGGTGATCGCCAACCTCGCGCTGGAAGCGCTCGGCTTTGCCAAGGGCGACTATCAGCATGTCAGCCCCAACGATCACGTCAATTACGGCCAGTCCACCAATGACACCTATCCGACCGCCTTTCGGCTCGCGCTGATCCTGCGGCTCGAGAGCTACATGACGGCGCTGAGGCAGCTGCAGGAGGCCTTCTTCGCCAAGGGCCGTGAGTTCGACCGCGTGCTGAAGATGGGCCGCACGCATCTCCAGGACGCGGTGCCGATGTCGCTCGGCGCCGAATTCCGGGGATGGGGCACCACGATCGGCGAGGAGGTCGACCGCATCTCCGAGGCGCGGGCGCTGCTGCGCGAGATCAATCTCGGCGCTACCGCGATCGGCACCTCCGTCACCGCGGCGGTCGGCTATCCCAAGCTCGCGGTCCGGCATCTGAGCGCGCTCACCGGCATCGACTTCATCCTTGCCGGCGATCTCGTCGAGGCGACCTCGGACACCGGCGCCTATGTTCAGCTATCGGGCGTGCTGAAGCGCACCGCGAGCAAGCTGACCAAGATCTGCAACGACATCCGCCTGCTGGCCTCCGGCCCGCGCGCCGGCTTCAACGAGATCAACCTGCCGCAGCTTCAGCCGGGCTCCTCGATCATGCCGGGCAAGGTCAATCCCGTCATTCCCGAGGTCGTCAACCAGACCAGCTTCCTCGTCATCGGCCTCGACACCACCGTGACGCTGGCGGCAAGCGCCGGCCAGCTCCAGCTCAACGTGATGGAGCCGGTGATCTCGTTCGCGCTGTTCTTCTCGATCCGCACCATGGAGCGGGCGGTCAACAGCCTGCGCGAGAACTGCGTCGTCGGCATCACCGCCAACGAGGATCACACCCGCAACATGGTGCTGAACTCGCTCGGCATCGTCACGGTGCTGAAGCCGCTGCTCGGCTACAAGCAATGCGCCGAGATCGCGCGCGAGGGCTACAAGAGCGGCAAGTCGCTGCACCAGATCGTGGTGGTCGAGCGCAAGCTGTTGACGCAGGAGAAGTGGGACGAGATGTTCTCGTTCGAGCGGCTGATCAATCCGGATTTGATTGGGTAGCTGTTGGCTATCCACCACTCTCGCCTCTCATTGCGAGGAGCTGGCGACAAAATTGCGTAGCAAAGATTGCTTCGCTGCGCTCGCAATGACACGGAGGAGACGGATGGGTACGAATTCCGCTGCTTGGAATTGCGGTAACGGCATCCGCTGCGGCGACAAGACGCAATACTTGACAGTGGAAAGATTGCCTTGTTGGTATGGCTTCCAGCTTCAATTTTGACCGCCAGAAGAGGATCGTTCCGCAATGTCCATGCCTGCCTTGTTCAAGGGACGCCTGTCGATCCCCGTGATCGGCTCGCCGCTCTTCATCATCTCGGTGCCGGATCTCGTGATCGCGCAGTGCAAGGCGGGTGTGGTCGGCTCGTTCCCGGCGCTGAATGCGCGGCCGCCGGAGCTGCTCGACGAATGGCTGGCGCGGATCACCGAAGAGCTCGCGGCCTATGACCGCGCGCATCCCGACAAGCCGTCGGCGCCATTCGCGGTCAACCAGATCGTGCACAAATCGAACAACCGGCTCGATCACGACATGCAGCTCTGCGCCAAGTACAAGGTGCCGATGATCATCTCCTCGCTCGGCGCGCGCGAGGAGCTGAACCAGGCCGTGCACGGCTGGGGCGGCATCGTCTTCCACGACGTGATCAACCAGAAATTCGCGCACAAGGCGATCGAGAAGGGTGCCGACGGTTTGATCCTGGTCGCGGCCGGCGCCGGCGGCCATGCCGGCACATTCTCGCCGCTGGCGTTCGTTGCCGAGACGCGAAAGTGGTTCGACGGCCCGATCGCGCTGTCGGGCGCCATCGGCAACGGCAAGGCGATCCGCGCCGCGCGGATCTTGGGGGCCGACTTCGCCTATATCGGCTCGGCCTTCATCGCGACCAAGGAGGCCAATGCGGTCGAGAAGTACAAGGAGATGATCGCGGGCTCGAGCGCCGACGACATCGTCTATTCCAACCTCTTCACCGGCGTGCACGGCAATTATCTGAAGCCCTCGATCCTCGCCGCCGGCATGGATCCGGAGAATCTGCCGACGTCAGATCCCTCCAAGATGAACTTCGGCACCGACGCCTCCGGCGAGCGCGCCAAGCCGAAAGCCTGGAAGGAGATCTGGGGCTCGGGCCAGGGAATCGGCAGCGTCGAGGGCATCGTGCCCGCCGCCGAGCTGATCGCGCGCTTCAAGAAGGAATACGACGAAGCGGTCGATCCGCCGTTGTGATGGCTGTCGCAATGACCCCGATCTACCGCGTCGATGGCAACAGTGTCGTCACCAGCCCGGACGCTGCCGGTCCCTGGGACCGCCGCATGCAGCACGGCTCGGCGCCGGCATCGCTGGTGACATGGGCGGCCGAGCGCATCCCGACGCCTGTTGCGATGGACATCGCGCGCGTCACCATCGATCTGATGCGCCCGGTCCCGGTGGCGCCGCTGACGATTGCGACCGAAGTGCTGCGCGAGGGCCGCAAGATCCAGCTCTGCGAGATCAAGCTGCTCGCCGACGGCGTGCAGGTGGTCGGCGCCACCGTGCTCAAGATCAGGCGCCAGGCGCAGGCGCTGCCCGACGATGTCAAGGATCTGCCGGTCTCGCTGCCATCGCCGGAGAACTCGCTCGTCGAAGACGGTCACGCCGCCACCAGTCCGTTCGTGCGGTCGGTCTCGATGCGCGCCGCGCGCGGCCGCTTTGGCCAGGCCGGTGCCGGTGCGATCTGGTTTCGGGTCGACCATCCGCTGATCGAGGGCGAGGCGATCTCGCAGGCCATGCGCGCGGTGGTCGCCGCCGACTTCTCCAACGGCACCGCCTCGACACTCGACTTCCGCGCCTGGACCTTCATCAACGCCGATCTCACCGTGAGCCTTGCGCGCCAGCCCGTCGGTGAGTGGATCCTGCTCGACGGCGACTCATGGATCGGCCCTGACGGCGCGGGTCTTGCGATGTCGCGGCTTGCAGACAGCAAAGGCTATTTCGGCCGCGCGGTGCAGAGTCTGGTGATCGAGAAGCGGTGAGCATGACGGCTTCCGCCGGGCTCGGGCTGGGAGCCAATTGACCGGCAGCTTCCGCCGCCGCGGAAGGGATGCCCAGGTCGCGAACCTCTTCTTGTCCGGAGGCCTCTTGTTCGACGCCAGCGTCCTGCCAGTTCACATTCCGTAGAAGATCTTGATCTCCCACAGCACCACGATGATAGCCGTGATCAACGTGACCGCGGCGACTGCACTTTCCAAGGAAGCGACTCTCATTTGATACTCCGCTTCCCAGCCCCGTTCAGCGATCTAGTTGATTCGTTGATTCGCCGGCAATCGCGCGGCAACCGTGCACGCGCACTCCGTCGCGCATTGTGGTGCCGGAGCCACAACGACACCGTAGAACTCCGGGGTATTTACCCCACCATCCTGTCCCGTCCGCTCCAGAACCCCGCACGCAGTACCTTCTTGTCGACCTTGCCGACGCCGGTCATCGGCAGCTGCTTGACGAACTGGATCTGCTTCGGCGCATGGGCCGAGCCCTTTCGCGTCTTGACGAGGTTGATCAGTTCGTTCGGATCGGGCTTTGCGCCCTCGCGCGGTACGACGACAGCGGTAACGGCTTCGCCCCATTTCTCGTCGGGGATACCGACGACCGCGACCATCGCGACGTCGGCATGCTGCGACAGCACGTCCTCGACCTCGCGCGGGAAGATGTTGAAGCCGCCGGAGACGATCATGTCCTTCTTGCGGTCGAGAATGAACATGTAGCCGCGCTCATCCCTGCGCGCGATGTCGCCGGTGTGGACCCAGCCGTTCTTCAGCGTCTCGGCGGTGATCTCCGGCCGCTTCCAGTACTCCGCCATCGCATGCGGGGCACGCACGCAGATCTCGCCGGCCTCGCCCGTTTTCACCTCCTGGTCGTCGTCGTCGAGGAGCTTGACCTCGCAGGCCGCGATCGGGAAGCCACAGGACAGGAACAGCTCCGGCGTCCGGGGATCGTGATCCCTCTTGCGCAGCACCGAGATCGGATAGCATTCGGTCTGCCCGTAGAGCTGCGAGAACACCGGCCCGATGCGTTCGATCCCTTCGACCAGCCGGCTCGGCGACATAGCGGAGGCGCCGTAGAGCACGAGCTCGAGTGAGGACAGGTCGGTCCTGCCCAGCGCGGGATGATCGAGCAGCACGTAGATCATGGTCGGCACGAACAGCGTGAAGGTGATGCGCTCGCGCGCGATCGTCGCCAGCACGGCCTCGGGATCGAAACTCTTCAGCATGTGCACGGTGCCGCCGCGCATCAGGGTCGGCAGCACCTTGGTGCCGGCGACGTGGCTGATCGGCGCGACCGTGAGGTAGCGCGCCCCCTCCGGGATCTCGAAGTCGGCGAGGATCGCGGCGGCGGCCCCGGCATTCTCGCGATGGTAGCGCAGCGCGCCCTTGGATTTGCCGGTCGTGCCGCCAGTGTAGTTCAGCGTGGAGAGATCGTCAGGGCCGGCGAGACATTGCGGGCTGAAATGGCCATCGATCTCGATCGCCTGCAACAGGTCAACACCATAGCCGGCCGGCCCCATGGTGAAGACCGCCTTGAGCCGGTCCGCGCTCGCAGCGAGCTCGCCGCCGCGATCGCGGAAGGCGGCCGCATCGACGACCAGCACCTCGGCTTCGGAGTCCTCGAGCTGGAAGAGCTGGTCACTCGGCGATCCCAGCGGATGCAGCCAGGTGACGCAGAGCCGCGACAATTGCGCGGCGACGCCGGCGCACCAGGTGTCGGCGCGGTTCGCGGTGAGGAAGGCGACGCGCGCGCCGGGCTGCAGGCCGAGCCGCATGAACACGCACTGGATGCGTCCGATCAGGTCGATCGTGCCCCGGTAGCTCAGCGACCCTCCGGGCCAGGCGAAAGCGGTGCGGTCGGGATAGCGCGAGAGTGCCCGTAGCGTCTGCGCACAAGTCGGCGACGATGCGTGGAGCGGATCGGACATATGTTTCCTCGTTGCTTTGTCATTGGCTTCTGACGTGCCAATGTTTGCGGTAACGCTAGCACAGGGAATGCGGGAGGAAACGACAAACCCCGCGTAAGGAGGCATGCGTGAGGTCAGACCGACTGCAACGTTTCGGCGATCGTCTCACTCTGCCGCTGGTCGCCGCGCCGATGTTTCTGGTGTCGGGCGTCGAGCTCATGGTCGCGGCCTGCCGAAGCGGGGTGATCGGCAGCTTCCCGACTGCGAATTGCCGCAACACGGAACAACTCGACGCGTGGCTGAGCGACATCGAAGCGCGGCTGCGCCAGTGCGAAGATCAGACCGGCCGCAAGGCAGCGCCGCTCTGCCCGAACCTGATCGTGCACCGCTCGAATGCGCGGCTGGAGCAGGATCTCGCGGTGCTGCTGCGGCACAGGCCGGAGATCGTCATCACCTCGGTCGGCTCGCCGTCGCCGGTCTTGACGCCGCTGCATGACGCCGGCGCGCTGGTGTTCGCAGACGTCGCCTCGATCCGCCATGCCGAACGCGCGGCGGAAGCGGGGGCAGACGGGCTCGTGTTGCTCACAGCGGGCGCGGGCGGGCAGACCGGCTGGCTCAACCCGCTCGCCTTCGTCCGCGCGGTGCGCGAATTCTATGATGGCATCGTCGTGCTCGCGGGCGGCATCAGCGATGGCTGCGCGCTGCATGCCGCCGAAGTGCTCGGCTGTGATCTCGGTTACATGGGCACGAAATTCATCGCGACACGCGAGAGCATGGCGGATGACCGTCACAAGCGAATGCTGGTCGAGAGCCGTGCCGACGACATCCTGCTCACCACCGCGTTCACGGGGCTTCAGACCAGCATGCTGAAGCCGTCGATCGTCGCTGCGGGTCTCGACCCCGACGACCTGCCTGCACGCGGCGCGATCGACATCGCAGAGGATATTGACGTCACTGCGCGCGAGAGCCGGCCCAAGCGCTGGCGCGACATCTGGAGCGGCGGGCACTCGACGTCGGGCGTCACCGATGTGCTCGCGGTTCATGATCTCGTCGCGGGGACGATCGCGGAATACCGCGAGGCAGGCGGGCGGTAGGCTTGTTAGCCTCTCCCGCTTGCGGCAGGGCTATCGCATATGACTCGTTGCGGCGGCCTGCGCGCACGCCTCGTCCTTCGAGACGGCGCTTGTGCGCCTCCTCAGGATGAGGCTAATCAGCGTCAGTGCCCGTTGAAACTGCTGCCGCGCAACTCCGTCCCCATCCTGGGGAGCCCGCCTGAAGCGGCCGTCTCGAAGGATGGCCGCGGGAAAAGCTTTCAAATGCGATAGCCCTGCCGCTTGCGGCGAGAGGCCGCGATCGCATCGGTCACAGTTAATACCGCATCCTCAAAACCCCTGCTTTTAACGGTGGATTAACCAAGCCCCGCCAAGAATCCCTCTCGAGGCCGCCAATCAGGACGGAGAGGGACAGGCGATGGACTTCGATTTTCTCGACACCAAGACGGCGGCATCGCTGGACGAGATCCGCGTCCGCGTCGCCCACGCCCTGGCCCGCCACCCGCTGTGCCGCAATGTGCGCTTCGACATCGTCAGCGTTCCCCGCACCCGCCGCGGCGGCAACTGGACGGTCACGCTACAATCGGTCGAGCCGCGCGCCGTGTGGGAGGCTTCCGAGATCGTCGCCGACATCCAGGACGCCTACGATCTGGCGGTAGCGGCTTGATTTCCTGGAGTTTTTCGGCGATGTCGCGGCAGCCCGCGCGATTGCCGCCGCGATGGCACGGTTAGGCCTTAATTATCGCCCAGTTTCCGGGCAGTGATCACGTGGACTTGAAGTTGTGGGCGCGGAGGGACGTTTGTCCAAAGCCATCACCATCGTCGTGCTGACCTGTTTCCTCGTGCTTGGCGCCGCCACCACCGCCATCCTCGGCCGGGACAGCGTGCCCAGCGTCAGCGCCGAGATGATCACCGAAGCGCTGCCGTCGAAGCCGCTCACGACCAATCGCGCCGCCAAGGCCGATCGCCTGGTTCCGACGCTCGCTCTGGCCTCGGCCGCGATCGAGCCGGTCCAGGTGCCCGCCGACAAGCTCGCGCAGGCGCCGGTTCTGACCGAGCCGCTGCGTCAGGCGTTTGCCGCCGCGACGCCGTCCGATTTCCCGATGCCGAAAGCCAATGCGCATGAGGCGCCGTCGGCGGCGGATGTTCCCGCCGTCGAGGTCCCGGCCAAGCCGAAGGTCGTCGCCAAGCCGCAGAAATCCTATTCGCTGCTTTCCGACGTTCAGATCTCGGGCATCAAGGATCGCCTGAAGCTGTCGTCGTCGCAGGAATATTACTGGCCTTCGGTCGAGACCGCACTGCGCAACGTCGCGCGCAGGATCCAGGCGAACAAGCTGTCGAATCCGAATGCGCCGCCCAGCGCGCAGATCGATCCGAATTGCGACGAGGTGCAGCAGTTGAAGTCGGCCGCGATGCCGCTGCTGTTCCAGCTGCGCGACGACCAGAAGGAAGAAGTGCGCAAGCTCGCCCGTCTCATCGGGCTCGAGAAGGTCGCGCAGCAGATCTGAGGCGGTTTCCCTTTTCAGGAACCTGCCGGTATCAGGAACATCTGGCAATCCCCACGCGTTGCCCGCTCCAAAAGAGGGAGTGGATCAATGCGCGCCTCGACAGCTTATTTCGTCGGTGCCGGAACGATCATCGCAGCCATTGGCATTGGTCTCGGCGGCGGCATCGTTGCCGGCAACATCATGAATCCGATCGCGCCCAAGCAGGTCGCGGACACCAGCAGGGTGGCGCAGCGCGCCGAAGCGGCCGGCACCTCGTCCCAGACCAATGCGCCATCGGAGCGCGTGCAATATCTCACGGGGTCGCAGGCCTTCGGCACGATCATCGCTGCGCCGGCGCAGGCCGAAGCAAAGCCTGAAGCCGCAAAGCCCGACACGCAGACCACTCAGGCGAACGCTGAACCATCAGCGCCGCAGCCTTCGCAGGCGACTGCGGTTGAGCCCCCGAAGCCGGCTCCGGCTTCGCGCGCTGCAAGACCCGTCGAGCAGCAGGCTTCCACCGAGCCTTCCTCCTCACCTGACAACGCCTATGCCAAGGCCAGGGATTCGGACGTGAGGCGTGCTGCGTCCGAACGGCGCCGGACGGATCGCCGCGAGCGTTGGGCGGAACGTCACCGCTACGACTCCCGCGATCCGCGCAGCATGCGCGACCGCACCGATTGGGACGACGTGGCGCGCAACATCCGCCAGGATTCTGATGCACGCGACTATGCGGGTCGGTCGCGCGGCGGCTTCCCGCAGATCAGGTTGTTTGGGTCTGATGACGACGATTAGCTGCCCGCTTGGGATCGACGACGGCCGGATCATCGGTGCCCATGCGGCAGGTCGAGGCGGCATGATACAGAGTGGTGGAATGGCCGCGGATGTAGTCGGCATCTCGGCGTCGGCGCGCGACACCCATAGCCAGCGGGGCGATTTGGCTGCGGCGTCCGCCTTACCACCGGCCGCCCGAACCGGCGCTTTCTACGTAACATCCACCCGCGGCGGCGGATAACGCCGCGCCAGCGTCGACAGCGGCAGATGCCGTTCGCCTTCCGGCAACTCCAAATAGGCCAGCACCAATGGCCGCTTCCAGTCGCCGATGCCGAAATCCATCGCCATCCATTTCTGTGGCTCCGGGCCTTCGAGGCCCCGGACCCAGACGAAGTAGCGGGGGAGGTCGTCGGCGTCCGCTTCCGTCGTGCGTCTTCTGGCCATCAAGGCTGCTCGCTGCATCACCATCCGTTGCGGTAGGATATAGGTATCGGTTCGCTGAAGTCGAACTCCCGGCTGCGGCTCCTGCAAGTCTGGACCGGTTGGTTAACGCGCGGGCCTGAGGATATGAACGAAGCCACGATCGATCGCTGGGGTGAAGCCTCGAAAGTAACGAAAAAGCTGGTTGGCTCGTGGTCCTTCAAGCGGGTCATCGAAGGCCAGGCCACGATGCAGGGTGTCGCGATCTTCACGCCACTCGACGGGGAGCGGCTGGCCTATCGCGAGCAGGGACAACTGAAGCTCGCGAACGGCACCACGTTGCAGGCCGAGCGCGAATACGTCTTCAGCAACAGCGACGGAGGATTTAAGGTCTTCTTCAAGGAAAATCCAGCGCGGCTGTTTCATGAGATTTCACTGTCCGCGTCCTCCGGAGGAGAGCTGAGCGGACATGCGCGCCATCTCTGCAGGCGCGACGAGTATCGGTCGGTCTACATGTTCCTGCCGGATGGAACGTTCGTCGTTCGTCATGTGGCGTCGGGTCCAGGCAAGGACTACACGATGAACACGACTTACGCGCGCCTGTCGTAATCAAGCCGGCGCCAGCGTCGTCTCACTGCCAGAGCTGACTCTCCGCCACGCGGTTGATGTCGGCGAGCCTGCGGTCGGCGTCGCCATTCAGATCGATGCTCGCGACCAGCGTCAGCAGGCGATGATAGGCGCTCTCGGCGACCTCGACCGGCAGCGGGGCCTCATCATAGGCCTCGACATAGCTGCCGACGAGGCTGCTCAACAGGCCGCAGAGGCCGCGCTGGGCGGGATCGTCCCGGCCGAGCGTCTCGAGCTTTTGCTGGAATGTCCGGAAGGTTCGCAGGCCGTGGTGCTGTTCGGAAAGCCATGCGTGCAGGTCGTTCATGTGAGCTCCTTCAAGTGAGAAGAAGCTGCCGGCTTATACAGTGCGGATGTGACGATTGCTAGTGGAGGGGGAGATCAGCTTTGCTGAGACAGTCCGCCTTCGCCAAGGCTTCGGCGGGACAGCCCTCGCCGCTTCGCTTCGATGGTGCGGAAGTTCGGCTCGCCCGGCCGTAGCTGCGAGGCAACGAAGGCTGGTGCCCCTGGCCGGAATCGAACCAGCACTCCTTGCGGAACTCGATTTTGAGTCGAGCGCGTCTACCAGTTCCGCCACAGGGGCCCTCGGTCGGCCCCTCCAAGGAGGGCGTCACGAAGCGGGCGGACTATAGCCATGCACATGGCGGGGTCAACCCGCGCCAAAGTGATCCCGGCCGTTCTCGACAGCCGCTTGGGCCAGGGCTAGAGGCATTGGAGCGCGAGCGATCGGAAAGAGGCTGCCGTGACGACCCACAGTGCCGCAACACCTGCGTTCAGGCCGGCGGCCACGAGCCCCGCGCTGGCCGCCTCGCTTGCGGTCACCGGGATCGCGGCGGCCACGATCGCGGGCGCCTGGTTCTTCCAGTTCGTGCTTGAAATCCTGCCGTGCCCGCTGTGCCTGGAGCAGCGCTACGCCTACTATCTGGCGATCCCGGTCGGCGCTCTCACGGCGCTCGCGGCACGCGCCGGCGCGCCGCGGCCGCTGCTGCTCGCAGGGCTTGCGATCCTCGCGCTGGCGACCCTCGCCAATGCCGGCCTCGGCACCTACCACTCCGGCGTTGAATGGGGCTTGTGGAAGGGGCCGACCGATTGCTCCGGTCCCGTCATCAATCTCGGCAGCGCCGCTGATCTGCTGTCGAAGCTCGACACGGTGAAGGTGGTGCGCTGTGACGAAGTGCAGTGGCGCTTCCTCGGCCTCTCGCTCGCCGGCTACAACGTCCTGATCTCGCTGCTGATGGCCGCGATCGTCGCCTGGGGATTTGTGCGGACCGCGAAGCGCTAGTCAATCATCCACATCGTCCTGCGTGCGCCCGAACAGGTGCACGATGCCCGGCGTTGCGATCGTCACGAATACGAAACGCGACAGGTGATGGGCGCCGACGAAGATCGGATCGATGTGCAGCGTCAGGGCCAGCGCCAGCATCGCGTCCATCGCCCCCGGGGCGAAGGCGACGACCACGTCGGAGAACTTCACCTGCGTGGTGAGCGCGACGACGCCGACGAAGATCGCGGAGACGGCGATGGCCACGGTGAACGAGCCCAGCGCCGCATGGATATGGCCGGCGAGCGTCTTGATCCGCATCCGCGCGAAGCGGCTGCCGATCAGCGCGCCGATGCCGACCAGCGCCACGCCGCGCACCCAATCCGGCAGGCCGCCCTCGATCAAGCCGGCGCCGTGCAGCACGCTGGAGCCGATCATCGCGCCGAACATCCAGCTTGCCGGAAACTTGACCAGCCGCAGCAGGAGCGCCGCAACCAGGGAGGCCGCGACCAACGCCAGCAGGCCGAGCGGGGAGGCGATCGTCGTCGTCGGCGACGGCGCGGCCGAAGGCGCCACACCCGCGAGCGCCAGCACCATCGGCAGCGCGGCGGTGAGGATGATGACGCGCATGGTCTGCACCACCGCGATGCCCGGCAGGTCGGCGCCGCGCTCGACGGCCAAAATCGTGATCTGCGACAGCGCGCCGGGGCTGCCGGCGAGGAAGGCCGAGGTGCGGTCCCAGCCATGGATGCGCTGGAGGTAATAGCTCGAGCCGAAGGTCGAGCAGAAGGTGGCGAGCGCGAGCAGCCCGATCGTGAGGGGATAAGCGCTGAGCTGCTGGATCAAATGGCGCGAGACCACCGAGCCCAGCGAGATGCCGAGCAGCACGAGCACGGTCTGGGTCAGGATCGGCGGCAGCGTCAGCTGGCGGCCGGCGATTGCGGCGATCCCGACCGCGATCATCGAGCCCGAGATCAGGCCGCCGGGAAGGCCCGCGAAGAGAAATACGAGACCGCCGGCGGTGCCGATGGCGAGCGTCTCCACCATGCTCAGGATTTTGGCACGGCTCGGCCATTCGAACGGCAGGGAGGCGGTGATTTGCTTCACGCCGCCTTATCGCAAATCAGCGGGAGGCGCACAATTGCGGCTACGTCATGCCGCAATGCGCGCGCCTCTCCTTGCTGCTCGCGAACCGTATTGTGACGGACTTACTTCTTGTCGGCGGCAGGGGCCGAGGTGCCGGCCTTCGCTTCCTTCATGCATTCGCGGCGAAATTTCTTGCGCTCCTTGCCCTTCAGGGCCTTGGCGTCTGCCTGCTTGGAGCATTCGAGCGACTCGGCCGAGCGCTCCTTCGGAGGCGCCTTCTTGTCGGCGGTGGCAGCGGCATCGGTCTTGGCGGCCGGCGCGGTGGCCTGCGCGAAGGCGGTGCCGGAGGCGAGCAGGGAGACGAGGGCGGCGGCGGCGAGGCGAGAGGCGAGGGTCATGGTGTTGCACTCTTCTTGCGAGAACTGCGAAGGAGTGGAACGTCGGCTTGCGATGCTGAACGCGACATGAATGATCTGGACGGTGCGATCACTATATTTTTGCGGCGAAAGCCATCGCTTCCTTGTCGCGAGGCGGCGGCACGCTAGGATAGCAATCCCCGTTTCACTTCCCCTCGGGGAAGATCAAGCGAAGACCAAGGAGGAGATCAGGGATGACCAATCAGACAAAATTGCTGTGTGCGATTGTGGCGTCAGGTGTCGTGGCATTGATGGCCGCCGCGCCGGCGCAGGCGCTGACCTCGCAGGAGTGCAGCGCGAAATATCAGGCCGCCAAGAAGGACGGCTCGCTCGGCACCATGAAGTGGAACGACTTCCGCAAGGCCCAGTGCGGGGCCGATGCGACGCCCGCCGCCGCGCCGACGGCGGCTGCTCCGGCCGCCCCCGCCGCTCCGGCCGAGCCGAAACAGGCCAAGAAGGAGGCGGCTCCCGCCGCCGCGCCGACCCTGCCGGCCGGCCCCGCGATCTATCCGAACGCGGTCGATCCGAAATACGCCAAGGAGCCCGCCGGCAAGGCGCGCCTGCACACCTGCGTCGATCAGTACAATGCCAACAAGACCACCAACGGCAATGGCGGCTTGAAGTGGATCCAGAAGGGCGGCGGCTATTACAGCGAATGCACCAAGAAGCTGAAGGGCGCCGCCTGAGCTTCGACAACAGCATGCAATGGCCGGAGTAAAGCTCCGGCCATCTTCGTTTGACCGATCGCCTAGTCCAGGAGCTTCTCGGCCGACTTCGCCACGAGCTGCGAACGCTTGCGCGGGCCGCGCTCGACGAACAGCAGGCTCTGGCCGAAGATGAAGCAATAAAACAGGAAGGCCTGCGCCTCGGCTGCGTCGGCGTCGAGGCCGGTCGCGCGATAGAGTTCGGCAACATGCGTGAGCCGCGCGGCATCGACGCTCGCCACGGCCGCCGCGGCGTTCTCGTCCGAGCGGGCCCATTGCCGGATCGCGAGCTCGATCGCCATTCCTTCCGGATTGAGGCGCTCAGAGTAGAGCTGGATCACGGCCTTCAGCCGTTCGCGGGGCGCTTCGCCGTCGAGGCTCGTCTGCTGCGCGATCGACGCCGCGCGCCCCTCGCGCCAGCGTTCCAGTATGGCCTCGAGCAGCGCGGCGCGGTCGGCGAAACGGCGGTAGAAGCCACCCTTGGTGACACCGAGATTCTTGGCGAGCACCTCGACCCTGACACCCTCGACCCCCGAGCGGGCGAGCTCGGCGAACCCCGCCTCGACCCAGACATCGCCCTTGCCGTCGCTCATGGAGGAAGCCTCACCGGTTCTTGATACGGTGCCGTATTGCTAACGCAGAACCGCCCTGATACGCTACCGTATCAAAAATCAAGGGCAGGAGGATTGGCGATGGAGCGGGAGGCGACCTATCGCGGCACGGTTTATCCGTGGCAATGCGACCATGTCGGCCACATGAACATCATGTGGTATGTCGGCAAATTCGACGAGGCCAACTGGAATCTGTTCGCCCGCCTCGGCCTGACGCCGAGTTACCTGCGCAGCTCGGGGCGCGGCATGGCCGCGGTCCAGCAGAACATCGCCTACAAGCGCGAGCTGCTTGCCGGCGACATCGTCGAGATCCGCAGCCATCTGCTCGAGGTCGGCGACAAGTCGATCCGCTTCCGGCACGACATGCGGAATGCCGAGACCGGGGAGATCGCCGCGACCTGCGAGATCACCGGCGTGCATCTGGACCGTCAGCTCCGCAAGTCCGCGCCGTTCACCAATGCCATCCGCGAAGCTGCCGCGAGGCATCTTGCCGAACCGGCCGGGGCCTGAACCATGACTGCGTTCGAGCCGAAAAACCCGGGCTACCGCGCGGCGACTGTCGCCATGTTCGACGCCCAGCCGGCGATGCGCACGCTCGGCATCGTGATCGTCCGTCTCGCGCCGGGCGAGGTCGAACTGGCGATGCTGCATGCGCCGGCCTTCACACAGCAGAACGGTTTCATTGATGCCGGCATCATCACGGCCGGGCTCGACAACGCCTGCGGCGTTGCCGCCTTCACCTTGATGCCGCCGGAGGCCGATATCCTCACCGTCGAATTCAAGACCACGCTGCTCGCGCCCGCCCGCGGCGAGCGTTTCGTCTTCAAGGCCGAGGTGGTCAAGCCCGGCCGTGCGCTCACCTTCTGCGAGGCAAAGGCCTTCGCCGAGCATGACGGCAAGACCACGCTGATCGCGACGATGACCGGGACGCTGATGGCGATGCTGCCTCGCCCCCGCGAGTTCGCATGAGGTGCGCGCGTCCCGCGCATAGCGGCGATTGACAAGCCGGGCGGCGCGTCCCCTCATGCGAACGCCATGCTCGCAAGTCTCGGTCTCATCCTGCTTTGCCAGTTGATCGGCGAAGCCGTCGTGCGCGGCCTCGGCCAGCCATTGCCGGGACCCGTGCTCGGATTGCTGCTGCTCCTGATCCTGCTGCTCGCCCGCGACCGCTTTGCGCTGCTTGCACGCGGGCCGCTGCGTGACAACGGCATCGAGACGGCGAGCAAGGGCCTTCTGGTCCATCTCTCGCTGCTGTTCGTGCCGGCCGGCGTCGGCGTCGTGCAGAAGCTCGACGTCCTCGCCTCTCACGGCATTGCCATCGTCGTCGTGCTCGCGCTGTCCGTGGCCGTCACGTTGCTCACGACCGTGCTGACCTTCCGCCTCGTCACCCGCCTGTTGCGGCAGCAGGACGCGCAATGACGGACAACCCGTTCTCGCTCTGGGTCTATCTCTCGCAGTCGCCGCTGCTGTGGCTGACCGTGACCCTGCTGGTCTATGCGGGCACGGATGCGGTGTCGCTGGCCACGCGGCGCCATGCGCTTGCCAATCCCGTGCTGCACGCGATGTGGATCATCGGCGCGTTCCTGCTCCTGACCGGCACCTCCTACACGACCTATTTCGCCGGTGCGCAGTTCGTGCACTTCCTCCTGGGACCGGCGACCGTCGCGCTCGCCGTGCCGCTCTATGAAAACCGCAAGCGCGTGGTTTCGTCCATCGTGCCGATGCTGGTGGCGCTGATCGCGGGCTCGGTCACGGCGGTGGTGTCGGTGGTCCTGCTGGCCGAAGTCGCCGGGCTGCCGCGCGATGTCGTGCTGTCGCTGGCGCCGAAATCCGTCACCGCCGGCGTCGCCATGGGCATCGCCGAATCCCTGCATGCCGATCCTTCGCTGGCGGCGGTCGCGGTGATCCTCACCGGCATCATGGGCGCGATCATCGTGACGCCGCTGATGAACCGCACCGGCATCACCGATTACCGGGCTCGCGGCTTTGCCGCGGGCCTCGCCGCGCACGGCATCGGTACCGCGCGGGCGTTCCAGGTCGACGAGATCGCCGGCGTCTTCTCCGGCATCGCCATGAGCCTGAACGCTTTGGTGACCTCGTTCCTGGTCCCCCTCGCAGTCACGCTGCTGGTGCGATGACATCGCCGCCGCGACTCTCTATATGATCGGTAACAATTCCCGATCCCAAGCGTATTTGCCGAAGACGGGACCGAAACGGGACGAGATATGACTGGATCTTGGAATAAGAACCGCCTGGTGCCGACGCGGCGCGCAGCGCTGACGCTGATCGGGGCAGGGGCGCTTGCGGGCGGCATCACCTCGGCATTGGCCGCCGCCGCCGACGACGAGGTGCTCACGGAATCCAAGGTGCTGCGCGATCCCGACACCCCGGTCGCCGGCAATCCCGACGGCAACATCACCATCGTCGAATGGTCCGACTATAATTGTCCCTATTGCCGCAAGCTCGAGCCCGAGCTGCGCCAGGTCGTTCAGGATGACGGCAAGGTGAGGCTGGTAATGAAGGACTGGCCGATCCTCGGACCGGTCTCGGTCACGGCGGCGCGGATCGCGCTCGCGGCCAAATTCCAGGACAAGTACCACCAGGCCCATGACGCCATGATGGGCGTCTCTTCGCGTCTGACCGAGCCGCGCATCAACGAGCGGCTCGCTGCCGCCGGCGTCGACATGGACCGGTTGAAGCGCGATCTTGCCGATCGCGCCAAGGACATCGACGCCATTCTCAAGCGCAACAACGAGCAGGCCGAAGCCTTTGGTTTCCGCGGCACCCCGTCCTTCATCGTCGGAAAGTACCGCGTGCCCGGTGTGCTCAGCATGACCGAGTTCGAGCAGGTCATCGCCGACGCCCGCAAAGCCAAGATGAACTGAGGCGCATCGTTGAGCGCAGCCAACGTGAAGGCGCCGCCGCGGACCCGCGACGGCGCCTTGTTCATGATACCGCGACGTTACTTCGACGAGATCCGGACCCAGTCCTTGTGCGCGCGATCACGCAGCGCATCCCAATCGGCCTTGGCGACATCCCAGTTCACGATGGTGCGATTGGTGGTCGCGACCCCGCCATTGGCGACCGATGAGGTCTGCATGGAGTCATAGACGTAGACGCCGCCCGCAAGCAGCAGCGCGCCCAGGATCATTCCGAAAAAAGTCTGCATGTGGAACCTCCGGTAGCGGGACGACAACGTCGGCCCGGAATGATGGTTCCGCAGCCATGCGGCGCATCCAAGGAGAGGTTGTTCATTTTCCATTCAGCCATTGCAGCAGCTCCGCGTTGATCTCGCGTGGATAGGTGTGGCTGAGGTCGTCGATCTCACGGTAGGTGACGTCGGCGCCGGCGGCGGAGAGCGCGGCCTGCGTCTGCCGCGCGGTCTGCACCGTAAACATCCAGTCGAGCTTGCCGTGGGTGATGAAGATGGGCAGGCCCCGCATGCGTTCGGCGTCCGCCATCTCCGCCATCAGCGGATGGAAGGTCGCGGAGACCGGCGCAAGATGCGTGAAGTGCGAGGCGCCGTCGAGGCCGGTGACGTAGCAGAAGGTTCCGCCGTCGCTCATGCCGGTCAGAAGCATGCGCGATGTGTCGATGCTCCAGCGGCTGCGCACGTTCTCGAGGATGCGCATCAGGTTCGGCGTGTCGGCGTCGTCGCCCATGAGCGCCCAGGTGGGACCGGTCGCGGTCGGCGCCACCAGAATGGCGCCAAGACTGCGGGCATCGCGCAGCCAGCTCCAGAGAAAGCCGCGGCCGTTGCCGCTGCCGCCATGCAGCGCCATCACCAGCGGCATGGGGCGATCGTGCCTGTAATACTCGGGCACATAGACAGAGAAGCCGCCGCGGCTGCCGGGCTCGTTGTGGTCGTGGAAGATGCCGGTGTGCTCCCCTGCGCCGGCTTCCAGCCGTGAGAGCAAATCACCGTTCTCGCGATTGGCGGCGTTGAGAAAGAAGCTGTTCACCGGTGGAAACTGTGCCGCCAGCGGATAAAGCGCCTCCTGCGCGCGCGGCAGATGCCGCAATGCGCGGAAGACCGTGACGAGGTCGCCATTGCCGCGCTCGACGTCGCGGATGCCGGCAAAGGCGGCGAGCGTCTCGCTGCAGGCGCGGTCGAGCCGTTCGCGCAGTCCGGCGAATTGCTCCGGCCATTCTCCGATCCCGGCTTGTGATGCCTGCAGTGCTTCGTCCGGCGTTCCGATCGCGTTCATCACGGACGCGAAGGCCGGCGGATGCAGATGCCGGGCGAAGAAGCCGAGCGCTTCAAGCGCATTGAGCAGCGGCGGCAGCACGGCCACGATGTCGTCGACCACGGCCTCGCTCATCGCGGCGTCCCTGGCTTGGGGTCAATGCAGCTTCGGCGCCTTCAACAGCTTGAAACGGTCGGTCGAGGTCACCGTCACCTCGAAGGTGACGCCTTCATGGTGCACGGTCAGCGGCACGTCGACCCCGGCGGCGCCGAGAGCCCACATCTTCCTGTAGAAAGCGGTCTGGCTCGTGACCTTGTCGCCGTCCACCGCGAGGATGACGTCGCCCGTCTTGAGCTCGGCGCGCGCGGCCGGGCCGTTGGCGGAGATCCCGATCACCACCACGCGGCTGTCGATCTCGGTCGAGTAAAGCCCGAGCCAGGGTCGCGCCGGCTTGTTGACGCGGCCGAACTTGCGCAGATCCTCCAGGATCGGCTTCAAGAGATCGATCGGCACGACCATGTTGACGTGCTCGGCCTTGCCGTCGCGTTCACGCTCGAGCTGGAGCGAGCCGATGCCGATCAGCTCGCCGCGCTCGTTGAGCAGGCCGGTGCCACCCCAGTTCGGATGCGCGGGATAGGTGAAGACGGCTTCATCCAGCAGATATTCCCAGTAGCCGGCGAATTCCTGCTTGGCCACGATCTGGCTTGCAACCGATCGCGTGCGGCCGCCGGCGCCGCCGAGCACGACGCGGTCGCCGACGCGGGTATCGGCCGAGTTGCCGAGCGGCAGGGGGGCGACGTCGAGACGACCGAGTGCCTGCACGAGGCCGAAGCCGGTGACGGAATCGAAGCCGAGGGCGTGCCCCTCGACGACACGTCCGTCGGCGAGGTGCAGCCACACCGATTCCGCCTCGGTGATGAGATAGCCGATGGTCAGCACCAGGCCGTTATCGATCACAACGCCGTTTCCGGCGCGTTCGGTGCCCAGCGTCTCGGCGCTGAATGCGTCCGGCGGGACGATGGCGTGCAGGCCGACGACGGAGGCGAGCGCGCGGTCGAGATCGAATCCGTAATCGCTCGCGCGCGGCTGATTGGCCGGCGGCACTCTCCATTCGGTCAGGGCGGGCATGGAGTTCTCCTGGCTGAGGGCATCGCGTCGCCGTTGGCGCGGGACGATGCGCGAAGCGTGGATAATTTAGGCCGGAGAGGGCCGTCTTGAAAGCCTCGCTCCTCAACAATTCCCGAGAATGCCGCATGAAATCCTCGAAACGCACCGAAACACCTCGTGCACCGGGGGCGGGCAACCGCGCGATCCGGGACCGGCCGCATGGCTGCTGTCCGGCGAGGTGCTAGGCGGGCTGCAATGAAGCTGCTAACCATTGCCGCTTCGTTTGACCAAGGGATCATGGACCGGAGCATGGACAACCGCAGCGACATCTGGCGTGGCGTCGACACGATCAAGGCGCGTTTCATCGACCTCAGCGACAAGGTCTGGGGCACGCCCGAGGTGTGCTACACCGAGGCGCGGTCCGCCGCCGAACATCTCGCCGAGCTGCGTCATCAGGGCTTCCGTATCACCGAGAAAGTCGCCGGCATTCCGACCGCGCTGATGGGCGAATGGGGCGACGGCGGACCGGTCATTGCCTTCATGGGCGAATATGATGCGTTGCCGGGCCTCAGTCAGGAGGCTGGCGTTGCGGAACACCGTCCGGTCGAAGCCGGCGGCCATGGCCATGGCTGCGGTCACAACCTGCTTGGCTCTGCCGCGCTGCTCGCCGCGACCGCCGTGAAGGACTGGCTCGCCGAGAACAAGGTGCCGGGTCGCGTGCGCTATTACGGCTGTCCGGCCGAGGAAGGCGGCGCGGCAAAGGCCTTCATGGTGCGCTCCGGCGCGTTCGAAGACGCCGACATCGCCATCACCTGGCATCCGCACAGCTTCTGGGAAGTGGCGGTGACGCCGTCACTCGCGAACACGCGCGCCGATTTCATCTTCACCGGCCGCACGTCGCATGCGGCGGCCTCGCCGCATCTCGGCCGTTCCGCGCTCGATGCCGTCGAACTGATGAATGTCGGCGTGAACTATATGCGCGAGCACATGCCGAGCGACGCCCGCGTGCACTATGCGCTGCTCGACACCGGCGGCATCGCGCCCAACGTGGTGCAGGCGCATGCCCGCGTGCGCTACTCGATCCGCGCCCGCGATCTTCCCGGCATGAACGAGCTGGTCGAGCGCGTGTCCAAGATCGCGCAGGGGGCCGCGTTGATGACCGAGACCAAGGTCGAGATGAAGATCATCTCCGCGGTCTCCAACATCCTGCCGAACGCGCCGCTGGAGCAGGCGCTGCACCGGGTCATGGAAGAGCTCGGTCCGCCGCATTTCGACGATGCGGACAAGAGCTTTGCCACGGAGATCCGCGCGACGCTGAGCGACAAGGACATCTCCTCGGTCTACTACGCGATCGGCATGGAGCCGACCGATCGGCCGCTGGCCGACTTCCTGGTGCCGCTCGATGCCAAGCGCAACCCGCTTGTCGGCTCGACCGACGTCGGCGACGTCAGCTGGGTAGTGCCGACCGTGCAGGTTCACGCACCCACGGTTGCAATCGGCACGCCCTTCCACACCTGGCAGGTAGTGGCGCAGGGCAAGAGCCCGCACGCGCACAAGGCCATGGTACAGGCGGCCAAGGCGATGGCCGGGCTCGGCATCAAGGCGCTGACGGATCCCGAGCTGATCAAGGCCGCCAAAGCCGATCTTCAGAAGCGCACGGCCAAGACACCTTACGTCTGTCCGCTGCCGGACCATGTCGCGCCTCCGCTCGACATGTCCGTGGCATAGAATTCCGTCTCGATACTTCGTCTGATCCGGCGAACAAATTTTCCGCAGTGCAGCGCGGTTTCCGGCCGTTTTGGCGCGGGATTGCCGAGCGCCTGGGCTGCGGAACACGGTTTTGCCCAACGGACAGCCAGAAGACCGTTTGCATACACACGGTCCCAGTTGACGTGCCCCCTAATCGGTGTGCCATCTACCGCCAGCCAAACCCGGCGGCCGCCTCTCGCGGCCGCCTGCATCCATACGGGAACCAGACGGGGGACAACCATGCTGGATAAAGAACTGCGTTCGATGATCGGCGAGGTGAAGGACGGGCGGATGGATCGCCGCGCCTTCATCAAGCGCATGGCCGCGGTCGGGCTCACCGCCCCCCTGGCCAACCAGATCCTCGCGCTCGGCGGCGTCGCCATGGCGGAGGGCCCGTCGACCTACAAGCCGACCAAGCGTGGCGGCGGTGGTGCGCTGAAGCTGCTGTGGTGGCAGGGCCCGACCCTGCTCAATCCGCACTTCGCCACCGGCACCAAGGACCAGGACGGCTCGCGCCTGTTCTACGAGCCGCTCGCCTGCTGGGATCCGGATGGCAACATGAAGCTGGTGCTCGCGGCGGAAATTCCGTCGATCGAGAACGGTCTGCTCGCAGCCGACGGCAAGTCGGTGACGTGGAAGCTGAAGCCCGGCGTGAAGTGGCATGACGGCAAGCCGTTCACCGCGGATGACGTCGTCTTCAACTGGGAGTACGCCAAGGACCCGGCGACCTCTGCATTGACCATTGCGACGCACCGCGACATCACCGTGGAGAAAGTGGACGACCTCACGGTCCGCATTCTCTTCAAGAAGCCGACGCCGTTCTGGGCCGACGCCTTTGTCGGAGCGCCCAACACCATCATTCCCAAGCATCTCTTCGCCGACTACACGGGGAGCAAGTCGCGGGAAGCGCCGGCCAACCTTTCTCCGGTCGGAACCGGTCCCTACAAGTTCGTCGAGTTCAAGCCCGGTGATCTCGTCCGCGGGCAACTCAATCCCGATTATCACATGCCGAACCGCCCCTATTTTGACACGGTCGAGATGAAGGGCGGTGGCGATGCGGTTTCGGCCGCGCGGGCGGTGATTCAGACTGGAGAATATGATTTCGGCTGGAACATCCAGGTCGAGGACGACGTCCTGTTGCGCCTCGAGAAGGGCGGCAAGGGCAAGACCGTCTACGCCGTCGGCGGCGACACCGAGTTCATCGCGCTCAACTTCACCGATCCCAACGCGGAGGTCGACGGCGAGCGCTCGTCGATGAAGACCAAGCATCCGCTGTTCTCCGATCCCGCCGTGCGCAAGGCGCTGTCGCTGCTGGTCGATCGCGAGTCCGTCAAGAAGGCGATCTATGGCCGCGCCGGCCGTACCACCGCCAATTTCCTCAACGGTCCCGAAAAGTTCGTCTCCAAGAACACGACCTGGGAATTCAGCGTCGAAAAGGCCTCGAAGCTGCTGGACGACGCCGGCTGGAAGCCGGGCGCGGACGGCATCCGCGAGAAGGATGGCAAGAAGCTGAAGCTGCTCTACCAGACCTCGATCAACGGTCCCCGTCAGAAGACGCAGGCGATCGTCAAGCAGGCCTGCCAGAAGGCTGGCATCGACGTCGAACTGAAGTCGGTCGTTGCGTCGGTCTTCTTCTCCTCGGACGTCGCCAATCCCGATACCTACGCGAAGTTCTATGCGGACATCGAGATGTTCCAGATTCCGCTGAGCCAGCCGGACCCGTCGCAGCACATGCGCCGCTATCTGTCCACCAACGTCGCCACCAAGGAGAACAAGTGGCAGGGCACGAACTTCCCGCGCTGGGTCAACAAGGAGTACGACGCGGCGATCGAGGCTGCCGAAAGCGAAATGGACCCGCTCAAGCGCGCGGCACACTACATCAAGGCCAACGACCTCATGTACCAGGACACCGTATTCATCCCGGTGCAGCATCGGCTGAAGGTGGAGGCCGCGGCCAACAATTTGCGGCCGATCGTCAGCGGCTGGGCCAACGAAACCGACAATCTGCACGATTGGTACCGCGAGGAATGATCACGCGCGGCTAGGCGGGTCCTTCCCTCATGACTCAGTACGTCCTGCGTCGTCTCCTGATCGCGATTCCCAGCTTGCTGGGAATCTCGCTGGTGCTGTTTGTCGTGCTCGCGCTCGCTCCGGGCGACCCCTTCTCGGAGCTCGCGACCAATCCGAACGTTCCGCCCGAAGTCGCTCTCGCGCTTCGGGCGAAGTTCGGCCTCGATGATCCGATCTACCTCCGCTACCTGCACTGGCTCAACGCGATGGTGCACGGCGATTGGGGCTTCTCCTTCGTCAGCCGGATGAACGTCGACACGCTGATCCTGCAGCGCCTGCCGGCCACGCTCTACGTGATCGGCTCGGCGCAGATCCTGGCGCTGCTGATCGCGATTCCGGTCGGCGTCTATGCCGCGACGAAGCCCTATTCGCTATTCGACCAGATCGCCAACACGCTCGCCTTCGTCGGCTTCTCGCTGCCGACCTTCTTCACCGGCATCCTGTTCATCCTGATCTTCTCGGTCACGCTGGACTGGCTGCCCTTCGTCTACACCACCGACATCAAGGCCACCGGCATCCACTGGGTGCTGGAGATGATCCGTCAGGCCGTCATGCCGGTGGCGGTGCTCGGGCTGTTCCAGGCGGCGTCGATGACGCGCTTCGTGCGCTCGGCGATGCTCGACGTCATCAGGCTCGACTACGTCACCACGGCGCGAGCCAAGGGTCTCGGCCAGGCCACGGTGATCGTCAAGCACGTGATGCGCAACGCCATGATCCCCGTGGTCACGCTGATCGCGCTGCAGATGCCCGCGGTGTTCGGCGGCGCCATCGTCACCGAGCAGATCTTCCGTATCCCCGGCATCGGCTCGCTGCTGATCTCCTCCATCCTTTCCAACGACACGCCGGTGGTGATGGCCGTCACCTTCGTCTTCGCGTGCCTCGTGGTGCTGTTCAACCTCATCGCGGACGTCCTTTATGGCTGGCTTGACCCTCGCATCTCCCTCCGCTGAGCGGGGGGTCTACTCGCCCTGGCGCGAGACGTGGCGGCGCTACAGCCGCCACAAGCTCGCCGTCGTCAGCGCCTTCCTGCTCCTCATCCTGGTGCTCGCCGTCGTGCTCGGGCCGTTCGTGTGGCGCGTGAAGATCAACGACATCGACATTGTCGCGGGCATGCAGGGGCCGTCGTTCGCCCATCCGTTCGGCACCGACGATCTCGGCCAGGACATTCTGGCGCGCATGATCTATGGCGGCCGCATCTCGCTCGCGGTGGGGCTCGCCGCGATGCTGGTCTCCGTTTTCATCGGCACGCTGATCGGCGCGCTCGCCGGCATGTCGCGTGGTGCGCTCGGGCATGGATTGATGTGGCTCACCGACCTCTTCCTGTCGCTGCCGCAACTGCCGCTGCTGCTTTTGCTCATCTACCTCTTCCGTGACGGGCTGAAGCAGGTGTTCGGTCCCGAAGGCGGCATCTTCATCCTGATCGTGCTCGTGATCGGCGGCCTGCGCTGGATGCCGGTGGCGCGGCTCGTGCGCGCGCAGTTCCTGTCGATCCGCGAGAAGGAGTTCGTCGAGGCGGCCCGCGCGCTCGGCGCCAGCCCGGTCCGGCAGGTGGTGCGCCACATCCTGCCGAATGCGGTCGGCCCGGTGATCATCGCCGGCACCATCGACGTCGCCGCCGCCATCATCGCGGAATCGACGCTGTCCTTCCTCGGTCTCGGCTTTCCGCCCGACACTCCGACCTGGGGACGGTTGCTGTATGACGCCAAGGACTTTCTCGACATCGGTCCGCACTGGGCGCTGTTCCCGGGCGGCGCGATCTTCATCGCGGTGGTCGCCATCAACTTCATCGGCGACGGCCTGCGGGACGCGCTCGACGCGCGACGGGTGATCTGATGGCGCCGCTGCTCGAGATCAAGGGCCTGAAGACCCACTTCTCCACCGACGACGGTATCCTCCAGGCCGTCGACGGCGTCGATATCTCCATCAACAAGGGTGAGACGCTCTGCGTCGTCGGCGAATCCGGCTGCGGCAAGACCGTGACCGCGATGTCGATCCTGAAGCTGATCGCGATGCCGCCGGGTCGCATCGCGGCCGGCCAGATCCTCTTCGAGGGCCGCGATCTCGTGCCGCTGACCAGCAATCAGCTCGACGAGATCAGGGCCAAGGAGATCGGCTTCATCTTCCAGGAGCCGATGACCTCGCTCAATCCGGTGCTCACCATCGGCGAGCAGATCGCCGAGAGCCTGCGCCGGCACGAGGCCGTGACGAAGAAGCAGGCGCTCGACCGCACCATCGAGATGCTGAAGCTGGTGCAGATCCCCAACGCCGAAGGCCGCGTGCACAATTATCCGCACCAGTTCTCCGGCGGCATGCGTCAGCGCGTGATGATCGCGATGGCGCTCGCCTGCAAGCCGAAGCTGATCATCGCCGACGAGCCCACTACGGCGCTCGACGTCACCATCCAGGCGCAGATCCTCGACCTCTTGCAGGACATGAAGGAGCGCTTCGGCATGGCGGTGATGCTGATCACCCATGCCATGGGCGTCGTCGCCGAGACCGCGCAGCGCGTCGTCGTGATGTATGCCGGCAAGGTGGTGGAGGAGGCGCCCGTCGACGATCTCTTCGGCGATCCCCGTCACCCCTATACGCAAGGCCTGATCCGCTCGATCCCGCGCATCGATCTCGACAGCGAACACAAGACGCGCCTGGAGGCGATCGGTGGCTCGGTGCCGATCCTGATCAATCCGCCGGTCGGCTGCCGCTTCGCGCCGCGCTGCAAGTTCGCCATGAACGTCTGCATCGAGAAGGAGCCGCTGCTCCGCGAGGTCTCACCGGGCCATCGCATGGCCTGTCACCTCGGCGATACACAGTTGGGAGGCGCTGCATGAGCGAGCCCTTGCTCCGCGTCAGCGGCCTGAAGAAACATTTCCCCGTGCTCGGTGGCCTGCTGTCGCGCCAGGTCGGCACCGTCTATGCGGTCGACGGCGTGTCGTTCTCGGTCAATCGCGGCGAGACGCTCGGCCTGGTCGGCGAATCCGGCTGCGGCAAGTCCACCACGGGCCGCTGCGTGCTGCGACTGATCGAGCCGACCGACGGCGAGGTCACCTTCGACGGCCAGGATGTGCGCAAGCTCGGCGGCAACGATCTGCGCGCGATGCGGCGGAACATGCAGCTGGTGTTCCAGGACCCGTTCGCCTCGCTCAATCCGCGCATGACGATCGGCGCCATCCTCGGCGAGGCCTTCACCATCCACAATCTGGCCTCGTCGGCCAAGGAGCGGGAGGAGCGCGTCGCGGGCCTGCTCGTGAAGGTCGGCCTGAAGGCCGAGCACATGCGGCGCTATCCGCATGAATTCTCCGGCGGCCAGCGCCAGCGCATCGTGATCGCGCGCGCGCTCGCGGTCGAGCCGAAGCTGATCGTCTGCGACGAGCCGGTCTCGGCGCTCGACGTGTCGATCCAGGCCCAGGTCATCAACCTGCTGGAAGATCTCCAGGCCGAGCTGAACCTGACCTATCTGTTCGTCGCGCACGACCTCTCAGTGGTCGAGCACATCTCCGACCGCGTCGCGGTGATGTATCTCGGCCGCATCGTCGAGCTGGCGAGGGCCAGCGATCTCTACCGCAATCCGCAGCATCCCTACACCAAGGCGCTGCTATCGGCGGTGCCGGTGCCCGATCCAAAGCTCAAGCGCGAGCGCATCCGCCTCAAGGGCGACGTGCCGAGCCCGATGAAGCCGCCGTCGGGCTGCCACTTCCACACCCGCTGCCCGATCGCCCAGCCGCGCTGCGCCGAGAGCGCGCCCGAGCTGAAGGAGGGGGCGGGCGGGCACTTCGTGGCGTGTCATCTGGCGTAATGGTGCAGCGCGCCGTGCGTAGGCGCCTTCACGCTGCCGCTTAATCTTTGAACTGAGGGAGGAATAATTCGAACGGGCGAGTTGGGCGTCGTCCTGCACGCGGGCGGCAAGGGTCCCTTGGCCGCCCATTGGACTGAGCGGACAAACTCATTTCCGGACTGTGAAGCATCTTACACCACATGCCTCCGATGGTGCTAGAATAGCCACGCTTCTTCCCTGAAGGAGGCCCCGAATGCTGACACCCTTCAACAGGCCGTACTGGGAACAGAGCGCCCGTGACTGGACGATGAGGCTTGGCGCGCTCATGCCCCAACCGCGGAAAAAGCCCGCTGAGCCCAAACCACAGCGGCCCCCGTGGCGGCACTTCGACGACACCCATCATTGGGACTCGACCGCGGAGGAATGGGTCCCCAACCACGACAGGTGATCGCGCCGGGGCCGAGCCTGCCTGGACGCCTTCACCGACGTTATGTTCGTCCTTGAAGCAGGCCATATTCCGAGAGGGCCTGCCTGAAGGCCTCCACCGACGTGTGGTGATGCGCGAATAGCCCCGCCTCGCGCGCGCCGGCGACATTGGCCATGAGATCGTCGACGAACAGGATGTTCTGCGGCATCACGTTGAGCTCGGACAGGCAGAGACGATAGCAGCGCGGGTCCGGTTTCGCCGTCCGGGCCGAGGCGTAGATCCTCGAGCCGAACAGCGGACGCAGATCGGGCAGCAGCGTGTCGAGATGGTCGGTGACCAGCGTGGTGTTGTTGGTCAGCACCGCAACATCGACGGTCTCGCGCAGGCGGCGGACGATCTCCAGCATCGCGGAACTCGCCTGCATCGAACTGCGCCGCGCCTCCACCCACTCATCGAGCGACAGCGGATGGCCCATGCGCTCGCCGAAGCCTCGCAGATAGTCCGCAGCATCGAGCGCGCCGGAATCGCCGAGCGCCTCGAAGCCGCTGTCCCAGATCGCCTCGTGGACGAACGCGCTGGTCGTTCCCGCCAGCTCTGCCAGGCAGGCGACGCGCTTTGCCCTGTCATAGTCGCAGAGCACATTGTCCATGTCGAACAGGACGAGCTTGATTCCGTCGGTCACAACAGCACTCTTGGATTGGCCGAAAACATCCGGCCGCGATCGCAGTCATATCGCGCCAAAGTACAGAGTGCAAACCCGAGACTCTCTACGGTTGTGGTGCGCGCCGCAGCGCTCGCTACGCCTGGTGAGCGGTCCGATCCCCTCACGCGGTCTTCGCACGCCAGGGGACGACCTGTCCCGACATCACCAGCCGGTCACGGCCGCTGTCCTTGGCGGCGTAGAGCGCGCGGTCGGCAGCCGCGACCAGCGTGCTGGAGTCCGCCGTGGTCTCCGATGGGAGGCTTGCCGCGCCGCCCAAGCTGACGGTCACCAGGCGAGAGGGCGGGTCTTGCACATGCAGCATGGCGAGATCGTGCAGCGCCTTTCGAATCGCTTGGGCGACCTCGGCGCAGCCGTCCGGGCCGGTGTTCGGCAACAACAGGGCGAATTCCTCGCCGCCGTAGCGGGCGGCGAGATCGGCGGGACGCCTGGCGTGGGCGGATAGAATCCGGCTCAGCGCGCGAAGGCACCCGTCGCCCGCCAGATGTGAGACCAGCCCGACCAGGATCGTATCGGCGAGCTCGAACGTGTCGTCGGCGTGCTGAATCAGCGAATGCGCGAGATTGGCCATGTCGACCTCGGCGTTCCTGAGATCGGCATTCCGCGTCTCCCATTCGCGCCAGCCGCTCAAGCCGAGGATCGTCACGCAAATCAGCACCACGAAACCCGCCGCCCAGAGCGGAAGGCGCGTCGTGCCGAGTTCGCGGCTCGTGACCATCAGGCTTGCTCCAAATCGGAGCAAGCCTTTCATTTTCGACTTAACGGCCTGTTGCAATATCCGCGATGATCGTGCGCGGTCCGTATTCAACCAGATCGGGTCGATAGGTCTTGATCGACTCTCGCCAGTAGATGTTAACCATGCCGCTGCGGCGAGACGGCTTTGCCCGACTTCGGCCCGTCATCCCTCCAGCGTAAATCCGACCCGCAGCGTCACCTGGTAGTGCCGCACCGCGTTGTTCTCGATGTGGCCGCGCGTCTGCACCACCTCGAACCATTTCATCTCGCGGACGGTCTTGGCGGCGCGGCCGATGGCGTTCTTGATCGCATCCTCGATCGAGGTCTCGGATGATCCGACCAGTTCCAGGATCTTGTAGACGTGGTCATTTTCGGCTGTAGGCATGAGGCGTCTCCCCTTGGGCTGTGGCGGGGCCCTGATACCGCTCCCGCGGTTATCGGCGTCGGGCCTCCCTGTGAACGGGCACCCGGGCGGCGGGTTCCGTGCCCGGCGATGGCCAGCATGCACCGGTCGAGGCGTAGCTGCCAGTGTCCGCCTGCTGAGAGCTACCATGGATTCGGCGCGACATTGGCGTTTCAGCGCGCCTGAATTATTCCGCCGGCTGAGGTACTGCGGCCACAGGCTGCGTTGCCCGCCACAGGAGCCGCAGCAACAGGGCCAGCAGCGCCATCATCGCGAAGCCCCCGATGGATGGCGCGAGCTTGTCCTCCATTCCGGTCAGATCCGCATCACTGCCGAACTGCGCGGCGAGCCGCGCTGATTGCAGCATTCCGTAGGCGCCGGCAAGCAGGATCAGTCCGTAGACGAAACCGCGCTCTCGCGCATTCGCCATTTGCGTGAGGTCAGGAAGTATCAAGGCGAGGCCGATCCCGATGATCGGCAAGTCATAGTCATAGGCGTAGGGACTGATCATCACCGAGACGAGGGTGGCGACACCGATCGTAAACGCAGGCGACGCCCTGCGTGTTGTTCCGAGCCAGACAGCAAGCGCGACTGCAAACAGGGCAAGGCTCGCGGCAGCCCCCTGCGCCCAAAAGGCAATACTCGAGGGCAGGCCGGCCCGGCCGAGCGCGGCGTAGGTCGAGACCATGCGGAACAGTGGATAAAAACCGCGATCGAGGAAGATCGCCGATTCCCTGATTGCGCCGAGCCATGCGGTCCAGATCTGCCATCCGAACATCAACGTGCAGGCGAGCGAGCTCGCGAGTACGACTGTCGTAGCAGTGGCAAGCGCCGTCCAACGCCGCGTCGCAAGCATGTAGAAGCCCGCGGCGATGGCCAGATGCGGCTTGATCACCATCGCGCCCAGCGCAAGACCGGCCATGACCTGGCGCCGCTCGACATTGAGGCAGACGATACCGATCAAGGTGCCCGTGAGAAAGCCATTCTGTCCGCAGCCGACCGTGATCGCGAGCGCGGGAAACATGACGACCAGGACATGCGCAAAATTCTTGTCAGCAATCGTACGAAGCGTGAGCAGATAGCTCGTCAGTGTCACCGTGACGAACAGCAGATAGGCGATACCCTCCGGCAGAAGTGCAAATGGCGCCAACAGCAGGTCGAAATGCGGCGGATAAGTCCAGGGCATGAAGCTGGTCGAACCGGTAAATGCCTGCTGAAGCTTGATCAGGGTCTCGAACCGGTAAGCCAGATCGACTTGACCGTGCCAGATCTCTCGCGCGACGATGTAGAAGGCGTCGAAATCGGACAGTTCGTGGACCTGCCAGACGATCCAGTGACCGAACCTGAACGTCTTGAACAGAACCATCACCGCCAGCGCCGCGAGCACGAAGCGGACATAGATTGTCCGCTTCGACGGCGAGGATTGGACCGCTTCAAGCGTCTCGGCAAACATCAGCGACGACCCCGGATCTGAGCGATCCGCGGCCTGGCAGGCAGGTCTGCGGATCGCGGCCAGATTGCCACCAGAGGTTTAATACACCGTAACGACTATCGCAGGATTCGCTGGCAATGCGTTGTTTGCAGTTCGTCGGGGGCCCCGGCTTTGCAAGCGGTACCCCGTTTTCTTAATCGCCCGCCGGAGCGGCGTGCCCTTACTTGCGCGCCGAAATACAGAGGCGTTAACCTTTCTCGCCTGACATCTTCGAAGTCAAATGATGATCGACCGTTGGACGAAGGGCGCTCTGGTCGCGATCGGCCTGTCGGCCGTGCCGGTGCCTGCCGTCGCGCAGGACGATCCAGATGATGCGCCCGGCACGATGTCGCTGCAAGTCACCACCGATCCCTCCACGATCGAGTGCCGCAGGCTGGAGAGCGTCAATCCCACCTCGCTCGCGTTCCTGATGCTGCGCCGGACCTTCAACGACGATTTCAACGAGCACCCGCTCGCGACGGGGCGCTGGGTGCCGCATTATGCCGGCGGCGCGGCGTGGCCGGAGGCACGCTACTGGGGCGGCGACGGCTCCGACTTCAAGCGCAAGACCAGCGCCAATGGCGAGCAGCAGATCTATGTCGATCCGCGTTATGCCGGCCGCGGAGCGGCGCCGCTCGGGCTCGATCCGTTCAGGGTCAAGGACGGCGTGCTCTCCATTGTCGCCAGCCGCACGCCGCCGGACTTGAAGTCGGTTCTGTTCAACAACGAGTACATTTCCGGGATCCTGACCACCCAGGGCACGTTCGCGCAGAAGCACGGCTATTTCGAAATTCGCGCTAAAATCCCGGTCGGCCATGCGGTGTGGCCGGCCTTCTGGATGCTGGCGGACGACGGCGGCTGGCCGCCCGAGGTCGACGTGCTGGAAGGCCGCGGCGAGCGGCCGGGCGATCTCGTCATGACCACGCATTGGCGGATTCCGTCGACCCAGAAGATCCAGTCCTGCGGCTTCGACTTCGCGGTCGGCGATGCGTCGAGCAGCTTCCACAATTACGGTGTGCTGTGGGCGGAGGATCGTCTGGTCTATTTCATCGACCGTCGGCCGGTGTCCGACATCAACGTGCCGATCGGTTTCGACGATCCCATGTACATGATTGTGAACCTGGCGATCGGATCGAAATTCTTTGTTGGCGTAGGGCCGGTCGACGCAGAATCGCCGCCGAGCGTGGCCTTCGAGATCGACAGGATTTCCGTCTATCAGATCGATATGGAGCAGGCGCGGAGATAGCGATGTCCGGAAAAGTCTCGCGGCGCGAATTTGCAGGGCTTGCGGGTCTCGCCGCGCTTGGCGCCGCAATCGGCGCCAGGGCCGCGGAGACCACTGACCTCCACGCGCCCGCGCCCTTCCCGAAGGATTTCCTGTGGGGCACGGCGACCTCGTCCTACCAGATCGAAGGCGCCGTCAACGAGGACGGACGCGGCAAATCGATCTGGGACATCTTCAGCCACACGCCCGGCAAGATCGAGGACGGCTCGACCGGTGACCGCGCCAACGAGCACTATCATCGCTACAAGGAGGACGTCGCGCTGATCAAGGCGCTTGGCGTCAAGGCCTATCGCTTCTCCATCGCCTGGCCGCGCGTGTTCCCGGATGGATCGGGCCAGCCCAATCCGAAGGGCCTCGACTTCTACAACCGCCTCGTCGACGAGCTGCTCGCGAGCGGCATCGAGCCCTGCGCCACGCTCTATCACTGGGACCTGCCGCAGGCGCTGCAGGACCGCGTCGGCGGCTGGCAGTCGAGCGATACCGCGAAGGCCTTCGCCGATTACGCGACCTATGTTGCCGAGCGCCTGACCGATCGCGTCAGGACCGTCTTCACCGTCAACGAGGTCGGGCGCTTCGTGAATTTCGGCTATGGCTGGGGCATCGACGCGCCGGGCCTGAAGCTGCCGGCCGCGCAGCTCAACCAGGCCCGCCATCACGTCGCGCTGGCGCATGGGCTCGCTGTACAGGCGATCCGCGCCTCGGCGCGGGCCGGCACGAGAATTGGCGCAGCCGAGAACATCGCCGCCTGCGTGCCGGCGATCGCGACGCCGGACAACATCCGCGCCGCCGAGATCGCGACGCGCGAGCTCAATGCGGGATTCCTCGGCGTGGTGCTGGAGGGAAAGTACACCGACGGCTTCCTCGCCTACGCCGGCGCGAACGCGCCGAAATTCACCGCGGAGGAATTGAAGATCATCGGCACACCGAACGATTTCGTCGGCCTCAACATCTACGCGCCGCAGTTCTACGTCACCGCCTCCGACCGCGCGCCGGGCTTCCATGTGCTGCCCTTCCCGACCTCGTTCCCGCACATGAATTCGGAATGGCTGCGGATCGGCCCCGAGGTGATCTACTGGGCCCCCCGCCTTGCCGCAAAAATCTGGAACATCGAGGCGATCTACATCAGCGAGAACGGCACCTCGTCCGAGGACAGGATCGCCGCCGACGGCCAGGTCTACGACCTCGACCGCATCATGTTCCTGCGCAACTATTTGACCCAGATGCAGCGCGCGATCACGGAAGGCGTGCCGATCCGCGGCTATTTCCTCTGGAGCCTGATGGACAACTTTGAATGGATCTTCGGCTACGGGAAACGGTTCGGCCTTTATCGGGTCGACTTCGAGACCCAGGCGAGGCTGCCGAAGCTGAGCGCGGCGTTCTATCGCGACGTGGTGGCGCGGAATGCGATCGGGGTGTGAAACCAGACGCTACGGATCCAGCTCCGTATCCCAGTACAGATAGTCCAGCCAGCTGTCGTGCAGATAGTTCGGCGGGAACAGGCGGCCGTTACGGTGGAGCTGGTGCACGGTCGGCGCGAACGCGCTCTGGCGCGGAAACATTTTTGCCTGCGCCGGGGTGAGGTTGCCCTTGCGCAGGTTACACGGCGAGCATGCCGCGACCACGTTCTCCCAGGTGGTCTGGCCGCCTTTGCTGCGCGGGATGATGTGATCGAATGTGAGGTCTTCGGGCGAGCCGCAATATTGGCAGGCGAAACGATCGCGCAGGAAGACGTTGAACCGGGTGAAGGCAGGATGGGTGGTCGGCTTGACGAAGGATTTGAGCGAGACGACGCTCGGTAACTGCATTTCCAGGGTGGGACTTCGAACCGCCTGATCGTAATGGGCGACGATGTTGACGCGGTCGAGGAACACCGCCTTGATCGCGTCCTGCCACGACCACAGAGACAGTGGGTAGTAACTCAGCGGCCGGAAGTCCGCATTCAGCACCAACACCGGCCAACTGCCTTGCGAGACATGTGCGTTCAAGTAACGCTCCCGGCCTCCAATGTACGCTGCGAAGCAGCATGTGTTGACATACTACATGCAGCGTGACGGGATTGTGAAGCCCGTCGAGAGACTTATTCAGCCGTGGCCAATGCGGCGCCTCGGTGGCGAAGCGCCCAAAAACGCCGTGATTCGGTGAGGGGCGGGCGAGGCGGGCCCGGAACCGCAGGGCGGTCGCCGTGCCTCATTCCAGCACCCGCTCCAGTTTCTGCAGGCACCGCGTCGCACGTACCACGGCCGGCGTTTCCTCGTCCGGAAAGCTCGTCTTCCAGTTGGTGACGCCGACCTCGCCGACATAGATGTCGCCCCTCGAATCCAGCGTGATGCCGTGCGGCGCCAGGAACTTGCCGCTGCCAACGCCCGGACCTTCCTCGCCGCCGAGACGAGCGATGCGTTTGCCCTGCGCATCGACGATCGACAGCCGCGGACCGAGATTGGGCACATTGCGGTTGATGTCGAGGCCGGGGCCGAGCTCGCCGATGACGAAGGTCGGGCGCTTGGCCCCACCGCAGCAGCACAGTGCGCAGGGGCGGTGAAGGTTGTTCCACTGCGTCTCGTACTTGCCTTCGCCGTCGAACACCTGCACGCGATGGTTCTCGCGGTCGGCGACGTAGACCCAACCGTCGGCATCGGTGGCGATGTTGTGTACGATGTTGAACTGACCGGGATCGGTGCCCGGCTCGCCCCAGCTCTTGATCAGCCTGCCGTCGGGGGTGAACTTGTGCACGCGCGCATTGCCATAGCCGTCGGACACGTAGATCTCGCCCTTCGGTGACAATGCCGTGTGGGTGCAGCGGTGGAACGGCTCACCGCTCATGAAGGGCGCCGGCTTTGCGGGAATGCCGATCGTCAGCAGCACCTTGCCGTCGGTGGTGCATTTGCGTACCGTGTGGTCGCCGTCGTCGGTGCAGTAGAGATTGTCGTCGGCATCGATATGCAGGCCGTGCGCGCGGGAGAACAGGCCTTCGCCCCAACTGCGGAGGAAGTTGCCCTCGCGGTCCAGGACCACCATCGGATGGACGCCGCGGTTGAAGACGTAGATCCGGTCCTTGCTGTCGACGGCGACGGAGGCGACGTCGGTCAGCTGCCAGCCGTCGGGCAGCTTCGCGAAATTTTCGACGACGCGGTAGCGGTGCTCGCCGCTGCCGAGAATGGCTGGCATGGGTGGTCCTTCCTCTCGCTGTCTCTGTCGTGCTCGACTGCATCCGCGTCGTCATTGCGGGCGCAGCGAAGCAATCCAGACTCCCTCCGCGCGGACAGCCTGATTGCTTCGCCGCGCCCGCAATGACGCGGCTCAAGTTGCACTCACCTCGCGCCCCAACATCCCTTCCTCGATCGCCTTGATCTGCAGCGCGAGATATTTCGAGTTGATGCGGCACTGCGCGAGGCTGCCGGCGATGAACCAGAGGCCGGGTTGCCCGGTCCGCGCATACATGTTGCGCAGCTCGAAGCCGTCGCCAAAACCCCAGATCGGGCCGACGCGGTCGGCCACGGCGTCGCCGAACAATTTCCGCACCAGGTATTCCTGCGGCTTGTAGCCGGTGGAGAGCACGATGAGATCGGCCGCGATGTTCGTGCCGTCCTTCATTCGTGCGCCTTCGGCCGAGAAGCTCTCGATGTCGGAGAACTGCCTAAGGCTGATCTTGCCCTCGACGATCAGGTTGGAGCAGCCGACGTTGAAATAATAGCCGCCGCCACGGGTGAGGTATTTGAACTGCCAGCCGGTGCCGGCCTCGCCGAAGTCGAGTTTGAAGCCGACGCCGGCAAGGCCGTCGAGCAGCTCCCTGTCGAGCTGCTTCGACTGCTCGGTCAGCATCACATGCGTCTTCCTGGCGAGCGGCGTCGGCATCGAGGCCGCGATCAGATCGTTGTCCTCGAGCGTGCCCTCATTGTAGGTGGCGTAAGCGAGCTGCGCCGACGGCTCGATATTGGTGACCAGCGTCGGCGAGCGCTGCACCAGCGTCACCTCTGCGCCGCTGGAATGAAGATCTTGCGCGATATCGTGGCCGCTGTTGCCGGTGCCAATGACGATGGCGCGCTTGCCTGTCCAGTTCTCGCCGTCCTCGTAGCGGCTGGAATGCACCAGCGTGCCCCTGAAATTCTCGAGGGTCGGAATGTCTGGAATGTTGGCGATGCCGCTGACCCCGGTCGCCATGATCACATGGCGCGGACGCATGGTGCGGCTGCTGCCGTCGGCGCGGCGCAGCGTGACGGTCCAGTGGCCCCTGGCTTCGTCATAGGCTCCACCCTCGAACTCGGTGCCGGTCCAGAAATTCAGCTCCATGGCATCGACATAGGCTTCGAACCAGTTGGCGAGCTTGTCCTTGGGGATATAGACCGGCCAGTTCGGCGGAAACGGCATATAGGGCAGGTGATTCACCTGCACCTGGTTGTGCAGGGTGAGCGCGTGATAGCGCTTGCGCCAATTGTCCCCGATCCGGATCCCGCGATCGACGATCAGGGTATCGACCTTCAGCTGCTTCAGCCGCGCCGCAATCGCGAGCCCCGCCTGGCCGCCGCCAACCACCAACACGGCCGGATCGCGATCGGAATAGTCGCGCGATGCGTTGCGCTGGTCGAGCCAGTTCGGCCCGCGGAAATCGCGTGAATAGGCCTGGCCGCGCGGGCGCGAGGTGCCGAGCTGCTCCTCAAAACCCTTCAATTCGTCGAGGGCGGTGAGCAGCGTCCATGCTTTCAGGCGGTCGCCGTCGGCGGCATCAGGGACGAGTCGCATGATGCCGCTGCCGCGGCCGATCGCGGTCTCGAAGTTGAAGATGGCCTCGATGGTGTTCGTGCCGGCGCGCGTCACCCAGCGTGGCGGCGCGCGGTTCGGGGCGATCTTGAAATTCGTCGGCGCCGCCTTGGGCGCGCGCGCCGCCAGCTCCTGCGCGACGGAATCGCGACCCGCGACCGTCTGCAGGTTCCAGCTCAGCGCCAGCACATCGCGCCAGAAACATTCGGCGACGAGCAGGCGGTCGAGCGCTTCGCGATCAGGCTTGCCCAGCGAATGCTCGAACTCGTCGAGCCAGGCCTGTGCGGCGACGGAAATATCCTTCGTCCTGTCCAGCATGCGCGACCTCATGGCCGTCTTCGCGGCGTTTCCTCTGAGCATGATCCGGACCGGGAGGGCCGCGCAGCGCAAAGTTTGCGGCGGTTCCGAAGAGATCATGCTCCGCTTATAGAGGTCAAAGGCTATACCGGTTCTCGGGTCGTCGAAAGCGCCTTACCCGAGCAGCGAGAGCATATGGCCCTGCTCCGGCGGAATGCGGCCGCAGCAGCGTGTCGAGATAGACCTGCCGTACCGCCCGCGGCTCTTCTTGCGGTCAAGCTTCGCCCCAAGATCGGCGCGAAGCCGACCCAAGCCGCGAAGGCGCTGCTCTGCGGCGGGGTATTCGCACAATGGAAAGGCTCCACCTTGTGGAGCCTTTCTTGCGAGTTGAGTTGCCGTTCGGCCTGAAGGTGGCAAGCCAACTATCTTCGGGTGCCCGCGCCATACAGCTCGCGCTCACGGCCGACATCGTCGGGCGACAGCGGCGGGCTGGCGGCATCGAAGCCGGTCCAGCCGGTCTTTTGCCAGGCAGCGCTCCGATCCTGCAGGTTCACCGACCTCTCGTGCAGAAGGGCATCGAGACGCGCGCGGTCCTGATCGGGGACCTTCGCCGACACCAGCGTTCCGCCCCTGCGGACGCCCTCGGCGTAGCGGGACGCATCGTCCTTGGACACGCCGGCTTGGGTCAGCGCGCCGACGATGCCGCCCGTTGCAGCGCCGGCCGCGGCACCCGCTGCGGTCGATGCCAGCCAGCCGGCAGCGACGACCGGTCCGAGTCCGGGAATAGCCAGCAGCCCGAGCCCCGCAAGCAGGCCCGCCGCGCCTCCGAGGCCGGCGCCAACGCCGGCGCCAGTGCCCGCACCTTCGGCGCGATCGTCGACGCCGTCGCGGTCGCGATCGACCTTGCGGGTCGAGTTGCCGTACCAATTGTCGGAATTGTTGGCGACGATGCTGATGTCGGAGTGCGGCACGCCGGCGGCCTCGAGCCGGGTGACTGCACGTTCCGCATCCGAATAGTTGTCATAGAGTCTGGAAATGGTGGTGGTCATGTTGCGTCCTCCGCTTATCTGGTCGGGTTCACGTTGCCCTGGAAGTCCACGCTGACGTCGGTCTTGGTTCCCGCCTTGTCGGCCTTGCCGCGCCAGACGCCATCATTGTCCTTCTGCAGGCCGGAGACATTGGAATAGCCGGCTGCTTCGATCTTCGACTTCGCCTGGCCTTCGGTGAAGCTGTTGCGGCCCGCGACGGGGGCGTTCGAGTTGTTCTGGTCGGCACTGTTGATCGCGTTGTTGCCCGGCCCGCTTTGCGCGGGTTGCGATTGTGCGCTGATGGGCACTGATCCGAGCAGCAGGAGTGCTGCGGCGAGCATGGGTAGGCGTGACATTATGTCCTCCGACAGTTGATTATGCCGGGCGACAACAGATGAGCTTCCGATTGGTTGCTCCGCGGTTCGCGATCAAAGCGCGCACCCAGCGTGACGTGCATGATGATCACGCGCCAGGACCGCGCGCAGGAACAATTGCCGGTATTTCCCGTTGAAGCGTCTCCAATACCGGGACGCGCTGCCAATTCAGATGCCTATCATTCGCTATTTCTTGTTCGTCGGCAGCTTGCTTGTCGCGCTGCTGTTCCTGGCCGATTTTCTTTTTCCCGCGCCGCCGGAACGTAGCGCCGGCATCGATGTGGACAGAAGCATCATTCGGATTCATTCGGCGCGTGTATTACCCGAGCGGATTGTATTCGACACGTCCGCGGCGCCAGTCCACCCGCGTGAAGCGAGCTCTCGTGAGGCGAAGAACGAGACCGCAACCGTAGCGAAGCGGGCCGCACACATCGCGTCAATCGCCGACCAGGTGCGAGTTCCCAGTCAAGCCGCCCAATAAGGATCCCGCAGCTTGCGCTTGAAGATCTTTCCCGTTGCCTCGCGCGGCAGCGCATCGCGGAATTCGACCTCCTTCGGCACCTTGAAGTTGGCGAGCCGCTCGCGCAGGAACGACTGAACTGCGGCGGCCGAGAGGTCGGCGCCGGGCTCCGGCTCGACGAAGGCGCACGGCCGCTCGCCAAATTCGGCGTCGGGGATGCCGAACACGGCGCAGTCGCGCACGCCGGGCATTGCGATCAGCACATTCTCAATCTCGGCGGGATAGATGTTGACGCCGCCCGAGATCACCATGTCGCGCTTGCGGTCGCACAGGAACAGATAGCCGTCCTCGTCGAGATAGCCGACGTCGCCGACGCTGACGAGACCATCGCGGCCGGCCTCGGCGCGGGCGTGCGCCTTGCCGTGATAGTCGAAATCGGGCACGGCCGTCTGGCGCATGTAGATCTCGCCGACCTCGTTGACGCCGCAGCGGCTGCCGTCATCGCGGAAGATCTTGACGATGCCGCCTTCGATGGCGCGGCCGACCGTCCCCGGTTTCCTCAGTGCCTCTTCGGCCGAGTGCCACACCGGGATGCCGGTCTCGGTCGAGCCGAAATATTCGTTGATGACCTGTCCCCACCAATCGATCATGGCCCGCTTCACCTCGGGCGGGCAGGGCGCGGCGCCGTGCACCACGAACCGCAGCGAGGCGAGATCGTAGCGTCGTCTCACGGCCTCGGGCAGCCGCAGCAGCCGGACGAACATGGTCGGCACCATGTGGATATGCGTGACGCGGTGGCGCTCGATCAGGGCCAGCAGCTCCTCGGCGTCGAACCGCGCCTGGAGGACGATGGTGCAGCCGCTGCGGAACGCCAGCATGCCGTAGGAGTGCGGCGCCGAGTGGTACATCGGCCCGTTGATCAGCACGACCTGGTTGTCGCGCGGCTTGAGGCCATAGGCGATCGCGCCGACGCGCTCGGAGGCGGCCGCCTGTTCGGGCTGCATCGGCATCCGCCGCACGCCCTTCGGCATGCCCGTGGTCCCCGACGTGTAGATCATCGCCGTGGCACGGCGAGGCGGGGCCCGATGTTCCGGATGGCCGTCGCGCCAGCGGTCCCAATCGGTCAGTCCCGCCGGGGCTTGGGTCAGCTCGGGCAGAACGGCGAAGGTCGCGGCGAGTTCGGGCGGTGTCGCGACGACGAGCAGGCGGACATCCTCGGGCAGGCCGGCCCGGATCTGCGGCAGCAGATCGGCATGACAGACCAGGATCGTCGCGCCGCTGTCGGTCAGGATGTAGCGGACCTCCTCGGCCTTGAGATGCCAGTTGATCGGCACCACCGGGCTGCCGAGCGCGGCGGAGGCCGCGACCACCTCGAAGAGCGCAAAGTCGTTGCGCAGCATCATGGCGATCGGAGCGCCTTCGGCCAGGCCAAGGGAGCGGAGCCCGCTCGCCGCGCGCCGGATGCGGGCGTGGATCTCGTCGTAGCCGATCCGGCGTTCACCGCTGATGATCATGGCGTGTCCTCACCTGTTCCGGTTTAGCGATCATCGAGCACATCGCCGAACCCGACCCAGCTCTTGCCGTTGAAGCGGCGGAGCTGCAGCTGCTGGAACGGCAGATAGTCATCGGGGCCGGTGGTGACGGACATGCCCGGCAGCAGCAGCGGCAGCTTCACCTCCTTGAGCGAAGCGGCCTGGCGCATGATGTTGTCGCGGCTGAAATCATCCTTGCATGCCGTCAGCACCCTCATCAGCAGCGTCGCATAGTGGTAGCCGGCCGCGTAGTTGGAGTTGGAGAGGTCCGCAGTCGGCATGTATTGCTTCATGAAGGCGAAGTATTCCTTCACGCCGGGATCGCTGGCCCATTGCGGGTCCATCGTGTCCTTCTGGTTGCTCGACGAGATCAGGCCGACCGCGTTGTCGAGCCCGGCCGGCTCGAGGAATGAGATCGAGGAGGCCGAGGTCGGCACGAAGAACAGCTCGGGCTTCCAGCCGATCTCGGCGACGCCCTTGATCATCTGCGAGGTGAACTTGCCGAGCACGACGCCGAACAGCACGTCGGCACCCGACGCCTTCAGGGTCGAGAGCTGCGAGCTGATCGTCGGTGCGCTGGTCTCGTAGGTCTGCTCCGCCACGATCATGCTGGCGCCTTTCTCGCCGAGCGCGCGCTTGAAACCGGCGACATAATCGCGGCCGAAATCGTCGTTCTGGGACAGGATGGCGATCTTCGCGCTGGGCCTGGTGCGCAGCACGTGCTTGGCATAGACCACGCCCTCGGATTCGTAGGCGGCCATGCCGGGCATGGTCCACGGATATTTCTGCGGATCGGCCCATTTGGTCGCGCCCGAGAGCACGAACAGCTGCGGCACCTTCTTGCCGTTGAGGTAGCGCTGCACGGCGCTGTTGGTGGCGGTGCCGAGCGAGCCGAACATCATCAGCACCTCGTCCTGCTCGACCAGCTTGCGGGTCTGCTCGACGGTCTTGGGCGGCGAGTAGGCGTCGTCGAGCGTGATGAACTTGACCTTGCGGCCGTTGATGCCGCCCTCGGCATTGACCTTCTCGAAGAACGCCTCCTGCGTTCGCCCGATAGCGCCGAAGCCGGAAGCCGGGCCGCTATAGGGCAGCGTCTGCCCGATGCGGATCTCGTTGCTGCCTTCGGCGCGGGCGGTTCCGGTCGCGAGCGTCAGCAATGTCAGGCCGATGAGGGCGGCTGCCAGCTTCATGATGTCCTCCCGTTGTTCTTGTCAGTCAGAAACGTCAGGCACTGGCGCGCATCAGGAAATCCTGCCGGGCCCGGTCGAATTCGCCCTTCAGCCGGTCGACGAGCTCGGCGACCGGCGGCGCGTCGGTGATCTGGCCGATGCCCTGGCCCGATCCCCAGATGTCGCGCCACGCCTTGGATTTCATGTTGCCGCCGGAGCCGAAATTCATCTTCGATTTGTCGGCGGGGGGAAGATTGTCCGGATCGAGGCCGGCGGCGGCGATCGAGGGACCCAGATAATTGCCGTGCACGCCGGTGAACAGGTTGGTGTAGACGATGTCGTGCGCGGCGTGCTGCGTCAGCGCCGACTTGTAGGCTTCGTCGGCATTGGCTTCCTGCGTCGCGATGAAGCGCGTGCCCATATAGGCGAGGTCGGCGCCCAGCGTCAGCGCGGACGCAACGCCAAAACCGTCGCTGATCGCGCCCGACAGCAGGATCGCGCCATCGAACCATTGCTTGACCTCGCGCACCAGCGCGAAGGGCGACAGCGTGCCGGCATGTCCGCCCGCGCCGGCGCAGACCAGGATCAGGCCGTCGACGCCCTGCTCGGCGGCCTTGCGCGCATGCTTGACGTTGATGACGTCGTGGAACACCAGCCCGCCATAGGAATGCGCGGCCTCGACGATCTCCGCCGGCGGCCGCAGCGAGGTGATGATGATGGGCGCCTTGTGCTTCACGCAGGTTTCCATGTCCTTCATCAACCGGTCGTTGGAGGAATGGCAGATCTGGTTGACGGCGTAGGGCGCCACCTTCTTGCCGGGATTGCGCGACTTGTATTCGCCGAGCTCGTGCTCGATCCGGCTCAGCCACTCCTCGAGCTTCTCGACCGGACGGGCATTGAGCGCGGGAAACGAGCCGACGATGCCCGCCTTGCACTGGGCGATCACCAGCTCCGGTCCGGAGACGATGAAGAGCGGCGAGCCGACGACGGGCAGCTCCAGATTGTTCTTGAGCAAGGCGGGGAGTGCCATCCGATCCTCCTGGCGACGCGCGTCAACGGCCTGCGGGCCGATTGTGAGCGCTTCCATGTCGATTTGTCGCCGGCGGAGTGTCCTGCCTGGCGGTTTGACCGCACTATAGGGTTGGACAGCGGGGGCGGATCGTTCAATATTGAACAAGCAGGTATTCATGTTTGAACGGAGCCGCCCGTGGATTGGGACCTCTGCAAGACCTTCGTCGCGGTCGCCGACACCGGCAGCTTCACCGCCGCGGCGAAGCGTCTGCATGCGAGCCATCCGACCGTCAGCCGCAAGATCGCCGCTCTGGAGGAACAACTCGGCACAAAATTGCTGGCGCGTGCCGCGGACGGATTCGCGCTCACCGCCGACGGGCGCACGCTGCGCGAGCATGCCGAAGCGATGGCGGCCGCCGCGCTCCGGGCCGAGGCTGCGGTCGGCGCCGGCGGGCGCAAGGCGCGGGGCACGGTCAAGCTGTCGGTCGGCGCGACCCTGGCCTCGCACTGGCTGATGCCGCGGCTGCGATCCTTTCTCGCCGCGCATGATCACATCCGGCTCGAGATCATCACCCATCCGTTCCCGGCCAGCGTGCGACGCCGGGAGGCCGACGTGGTGCTGCGCCCGGTCGACAGCGGCGAGGAAAATTTGGTCGGCCGCAAGATCGGCCGGCTCGGCACCGGCTTCTACGCCTCGCGCGACTATGCCGCCGGCCGCTCCCTGCCGGAGCGCAGCGGCGAGTGGAAGGGGCACAGCGTGATCGGCTTTGCCGATCAGGATTCCAACGCGCAGCTGGCGCGCTGGAGCGATGCGATCACGCGCCAGGGCACCTTGGTGATGCGTTGCTCGTCGCAGGGCGACATGCTGGCGGCGGTACGCGCGGGGATCGGAATCTCCGCGCTGTCCTGTTTCGTCGCGGAGAGTTATCCGGACCTCGTGCGCGTCGCGCCGCAGAAGCTCGCCAGCGTTGCCGACCTCTGGTTGCTCGCCCATCCTGACCTGGTCGAGCTGTCCGCGGTGCGCGCCGTGGTCGACTTCGTGGCCGAATGCGCCCGCGCCGATCGCGAGCGGCTGCGGGGCTAGAGCATGATCCGGAAAACTGCGAAGCGGTTTCCCGGGAAGATCATGCGAAAAAAAGCTTTAGTTTCCGGCGAGCACGCCCTCGCGCTTCTTCACCGCGCGATAATAGCTCCACCACAGATGCGCAGCAGCGCCGCGCAGCGGACGCCAGGGCTCGGCGAGCGGCGCCATCTGCTTCTCCGTCGGCCGCGCCTTGAGGCCGAGCCCGATCTTGATGCCCTCCTGCACGGCCAGGTCGCCGGCCGGCCAGGCATCGCCGTGGCCGAGGCAGAACAGCAGATAGACGTCCGCCGTCCACGGCCCGATGCCGGGCAGCGAGATCAGCGTGTGATGCGCGGCGTCGGCATCTTCCTCCGCGAGCACATCGAGGTTCAGCCGCTGCGCATTGATCTCCCGCGCCAGATGCTTCAGCGTCTTGATTTTGGCGGCGGACAGGCCGAGCCGCCCCAGCCGGTCGGTGCGGGCGCGGCGCACGGCATCATGGTCGAACGGATCGAAGGCGGCGGACAGTCGCGCCCAGATCGCCGATGCGCTCGCGGTCGAAAGCTGCTGCCCGCAGACGATGTGCGCGAGCCCCGCAAAGCCCGGCTCGCGCCGCCGCAACGCCGGCATGCCCGCGATCTCGAGCACCGGCTTGAGGCGCGGATCGCGCTTGATCAATGCGTGGACGGCTTCTTCGAGGTCGGACTGGGTTTCGAGATGGATGGTCATGGGGCTCGGTAAGCTCTCTCCGGCGTCGTGGCCGGGCTTGACCCGGCCATCCATCTCCTATCGTAACAGAGTCATGGAAGATGGATTGCCGGGTCAAGCCTGGCAATGACGAGTCTTGCGAGAATTCATGCCACCCGTTTTCCGATTTGCCCCCAGCCCCAACGGCCTCCTGCATCTCGGCCACGCCTATTCCGCCCTGCTCAACTTCGATCGGGCGCTTCAGACCGGCGGGCGGCTGCTGCTGCGCATCGAGGACATCGACGCGACACGGTGCCGGCCCGAATATGAGACGGCGATCTACGAGGACCTCGCCTGGCTCGGCATTGCCTGGGAGACGCCGGTGCGGCGGCAGTCGGAGCATCTGTCCGACTATCGCGCCGCGCTCGAAAGACTCTCCGCGCTGGACCTCGTCTACCCCGCCTTCGAAAGTCGGGCCGAGATCGCAAAGCTGGTGGCGGCGCGGGAGGCCGACGGGCCGTGGCCGCGCGATCCTGACGGCGCGCCCCTGTATCCAGGCAATGCGAAGTCGCTCCCTGCCGACGAGCGGATACGGCTGATCGCCGCGGGCGCGCCTTATGCGCTCCGGCTGGACATGGCGTCCGCCTGCCGCCGCGTCGCCGGCCTGAGCTGGACCGAGCTCGGCGAGGGACCGGGGGGCGCGCGCGGCACCGTCCCGGCGCGGCCTGAGGCCTGGGGCGACGTGATCCTGGCCCGCAAGGAAACCCCGACCAGCTACCATCTGTCGGTGGTCGTCGACGACGCGCTCCAGGGCGTCAGCGAGATCGTGCGGGGGCAGGACCTGTTTCACGCAACCTCGGTCCACCGCCTGCTGCAGGTTCTGCTTGGCCTGCCGGAACCCGTTTACCGCCATCACGCGCTGATTCGCGATGGCGAGGGGCGGAAGCTGTCGAAATCCAGCCGCGCGACGGGGTTGCGGCAGTTGCGCATCGCGGGTGCCACACCTGCCAGTGTCCGTCGGCTGGTCGGATTAGATTAAGTTTCTCTGGGAGTTAGCGAAACGCTGCCGTGACTCCGAGGGTTCCGTCATGCCATTCTTGCCCGATAGTCCGGGTTCGAAGGGGACGACTTCGAAGGGGAATTATGGCGGCGAAAACGCGCGCAGTGCGCACTACGCGGACGTCCCGGCGCCCGCCTCGGAAACGGTCCGGGGCGGCGGGGCGGTCGCGCAAGCGTGCCACCAAGGCGGCCGCGCCAGATGTGGTCCAGGCGGCGCTCGCCGCCTTTGCCCACGAGGTCCGCACCCCCCTGACCGGCATTCTCGCGATCAGCGATCTGCTCGCGACCTCCGATCTCGGAGAGCGGGAGCGGCGCTGGGCTGACACCATCAAGGCTGGCGCCGAGCATCTGGCGAGCCTTGCCACGCTGTTCGTGGACGCTGCCAAAACGGGCAAGGGCGCGGGGATGGCCGGCAGCACGCTGCGGCAGGATCTGTTCGATCTGCGGGCGCTCGCGCGCAGCACCGGCGATTCGCTCGCCGGGCGCGCCGCGGCCAAGGGACTGCAGGCCCAGGTCGATATTTCCGACAAGCTGCCGGGGCTGGTGGTCGGCGATCCCGTCCGCCTGCGCGCCGCGCTCGAGAACCTGATCGACAATGCCGTGAAATTCACCGAGCAGGGCGGTGTGGCGCTGGCGGTGGCGCCTTGCCATCCCGCCAACAAGGGCACAGCAAAGGGCAAGGGCAGGGTCGGCGTCGCCTTCGCGGTGTCCGACAGCGGCATCGGCCTCACCATGGCCGAGATCAAGCGGCTGTTCCGCCCGTTCACCCAGGCCAATGTCACCATCGCCTCGCGTTTCGGCGGCGCCGGCCTCGGTCTGTCCTCGGTGAAGCAATTGGCGCGCGCGATGGGCGGCGACATCTCGGTCGCACCGCGCGCTGGCGGCGGCGCCACCTTCACATTGACGGTGTCGCTGGATGCGGCGGGTCCGGCCAGGTCGGGCAAATCGCAAGGCCAGGCCGAGGTGGATGCGGTCGCTGCGCTCCGCGTGCTCAGCGTCGAGGACAACCCCTTCGGCCGCGTCGTGCTCAACACGATCCTCACCGAGCTTGGCCATCATGCCGAGTTCATCGGGCGCGGCGAGGATGCCGTGAACCGGCTGGAGCAGGGCGCCTTCGATGCCGTGCTGATGGACATGGTGCTGCCTGGGATCGACGGCCTCGAGGCGATCAGGCGGATCCGCACCATGCCGGCGCCGCTGGCCCGGATCCCCATCATCGGGGTCTCCGGGCGAGGCGAGGACGAGGCGGCCTCGCGTGAAGCCGGCGCCGACGCCTTCCTGATCAAGCCTGTGTCTCCGCGGGCTCTAGCGACTGCGCTGCTTGAAGCGACACGCCGTGAGGAAGCTGCGACTTGATGATCGCGGCATTGAGCTCGCCGCCATAAACGAAGATCGCGGCGATGAAATACAGGAACACCAGCGCGATGATCACCGAGGCGAGCCCCGCATACATCGTCACGTAGTTGTTGGCGAAGCGCGCCAGATATTGTCCGAAGACGACGCCGGAGATCAGCGACGCCACGACGGTGAAGACGATGCCTGGCATGATCTGAAGGAAGCTGCGCCGTCCCGCCGGCAGCCAGGCGTGCAGGATGAACAGCGCCACCACCAGCGCGCTGATGGTGATGCCGTAGCGCAGCCAGGTGAGAATGCTTTCGTTCGATTCGACGAACAGGGGAATGTGGCGCCGCGCCGCCTCGATGATCAGCGGACCAAGCACGATCAGGAACGCCATCGCGAGGGCCGTGAACGCCGCAATGAGCGTGTAGGCGATCGATTCCAACCGCAGCCAGTACCAGCGCCGCATCTCCACCACGGCATAGGCACGGTTGAGCGCGACGCGCAGCGCCTCGACGCCGTTCGAGGCGAAATAGACCGACAGCGCCGCGCCGATGGTCAGAATGCCGGTGCGGGTGGTGGTCAGCACGTCGTGCACCTCGCCCGAGATCGAATCGGCGACCTGCTTGGGCCAGACCTGAAGCATCAGGCTGGCGGCCTGGTCGGCGAGTTCCTTGGAGCCGAAGAAGCCGGCGAGCGAGGTCAGCACGATCAGGAACGGGAACAGCGCCATCAGGGTCGACAGCGCGATATGGCTCGCGATCGCCCAGCCGTCGTCGGCCAGGAACGTGTAAAACGCATCCTCCAGCACGCAGTAGATGTAGCGGATGGCTTTCACGGCTTGCTCCGGCTTCGCCTCTCCCCGCGCGCGGGGAAAGGCCCACGCGCGGCACGCGCGGCGGGTGAGGGGGAGCCTCCGCGAGGACGGTGGGAGAGCGATTCGGGGAGACTCCCCCTCACCCGGAGTCCGCGCTGCGCGCGCATTCCGGCCTCTCCCCGCAAGCGGGGAGAGGCGAAGAAGACAGGCCGCTCGAGCAAATCTGAACTCATCCAGCTAGCTTCTGATATTATTGACTTAAAAGCCAGATCGGGAACGCCATGGCGGACCGCCGCGCACGGTGTTATCTACCCTCAGATGGCATCTGTCCTGAGTACTTTCATCCTGCCGATCGCGGTCGGCGCCGTGGCGTTGGTGCTGCTGCTCGGTCTCGTCAACATGATGCGCGGCGGCTCGCCAAACACTTCGCAGAAGCTGATGCGCTGGCGGGTGCTGCTTCAGTTCGTGGCGATCGTCATCGCCATGGCCGCGGTCTGGGCGATGGGACGCTGAACATGGTGGTATTGAACCGCATCTATACCAAGACCGGTGACGACGGCACGACGGCGCTCGGCTCGGGCGAGCGCCGGCCGAAATACGATCTGCGCATCGAGGCCTATGGCACCGTCGACGAGACCAATGCCGCGATCGGCGTGGTGCGGCTCCATACCCATGACATGCCTGAGTTCGACGCGATGCTCGGCCGGATCCAGAACGATCTGTTCGACCTCGGCGCCGATCTTGCGGTGCCCGAACGTGAAGGCAACGCCGAGCGGTTGCGGGTGGTCGCGAGCCAGGTGGAGCGGCTCGAGCGCGACATCGACGCGCTCAACGACAAGCTCGCGCCGCTGACCTCCTTCGTGCTCCCCGGCGGCACGCCGGCCGCGGCCTACCTGCATGTTGCGCGCACGATATGCCGCAGGGCGGAACGCGTCATCGTGGAACTGGCGGCCCGGCCAAGCGAGCCCGTCAGCGCGGCTGGAATCCAGTATATGAACCGCCTCTCGGACTTCCTGTTCGTGGCGAGCCGTGCCGCTAACCGTAATGGTGCCGGGGACGTGCTCTGGGTTCCGGGCCAGAACCGCTGACCCATTTGGACCGCGCATTTCTAAGGTTTAAAAATTGGCGCGTTCGCGCGTTGACCGGGCCGGATCAGGCCTTTAGGTTCCGCGCCAGTTGATAACCCCCTCCCAAATTGAGTGAAAGAGGATCGATGAAGGTCTTAGTTCCGGTAAAGCGGGTGGTCGATTACAACGTCAAGGTCCGCGTCAAGGGCGATGGATCGGGCGTTGAACTCGCCAACGTCAAGATGTCGATGAACCCGTTCGATGAAATCGCCGTCGAGGAAGCGCTGCGCCTGAAGGAAGCCGGCAAGGCGACCGAAGTCGTGGTGGTCTCCATTGGACCGGCGCAAGCGTCGGAGACGATCCGCACCGGTCTTGCCATGGGCGCCGATCGCGGCATCCTGGTGAAGGCCGAAGCCACCGTCGAGCCGCTCGCCGTCGCCAAGATCCTGAAGAAGGTTGCGGAAGAAGAGCAGCCTGGCCTCATCATCCTCGGCAAGCAGGCGATCGACGACGACTCTAACCAGACCGGCCAGATGCTGGCCGCGCTGCTTGGCTGGTCGCAGGCGACCTTCGCTTCCAAGCTCGAGGTCGAAGGTTCTGACTTCAAGGTCACGCGCGAAGTCGACGGCGGCTTGCAGACCGTCAAGCTGAAGGGACCGGCGATCGTCACCACCGACCTTCGTCTCAACGAGCCGCGTTACGCCTCGCTGCCGAACATCATGAAGGCGAAGAAGAAGCCGATCGCGGAGAAGACCGTCGCCGATTACGGCGTCGATGTCGCCGCGCGCCTCGAGGTTCTCAAGACCACCGAACCGGCGGGCCGCAAGGCGGGCGTCAAGGTCAAGGACGTCGCCGAGCTGGTGTCGAAACTCAAGAACGAAGCCGGGGTGCTCTGATGACGACGCTTCTGATTGCCGAACACGACAATGCGTCGCTGAAGGATGCGACCAACAAGACCCTCACCGCGGCTGCCGCGCTCGGCGCGGACGTCGAGGTGCTGGTGGCCGGCCAGAACGCCAAGGCCGCGGCGGATGCCGCCGCCAAGCTCGCCGGCGTGAAGAAGGTGCTGCTCGCCGACGGCGAGCTCTATGCGCACGATCTCGCCGAGCCGCTGGCCGCGCTGATCGTCTCGCTGGCCCCGTCCTACGACGCGATCGTCGCGCCCGCGACCTCGCGCTTCAAGAACGTGATGCCGCGTGTCGCCGCCCTGCTCGACGTCATGCAGGTCTCGGAGATCATCAAGGTGGTCGCCCCCGACACCTTCGAGCGTCCGATCTATGCCGGCAACGCCATCCAGACGGTGAAGTCGAAGGATGCCAAGAAGGTCATCACGGTCCGCACCTCCACCTTCGCCGCGGCGGGCGAAGGCGGCAGCGCGCCGGTCGAGACCGTGGCGGCGGCGGCCGATCCCGGCCTGTCGTCCTTCGTGGGCGAGGAGGTCGCCAAGAGCGACCGTCCCGAGCTGACCTCGGCGAAGATCATCGTCTCCGGTGGCCGCGCCATGCAGAGCCGGGAAAACTTCGCAAAGTACATCGAGCCGCTCGCGGACAAGCTCGGCGCCGGTGTCGGTGCCTCGCGTGCGGCGGTGGACGCCGGCTATGCCCCGAATGACTGGCAGGTCGGCCAGACCGGCAAGGTCGTGGCCCCCGAGCTTTATGTCGCCGTGGGCATTTCCGGCGCGATCCAGCATCTGGCGGGCATGAAGGACTCCAAGGTGATCGTCGCGATCAACAAGGACGAGGACGCGCCGATCTTCCAGGTCGCCGATTACGGGCTGGTCGCCGACCTCTACCAGGCGGTTCCGGAGCTGACGGCCGAACTCGGCAAGCTCGGCAAGTAAAACGCGTTCAAAACACCGGCCGGAGGTATAAACTCCGGCCGGTGTTTCATTTTTGAGCCGTTTTCTTTGGCGTGGGGCACGCCTTCGAAGCGATCCAATCTAGGTTTCGAGCCAAGGTTCTGATTAAATCAGGTTTCTGGTCAAATCAGACGCAGGGCGCGATGTGCGCGCCGTTCCGGTGGATGACATTATGGCGGCAGTGATCAAGAAGGTCGGCGTGATCGGCGCGGGTCAGATGGGCAATGGCATCGCGCATGTTGCCGCGCTCGCCGGCTTCGACGTGGTGCTCAACGACGTTTCGGCCGACCGTCTCAAGTCGGGCATGGCCACCATCAACGGCAATCTGGCCCGCCAGGTCTCCAAGAAGGTCGTTACCGAGGAGGCCAAGACCAAGGCGCTGTCGCGCATCGTGGCCGCCGAGAAGCTCGACGAACTCGCCGATTGCGATCTCGTGATCGAGACCGCGGTCGAGAAGGAAGAGGTCAAGCGCAAGATCTTCCACGAGCTCTGCGCCATCTTGAAGCCCGAGGCGATCGTCGCCTCCGACACGTCCTCGATCTCGATCACCCGCCTTGCTGCCGCCACCGACCGGCCCGAGCGCTTCATCGGCATTCATTTCATGAATCCGGTGCCGCTGATGGAGCTGGTCGAGCTGATCCGCGGCATCGCCACGGATGATGCGACCTTCGAGGCGGCCAAGGAATTCGTCGCCAAGCTCGGCAAGCAGGTCGCGGTCTCCGAGGACTTCCCGGCCTTCATCGTCAACCGCATCCTGCTGCCGATGATCAACGAGGCGATTTACACGCTGTATGAAGGCGTCGGCAATGTCGAGGCGATCGACGCTGCGATGAAGCTCGGTGCCCACCATCCGATGGGCCCGCTCGAGCTCGCCGATTTCATCGGCCTCGATACCTGCCTGTCGATCATGCAGGTGCTGCACGAGGGCCTCGCCGATTCCAAGTACCGCCCGTGCCCGCTGCTGGTGAAATATGTCGAGGCCGGCTGGCTCGGCCGCAAGACCCAGCGCGGCTTCTACGACTACCGCGGCGCCAAGCCGATTCCGACACGCTGACGGGTGGGTTAGCCCCGCGGGTTGCGCGAAGCGCAAACCGCCCGACCTCTTCTGCCTCTCCGGATACGAACAGGGGTGGGTTACGCATTCGGCTAATCCCCCTACGAGCTGCATCCGGCTCGTGACAATTCATGTCCCGTTAACCCCTCGCGCCTAGGTTACGCCCGCTACGAGGGTTCGCGTAATGGACATGATGGCGATGGTCAGCACGATGCTGGCCGCTCAGCAAGGCGCGCTGCAGTCGAATATTGCGGCGACGCTGACCAAGCAGAACATGGACATGGAGAAGTCCACTGTCCTGACCCTGCTCGGCGCCGGTCAGCCTTCCCTCGCCAATGTCGGCCCCGGCGTCGGCGGCAACCTCAACGTGACGGCTTAAAGCGATGCGGCGGCCTTGCCGGTCGCGGCGCGGATCAGCTTCAGCGCATCCTCGCTCGCCCATTCCGCCGGCCCCGCGATCGTCGCGATCTCGCAGCCCTGCGGGTCGACCAGCATCGAGGTCGGCATCCCCAGCGCCCGCCCTATCGCCTTAAGATCCTGGAAAACCTTGGCTTTCTGGTCGTTAAAGTAGCCCAGCCGGGTCAGGTTGGCCTCTTTCAGGAAGGTCTTCGGCTTCTCCGGGTCGCGAGTGTCGATGTTGATCGCCACGACCTCGAAATTCGGCCCCGAAAGCTTGCCCTGGAGCTCGTCCAGCGCCGGCATCTCCTTTCGGCAGGGCACGCACCAGGTGGCCCAGAGGTTCACCAGCAGCGTCTTGCCGCGAAAATCGGACAGTTTCTTCGGCTTGCCGTCGGCATCCTCGAAGGTGAGGTCGGGCAGCTTCAGCGGCGCGGTTGCGATGGTCAGCGCCGCCACCTCGCCATGCGCCAGCGGCGCGATTTTTTGCGCGGTTGCGACCGCCGGCTTGCAGGTCGGATCACCGCCAGGAGCCCGGCTCAGGCCCAGCCCATACAGCGCGGCGAAGCCGGCCAGCCCGCCGATCGCCACAGTGGCGATCACGAGGGGGATCCGGCGCGTGGCGGAGGGCTTCTTGTCGAGCATATCGTTTGTCATCCGGTCGCAGATATGGCTATCAGGGGCCTCTTAATACGGCTGGCCGCGGCCAGCAAACGTGGCTAGCGACAGGCAAGGCGTGAGCAGGGGATCATGAGCAACAAGATGTGGGGCGGCCGGTTCTCGGAACGTCCCGATGAGATCATGGAAGAGATCAACGTCTCCATCGACGTGGATCGTCACCTCTTTGCCCAGGACATTACCGCGTCCAAGGCCCACGCCGCGATGCTCGCCAGCCAGGGCATCATCACGGCCTCTGATGCGAAAAATATCGGCAGGGGTCTAGACACGATTTTGTCAGAGATCGGCAAGGGCGGCTTCGAATTCAAGCGCGCGCTCGAGGACATCCATATGAATGTCGAGAGCCGCCTGTCGGAGCTGATCGGCCCCGCGGCCGGCCGCCTGCATACGGCGCGCTCGCGCAACGACCAGGTCGCGACCGACTTCCGTCTCTATGTCCGCGACGTGCTCGACGAGACCGATGCCGCGCTCGCCGCGTTCCAGCAGGCTCTGGTGGAACGCGCGCTGGAACATGCCGGCACCGTGATGCCCGGCTTCACCCATCTGCAGACCGCGCAGCCCGTGACGTTCGGCCACCATCTGCTCGCCTATGTCGAGATGGCCGGGCGCGACCGCGGCCGCTTCCAGGACGCGCGCAAGCGGCTCAATGAATCGCCGCTCGGCGCCGCCGCGCTCGCCGGCACCTCGTTCCCGATCGACCGCCACGCCACCGCGAAGGCGCTCGGCTTCGACCGCCCGATGGCGAATTCGCTCGACGCCGTCTCCGATCGCGACTTCGTGCTGGAGACGCTCTCGGCCGCCTCGATCTGCGCCGTGCACATGTCGCGCTTTGCCGAGGAGATCGTGATCTGGACCTCGCCCCTGGTCGGTCTGATCCGCCTCAGTGACAAGTTCACGACCGGCTCTTCTATCATGCCGCAGAAGCGCAATCCGGACGCCGCCGAGCTCGTGCGCGCCAAGACCGGCCGCGTCATCGGCGCGCTGAACGGGCTGCTGATCGTGATGAAGGGCCTGCCGCTCGCCTATCAAAAGGACATGCAGGAGGACAAGCAGGGCGCCATGGAGGGTTTTGCCGCGCTGTCGCTGGCGATCCGCGCCATGATCGGAATGGTCCGCGATCTGGTCCCTGACGAGGCTAAGATGAAGGCCGCCGCCGGCGAGGGCTATGCCACCGCGACCGATCTGGCCGACTGGCTGGTGCGGACCCTGAAGATGCCGTTCCGCGACGCCCACCACGTCACCGGCCGCATCGTGGCCAAGGCGGCGGAGGACGGCGTGGCGCTGCACGAGCTGCCGCTGAAGCAGATGCAGGCGATCGAGCCGAAGATCACCAGGGACGTGCTCGGTGTGCTCTCGGTCGAATCGTCGGTGAAGAGCCGCACCAGCTTCGGCGGCACCGCGCCGAAGAACGTAGCGTCGCAGGCCAAGGCCTGGGCGAAGCGGCTGGAAAAAGAGCGAAAATTGGGCTGAGGGTAAAATTTCGCTGATGTTTCATGGTCATCCGGCTCTCGCCAGAGCACGCCAATCTCTGTATGGTGCGGCCCGCGTAGTGGGGATTTCGTCGTGACGTCAAAGTTTCGCCCGGCCGGCTCGGGGTGGGCCATCATTGTCTTGAGCCTGACGGCGCTCGCGCTTGCCGGCTGCGGCCGCAAGGGTCCGCTCGACCTGCCGCCGACCGCGTCCAGCGCGTCCACGGCCAATGTCGCCGCGCCGACCGACACCGAGATTGAGACCCAGAGGACGCCGAGCGTGTTCAATCCCACCTATGGTGCGGACGCTGCGCCGGCGGCGCCCAGGGGCACCAAGAAATCGTTTATTCTCGACCCGCTCCTGGACGACAAGCCCAGCCGGTAGGCTGGGGCAACCGAGCCAACGCCATGAACCATTTCGACTATCGCAACGGCGTGCTGCACGCCGAGGCGGTGAACCTGTCCGAGCTGGCCGCAACGGTCGGTACGCCGTTCTATTGCTATTCGACCGCGACGCTGGAGCGGCATTACCGCGTCTTCACCGAGGCTTTCGCCGGCGAGAAGGTGCTGGTCTGCTACGCCCTAAAGGCGAACTCCAACCAGTCGGTACTGCGCACGCTGGCCAAACTGGGGGCCGGCGCCGACGTGGTCTCGGGCGGTGAGTTGAAGCGCGCGCTTGCCGCCGGTATTCCCGCCGGCAAGATCGTGTTCTCCGGCGTCGGCAAGACGGAAGACGAGCTGCGCGCCGCGCTGGCCGCCGACATCCTCTGTCTCAACGTCGAATCCCAGCCGGAGCTCGAGCTGCTGTCGCGCCTTGCGATCGAGATGGGCAAGACTGCGCGGATCTCGTTGCGCGTCAATCCCGACGTCGATGCAGGCACGCATGTCAAGATCTCCACCGGCAGGTCCGAGAACAAGTTCGGCATCCCGATCGTGCACGCCCGCGAGGTCTATGCGCGCGCGGCGAAGCTGCCCGGAATCCAGGTGACCGGTACCGACGTGCATATCGGCAGCCAGATCACCGATCTCTCCGGCATGGAGACCGCGTTCCGCATCCTCTCCGAATTCGTGCAGACGCTGCGTAGCGACGGCCACGACATCAGCCACGTCGATTTCGGCGGCGGTCTCGGCATTCCCTATTACATGGACCGCGAGGCGCCGCCGGCGCCCGCCGCCTATGCCGCCATGGTCAAGCGCGTCAGCCACAATCTCGGCTGCACGCTGATGTTCGAGCCGGGCCGCATGATCGTCGGCAATGCCGGCATCCTGGTCGCCAAGGTGATCTATGTGAAGCACGGCGACGGCAAGAACTTCGTCATCATCGACGCCGCGATGAACGATCTGATCCGCCCGACGCTGTACGAGGCTCATCACGACATCCTGCCGGTGACGCAGCCGGGGAAGGATGCGGCCACGATCACGGCCGACGTGGTCGGCCCGGTCTGCGAGACCGGCGACTATCTCGCGCTCGACCGCACGCTGCCGATGCCGAAGGCGGGCGATCTCCTCGCCATCATGACCGCCGGCGCCTATGGCGCCGTGCAGGCCGGCACCTACAACACGCGCCCGCTGGTGCCCGAGGTCCTGGTGAAGGGCGACCAGTACGCCGTGGTGCGCCCCCGCATCGACGTCGAGCAGCTGATCGCGATGGACAAGCCGGCGCCGTGGCTGTGAGGCCGCGCTGGCTCAACAACCACGCCGTCGTCCGGCCTTCGCCGGGACGACGGAAGGCTGACTCTACTTCCCTGCCAATCCGCCCTTTGCTCCACCCACCACGACTCCCGCCTTCTTCTCGATCGGCTTGATGGCCGCGGTGAAATCCGACTCCGCGCCTTCCGCGCTGATCACGGTTTCCCACAGCCGCCCGACGGCCTCGGCGACCTCCATCGACAGGCCGAGCTGCTTCATCTCCTCCAGCGCCAGCCGTACGTCCTTGACCATCAGCCCCGTGGCGAAGCCGAAATCGAAGGTGCGCGGCAGCACCGAGCGCGGAAACTTGTCGCGGCTTGCGGTGTTCATGCCGGAGCCCGCATTGATGACGTCGATCATCACGGCGGGATCGAGCCCGGCTTTCACGCCCATCACGACGGCTTCCGACGTCGCCACGATCGCGGTAGCCGACAGGAAATTATTGGCGAGCTTCATGGTCTGCGCCGCGCCCGGCTTCTCGCCGATGAAGAACACCTTTCCGATCACGTCGAGTGCGGGCTTGAGCAGCTCGAACTCCGCCTTCGGCCCCGACACCATCACCGCCAGCGTGCCCTTCTCGGCGCCGCCGACGCCGCCGGAGACGGGACAGTCGATCTGCACGATGCCGCGCTTGGCCAGGAGCCCGTGAATCTTCGCCGCCATTGCCGAGCCGATGGTGGAGAGATCGATGAAGCGCTTTGCGCGCTTGCCCTCGATCACGCCGTTCGCGCCCGTTGCAACGTCGAGCGAAGCCCGTAGCGAGGGCAGGCTCGCCATCACGGTCTCGACCTGATCGGCGACGTCCTTCGGCGACGACGCGGCAGTGGCGCCACGTGCCACCAGCTTTTCGACAATCTCCTTGCGCGTGTCGAACACGACGAGCCTGTGTCCCGCCTCGATCAGCCGCCGCGCCATCGGGAAACCCATGTTTCCGAGCCCGATGAATCCGATGTCCATGGTGTTTCCTTGTGCTTGTTATTTTTTGTTGAGTACGAAGCCGCATGCCCCATACTCGCTGCCGTCCCGGCGAAGGCCGGGACCACGCCGGAGAGAGACGGGCCTCACGCCTTCCCGTCAATCTCCGCGAACACCTCGCGCGCGATGCGAAAACTGTCTACGGCGGCCGGCATGCCGCCGTAGATGGCGACCTGCATCAGGATCTCGCGGATCTCGTCACGGGTGACGCCGTTGGTCAGCGCGCCCTTCAGATGCGCGCGAAACTCGTGCTGGCGGTTGAGGATCGCGATCATCGCGATGTTGAGCATGCTGCGGGTCTTGCGCGGCAGCTCCTCGCGGCCCCACACCGTGCCCCAGCAATATTCGTTGAGCATCTCCTGGAACGGACGGTTGAAATCGTCGACGTTCTTCAGGGCGTTGTTGACATAGGCTTCTCCCAGTACCGCTTTGCGGACCTCGAGGCCCTTGTCGTGCATCTTCTTGTCCATGGCGTTTCCTTCGCTTCCCTGAGGTGGCGCCGCGGAAATTACGGGGTTGAGGCGGACCAGTCACGTCCTCGTGTTATGCGGGAAAAGGGGTCGCTCCCGTACAGGAACGGATGCCTCAGTGCTGCCGTTGTGATACGCTTCTCTCTACCGGGCAACCTGGAGAGCTGATTGAACGGCGTCACCCCCGACCCGTCAGACCCGATCCGCGATGGCGACGCTCTGTCGCGGCTGAAGCTGGCGCAGGCCCTCGACAGGGCCGTTTATGCCATCGCGTGGGAGCGTGCCTGGCCAAATCTCGCGCGGCTGCTGACCGTCATCGGCTTGTTCCTGGTGGTGTCCTGGGCGGGTCTTTGGCTTGCGCTGCCGTTCCTGGCGCGTGCGATCGGTCTCGCCATTTTTGCCGGCGTTGCGACCGCCGTGCTGTTCCCCCTGCTCAAGTTCCGCTGGCCGAGCCGCGAGGAGGCGCTGAGCCGGCTCGACCGCGGCTCCGGCATTCGTCACCGCCCGGCCACCACGCTCGCGGATACGCTGACCTCGCAGGATCCGATCGCGAAGGCGCTGTGGCAGGCGCAGCGCGAGCGCACGCTGGCCTCGCTGAAGCGCATCCGTGCCGGTCTGCCGCGCCCGCGGCTCGCGCTCCACGATCCCTGGGCGCTGCGCGCGCTGGTCATGGTGATGCTGGTTGCGACCTTCTTCGCGGCCGGCGACGAGCGCGCGATGCGCGTCGGAGCCGCCTTCGACTGGAACGGCGTGCTGGCACCCACGAACATACGCGTCGATGCCTGGGTTACGCCGCCGCTCTACACGGGCAGGCCGCCGGTGATCCTGTCGGCCGCCAACAAGGAAGCTGCAGCGCTACCGGCGAGCGGTCCGCTCGCCGTTCCCGCCGGCTCGACCCTGATCGTGCGCTCTTCCGGCGGCAACCTCGATGTCGTTGTCTCCGGCGGTCTCAAGGAGGTCGCTCCCACCGAGGCCACGCCCAAGGGCACCAACGAGAAGCATTTCGCCATCACCGCCGACGGCACCGCGCATGTCCGTGCGCCGTCCGGCCAGCCGCAATGGGCGTTTGCGGCGACGCCGGACCGTCCGCCGACGATCTCGCTTGTCAAGGATCCGGAGCGGCAGGCGCGCGGCGGGCTCCAGCTCTCCTACAAGATCGAGGACGATTACGGCGTCACCGGCGCCGAGGCGCAAATCGGCCTGCGCTCCGCCGACGGCAAGGACGACAGCAAGGCCGCGGCGCGGCCGCTGTTCCAGCCGCCGCAATTCCCGCTGGTGCTGCCGAACGCGCGCACCCGCAACGGCGTCGGCCAGACGGTGAAGGACCTCAGCGAAGATCCCTATGCCGGCGCCGATGTCACGCTGACGCTCAGCGCCAAGGACGAGGCCGGCAACGAGGCAAAAAGCGAGCCGTTCAACTTGCGCCTGCCCGAGCGCCTGTTCACCAACTCGCTCGCGCGCGCGCTGATCGAGCAGCGCCGCATCCTCGCGCTCGACGCCAACAAGAATTCCGACGTCTACGCCGCGCTCGACGCGCTGATGATCGCGCCGGAATTGTTCACGCCGGATGCCGGCTGCTATCTCGGCCTGCGCAGCCTCGCTGCCCAGCTCGAGGCGGCCCGCACCGACGATGCGCTCCGCGAGGTGGTGGCGAGCATGTGGGCGTTCGCGGTCACCATCGAGGACGACGGTGTCGCCGGCAGCGTCAACGCCGCGCTGCGCTCGGCGCAGGACGCGCTCAAGCATGCGCTCGAACGCGGCGCCAGCGAGGACGAGATCAAGGTGCTGACGCAGAAGCTCCGCGAGGCGATGGCCGGCAAGGTGCGCGATCTTGCCCGGCGCGCCGAGCAGAATCCGCTCGGCCCCCGGCAGCCGTTCCCGGCGGAGGTTCAGCTCATCCTCGACAAGGCGATCGAGCTGCGACAGAAGACCCAGAAGGCGACGGCGGAGCAGCTCGCGGAGCTGGCGCAGCAGCAGGACGCGCTGCGCCAGCAGCTTCAGGCCTATCGGAAGTCGGCGAGCAACCGGGCGAAGGGGGGCAACGACGGGGCCAACCAGTTTACGCGGGACCGGAAATGCGGAAGCTAGCGCGCCTGCCAGTCTTCAAGGCGATCTCGATCGCCTGCTTCGCCCTGCTGCTGGGTGGCGTCTCGCCGGCCGCTGCCCAGCTGGACCAGGATCCCGATGCGCTGCTCGACAGCGCTGAAAAGGCGATGCAGGATTCCGGCGACAGCCTGAGGCAGAAGGAATCCGGCAAGAGCCTGGGCAATCAATCCGACGCCATCCAGAAGCTCGAGGAATACAAGCGCGCGACGGAGCGGAGCCAGTCCTCCAGCCGCGATCGCAACGTCATCACGCAGCGCGATCTCGACGAGCTGCTGAAGCAGATCGAGAAGGCGGCGCGCGAGGGCAATCGCGAGGCGGCCCAGCGCATGCTCGAGCAGCTCGCGCAGATCATGGAAAATCTCCAGATGGCGCAGCCCGGGCAATCCGGCGACAGCGACATGGAGCAGGCGCTGAACGAGCTCAGCGACATGATCCGCAAGCAGCAGCAATTGCGCGACAAGACGTTCAAGCAGGGCCAGGATTCCCGGCGCGACCGCTCCCGCGGCAAGCAGGGCGACCAGTCGATGTCGGACCTGCAGCAGGACCAGCAGGCGCTGCGCGATCGCCTGAAGAAGCTGCAGGACGAGCTCGCCAAGCGCGGCCTCACCCAGAAGGGACAAAAGAGCCAGAAGGGTCAGCCGGGGCAGAAGGGCCAGCAGGGCGATCCGGGACAGTCCGGCCAGGATGGCGATCAGGACGGCGACCAGGGCGATGATGACGGCAGCCTCGACGCCGCCGACGGCGCGATGGGCGATGCCGGCTCGAAGCTCGGCGAGGGCAACGCGGATGGTGCCGTGGACTCGCAGGGCAAGGCGCTCGACGCCCTGCGCAAGGGTGCGCAGAAGATGGCCGAGGCGATGCAGCAGGGCGACGGCGACGGGCAGGGCGATGGTCCCGGCAACCGGGCCGGCCGCCAGCAGAGCGGCGCCAATCAGACCGACCCGCTCGGCCGGCCGCTTCACGGCCGTGAGTTCAGCGACGACTACACAGTCAAGATCCCCGGCGAGATCGACGCCCAGCGCGTCCGCCGCATTCTCGAAGAGCTCCGCCGCCGCTTGGGCGATCCCTCGCGCCCGCAGATCGAGCTCGATTACATCGAGCGGCTGCTGAAGGATTTTTGAGGCGATAGCCTTCTTCTAGCCGGGATGAGCGAAGCGACATCCGGGGCCAATGGTCCCGCATGTCGCTGCGCTCATCCGGGCGACGACCGCGCCACAACCCTCGGTCGCTGCGAGCGTAGCGAAGCAATCCAGAATCTTTCCGCGGCAGCAGTCGGGATCGCTTTCGCTGCGCTCGCAATGATCTCGCAATGATGATGTGGCGATACCGCTGCCGGCTACCGCTTCTTCGCGGCGAGCGCATCGGCCACGGCCGTGCGGATATCCGCGACCGAGAACGGCTTTGTCACGACGTCATGCACCAGCGCATTGAGGTTCGACGCGCGCTCGCGCTGGTCGGCAAAGCCGGTCATCAGCAGGATGGTCAGGTCGGGGAAGTCGCGCGCGGCGGACAGCGCCAGAGCGATGCCGTCCATGACGGGCATCTGGATGTCGGTGAGCAGCAGATCGAACGCGCCATCCTCGCGGGTCAGGATCTCCAGCGCCTCGGCGCCATCCTGCGCGGTCACGGTCTCGTGGCCGTCCATGGCGATGGCGCGTGCCACCAGCGTGCGCATCGAATCCTCGTCATCGGCGATCAGGATTTTGGGCATGAGACCAACCTTGGGAGCAACCGCGCGACGATTACACGCTGCCGCCGGAGATGTCGCGCCGGTTCAAGAAGCGAACGTCGATGTTGCGGCCCTCCGGCGGGGGCGAAGCGAGGCGCGAGCGGAAGGAGGCGCGCTCGCCGGGTTGCAGCACGGTCTGTTCCAGCACGGCATTCCAGGCGTAGATCTCCGCGCCCTGCGCGTCGCGCACGGCAAATCGCAGCCGCGGGATGTCGAGCGGCTTCTTGCCCTGGCCGACGATCACGCCCTCGATCACCAGCACCTGCTTACCGTCGACGGTCTCGCTGGACAGCTTGACGTCCTTGAACGCCAGCCCGCGCAGATTCACCTCGAGCCCGACCATCTTGTAGAACGCGGCGGTCTGCGGCAGCAGCCGCACCACATCGCCGCGCCACATGATCAGGGCCAGCACCAGCGCGGCCATGGCGGCGCAGGCGGTCGGCAGGCCGAAATAGGATTTTCGCGGAGCAACAGTGGGAGTCGGGCGCTTCACCCGCGCCCCGGGGCGGCTGAACAGGCTGCGGAACCAGGATCGGTGCTGTGCGCCGACGGCTTCTTCCTCGGCGGACCGTGCCGCCGCCGACCACTCGTCCTCGAGTTCCCGGGCGTCGTCGGCCGGCCAGTCGCTGGCGATCGAGGGGCTGTCAATCACGGGGGTGTCGGCGGCGGTATCGTACTCGGCATAGGAGTTCCACTGCGCGGCGAGGTCGGACTGGTCGTCGGCCTCTCGGGCCGCGGCCATGGCCGGGATGGACGCCTCCTCGATGGCATCCTCGGCATAGGCGACCCAGGTCTCCTTGCAGCGGGAGCAGCGGACCGTCCGTCCATTCGCCCCCAGGCTCGCGGGCTTGATGGCGTAGGATGTCGTACAATGGGGGCAGACGATATGCATGGACGAGCCTTGATGCATGGACTGGTCGTGATGACCCGGAGAGCCGGTTGCCCTGGATGCTACAAGGCGACCGTTAACGAACCGGAAACCATAACGGTCGCAAAAACCGTTGATCGCGTAGGACAGCGCGCCGCGCCGCGTCTATCGCCCCCTCTCGAACGGAGCTGAGCTTGGTTCGGTTCGAAAATGTCGGATTGCGTTACGGCCTGGGGCCGGAGATTCTGCGCGACCTCAGCTTCCAGATCCCCGCGCATTCCTTCCAGTTCCTCACCGGCCCGTCCGGAGCCGGCAAGACCTCACTGCTGCGCCTGCTGTTCCTGTCGCATCGGCCGACGCGCGGCCTCGTCAATCTTTTCGGCCACGATATCTCGCAACTCGGCAAGGACGAGATCGCGGACTTGCGCAAGCGCATCGGCATCGTGCTCCAGGATTTCCGACTGCTCGACCATATGACGACCTACGAGAATGTCGCGCTGCCGTTCCGCGTCATGGGCCGCACCGAGTCGAGCTATCGCAAGGAGGTCATCGACCTCCTGCGTTGGGTCGGCCTCGGCGACCGCATGGACGCGCTGCCGCCGATCCTGTCGGGCGGCGAGAAGCAGCGCGCCGCGATCGCGCGGGCGGTGATCTCGCGGCCGCAGCTTTTGCTCGCGGACGAGCCGACCGGCAGCGTCGATCCGACGCTCGGCCGCCGCCTGCTGCGGCTTTTCATCGAGCTCAACAAATCCGGCACCGCCGTCATCATCGCGACCCACGACATCGGCCTGATGGACCAGTACGAGGCGCGGCGGCTGGTGCTGCATCAGGGACGGTTGCACGTCTATGAGTAGGACCGACGAGCGTGGCGTGCTGGTCGATCTCGGACAGGAGCGTCCGCAGCTTCCGGCCAAGGCGCGCAACATGTCGCCGATCGTGCCGCGCGCCTCGATCCATGGCCGCGCGCTGGTCGCCGTCGTCGCCATCATGACCTTCCTGGCCTCGATGACCACCGGCACGGTGCTGCTGGTCAGCGCCTCCGCCGCGGAATGGCAGTCGGAAGTCGCAAGCGAGATCACCATCCAGGTCCGTCCGCAAGCGGGGCGCGATCTCGACCGCGACACCGTGGCCGTGACCGAGGCGATGCGCGCGCAGCCCGGCATCGTCGAGGTCAAACCGTTCAGCAAGGACGAGAGCGGCAAGCTGCTCGAGCCGTGGCTCGGCACCGGCCTCTCGATGGACGATCTGCCGGTGCCGCGCATGATCATCGGGCGGGTGCGGCCGGGCACGCCGCTCGATCTCGGCGTCCTGCGCGCCCGCGTGACGCAAGTGGCGCCGAGCGCCAGCGTCGACGATCACCGCGCCTGGATCGAGCGCATGCGCTCGATGACCAATGCCACCGTGCTCGCGGGCCTCGGCATCCTCGCGCTCGTCATCATCGCGACCATCATCTCGGTGTCGTTCGCGACCCGCGGCGCGATGGCGGCGAACCGTCCGATCGTCGAGGTGCTGCATTTCGTCGGCGCCGGCGACCGCTACATCGCCAACCGCTTCCTGCGGCATTTCCTCAGGCTCGGCCTCGAAGGCGGCGTAATCGGCGGCGGCGCCGCCATGCTGGTGTTCGGCTTCTCCGAGTCGGTCGCCGGCTGGTTCTCGGGAACGCCGGTCGGCGACCAGTTCGCGGCCTTGCTGGGCACCTTCTCGCTGCGGCCGTCCGGCTATGTCGTACTTGCGGTGCAGGCGGTCCTGATCGGCGCCATTACGGCCGTCGCCTCGCGCCAGACGCTGTTCGCGACGCTGAATGATATCGATTGAGGTTTCTTCGCCTCTCCCCGCTTGCAGGCCGGAATGCGCGCTGCAAGCGCGGATTCCGGGTGAGGGGGACTCTCCGCGAGTCCAACTGTCTTCGTCCCCGCGGAGAGTCCCCCTCACCCCAGCCCTCTCAGCGCGAGCGAAACTCGTCGCGGCCCCGCATCCGCCTTCGCCAAGGCTTCGGCGGACCGGAGCGGGGCGAGGGAGCACACCGTCGATGTGGAGAGAGTAGTCGTCGTCCCTTGCGTACGCAGCGTTCAACAAACCGGACTCCACTTCGCCTCAAAACGTCCTAAAATCATTCCAAGGAAGGGATCACCGGCATCGCATGACCTCGCCGACCGACGATCGATCGCCGAAACTGCCGCGCGGCTGGCTGCGCGCGACAATCGTGTCGACGATTGCGCTCGCTTTCGTCGCCGCGGCGGCCGGCTTCGTCGCGTTCCTGTCGCAGATGCGCGGCGCCGAGATCGCGCCGGACCGCAAGGCCGACGGCATCGTGGTCCTGACTGGCGGTTCCTCGCGGGTGTCGGATGCGATGGAGCTGCTGGCCGCGGGCTATGGCAAGCGGTTGCTGATCTCCGGTGTGCATCCGACCTCGACGGCGAGTGACATCTCGCGGACCCTGCCGGAGAACCAGGCCTTCATGACCTGCTGCGTCGACCTCGACCGCACCGCGCTCACGACCCGCGGCAACGCCGCGGAGGCGCGGCGCTGGGCCGAGGGGCGACGATTCAAGTCGCTGATCGTGGTCACCTCGAATTACCACATGCCGCGCGCGCTGGTGGAATTCTCGCATGCGATGCCGCAGACCACGCTGATCCCGTTCGCGGTGGTCGGCGACAAATGGCGCGAGGAGCCGTGGTGGACCTCGGCGTCCACCCTGCGGTTGCTCTTGTCCGAATATGTCAAGTACATCGCGGCCGAACTCAGGGTGCGGCTGGAGGATTTCGGGATTGACCTTTCACCCGAGATATCGGAGCAGCCTGCAGGTCAGCAGCCCAGGCGGCCCGCCACTGCCCAGGCCAACTGACCGGCAATTAATCGGATCGTCGATGTTTCTGATTTTCCTGCGCTCGCTCTTGTTCAACGTGCTGTTCTATGCCGTATTGGTCTGCCTCGCGCTCGTGGCGCTGCCGACCTTCGCCTTGCCGCCGCGTGCCATGCTCACGGTTGCCGAATGGTGGGCGAAGGCGACGCTTTTCTTGATGCGCGTGGTCTGCAACATCAAGGTGGAATTCCGGGGTATCGAGAAGATCCCGCAGGGACCGCTGGTGATCGCAGCGAAGCACCAGTCGTTCTGGGAAACGTTCGTGCTGCCGGGTTTCTTCAACCGCCCGATCTTCATCCTCAAGCGCCAGCTCATGCAGATTCCGGTGTTCGGCCAGTTCCTGGTCAAGACCGGGATGATCGCGATTGACCGCAATGCCGGCGTGAGGGCGCTGCTGGACATGACCCGGCGCGCGCGCGAGGCGGTGCGCAGTGGAAAGCAGCTCGTGATCTTTCCGGAAGGCACGCGCCGCGCTCCGGGCGCTCCGCCCGACTACAAGACCGGCTTTGCCCAGATCTATTCGTCCTGCGGCGTGCAATGCCTGCCGATCGCGCTCAACTCGGGCCTGTTCTGGCCGCGCCGCACCTTCATGCGCTATCCGGGCACGCTGGTGGTCGAGTTCCTCGATCCGTTGCCGCCGGGCCTGCCGAAGGACGAGTTTCTCACCCGCGTGCAGACGGTGATCGAAGAGGCGACCGCCCGCCTCGTCGAAGCGGGGCGGAAAGAGCAGGAGCAGTTGATCGGCATCGCCCCGAGCTACGCGCCATCTGAGAGTTAGCGGTTCTCTCGATCTTCCGCCTGAGCCGGCGCGTGCAGCGCATGCGCTTCACCATGCAGCATCGTCGCGAGCTGATGCAATTGCGTGTCGCGAAAGCCTTCGGCCTCGATGGCCTTCACCGTCGCCGTCACGTAGTCACGGTTGGCGCCGGACTGGCCGTGGCCCTGGACGACATGGCGATGCTGGTCGGCGAGCGACAAGCGGCCGGCATATTGCACATGGCCGCGGTCGACGACATAGGCGAGCGCCGAGACGCGCTGGCGCGCATCATTCTCCAGCCACACCGAGCGCATCACCTCGCGATAGACCGACGTGACCTGCTCGCGTTCGCGCAAATAGGCGACGACGTCGGCACGGTTCTTCTCGGCGACGCGGAAGGCGATGCCGCGGCAGGCGCCGCCGCGGTCGAGCCCGAGCACCAGGCCCGGCTTCTCCGGCGTGCCGCGATGCACGAAGGAATAGACGCAGAGCGCGCGATGCTCGCCGACCAGCCGCGCCGGGACGCGCTCCTCGAATTCGAAGCCCGGCCGCCACATCAGCGAGCCGTAGCCGAACACCCAGAGGTCGCCCTTGGCTGTGGTGACGGAGGGGAGGGTGATTTCCGACATTTCGGGCACGGCTAGAGCATGATCCGGAAAAGTGTGAAGCGGTTTTCCGCAAAGACCATGCTCAAACAAGGAGCTAAAGCGCGACGACGATGTTTCCAAATCGTGTCGCGCTTTAGCAGAACCGGGCCGCCAAGCGAAGCGGATTCTCGGCCTTTCGTCGGGGGCCGGTCCCGCTTACATTTGCCTGAATCTGGGGCCAAAGGGTCGCCGCATGTCCGATATGACCGTTGCCACAGGCCGCCGCTCCCGTTGGGGCCTTTTCATCGCACCCGTTCTCCTGCTGATCCTCGCCGTCGCGTGGACCTGCTTCTGGTTCTATGCCGCGTCGCAGGCCGAGGTCGCCGCAGACGCCTGGCGCGCGCAGGAGGCCAGGTCCGGCCGCATCTATGATTGCGCCAAGCGCTCGATCGCGGGCTTCCCGTTCCGCTTCGAGGTCCAGTGCTCCGGCGCCAGCGTCGCCCTGGTCTCGCAGAATGCCAGCAAGACGCCGTTCACCGCCAGGCTCGACAACATCCTGGTCGTCGCCCAGGTCTACGATCCCAAGCTCGTGATCGCCGAGTTTTCGGCGCCGGCGACGCTGACCGACGGCGTCACGCAAAACACCTTCGTGGTGAACTGGAGCAAGGGGCGCAGCAGCGTGGTCGGCCTGCCGGCCGTGCCGCAGCGCGCCTCTCTCGTGTTCGACGACCCCAACATCAACCGGCTCGACGGCAGCATGCAGGTGCCGCTCGCGCGCGCCAAGCAGATCGAGCTGCATGGGCGCCTTGCGGACGGCTCGCCGGCCGATCATCCCGTGATCGAGACCGTGCTCCACGTCGCGCAAGCCAGCATCCAGGGCGTTCATCCCTTGCTCGCCGAGCCGTTCGAGGCCGACACGCGGGCGAAGATCACCGGCCTGTCCGACCTCACGCCAAAGCCCTGGCCGCAGCGCTTCCGCGAGATCCAGGCCGCCGGCGGCCATATCGAGATCCTGCAGTCGCGGATCCAGCAGGGCGAGATGATCGCAGTCGCGGCCGGCACGCTCGGCCTGTCGCCCAATGGCCGACTCGACGGCGAGCTGCAGATGACGGTGACCGGGCTCGAGCGCGTGATCCCGGCACTCGGGATCGAGAAGATGCTGGAAGAGGGCGTACCGCAGGCGACGCTGGATCGCGTCGCGCCCGGCGTGAAGTCGCAGGACCTCAATAATCTCTTTGGTGCGCTTGATCGCGCCGTTCCCGGCCTCGGCAAGGTCATCAAGCAGAACGCCAATGCCGGCCTGGCGGCCGGCGTCAACTCGATCGGCACCGAGAGCACGCTCGAGGGCAAGAAGGCGCGCAGCTTCCCGCTGAAATTCGACGACGGTGCCGTGCTGCTCGGCCCGGTCAAGGTCGGTCAGATCCCGCCGCTGTATTAGTTCTCGTCATTGCGAGCGAAGCGAAGCAATCCAGGCTTTCTCGTCGGAAACAGTCTGGATTGATTCGTCGCTGCGCTCCTCGCAATGACGGAGGAGAGAGGGGGCTACGGCTTCTTCTCGAGCTGCCCGTGCTGGCGGCCGAAATCTGCTGCCGCCGAATCCTGGCCGATCTCGACGATGCCGCGGCGGATGGCGCGGGTGCGGGTGAAGTGATCGAACAGTGCTTCGCCGTCGCCGCGCCGGATCGCGCGGGTCAGCTTGGCAAGATCCTCGGTGAAGGTGCCGAGCATCTCCAGCACCGCTTCCTTGTTGGCGAGGAACACGTCGCGCCACATCGTCGGATCTGATGCGGCAATACGGGTGAAGTCGCGGAAGCCACCGGCTGAGAATTTGATCACCTCGGACTCCGTCACCTGCGCCAGCTCGTCGGCGGTGCCGACGATGGTGTAGGCGATCAGATGCGGCAGATGGCTGGTGATCGCGAGCACGAGGTCATGATGATCCGGCGTCATCACCTCGACCTTGGCGCCCATCGCCGCCCAGAAGGCGCGCAAGTGAGCGACGGCCTCAGTGTCGGTACCCTCCGGCGGCGTGAGAATGCACCAGCGGTTGATGAAGAGCTCGGCGAAGCCGGAATCCGGCCCCGAATGCTCGGTGCCCGCGACCGGATGTGCCGGCACGAAATGGACGCCCTGCGGCAGATGCGGCGCCATGTCCCTGACCACCGCGCCCTTGACCGAGCCGACGTCGGAGACGACAGCGCCCGGCTTCAGATGCGGCGCGATCTCCTGCGCCACCGGCCCGCAGGCCCCGACAGGAATGCAGAGGATAACGAGGTCGGCGTCCTTGACGGCCTCCGCATTGGTCGCCACCACCTGGTCGACGATGCCGAGCTCGATCACCCGCGCGCGCGTCCTCTCCGAGCGCGCGGTGGTGACGATCTCGCCAGCCAGGCCCTGGAGCTTCGCAGCGCGCGCGATCGAGCCGCCGATCAGGCCGAAGCCGATCAGCGCGACGCGCTGGAAATGCGGTTTCGCGCTCATTTGCCGGCCATGAATTCGCGCAAGGCATCGACGACGAGGCGGTTGGCCTCTTCGGTGCCGATGGTCATGCGCAGGGAATGCGGCAGGCCGTAGTTCTTCAGCGCGCGCAGAACGAGGCCGCGCTTGGTGAGGAAGGCGTCGGCGTCGTCCGAGGTCCTGCCGTTGTCGGTCGGGAAGTGGATCAGCACGAAATTGGCAACGCTCGGCGTCACCCTCAGGCCGAGCTTGGTGATCTCCTCGGTCAGCCAGTTGCGCCAGGTCTCGGTGAACTGCTTCGACATCCCCTGATGGCCGGTGTCCTCGATCGCGGCGACCGCGGCATACATCGCCGGCGTCGACACGTTGAAGGGACCGCGAATGCGGTTGACCGCGTCGATGATGTGCTCGGGCCCGAACATCCAGCCGACGCGCAGCGCGGCGAGGCCGTGGATCTTGGAGAAGGTGTGCGTCACCACGGTGTTCTCGGTGGTCGCGACCAGCTCGATCCCCATTTCGTAATCGTTGCGCGAGACGTAGTCGCAATAGGCGGCGTCCAGCACCAGCAGCACGTGCGAGGGCAGGCCGGCGCGCAGGCGCTTGACCTCGTCGAACGGAATGTAGGTGCCGGTCGGGTTGTTGGGATTGGCGAGCCAGACCAGCTTCGTCTTCGGCGTGACCACCTTGAGGATGGCGTCGACGTTGCAGGTGAGGTTGGTCTCCTCGGCGATCACGTTCCTGGCGCCGACCGCCATGGTCGCGATCGGATAGACCAGGAAGCCGTGGTTGGTGGAGATCGCCTCGTCGCCCTGGCCGAGATAGGTGTGGGCGAGCAGGTTGAGGATCTCGTCCGAGCCGGCGCCGCAAATGATGCGGTTCGGATCGAGTCCGAACGAGCGGCCGATCGCTTCGCGCAGCACGCGCGAGGTGCCTTCGGGGTAGTCTTCCAGATGATCCGCCACGCGCTTGAAGGCCTCGATCGCCTTCGGCGAGGGCCCGAACGGCGTCTCGTTGGCCGAGAGCTTGAACACCTTGCGGCCCGGCTCCGGCACCGGGGTCTTGCCGGGCGTGTAGGGCGCAATATCGAGAATGCCGGGGTTCGGCACGGGGCGGGACATCTTCAACTCCGGAGTGGCTTAGGCGGTACGCGATTTACGATTTCGACCCGGTCGGGGCCACCGTATAGCGCGTTGCGTGGCTGCCGACGAGGGCCGTGGAGCGCACCGAGGCCCCCGCCTCGATCAGGGCAGCCTTGATCTTGTCGATGCTGCTCGCAGCCGTGACCGAGACCAGCAGCGCCGCGCCGTCGAAGGCGGTGTCGGGCACCGCCACGATGTCGGCCAGCGGCGACAGGGTGCGCGCAACCTCGGCATTCCACCCTGATACGCGCACGCTGAATGTCTCGACCTCGGTCACCAGGGCGCTGTCGGCGACGCGCGAGATCGCGAACACCGGCAGCGCGGCCGGATGGTCGGCGCGCTCGACGAAGGGCATCCGCGCGATGATCTTCGGTGCGCCTTCTGCCTCCAGCTCCAGCCACCACGGTGTGCGGCTGGAGGTCGCCGAGACCAGCGCCAGGTCGCCCTTGGATTTCGCCACCGCCTCGACCGCAGCCTGCGCGCTGAAATGCGCGACATAGGGCACCGTGAAACCGAAATGGAAGCGGACCGAATCGCGCATCGCGGGCTCGCTCACCGAGATGTCGGCGTGCACGGAGAACGGCGCCTGCACATAGGTGAAGGTCGAGATGATGACGCGCCAGATGCTCTCGACGGTGTCGAGCGGCAGGATGCCGCGATGACGCTGCACGATCTCGCGCATCATGGAGGCCTCGCGCGCCGGGCGGAAGGCCGAGCCGACCTCCTGGGTCTGCTTCACCTGGATCAGGCGGTCGATGATGTCGCCGCGCTGCATCAGCAGGCGATGCATGCTCTCGTCGATCGCATCGATCTCCTTGCGCAATTCCTGCAGTGATGGTGGCGCGGGCGGACGTTGGGACATATCTGACAGGACTGTTGAGAGGCGTTCCAATGCGGGCCGGCCAAAGAGACTGGTAGGGTCCGATCCGCTGCGATCGACGTCCTGATTAGGCAGTCAGGGCGACGAAAGCAAAGAGAAATGACGGCCTGTTCGGCCGGCGAGGCAGGGACGAATTTGGCTGATCCGGACCGCGACTTGACGAAAACCGCCCAAGCCGGTAGGTTTTTGCCTGTTCCGTGGTCATTTGAGCCGGCCGGCTTGCAGCCACGTTAAAAAACTCGCTAAACAGGCCGGGGACGCTTCCGATCCCGGCCGAACCTATCGTTCAGGCCGGGTTTTTCATGGCCTGATGTCAGCGACAGTCGAGCGGCAGTCGCAAACGAGGTCGATGATGGTTGTCGTCAAGTCGATTCCGAGCCCGGCGATCAGTACCGACGATCGGTCGCATGAGGTGGATCACCCGAGCTCGCTCATCGCGCATTTCGGCGCCGAGCAGCCATTGCCGCTCGATTGCGGCGTCGATCTCTCCCCGTTCCAGATCGCCTACCAGACCTATGGCGAGCTCAACGCCGACCGCTCCAACGCGATCCTGATCTGCCATGCGCTGACCGGCGACCAGCACGTGGCCAATGTGCATCCCGTCACCGGCAAGCCCGGCTGGTGGGAGACCCTGGTCGGCCCGGGCCGCCCGCTCGATCCCGACAGGTACTTCATCATCTGCTCCAATGTGATCGGCGGCTGCATGGGCTCGACCGGGCCCGCCTCGATCAATCCCGCCACCGGCAAGGTGTGGGGTCTGGAATTCCCCGTCATCACCATTCCGGACATGGTCCGCGCGCAGGCGATGCTGATCGACCGGCTCGGCATCGACACGTTGTTCGCTGTGGTCGGCGGCTCGATGGGCGGCATGCAGGTGCTGCAATGGACCGCGGCCTATCCGAGCCGGGTGTTCTCCGCGCTCGCGATCGCCTGCTCGACGCGACACTCGGCGCAGAACATCGCGTTTCACGAGCTCGGCCGCCAGGCCGTGATGGCCGATCCCGACTGGCACAATGGCGGCTATGCCGATCGCGGCATCCATCCGCATCGCGGCCTCGCTGTGGCGCGGATGGCGGCGCACATCACCTATCTCTCCGACGCCGCGCTGCATCGCAAGTTCGGCCGGCGCATGCAGGATCGCGACCTGCCGACCTTCTCGTTCGACGCCGACTTCCAGGTCGAGTCCTATCTGCGCTACCAGGGCTCGTCCTTCGTCGAGCGCTTCGATGCCAACTCCTATCTCTACCTGACGCGCGCGATGGACTATTTCGACATCGCCGCCGACCATGACGGCGTGCTGGCAAAGGCGTTCGCAGGCATCAAGACCCGCTTCTGCGTCGTCTCCTTCACCAGCGACTGGCTGTTTCCGACCTCGGAATCGCGTGCGCTGGTGCATGCGCTCAACGCCTCGAGCGCGCGGGTGTCGTTTGCCGAGATCGAGACCGATCGCGGCCACGATGCCTTCCTGCTCGACGTGCCCGAGTTTTTCGACATCTCCCGCGCCTTCCTGCAATCGGCCGGCAAGGCGCGCGGATTGAATGGCTGTGGTGGCTAGGATGTCAGTGCAGGAAGTGCTGCCGCTCGGCGGCGTTGCGGCCGGGCAGTCCGGCCAGGTTCGCGCCGACCATCTGCTGGTGGCCGAGATGGTCAAGCCGGGTTCGAAAGTGCTCGACGTCGGCTGCGGCGACGGCGACCTGCTTCAACTGCTCGAGGCCCGCGGCATCGATGGCCGCGGCATCGAGCTGTCGCGCGAGGGCGTCAACCGTTGCGTCGCCAAGGGCCTTGCGGTGGTGCAGGGCGACGCCGACACCGACCTCGTCAATTACCCCCACGACGCTTTCGACTACGTGATCCTGTCGCAAACGCTGCAGGCGACGCGGCAGCCGAAGGTGGTGCTGGAGAATCTGCTGCGCATCGGCCGCCGCGCCATCGTCTCGTTCCCGAATTTCGGCTTCTGGAAGATGCGGCTGCAGCTCCTGATCGGCGGCCATATGCCGCGCACCGAGAACCTGCCCGCGACCTGGTACGACACCGCCAATATCCACTTCTGCACCATCAAGGATTTCGTCGAGCTCTGCGACGCGATCAACGTCAAGATGGAGCGCGCCGTGGCGCTCGATCTCTACGGCCGCCCGGTGCCGCTGAACCTGCCCTGGTGGGTGTGGAACATGTTCGGCGAGCAGGGCGTGTTTCTACTCAGCCGCGGCGGGGGCAAATAGCCTTCCGTTCGCGCTCCTCAATATGAGGAGCTGAGGTCTGTCCTCCGTCATTGCGAGCGCAGCGACGCAATCCGGAATGCGTCCGCGGAAAGACTCTGGATTGCTTCGCTGCGCTCGCAATGACGGAATACCTGGCGGCGCCTTCGCTCTAATGCGCCGCCAGCGACCGCGGATCACGCACCGGCCATCGTCCCGCCTCAACCAGCGTCACGAATCGCTCCACGCTCTCGTTGAACAGCGCGGGCTCCTCGAGATTGAGCACGTGGCCCGACTTCGGAAACATCGCGAGTCCTGCGGCCGGCAGGTGCTTCTTCAGGAACAGGCTCGCTCCCACGCAGGGATCGTCCTCGTCGCCGCAGATGATCAGCGCGGGCGTCGCCACCTTGGCGATCGCATCCGCCATCGTGTAGATCGAGGGCCGGCCGCCCTGGAAGCCGCGCATCGTGTTGGCCGAACCCTTCGCATCGTGCCGCGCCAGCGCGGCGTAGAAATCGGCATGGCCGCGCGGGTCCTTGACCAGGAAGGGGATCCGGCTCGGCGCCTCGCGCGTGACCTTGGCGACCTCGGCAGAGCCCAGCGTCTCGAACTGCTCGGCATTGGCGCGGCACTGCTTGCGCCAGGCCTCGAGATTCTCGAGCTCGGAGCCGGAGCCGACGCCGGCCAGCGTCATCGACAGCGCGCGATGCGGCGCGTTCAGGCCGATCTGGAGCGAGGAGTAGGCGCCCATCGAGAGCCCGACGAGATGCGCGCGCTCGATCTTGAGATGGTCGAGCACGGCCAGCGCGTCGGTGTAGAAATGCGTGTAGGTGTAGACCTCGCCGTCAGGCACGTCCGACGGGGTGTAGCCTCGCGCCGAATAGGTGATGCAACGGTGGCCGCGCGAGAAGTAGCGCATTTGCGGCTCCCAATTGGTATAGTCGGCCGCGAACTCGTGCAGAAAAATAATCGGCGTTCCCCGACCCGCCTCTTCGAAATAGATGCGGACGTCATCCCAAGTCGTGGCGTGGGGCATTAACTGTTTCCCTCTCTTCAAGACGCCTTTGCAGGATCGCAGTTAATGTTGATGTCCGCAATGCGGCAGCTTCGCACCAGCACCGGCGCAAAATCATCGCAGCTATTCGCCGACGTTGCGTCTTTTTCTCGCCACATCCGGAAGCTTTACGCCCCGGCGGATGTCGGCCACCACACGGGCCGACGGGAAAGAGGGGTGTCAACGAAGGATGAAGAATGTTTGAGTTGTTTGCGTTCCGCCTGTCGCGTTGTGTTGTCGCGCTGGCGGTCTTCTTCGCGGCGGTTGCCGCATTGGTTTCTCCGGCCTCGGCGCGGCCGCATCATCGTCACAGCGCAGAGCGGCACACTCACGCGCACCACGCCAGACATCATCACTATCGCGATCATGCAAGCAGCTCGCGCTTCGAGCGCAGCGCGGCACAGTTGCAGGCGGGCTCCTTCGCCGACACGCATGCCAGCTACGATCCGAATGCCAACGCCGGCGGTGCTGGCATGAGCGCCGGCTTCGGCGGCGGTTGGGGCGTCGTGTCCGAGGCGCGCCGCTATCTCGGCGGCAATCCGACCGGGCGCGGCAGCCTGTGGTGCGCGCGCTTCATGAACATGGTGCTGGAGCACACCGGCCATCGTGGCACCGGCTCGGACATGGCGAACTCGTTCGCGCATTACGGCACGCGCGTCTCCGGCCCGCAGGTCGGCGCCATCGCGGTGATGTCGCGCGGCCGCCGCGGCGGCCATGTCGGCATCATCACCGGCATCGATGCGCAGGGCAATCCGGTCATGATCTCAGGCAACAGCGGCAACCGCGTCCGCGAGGCGCCGGTCTCGCGCGGCCGGATCTATGCCTATGTGATGCCGAACTGAGGCCTCACCCCGTCATTGCGAGGAGCCCGCGCAAAATTGCGAAGCAATTTCGCGCGGGCGACGAAGCAACCCAGACTGCCTCGGCGGATAGATCTCTGGATTGCTTCGCCGCGCTCGCACTGACGGAGGATGTTGAGTCGACATCGGTTCACACCAACCTTGGCTGCTCCACCGCAACCGCATCGCCCACCCCGATCTCGCCGTCGGCGACGACCTCGGCATAGATGCCGCAATCCATGTGGCCGAGATGGCGCGAGAGCGTCGGCGGGATCTCGAGATCGCGCTTGGCCGTCACCGGGTCCACATTGGTGGCCGGACAGCGTACGATGCGCTTGACCACCTTGAGCCTGGCCTCGCCGATCGCGAGCGTCTGGCCGACGAGGTCGAGCTCGGACCAGGCCGGCCAGCCCTTGACGTACAGATTGCCGCGGAAGCGCAGCGGATGCACGGCAGTGCCGCCGAGCATGGCCTCGATGGCGCGGACGCTGTCGAGGTTGATGATGGACAGGACCTTGCGGGCGAGGTCGGAAAAGCTGTGATCACGGCCCGAGAGCACCTTCGGCGGGCCCTTCAGCTCCGGCTGGAAGTTCTCGGTGAAGTAGGCCTCGATGGCGGCGCGCCCGGCGGCGGTCTCGAGATCGCCGCTGGCGACGATCTGGCCGTCCCTGCGGATGGTCAGGCGGTTGGTCGCGTCCTCGAAGCGGCTGTCGAGCGAGGCCAGGCGCTCATTGCGGGCCAGCATCAGGAACAGGATTTTCGGCTTCCATTCGGGTGCCTCGGGATCGAACCCGCTCGAGCCGTTCTCGATGGCATAGCGGCGGTCGGCGGGCAGCGTCTCCCCGCGCCGCAAGCGGACTCGGGGTAGTGGCTCCGCTGTCAGGCCCTTGATCGGATAGCGGTAGAGGCAGGCGATTTCGGCGGTCTGGCTGGCTGTCATGCCGCTACTTAGGGGATTCGACCTGCTGGCGCCAAGCCAGCCAATCAGCGCACGAAATTGTGAAGTGGCCTCTTTCGCATCCACAACCCGCTTCCCACATTTGCCTCGGGCTGGCGGCCACGCCGGTCCACGACGACCGATACCGGTTGAGAAACGTCAATGCGGTAATCGGAAACCCAATGAAGATGCCATTTGGGGTGCCTTTGAGGGCCCCGGGGGCAGGCCGAGGGAAAGACAACGACATGAACATCGACAAATATACCGAACGCTCCAGGGGCTTCATCCAGTCCGCCCAGTCGCTCGCGGTGCGCGAGGGGCATCAGCAGTTTTCCACACTGCACCTGCTGAAGGTTCTCCTGGACGACAATGAGGGTCTCGCGGCCGGTCTGATCGACCGCGCCGGCGGCAATTCCCGTGCGATTCTGAAGGCGACCGAGGAGGCCCTCAACAAGGTGCCGAAAGTTTCCGGCGGCGGCGCCGGCCAGATCTACCTCGCGCCCGAGCTCGCCCGCACTTTCGACGCCGCCGAGAAGGCCGGCGAGAAGGCCGGCGACAGCTTCGTCACCGTCGAGCGGCTGCTGCTCGGTCTCACGCTGGAGAAGACCAGCGAGGCCGGCACGATCCTCGCCAAGGGCGGCGTCACCCCGCAAAATCTCAACGCTGCCATCGAGGCGCTGCGCAAGGGCCGGACCGCGGATTCCGCGACCGCCGAGAACGCCTATGACGCGCTGAAAAAGTATGCCCGCGACCTCACCCAGGCTGCGCGCGACGGCAAGCTCGACCCGGTCATCGGCCGCGACGAGGAGATCCGCCGGACCATCCAGGTGCTCTCGCGCCGGACCAAGAACAATCCCGTCCTGATCGGCGAGCCCGGCGTCGGCAAGACCGCGATCGCGGAAGGCCTCGCGCTGCGCATCGTCAACGGCGACGTGCCGGAGAGCCTGAAGGACAAGAAGCTGCTGTCGCTCGACCTCGGTGCGCTGATTGCCGGCGCGAAATACCGCGGCGAGTTCGAGGAGCGGCTGAAGGCCGTGCTCCAGGAAGTCACCGGGAGCGACGGCAATTTCATCCTGTTCATCGACGAGATGCACACGCTGATCGGCGCGGGCAAGGGCGACGGCGCGATGGACGCGTCGAACCTGCTGAAGCCGGCGCTCGCCCGCGGCGAGCTGCACTGCATCGGCGCGACCACACTCGACGAGTACCAGAAGCACGTGGAGAAGGATGCGGCGCTGGCGCGGCGGTTCCAGCCGATCTTCGTCAGCGAACCCTCGGTCGAGGACACCATCTCGATCCTGCGCGGACTGAAGGACAAGTACGAGCAGCATCATGGCGTGCGGATTGCCGATTCCGCGCTTGTTGCGTCCGCGACGCTGTCCAACCGCTACATCACGGACCGCTTCCTGCCCGACAAGGCGATCGACCTCATGGACGAGGCGGCGGCGCGGCTGAAGATGCAGGTCGATTCCAAGCCGGAAGAGCTGGATTCGCTGGATCGCGAGATCATCCGGCTGAAGATCGAGCAGGAGGCGCTGAAGAAGGAAAGCGATCTCGGCTCCAAGACCCGTCTCGAATCGCTCGAGAAGGAGCTGGCTGAGCTCGAGGAGAAATCGGCGGCGCTGACGTCGCGCTGGAGCGCGGAGAAGGACAAGCTCTCCAACGCCCAGAAGCTGAAGGCCGACCTCGACGCACTTCGCGTCGAGCTCGCCAATGCGCAGCGGCGCGGCGAATTCCAGAAGGCCGGTGAGCTGGCCTATGGCCGCATTCCGGAGCTGGAGAAGAAGCTCGCGGACATCGAGGCCAAGGAGAACTCCGGCGAGATGATGGAGGAGGCGGTCACCGCCAACCACATCGCGCAGGTGGTCTCGCGCTGGACCGGTGTGCCCGTCGACAAGATGCTGGAGGGCGAGAAGGAGAAGCTCCTGAAGATGGAGGAGCAGCTCGGCACCCGCGTCGTCGGCCAAGCCGAGGCCGTGCGTGCGGTCGCGACCGCCGTGCGCCGCTCCCGCGCGGGCCTGCAGGACCCGAACCGCCCCACCGGCTCGTTCATGTTCTTGGGGCCCACCGGCGTCGGCAAGACCGAGCTGACGAAAGCGCTCGCCGAGTACCTGTTCAACGACGAGACCGCGATGGTCCGCCTCGACATGTCCGAATACATGGAGAAGCATTCGGTCTCGCGGCTGATCGGCGCGCCCCCGGGCTATGTCGGCTATGACGAGGGCGGCGCGCTCACCGAGGCGGTGCGGCGGCGGCCTTATCAAGTGGTGCTGTTCGACGAGATCGAGAAGGCGCATCCTGACGTCTTCAACGTGCTGCTGCAGGTGCTCGACGACGGCCGGCTGACCGACGGCCAGGGCCGTACCGTCGACTTCCGCAACACGCTGATCATCATGACCTCGAACCTCGGTTCGGAATTCCTGGTGAACCAGCCGGAAGGCGAGGACACCTCGGCCGTGCGCGATCAGGTGATGGGAACGGTGCGGGCGCATTTCCGCCCCGAATTCCTCAACCGCGTCGACGAGATCATCCTGTTCCACCGCCTGCAGAAGAGCGAAATGGGCCGGATCGTCGAGATCCAGTTCGCCCGGCTGCAGAAGCTCTTGACCGATCGCAAGATCGTGCTGACGCTCGACGCCGCCGGCCGCGACTGGTTAGCGGCCAAGGGCTGGGATCCTGCCTACGGTGCAAGGCCGCTGAAGCGAGTGATCCAGCGCTACCTGCAGGACCCGCTCGCCGAGATGATCCTCAGCGGCGACGTCAGGGACGGCGACAGCGTCGCGATCTCGTCCGAAGGCAACGTGCTGACCTTCAACGGCAAGGCGCCGCAGACCGCGGAGATCGCCCAGTTCGAGGCGCCGGTGCCGAAGCGGAAGCTGAACTGAGCGCCATCGCCGCCTGAAAACGACAGATCGCCCCGGAGAGGTTCACTTCTCCGGGGCGAATTGTTTGGGCGGCATTGACATCCTAGCCGACTGTGGATGCGGAGCCGGGCTCGGTCGGTCCAACCTCGTCGTCGCCCTCTTCTAGCTCGGACAGGATGTCGACGAGCTCGCGCACCCGTCCCTGCGCCAGCGGTCGCAAATCGTTGATCATCGGCTCATCATTGGCGAGCCAGGCCTGGGCCTCGGCGAGTTCCTCGACGGTCGCGCCGGTCCCGATGATCTGGGCAATGGTGACGTCGTCGGCCCGGTCCACGGTCTTGATGACATCGTCGCGTGAGAGGCGCGTCATGGGGCGATCCTCCTGCTGGTCGGTCCGTTAAAGCGCTGGGAATGGGATCTATCGTCATCGCGCTTTAGGTTGTTGTTTGAGCATGATCTTTCGCAAAACCGCTTCGCACTTTTCCGGACCATGCTCCAGCCTCTAACCGGGGAACCCGCACGCCGGTTCCCTTGCGGCCGGAGTCCGCCGGCAGACCCTACTTCTTCACCGCCTTGTAGATCGCATTCTCGATGTCGGAGGAGAAGTAGATGACGCCCGTCGCGCCGACCGCGACGCCCGTCGGAATGTGGGTCGGCAGGCCGCCCGGCGCGCCCGCCAGTCCGATCGGGAGATTGGCCGCGATCTCGGTCACCTTGCTGGTTTCCGGCACGATCTCGATCAGGCGCTTGGCGCCGACTTCCGCCACGATCAGCTTACCGTCGCCGTCGCGTGCGAGGCCTTCGGGCATTTTCAACTCCCTGGCGAGCACGGTCTTTTCGCCGTTGCCGTCGACCCTGGCGACTGTGCCCGCAAAGGCTTCGGTAACGTAGACCTCGCCACGCGATCCGCCGACGAGTCCCACCGGGCCCTCGAGGTCGCCAATCAGCGTGGTGCGATCCTTGCCGTGCTCGCCGCTGACGCGGACCAGCGACTTGGTGCCGAGCTCGGCCACCAGGATGCTGCCGTCCGCGAGCACGACGGCGTCATGCGGCGCCTTGAAGCCATGCAGCATGTCGCGCGTTGCGCCGGTCTCGCCGTCGACGGTGGTGGCGTAGAGCCTACCGTCCTTGCGGAAGGCGAGCGAATTGATGCCAGCAAGCCCCGAGGCGAGCTTCCTGATCGGGCCATCCCCCTTGCGCGCACAGAGCGTCGGTCAGGAAGCCGGTCCAGGCCATGGTGCCGTCGGGCGCGAATGCGATGTCGTCCGACGGGGGCGGGATTGCCACCTTGGCGGTACCACCGGCGATATCGACCTCGTAGAGCGCGGCGCCCGCGACACTGCCGGCAAACAGATGGCCGGCCTTGTCGATTCCCGGCCCGTGCACGCCATGGAACGCCGAGCCCGGAACGAGCCTGGTCACCTCCCAATCTTCTGCGGATGCATGCGGCTTTGGCAAACGAAACTTGAAATCGTGGAGTAGCTGCGTCTCGCAGCGTTCCGTTCGATCGTTGAAGTCGTCCGGCCGGTGCGCTGCGGCCGACTTAGCGGTTGGTGACCTGCAAGGGCCCGCCGGTTGCGTCCGACATGCGGGCGATGGCGGCACCCCGGCCGCTCATCATGGCGTCGAGCCGGTCGCGCTCCTTCTCGAAGCCGGCGAGCACCGTCCCTTCCAGCGAACGGCCGCGCGGCAGTTTTACGCGGAGCGGATCGACGAAGCGGCCGTTGACGAGGATTTCGTAGTGGACGTGGGGGCCCGTCGACTGGCCGGTCGAACCGACGAAGCCGATGACCTGGCCCTGCCGCACCTTTTTGCCGATCTCCATGCCCTTGGCGAAGGCCGACATGTGGCCGTAGGCGGTCTCGTAGCCGTTGGAATGCTTGATGCGGATATATTTGCCGTAGCCGCCTTCGGGGCCGGCCTTCTCGATCACGCCGTTGCCGGAGGCGAAGATCGGCGTGCCGTAGGCGGTGGCCCAGTCGACGCCGGTGTGCATCTTCAAATAGCCGAGGATCGGATGGCGGCGGCCGCCGAAGCCGGAGCGCATGATGGCGTTGTTGACGGGCTTCCTGACCAGGAACTTCTTCGCGCTCTTGCCGGTCTCGTCATAGTAGTCGACGACGCCGTCGTCCGGGCTCTGGTAGCGATAGTATTTCTTGGTCTCGCCGCCGACCGTGAGCGAGGCGAACAGCACGTCGTTCTTTTCGGTCGACGTCACGCCCTCGTCCTCGCCGGCGTAGAACACGTCGAAGGAATCGCCCGGCTGCACCTTGCGCTGGAAATCGACGTCGTAGGAGTAGATCTTGATCATGTCCTCGATGACCGGCATCGGCACTTTGTTGCGCATCGCGGTCTCGTAGATGCTCTGGTAGAGCCGGACACCGGTGCCGTCATCGTCGTCATCGTCGTCGCTGTTGGCGTTGGCCGCCGCCTCGGTGACGGTGTTCATGCTGGAGACGTCGACCGCAACGTATTTGCCGAGGTCGGACAGCGCCGCGATCGCTTCCACCATGGTGTCGTTTGCAACCACGACGCGATAGGGCTGCAGGCGGGCGCCCGGGCTTGCGGGCGCCATCAGGATGCGGAGCTTTTCGCCTTCCTTCAGGCCACCGTCGCGGCCGCGCGGGCCGAGTGTCGCGGTGATCGCCTTGATCTCGTCGGCCGTGGCGCCGAGATCGCGCAGCACGGAGCCGACGCTGTCGCCCTTCTTGACCAGATGGACGCGTTCGCCGTTGGGATTGCCGCCGGTGATCTGTTCCTTGGTCTTCGGCAGCAGCGTGACGTTTTCCGGCACCACGCGCGTCTCGAAGCCGGCATAGGGGTCGGACGGCGATACCTCGGTGGCGTAGGCCATCTTCATGTCGGACGGGCCGGTCGCGCCGGACACGTCGGCGGCGGCTTTGGCGAGCGAGGCGTAGCGCACCCCGCCATTGCCGCGCCAGTTGGCGGCATCGCGCACCCGCATCAGGATGTCGTCGAGCGCCACGACCGCGGAAATCTTGGCTTTCGGCAGCACCGGCGACAGGTCCTTGGTCACGAAGGAGACCTCGGCGTCCGGCTCGACGGCTTCCGGATTGTTCGGATCGTCCGATGCCGACTTCGAATCGGAGCCGACGTCGGTGAGCAGACGCTGGGCGTTGAACGGCGGAATCTTCGCGGACAGATCGCTCGTCGTCATCGACAGATTGCCGGCGATCCGGACGAACGGGCGCACCCGCATCACGTCGCGGTTGCCGACGCGGGCAACCGTCGAGACGCGCATGATGTTGCGCGAGGCGGTAGATTCACTGGGGGGCGGCAGGCGATCGCTCTTGTGCAGCGTGGCGGCGCGATCAGCTGCGCCGAACGCCCCGCGCAGCGCGCCCTCGACCCGTTCCGGAACCTTCGCGAAGGTCATCTCGCCGTCGAGCGACGCGAAAACGGCGCCGCCGATCAGGGCCGCGCCGCACAGTCCGGTCAGAATTGTCCCGCTGAACCATTGTACCGAGACGCGACGGCGGTCGATGACGGCAGCTTCCGAACCATCGACGGACAGCGGCGGCTCGTGGCCGAGATCGATGATCCCGGTCTCACGTCCATAAGCGCCGCGTGACGTCCTGTGGTTCAACCCAAGTCCCCCAATCAACGACCCAAGAGGCCCATCCCGGTTTCGAGCCCCTTCCTGACCGCCCTCTTCGAGGGGCATCGCAGGAATGGGCAAGCCGCACAGGCGCTCGCGGTCAGAAGGCCCTACGAGGGCCGGCCGAATTACGAACAGCTAAGCGGAAAAAGATCTCTCGATGTCTCTCGAATGTCCGAAGAAGGCCGCTCCATCGTCTGACCGCCTTCCTCCGACCCCACAAAAATCGCCGGCAGCCCCCACTGGCATCCCGCGATTCAAGCTAGTCTCTTATCAGAACGCCGCGGGAATGTGGCTCAAGTACGGCGCCTAATATGGAAAAAGTTTCCTCACCGGCCGGGTGTAGGGGCTTTAGGTCGAGCGGCGCCCGGGCCGCTTCCAGCCCCTCTCAAAGGCCCCTCCCGAGCCGTCCGATGGCCAAACTTTTTTTAAGATTTTTTGCGGCGTCGCCCGGCGCCACTCGCTCCATGGCCGTTTAATTACTTGGAATTACTGAATTTTCTGCGCCAATCCACCGTGCGACGATTTGTTGACGATTTGGCGTTGACAGCCCGGAAGGTGGGGCCTATAACCCCAACCACTGAGCGCGGCGCCGCCGGGTCACTGACCAAGGCGAGCGAACGCGCCACTGATGCTCCTCACCTTGTTGAGTGACACAACAGCCGACACCAGTCGGTTGGAGTTCATTCATCGTCGGTAAGGGTGTCGGAACCCTTCCTCTCAGGAAGGTTGGGGCCTCTCCGGTCCCGGGCTGTTTGACAAGTGAAGATGAAGAAAGAGAAACGTGGACGGCGGAGTCCTTGCGGGTCTCGCTTCTGGAAAGCTTCGGCTTTTCCGATCGAGACCGGACGAAAGACTTCGGCGGTACACGTTTTAAAGGAAACACCATCGTTGCCAGCGATGTGAATCGCAGGCAGCTCGTCGACTTCGGTTGATGAAAATATGGTGGGACCTCGTCAAACGTTGTGATCAGCCGGTTCAAAGTTCAAGTCCAACTTGAGAGTTTGATCCTGGCTCAGAGCGAACGCTGGCGGCAGGCTTAACACATGCAAGTCGAGCGGGCGTAGCAATACGTCAGCGGCAGACGGGTGAGTAACGCGTGGGAACGTACCTTTTGGTTCGGAACAACACAGGGAAACTTGTGCTAATACCGGATAAGCCCTTACGGGGAAAGATTTATCGCCGAAAGATCGGCCCGCGTCTGATTAGCTAGTTGGTAGGGTAATGGCCTACCAAGGCGACGATCAGTAGCTGGTCTGAGAGGATGATCAGCCACATTGGGACTGAGACACGGCCCAAACTCCTACGGGAGGCAGCAGTGGGGAATATTGGACAATGGGGGCAACCCTGATCCAGCCATGCCGCGTGAGTGATGAAGGCCCTAGGGTTGTAAAGCTCTTTTGTGCGGGAAGATAATGACGGTACCGCAAGAATAAGCCCCGGCTAACTTCGTGCCAGCAGCCGCGGTAATACGAAGGGGGCTAGCGTTGCTCGGAATCACTGGGCGTAAAGGGTGCGTAGGCGGGTCTTTAAGTCAGGGGTGAAATCCTGGAGCTCAACTCCAGAACTGCCTTTGATACTGAAGATCTTGAGTTCGGGAGAGGTGAGTGGAACTGCGAGTGTAGAGGTGAAATTCGTAGATATTCGCAAGAACACCAGTGGCGAAGGCGGCTCACTGGCCCGATACTGACGCTGAGGCACGAAAGCGTGGGGAGCAAACAGGATTAGATACCCTGGTAGTCCACGCCGTAAACGATGAATGCCAGCCGTTAGTGGGTTTACTCACTAGTGGCGCAGCTAACGCTTTAAGCATTCCGCCTGGGGAGTACGGTCGCAAGATTAAAACTCAAAGGAATTGACGGGGGCCCGCACAAGCGGTGGAGCATGTGGTTTAATTCGACGCAACGCGCAGAACCTTACCAGCCCTTGACATGTCCAGGACCGGTCGCAGAGATGTGACCCTCTCTTCGGAGCCTGGAACACAGGTGCTGCATGGCTGTCGTCAGCTCGTGTCGTGAGATGTTGGGTTAAGTCCCGCAACGAGCGCAACCCCCGTCCTTAGTTGCTACCATTTAGTTGAGCACTCTAAGGAGACTGCCGGTGATAAGCCGCGAGGAAGGTGGGGATGACGTCAAGTCCTCATGGCCCTTACGGGCTGGGCTACACACGTGCTACAATGGCGGTGACAATGGGATGCGAAGGCGCAAGTCCTAGCAAATCTCAAAAAGCCGTCTCAGTTCGGATTGGGCTCTGCAACTCGAGCCCATGAAGTTGGAATCGCTAGTAATCGTGGATCAGCACGCCACGGTGAATACGTTCCCGGGCCTTGTACACACCGCCCGTCACACCATGGGAGTTGGTTTTACCTGAAGACGGTGCGCTAACCCGCAAGGGAGGCAGCCGGCCACGGTAGGGTCAGCGACTGGGGTGAAGTCGTAACAAGGTAGCCGTAGGGGAACCTGCGGCTGGATCACCTCCTTTCTAAGGATGATCCTTCAGCGAGCTTCGGCTCACTATCGGATCGTTTTAGAAACATCAGTGGCCAACAGATCGCCAGATCGTTGAGCTGCATTGGCGGGATTTCGCCGTCTTCGTTTCTCTTTCTTCGCGGACGAACACGCGCTGGCCTGCAACGACAGGATCCAGGGTCCTTAACGGGATATGCGTTAGGGGCTTGTAGCTCAGTTGGTTAGAGCGCGCGCTTGATAAGCGTGAGGTCGGAAGTTCAAGTCTTCCCAGGCCCACCACTTACATCGAGTGAGCATTCGTCTTCTGGTTACGGGGCCATAGCTCAGCTGGGAGAGCGCGTGCTTTGCAAGCATGAGGTCGTCGGTTCGATCCCGTCTGGCTCCACCAGATGGTTTGATCACCGAGGTCATGCACCGTCGTCCGCGAAACATCACTTCGCATCTTGCTAGTCTGGATAGACAGTAAGTTGCGTGTTTTCTGACATCGTAAAGAGGAGATCGATCCGAGTTGGGTCGTGCGGCAAATTGCTGCGCGGGCCATCATTATCTCCGGATCATTTTCGGCGCTCGCGTCCGGCCGCAAGGTTGGCCGCGAGTTGTAAAATGATCCTTTTAGCGAAGCTTGACCGCCTCGCTATCGGAACGATCTTACGAAGCAAGCTGGTCTTTCTAGTCAATGTCCGGCTACAGATGGCGTTCATCGAGGGCGCGTGCCGCAAGGCAATTCTGTAGACAACATTCTGCCGAGTGTGTGGACATTGATAATGAGAGCAATCAAGTGCCTTAAGGGTGTTCGGTGGATGCCTTGGCGC